>NZ_QPIW01000002.1 GCF_003339505.1 Runella aurantiaca
TGCTTACCCAAGCCAATGTGGCGGATAATAATGCTCATGTACTTACCCACTTATTGGACAATTTGAAAGGGCAGTGTTTCGGTGATCGAGGTTACCTTTCCAGTTTGTTTTCCGAGTTTTACCAAAACGGATTGCAAATAATCACTAAGTTACGACGTAAAATGAAAAATATGCTCATGCCGTTAGGGGATAAACTTAAACTCCGCAAAAGAGGACTTATTGAATCTGTCAATGATTTATTGACGTCTATTTTTGATATAGAGCATACTCGACATCGAAGTCCAATCAATGCCCAAATCAACATTCTTGCTGGGCTCATTGCTTATTGTTTTTACCATACTAAGCCCTCAATCGTTATTGCTCCCCAAAAGCACCTATATCCATAACTCACGTTAAAATTACGTAATCTATTTTTACGAACGTTGCTTTCTGACTTGTTTTAGCCAATCTGCTACTCCTTTCCGAATCTGTTTCGCCATTTTTTTTCGGTACCCGTCTTCCAAAATAAGCGCCTCGTCGTCGGGGTGGCTTAAAAACAGCCCTTCTACCAACACGTTGGGGTATTCGGTAGGGCTGTTGAGCGCAAAATTAAAACGACCTACATTGCCGTATTCGGTCAATCCCATTTCCAACAATCGCTCCAAAATGGCTTGACTCAACGGCCTGTATCCAAGGTGTTTATAGTACGTACTTGTTCCTTTGGTTTTGGTGGTATCGCCTGCCGCGTTGTTGTGAATACTAATGAGCAAGTCGGGTTTGAGTTTACGAAGGCTCAGTACGCGGTCGGTGTTATTGATCAGGGAATCATTGTTGCGGGTCATCAGCACCGTTGCCCCCTTACGTTCAAGTTCTTCCTGTAAATGTCGGGCAATGCTGAGATTAAAGTCTTTTTCGTATTGTTTTGACCGCAGTCCCCGAGCGCCTAAGTTGCTACCGCCGTGGCCAGCGTCTACCGCGATGGTCAGGTCACGAAGGCGTAATTTTTCGGGTTGATGCGTAACGCGTATCACCAGCCGACGCCCTTCGTAGCCGATGGCGTAACCCCAATGCTGCGCATGTTGCAGGGAAATAATAACCCGGAATTGGTCATCGGCAACCTGCTCATAATCAATGTTTTTAATCTCTTTAGCTGTGCGAAGTTGCGTAATCCAGTTGGTGTTGGCCGTGACCCCGAAAATGTCCACCACAATTCGCGCTGGATTCATCTCCTGACGGCTGCGGTAGGGCAATCGTTCGGGCAATGGGATGGACACATAATCTTGGCGATTGTCGCCAGATATGCGCCAAGAAGCCGTTAAATATTGTACCGATGGGAGTCGTACGTTGGTATCGCGTTTGGTGAGGGTTTGTGGAATCCACGCCGACAGTTGGTCGGTCAAACGTACCCGATAAAGGTCTTTGTATTTAGCGGTGACTTTGAGCAACACCAGCGAATCGACATACCCCATTTTTGCGCCTCCGAGGCGGTCTTCACCCACCCCATAATTGAGGTAGGCCAATGGGCCTTTGGTGCGGACAAAAAAGGTAGAATCGGATCGAAGTGCCGTGAGGGTGTCGCGGGTTTGGGCCTGTAAAAAAAAAGGAAAACAGGCAATGCACAAAAAACGAAGCATTGGTCTGAAATTACGTGGTGGCTTTGAGAGAAGAATCACGGATAATCAAATGTGTATCCAATTTTTTCGTTTCGAAACGAATCGTCGCTTTCGGGCGCTCAATCAGATCGATTAAAAATTCGGTGGCCAATTGCCCCATCTCATACGCTGGCTGACGAACCGCACTCAGGGCGGGATTGAGCAAATGAGCCGTAATCAAATTGGTAAATCCAACGATGGCGATGTCTTCGGGAATACGCAGCCCTTCTCGCCGAATCAGCGACATGCAAGTGGTAGAAAGGCGGTCGCCAGCCGTAAAAATAGCATCGGGTCGGTTGGGATGGTTAATCAACTCCATTACTGCCTGTTCAACTTCTTCCAAAATCATCCCCCCGTGACTGCAATACTTGATGTAGGAGTCTTCAATGGGGATGTCGTGGTTTTGGAGCGCTTTTTTGTAACCTTCCAGCCGTTCATACGTAATGGAAAGCCACGAAGGACTGGTTAAGTGGGCAATGCGGCGAAAACCCTGTTTAATCAGGTGCTCGGTGGCTTCGTATGCTCCAGCAAAGTTATCGGCGATTACTTTGTGCGTAATGTAATCCTGCGGTACTCGGTCAAAAAAAACAATCGGTAAGCCTTTGGTTTGCAGCTCTTTAAAGTGTTCCAAGTCATTGCTTTCTCCCGAAAGAGAAACCAGAAGCCCGTCTACCCTGCGTTGAGCAAGATATTGTGTGCTGACCAGCTCACGCTCGTAAGATTCGTGGTTTTGCGAAATCACCACATGATACCCACGATTGTAGGCGATGGATTCCATGCCGTTAATGGCCTGCGAAAAGAAATTGTTGGCAATCTCAGGAATAATTACGCCAATCGAACGGCTACGGTTTTCTTTTAAACTCAAGGCAATGGGGTTGGGGCGGTAGTTCATCCGCTCGGCATATTCCATGACCAGTCGCTTGGTTTCGGGGTTAATTTCGTAGCTCCCCCGCAACGCCCTCGATACTGTAGAAGTTGAAAGATTGAGCGCCTTAGCTATATCTTTTATGGTAATTATCTCCACAGTCTTAATTATTGGTTTTGTACAATTTTTTTATTCTGGGTAAAGGATTCTCTTTTGAGAAGTGAAGATACGCCTTTTTGGTAAACAACTCAAAAAAAAACAAGATAAACTCTGTTTCTGACATTTTGGGAACGTTGCCGACAACGATTGCATAAAAAAAGTCAACAAAATATTTGTAATGTACTAAAATTATGGACTAAACTTGAATACTGCAACGACTGAATAGAATGAGGTAAAGCAAATGGATAACAATGCTTTTTATCCAAATTTCTAAAAAAAATTAAAATCAGGAAAATGAAAAACTTCGACTTGACGGGTAAAGTGGCATTGATAACTGGCTGCGACCGAGGAATTGGCTTGGCAATAGCCACTGGTCTCGCCGAAGCGGGGGCCGACATCATCGGGGTGTCGCGGTCAATGCCGTTGCAAGGAAGTGAAATTGAAAAAGCCGTGCATCAATTGGGACGGAAATTCAGCCCCTACGCGGCTGATTTAGGCGACCGCAGTTCATTATACACATTTATCAATCAGGTAAAAAAAGACCATTCTTGCATTGATATTCTCTTCAATAACGCGGGCATTATCCTACGCGAACCAGCGGCTAGCCACCCCGATGAGTATTGGGATAAAGTGCTGTCCATCAACCTAGATGCGCAGTTTATTTTGGCCAGAGAGTTTGGGAAAGAAATGATGGAAAGAGGGTATGGGAAGATTGTCTTCACGGCCTCGTTGCTCACTTTTCAGGGGGGGATAAACGTACCTGGCTATGCGGCGAGCAAAGGGGCGGTAGGGAGTCTCGTAAAAGCCCTCGCCAATGAATGGGCGGGCAGAGGGGTCAACGTCAACGCGATTGCGCCTGGCTACATTTCAACGGATAACACAACCGCGTTGCGGGCCGATGCCGACCGTAGCAAGTCCATTTTAGACCGTATTCCGGCGGGTCGTTGGGGCGAGCCAGATGACTTCAAAGGTCCAGCCGTGTTTTTGGCATCTTCGGCTTCTGACTACGTAAATGGTACGGTTTTGACCGTAGATGGCGGATGGATGGGGCGGTAAATATTTGAAATACAGCGAATTATTTCACATTTAATTAATGAACTCAAATGCAAATAAGACACGAAAGTAGCCGTAAAGAAACGGCCCAGATGAATACCGAAGAGCTTCGCGAAAACTTCTTGATTGAAACACTATTTACACCCAATCAAATCGAATGGGTGTATTCGCATTATGACCGGGTGTTGACTGGCGGTGCAATGCCGCTGGAGAGTACCATTACGCTCGAAACACACGATGCTCTCAAAGCTACCTATTTTCTGGAGCGCCGCGAACTGGGCATTATCAATGTGGGGGGCAAAGGCCGTATCGTGGCCGACGGAGTTACGTTTGAACTGGACAAATTAGGTTGTTTGTACCTAGGGAAAGGTACTCAGAATGTGGTTTTTAGCAGCCAAAATGTAGAGAACCCTGCCCGCTTCTTTTTGTTGTCGTCGCCAGCGCATCATACGTATCCCAATCGGGCTTTTACCAAAGAAGAAGCGTCGCCGGTTAATCTGGGTGCGGTCGAAACGGCCAACCAACGCACCATTTACAAATACATCCACGAAGGCGGTATTCAAAGCTGTCAATTGGTGATGGGATTGACGGTACTCCAAACGGGGAGTGTCTGGAATACGATGCCGGCTCACACGCACGACCGACGCATGGAGGCCTATTGTTACTTTGACGTGCCCGAAAACCACGGGGTGCTGCACCTCATGGGCGAGCCTACACAAACGCGTCATTTGTGGGTAGCCAATCACCAAGCTATCCTTTCACCGCCGTGGTCGATTCACTCGGGCTGCGGTACGTCCAGCTATTCTTTCATCTGGGGAATGGCGGGCGAGAACAAGGATTTTACCGATATGGATTTGCTTCCGATTCCTGCTTTACGATAGTTACTTACACCAATAAACGACCTATTACATGAAAAAACACCTTTTTACCTTATGCTTGTTTCTCGGTTTTGTGCCCTTGGCATGGTCGCAAAATCGGCGGGTAACGGGAACCGTGACCGACGGCGTATCGGGCGAAACCCTACCTGGCGTGAGTATTTTGCTCAAAGGCACCAACGTAGGAACGACCACTTCTGTCGAAGGAAAGTTCTCGATTAACGTTCCCGAAAAAAATGAGGCAGTGCTTATTTTTAGCTTTGTGGGCTACCTCCCCGAAAGCGTCGTAGTGGGCAACCGCTCGGAGGTAAATCTCTCCCTCAATCCCGACCAAAAAATGTTGGAGGAGGTGGTTGTGATTGGGTACGGCGAGGCCATCAATCGCCGCGATTTGACGGGTTCGGTTTCGTCGGTCGGGGCTAAGCAATTGAAAGATATTCCCCTCACCAATGCCGCCGAAGCCCTCACGGGGCGCTTGGCGGGAGTGCGTGTTACCACCTCAGAAGGTGCGCCGGGGGCCGATATTCAAATCCGTATTCGTGGCGGCGGTTCTATTACCCAAGATAATTCACCCATCTATATCGTTGACGGGATTCAGGTTGAAAATGCGCTTTCATTCCTTTCGCCGCAAGATATTGAGACCATTGATGTGCTGAAAGATGCTTCAACGACCGCTATTTATGGCGCACGTGGCGCTAATGGCGTGGTAATTATTACCACAAAGTCGGGCAAAGGTGGCAAAACAACCGTGAGTTATAACGGCTCCGTGGGCGTACGTGAAATATTTAAAAAACTGCCCGTCATGAATCCGTACGATTTTGTACGTTGGCAGTACGAGCGCAGCCGCAACGATGCAGCGGCCGAAAAAAGCTTTTCGGATCAGTACGGTGCTTGGGAAAACCTCAATCAATACAAAACCGTAACCCCGATTGACTGGCAAGAAGAGGTATTTGGGCGGCAGGCCACGTACCAAAACCATAATTTGATTGTCAACGGTGGCAATGCCGCTACCAACTATAATTTAAGTCTTACGGCCAACAAAGAAGACGGTGTATTGTTGGAATCAGGTTTTGACCGGTATTTGGCGACCTTCAAAATGGACCACAAAGCCTCCGAAAAACTGCGGCTTGGATTCAACGTACGCTACCTGAACCAGACTGTCAGCGGAGCAGGTACTACCACAAGCGGGACGAAATCGACCAACCGCCTTCGCCACTCAGTGCAGTATCGTCCGTTGGTTGTTGGGGTGGCTCCAGAAGTAGATGATTTTGATGAAGATCTCTATATATCTTCGGGCAACTTGGTCAATCCCATTCTGATGACGCAGGCCGAATACCGCAAAGCCTACACGAAAGCCATCAACCTGAGCGGCTACGCAAGCTACAGTATTCTGAAAAATCTGACGTTTAAAACCACCATCGGAATTGACAACAATGATGCCCGGAATAACTCATTCTGGAGTAAAATTACGGGAACTGCCCGCAATTTTGCCCGGCAGCCAGTAGCTTCTATTTTTCAACAATCGGCCGTTACCATCAACAATTCAAATACGCTGCAATACAGCAAAAAGTTTGAGTCCAAACACGACTTAAACGTGATTGTAGGGCAGGAAATTTATCAGAATGTCAGCAAAAGTACCACGATTGAAACGCGCTATTTTCCCAGCGATATTTCGGCCGAACAGGCCTTGGCCAACATGGGCCTCGGCTCGCCGCCCACGGGCGCACAGCAGGCGCGGCCTATCTCCAACGAAACGCCTGCCAACCGTCTGTTTTCGTTGTTTGGGCGCGTGAGTTATGGATATAATGATAAATATTTGGCGACGGTTTCGCTGCGTTCCGACCGTTCTTCGAAGTTTAAGTACGCCAACGGAGCGCTCGTTTTTCCTTCGGGAACCGTGGCTTGGCGCTTTACTAAGGAGAATTTTATGAAAGGAAGCAAATTTCTCACCGACGGTAAAGTGCGACTTGGATACGGTGTTGCGGGCAATAACCGCATTGGCGATTTATTGTATCAGCAACTGTACGGCGTCACGGGCGAATACGCCCTCAACCACAGCGTGTTGCCGGGCTATGCGCCGATTGCCTTGGCCAATGAGGACTTGAAATGGGAGTCAAACGTGTCACAAAACGTAGGTTTGGATTTATCATTTTTGAGTAACCGTTTCCAACTTTCCATTGATGCGTACAAAAACAGCGGAAGAAATTTATTGTTGGCCGTGGCTATTCCTCCAACTTCGGGGTATTCGTCGCAAATCAAAAATTTGGGCTCTACTACCAATAAGGGAATCGAAGTACAGCTAAACGCGTACATCATTCAGAAAAAAGACTTTACGTGGAATTCAAACCTGAACATTTCGACCAATAAAAATACGGTGACGGGGCTCGGTACGGTGACCCAATTGACCCGCAACTCAGGCTGGCAAGGCTCCGACGGCACCGATGATTACCTCGTAAAAGTAGGCGAGCCAGTAGGGCTGATGTACGGTTTTGTGACCGACGGATTTTATAAAGTGGATGATTTTACCTTCAATGCAACCACCAATACTTATACCATTAAGCCGGGTATTGCCGTCAATTCTGTCTATGGCACCCCGCAGCCGGGGATGTTGAAATGGAAAGACATTGATGGTGACGGACTTGTCACTGCCGACAAAGACCGCACGGTTATCGGCAATGCCAACCCGAAATTTATCGGTGGCTGGAACAACCAGATTGCGTATAAAAACTTCGATTTGAGCCTGTTTATGAACTGGGTGGTAGGGAATGACATCTACAACGCCAATAAAA
Source organism: Runella aurantiaca (assembly GCF_003339505.1). Taxonomy (GTDB): domain Bacteria; phylum Bacteroidota; class Bacteroidia; order Cytophagales; family Spirosomataceae; genus Runella; species Runella aurantiaca. The sequence goes on from NZ_QPIW01000002.1 coordinate 7,373, forward strand.
TTGAAATGACCGACGGGGCGTTTCCAAGCCTAAACATGCTGGAATTTATGAAAGACCGCTGGACCAACATCAACGACCAAGGACAGGTTGTCACTGACCCCACTTCGCTGGCGGCCTTGAATGCCAACGCCACTATTTGGTCGCCAGTGCGCGTTCAGCGTTATTGGTTGCACTCGTGGGCAGTTGAAGATGGTTCGTTTTTAAGAATCAACAACCTCACTGTGGGCTATTCGTTGCCGAGTGAAGTGTTGAAGAAAATCAAACTGTCAAGATTCCGGGCTTTTGCGACGGTCAACAATTTGGCCACGTTGACCAAATACACTGGCTACGACCCCGAAGTAAATACGCGTCGCTCCGATCCACTTACGCAAGGAGTCGATTTTGCAGGCTATCCTCGGGCTAAAACATGGGTTTTGGGAGTGAATTTGACGTTTTAACCTCATCCCTAAATCCCTTCTCCAGAAAGTAGAAGGGACTTTAAAACATCTATAATTTCGATTCAAGATGAAAAATATATTAAAAAAAATAACTGTTTTAGCCATCCCTTTCTTCGTTACGCTGTTGATGGTGAGTGGCTGTAAAGAATATCTCGAAGTGCAGCCCAAATCTCAAATCAGCATTTCGGATGCGTTTGGGAATGTTGCCAACGCCACCAACGCGGTCATCGGAGTGTATGATGAACTCATGGGCGACAATGGCTACGGAATCCGTATCAATATGTATTACCCATACGATTCGGACGAAATGATTGTCTCTGGCAACATTGATAACGGCCGCCGGGGCATTGGTCGTTATCAATTGTTGCTCACCAACGCTGAGCTTCGCAATCCGTTTTTGCAGTTGTATCGGGGTATCGAAAAAGCCAATTTGTGCATCGAACAAATTCCGCAAATGGCTCTTTACGCGAACGGAAGCGACGCCGAAAAGAAAGAATTACGCCGCTTACACGGGGAAGTATTGACCTTGAGGGCACAGTTTTTGTTTGAACTGATTCGTAACTGGGGCGACGTACCTGCCCCGTTTACGCCTGCCTACAAGCAGGAAGATTTGTTTATTCCTCAGGCTGACCGCGACGTGACCTACGCCAAACTCATCGAAGATTTAAAAACAGCCACCGACCTTGTGCCGTGGCGTACCGAAGCGGGCCCTCGCAATGAGCGCATTACGAAAGGAGCCGTGAAGGCGTTGCGGGCTAAACTGGCGATGTTCAGGGGCGGTTACGCCTTGCGCAGCAACGGGAAAATGGAGCGTAATACTGATTATCAAACCTACATCAAAATTGCCCGCGATGAGTGTGCCGACCTCATGGCCAAGCGCGGTGAACATACCCTCAACCCAAGTTTTGAAGATATTTGGCGCAAGCTAACGTCGTTTACGTATGACCCTTTCGGTGAAATTATTTTTGAAGTGGGCGCTGGCGGGTCCAATTCCAACTCCGACAGCCGCATGGGAAATTACAACGGGCCGTCGGTCAATGCCGCTTCTCGCTACGGTACTGGCGGGGGTGGTTTGTTGGTATTACCCAATTATTTCTATGCTTTTGACTCCACCGACACCCGCCGCGACGTAACCACAACGTTGTATGCCGTAGCGGCAACCAATCTCAAATCGCCGCGACGTTTGGGGGAAATCACCGACGGAAAATTCAGAAAAGACTGGCGTGTGCCCTTGCTGCCAGGCACGGCCCTCAACCCTGGCTATAACTGGCCTTTGATTCGCTTTGCGGATGTGTTGCTGATGTTTGCTGAAGCCGAAAACGAACTGAACGGGCCAACGGCCGCCGCCATTTCTGCTTTTGAGGAAGTGCGAAAAAGAGCCTATAAAGGCAACGAAGGCAAAATGGGCAAAACCCCCACCGATAAAGCAGGCTTTTTTGAGGCTATCGTCAACGAACGATACTTAGAATTTGGCAGCGAAGGCATTCGTAAATTTGACTTGATTCGTTGGAATTTATTGACCCAAAAAATTGCCGAAACCCGTCAAAAAATTCAAGATATGAGAGATGCAAAAGGAGCTTATGCAAATGTGCCAAGGTATATTTTCTGGAAAAATAACGGGGAAGAAATCCAGTGGATGAATTCCTTCTATCAGCCCACTGCGCTCACCACGGCCCCTGCGGGATGGACGCGTTTGGATTGGAGACAACACCTGACCACCAATCTCATCGACGGAGTGCAGCTCCACGCAGGAATTGCCCGATTCTTTGTGTCTGGAAAAAGTGAACTTTTCCCGTATGACCAAGCTACGGTAGATGCGTATCAGGGTAAATTGAAGCAAAATCCAGGGTATTAATCCGCAGTTATGCAGTCGCTCGCATCTCGCGAGCGACTGCATAAACAAAAAGAAAAGCCCATGAAAAACAAATCGTTGTTAAGCTTACTGATTACATTTTTGTGTTCATGTCTTCTTTGGGGTTCGGGAAGTTGTAAAATAGCGTTACCGACTTCGACCCCGCAGGAAGTTGTGAAAGATTCGATTGCGGAACGAATGTTGCTCTACCAGCGCAACAACGGCGGCTGGCCTCAGCCGGGAGGCAATGCGATTGATTATAACAAAACATTGCCAGAAGCATTGAAGGCGACGTTGCGTACCGAAAAAAATAACTTAGACGCGACCATCGACGACCAAGCAACTACCCGAGAAATAAAAACCTTGGTTTCAACCTACAAAAAGACCCATAATCTGGCGTATTTGCAGGCTGCCGAAAGAGGGATTAACTATCTCTTGACCGCTCAAAATCCAGCGGGAGGTTGGGGGCAATTTTATCCTGATACGAGTGGCTATCGCAAACATATCACCTTCAACGACAACGCGATGATAGACGTGATGTGGCTCATGAAGTCCATTTCAGAAAGAGTCAATGATTTTGAAAACGTAGATAAATCCCTGATTCCCCGGGCCAAAGTCGCGGTAGAGAAAGGGATAAACTGCATTTTGAAAACCCAATTTATTCAAAAAGGAAAACTCACCGCTTGGGGTGCCCAACACGACCGCACAACCCTCCTGCCTGCCAAAGCGCGAGCTTTTGAGTTGGCTTCTTTGAGCGGAAGTGAAAGCGTAGGAATCGTACGATTTTTGATGTCCGTCGATAATCCGTCGCCTGAAATCAGAAAGGCAATCAATGCCGCCGTGGCGTGGTTGGATGCTTCAAAAATCGTTGGAATCAAAACCCAAGATATTGTAGATGCTACCCAAACCAAAGGCAAAGATAGAATTGTAGTAGCTGACCCCAATTCAACGGTTTGGGCGCGGTTTTATGACCTCGAAACCAACAAGCCGTTTTTTACGGGGCGAGATAGCGTACCGAGAGCGACATTGGCCGAAATTGAGAACGAGCGCCGCGTCGGGTACGCGTATTATGGCACTTGGCCTGCGAAGCTATTGTCAACGGAGTATCCCAACTGGGTACAAAAGTGGGGGAAATAAAAATAACAAAACATGAGAAGTTATCTCTTTTTGAGCCTTATTTTGGTAAACAATTTGTTTGCCCAATCAACCCATAAAAACCTTATTACCGTTGCCCAAGACGGTTCGGGGGATTTTACGACGGTGCAGGCGGCCTTTAATGCGGTGCCTCTCAATAACACAAAGGCGGTTTTAATCCGTATCAAAAAAGGTATTTACAAAGAAAAACTCACCCTCGATTCGACCAAAAATCACGTGACGCTCATGGGCGAAGATGCCCAACATACGGTGCTTACGTACGATGATTATTCGGGCAAAATCAATGCCGAGGGTATCAAGCTTGGCACCACGACCTCAACCTCTACGCGCATTGTTGCCAATGATTTTACGGCCATTGACATTACTTTTGCCAACGCTTCGGGGCCGGTGGGTCAGGCCGTTGCGATGCTTGTTGACGGAGACCGGGCGCGTTTTATAAATTGTCGATTCTTAGGGTTTCAAGATACCCTTTATCCCAAAAGAGAAGGGGCGCGGCAGTATTACAAAAACTGTTATATAGAAGGTACCGTAGATTTTATCTTTGGTTGGGCGATTGCTTATTTCCAACATTGCCGAATCTATTCCAAACTCAAAGGCGGCTATATTACGGCGGCTTCTACGCCTTCGGGACAGGCATTTGGGTATGTATTTAACCAATGCGACTTGGACGGTGAGTCGCCCGAAGCCAGTGTTTATTTGGGGCGCCCGTGGCGAGACTATGCCCAAACCGTTTTTCTAAATTGTAATCTTTCAAAAGTTGTCAAGCCCGAAGGCTGGCACAATTGGGACAAACCCAACGCCGAAAAAACGGCTTTTTATGCCGAATATCAATCCAAAGGTGCGGGGGCAAATCCCGAAAAACGGGTAGCTTGGTCAAAGCAATTATCTGAAAATGATGCTAAAAAATACACTGTTGCGCAGGTGTTGGGCGGCAAAGACCACTGGAATCCAGAAGCGCCTTTGCTTACTTTCGGGTTGACGGGCGTGCGAGATACATCGTTTAACACGAAACGGGCTTTTGCCCAGATTCAGAAACAATTTCCCAACAGTGCAGTGGTGGAAGCTAAAAAGCTTGCTTCGGTCAATGAAGTCTATGACATTGCTTACGCCAATACGGGTACGCGCGATTTGGAATTAGATGTGTTTTATCCAAAAGCCAAAACGACCAAGCCTCGCCCTACGGTTCTCATTATTCACGGGGGAGGCTGGAGGTCGGGCGACCGTTCTCAGCACATACCCTTGGCCCAAAAACTGGCTGAACGTGGATTTGTGGCCGTGACTGTCGAGTACCGACTGTCGACCGAAGCACTGTATCCTGCGGCGGTATATGACCTGAAAGCGGCGGTTCGATGGTTGAGGGCCAATGCTAAAAAATATACCATTGACGTCGACAAAATTGCCGCATTGGGATTTTCGGCGGGCGGGCAGTTAGCGGCCTTGTTGGGCAGCACCAACGGCTTGCCGAAATTTGAAGGGGAGTTGGGCAATGCCGCTTTTTCGAGCAAAATCAACGCCATTGTTGACCTTGACGGTACGTTGGCGTTCATTCATCCCGAATCTGGAGAAGGAGACGACAGCAAGTCTATTTCGGCCGCTACGTATTGGTTTGGCTATAATAAAACCCAAAATCCTGAACTTTGGAACGAGGCGGGGGCGCTACAGCACGTTGACAAAAACACACCGCCTATTTTGTTTATCAATAGTTCGGTCAATAGAATGCACGCTGGCCGCGATGAAATGCGGCGAAAAATGGACGCTTTGGGGCGTTATTCAGAGGTGCACTCTTTTCCAGAAGCCCCGCACACTTTTGTATTGTTTACTCCCTGGTTTGACCCAATGGTGGAGCATATTGTATCTTTTTTGAGAAAGGTGTTATAGTTTCAGCTTCTCAATTTCGCGTTTAATTTCTTTTACGCCTGTTTCAAGTTGGGTATTGACGTGGTTTAAAAGTAGCTGTAAACTTTCAGCTTCTGGTTGCTTACGGGCTTGGTTTTCAATTTCGGCCATTGTTTTTTCCAAATCTGTGAGTCCTACCATCCCGAGGCTAGGTTTTAACCGGTGTGCCAACTTGCTCAAAGTCACCCAGTCGTTGGTATTTATTAATGCCTGAAATTCTGAAAAATCGGGTAGTGCATCGGTCAGAAAAGTTTCCATCATATCCAGAATGTACTCATTGTCGTCGCCGTACAATTCTTTGAGGCGAGAGAAATCGAGAAGCGTAGATGTTGGCTCAGGGAGAGAAACTGGGGTGGGTGTAGGTAGGTTTTCTACTTTGAGGAACTTTTGAATAACACTTAACAGCTGCGAGGGAGTAAATGGCTTGGTGATAAAATCATTCATTCCGACCGATTTCGTCTTGTTTTTCTGGTCTATCATTGCCGAGGCGGTAAGGGCAACAATGGGCGTATTTTGGTTGAGATTATTTGTATTTCGAATGGTCAACGTTGCTTCGTAGCCGTCCATATTTGGCATTTGAATATCCATCAGAATAATATCGAAATGCTGTTTATGGGCTTGTTCCACCGCTTTTCTGCCGTCAATGGCGATGGTAAACGGAATATTCCATTTGTTGAGCAAGCCGCTGATGTAGCGTTGGTTCATGATGTTATCTTCCACAACGAGCAAGTTGCACAGCTCTAAATTGGCGGTGCCATCTTCAATTGTATAGTCGTTTTTAACAATCTCAGTGTCGGATTTTTGAAAGGGCAGGGTAAACGTAAAAGTGGTTCCTTCTCCTTCGTAGCTTTTTACCGTTAGGGTACCGCCTTGCAATTCAACGAGTTGTTTGGTAATAGATAGCCCCAGGCCAGTGCCCTTGTGTTTGTGTCCTTGTGGGTTGACTTGCTTAAATTTCTGAAAAATTAATTCCAATTTTTCTTTCGGAATGCCGATGCCCGTGTCGGCTATTTTAAACTCAATCCAGCAGGTTTCATTGTCTTCTTTCTTGAGTTTTACCGTCATTTCAATCGTTCCTTCTTCCGTAAATTTCTCGGCATTGCCAATGATATTGAGCAGGATTTGATTCAACATTACATCGTCGCCCAGATAGTTGCCCGAAATACGGCCGTCAATCATTAAATCCAACTCAATGGGGCGGTTTTCCAGCTTGATTTGAAATACCCGTTGGGTAGTTCTTAGAAGACCCACTAAATCAAATGGATGGTTCTGAACTTCGATGCGTCCAGCTTCAATTTTTGCCATGTCAAGTAAATCTGAGATAAGACTGTGTAGAAAATCAGCCGATGATTTAAGAATATCAAGGTACTCGTACTGCTGTTTGCTGGGGCGGGTGTCAAATAATAAGTGGGTCATTCCAATGATGGCATTGAGCGGAGTACGAATTTCGTGGCTCATATTTGCCAAAAACTGTTTTTCAGCCTGACGCGCTTCTTCCGCAATTTCTTTGGCGAGGGCGAGTTCTTGTTCTAGGTGTTTTCGTGCTGAAATATCGTAGTGGATTCCCATAGAACCAACTATGTTGCCGTGCTCGTCCATGATGGGCGCACCACTGAGAATGACCCAGATGCGGCTTCCGTCTTTTTTCATCATTTGAACTTCGTACGACGTTGCCCTACCCTCGCTTCTTATCGACTGATGCTGCTCAAATATTCCGCGAAATTCGGGCGGCAAGAATAAATCAGATGCCCCTTTGCCGATGAGTTCCTCTTCTGTGTAGCCCATCATCAGACAGAAGCGGTCGTAGGCCCGGACAATGCGGTCCTCCTTGTCTACTTCAATGAGGCCGAGCTCCATGTTGTTCATGATGCCCCGGTATTTTTCTTCGCTTTTTCGAATTTGTTCTCTGGCCAGAAACTGCTCGGTTACATCGGCATATTTCCAAAGGTGCCCTCGGTATTGACCTTCCAAAAAAATCGGAATATAGTCGCGTTCAAGAATGCGACCATTGACCATGTGTAATTCTTCATTGATGCAGATTTCTTGTTTGGCCAGCAAATCGTTGATTTGTTTGGCGAATTCTTCTGGATTTATGAATAGGTATTTTGATTGTTCAGCTGATTGCGAGCAATCGATCCCGATTAACGTTTCGGCGGGGGCGGGAATCTCAAAAAGGTCGCAAAATAATTGATTGACCAGAATAATTTTGCGGTTTTCGTCTTCTACCAAGACGCCTTTTTGCAGATTGGTGATAAGGGTTGATAAACGAGTTTGGGTAGTGCGGAGGGCATCGTCGGTGGCGACCTGTTCGGTAATGTCGCGTGCTACTGCAACCAGCTCCACTACGTTTCCTTCAATTTCGATGAGCCGCACCGTTTGCCCAATCCAAGCAATTTCGCCATTTTTTTTGTAGACTGGGAAGTCATTATAGGTGCTTTCTTTTTGAAAGTGCACCATTTCCCAATAAAAATTGACAAGTTTCTCACGGTATTCAGGCACCACCAGTTCGGTAAAATGATGCCCGATGATTTCGTCAGGGCAGTACCCCAGACGTTGTTCAACCACGGGGTTCACAAACGTAAAATATCCCGTAGGTGAAATTTTATAGATAATATCCTGCACAGACTCAATGAGCTGTCGGTATCTTTTTTCACTTTTTTGAAGTTTGGCGCCACCTTCAATTACCTGTTGTTCAAGGTTTTCGTTGAGGAGCCGCAGTTGTTCATTGACTTGATAGAGTTGTAAAGCTTTTTCTTCCAGAATTGCCTCGGCTTGCAGGCGAGCTTTGCGTTCCCGTTCTACCCGTCTTTGTAAAATTTCGATGTCTTGCATACTACTTTTCAATCACAAATTTTATCTGACTACCGTCTTCTTGTAGAAGTTCCTGCGTTATCGTTGCCGTTTCTCCGTAGTGCTTCATTGCGCCCTCAATAAGGCCATACGCCAAATCTCCCATGCTTCTGACAGACGAGTAGTGCATTACTAAGGTATTTGCATTGGGTTGTTCTATGTCAAAATGGGGCAGTTCTGCATCCGGGTACAGCTTTCGTACTTCAACATGGATGTAATTGTGAATAGAACCCAGAAAGGAAAAAGCATCGGGGGCTTCGTCAATCAGATGACTGTATATTTTTGTGAAACGTTGAAACAGGTAGCGACCAAAAGTCCTCAATAGCTGTGAAATGGGGGTTTTGGTTCTCATATTCAGGGTTACAAGCAGGTTTACCATTTCTTGGTGATTGTAAGTGCCGATGCTTGTGTAGATGCCTCCTGAAGGTAATTCCGACTCGTTGAGTAATGTGTCAACCATTTCATAACCGAAGTTTTGCTCAACCATGTCGAGAAACTCGGTAAATACTATGCCTTTCATAACGTATATGAGTATGTAAATTAAGGTACTATATTGAACTGAAATAAGACCAAAAGTTATGCATTTTTTTTAACATTCATGATAAACCCCAAAACTAGTGCCGGAATCGTGGGTAAAAGCATTTTTTTTATTACTTTAGAAAAAGAGCGAAAAAATGATAATTACCACTTCTTTTTAACCGATTTAAGACATGAAAAGAGCCAGCCTCCTCCTCTTTGGGTTTCTATATCTAATAAGTATTGTATCAAATGGCCAAAATACAGGCCATCTTCTGTTTATAGGAACCTATACTTCCAAAGCCAGTGAGGGGATTTATGTCTATCAGTTTAATTCCAAAACGGGAGACCTTACTCCCGTAACGATTGGAAAAGGGGTTAAAAATCCATCTTTTCTGGCATTTTCACCCGACCAACGTTTTGTGTATTCTGTGGCAGAAATGAGCGGAGGGGCGGTAAGTGCCTTTTCATTTGACAAGCAATCGCAAAGTTTGATTTTACTAAACACGCAGTCGGCGGGTGGGGTAGGGCCATGCCATATAACGGTTGATAAAACTGGGAAATGGGTTATTGTTGGTAATTATGGCGGTGGGAGTCTGAGCGTACTGCCCATTCAGGCCGACGGTTCGGTTGGGAAGCCCGTCCAGACCATACAGCACGAAGGCAAAAGCGTAAATACAGAACGCCAAGAAAAACCGCACGTTCACTCTATCAATATCGCCCCCAACAACCGTGACGTGTTTGTTCCTGATTTAGGAACCGACAAAATCATGACTTATACGCTGAACGCAGAAACGGGCCAACTGACCCCCGGAAATCCTGCTTTTACGGCTACCACTCCTGGCGCTGGCCCCCGGCATTTTACGTTTCATCCCAATGGGAAGTTTGCGTACGTGATTCAGGAGTTGGATGCCACCGTGACGGGCTTTAACTACAAAGAGGGCAAATTGGCGCCTTTCCAGACGATTACGACCCTCCCCGACGACTACGCTGGCCGCAAGTGGTGCGCAGATATTCACATTTCTCCCGATGGTAAATTTTTGTATGGCTCCAACCGCACGCACGAAAGTTTGGTGATTTACAGCATTAATCAAAAAACGGGACAATTGACCTACGTAGGCCATCAAAATGTACTGGGAAAAACCCCCCGTAATTTTATGATTGACCCCACTGGCAAATGGATTTTGGTAGCCAATCAAGACAGCGACAACGTGGTGGTGTTTAGCCGTGACACTAAAACGGGAAAACTGACCCCCACAGGAAAGGAAATCAAGGTTTCGATGCCCGTTTGTTTGAAATTAATGAAGTAAAAAAGGATTTTGACCTGCTATATCTTTCATGAATCGTCGCGATTTTATTCAAAAAAATACCTTGTTGGGCTTGGGTGCGGTTGGTGTACCTTTGGCTGGTACTCAACTAAATAAAGCCGATGATACGGCCCGACTGTATTGGGCCAAATTGTTGTATAAAATTGCCGAGCCTGTGCTCAAAAATCTGGCAGAAGGTACGTTGGTGAAAAATTGGAAAGTTGAATACAGCCCCGCTTGGGACAACCGAAACGCAAAAGTAGCCTACTTAGAGGGTTTTGCCCGAACCATCGTAGGCGTAGCTCCGTGGCTTGCGCTACCCGACGACACTACCGAAGAAGGGCAACTGCGCAAAAAAATGCGGGGCTATGCCCTTAAAAGCATCGAAAACAGCGTGAACCCATCGCACCCTGATTATATGCTTTGGAGAAAAGAGGGGCAGACATTGGTCGATGCGGCGTTTCTGGCACAAGCCCTCATTAAAGCCCCCGATGCACTCTGGAAACCACTGGATAATGTTACCCAAAAACGAGTCATTGAGGAATTTAAGTTATTGCGTCGAGTGGTTCCGCCCAACAATAACTGGGTCTTGTTTGCGGCCATCGTGGAAGCTTTTTTGCTATCTATCGGTGAAGAAGCCGACCGTTACCGCATCGAATTCGGCGTTCGAAAAATCGAAGATTGGTACGTAGGTGATGGCTGGTTTAAGGACGGTGAAGTCTTTCACACCGATTATTACAACTCCTTCGTAATTCAGCCTATGATGGTCGATGTACTGCAAACATGGCTGGAAGCCAACAAACGACAATCGCCTATGGGCAACCATAAGGCATTGCAGGAACGTTATGGGGTGGCGGTCAAGCGAATGCAACGGCACGCCGATTTTTTGGAAAGATTAATATCCCCAGAAGGTTCTTTTCCTGCCTTTGGTCGTAGCGTAACGTATCGTTTGGGGGCGTTTCAGGCGTTGACCCATGCGGCCTTGATTCATCAATTGCCCGAAGGGGTTAGCCCAGCTCAGGTGCGCTGTGCGCTCACAGCGGTCATGAAACGGATGTTTGCGCAGGAAGGAATTTTTGACAAAGATGGCTGGCTTACGCTGGGTTTTGCGGGGCACCAACCCAATATTGCCGATTCATATTCCAACGCGGGAAGCATGTATTTGACCACTTTAGGATTTATTCCGTTGGGTTTACCCGCCACCGACCCATTCTGGAGCGACCCCGACGCCGAATGGACGCAGCAAAAGGCGTGGTCGGGAAAACCGTTCAAAAAAGACTACGCCGTAGGCTATTAATCTTCGTTATAAATAAGGCACAACCGTTTCAAGCCCCATTCCCCGCGAGCCTTTGATAAGCACGTGGGTATTGGTTTGCGGATGGTCTACAATCCAATTGTGTAACGAAAATTTATCGGGGAAATAGTAGGCTTTGGGTAGCGCTGGCAGGGCGTCCTGCATGAGTTTTCCCGCCAAAATCACCACGTCGAATTGTTGTTGTGCCACTAATTTCCCCAAAGCAAGGTGTTCTTGGGCTGATTCTTCGCCGAGTTCGAGCATATCGCCCAAAATCACCATTTTCCGCTCTGCCTTCAGTCGTCCAAAGTTTTCAACCGCCGCTGACATCGACGATGGATTGGCGTTGTAGGCATCCATAAGTATGGTGTTAGTGCCTTTTTGGATGATTTGAGAGCGGTTGTTGGTGGGATTATACTCCGCTACCGCTTTGTTGGCCAATGCATTGGAAACCCCAAAATGCGTACCGATGGCCATCGCCACGGCGATGTTTTCAAAGTTATACTTTCCCGTCAGGTGAGTTTGTATTTGATTCCCTTCGGCATCACGATACTTTACCAACGGCGAATCTTCGAGCAGAACGGGGGCTGCATCGCCCGTTAAATACGTGATTTTTTTTGCGAAAGAGCGTTGGGCGGCCATGTCCACGAGCGTAGGATTAGCCCCGTTGATAAACACCGTACCTGCCGATTGAGACAACCAATCATACAGCTCTCCTTTTCCGATTTTGACGCCTTCTATTCCGCCAAAACCTTCCAAATGGGCTTTGCCTATGTTGGTAATCAGGCCGTGAGTCGGTTGGGAAATGCTGCTCAAAAGTGCAATCTCTTTTTGGTGGTTGGCCCCCATTTCCACCACGGCTATTTCGTAGCTATCGTCGATGGCCAAGAGGGTAAGCGGTACGCCGATATGATTGTTGAGATTACCTTTGGTGGCGTAGGTTCTGAATTTTTTGGACAATACCGCCGCAATCAACTCTTTGGTGGTGGTTTTTCCGTTGGAGCCAGTCAGGCCAATCACTGGAATGGATAATTGGCGTCGGTGAAAAGCGGCCAATTGTTGGAGCGCTTCCAGACTATTATCCACCAACAGATAACGGTTATCCACAGCTATCTCGGGGTTATCCACAATTGCGTACTTTGCGCCCTTTTCAAGTGCGTCTTTGGCGTATGCATTGCCGTCAAACTTGTCGCCACGCAGGGCGACAAACAAACATCCTTCGGTAATTTGACGGGTATCGGTCGATACACCCGTACAGGTGCGAAAAAAATCGTGGAGTTGAGGAATGGTCATTCTAATTCTAAGCGGTAGTGTGTATTGAGGATTGGGCAGTTAGAGACGCTTTCTAGAGGCTATTGCTCTTTGCTCCATATTTCATAAATCTTGGCGCCAGCGCTGCTCAGGCCGCTATGGTGCCAGTCTTTGCCGTCTTTAAGCTCATAATCAAAACTCAGCGAAGCCCCAACGCGGTTGTTGTCGCGGCTGAAAAAATCAATGGTTTCGGTGTATTTCCCATCTTTGATGGTGTAGGTTCCACCGCCCGTTCCCGAAAACTGCTTGGTCTCAGGATTGATGGCTACCCACTGAAAACGGGTGCCAGTGAGCATTTTGAGGGTTTTTCGTGCGCCGCGCTGCATGGGGCTGATTTTGTTGTCGTTGCCCATACGGCCCGTAATACGGTAGACAGCGGCAGCGGGGGTATTGGCATCATCTACCTGTTGCCATTCGCCCAAGCCCTCAACTGAAAACTTATTGCCTGAAAAATTAATTTTAAAACTCAACGCCTTACCCACTTTGGAAGTATCCACCGAATTGAACTCACTTTTGTAGGTCAGCGTACCGTCGGTGAGGTTGTAAACTCCCCCTTCTGTGTATAAAAATTCTTTTTCTTGGTAACGTGAAATCATTAGGTAATTGTCCGAGCAAATTAACATCGTCGTTTTTCCATCAGGAGAAGTTTGTTTCCATGCACCCTTGATCTGGCCCAATGCCTGTACTGCAAATAAAAGACCTAAAACAACAATTTGCGATAGGTAAAATAGCTTTTTCATATTTGGACAAGGTTTCGTTTTTTAAGCAAATTTAAGCCAAAACCCCGCAAAAACAATAAAGCAGCCCATCGGGATGAGCTGCTTTATGAGTCAATCTATTTTTCACCTTTAAACGTTCATCAGCGATTCGCGGCGGCGCATCTTGCCGGCCGGAATACCAAACATCATTTTGAAGCGACGGCAGAAATAGGCAGTATCTTTGTAGCCCACTTCGGCACCGATGGCCCGAATGCTTTTCTTTGACGTACGGAGCAGCGTTACGGCTTCTTCCATGCGTTGGTATTCAATATAATCCTGCGGATTGATACCCGTCAGCATTTTAAAGTATTGTCCTACGTAATCTTCTGAAACGTTGGCGACGTTGGCCAACACTTTGTTGGATAAATCACCCCCTAAATTATCTTTGATGTAGGCAAAAATATCAATCAAGCGTGGGTCTTTGAAATAAGTACTGTTGGTCACCAATTGCTCCACAAACAGCTTGTTCTTCAAAATATACCTAATGACCTCAATGGCTAGCTCTTCGGTCTTAATTTTGATGATACGACCGCGCCCTGGAGTCTCGTTAAAATCTTCCTGAAGAATCTCGCCGATGAGGCGTCCCAGATAAGAGTTGTTCTTGATGATGAAAGGAGGAATGTCCAACGACGTAAAGAAGTTGACTGAATCAAACACTTTGGCATCAAACGCAACTAAACCAAACGAGTGAGGAATTTTTCCAACCTGAGTGGCATCGCGCAAACTGTCGAAATACAACTCACGACGCGTCAGGAATTCTTCGTTGCTGACCACTTTGGGTTGCACGTTGTCGCCGCTGCTGTAGGTAACGGTCGCGTGTTTTCCGCCTGGGATGAACAGCATATCGCCGACTTCGATTTTTTCGTTGGCAAACAATACCTCTCCATCATAGAGGATCATCAACGAGTTTTCGACGTCGTAAAAGTTTTTAATTGTGATGGTTTGCAGCATACGGATGTGACGAGCCTTGATAAACTTCACTCCGAGCGATTCGATGATTTTATTATAATCTTCCATTGGGTAATGGTTAAGTGCGTTGCTTGTATTCTTACGAAAAACGGATATTCTTTAAAATTTGTACAAAACTAATAATTGTACAAAACTAATACAAGTGTGGAATTTTTTTCAATATAAAAAAAAGTACACGAATCCTGCAAGAAAACGCATACTTTTTTTTACAAAAACAGTAAAAATTGGATTATTTGGGCTTTTTGCCCCAATAAGGCTATTGAGAAATTTTGTATTTCAGGGGTACTTTTTTTGAAAAATATTTTTTTTAAAGAAAGAATCGTAGGAATGAACGGGGCATTTTGCGTTTTGCTCGAATCTTTCCTTAATCCAAATAATGGGGTTTTAGGGTTTGTGATGCTTTGGAAAAAAAGACATTGCTTGGGTATGAAATGTACCAGCCCATTTTTTTAGAAAACAGAATTTTGATGTAGCAGGGGAGAGGAAATAAAATCAGGCTTAAAGGTTGGGGTGCGGGATGACGATTCCCGTAGGGGAGAGGCGAAGCGTTTTGAGGAATAAATAAAGCGGGCCGACACCCGCTTTATTTATTTGATAATTTTCGGTTTTACCGGATTAGCTCTCGGGCAATGACCAATTTTTGTATTTCAGAAGTGCCTTCATAAATCTGCGTAATCTTTGCGTCGCGCATCATGCGCTCTACGTGGTATTCTTTGACATAACCGTACCCACCATGAATCTGCACGGCTTCAGTAGTGGCCCACATGGCTACATCAGACGCAAAAAGCTTGGCCATGGCGGCGGCTTCTACATAGTCTTTGTGTTCGTCTTTGAGGCGAGCAGCTTTATATACCAATAAGCGCGCCGCTTCTATTTTGGTAGCCATTTCTGCGAGTTTGAATTGAATGGCTTGGTGCTCAAAAATGGGCTTTCCAAAGGCTTTTCGTTCTTGGGCGTATTTCAACGAAAGCTCAAAAGCTCCCGCCGCGATACCCAACGCCTGGGCGGCAATTCCGATTCGGCCGCCGTTGAGGGTGCTCATCGCAAATTTAAACCCGAAACCATCCGCACCAATGCGGTTTTCTTTGGGGACTTTCACATCACTAAACATGAGCGAATGCGTATCTGAGGCACGGATGCCCATTTTGTCTTCTTTTTTTCCGACCGCAAATCCATCCCAACCTTTTTCTACAATCAGACAGTTGATGCCTTTGTGTTTGAGTTCAGGGTGGGTTTGGGCAATCACTAAACAAACCGACGAAATGCCGCCGTTGGTAATCCAGTTTTTGGTGCCGTTGACGAGGTAATAATCCCCTTTATCTTCGGCGGTGGTGTGTTGGGAGGTGGCATCAGAGCCCGCTTCGGGTTCAGAAAGACAAAAAGCTCCGACTATTTCGCCCGAGGCCAATCGGGTGAGGTATTTCTGTTTTTGTTCTTCGGTACCGTAGGCTTCCAAGCCGTAGCAAACTAACGAGTTATTAACCGAAACCATCACCGAGGCGGAGGCGTCTACTTTAGAAAGCTCCTCCATCGCTAGTACGTACGATACCGTGTCCATGCCGCCACCGCCGTATTCTGGCGAGACCATCATGCCCATAAACCCTAACTCGCCCATGCGTTTAAGGAGTTTAGGGTCAAATTTTTGTTCGTTATCGCGCTCTAAAATGCCCGGTAGAAGTTCGTTTTGGGCAAAATCACGCGCGGCTTCTTTTACCGCCAAATGTTCTTCGGAAAGGTTGAAGTTCAGACCTTCTAAAAGGGTGTCTTTGAATGCCATAATGAAGTGTATGAGTTTTCTTGACTTTTGCCCAAAGATACATTTTTCAAAAAAGGTATGCAAGCATACTATAGGTTCTGAATCAGTTAACACTATTTAAATGGGTTTAGAAATTACCTGCAAATTTTATAAGATGCAGAAGGATCCTTTGTCCACCTGATACTAGCCACAGATTTTTTTACGTCTCTCACACAAATAGAAGTTAATTTTGGGTTTAAAGAACAATCTAATTGACTTAAAACCGAATTTTGACTGATATCCAGCTTATATAGTTGATTTGAACGGCAATCCAAATCTTCCAGTTGCGTATTTTTGCTGATATCTATTGTTGATAAATTATTTCCATTACACTCTATTCGTTTGATTACTAGATTATTATGTAAATTTATGGATGTTAAATGGTTAGAAGAAAAATTCAAATAGTTTAAAAAGAGGTTATTGTTTAAATCTAAACTATGCAGGTCATTATTTGAACAATCTAGGCTAACTAATTCTGAATTCTGACTGACTTCCAGCATTTGCAGAAAATTATTGCTGCAAATTAGGTCTTCAAGTTTAGTATTATTGCTGATGTCCAAAACAGATAGCTGATTGGAAAAGCAGGCCAATCTTGTTAAATGGCTATTTTTGCTGATATCGAGAGTAGTCAAGGTATTATATGCACAATCCAGTTGTTTTAGTTTTGTATTAGCGTTTAGACTTAAATATGATAGCTTATTACGTTCACAGAATAGTACTTCTAAATTTGTAAAAGCTTCAATTCCTTTTAAATCAGTAATCTCTCGATGCGAGATTGACAATTCTTTAACATCTTTTGCATCATCACTATCCATTTCTCCATTGATTTTACCATCTTTATCAATACCCAGATAAATGAGTCTTTCCTCAAAGTTTTTATCAGGAATAAGAATTTTTGAAGAATATTGATCTTCATTGGATTTACACAGTATGAAAAATATTGAAATAAAACTAAATGTAAAAAAAGCAAAAAGTCGATCTTTCATTTGATTTTCAACTACTTAGTATAATTAATACTTTATAAAAATTATAGCTATGCTACGCCGCCATTCACACTCAATGTATGCCCGTTGACATATCCTGCTTCTTCGGAAGCCAAATAAAGATAGGCGTTGGCGATGTCTTCTGGCAGGCCCATGCGTTTTGCGGGGATTGCGGCCACGGTCTGATTGCGTACTTCTTCTGGAATCAGGTCTGTCATGTCGGTTTTGATGAAACCTGGGGCCACGGCGTTGGCGGTAATGTTGTATTTTCCAAGCTCTTTGGCCCATGTTTTGACCATGCCGATGATGGCGGCTTTGGTGGCTACGTAGTTGGTTTGACCAAAATTGCCCGTTTGCCCTACCACCGAAGAGGTACAGATGATGCGGCCGTATTTATTTTCAACCATGTAAGGAACCACCGTTTTGGTGCAGTTAAAAACACCGTTGAGGTTGATGTCTATTACCTGCGCCCATTCTTGATACGACATTTTGAGCAAGGATTTGTCGCGGGTGATGCCCGCATTGTTGACCAAAATATCAATTTGACCGTACCTCTCAAAGATTTCGCGGGCGGCGGCTTCAATGGCGGGTACGTCGGTTACGCTGATTTTAGTAAATTCTGCCGAATAACCTTTGTCTCTGAGTTCTTGCGCGGTTTGTTCACCAGCGTCAAGCATATCCCAAATGATGACTTTGGCCCCTTCGCGAGTAAATATTTCGGCAGTAGCTTTGCCGATGCCGCGTGCACCGCCCGTAATGATAGCAACTTTGTTTTCTAAACGCATTTTAATTCGTTTTTAGGTTGATTTTAAAGGGTTTGGAACACGGAGACCGAAACGAAGCATATTCATAAATACGTTCTCCATACTCCGTTTTCCAGTCTCCGATTTTCATTCAAACATAAGCGTAATCAATTCGGCTACGCAGGCGGGTTTTGTGCTCCCTTCTAGCTCAAAGGTGGCTTCTATCACCGATTTGACGCCGTTGGGCTGTTGGTCTTCTACCTCTTTAAGGATGGCGTGCATTCGTATTTGGATTCCTGTGGGGACGGGCGAGGTAAACCGCACTTTATTGGTTCCGTAATTAAGGCCCATTTTGACCGACTGTACTTGATACATTTCGTACATGAACTTCGGGGCCAGCGAGAGGGTCAAAAAACCGTGGGCAATGGTCGTTTTGAAAGGCGAAAGCTTCGCCAAATCTGTATTTACGTGAATCCATTGATTGTCGCCCGTAGCTTTGGCAAAATCATTGACCATTTCTTGGGTAATGGTCACCCATTCGCTGCTTCCGAGCGACTGCCCAATGTGGGCGCGGAAAGCAGCAAGCGTATCAAACGTAATCATAAGAAAGAGGTTTAGGATGGTAGGGTAGGGGTAGGCTTTACGTCTGCCCCTACGATTATGGTTTATTGCTGTCGACCTTGATGCGCTCTTCGCGGTTGGATAATTCCCAAGCCGTATGAAAAACCAATTGTACAATCTTGGACTGCTTGTCGAACATAATCTTTTCTACGTCGTCGCCGGGACGGTGATAATCTTCGTGGACGCCCGTAAAATAGAAGATAACTGGCACTTTGTTTTTGGCAAAATTATAGTGGTCAGAGCGGTAGTAAAACCGGTTGGGGTCGCTCGGATTGTTGAATGTATAATCTAAGTCAAAATTGACCGACTTCTTGTTGGCTTCCTCACTGATGGCGTGTAACTCAGACGAAAGCTTATCTGAGCCGATGAGGTACACATAATTGGGGTTGGATTTATGCGCGTTGTCTACGCGGCCAATCATGTCAATGTTAAGATCACAAACGGTATTTGCCAACGGAATGACAGGATTGGAGGTGTAATATTCCGAACCCCAAAGCCCTTTTTCTTCGCCCGTTACAGTCATAAAAACAATGCTGCGGCGCGGGCCGTGCCCTTCGGCTTTGGCTTTGGCAAAGGCTTCGGCCAATTCAAGAATGGAGACCGTGCCTGAGCCGTCATCATCGGCACCGTTGTTGATTTGGCCGTCGGCCGAGATGCCAATGTGGTCTAGGTGGGCGGTAATCATAATCACCTCGTCTTTTTTGTCGGTTCCTTCCAAAAAGCCCAGCACGTTTTCGGTCATAACGATATTTTCTTTTCGCTCGGCTTTGACCCGTACGCTGCGCTCGGGCAGGCTGCCCGCCAAACTTTGGCCTTTGCTGCTGATGGTGTTTTCGATTTTTGCCAATTTTTTGGCTTTGATGTCCAATAAATCGAGTGCCATGGCGCGCGAAATGGTAAAAGCGGCGTTACCTGTGGTTTTTTCGGTGTAAGGCTTCATCGAAAGTCGGTTGAAACGCTGATTCATGACGCCGCGCTTGGTTACTTCTTTGGTAAAATCATCACCCGTCAAATTTGACACAATCAGCACATATTTTGCGCCTTTGCTCGTGGCAAGACTGACTTTACGTTGCCACGACATTGCGTCACTGCTCCATTTGGAGGGTTTTTCGTCGCCCGAAATCAGGTAATTGCCCTTTTTGTTTTTGGGTTCTCCTTCAAGGATAAGTACGGCTTTGCCCGTTACATCAAGGCTTTTATAGTCATCATATTTGTCGGATTCGATACCGTAGCCCGCAAAAACCACGGGGACTTTTTCTTCGGAAAGCACATTGAGTAGCCCGCTCAAATAAAAATCTTGCTGGAATTCGTATTGCTCTTTTTCGGTTGCTAGATAAACTTCGCCCCAACTTTTTTGGTATAATCCATAGGGTTGGAAATAGGATTTTGAACCGTCTTTATCGGTAACAATAGGTCGTAAACCAATGGATTTGAAGAAGTTGGCTACGTAGGCGGCGGCCTTTTTTTGGCCAGGAGAGCCAGTGTCTCGGCCTTCGAGGCTATCGTGAGCAATAACGCGCAGGTGGCGTTCGAGGTCTTTGGGCGTGATGCTCTGGGCGTATTGGACAGACACGTCCTGCGCGTAAGACGCTACAGAAACGAATATGGCAAGCAAAAAAGGAATTTGGATTTTGTTCATGATGAAAAAAGATAATAGCTAAGTAAAAAGCCTAGAACAGACGCCAAGTACTTATCTGTTCAAAAAAATTGGGTACAGCGGCGGGGAAGAGCAACGCCATAAAAAGAATACCGAAGATGGCTCCGTATAAGTGGGCATCGTGGTTGACTCGGCCGCCCATTTTTCGTGATTCGTAGAAGGAATAAACCATGTAAAGAGCACCAAATAAAAAGCCAGGAATACAAATGGCAAAGTATAAACAGACTTTTTGGAGCGGAGCTAATAAAATAAACGCAAACAGCAATGCAGATACGCCACCCGACGCACCGAGGGAGTTGTAGCGACTGTTTTTACGTTGCTTAATAAAGGTAGGAATATCTGATACAACAATGCCCAAAATATACAGCGCGAGGTAATAAAAAGTGCCGTTTGGGCCAAAGATACCTCCTAAAAACATTTCCATGGCTTCCCCAAAGAAATACAAACTAAACATGTTGAAAATCAGGTGGCCAAAGTCGGCATGGACAAAGCCAGAAGTAACAAAACGATAGTACTCATTGTGGGCAGAAACCCGAACGGGGTTCAGTAAGCACTTGTCGAGGAAAGAAGGGTTTTGGAAGCCGTACCAACTAATACCGACGGTAATGATGATAAGAATGAGGGTAATAGACATCGTTTGGAGAATATGGTTGCTGATTTGAACGCAAATTAGTATTCAAACGCAAACATAACGCATAAACTTGCAAACTACTATGAACAAAGGGTCAAGAAGAAGTCGAGAGACTGCTATTTGCGACGTCCCCAAAGATTCACTCTGCTCTCGTTGCCGTTGAGTAGACGAACAATATTTTTTTGGTGGGTAATGACCACAACCGCAAACAATAAAAAGCCAAAAACAATCAATAAGGTGCTAGCTTTCCCAAAAATACCCAAGACCAACATCATCGGAAATGCAAACGCGGCTATGATAGAACTGAGTGATACATAGTGAGATACCAACAATACCAATACAAAAATAACAATGCAGACCGAAGCAACGAGCGGGTCAATGGCCAAAATCATCCCCAATGAAGTAGCGACTCCTTTGCCGCCCTTAAAACGCACAAAAATGGGGTAGAGATGCCCCAAAACGGCCGCAAAACCCAATATTAATTTGAAGGTGGGAACTTGGTTTGGCTGGATAACTTCCAGAAAAAACAGAATACTGGCCAGCTTGGTGGCCGTCCAGCCTTTCAATACATCTATCAACAGTACAATTGTACCCGCACGTTTGCCCAATACCCGGAAAGTATTCGTTGCCCCCGCATTTCCGCTCCCAAATTTCCGAACATCAATCCCAAAATACGCTTCACCGTACCAAATGGCAGAAGGGATAGACCCCAACAGGTAAGCAGTAATAATGGCAGAACAAATGTGCCAAATATTCATTGACGAAGTGTAAGTTTTTTAAGGTTATAAAAAGAACAATATTAAGTTAAAAATACCTTTTTCTTACAAAAAAGCCAACAAAAGTAAAACATTATCTTAACCTTTGCTTAACGAAAATGATATTTTTTTAAGATGAACCCTCTTGTGATTATCAGTAGTGGAACCAAAGGAATTGGCAAAGCTACCGTAGAACGATTTATGGCTGGTGGTTTCGACGTGGTCACCTGTGCCCGTACCGAGTCGGACTTGTTGGAACTTCAACGGTCCCTTCAGGCGAAATATCCGTCGGCAAAGCTGTTTGTGAAAGCAGTGAATATGGCCGTCAAAGCCGAAGTAGAAGCGTTTGTGACATTCATTGCGGCGCTCAATCGCCCCGTTGATATAATTGTTAACAATGCGGGGCTTTTTGTGCCCGGCCAAATCCACGAAGCACCCGAAGGAACCTTAGAGCAAATGATGGAAATCAACCTGTATAGTGCTCATTATCTGACGGGAGGGCTGGTAGAAGGGATGAAAGAGCGCAAAAAAGGCCATATTTTTACGCTGTGCTCAACGGCGAGCATCACGGCTTACCCCAACGGAGGGGCGTATTGCGTTGCCAAATTTGCCCTTTACGGTTTTACCAAAGTACTGAGGGAGGAACTCAAAACCAAAGGGATTCGAGTGACGGCTATTTTGCCAGGGGCCACGTTTACTTCAAGTTGGGAAGGAGTAGAATTGCCGCCCGAACGGTTTATAAAGGCAGAAGATATTGCGGAAGCAATTTGGTCGGCGTATCATCTTTCGGCGGGAGCGGTGGTAGAAGAAATTTTGATACGTCCGCAGTTGGGAGATATTGTTTAAGTTTAGGATTTTTGCGCGTTAAATCAGTACTTTGCACCTAGCCTTGTACTATTAACCACTAACTGATAACGATTTATATTTTCAAATGGAACAATATTTGGGTATTGACGTGGGCGGAACCAACGTCAAAATGGGTGTCGTGGACACAGAAAGCGGTCGAATTTCAAATTTTTATAGCCACGATACTACCAGTTGGCGCCAGTCGGGACACTTTGAGGAACGCCTCGGTGATGCAATTGCGATTCAGTTGCACGAATATCCAAACGTAAAGAAAGTAGGCATCGGATTGCCAGGAATGATTAACCGAAATCGGACCGTTCCGTTGGAAATTACGGCTATTCCCGAAATTGATAACGTTCCGTTGGTGGAATATCTGTCAAAACGATTTGCAGGTGTACAGTTTTTCCTTGAGAATGACGCCAACGCGGCGGCTTTGGGAGAATTTTACTTTGCCGAAGAAAAAATCAACGAAAATTATATATTCATCACCCTTGGTACGGGCGTAGGTGGTGCCGCGATTATCAACCGTAAAGTGTTTGTGGGGGGGGATGGAAATGCCATGGAGCCGGGGCATATTCCCTCGCGCAACGGAAAGGTACTCGAACGCAACATTGGCAAGAAAGAGTTATTGGATTTAGCCAATGAAATGCGTCGGACGTATACTGGTGAGACTCAACTACCCGATGATGGGACCATTTCTACCACGGGCTTAGTGGCCGCTGCCGCCGAAGGCGACGAATTGGCGCTTCAAATCTGGACCGCCGTAGGAGAGATGCTAGGTGACGGGTTGGTGTCTATGATTCGGATTTTGGACATTAAGCTGATTCTTATCGGTGGTGGTTTGTCGGCGTCGTTTGATTATATCATTCCTGCCGTGACCAAACAACTCAACTATTGGTTGACACCGTATTACCTGAAAGACCTCGAAATCAAACGCGCCACTTTGGGCAATGATGCTGGCTTGCTTGGGGCGGCTTCGTTGTGTTTTGACTAGATAAATAAATAAACATAAAGAAAGGGTTAAGAGGTTGTTTATCAATACTTTTAACCCTTTCTTGTTTGTGTTCCAATCTTCTGTAATTTATGAAAAAAATCCTGCTACTTCTGCTTGTTTCTCCCCTTGTTTTTGCCCAAAAAACACAATCTTGGATGTTGGGGCCGTTCCAAAAAATGGACGCCGCCAATCCGATTTTAGAGGCCAAGGCCAACACAACCTTTGCGTGCCCTGTGCGAGGAGAAACCGTTCGTTGGGAAGAAAAAGATGTGTTTAATCCCGCCGTAGTGGTTCGTAATGGCAAAGTATACATGATTTATCGGGCCGAAGATAAAGTGGGCAAATATGCGGGTACTTCTCGTCTAGGATTGGCCGTTAGTAGCGATGGGGTTCATTTTAAAAGAATGCCTGAGCCAGTGTTTTATCCCGACAATGATTTTATGAAAAAATACGAGTGGGAAGGCGGCTGCGAAGACCCGCGCATTGTAGAGACCGAAGACGGGCGCTACGTAATGACGTATACTTCCTACGACGGCGACAAGGCGCGCCTGTGTGTGGCAAGCTCGCAGGATTTGGTCAAGTGGCAAAAACACGGTTTGGCATTTAATAATTTTATCAAAGGAAACCGTGATTTTTGGTCAAAGTCGGGTGCAATTGTGTGTAAAAAAGTGGGAGATAGGTTTATTGCCACCAAAATCAACGGGAAATATTGGATGTACTGGGGCGACCAAGCGCAGCTTTATGTGGCCACTTCCGATGATTTAATCAATTGGTATCCAAGCACTAAACCCAAAGATGCTGCGTATCAGCCCCAAAATGTGTCGGATGTGAACTGCGTGGCGGTGGCATCAACGCGCCCCGGAAAACATGATTCACGTTTGCTGGAGTCGGGGCCGCCTGCTTTTTTGACAAAAAAAGGAATTGTGTTGATTTACAACGGCATGAATTACGCCCAAACGGGCGACCCTACCCTGCCCGAAGGCGCTTATGCGGCGGGTCAGTTTTTATTTGATGCTGAAAACCCTGCACAGTTGAATGACCGTTCTGAAAATTATTTTATCAAACCCGACCGCCCTTATGAAACTACGGGTCAAATCAATCAGGTGTGTTTTGTGGAAGGGCTGGCGTCGTATAAAGGCAAGTGGTTTTTGTACTACGGAACGGCAGATTCTAAAATTGCGGTAGCCGTAGCTCGTCAAAAATGAGTAAATTAGACGAATGTATTCCCTTTTTCAATAAAACTAAAATCAATCAAATGCACATGAAAAGTCTTCGCATTTTAATGAGTGCCTTTTTAGTTGGCGCGGTTACTTTTTCTTACGCTTCCAAACCTGGACCTTGGAAAAATCTATTTGACGGAAAAACCACGGCTGGTTGGCACAGTTATGGCAAAACGGGCGTGAGCGGCTGGATGGTGATGGGCGGTTCATTGATGACCCACGGAAAATCAGGCGACCTCGTAACCGATGCTGAATTTGAAAGCTTTGAAATGGAGTTTGAATTTAAAGTAAAACCCAAAGGCAACAGCGGTGTGATGTATAAAGTAATCGAAGACCCCGCGCACCCGCCGTATTATTCAGGGCCTGAGTATCAGGTGATTGACGATGAAGGCTACCCGCCGTTTAACGACAATGGTAAAATGGTGAAAATCAATGACAAACAAAAAACGGGCGCTAACTACGACATGCAGGCCCCGAGCAAGTTTGTGAGCAAGCCCGCTGGCGAGTGGAATAAAGGAAAAATTGTGGTCAATGGCAATCACGTAGAGCATTGGCTCAATGGCGTGAAAGTGGTGGAATACGAGTACGGCGGTGCCGAATGGAAAGCGCAATTGGCCAAAAGTAAATTCACAAAATGGACCTATGCTACGCCCCGTGCCAAAGGAAAAATCGCGCTTCAGGACCACGGTGATGAGTCTTGGTACAAAAATGTAAGAATCAGAACGTTATAGTAAAGCCTAACATCCAAACAATGCTTGATCAATTCCTCCAACATCTCACGGTCGAAAAACGACTCAGTGTACACACCCTCACGGCGTACAAAAAAGATTTGGAGCAGTTTGCGGAGTTTTTGGATAAAACCTACAACCTCACAGAACTCAGTCAAGCCGACTTTCGCATGGTGCGCGGGTGGGCGGTGAGTTTGGTCGAGGCCGAATTGCATCACCGCAGCGTGAACCGAAAATTGGCCACGCTGCGGTCTTTTTATGGGTATCTGCTGCGCTGCAAAGTGATTACGATGAACCCCATGCTGCGGGTTTCGGCGCTGAAGACCGATAAGCCATTGCCCCAATTTGTCGAAGAAAAAAGCCTTCTCCTCTTGTTTGAAGAGATGGAATTTGGGGCTGATTTTGAAGGCCTGCGCGACCGCTTGATTCTTGAGCTTTTGTACGGAACAGGAATGCGTTTGGCAGAATTGCTGGAGCTGAAAGATGGCGATATTAATTTTTATGACCTCACATTAAAAGTGTTAGGAAAACGAAGCAAACAGCGCGTTATTCCCATCTATAAAAACCTTGCCGACCTTGTAAAAAGCTATCAGACGCTCAAAAATGAGCAGTTTCCTGGTACGAACGTTTTGATTCTGACCAATAAAGGCGAACCCGCCTATGCGGTGCTGATTCAGCGGATTGTCAAAAAATACCTTTCGGCGGTTACTTCTCTTCAAAAACGCAGCCCACACGTACTGCGCCATACGTTTGCTACTCATTTGCTCAACAACGGGGCTGACCTAAACTCCATCAAAGATTTACTTGGTCACAGTAGCTTGGCCGCCACGCAGGTCTACACCCACAATTCCATCGAAAAACTAAAGAAGATTTTCAAGCAATCGCACCCGAAAGCTTAATGCTTATTGAATTAGTTTGTTATGATCTGACTGTTCACAATCTAACAAGCCAATACAGCTAAAAGAAAAATGGATGTGGGAAAAATTGAACAGGTCACCGATTGGCTTGTTCTTCTTTATGTGCTCGATATGAATACACAAAAACCCAGATGACGGTGGCAAAAATCAGGGAAAGTGTCCAGACGATTTTCCACATTTCGGGTAGCCAAACCACGACTAATGCCCCCACAATTCCCATCGCAAAAAACAACTTCGCGCCCATTTGGTGGGTTTTGCGCCATACCGTTTCGCTTTCTAGCGTCCACGGAGTACGAATCCCCACTAAATAATTGGATTTGATGGTGTTGAGGTAATTGCCTATTCCAGCCAACAATAAAAAGACACCGACAAACACTAAGTTGATAAATACTTCTCCCGCCATTTGCTCCAGTGCCGAACGGATAATCAAGATATGAATAGCTCCCAAAAAGGTGAGTACCAATAAAATCAGTTTGGGATAATGCTCTGATACGCTTGCCTGATTGAGACGCGGGTCGAGGTGAGGAACATTGCGCATGAGAAAATAGAGCCCGACAGACACAACGGTCAGGATGCCCAGCGTCCATTTAGGCCCGAAAGCATCGGGTTTTCCACTGGGGCCAAAGTGCGTAGGAACAATGTCGGGCAATTGATTCCAGACAAAAGCTAAATAAATCAGCGGCGCGATAATGGCAGCCAACATTAAGTAATTAAGGGACTTTTTCATGGTTGTTTTAGGGTAAAAATCCACTTTAGAAGTTCATCTAAAATGGTGGTATTTAGTGAGTAATAGATAAATTGTCCTTGTTTGTCGGCAGTGACCAGCTCGGCCTGTTTCAGTAAATCTAGGTGATGAGAAATGCTGGGTTTAGTCATTTCAAACTTATCGGCAATTTCGCCCGCAGTAAAATCTTTTTCCCGCAATATTTCGAGAATTTTTCTTCGGGTAGGGTCATTAAGGGCACGAAATAGGTTGTTCATAGAATTAAATAATTAGACAAATATCTAATTGTCTTTTGACACTTTCAAGATTTTTTGTTTAATTGGTCTAAAAGCAACGTTGAATGGCGACTTATTAACTATTTTTAACAGTATTTCCGCACTAATCGCTCTTCAATGGCGTTATTTCGGGCAAGATTATCCACAAGATTATCTCATCTGACCATGAAACGATTATACTATTTTTTTTGCCTCTTGTTGCTGCTTTCGGGAGGGGCTTTTGCGCAAAAAATCACTACCCTGAGCCCTTATGTGGAGCAACAATCTCAACCCTATGTCAATATCACAAAAGTGGAGTTGACTCAAGACTTTACTATTCTCTATTTTACCCTTGATTACAGGTCGAATCCGCGTTCGTTGGAGGATATGATTTTGGGGAGACGCAGTTCAAACGAAGAAATTGAAATTGACCCTAATTGTCGATTGTATGAGCCCGGAAATGCTGGGCGTAAGTTTAGATTTATCAAAGCAGAGGGTATTCCCGTAGCTCCCCAAAAGCGCGAAATACGACCTGGTGATATGGTTAAATTTGTTGTTTATTTTGAGCGACTAGAACCAGGCATTGAGGTGTTTGATATGTTTGAAGGACGTGACCAAGGAACAAAAAGGTATTGGAACTATTTCAGTGTTCATGTTCGGAATCCGAAGCGGCCCTTACCCAAAAAGCAACCCGCCCCTGAACCTAAGAATCAGGAGCCGCCTGTCATCGCTGAAAAGCCCAAGGATGTTCCGCCGCCTGTTGAACCTAAAAAAGAGACTGCACCCGCGCCGCAATTAGTAACCTTGCGTGGTACGGTGGTTGATGCAAAAACCCAAAAGCCTATTTCAGCACGAATCAGTTATGTAGTGCCAAGTGAGGGCAATGGGCTGGATTCCATGCAGTTGTCAGCGTCGTCTGGGCGATTCAGGCTTAACTTGGATGCGGGGAATAAATACGCTTACGTGGCGACGGCTAAGGGATATTTCCCGAGCAGTGGCGCGTTTGACCTGACGCAGGCCAAAGGAGGGCAAGAAATAGACAATCAAATTGTGTTGAATCCAGTAGCGATTGGGGAGGCGATTACCCTCAATAATATCTATTTTGACATTTCTAAATTTGATTTGTTGTCGTCTTCATTTGCCGAAATGGATCGCCTAACGCAGCTCATGCGCGAAAACCCAACCATGGAAATTCGGGTGGAAGGACATACCGACAATCTGGGTGATTTTGACAAAAATATGGAGCTTTCTCAAAACCGAGCCAATGCCGTCAAGCAATACCTCGTCAGCAAAGGGATTGACGCGGGACGTATCGAAGCCAAAGGCTTTGGACCCACGCGCCCCGTGACGAAGGGAACCTCAGAGAGCGAACGTCGTCGTAACCGACGGGTGGAGTTGGTGGTCGTAAAAATGTAAAATCATTGAAAACGAATCGCTTATTATGGGGTGAAAAAAAATGAAAACGCTGTTTTTTTTGTTCCCCTGTTGATTCATTATCAATAAAATCTCAAAATACTTTTGGAAACTTTAAATAACTTTTCTAAGTTTTCAGAAAAATCACACATCAACCATGCTGGCCGAAGAACTTATCAACCCCGCTACCCCCGTTTTACGACCTTACGACTCGGTCGGGCAAGCGGTTGACTTAATGGACGAATATGGCATTCGGCAATTAGCGTTAGTGGAAAATGAAGTATACAAAGGGCTTTTGAGTGAGGATACACTCTTGAATTTTCCTGACGATGAAAAGCTGCTCTCTGAACTTAATTTGCCACCCAATCCTGTCCACGCCAATCTATTTCAGCACATTTATGAAGTCATAGGCATTGCCAATCAGTACCAGTTAGATACCGTTCCGGTGTTGGATGAAGATAATCTTTACGCTGGCACAATCGTCGTAACCGACATGATGGCCAAGTTTGCTGGACTGCTGGGCGCGCAGGAAGCGGGAGCGGTAGTGGTGCTTAAAATGTCTAACCGCGATTACTCCATGACCGACATTAGTCGTCTGGTGGAGTCCAATAATGTAAAAATCATCAGCAGTTATTTTTCGGGTGCCGAATATGGCGATATTGACCAAGCAACGCTCACGCTCAAACTTAACCGCACCGAAGTGTCGGCGGTGGTAGCTACCTTTGAGCGTTTCAGTTACGTAGTTGAGAATGTATATGCCAATGAGCCGCTTGAAAACCCCGATCGGCACCGTCTGGATTTATTACTGAGGTATTTGGAAACCTAAGCGTCGACTTAAAAAGGATTCTTATACCTTTGCGTCCAAATCTATCCCCGAAGCGATACCCATGAAAATCGCCATTCACGGACGCAGTTTTACAACCGACACGCAGCCTTACGTACAGGCATTGTTTGATATTCTGAAGAGTAAGCAAATAGACTATTCTATTTCTTCTTCCTTTTATTCTTTTTTGTTGAGTGCTGGGGTCAATCCTTACACCGAAAAGAACTACCCGCACCCGCACGGTGCTCCTGATGCTGATTTTATTTTTAGTATTGGCGGCGACGGCACCCTACTGGAATCGGTCATGCAGTCGCGTTCGCGGCAAATTCCCATTTTAGGTATCAATACGGGCCGCCTTGGTTTCTTAGCCACGGTTTCGCCGCCCATGATTAATGATTCGCTAGAGGCGCTCTTTCAAGGGAATTTTCAAACGGAAGACCGTACGTTGGTAAGTTTATTGTCTGATACAGACCTGTTTGAAGATTATAATTTTGCGCTCAACGATTTTACCATTACCAAAACGGACACCTCTTCCATGATTACGGTACACGCCTATTTGGACGGAGAGTTTTTGAATTCTTACTGGGCGGATGGTCTGATTGTTTCAACCCCAACGGGTTCTACGGGTTACTCATTGAGTTGCGGTGGTCCAGTGGTATTGCCCACAAACGATGTTTTTGTGATTACGCCCATCAGCCCACACAACCTTAATGTTCGTCCCATGATTATTCCAGACGTAAGCAAGCTAAGTTTCAGGGTCGAAAGTCGGAGTAGTAATTTTCTGGTCTCGTTAGATTCCCGCTTCAGAATTGTGGATTCAACCGTTACCTTGTTGGTTAAGAAAGAACTCTTTAAGGCGCGTTTGGTCAAATTGAGCCAAGATAATTTTGTGCAGACCTTACGGACCAAATTACATTGGGGTTTGGATGCTAGAAACTAATTCTCGGCGCGATTTTTGTAGTGCCATTCAATAAATACAATCATTTTTGCGTTGAATCAAAGTCACGCATAAATCAGTAAAGCGAATGAAATTCAAAATACTTGTCGGCACCCTGTTGTTTACGCTACTGGTGACGTATGCTTCGGAAGCTCAACGCCGTAAAACTCCTTTTGAGCAGTATTCAACCGTGAGTTTTGGCTTAGGGACATCTTCCTATTTAGGAGAACTAGCCCCCCTTCGTACCCCAGTAAGGTCGGTATTCAGGATGATGCGTTGGAATGTGAATGCGGGGTACACCCGAAACTTTACCCCCCATTTGGCGGCACGTCTGGGTTTTACGTGGGCACGGCTCGCGGGTGATGATGAATATTATAACCGTGGTGCGGGTGGAAATCCTTTTCCTAGCTTTTATGTACGAAATCTTCATTTTCGTAACGATATTAAGGAGTTCAGTGTAGTCGGAATCTATAAACTGCGGGGTGATGGCCGAAGCCCTAACCGTAGAGTAGCATTTAGTCCTTATCTTTTTGCAGGTATTGCAGTTTTGGCCCATAACCCCAAAGCCAAGACCCCGCAAGCACCCGGATATGACAATAATTGGGTAGCGCTTCAGCCACTTGGCACCGAAGGGCAAGGCCAGCCGGGCTATGCTAAGCCTTACTCATTGGTTACGTATTCAATTCCCTTCGGAATGGGTTTTACTTGGCGGGTAAACAACCAATGGAACGTTGGAATTGAAGGAGGGATACGTATTTCAGGCTCGGACCACTTGGATGATGCGGGTGGACTTTTTCCTGACCCCGCAGTGTTGAAAAATGATTTGGCCCGCGCGATGTCTAACCGTACCAATGAACCCATCGCGGCTCGTACTGGAAGAGATCGTACCGATATTGTCAGACAAATTGTGTATCCAAATGAGCCCTCTATTGATCCGTTTGCCACAAGTCCTTTATCGGGTTGGGCACAGGGGGATTTTCGAGGAGGCGGACGCGGTGACAACTACTTATTGACCAACATTACGGTAAGTTATGTATTGCCATCCAAAATTAAGTGTCCTCCTATTCGTTAATACTTGAGAGATTTAACGTTAAGAAATCGATTGTGAGCAACAAAAACTCTTATCTTTTAATTGGCTTCCTTGTGGGAGCCTTTTGTTTACAGGTCAATGCCCAACGCATCAATATCGGAGCTGGGTTGGGAGGATTAAATTACAAGGGTGACTTGTCGCCTGCCTTTAATCCTCGCAATTATCTTCCCGCAGGCCATGCCTTGTTTCGCTATAATCTCAGTCCTTCGGTTTCGCTCCGGGCGGGTGGTATGTTTGGTTTGGTAGGGGCAAAAGACAGCCGTTCTTCCGACCCGCTCAACCAAGCCCGCAATGCGTCTTTTAGGTCTTCGATTTTGGAAGGAAGTCTAATTACCGAATACAATTTTTTGAATTATTCACAAAAACGAAAAGCGAAGAACTGGACGCCGTATCTTTTTGGAGGATTAGGGTTTTATAAGTTTAATCCGCGTAACAAAACAGCGGATTACAAAACTACCCAAATGAATATTCCCTTTGGCGCTGGCGTAAAATGGGAGTTTAAGCGCCCTTGGAGCCTTGAGTTTGAATTTGGTACGCGTAAGTTATTCACCGATTATCTGGATGATTTGGGAGATAATGTCCCCATCACTCAAAAGATTCAACTGGGCAATCCTACCACCAAGGATATGTATTATTACACCTCAATCACGCTCAGTTACACCTTTTATTCAATTATTTGTCCGCCGGGTTTTTCTACGGATTATTAAACAAACTTGGGTGATGGTACCCGTTTGACGTGTATATTTACCGATATAAACATTTGTATTCGGGACTATGCAACTCTTTTTCCATCGCTTTGATTTACGCCTTCGTCATACATTTACTATCGCGCACGATTCGCGGGATGTTCAGCCAACGCTCGTGGTAGAACTACGCGACGGCACACTAAGTGGATTTGGTGAAGCGACTTCTAATAAATACTACGGCATTACGATTGAAGGCATGGTGGAAGCGCTGGAAAATATTCGCGAAGGCATCGAAAGCTACGACCTCCAATCGCCAGAATCTTTCTGGACATTTGTTCATCCTTTACTCTCCAATAATCCCTTTGCCCAATGTGCATTGGACGAGGCCGCTAATGATCTTTGGGCCAAAAAACGTCATCAAAAGTTGTACGAAGCATGGGGGCTTTCTGCCGAGAATATCCCGATGACCAACTACACCATCGGCATTGATACGGTGGAAAAAATGGTCGCTAAAATGAAAGAATTGCCTTGGCCGATTTATAAAATCAAGCTTGGCACTGATGACGATTTAGTCATCATTAAAGAGCTTAGAAAACACACCAATGCTATTTTTCGCGTAGACGCCAACTGCGCATGGACGGCCAATCAAGCGATTCGGTACAGCTATGAATTGAAAGCCCTGGGCGTTGAATTCATAGAACAACCCCTCAAAGCAGACGATTGGGAAGGCATGAAGCGCGTTTTTGACCAAAGTGCCCTTCCCTGCATTGCCGACGAAAGTTGCATTATAGAGGCAGATGTGGCTAAATGTCACGGGTATTTTCACGGTGTGAATGTCAAACTCACCAAATGCGGTGGCCTCACGCCCGCCCGTAGAATGATTGCCGAAGCAAAAGCTTTGGGAATGAAAACCATGGTGGGATGCATGAACGAAACGAGCGTAGGGATTTCTGCCATTGCCCATCTACTACCGTTACTAGACTACGTTGACATGGACGGCACTTTGCTCATTTCCAACGACCCCGCCTCTGGCGTAACTTTCGATTATGGAAGAGTGATTTTTGCCCCTGAAAACGGGACTGGAGCGGCGCTCCTTTAAAATCCACGGTTTGTTATTGCTTTCTAAAACAACTGCTTAGTACATTTTGTGATTAAATCAGTACTCTTCCTAAAGAAGTGTATATCTCCCCTCATTTGTAATTATTTTGGCAAAATCGTCGCTTATTTTTAAAAAAAATGAGTAATGAAGGCTTTTAATTATCTTACTGTTATTAAGGAAAAAATACGCATAACGCTGTCTTATGAAAGAAAATATCCCTGTTTCTGGCTCCCGAAGAAAATTTATCAAAGGCTCACTTGCTACGCTAGCGGCCTTTTCGATTGTACCGCGTCACGTATTGGGCAAAGGCTATTTGGCCCCCAGTGACCAATTGACCAAAGCCATTGTGGGCGTAGGCGGCATGGGCCGTGGGCACATTCCTTACGCTGGCACCAAAGTAGTGGCTATTTGTGACGTAGACAAACGCCACCTCAAACTAGCGCTTGACCAGTTGGAACCGGGCGTAAAAACCTTTTCTGACTACCGTGAATTGATTCAACTGCCCGAAGTGGATATTGTACACGTAGCTACTCCGCCACATTGGCACGGAATCATCGCCGCCGATGCAGCTCGTGCGGGCAAAGACGTGTGGTGTGAAAAACCCATGACCCGCACCATCGGCGAAGGAAAACGTCTCGTGGAAGCTGTACAACAGCACGGTCGTATTTTTCGCCTGAATACTTGGTTCCGTTTTGAATCGAATTTTTATGGCATGAATACCACCGTAAAACCCATTAAAAAACTCGTGGAAAGTGGCTTGCTCGGCTGGCCGCTCAAAGTGACGGTAAGCCGTCATACAGGTTTTGATTGGAAATTCTATTGGGTGGGAAAAACAAATCTTCAACCCGAGCCCATTCCCGCCGAATTGGACTACGACATGTGGCTCGGACCAGCGCAATACAAACCTTACAGTGAGCACCGCGTACACGGTACATTCCGTGGCTATTGGGACTACGACGGCGGTGGCCTAGGCGATATGGGGCAGCATTATTTAGACCCTATTCAGTACTTTTTGGGCAAAGACGATACCAGTCCCATCAGCGTAGAAATTGATGCGCCGCAGCAACACACCGATGCCGTGGGTACGTGGCGTCGCATTGAATATACCTACGCCGATGGCTGTAAAATCATTCTGGACGGAGAAGGTAAGGATGAAAATGTTCCTTACATCGAAGGGCCGAAAGGGAAACTATATCCCAATTTCCGTTCTGATATTCCTGATTTAGAGAAAAAACTCGCGGCGTTTCCCGATTCGGAGCCTCAAGTAACGGATTTTGTGGAAGCCGTGAAAAAGCGTCAGAAATTTGCGCTGAACGAAGAAAATGGACACCGTTCCTGTACCATTGTCAACATGGGATTGACGGCGTTGCGTTTGGGGCGCTCATTGAAATTTGACCCTGTTAAACAGTTATTCGTGGACGATGAAGGCGCCAATCGCCTCATAGACCAGCCCATGCGTGGCCCTTGGACCATGTAACAAAACGTAACTGTGCAAAATGATTGAATCAATTCTTTTCCTGCATTTATGAAAAAAATACAATATATACTCATTGCTCTTTTGGTGAGCGGGTCGATGGCCACGGCGCAGGTTGACAACCGAATCACCACGCTATTGGGACAGTTTCCTGCCCAAAATGCCAAACAATGGCAAAAAAACATGGATGATATGGCCGCTTTGGGCAAGTCGGGCATTGTCCAATTGGCCTCTGGTTTGGTACCTTCGGCCAAAGGAAATAACGCCAAAGTTCAATACGCACTTGGCGGATTTTCGTCCTTTGTCATGCAGCCGGGCAAGGAAGAATGGCGAAAAATGGCCGCTGAAGCCTACGCCGAAGCCTTGGGTAAAGTGACCGATAAAGACAATCAAGCCTTTCTTCTTTTTCAACTTCAACAGGTGGGCAAAGAGGAAAGTGTCGGCATCTTGTCTACTTATCTAAACGATGGGAAACTAAGCGGTCCCGCTGCTAGGGCTTTGGCAAGAATAGGCTCTTCAACAGCGAGTCAGGCCTTGTTGAAAGCACTTAATGGTGCTTCCGGAGAGGCTCAGATTTCCATTGTAGAAGCCTTAGGCGACAGCCGCTTTGCGGAAGCCGCGCCCGCCATTGAGAAATTAGCTTCAAGTAGCGATCTAAAAAGCAGAAAAGTAGCGCTTTATGCGTTGGCAATGACGGGCGCTCCGTCGTCAGAAAGTATCTTGATGAGTGCGGCGGCCAAGGCCTCTTATGGGTATGATGAAGCCAACGCTACATCATCTTACCTTACTTACTTGGGGCGATTGACTGAGAATGGGAATAAAGCCCTGACCATCAAGGCGGCCACGGCATTGTTAAAAAATGCCACCCAAACGCCCACGCGCTCGGCGGCATTGAAATTATTGGCCGACGCACAGGGTGCATCCAGCATTCCTGTATTGCTCAAAGCGTTGCAAAGCACTGATATTAATTACCGAGTAGCGGCGCTGAAATACGCGCAAAAATACATTACTCCTGCCACAACTGGGCTGTTTTTGACAGCTTTGCCCACTTTGAAGCCCGTTGCGCAAGCCGAGGTGATTGGGCTATTAGGAGAAACTGGCGCAAAATCGGCATTGCCAGTCATTCTTAAAAATTTGACCAATAAAGAAAGTGGTGTAAAATTGGCGGCGATTAAGGCCGCAGGAAGAATCGGGCAGGAAGGTGTTTTGCCTAATTTATTGGGAGTCCTCAAAAAAGGTACAACTGACGAGGTAACTGCCGTCAAAAATGCGTTGCTCGTCATGAAAGGCGATAAAGTAGTAGACCAAATCGCGACCGCGCTACCTTCCATGCCTGCAAGTGCACAGCCCGCATTGCTTGAAGTATTGGCGGCGCGTGCGGCCGATAGCAAAATAGAGGTGGTTTTGACGCAATTAAAAAACAACGATTCCAACGTAAAAGCAGCGGCTTTTGCGGCGTTGAAGAGCGTTTCGGCGTCTAAAGACCTGCCTATCTTGGTGGGGCTGTTGAATAGTGTTTCGGCTCCTCAAGAGGTGCTTTCAACGCAGGAAGCGATAACTGCCGTGGTAAAGAAAACAGGCGATGCGATGCAGCAAACAACCACGGTATTGGAACAGATGAACGCAGCACCGACGGATAAGAAACCCAATTATTTGCGCATTTTGGCCAATATCGGTGGCAAAAAAGCACTATCAACCGTGGCGGCAGCTTTTCAAAATGGAGATGCAGCTACGCAAAACGCGGCCCTGAATGCCCTTTCCAATTGGAAAGATGCCAGTGCTGCTTTTGAACTGCATAAAATTGGAAAAAACACCACTGACGCGGGCTACCTTGACCAAGCGGTGAGTGGCTACATCAAAGCGGCCAATCGGCTGAATCAAACGCCCACCCAAAAAGTATTGATGCTGCGTAAGGCGATGGATATGTCCAAAACAGCCACCCAAAAAGAAAGTATTCTAAAAGAACTCGTTCGCAATCGCACCTTCAACGCGTTGATTTTAGCGGGTAATTATTTGGATGATACGCAATTACAACAAACTGCCGCACAAGTGGTCATCAATAGTGCATTGGCCAACAAAGATTTTCAGGGGAATACCGTACGTCAATTGTTAAATAAAGCCCTGAATTTTGCCGCCAACAACGAGCAAAAAGAGGCCGTTCGGAAGCATTTGGCTGAAATGCCAGCGGGCGAGGGGTTTGTTTCGTTGTTTAACGGAAAAGACCTGACAGGCTGGAAAGGGTTGGTCGCCAACCCTATTGCCCGGGCCAAAATGCACCCCGATACGCTCGCCGCCAAACAGGCAAAAGCCGACGAAGTGATGCGGAAAGGCTGGGTTGTTAAAGATGGCGAACTCATCTTCACGGGGCACGGTGATAATCTCTGTACTGTTAAAAAATACGGCGATTTTGAAATGTACGTCGATTGGCGCATTGAACCTAAAGGTGATGCTGGCATCTATCTGCGCGGTTCGCCGCAGGTTCAGGTGTGGGATACCTCACGCGTAGAAGTAGGTGCGCAGGTAGGCTCGGGCGGTTTGTACAATAACCAAAAGAACCCAAGCAAGCCGCTTAAATTGGCCGACAACGCTATTGGCGATTGGAACACATTCTACATCCAAATGAAAGGTGACCGGGTGACGGTGCGGCTTAATGGTGAATTGGTAGTAGATAATGTCATTCTGGAAAACTATTGGGACCGTAAGCAACCAATATTTCCGATGGAGCAATTAGAACTTCAGGCGCATGGTACACTCGTGGCCTACCGTGACATTTACGTGCGTGAATTGCCCCAAACAAAGCCATTTGTTTTGAGCGAGCAGGAAAAACAAGATAACTTTAAAATGTTGTTTGACGGCACCAACATGTTTGAATGGATGGGCAACACCACCGATTATGTCATGGAAGATGGTGCAATGGTGATTTATCCCAACCGTGGTGGCAAAGGCAACCTATTTACCAAAGACGAATACAGCGATTTTGAGTTCCGTTTTGAATTCATGCTAACACCTGGTTCCAACAATGGTCTGGGCATTCGTGCGCCGTTGCAGGGCGATGCCGCTTATGTGGGCACGGAATTACAGATTCTGGACAATGAGGCCGAAATCTATAAAAACCTGCAACCGTATCAGTACCATGGCTCGGCCTACGGCATCATTGCTGCCAAGCGGGGCTACCTCAAACCCGTCGGTGAGTGGAATGAGCAGGAAGTGGTAGTCAAAGGCTCTAAAGTCAAAGTGACCCTTAATGGTACGGTGATTTTGGATGGTGATTTGGCCGAAGCTTCTAAAAACGGTACTGCCGATCATCGCGACCATCCTGGGCTCAGTCGTACATCGGGTTACATCGGATTTCTTGGCCACGGTGATGTGGTGAAGTTCCGGAATATTCGAGTCAAAGATTTGAGCATTCCGCCGCCGCCGCCGCCCGTAGAACCCGAAAAAGTAATTGAGAAGAAAAAGAAACGTAAAAAATAGAAGTAGTAAAAAGTTAAAAAAGGTGGAGGCTTGGGATGAGTTTCCACCTTTTTTAACTTTTTGAGGGGTTTATTTGACTCTTTTTTTGTTTCACCTAATAATTCCTTCAGTTAGGCAAAATATGAAGAAATTATCGACAATATTGCCTTATAATCCAAACCTCAATCATAGATGTTTAAGTACTTCAGAGACTCTTTCCGTCGAAAAATAGCCAGAAGATATACCAAAGAGTATCCTTCTCTCATCAATCATTACCAATTGGAGAAAGACGGACAAATCGATTTTGCAGAATGGGACAATCCTTTGGCTACGCGGTTGGGTTTGAAGCAAGAAACCGTCGATTTTTTTCGTAAATTTATCAAAGAAGGAGATTTGGTCATTGACATTGGCGCCAACATCGGAGATACCACCGTACCGATGGGATTGGCAGCGGGAAAATCAGGCTTGGCGCTGGGCTTCGATCCCAATCCGTACGTGTTTAAAATACTGAAGGAAAACGCCACTCTCAACCAAGACAAACTGTCCATTCATGCCCTACCGTTTGCAATTTCGGTAGAGGAAGAAGAGTTCTTTTTTATCTCTTCAGAGGCTTCTTTTGTCAACGGCGGAATTTCTCCAATCAAAGAAAGCCGTCATGGGAAATTCGTTTATCCCGAGAAAATAAAGGGTATTCCACTGATGCGTTTTTTGGAGGCGAATTACGGAGATTGGCTCCCCAAACTATCGTTCATCAAAGTGGATACTGAAGGTTACGATAAGGAAATTCTCAAATCTATCTCGGACTTAATTGCCCAATACAAGCCAGTGATTGTAGCGGAAAGTTTTGAGCATAACAGTCCTGCCGATAAAATGGAACTGTTTGAAACCATTGCCAAACATGGTTACGATATTTTTTACTTTGAAGAGTTTGATACCACCGCCAAAGTTGTTTCTATTCCTACCAAAGAAGACATAACTAAATGGCATATAAACATCAATATCTATGCCGTTCCGCGCTAACTCATTCATCTACCAATAACTTAAAACCTTCGCCGTGGAGGTTGATGATTTGGAGCGATGCATCGTCTTTGAGGTGCTTGCGGAGCTTGGTAATGTAGACATCCATGCTGCGGGCGTTGAAGTAGGAATCGTCGCCCCAAATGAGTTTCAACGCAAAACTTCGGTTAATAGGTTGGTTTTTGTTTTCACAAAATAATTTGAGCAATGCCGCTTCTTTGCTTGTCAGTTTTTGTGGGGTGCCGTTTTGGGTAAGGACCTGGTGCGCAAAATCGAAGGTGTATTTCCCGAGTTGAAATACACTTTGTTGCGGCTCGTGCATTGGAGCCGTTTTTTGATAACGGCGCAATACCGCCTGTATTCTGAGCAATAGTTCTTCCATGCTGAACGGCTTCGTGATGTAGTCGTCAGCACCCGCTTTAAAACCCTGAATGGTGTCTTCCTTCATGCTTTTAGCCGTCAGAAAAATGATAGGAACCTCTTTGTCGGTGAGGCGAATTTCTTTGGCCAACGAAAAGCCATCTTTTTTCGGCATCATCACATCTAGCAGACACAAATCGAACGAACCTTCCAGAAACCGCTTCAAACCTGCGTTTCCATCTATGGCCAAATCCGTTTTGTAGCCTTTGTTGGTGAGGTATTCCTGTAACAATTGCCCTAGATTAGGGTCATCTTCGGTCAAAAGAATTTTCGTAGACGGCGGGTTGGTTGTCATGCTGTTTCTATTATTAGTTCAAAGTTCCTTTTTGTAACGGCAACTGAATCGTAAAGGTACTGCCTTCACTGGGCTTGCTTTTGACGTCGATGCGGCCGCCGTGGGCTTCGACCATTTTTTTGACGTAACTCAATCCCAACCCAAACCCTTTTACGTCGTGAACATTGCCCGTCGGAACGCGGTAAAATGGCTCAAAAATCTTGGTTTGCTGTTCTTTGGTCATCCCCAAGCCATGGTCTGTGACGCGGATATATACGTTTTCGGCATCACTTTCGGTGCTTACCATAATCTGCGGCGGCGCATTGAGGGAGTATTTGTTGGCATTATCAATCAAATTGGTCAGGATATTGGTCAAATGCAGCTCATCGGCCTGAATGATTTCTTGCTCGGCCTCAAAACTCAGTTCAACTTCTCCTTGCCGCTGTTCCAGTTGTACACTCAGGTTGTTCAGAACTTTTTCAATGACATCGTGAATATTAAGGGTGGTAGGCCGAAGTTTAATTTCACCACGGTCGAGCAAAGCCATTTGCAGTACTTTCTCTACATGTCCGCCCAAGCGTTGGATTTCGTCCTGCACTATACCCAAATAGCGCTTTATTTTGAGGGGCTCGCCTTGCGTTTCTACCTGCTCGCGTGCCATGCCTACGGCCAGCGAAATGGTCGAAATCGGTGTTTTGAACTCGTGCGTCATGTTATTGATAAAGTCATTTTTGACGTCCGAGAGTTTTTTCTGTTTCAAAATGGTCGCCACTGCTACGTAAAAACAACCCAAAATGACGAGCAACAACAAGGCTGAACTGATGAGGGTAAAGCCCATGTTTTCCAAAATAAACGCCTGTCGTTCGGGAAAATACACCAACAGCTTACTGGGCATACTATTGAGTTCGTTAGGAAATAAACTTGCCTTAAATAGTTCTGAATCAGTGCTATCTGGGCGGTAAGATGCCGTCGAAAAGATAATATTTTGATGCACATTGTTCTGAATAGCAAACTCATACGCAATCCCGATACCGCGCTCCTGCAACGACTTTCGCAGCAGTGAATCAAGCATGATTCGATTGACGCGCTGCTCTACTGGGCGTTTGCTAAAAAGCAAATCTTTAAAAACATCTTTTAATAAATCACTCTGCGACGCAGAAGCCACCTTAAGCAGTTTTTCTTTGGTCTTAGCGCGACTCGGCAGGTAGGTCGGCGGCTCATTTTCGGCGTTTTGACGCGCTTTTTGCACCGACGACCGCACCGTCATCAGCACCGAGCCATTGGTGGTGCTATCGGTGGGCCAAAATGCGTGGTCCATTTGATTAAACCAAGCGTCAAAAATTCGTTCTTGTTCGGCGTGAATGCGTAAAAAACGCTCGATATGGGGCAATTCGCTGTTGCGTTGGCGTAAAAACTCGTTGATGAGGTTGGCCTGAAAATCCGTCATGGAGCGATTCCGAGGGGTAAGGGCGTCGGTGGGATTAGAGCCTGTTAGTTTGTCGTCGCGATTGGAAGCATATTCGTTGGGCAACGAGTGTTTGGGCGACTGGCTCGACTTGGCCAGTCGGTTTTTATTCAGCGCTTCCAATTTGCGCTGTTGTTGTTCGATTTGTTCGCGTTGACGAATCAAATAAATGATTTCCTGCTTTTCTAATTTTCGGACCACATCTTGCAGCGCATCCGACACTTTTAGGTCAAATTGCTCATTGCGCAGCGCCAGTGCGCTCGTAATCCAATGCCACTGAAATCCCATCAACCCCAACGCAGCTAGGCCCATGAGCGTAATCAACAATCGTATTTTTTGGGTGGTCATCATTTTTTTTCAACTCCATGCAACGTTCTTTTTGTAAAACGTGACTTTTGATTTGTTACCATTCAAAATAACGTAATTCAACCAATCCTTTAACACAATTTAAGAAAATTTAACACCGCGACTTTTTAAATTTTAAACACTTTTGAGCCTTAAAACAACAAACGCATGAAAACAAAATTTGCATTGATCGCATTGGTCGCTGGGCTGGGAGTAGCCACAACGGCGCTGTCGCAGGACGAAAAGAAAGAAGTGAGAGATTCTGCCAAAGATAAAGTAACCGTTCGCGTACGCATGAGCGAAGAAAAAGACGGGAAAACCGAAATCGTTGAGCGTTCGTATACCTACAACAATCTTTCGGAAGCCGAGCGCGAAGCCAAGGTAAAAGCCATCGTGGATTCATTGAAAGGCAATGGCAAAGACGCTGCCAACCGCCGATTGAGCATCGAGATTGAGGAAGGTGACAGCCGCCACTCAGACCATGACCGTCGGTATGACGATGATAGAATTGTGCGGAAACAAAAAG
The DNA here is from genome assembly GCF_003339505.1 of Runella aurantiaca. Taxonomy (GTDB): domain Bacteria; phylum Bacteroidota; class Bacteroidia; order Cytophagales; family Spirosomataceae; genus Runella; species Runella aurantiaca. The sequence goes on from NZ_QPIW01000002.1 coordinate 49,608, forward strand.
AAGAAAAGGAGCGGGTAAAAATTTATAAGTCCAACCCCAAAGACCGTCAGGATAACTACAACTACAATCATAATTTTAGGTTTGACTTTGACGAAGAGGCATTTGCCGACCGTATGAAGCGCGTTGAAAAGAAGATTGAACCTCAAATGCGGAAGCTGGAGCGCAACATGGAAGACTGGAGCCGCGATTTTGAACCCAAATTCCGTGAGTTTTGGCACAGCGACATCAATCTTGGAGGTTCAGGCAAGCCTGCGTCAATTCGCGGTTTGGAGGCATTTCCCAACAACCCCGACAAAAACGAACTCAACCTCCGCTTCTACGCCCCCAACAAAGGCGACGTGACCATCACCGTGACCGACACCAAAGGGAAGCAAGTGAGCCGCAAAGAAGTGAAAGATTTTTCGGGCGATTATGTAGGGCAACTTGAACTGGGCAAAAATGCCAAAGGAACGTATTTTGTCAACGTAGTACAGAACGAAGACGGTGCCGTAAAACGCATTGTTATCGAGTAATCTCAATCTTATCAAGTGTACATCTAGGAGGCTGCCTTACGTGAGGTAGCCTCTTTTTGTGATTGCGATATTGTGTTTAAAATTCGAAAAGTAATCGCTTTTTATTTGAATTATTCGGGGTCTTTCTCCTCAAACTACCTCATTTTAGCAAAATCCTTTTTTAATTTGTGCCCAAAAACCGTTGAGTAGTGTGATGAAATTGTAAATTTGCGCAGTCAAACCTCAAAAACATAGCTCTACCTCCACCAAAAGCCCTTTCAGTCAGATGCTTAATATTGTACTTTTTGGCCCTCCGGGTGCGGGCAAAGGCACCCAAGCTGCAAAACTCATCGAAAAATATCAGTTGGTTCACATCTCAACCGGCGATTTGTTTCGGATGCACATCAAAGAACAAACCGAGTTGGGAAAACGCGTAAAAGACCTGCTTGACAACGGGATTTTGGTGCCAGATTCGGTCACGATTGATATGTTGGAAGAAGAAGTTCAAAAAAATCCCGACGCGAAGGGCATTATTTTTGATGGTTTTCCGCGTACGGTGCCCCAAGCTGAGGCCTTGGATGCTTTTTTGACGTCAAAAAACAGCGATATCAAAGCGGTACTCCAGTTGGATGTGGATGAGGCAGAACTTAAACGCCGCATTGCCGAGCGCAAAAAAGTGAGCGGCCGTGCCGATGACGACGAAGATAAATTGGTCAAAAGAATTGACGAATATTTTAACAAAACCGTCCATGTATTGCCGTATTATCAAGCGCAAGGCAAGTTGACCGTGGTAAATGGAATTGGTGAAATCGAGGATATTTTTAATAATTTGTGTTCGGCCATCGATACCGAATAATAATTTTAGGGGTCAATACACATAGACTCTGCCGTTTCTTTCCCAAATTTGTAACTCGTGTGGCTGTGCCGGGAGGCATTCCATACGAGTTTTTTTGTTGTAAAATAAGCAATCAAAGAATCATTGTTGTCTATTAGGAGTTAGTTAGTAGTAAGTACTAAATTCACTAAAAGATAATTTTTCCGATATCGTCGGAAAATAAACACGTCAAAATGGCAAGTTCAAACTTTATAGATTACGTTAAAATCAGTTGCCGCTCGGGAGCGGGGGGAGCCGGCTCACGACATTTCAGAAGAGAAAAATTCGTTGATAAAGGAGGGCCAGACGGTGGCGATGGAGGCCGGGGCGGACACGTGATTCTGAAGGCAAATTCTCAGCACTGGACCCTACTCCATTTGAAGTATAAAAGACATATCCGGGCCGAAAACGGAGAGGCTGGAAGCGGAGCCCGTTGCAACGGAAAGCAAGGAGAAGACGTCATAGTAGAAGTACCGCTCGGTACCATCGCCAAAAACCCCGAAACGGGGGAGATTTTAGCGGAAGTAACCGAGGACGGACAGGAAGTGATTTTGCTCAAAGGCGGTCGGGGCGGATTGGGAAACCACCATTTCAAAACCGCCACCAACCAAACGCCAGAGCACTTTCAGCCGGGAGATCCGTCGCAGGAGGAATGGATTGTGTTGGAATTGAAACTGTTGGCGGATGTAGGTTTGGTAGGATTTCCGAACGCTGGAAAATCAACGTTGCTTTCAACGGTATCGGCGGCGCGACCTGAGATTGCCGATTATCCATTTACAACTTTGGTCCCAAATTTGGGGGTGGTAGGATACCGGGATTATAAGTCGTTTGTAATGGCCGATATTCCAGGGATTATTGAAGGAGCATCGCAGGGTAAAGGATTGGGGTTGAGGTTTTTGAGGCATATTGAGCGAAACTCTATTTTGTTGTTTATGGTCCCCGCAACCAGCGAAAATATCGGTGACGAATATAGAACTTTGTTGAATGAGTTGGAATTGTATGATCCTGCCTTAGTAGAGAAAGAACGATTGTTGGCCATTACAAAAGGTGACTTGATTGACGACGAGACAAAAAAAGAAATGATGAAAACGGTTCCTGGCGATATTCCATACGTGCTTATATCGTCAGTGACCCAAGAAGGAATCAGTGAATTGAAAGATTTAATCTGGAAAACTTTAAATCCTTAGGCAGTTGTGCCGTTAAAAAGCACGTAATAAATATAAATTGAGGCTCTAAAGGATTGAAAAGTTAGTGGCGTTTAAGTAAGTTTAGAAAGTATATATTCCACCAAATACTGAACAAATGAAATTGAACTTTTACCTGAGGAGCCTCTGGCAAAGCTTTGCGTGTATTTTATTTCCTTTGACCATTTTCGCACAGATAAACATCACATTTCCTACCAGTCGAATCGTATTTCAACGTGACAATTTTGGGAACGGTACTATCCACGTCACTGGTCAATATTCCCAGAGTATTGACCGGGTTGAGGTTAGGGTTGTACCCATGAGTCCCGGACAAGGGGAGCAAACGGATTGGCGACTTCTTAAAGACAACCCGCAGGGTGGATTTTACTCTGGTACTATTCAAGTACGGGGAGGCTGGTACGAACTTCAGGTCAGAGGCGTGGTAAATGGCAATGTCATTAGTACGGCCGAATTACAACGTGTGGGAGTGGGGGAAGTGTTTTTAGTGGCGGGCCAATCCAACGCGCAGGGATTTTTTAATTATGGTGCCCCTGGCCCAGGAGATGATCGTGTCAACTGTGTTAATTATCGAAATAACGATAATCAAAATAACTCTTTTCCTAAGCCTGATTTTGTTCGAATGAGCGACAATGGGAATGTGGGCCCCCGAGGGCTTTCTTCGTGGTGCTGGGGACGTTTGGGAGACATGATTGCCAATCGTCTCAATGTACCTGTGTTGTTTTATAATGCCGCATGGGAAGGAACCGCCTCCAAAAACTGGAGTGAAACCGTGGATGGTGGCACTACCAATAGTATCTACATCAATGATACTTATCCGGGAGGGCAACCGTACGGGAATTTGAGGATGTCACTCAATTATTACGCGAGTGTTACTGGAATCAGAGCGGTACTTTGGCACCAAGGTGAGGCAGATAACCTGCTCAACAATTCAGCTGGGACGTACGAATCCAACCTACGCAGAATCATTGAAAAATCCCGACAACATTTTGGTAAAAACGTAGGATGGGTTATTTCGAGGGTATCTTATTATAACGCAAAAGGAAACAATCAGGAGATTATTAATGGTCAAAATCAGGTCGTTTTGGGTGGAAATTCTGTGTACTTCGGACCTTCTACCGATAATATTCAAACCCCCCGTCCTGACGGTTTCCATTTTCAAAACGGGGGTTTGTCGGATTTGGCTGGTGCCTGGAATTCAGCCTTGGACGATAATTTCTTCAATTCTTGTTTTCCTCAAACAGGAACATTTCCGAGCTTTTCGGTTAGCTGTGCTGGTGGAAATCAGTTGAATATCAACGTTCAAGGGCCTTTTTCATCAGTTCAATGGAATAACGGGGCCAATGGCTCATCGGTCAACTTTGGGCCTGGGAATTATCAAGCCACCGTACGAGATGGTGCGGGGAATGTCTATTATACTCCAAATATCAACGTTCCGAATGATTTGCAAAGCGCTCCAATTGCTATTTCAGTAGACGGCAAATTGCCACTTTGCCAAGGCAGTACTGTGGGGCTTATTTCGAGTGGGGCGACAGGAAATCAGTGGAATACGGGTTCAACGAATCAACGTATAGAAGTATCGGCTTCGGGGACTTATTCTGTTTCTACCCAAAACTTATACGGTTGCAAAGGCTCCGCGAGCATCAATGTTACGTCTTTTTCGTCTCCTTTGCCCTCGAAGCCAACCATCGCAGCGTCTGGGTCTCTTACTTTTTGTCAGGGTGAGTCGGTTAATCTTACGGCTACCTCGGCCGCAGAATATCGCTGGTCTACAGGCGACAGAGGACAGGTCGTAACGGCTCGCAGCAGTGGTATATACGAGGTTCGTGTGCTAGATGACAAAGGCTGTACTTCTGAGCCAACAAGCGTGAGTGTACAGGTCAATGCGCCACCTGCTGCTCCTACCATTAGTGCTTCGGGAAACACGTCATTTTGCCAAGGAGGACGCGTAACGCTATCTTCCAATTATGAATCTGGCAATATTTGGAGTTCAGGCCAACAAGCAAAAAACATTGAAGTAACAACCTCAGGGACCTATAATGTGCGCTTTCGGGATGCCAATGGCTGCGACGGAATATCGAATAATATTACAGTAACGGTCAATCCGTTGCCATCAGCGCCCATCATAACACCCGAAAGACCAGTAGTCTTTTGCGACGGCGACAGCACCATTTTAACTTCGAGCAGTTCGGCGCAGTACAATTGGAACAACGGAGCGCGTAGCCGTCGTATCAACATTCTAAAAGCGGGTAGTTTCTCATTGACCGTTACCGATGCCAACGGCTGTACCTCGCCAGGTTCGGAAGTGGTTACTGTAAAAGTCAATACCTTGCCCGCTCCACCGACCATCACTGCCGACCGCAATACCACCATTTGTGAAAATGAAGTAGTTACCCTTACATCGTCTGATCAAACAGGATACATTTGGAGTAATGGACAAAATACAAAAAGTGTGACGGTCAATCTTCCAGGGCGATACTCGGTCAGAACGGTTGACGCCAACAGGTGTCAGTCGCCTTCTTCCAACAACATTTCGATAACGGTAAATGCATTGCCCGCTAAACCAATCATTACGGCTCTTGGACCAACCACTTTTTGTCAGGGGGGACAAGTTTCGCTAAGGACCAATTATAGTACTGGCATTGCGTGGAGTAATTTTCAAAATAGCCAAACAATTACGGCAACTACTGGGGGGAATTATAACGTAAGTTACGTAGATAATAATGGCTGCCGCTCGGTTTCGGATGCGTTTCCAGTCAGGGTCAATCCTCTACCCGCCGCGCCGACGGTGGTCAATGAACGACCGACCACTTTTTGTGAAACCGACAATACAGTGTTGACGATTACGTCGGGAGGTAATATTTTTGAATGGAGCAATGGCGAACGGGGAAGAAGTATCAGGGTGTATAGTGCGGGCAGTATTTCGGCTACTATTTTTGAGCCTTCTACGGGATGTACCTCTCCCGCATCGGCTCCTATTCGGATTGTGGTTAACCCCAACCCAGGACGGCCTACGATTGCGGTAGGAGGACCTACGACCATTTGTGCGGACCAAAATGTAACCTTGACCGCACCCGATGCGAGCGCCTATCAATGGTCCAACAACGCCAATACCAAAAGTGTAGCTGTTAATTTGGCAGGAAATTATACCTTGATCGTTCGGAATCAATTTGGCTGCCCTTCACCCGCTTCTGAACCCATAAACGTGCGAGTAAATCAGCTCCCTCCCATTCCATCCATTATTTCAGAAGGGCGTCTTACCTTTTGCGACGGCGATCAGGTAGGACTTCGAGTAGAAACAAATTATGATGTATTGTGGAACACGGGCGAATCAGGTAAGCGGATTGTTGCCGCTAAATCAGGGAATTATGCGGCCCGCGTCCGGGACGAAATCGGTTGTTTATCCCCGTTTACAGGGCCGACAAGGGTTGATGTAAAAACCCTTCCGCTGACTCCAGTCATTGAAAAAATAGGAGTTTATACACTCCAAGTTTCCAATCCAACTGCTTCTGCGGTATATGCGTGGAAATCTGGTAGCCAAACTTTGGGGGAGATAAAATCAGTGATAAGGGTAAATCAATCAGGAATGTTTACCGTGACCGCATCTGTGCAACACAGCTCAACATTGACGTGCGTTTCAAAGACGTCTTCTGTGTTTGATTTTATTCTGGAGGCCGATAATAATGGCATAGCAGTGTATCCAAATCCTTCGTTGGATGGAAAAGTAATAGTCGAAACCCAGGAGATTCTCAAAAATGCCACCTTAATTGTGTACGATTTGATGGGAAGGCCGATACAAATCATCAATGTGCCGTCTTTTGATAATCAAAAGCTATTTGATTTTAGCGCTTTGCCAGTAGGTGTTTATGTAATACACGTTGAAAGTCAAGGTTTTAGGAGAAATAAAAAACTGATAATTGTTCAATAATGAGAGTATTTGGTTTGATTGGGTATCCATTGACCCATTCTTTTTCTAAAAAATATTTTACGGAAAAATTTGAAAAAGAAGGGATTGAAAACAGCCGTTATGAGCTACTTGAGCTCTCCGATTATCATAATTTTCCTGAATTGATTAAGGCAAATCCTGGCTTGTCGGGGTTGAATGTAACCATCCCGCATAAGCAAAATATCATCCCTTTTTTGGATGAACTCGACGCGGCCTCGGCGGCGCGAATCGGTGCGGTCAATACGATTAAATTCCTTCCTGATGGCAAATTAAAAGGCTATAATACTGATTATTATGGATTCCGAATTTCGTTGGAACAATGGCTGGAGAGTTTAAAAATCGTTCCCAATCAATTGAAATCCTTGGTGTTGGGCAATGGCGGGGCGGCAAAAGCCGTCTTGGCCGCGCTGAAAGACCTCCAGATTGAGTACACCATTGTTTCCCGACAACCAGAACATCAGTCTGCCGCCATTTCTTACCATGATTTAACAGCGGATGTCATTGCTCAACACTTGCTGATTATCAATACCTCTCCCGTAGGCACCTATCCCAAGACTGAGGAATGCCCCGCTATTCCGTATGACCTGCTGGGGGCAAATCATTTACTGTACGACTTAGTATACAATCCAGCCGAAACGCTTTTCCTGAAAAAAGGCAAAGAGCAGGGGGCCCAAATTCATAACGGTCTGCCAATGCTTCAATTACAGGCTGAAAAAGCCTGGGAAATCTGGAATAGCTAAAAAAACTAGAAACACTATGCTTCGTCGTCGAGAATTTCTCCAACTTTCGGTTGGATTACTGGCTTTTGGATGCCAAAAACCTGCGGCCAAATCCGCCAAAAATCTACGTTTTGCCGTGGCGTCTGACGGGCATTATGGGCAGCCCAAAACGAATTTTAAGCTTTACCACGAAAATATTATCAAGAATCTGCAAAAAGAACATGCCGAAAGGCGGCTCGATTTTGTGGTTTTTAACGGAGATTTATTTCACGACAACGTAGCGTTTTTGCCCGACGTAAAGAAAGTTTTTGAGAGCCTTGGGCTTCCTTATTACGTGACCCGCGGCAACCACGATCACGTAACACCCGAGCAATGGCGCGCTACTTGGGGCTACGACCTCAATCATGCGGTTGAAATAGGGAAAAACGCCATCATTCTGGCCGACACGTCCAACATAAAAGGCGAATACCTTTGCCCCGATATTCCGTGGATAGACAAGCAGTTGGCGGGGTTTGCCAAGAAGGAAAATGTGTTTTTGTTTATGCATATTCCCGCTAAAATGTGGTCTGAACACGGCACTGAATGCCCCGAATTAGAAAAAATGCTTGGAAAATACCCCAACTTGAAAGCCATGTTTCACGGGCACGACCATGCCATTGATATGGGAAAAACCACTTCAAAACCCGCGTTTTTTGATGGTCATTATGGCGGAAATTGGGGCGTATCCTACCGTGGCTACCGAATTGTGGAGACGCAGGCCGACAATAAATGCTACACGTACCAGTTCAATCCAGAGGCCCAAATCAAAGTAAATGAGCAGGTATTTTGAGGAAAGGTTGAAACAAAGCAGAAATGTAGCGTGTTATATATACGTTCGTTGTAATTTTGCAACGAAACGATTCTTTTCAACGAACGCGTAATTCTGCTCCAACAGCATGAAGACCTTCCACATACCTGATTTTTACCGTAGTCGAATTATTACGCCCATCAAAGAGCTGCGTCGAAAAAACGATAAGCTTAAACGCGATTTTTCGCCAACGGTGCTTGATTTTGGCCCCGTAAAGTTTCTGATTGCACGGCACTTTGGGTTTTGTTATGGTGTCGAAAATGCCATCGAAATTGCTTACAAAGCGATTGCTGATAATCCAGGCAAGCGTATTTTTTTGTTGAGTGAAATGATTCACAATCCCGACGTAAATCGGGACTTATTAGAAAGAGGGGTTAGGTTTTTGATGGAAACCACTGGGCGGCAGATTATCCCGTGGGAAGAACTACGCCCCGAAGATATTGTGATTGTGCCGGCATTTGGAACCACCGTCGAAATCCAAAATCGGTTGAGACTGTTGGGAATAGATGCTTACCAATACGACACTACCTGCCCCTTTGTAGAAAAAGTGTGGAATCGGGCCACCCAAATTGGTCAGAAAAACTATACCATCGTTGTCCACGGAAAACCACTGCACGAAGAAACCCGGGCGACGTTTTCGCACAGCAAAGAAAATGCCCCAACAGTGGTGCTTAAAAACCTGAAACAGGCCGAACGATTGGCGCGATACATTACGGGAGAGGGGTCGAAAGAAGATTTTTTCGAAGAATTTAGGGGGCAATATTCGGTAGGGTTTGATCCCGAGCAGGATTTGCAACGCATAGGTGTGGTTAATCAAACCACGATGTTGGCCTCTGATACACAGGGTATTGCCGATTACCTAAAAGGGGTAATGATACAGCACTACCAACTGGCACCTCAGCAAGTGGAAGAGCATTTTGCCAACACCCGTGACACGCTCTGCTACGCAACCAATGATAACCAAGACGCAACCTACGCTTTACTGCAACACGAAGCCGATTTTGTACTGGTGGCGGGTGGTTACAACAGCTCCAATACGTCGCACATTGTAGAATTGTGCGAACAAAAACAGCCGACCTACTTTATTGAATCAGAAAATAAAATACTCAGTAACGCCCTCATTAAGCACTATAATCTCCATAAAAAAAAGGAGGAAGTGACCGAAAATTTTATCCCTCAAAAGGAGCAAGTTACGGTGATGCTTACCTGCGGCGCTTCGTGTCCTGATGCGATTATCGAAGGAGTTTTAACTAGAATAGTGTCGTTCTTTCCCGAAGCAAAGCCCATCGAAGAGGTGCTGCAAAAGTTGGGATAGACGGGCGTTTTTCGTTCGTCAAAGCACATTAAGAACAAAATGGAGGTAAAAAACACCTCCACGATAAAAGATATAAACAAAATTGCCCCGCTTTTCTGGCGGGGCAATTTTGCTATACAGCGTATTCTTCGACTTTGGATAAGAAATCCTGATACGTAATTCGGATTCCTTCTTCGAGGTCGTATTTATGTTTCCAACCCATACTGTGCAATCGGCCCACATCCATGAGTTTGCGGGGTGTGCCGTCGGGTTTGTCGGTATTCCAGTGCAATGCACCTTCATAGCCTACGGTTTCTTTGATAAGCTCGGCGAGGTTTTTGATGGTAATATCTTCACCTACACCGATGTTTACAAACTGTTCACCATCGTAGGTTTTCATCAGGTAGACGCAGGCGTCGGCCAAATCATCGGCGTGTAAAAACTCCCGAAGCGGTGAGCCTGTTCCCCACAATTCAACGAAAGGCTTACCTTCTACCTTGGCTTCGTGAAACTTCCGAATCATGGCAGGCAGCACGTGCGAGTTGTTGAGGTCGTAGTTGTCGTTGGGCCCGTAGAGGTTTGTTGGCATGGCCGAAATAAAATTACAGCCGTACTGTTTGCGATAACTCTCGCACATCTTGATGCCCGTAATCTTCGCGATGGCGTAGGGCTCATTGGTGTATTCAAGCGGCCCAGTCAACAAGTAATCCTCTTTGAGGGGTTGGGGAGCCATTTTAGGATAAATACACGACGAACCCAAAAACATCAGTTTTTTCACCCCAGTAAGGTATGAATTGTGGATGATGTTATTTTGAATCTGTAAATTATCGTACAAAAACTCAGCACGATAGACGTTGTTGGCCATGATGCCACCTACCTTTGCCGCCGCCAAAAAGACGTAGTCGGGGCGTTCGGTCTCGAAAAATTCACTTACAGCTTGTTGATTACGCAAATCCAGTTCACGTGAGGTGCGAACTACTATATTTTCATAACGTTCGGCTTGCAAGCGTCGTACAAGCGCCGAGCCCACCATTCCTCGGTGACCGGCAACATATATTTTAGCAGTGCTCTCCATTCCACAAAGTTAAACCATTTTGGTAAAAAACAGAGGTGATTGCCTAAAAAATGACATCCGTTTAGAGCTCAAACCAAATCCGAAACTGCGCGGCTTTGTCTTTGCTGATGATAATTTCTTCTTTGACGGGCACGGTAAGCGACAATTCTATTTTGCCCGAATAATGCGTTCGATAGCTTTCTAGCGCTTCTTTTCTGACGATGTATTGCCGGTTGGCCCGTATAAATTGGGTAGGGTCGAGTAGGTCTTCGATTTCATCGAGTGATTGATAATCCGTAATCAAGCGCTGATTATCGGTGGTGACGAGCCAAATGACTTCTTCCCTCACAAAATAAGCTACCCGCGTTTCGGGGACGGCAACCACCGCTCGCTGGTAATGAGCCGTAAAGCGATGCTTATATTGTTTTGCGGCTCGATGTTCTAAATCATGAAGTAAATCCCGTAATTGATGAGAGAAAACTTCTTTATCTGGCGTGTTTTGCCAGCGACTAAATTTTTCAAAAGCAGACTTAAGGTATTCTTTATCAATGGGTTTTAGTAAATAATCAATGCTGTTGACCTTAAAAGCCCGAATGGCGTATTCGTCATAAGCGGTGGTAAATATAATGGGACAGGATACCTTCAACTCATGAAAAATATCAAAGCTAACGCCGTCGGCCAATTGAATATCGGCCAGAATAAGGTCAGGTTCGGCGTTTTGTTTAAACCAGTTTAATGCCGCTTCTACACTGACCAGCGGTCCTAAGAGGGTTGCCTGTGGTAGGAGCTCTCGGACCAGTTTTTCCAGATTTTTGGCTACCAACGGCTCATCTTCAAGCATTAATATTTGCATACTTCGGGTTTTAAAGGAGTTTTAAAAGAAGTAGGAAGTACGAATTACGAAGTATTAACTTCACCCCTACCTCTTACTTTTCATCTCTTGTGTTCACTCAGACAATCAAAGGTATATACGCAACAAATTTTCCGTTGTGGATGACGGTCTCAAAAGGCGTATCAGTCAGGAATTTATACAAGTTTTTGAGGTTTTGCAGTCCCTGACCATTGGAGGTCTCCACCTGTTTTTTGGGTTGAATATTATTTTCAACTTTTAGATACTGGTCATCGGAACAAATCCGGATGGTGAGCGGGTGAACCGCGCTGACGATATTATGTTTGAGGGCATTTTCAATCAAAATTTGGAGTGTAACGGGCGTTATTTTTTTTTCAAGACTTTCGTCCGAAATCTGAAAATCAATCGTCAGAGAGGTCTCAAAACGTGTTTGAAGCAAAAAAACGTAGTTTTTTATAAAATCAATCTCGGTATAAAGTGGTACTAATCCTTTTTCTTTATGTTGTAAAACATACCTAAATACCTTCGAAAGCTGCTGTAAAAACTGCCGCGCTAAGTCGGGGTTTTCTTGAATCAGGCTGTCCAAAGAGGTCAGGCTGTTGAACAAAAAATGAGGATTCAACTGGTTTTTTAAATTATCAAATTGTACTTGTGATTTTTCTTTTTCGAGGAGAATGGCACGGGTGGCATTTTCGCGCCATTTATGAAATAAATAATCGGAAAGGTGCAGCACGTTGATGAGCAATACGACCAGAAATTGGGCGAAATACCCCGCCACTTTGGCTAAATCGGTGTACTGTTGGGCAATCAGTGAACTGAAAGGGAAAAGGGACATCACCCATGAAACAGTAACTCCCGATACTACCAAAACAAAAACGAAGGTGAGTAATACCTGCGGAATCATGCGCATGATGATGCCATTTTCGTAGGGGAAAAAGGAGTCGAAAAAATGATGGAGTTTACTGAAAAAAAACCATGAGATAACCATGACCGAACCTGAGATAAGGGCGAGAAAGAGATTGGCCTGCCACGGGATTTTAAAAACGTACCACCGCATCAGAAAGGCGCACACAATCAGAAATGTGATGACAACGATGAAGATTCGCGTTTTGGACGCAAGCGGATTTGACATACTTTGATTTTTTATCAAAGAAAGATAGTGAAACAGGATTGTCCAATTTTTAATGTTTGAAACCGTCAAAAACCCATAAGAAACGGAAATAAAACCGATTGACTGCTATCTTTGCGTTGAATGTCGGAGAAAGGAAAACGGAGAGAAAGGAACGAGAAAAAAAGCAAATCGAAAATTAGTAACCACAAATCGACACTGGAACAATGGCTCTTATAAAATCTGTGCGCGGCGCAACTCCCCAATACGGTCCTAACTGTTGGTTTGCCGACAACGCCACCGTTGTGGGTGAAGTTATCATGGGGGATTATTGCACAGTTTGGTTCAATGCCGTGGTGCGCGGCGATGTAAATACTATTCAAATGGGCGATTACGTCAATATTCAAGACGGCGCCGTGATTCATTGTACCTATCAAAAAACCAAAACCATCATCGGCAACCACGTTTCTATTGCTCACAACGCCATTGTCCACGGGTGTACCATCGAAGATAAAGTGCTGATTGGGATGGGGGCCATCGTGATGGATGGTGTACACGTTGGAACAGGCTCAATCATTGCCGCTGGGGCGGTAGTAACCCAAGGGAAAACGATTCCGCCAGGTACGATTTGGGCGGGTAATCCTGCCAAATACCTCAAAGACGTAACGCCCGACTTGGGTGAGGTGTTTATGCGCACCGCCAACAATTATGTGATGTACGCGGGGTGGTTTAAGGAGGAAGATACTATCTGAAAACTTTTTCTAAAGCCGCTTCAAATCCCTCGAAAATCACCGATTGAGCGGGAGATTGGTCATAAATGCCACCCAATTGGTATTGGCCGTTTTCGAGATAATAGACCTGTATCGCTTTTTCGCTCGGGATGGCAATCCAGTATTCACGTACCCCTGCTTTTTCGTACCAGTTAAACTTTTCGTTGAAGTCTTTTTTATACGTTGATGTCGAAGTGATTTCTACAATCAAATCGGGAGCACCTAGACAACCGTCTTCATCCAATTTGGATTCATCACAAATCACACAAATATCAGGCTGCACTACGGTATAGATTTTCTCAGGGAAACGATCATTTCCAATGGGTAAACGTACATCGAATGGCGCTTCAAAGATGGTGCACAATTTCCCCTCAAAATGCTTATTCAGCAGGAAAGATAGTTTATTTGATACCCATTGATGCGCCATTTTCGGAGCAGGCGACATTCGGTAGATTTTCCCTTTGATAATTTCTACCTGCTCATCAAATCGCCATTTCAGGTAATCAGCGTAGGTATACGTACCGTTGGGGTCAAGCGAATGGATGTCAGTAATCATTGCGTTAGTTTTTAACAAAATTACCGTATTTCCGGGAAGATATTGTAATTTTCAGCGTTAAAAACACTCTTTCTTAATCGCTATGTCCCAACGTCAGACTTCCTTACAACCGCCTAAAGCCCCCAAGATTCCGCACCGATTTGAATTACACAATGATGTCAGAACCGACGATTATTATTGGCTTCGCGAGCGTGAAAGCGCGCAGGTAATCGACTACCTGAATGCTGAAAATGCTTACACGGAAGCCGTTTTGGCGCCCGTCAGTGAGCTGCGGGAGAAATTGTTTTTGGAAATGAAGGCCCGTATCAAAGAAGAAGATGAATCGGTGCCGTATAAAATTGGGAATTACTATTATTATTATCGCTACGAACACGGCGGCGAGTACCCCGTGTATTGCCGTAAGCGAGAATCGTTGGCCGCAGCGGAAGAGATTATGCTCAATATCAACGAATTGGCCAAGGGCTATTCGTACTATAACGCCACCTTTCCTGAAATTGCTGACAATGAGGAAATTGCGGCTTTTGGCGAAGATACCGTCAGCCGTAGGCTATACACGTTGAAATTTAAAAACCTTACTACGGGCGAGATGTATCCCGATGCTGTACCCGACACCGAAGGAGGAAACTACGCGTGGGCGGCCGATAATCAAACGATTTTTTATATTAGAAAACACACCGCTACGCTCCTGGGATTTCAGGTTTGGCGGCATCGGCTCGGTACTGATGTGAGTGAAGATGTATTGGTGTATGAAGAGTCGGACGACCAGTTTTATCTAGGGCTGTTTCGGATGAAATCCAAAAAGTACATTGCCATTGTATCGGATCAAAATGGGGTTTCGACCGAGTATCAACTCTTAAAAGCTGACGAGCCTGCGGGGGCGTGCGTTTCATTTTTTCCGCGCCAACGCGGTCACGAATATTTTATAGAGCATTTAGACGAGGCCTTTTATGTCCGCACCAACCTCGGTGGGGCCACTAATTTTAAGCTGATGTCGGTGTCAGAAACTCACCATGGAGATTTAACACAATGGCGTGAGCTCATCGCGCACCGGCCCGATGTGTATCTGGAAGGGCTAGAGGCTTTTCAGCATCATTTGGTATTGCAGGAAAGGGGCGAAGGTTTGTTGAAAATTCGTATTATCAACCAAAAAACAAAGGCCGAGCATTATCTAAACTTTGGAGAACCTGCTTATACGGCTTATTTGAGCAATAATCCTGATTTTAATACCACCGTCTTACGCTACGGTTATACGTCGCTCACGACCCCCAATAGTACGTTTGACTACGACATGGATTCTCAAGCGCGTGTTTTGCTCAAACAGCAGGAAGTGTTGGGTGATTTTAACAAAGAAGATTACCAAACCGAACGGCTTTTTGCCACCGCTCGCGACGGGGCCTTGATTCCGATGTCAATTGTGTATAAAAAAGGCTTTCAAAAAGACGGAAAAGCGCCACTCTTGCAATATTCCTACGGCTCCTACGGCTATTCTATGGACCCGACGTTCAGCGCGGGGCGTTTGAGTTTGTTGAACCGAGGATTTGCGTTTGCCATTGCGCACATTCGCGGCGGGCATGAAATGGGCCGGGCGTGGTACGAAAGCGGTAAAATGCTCCAAAAGAAAAATACTTTTACCGATTTTATTGATTGCTCAGAGTACTTAATTCAATCCAAGTGGACGTCACCCGAAGGGCTTTTTGCCATGGGCGGCAGTGCGGGCGGACTATTGATGGGGGCGGTGGTCAACATGGCTCCGCAATTGTACAAAGGGGTGGTGGCGCAGGTGCCTTTTGTGGATGTGGTCACCACCATGCTCGACGAAACCATCCCACTCACCACGGGCGAATACGAAGAATGGGGTAACCCCAATGAAAAAATCTACTACGACTACATGAAATCCTACAGTCCCTACGATAATGTAGTGGCGCAGGATTATCCCAATATGTTGGTGACAACGGGCCTGCACGACTCTCAGGTGCAGTATTGGGAACCCGCCAAGTGGATTGCGAAGTTGCGCGAACTCAAAACCGATGAGCATCAACTCCTGCTTCACTGCGACATGGAAGCGGGCCACGGCGGTGCATCGGGGCGGTTCAAGCGCTTGAAAGACATTGCATTGGAATACGCCTTTATGTTGAATTTGCTGGGAATAAGGGAGTAAAATCCTACAGATGTTACGCATCTCGGAGGCGCAACATTTGTCAAAATTTTATACGCGTCATTTCTCTTTCCCCCAAATCGCCAGCGCTATGCGCAGTTTATAGTATTCATATTGGCCTTCCAGTTGCTCAAACAATGGTTTTAGCGCTGCGCCGGGCGTTACTTGGAGTAGGTCGGCGGCTTCGGTGATGGTGCGGTATTCATTTTTGGTCAGGTACTGCCATACGTCTACTTCGTAGCCATCTTCGTACAGCTTGGCCAAGTGCGAATAGACCGTCAGTTCGTTCAGGTTTCGGCGTTGGGCAATCTGACTCGGGGTCAATCCCTGTTTATACAAATCGTGGGTTTCGATGTAAGTCATGCCGTTGACGATGCGCGTACCTGGCTGGGTTTTGGAACGGGCGTATTCCAGAATCTCATTGATAAACGCTTCGCCGTAATGTGCAAGTTTTGTTTGTATCATGCCCGAAATCTGTAACATCTGAATACGGTTTATAGGACGTTTTTCGGCCATGTCTGATAAGGTAGCATCCGAAAATATCATAGTAGGAGGAATGTTATTTTCGTCCGATAAGCGTTTACGTACTTTGCGTAGTCGCTCAAACAGTTCATCACGAATAACCTCCTTCTTGGTCTTCACGGGCTCAGCGGTTTCTTCTTGACGCTTCCGTTTTTCTTCGTACGATTCAAACCGCACCAACTGCACCTTGCGCTCTCCGCGCAGTACTTGCCACGAAGTTTCGTTGAGCTTTAGTGAGTGTGCTTCGTCGTAGGCCACATCCATCACGCCCGAGTTGAGCATTTGGGTGAGGTAGTCGGCCCATTCTTCGGCGCGCAGCTCGCGGCCTGCGCCAAAAGTCTTGATGCGGTCGTAGCCGCGCTCGGTCACGTTGCGGTTGTGGGAGCCGCGCAGTACGTCGATCAACAGACCCATCGCAATTCTCTGGTCCGTACGCGCAATGGCCGACAGTGCTTTTTGGGCGGGCAGTGTTGCGTCAAATTTGGAGCGGGGATTGCGGCATACATCACAGTTGCCACAATCGCGGTCGACAGCTTCGTTGAAATAACTCAATAAAATGCGCCGCCGACAGTGGTCTGCCTCGGCGTATTGCTTCATGCGGTCGAGTTTGGCAAACTGAATGTCTTTGAGGTGTTGTGGCAATTCCGAACTTGCAATCATGTCGCGGCGCATCATCCAATCGGCAAAACTATAAAACAGCATCGTGTCGGATTTAAGTCCGTCGCGGCCCGCGCGGCCAATTTCTTGGTAAAAACTTTCGACGTTGCTGGGCATGTTGTAGTGCATAATCCAGCGTACGTTCGATTTATCAATCCCCATTCCAAAAGCGATGGTGGCGACCATGATTTGTATATCGTCGCGCAGAAAATCATCTTGCACTTTGGAGCGTTCTTCGGCAGGGAGTTTGGCGTGATAATGCCGTGCATTGATGCCCTTTGCGCGCAGTTTTTGGGCAATGTCTTCGGTGGTTTTGCGGGCCAAGCAGTAGATAATGCCCGATTGATTGGGGTGGTCGTTGATAAATTGCTCAATAACCTTGATGCGATTGCGTCCGGGAAGTACATTGAGCGAAAGGTTGGGGCGGTCAAACGAGGCCTCAAACACTCGCGCTTCCGGAATGCCCAATTGTTTCAGCACATCCCGCCGCGTCACGCGGTCGGCGGTGGCCGTTAGCGCCACCATGGGCACGTCGGGAAACGCCGCTTTTAGAATGTGTAGCTGCGTGTATTCTGGACGAAAATCGTGCCCCCACACCGATACGCAGTGAGATTCGTCAATGGCAAACAGATTGATTTTCAATGACCTGATGAAGTCCAGCGAACCAGAGGCAAAAAGTTTCTCTGGCGCAATATAGAGCAGTTTCAGCTCGCCCGCGTGGCATTGCTTTTCGATGGCGTATTGCTCCGCTGTACTCTGCGTACTGTTTAGAAAAGCGGCCTCAATGCCGTTGGCGCGGAGGGCTTGGACTTGGTCTTTCATGAGGGCAATCAACGGCGATATCACTAGTGTGATGCCCTCTTTCATTAAGGCGGGGACTTGAAAACACACAGATTTGCCACCGCCCGTAGGCATCAGCACCATGCAGTCGTTTCCTGCCGCTATCCAATCAATGATTTCGGATTGTAACGGCCTAAAGGTATCGTATCCAAAGTATTGTTTTAAAATCTGTTCTTTACTGAGCAACATCAGACTATCTACTTTTTGTGGTTTATGCGGTTCTAGCCCTTTCTCGTATCTCTCGTTTCAGGCGTTCCTACAGCTTAGACGCTATTACTTATTTTATGGTACGGCAAGTAAGGGAAAAGTTGCCTAAAATTGGGTAATTATTCCAAAACCTTTATCCCTTTACTTAAGATGAAAACCTATTTTATGGCCTTTGCAACGCTGTTGTGGGGGTATACCGCACTTGCTCAAAAAGTAGCTCTCGTAAGCCTGGAAGACCGCCGTTCTCTCAGTAATTCTTACTTCGGAAACCGTTGTGAAATTGAAATTAAAACGACTGGCGACGAAGTACGTAAATACAAATACGTCAGAATTAAAAGTCTCGCCAAGGCGATTGATAGTGAAGGCGTTGAGCTTCTGACTGATAAACAAGACCGGGCTGATTATGCCGAAATTGGGGACGAAAAGCTTAAAATTGAACTTAAAAATCCGCTGCGTAAAGCAACCTCTATCAAAGAAGTTTCGGGGACGTTGGATTTGTATAATCCTACCGAAGCCAACGGCGCGATTGTAAAAGTGGCCAATTTTCAGGCAAAGCCCAACGTTAATTTATTGCCTAAAAAAGCACCGCTGTCCATTACGTTTTTTACCAAAGAGTCGGTCGAAAAAATGGCCAAAGAACAAAAAGCGGAGCGTGATGCCAAAATGAAACAGCTCGACCCCGCTGCGCGCGAAATCGCCGCTGGACTCATGGCCTTGGTGGAGGGATTTGGGGCAGGTATGGCTGGCGAAAATGAACTTTCATTTTACGTAAACGGCGATATTAGCAAACTCGTAGACATCAAAATGGAGGACGAAACGGGTAAAGAAATACGCCGAAGTGGACGCTTTATCTCGGGCGACCACCTGCACACCTACAGCTATGATGAAAAACCAAACCCCAAATGGAGACTCAAAATTCTCATCGAAACCTCTGCTTCCGTTAAGTCCGTGCCATTTAGCCTGAAAGATATTGAATTGCCGTAAGCAAATTGTATTATATATGCCTGTACTGGCTGTTAGATTGTAGACAAAGGTCAGACAACAGTCAGACTGGGTCGCGACACCATGAAGTTATATGGCATGTAAGTAAGGTAATGCTATAATTTACAGGCTATTAAGTATTTTACTTTAAAATAGCCCGAATGCCGCCGCTTGGGTTTTTGCAATCGCCCGTGTAACGCGGGATAAGGTGCAGGGCAGCATGGGGGAATTTTTGGCCGGCGCTTTTGCCGATGTTCATTCCTGTGGTGAAGCCGTCGGGCTGAAAGTCGGCTTTGATGCGTTTTTGAACGAATACGGAGAGTTGCACCATGTCTTTTTGTTCTTCAAACGTCAGTTCAAAATAATCGGCCATGTGGCGTTTGGGGACAATCAATGTATGGCCTTTAGCAACAGGATAGCCATCCAGAACCGCATAACTCAGAGGAGTCTCTGCTAATAATATCAGTCGTGATGCAGGCTTGCAAAATGGGCATTTCGCTTGGTTATCAGTAGCTTGGTTAATGTGTTTGTACTCGTAAAACTCGGTGTTTTCGTTGAGGAAAATGGAAGTGTACGGTAATTTTACAAAACATTGATAGGTAGGTTTGCCGTGTACTTGGTGTGTACGGAATCCATCTTTTTGAATATCGCGACGAACGGCAAAATAGGCTTTGCCCGTTGGTTTGAGCAAACTTGAAATCTGCATCAATACCTGATTCTGTTCTTCGGGGAAAAGCACATTTAATACATAAAAACAGAGAATGGTATCAAAGGTGTCGGAAGGGTATTGCGGAAAATAATGCGGGTCAAACCCCTGAACATCAAATCCTTTCTGATGCAGAAAGTCAAGGTCTTTACCGAAACCGCAGCCAAAATCCAGTACTTTTCCCAGAATAAGTCCGCGTTCATGCACCATACGCACGGGCAATGACGGAGTGCTGCGTTCTTTAGCGGTCAGATGCGTATTGGGGTTTTGTAAATCACTCATCTACTTTTCAACATAAATAAACGGGTAAGGAAATCCCAGATTTTGAGCCGTTTGCCATTGGGGCGTTATCTGTTTCCTTAAGACGTCCTGAAACGTTTCAAGTGACATTTCATGTAAATTTTCTCGAAAAAGGTAATTGTAATCTTCTGGAAGTTGTTGATTTTCTTTTTTCAAATAGAATTGAACGGCCTTGTATTGCAAGGTTGAAAACCCTTCAAAATAGGTTTCCAATGAAGGCAATCGGTCGCTTTTGGCGGAGTTGATGTTTTTTGGTGCGGGAATAATATTCCAAAGTTGATCATGAACGACATAAGACCAAGGTAAGAAATGGTCTAAACTCAGGTTTTGGAAGGTGATAAGTTGTCCAGAATAAATACACCTCATCTCTGGATTTTCAGCTAAGTAACCCTTCCAGAAGCGATTGGCTAATTTCAAATCACGTTCCGTTGGTTTTTGAAGTTTTTCCGAAAGACCAATCACGTTTGGATTGTTTTTCTGTAGAAACCTAACCAAATGCCAAAAAATAAAGCCGCGTAAAATTCCTTGATGTTTTTGCAGATAGTCTACCCAAATGCTGTTCAACTCAATAGAATCCCCCACAAAACGATACATGATACGATGGGGTTGGCTTTCAAACAGTTCATCACAAATTCGTACAATAGCAGCATTTACATTTTGGTCTAAAATGCCTTTTGTTTCTGCTTCAATAAAAGGGCGTACAAACCGAAACGGGACCCAACGATACAGTTTTTTCGTTTCCTGAGTAAGCTCTGTTAAATCTTTCTCCGAAAAGCTTTGTTTGATTTGTGTAAAGAGACTTGGAGAACTTGGGCGATTATCAACCGGTATTTTTGATGAAATAAATTGGGCAACATTCTTAAATCCGTCCTGTGAACCAAACGACAGCTTAAAGTAATCCAATGGGTACCAGACATTTGCCAACATTCTTAGGGTAATGTCTTTTTGTGAAATGATGTTTTCACCATTATCGCGCAGACTGTCCAAAATGGAAAGAAACCAATAAAATTTATAGGAGTTTGTCGTATCTCGAAAGACGGAGGAAAGTTTGGCAATGTCTAAATGGTCATGTTCGGGGAGTTGCATGTTTTTCTTGTTCAAGGGCAAGCGAACATACATACTTTCCGCCAAATTATGAACTTAGCCTTTTTGAAACCTGAGACAAAAAATAAAAAATCCCCGCCGGCAGGACCAGCGGGGATTTTTTATAAACAATAGTAAATGAAGTGCTGCCTTACTTCACTAAGCGCATTTTTATTTCTGCCATTTGCTCTTCGGGGAGCTCCGCACCATAGTATTCTTTAATAAGCTCATATTTTAGTTGCGCATCGCTAATGTCTTCCCCTAACCGTTTTTTAATGCGTTTAATGGTCATTTGACGTACAAAGCTCATCATTCCATCAAAAATCTCAAAACGCTCTTTTACGGTTTTAGATTGAATGATTTCAAACTGTTTGCGGACAATAAAATCGGGGGTATCAGTCATAATTTTATTGTATATGTGTTGATATTCAGTTTGTTAATCCAAAATTGTAGATATTCTCTGTCTATAGTATCGGCCGTTATCAGTTGTTGTATATCGTTGGCTTGACGATCACTATAAATTTGCTGAATCCATAGTAGCTTTGCTAATAAAAGATCTTCAAGAGATATTACCCAAACAGGCGCACCAAAGTCCTCACTTAACCAACGACGAATAAAAGCGGTTTTCGCATATTCAGAATTTTTACGAAGAATAAAATCAATTTTATAGCCGGTACTAAAATCTATAAGATTAAACATTCCTTTTAGCTTAATCTCAGTCACAATACTTGGTTCATGAAAATAGTGATTTGGAAATGCCCTCAAAAAATCTTCAAGTTCTTCTTCTCTTAATTCCAGCACAATATCAAGGTCCTGCGTAGTACGAATTACCGAATAGTAATTCATTGCGGCACTACCCGTTAACATATAAGGCAGCTTCAAATCATCCAGCTTTTGACAAACAGATAAGAAAAACTGAATAATTGATTCGTTCATAGTAAGGCATGAGGTCTTTTATGTGATTTCCCAAACAAAAGTACAATATATAAAATTGAGGCTTGCGAACGGCACAAAATAAAAAAATCCCCGCCGGCAAGACCAGTGGGGATTTATCTCTCTAACAGCCATAAAAACGAATACGATTAATGTTGTAACCATAATCTGTTATCCAATACGCCAGTCGATGGGTGGCCGTTGCAGCCGAGACCCATTAATTTTTTGCCGCTTCCAAAGTCACATTGCCCACCAAGCCAGAAGGCATGGGTGTCCATCGGGCGGCGTTAAACGGTTTGTACTGAATATCTACCATGTTGATTTCCTGAAACTTCTTCCATTCGGGCTGCTGCGTGTCGCGCAGGCGCATGTAGTTGGCAGAAAGGTTGGTTACCTCAATCACAATGCGGTTTTGTTTGTTTTTCAGGGTATTGGCAGGAATGTCGAGTCGAAAAGGTAGGCTCCATGTCGTACCGATTTTTTTGCCGTTGAGGGTTACATCAGCCACTTCGCGGACGTCGCCCAAATCTAGGGTCAACTTTTGGGTTGGGCTAAAACCCTTGGGCAAATCAAACGTCAGCGAATAGCGGGCCGTGCCCGAAAAATAACTTGCAGAGTCTGAAAGTGAAGCCCAAGATCTGAGTTGAGTAAGGGTGGTGGCTTTGGGCAAATAGGGTTTTCCTTCAATAAATTCTAATTTCCAAGTGCCTTGGAGGGCTGTAGTTTTAATGTCGGCGAGAACTGGCCCGCGCTGGCGGACCGGTTTGGCGTTTGAAACGGCAGGCCGGTACGCTGGTGCGGCCGAGCCCTCGCCGACGTTGGTGTCCAGCATCAAAAAGCAGGATTCACCCGAAAGAAGTTTTAAGTACACTTGCGTTTTTCCGCCTTCTATCTTCATGGGCAACAGCGCGGTTTTGTCGGTCAGGGGTTGATAAAGGCCGATTTTTTTGGCAGGGGTAGAAAGCGTAATCCAACCTTCGCTGAATTTTTGGTCTTGGTTGGCAATGAAATAAACGACCTTGCTGCCCTGCACTTTACGAATGTATTTCAGTCCCTCTTTGGCCCAAGTTTCCTGACGGAGATTGGCGGAGGTCAGCAGAATTTCAAGCCCTTGAAGGCTTGGAAAGCTTTGGCCCGTCCACGTTTGCAACACTTTTTGAAAGGCTTCATTTCGCTCTTTTTGCTCATGAAAACCCGTGGGTTGCTTTGGTAAATGTTCCATAAAAATCACTTTAACGCCCATCTTTGTTAATTCTCCCAGTCGTGTGAGCGTGGTTTCTGGCAGGTAAGTAGTGGCGGGAACGAGCAATGTTTTGTATTTGCCCGAAGCATTAGGTTTGAACTGTTGGAGTTGATTGTCAGAAACAAAATCAAACGCAAAGCCATTGTTCCAAAGCCATTCGCCCAACTGCCCAAAAGGCAGTTTCAGCAGCCATTTGTCTACGTGATGGACTTCAAGCAGATGGATGCCACCGCTGGCGCGGGCTTGGGTAGCCCATAGGTCGTGGATGGGAAAGTACACCAGCAGGTCGTTGTCGGGCTGACTGTTCTGCAAAATCGTCTGACAGCGCTCTACGTATTGATTCAGCCTTGGATAATGTTTCCAAAAGTGCGAATTGATGCCGTAGTTGGTGGAGGCATAAAATAGCCAACCCGGATAGTCGGCATTTTTGGGCGAGTAGGTGGTACCGTGGTAAAAAATATGGTTGATACCCGCCGTAAACAGCTCATCAAGCTGAGGTTTGATTTGCGAAAGCGAGACTTTAAAGTGATTGGCTAGCCAAGTTGTGGATTCTGAGCTGACCAGTTTCTTGCCCGTCAGGTGCGCTGCTGAGCTGGCAAACTTCATCGCCAGCGGATTTGGCGTACCGTAGCGGTCTACTTCGTATTGGTCATCGACACGTAGGCCTTTGATGGGAAAACGACTGCTGCCAAAGGATTCGGTTTCGGGAATATCCGACAGGGCGTACAAATCCAACAGATTGCCGGGAGAGCCATGGGCTTGGTAGCGGGTCACAAAGCCTTTTTGCCGCGACCAATCGGTCCATTTTTTGGCGTAATTCTCCGCCAACAACTCCGACAGCGTTTGGTGATAATCTATTTTGACCAAGGCCGTGGTTGTATCCGTAAAAGCGCCCCACTGGCTCTGGAGGTCGTAGCCGCGTCGTTTTTTGAATTCATTCAGAAAATCATCTGTCCAGTTGGCACCGTAGACCTCGTAGGAGTCGTTGTACATGGCGCGGGGCAGGTCTTTGATGGTGGCAAACGCCGAATCAAAACGCTGAACGTACTTCGGAATAGCATCTACCGCAAACGGGTCGAGCACCAATCCTGCACCGCCGGTCGCGGCACGTTTGACGGCCTGCTTGGTCAAGACACTTTGGAGTTGGCCGTTGGTATACTGCCATTTTTTTGCGGCCATGTCGGGCGTCACATTCGGGCCGCCGAAGGGCCAGCCCGTTCCGGTGGTCATGTCGACGCCGAGCCCGAGGCGCTTGCCTTCGCGCACGGTGTGCGTCAGCATCTGCATCCATTGTGGACTCAGGTACGAAATGGCTTCTTTTTCAAGGCCTTTGACGCCGTAAATCGGAATAATATGAACACCTCCCAGCCCCGCCTTCGCGAAGTTTTCGAGTTGCCAAGTGATGTCGCTCGACGTAACGGTGCTGCCCATCCACCACCAGTAGGTCCAAGGTTTGGCGGTATTGGTCTGGAATGACCGTGGAGTAGTGTTGGTCTGGGCCGTGATGGATGGCCCCGCCGCCAAGGTAATTAAAATGCAAAGGGAGAAGATTTTTTTCACTTTCTATGGGGTTAATACATCATTACTTTTTCGCAAAGGGAATTGATACGTATAAATGTTTTTTTGCGGAGCTATCTACCTGTTTTTTTGCGGAAATGTTGAGGGTGAATGTGATAAGCAAATTCAGACTGATTCCAAATTTTACGCAAAAATGTTGGAAATCGAACAATTTCAACGACTAGGTTGTAGTATTGTAACAAAGAAACTCAAGAATTATAACCTCGCATAACCAATATGAAAGATTTGATGCGTCTTCGGACCTCCCTCAAAGAAGAGTTGCAATTTGCCCTCAACGCCCAAGTGAAAATGGAAGCGGAGTCTTCGTCAAAATATTTGGCGATGGCGGCGTGGTGCGACCGGAATGGCTATTCAAACAGCGCAGATTTTTTCTTTACGCAAGCCGAAGAAGAGCGTGCGCACATGCTCAAAATCTTCAAATACATTGGCGATATGGGCGGGGTAGCCATTACGCCCGAAGTAACGAATATTCCGCAAGAATATCCGACGTTTCGGAGTATATTCGAAACGGCGTTGGAGCAAGAAATTGCCGTGTCTCAATCCATCAATCGCATCGTGGGCATCAGCCGCCGCAATGATGATTATGCCACCGAGAATTTTATTCAGTGGTTTGTGAAAGAGCAAATCGAAGAAGAATACATCGCCCGCCGTCAGGTGGAATTGTTTGACGTCATCGGCGAAGAAGGCATTGGTCGCTTTACCATTGACTTGGAAATCCCCAAAGTAACCTATCCCGGAGCCGCCGCCGAAGCGGAGTAGAAACACAACATTTGTCATTCCGAAGGAATCTCAACATTCTAAAAGCGCGTCGCAAAATTTGTGACGCGCTTTTGTTTTTGTCTTTATGTAAAAAATATTTGCTTAAATGTAAAGTTTGTTTTACATTTGAATCGAAATTAAATTTTTAATCAATTACCTATTAACAGCTATGGAAACCAAGTTACTTTTGCCCAATCGCTACAAGCGTCTCGGTTGGATTATCTTTGTGCCCTGTTTAATTCTCACCATTTTGAGTATTCTCCAACTAACTCCCGCCCTCAGCTTTTTTGATGGCGAACACATTTTGTCTCAATGGACGACAATTAAAGTGCCCGAAAAAGGGACTTTAGAAGCCCTTTTTGATGAAACATCCAATGACCTTGCAGGTGAAATTTTGATGACACTTACGGCCATCGGCTTCTTTTTCGTAGCCTTTTCTCGCGAGCGTACCGACGATGAATGGATTATGCGCGTGCGGCTTGAATCTCTATTGTGGGCGTTTTATGTACATTTAGGGGCCTTTTTATTGTCCGTTTGGCTTTCCTACAGTTTGGCCTTCTACGCTGTATTATCGTGGAATATGCTCACCGCTCCGTTGGTATTTCTGGCGCGGTTTCACTGGATAGTGTACGTGAAACCATATTTGGAAGAAAGGAGAGCGACGGTATGAAAAACACCATTCACGTAGAGCGCGCCATCCGACGTATCACGCAGGCCGATTTGGCCTCGGCCGTGGGCGTATCCCGCCAAACCATCAACGCACTAGAAGCCGCCAAGTACGTACCTTCGGTGGTGTTAGCCATGAAAATTGCCAATTATTTTGAAAAACCCGTTGAAGCCATTTTTGAATTAGGAGAGGAAGATTAATTCAAAACCACCGATTCTTTTGTCCTATTTTTACCGCATCCAACTTGGAATGAACATGTAATTTTAGGTATATATTCTCGGTATGCTTGCGCACTGTTTTAGCGCTGATAAACAACTTATCGCCGATTTGCTGATACGTCAGCCCTTCGGCGATTTTTTCTAATATTTCCACTTCTCTTTCTGATAAATCAAACGCCGTCGGACTCATCACCGACTGAATTTTAACCGATTCTACGGATTGATTACGAAGTATCTGTAACGTTTTTAGCGCAATAATCGGTGACATGGGTGCTCCGCCTTCCATTACCTCTTCCATGGCTGCCACAATGCGCGAAGGGCGCTCGTCTTTCATTAGATAGCCCGTAGCCCCAGCTTTGATAGCCTCAAAAATTTTGTCTTCTCGGTCAAATACCGTCAGCATGATGATTTTAACGGCTGGGTGTAATTCTTTAATGCTCCGTGTGGCTGCAATGCCGTCCATTTCGGGCATGTCGATGTCCATCAGGATAATATCGGTTGGATGATTGCTCACTTTATGGAGCGCATCTTGGCCGTTGACGGCCTTGAAGACAATTTCTACTTCCTCAAAAAGGGCAAGATTTTGACCGATGTTGCGGAGTAGCGTTGGGTTGTCGTCTACTAAGCCCACTTTAATAACACTCATCGCTTCTTCAATTTATTGTTCCACAAAGTACGAATAAACGAATCAAGCAAACAATACGGCATTTGCCGTATAAAAAAATATCCTAAATCTTCACAAAATACGGCAAATGCCGTATTGAGCGGGGTAAAAAGAAGGTCGAATTTTGGGGTGTCAAAAATGATAATCCTTTACCCAACGTGAATAAGCAATACAAAATAGGTCGCAATGAGGACAACGACATCAAAATCAAACGTCCCGAAATTAGCGGTCATCATTGTACGATTACGATCATTTCACAACATGTGATTGTGCTGGAAGACAATCAATCAACCAACGGCACTTTCGTTAACGGCGTACGAATTAAACGCTCCCTCATTACTCTTCAAGATGAAGTAATGCTTGCCAAACTCAAAGTAAAATTTGATAAAATATTTGAGAAGCAAGGCCCCAAACAAGCTCCCGCAAAACTTGCTGAGAATCAAGCCCAATCAATCAATTATTCCGTAGAGTTTGAGCAGTTAAAAACTGTTTATGAAACCTATCGCTCAGCAAAAGTAGCCGCAATGGGCAGTGGATCCCTCAAACAAAAAGGAATACAGGCCGCGCTGTCTTTCATTCCGTTTGTGGGAAGTGCGTTAGGAATTTTGGCTTCTTCTACTGTCAACCCGCAGGAAAAGTTGTTTGCCCTCAGCGAAGAATTCAAAATCAATTATGTGTGTCCCAAATGCAAGCGCTTTTTGGGGGATTTGCCTTGGCAAAACTTAGCTAACCAGAAAAAATGCGTTGCCTGTAAGGCCGAGTGGGTAAAAGAAGTGTAATCATTTTGTCAATCTATAAAAAACAATACTCATGCAAAACAAACCAGTAAAGTCCGCTTTGGAAGAGTTGAAATTAACTGAAGAAGCGTCAACAGCAAGTGAGAATGCTCAATTGATTCCTTTAGAACAAAGTGAGGAAGAACCCAAAAATGATGCTAAAAGTAAAAAAGCAACCATAGCCGCTACGGCGGCGGGTTTAGTAGGAGGTATTGCAGGCACCGCATTGGGAGCTCAAAATGCCGATTTTATCGGAGGTATTTTCGACAGAGATAACGACGAGCCCGTAGCGGTAGAGCCTGACCCAGAACCACATGCAGGTCCAGCTGACGAGCCTACTCCCCAAAATAGCGTACCACAGGACGAACCAGTGGAGGTAGTACCCGAAGCAATACCCGTTGCCGAAGACACACCTGTACCAGCAGATACATCTGAACCTATTCCAGTAGATTTGAACAATGATGGCACTGTGGACGTCGTTGCGATTGATTCCAATCACGACGGAACCGCCGAAGGAATGGCAACTGACGAAGACCACGACGGGAAGGTAGATACGTACTACATTGATACTGACCAAGATGGTGACATGGATACTATCTTGATTGATACTAACCAAGATGGAACGCCCGATAGCGAGAATACGCTCGCGGCTGATCAGGAAATCACGCTCCAATTGGAAGATCAACCCGACGTACCGCAGGAAGAAGTTCATCAAGACACTACGGTAGTGGATACACCCGAAGCGGTTGACAACACAATTACCGACAACGACATCCCGCAGGATGAGTTTGACCCCAATGCCGACATGTCGGAGTGGGCTTAATCATCTTGTTGTTGCTTTAAATTTTTAATGAAATGATTGTGCCCTGTACCCAATGCCAAGCCAAACTGAAATTGGATGAGACAAAGCTCAAACCTGGAAGCTATACCATTACGTGCCCTAAATGTCAAACGAAGAATAAGGCCGTCATTGCTGCTCCTGAGCCAGAACCTTCCAAAGAAAGTCTTCTTACCAACGAAGCACCAACGACGGAAGTAGGTTGGCTGGTAGTTCACGATGAAAATACCGCTCCCCAAACGCATCCGCTAAAATTGGGGAAGAATGTGGTAGGCCGGCTCTCAGAATCGAAACCCTGTGATGTGATGATTGATACCGAAGACCTGCGAATGAGCCGCAATCACTCCATTGTAGAGGTAGCCATCAAGCCTAACGGGCAGTATGAGTACCTGATCTATGACTGCGGAAGTACCAACGGTACCTATATCAACAGCGATACCTCCAAAAAACTGACCGAGTACGACTTGCTCTACCTCCGCGATGGTGATACGATACAAATGGGGCGTACCAAGATGGTGTTGAAAACCCAAAAAGTAGTTCCCAATGCGGCGAAGGCGGCCCAAGTAGTTGGAAAACAAGGCTTCAATAAAACTGTGATTGTATAAAAGATGATTTCTACCCAAGACATATTACAAAAAGACGCCCGCCTCCAAAATGGAAAATACACCATTGAGCGCGTGTTGGGACAGGGTGGTTTTGGTATTACCTACTTGGCTCAACATACGCTTTTTGGGCAGGTGGCGCTGAAAGAGTTGTTTCTCAACCACGCGGCGCAGATATATTGTACACGTCAAGGCAATACAGTACTGCCCAAGTTTGATTCGGTGCAGTTTGAAGGTTTTAAAGCCAAATTTTTGGACGAAGCCCGTACCTTGGCCCGTTTCAAAGATATTGAAGGTGTTGTAAAAGTGCTTGATTATTTTGAAGAAAACGGCACGGCCTATTTCTCCATGGAATACATCAATGGACAAACCCTCGAAGATTTGGTCGAAACCAAAAAAGTACAACACGGTGGTTTTATGAAAGAAATTGAGGCTTTGGCAATCATTGAGCAAGTCGGGAAGGCGCTCTCGATCGTTCATCAGCAAGGTGTTTTGCACCGCGATATTAAACCCGCCAATATCCTGCTCAACGCACAAACACAACGCGCAGCATTGATTGATTTTGGCATTGCCCGGAGTTTTATTGAAGGCAGTGGCACGGGACAAACGGCCTTTTTTTCGGAAGGTTTTTCTGCTCCTGAATTGAAATTAATCAATTTAGTCAAAGGCACTTACACAGACATATATAGCTTGGGTTCAACGCTCTTTTACTGCCTGACGGGACAACCCGCCCAAGCTGCTGACCAACGCGAAATGGAAGGGTTTAAATCGCCTAAATATCTGAATCCCAGCGTCTCAAAAGCCACGAATGAAGCCATTGTTAAAGCAGTACAATTGCGTCCATCGGAGCGTCCTGCTACAGTAGAGGAGTTTTTGAGCTTGCTTTCTGTCAGGGCCGCAACACCCAAACACGAGCAAACAATTCCTGACCTGCCTAAACCTAAAAAATCGGAAGTTACCATCAATGATGACGTGGTAAACGAAAAACCAAAGATAAAATCTGAAAAGACCATCGTTGATGAAGTGGAAAAAGTCCCTCCGAAAGAAGTAAAAAAAGAGGAAGTAAAAGTGGTTTCACCTCCTCCTATGGCTCCGAAACCCGTTATCAAAATGCCACCGCCACCAACTATTCAGTCTCTTGCTTACAACACCTCTCTATTCGGCTATCTGAAATTTCGTAACGAAGATGCTTTACAAGACTGGTACAAAGCCTTAGGAATTGGAGCCGCCGTTATCTTTCTGACAGGAGTTTCGTTGCAGATTGGAGCCAATATCAACCTATTTATCATGGCGTTTATCTTTGGCGCATTGGTGAAAGTAACTATGATGTACTTCGCGTTTCAAAAATGGTTTGCTCCAAAAACCTACCTCCACAACGCCTACGATACCATTTTATACACAGGTGCTTTAGGTTTAGGATTGGGACTAGGTGGTTTGCTTTCCCTGTTTGTTTTCCCTGCCGAGAGTCAACAACTCGTACTCTTCAGTCTGCTGTATCATAGTGCTCTGGGGGTGATTTTGGGTAAAGGCATTACTAATGCTGACAAACAAAAACCGTACATGGCTTTGGCAGTACCCATTCTGATAGATGGTTGTGCTAACTACCTAACCAATATTGCTCTTTTGGTGTATCTGGGCACAATTGCCTACGGAGCTTGGCTATTTCATCAACAACAAACCAAAGCAACGGCATGACCAAGACGATTTTTCTTCCACAATGCCTTCACGAATTAGGCAATCGGGACAATAACGAGGACAATATTTTCCCTGCTCTTGGACAGGCTTCCGTGCAAAGTCGCTTGTTTATGGTCTGCGATGGAGTGGGAGGAGCGGCCAAAGGTGAGGTAGCAAGTCAATTGACCATTGATGGCTTTAATCGCTATTTTACACAAAATCCAACGGCTATTTCTGATGAAATGTACCTTCAAAATGCCCTCGACTATGTACAGGATACGTTTGACGAGTACATTTCCCAACACCCCGATGCTAAAAACATGGGCTGTACCCTTACGCTTTTGCATTTACACGAAGCAGGGGCGACCGTAGCCCATGCAGGCGACAGCCGCGTGTATCACTTGCGAAATGGCCGAATTCGTTGGCAAACTGAAGACCATAAAATGGTGTCAGAAATGGTAAAAGCGGGGGTTTTAACGCCCGAACAAGCCATTGGGCATCCCCAAATGAACGTGATTTCGCGGGCGATTCAAGGCAAAAAAACGAAAATCATCAAAGCCGATGTGAAGCAAATCTCAAACCTCGAAGCCAACGATTATTTCTTCTTGTGTACCGACGGGATTTTGGAGAATCTAGCGGATGAATTGTTGGAAGACATCATCAAAAATGCTGAATCAGACGAAGAAAAAATGGAGCTTATTCGTCAATTATGTCAAGGAAGAACGCAGGATAATTTTTCGGCTTACCTGATTCACATCAAAGAAGGAACCCACTATAAGACTGCTGTGGCGGAAGAGACCGAAGAAGACGTGATTGAACTGGAGTTGAATGATGTGACGGCGGAGAAAGCAGTGCCCTTTGTACTCAGTCCTCCCGCCTCATTTCCGAAAGCATATGCATTCCCAAAAAAACAAGCCCTTCCTGCTAATAACCAAACAAATTCGGTAGCGCTCAAAACCAGAATTCCTATTTGGATAGCCGCCCTGTTGGTGGTTTTGGGTGGCTTGATTGGTTGGTTTACTTATAAAAAATTTATTGCCAAGGAAGAAACACATCTTCCCTATTTTACTCCGGGACAAACCCTGAAAAAGTAGTTACACTTCCCTTGTTTACAACCAATTATGCCGATGGAAAATCTGATAGGCCAACAAATAGGCAGCTACACGCTTTTACACTCACTGGGCGAAGGTGGAATGGCTGAAGTCTTTTTGGCAAAGAACAGCTTAGGTAAAAAGTTTACCATTAAGGTACTAAAGCCTGAATTGTTTAGTCGTGAAGCAATCAAGCAACGTTTTATCAACGAAGCTAAAGTGATGCTTTCGCTCGAACATCCGCATGTTCGGCAGGTAATAGACTTCCATGAGGATAAAAACCTCATGGCCATCATTATGGAATACTTGGACGGAGCCGACCTTGATTCTTACGTTGAAAAAAACGGCCCTGTACCCGAAAAACAAGTCCTTGAGTGGTTTAAACAAATTCTCCCCGCGTTTTCTTATACGCACGAGCAAGACATCGTTCACCGCGACGTAAAGCCTTCCAATATTTTTCTAACTAAAAATAATGCGATAAAAGTATTGGATTTTGGGATTGCTAAAATCATTGACAATAACCTGAATCTGACTGGCACCACTTCCAAAATGGGGACGCCGATGTACATGAGCCCCGAACAAATCCAAACACCCAAAGACGTAGATTATCGCACTGATATTTACTCGTTGGGTGTGACACTCTACGTACTTCTGACGGGGCGAAAACCCTACGATGATGCTACCGATTCGGAGTATTGGATTCAGACGCAGATTGTGAATGAGCCCTTACCGCAAGTATTGACCATTGCGCCTTACCTCAACCAAGCCATTGCCAAAGCCACCGCCAAAAACCGCAATGAGCGTTATCAAAGTTGTGAATTGTTTTTGAAAGATTTATTAGCGGGAAGTAAAGGGGTAATTGAAGAAAAACTTATGTCGAAAATTGTTCTGGAAAAGAAAATCATCTCAATGCCGTCACCTAAAATAAAAGCAGAAGAAAAATCAAAACCTGTCCAGAGACCTACGCCTTGGGCCAAATACATTGCTATTTTTTTTGGTACGATTATTCTTGTTTTTGCCATATTGGCATGGATAGGAACGTATTACAGCAAAGAAGATGAGGTGGATGATGATTCGGAAGTAGCTGAAATACAGGTTGATAAAATTACATGCCGACTCGTTCGGGTGAGTTTTTCGGATGGAAGTTTTAACAAATTTGAATACAATCCAGATGGTACACTCAAGGTGGCCACCACCATGTACAACGACCCAAAGGGAGTAAAAAATACATCGATTATTACGGTTTCTTACAACGACGACGGTTTGGCGGTTCGCTATACTTACACCTATAACCAAGCGCCGAATGGTTATACCGATTTGTTTTACACCAACGGTGCTATTTCTGAGGCGGAAGTCTACGAAGCCTCTGGAAAACTGTATCAAAAAATGGAGTTTATTACCGACTCAAACAAGCGAATTGTCAAGCAAAAAAATACCACTGGGCAGCAGGCAGGAGCCTACTTTAATTACTACTACGACGACCAGGGCAACATCACCAAATGGGAACAGGTGGACGCCAAAGATAAAACCACCTCCTACACGCTTTACAGCAACTACGACGATAAGTACTGCGAAAGTAATTCTATCAAAAAAGGACTTCCGTTTAACCCTGTGGATGGCCTGCCGTTCATGACCAACAACTACCAAGTTTCGCGCTTCTATCAAGTTGATGATCATGGAGTTTTACAACTAAAAGAAGAGTCTATATTGTCCGATTTTCAGTACAATAGCAGCGGATTTATCACCAGTAATCGCTACGTGCATACCGTTGATAAATTGGCTGGTAGCGCCAAATCTACTTACGATAACTGTCAATAATCCCTTTTTTAAAAGAACTTTTAATACTCTAAACGATGAAACTGACACTAAAATCTATTTTTACCCTGCTGTTTATACTTGTTGTAATTCAATCGACAGTTGCCCAAAAAGCCACCACTTACGCCATTGTGGTTGGCATTGCTGATTACAAATACATCGGTGATTTGACATTTACTGTGCCAGATGCCAAGAAAGTGTACGCGTTTCTCAAAAGCCAGGCTGGGGGAGCGGTACCAACCAATCATATTCGTTTTTTGACCAACGAAACGGCAACCAAAGCTAATATCATGAAAGAAATGAATTATATTTTCAGCTTTGCTAGGCCGCAGGACCGCGTTATTTTTTACTTTTCTGGACATGGAGCCACGGGTTTTTTCTGTGCAAGCGACATCCGAATCAACGGGAATGAAGCCGAGAATGCCCTTTGGCACGACGAAATAAAAGATGCCTTTAAAAAATGCAGGGCCCGTACCAAACTGTGCATCGCTGATGCCTGCTACGCTGGGAGTATTAAGGGTGTAGATACCTATAAATCCGTGCGGCAAAAAGGCCTTGGATTAGAAGAGAAAAGTGCAGGTATTGCCGTAATTATGGCATCAAAATATAACCAAACATCGGGAGAAGATGCTAGACTTCAACAGGGCTTTTTTAGCTACTTTATGATTCAGGGCTTGAGTGGAAAATCAGATGTAAATCGAGATAAAATTGTTACTATCAAGGAGTTGTTCTCTTACGTTTGGAAAAATGTGAAGACATATTCAAAAGGGAGACAAGTGCCTATTATGTTTAGTAATACGTATACCATGCCTGTTGCGTATCTCAATTAGGATTGTCGAGCGGTAGCATAAGACTTACCACCGTTCCTTGAATAGACCCAGCCTGAAGGCTCAGTTGTCCCTTTAGTTCCTGAGCCCTTTTCTGCATATTTTGTAATCCGTAGTGCTCGGTGAAGTCAATGTCTTTTAATGAAAACCCAATGCCATTATCCTCTATCTTTACATACAATATTCTTCCCTTTTGATTTATTTCCACGTTGATGATAGTGGCGCATGCGTATTTTTGGATGTTTTGTACGGCTTCCTGAATAATGCGGAAGGTATTTAAGGCCTGCGCTGAAGATAGCTCGGTGGCTTCGGCTGTACAATTGAAATAGACCTTGGTGGCAGTGGTGTCCAAAAATGCTTTTTGGAGATAATGTTGTATCCTGATTTTCAGATCAACCACCCGAAGGTTTTCTTGGTGTGTTACCCAGATGGTATCTCTCAAACTCTGTACTGCTTCACGTACGTTTTGATTAATTGATTCTAGGTTGTTGGAAGACAGTTGGTTTTGTTCAGCCAGATAAAGGGCATTGTCCAATCCAGATGATACGATGGTAAGTTGAGAGCCGACATTATCGTGTAAATCGCGGCTGATTCGTTCCTTTTCTTGCCATAATTTGAGTTGGTTTTCGTAGGCAAGTCGTTTCTGCTTATCTTTTTCATCGCGGAGGGCTTTGTATCGGTAGCCCAAACCAATCATAAGGACTAAAATGTCGAAACCAAAGCATAGGTTCCTGACTTCATTACCTAAAAGCCAATGGTTAGGAAAAAAATCCAAGTTGCGCAGATAGGAGAATATCGAATAGAGGAGCATTGGGAAAATTCCCAGCAAATAAGTTTTGGCTGCTTGGGGTTCAATCTTATGCACCAAACTGAGTAGTATCAAGTAAAAACCCGTTAGCACAGGCAAAAAAAATGAAAATGTAATAAACAATAACAACGCATTAGGAATGGGCCAACTATGTCTTTCAACCAAGAAAAGTAAGTTAATAAGTATCAACAAGATGCCTTGAAGACTAAGGGCGAGGTACCAGATGTATTTGATAAATCCTGTAAGACGATAATTGGGCAAAACGTAATTTTTGATAAAAAATAACAGTGACAATTGTCCAAAAAGTAAAGGCAAGGTTTTGGCTTCTGTGCCCGTTATACCCCAAAAGCCTTGCTGGTAGTAAGTGAAAAAATACCCAGTTATCATCAGGGTAGAAAGCCCCGAAAACAAAATATAAAGTGCGTAATAAGCGTATAATCGATCTTTACTAATCGTAAGAAGTAGTACAGAAATAATAAAGTTAGTGAGGAGAAACCCCATAAAAAGTCCCATTAAACCGCTTTCGGTATTCTCTTTCTGTACAAATGTATTGCCCTCCCAAGCCTTGATTTCACCCGTTACGTGCATGTATTTCTTGTAGATTCGGACATAATAAACGAGCCTTTGGGCAGGGGGAACTATAGATTTAGCAACGAAATTACGGTGGGGATAGCTTCGGTTTTTGTATTGCGTTTTCCATCCTTCTGCTACTTTTTTTAGAATATTTCCTTGGTTATCAGCTATATAAAAGACAGTTGAGTCGAGATAAGGTTGAACAATCTCTACTATGATTTCTTTTGAAAATAGTCCTCTATTCTCTACTTCAAACCGAAGCCAATGGTTAGATGTGTCTTTTCCGAAGCTAAAAAAAGTACTTTTTAAAGGCCGAAATTGGTTGGAGTGCTGTACGTCTTTGATAGTAAGTTTACGTGAAGGCTCACGTAGGTAAGATACCCCATATTCTTTCAGTAATTGTTGTCCTAAGCTTTGAAATGGAATACTTTCAAGGACTGCAAGAAGGCAGCAAAAACAAAAAAATAAGCGTTTCATACGGAGTACGGCAGGCAAACGACGATTGTTGGATTGAATCAATCGTTGAAAGATAGGATTTTTGTTCCATAAAATCAAGATGCTTAATTAAGTCTAGCAAGTGCCAAAATTAGTTCTTCAGGATTGTATTTTGTATTTTGCTCTTCAATCCTAAATCACTATTAATGAACACTTTTTTGCGCGCTAGCTTTCTTTTGTTGATTTGTTTTTCTTGTAAAGAAGAAACGCCTGCGCCTACCAAAACCGAATTGCTTACGGGCAAGCCCTGGAAATGGGTTGGTGGAGCGGTAACGCCCGCGTTTGATGTATTCAGCAACGGTAATCTCAATAATGGAGAGTATTGGAGCCAAGCACCCAAATGTTGGCAGGACGATATTCGGGTGTTTACAACGGCGGGAAAATTCACGCATGAGGAAGGCGCTACAAAATGTAATGTAGCCGACCCCCAAATTTATGCGCAAGGAACGTGGCAATTTGACGCTTCTGAAAAAGTCGTTAAGATAAACGATAGTGCGCTGGGTGAACAAATGTGGGAAATACAGGAACTCACGGCCACCTCCCTAAAAGTAGTGGAGGTTTACCAAGAAAAAGGTAAAACCTATACGTTTAACTATTCTTTTACGCGCTAAAGAGCCACATCCTGCCATTTTCCACCCAATAATATTCGTACTTGCTCGTATCCTGCTGCTTTGGCTACCTGATAGGCCAACGGAAACGACGCCGTGATTTCTTCGGGACGGTGGCTGTCGGAATTGATGCAAATCGGGATGTTTAATTCCTTCATGCGGTTGATAATCCACGGAGAAGGATACAGTTCCAAACCACGTTTGTAGTTGCCCCGTGTATTGATTTCGGTCGTGATTCCTGCTTTGGCAATGGCCTGAAGGGTTTGTTCTACTTCAGCAACGTACCAACTTTCTGACTCATCAAACAAATGACGGGCGGCATTGTGCATTTTGATTTTATCCAAATGTCCCATCACCTGCGGCGGGTCGGTCTCGACCATTTGCCGAATAATGCCGTAGTATTTTTGAATAACTGCCTGTATATCTCCGCCGTAAACCGTGTCTAAACATTCCAGAAATTCCACCGAACTACCGTCAATTTCCCACGGCTGTCCGAATTGATTTAGCCCAACATAATGCACCGAACCGACGCAGTAATCGAGCATCGGAAAATCGCTCGGTCCCACCATTTCAGGAATAAAATCTACTTCTAAACCCACGTAAAGCTCAATTTGACCTTCGTATTTTGCTTGTAGGGCGCGGGTTTCGGCCAGGTATTCGTCTAAGCGCTCGGCCTTCATGCTCCATTGATTATCAAACGAAACGGGGCAGTGCGACGAAAAGCCAAAGGCGCGCAGCCCTTGGGCCAGCGCGCCTTGTACCTGTTGCTCTGGGGAGCCTTTACCATCGCAATAGTGGCTGTGGCTGTGGTAGTTGGTGAGCATAGTGTATTATACTTGCGGTAACGTACTGATTGCTTTTTCTAAACGACTGATTACTTCGTCTTTCCCCAAAATCTCCATGGTAAGCATCAAGTCGGGCCCGTGGCCTGCCCCCGTAACGGCGAGGCGAAGGGCCTGCATTACTTTGCCCATTTTGATGCCCACTCGCTCAGCGGCAGCGGCCCAAATGGCCTTGGCCGAATCGGCCAGAAAATCACCTTCGTAGATTTTTAAATCCTCCACATAAGCTGTGATGGCTTTGATGGCGTCGGCGTTCCATTTGCTGGCTACGATGGCTTCTTCATACTCCGTTGGTGTTTCAAAAAGAAAGGCCGTTTCGCTCAAAATCTCCTGCGGAAAAGTCACCCGCTCTTTCATCAGATGACAAACCTTTAGTAACGTATCGTGACTTACCGCAGGTGCGTTGTTATTTGCTTCTAAAATAGCCGCAAGTTCTTCGTCAGATTTTCCCTTCAAGTATTGCTGATTGAACCACTTTGCCTTCGTGATGTCAAAACGAGCCCCTGCCTTGTGGATGCGCTCCAGCGAAAAAGCTTCGATAAGTTCGTCCATTGTAAACAGTTCTTGTTCGGTGCCTGGATTCCAGCCCAAAAAAGCTAAAAAGTTGACGATGGTTTCTTGTAAATAACCATCCTCCCGAAAACCGCGTGCGATGGTCTTCGTCGCGGGGTCTTGCCACTGTAACGGGAATATCGGGAAGCCGCCCAAATCAGCATCACGCTTCGAGAGCTTGCCGTTGCCTTCTGGTTTGAGCAGCAATGGTAAGTGCGCAAATTGGGGGGCGGTCCAGCCAAAATATTGGTACATCAACACATGCAACGGCGCCGAAGGAAGCCACTCCTCACCGCGAATCACGTGCGTGATGCCCATCAAATGGTCATCGACGATGTTGGCTAAGTGATACGTGGGCATTCCGTCTGATTTGAGCAACACTTTGTCGTCGAGTGTAGAAGCGTGGACTGCTACCCATTCCCGAACGATGTCTTTGAAACGAATGTCTTGTTTTGGATCAATTTTGATGCGAACTACGTACGGGTCGCCGTTGGCGATACGTTGTTGAACTTCTTCGGCCGACAAAGTCAGCGAGTTGGTCATTTGCAAACGCGTAATGGCGTTGTACTGGGCTGCGTCGGCACCTGCTTCTTCGAGGCGCTTGCGCATGGCTTCAATTTCTTCGGCGGTGTCAAACGCGTAGTAGGCTTTGCCCGCGGCAATAAGTTGTTCGGCGTAGGTGCGATACATTTCTTTGCGTTCTGACTGGCGGTACGGTGCGTGTGGACCGCCAATCCCCTGACCTTCATCTATCTCAATACCTACCCATTTCAGCGCTTCCAAAATATAGTTTTCAGCTCCCGGTACGTAGCGATTTTGGTCGGTGTCTTCGATGCGAAGGAGCATTTTTCCGCCGTTTTTACGGGCAAATAAATAGTTATACAAAGCCGTACGAACACCGCCAATGTGAAGCGGTCCCGTAGGACTGGGAGCAAAACGAACTCTTACGGACATAGTAATCGTGATTATTTAATCGTCAGCCGCCGTCAATCCTGATTACAGGAACGGCTAACCCTAACTTTTAATTTTTTGAGCGGGCAAAGTTACCACAAAAACAAGTTCAATCGGGCAATTATGTACAACTTACTCAATAAGTTACTATTTTTAATCTCTAAACGCCAACCTTGTGTTCTGATGAAACGGGTGCTTCGGTTCTTGGTTTTGCTACTGCTCGCTGGTTCATTCCGAACCGAGTCGCCTGATTATTATGCTTTTCCATTGGAGCGTTTTGTTCAACTCCCCGAATTGAAAAGCGGGGTCGATGCATGCCATCCCAATTATGAACTGTTGGATGCGGCTATTTTTCATCTGACCAATCAAACCCGTAGCCAATTTGGCCTAAAGTTACTTCAATACGATTCAGGGCTTCATCAAACGGCGCAGGGCTACGCGACCGATATGATTCAGATGGGTTTTTATGGACACAATCACCCTTATAGCCCGTCGCTGACCACGCTGAGCCAGCGGGTGAAAGTGCATACGTGGGCTTTTCTCAAAAAAGGAGAAAATATAGGTCAATACCAGCTCGTTGACACCGCGCTCGAGTACTGTTGTCGAAAAAAACGGGACGGTCCTTTTGAGTATTTTGATTGCGAGAGCAAAACGGTTTACCATCCCTACACTTACGAGGGCTTTGCCCAGTATGCCGTGGGTGAATGGATGAAATCACCGGGCCACCGCCGAAATCTTTTAGACTCTACTTATACGCATCTGGGTGCTGCCGCCCGAATTTCCAAAGACCCTTACGGCACTTGTAGCGCACCATTTGGTCGTTTTGTGCAGAATTTTGGCGCGATTAAACCAGAAGTCGCCAAACAATAACGCAGAAAAATCGCCTTTTTTTCGGTTCTTTGTAGGCTAATAATTGCCAATAGTCATGTCATTGCTCGATACTGTTGTTCACGAATTTCGGAAAGAAGCTTTTTTGATTTCTACCCAAAAGTCAAAATTAGACCTTGACTTGATTCATGATTATCTGTCAAAGCGTTCGTATTGGGCCGAGAACATCCCACGTGGCATTGTGGAGCGATCCATTCAAAATTCGCTGAGCTTTGGCGTGTATCACCACGAAAAACAAATAGGATTTGCCCGGGTAACCACTGATTTTGCCACGTATGGCTACTTAGCAGATGTGTTTATTGTTGAAACCTACCGTGGTCAGGGGCTGTCAAAATGGTTGATGGAATGTATATTTAATCAAATTCCCGAATTGCAGGGGTTTCGTAAATGGTCATTGGCAACGGCCGACGCGCACGGCCTGTATGATCAATTTGGATTTACGACGTTGGCGCATCCCGAACGCATGATGGAAAAAGTTAACTTTAAGAAATATAGTTAAATGCTTACAAAACGTATCATACCTTGCCTTGATGTGAAAGACGGGCGAACTGTAAAAGGAGTCAATTTTGTAAATCTCCGCGATGCTGGCGATGCCGTCGAACTCGCCGCCGTATATGCTGAGCAAGGAGCTGATGAGCTTGTGTTTTTGGATATTACGGCCACCGTCGAAGGGCGCGGAACACTTTTAGAACTGGTACGTCGTGTGGCGCATACCATCAATATTCCTTTTACCGTTGGCGGGGGAATCTCTTCCAAAGTCGATGTTTCGGCGCTGCTCAACGCGGGAGCCGATAAAGTTTCTATCAATTCAGCGGCGGTCCGTAATCCCGACTTAATCAACGAGTTGGCATTGGAGTTTGGTAGTCAGTGCATCGTGGTAGCGATTGATACAAAGTCAGTTCACAGTTCACAGTTCACAGTACTTAGTGAATCCCCAACAGACTCCTTCCTCACTCCTCACTCCTCACTTCTCACTTCTAATTTTGTTCATACCCATGGCGGGCGTAAGCCGACGGAATTGCGCACGTTGGAATGGGCCAAGGAGGTAGAAGAGCGCGGAGCGGGGGAGATTTTACTGACCTCGATGGATACCGATGGTACCAAAAATGGCTTTGCGTTGGAACTAACTTCTACCATATCGCGCAACGCCAACATTCCCGTGATTGCTTCCGGTGGGGCGGGTACGATGGAGCATTTTTATGAAGTATTTACCACTGGCTACGCTGATGCGGGCTTGGCAGCGAGTATTTTTCACTTCAAGGAAATTGAGATTCCAGCGTTAAAACAGTATTTGCACGAGCGGGGGATTCCGATGCGGATGTCGCGCTAACTTTGTTTACGTTCAATAAACTCTTTTACGCTTTTTCGGTACGTATCGCTGATTGGAATCCATACTTTCCCGATTTGTATTTTTTCTTTTTCGATGGTGTCAATCGCGTCAAACGATACGAGGAAAGAATGATGCACGCGGATAAAATGATGAGGAGTAAGCTGTGCTTCCAAGGATTTCAACGTTTGCAGCGTCACCACCTTTTTTTCTTTGGTATGAATCGTGACGTAGTCTTTTAGTCCTTCGATATAAAGGATTTCGTTGAGCCGGATTTTGACCAATTTTGTGCCGTCTTTGACAAAAATGGAGGCTTGTGTTTGGTCAATGGGAGCGGCGGTTTCGAGAGCGGGCGACGGGGGCGCGGTGGAAAGCCGCTGCGTGGCTTTTTCGACAGATTTTAAAAACCGTTCCAGCGTAATGGGCTTTAATAAATAATCCAGTACATCCAGTTCGTAGCCTTCAATGGCGTACTCTGAGTAGGCCGTGGTAAGAATGACCAACGGTTTTTTGGGCAGTATTTTCAGTAGCGAAATGCCCGTGATTTCGGGCATTTGAATGTCAGAGAAAAGAATATCAACGGAGTTGTTACGCAAAAACTCCAAGGCTGTCAATGGATTGGAAAACGACTTGACCAGCTGTAAGTGACTTACTTTCAGGATGTATTGCTCCAATAAGTTTCGGGCCAGCGGCTCGTCTTCCACCACTACGCAGGTCAGGGTCATACCAAATTTAATTTAAGCCGTACTCGATATTCATCAGCATTGTCTTCGATTTCGAGTTCAAAATTATCGGGATAACTCAATTCTAAACGTCTCTTTACATTTTTTAGGCCAATTCCAGATTGTTCCTCCTGATTTACCAGACTTTGCGGTAACTTGCTGTTGGCAACCGTATAGATGCAGGCCGTTCCTTCCAATAAAATATCAGCCGTAATCCAAGCCCCTGAAAAATTGTTGCTTACACCATGTTTAAAGGCATTTTCGAGAAAACTAATAAAAATCAAAGGCACAATCAGTACACCACTGGTATTGCCAGTCACCTCAAAATTAATGGGAATAGGCTCGTTGAGGCGAAGTTTTTCGAGGCTGATGTAATTTTTCATGTACTCGATTTCCTTAATCAACGGCACTTTGGCGTGGTTGGAGTCGTAAATCATGTACCGCATCATCTGCGACAGTTTGGCAATCACTTCTGTGGTATTGGGAGAATTGGTAAAGGCCAAATAATACAGGTTATTGAGGGTATTAAATAAAAAATGCGGGTTGATTTGGGCTTTTAAGAAACGAAGTTCGGAGGTAAGTTTCTCATTTTCAATCTCTTTCTTTTTGGCTTCTAGTTCAAACCAACCTTCGGCAAATTTGAGCATTCCTACAAAAATCACGATAAAGAGCGTACTCAATACAACATTAACCGTAAATTTATCTTCGTAGAAATAGCATATTTTTTGGGTATTGCCATCAATCAAATACCGTTTTAGCAGAATAAACGCCCGTACCAACACCGCAAACGGGATAGAAAATTCTACAACATAACGCACCAAACTTTTGTGTTTGAGAAATCGGGGAAGAAAGAAAAAATAATTGAGATACACCACCAACGCCATGAAGAGTACTTCAAACGAAGTATTCTTGAACGCATCCCAAAAACTGACTTCTTGCCCTCGAATGGGAAAGCGAATCTGGTAAAAGAAAAAAGAGAAATAAACGCACCAAAAGGAAAGGTGTAAAAGTAAAATTCGGTGTCGTTTGATGAATACTTGCATGATAGCAGGCAGGCGCAAGGCGTAAAGTAAGATTCGCTAAAGCGGCTAAATTTCGGGAAAAGAAAGGTATTGTACTAATTTCTGTGATTTAGGGAGAGATTTCTGCGCTTTTTTTCGGCATTCTTGGTATTTTAGTCGACCATTCAGCTGAATGGTTCTGCTTTACCAATTGGTCGAATAATCTACCGTATGGCCGATTTGGTGGAGTCAATGGTCGAAAAGGTGCGGAGAAGTTTAAAACTTTATTTTTGATTTGTGCTCATTAAACTATTTGCTAAATCATTACAACCAAAACAACAATGAAAAAAATCACGCTAGTAGCCACGGCCCTTCTGATGTCATTCGCCACTTTTGCTCAAACATGGAAAGTTGACAAAGCGCACGCAAAAGTAGGTTTTACCGTAACCCACTTATTGATGTCGGAAGTGGATGGTAATTTCAAAGCATTTGATGCCACCATTACATCCTCAAAAGAAGATTTTTCGGATGCAGTTTTTGAAGTTTCTGCCGATATAAACAGCATTGACACCGACAGTGAGATGCGTGATAATGACCTCAAAAGTGAAAAGCATTTTGACGCGGCGAAATTTCCAAAGTTTACTTTCAAGAGTACTTCTATTTCTAAAGTAGCCGACAAAAAATACAAATTAACGGGCGACTTAACGCTTAAAGGTGTAACAAAACCGATTACGCTTGATTTAGCAGTGACTGGAATGGGCATGAATGGCCGTACAAAAAAGCCCAAAGCAGGTTTTAAAATCACGGGTATCATCAAACGTACTGATTTCGGTGTAGGTAGTATGCCCGCCGCTGTAGTAGGTGAAGATGTAGAGCTCCGCGCTGTTGGTGAGTTTGAGCAAATGT
Organism: Runella aurantiaca; assembly: GCF_003339505.1. Lineage (GTDB taxonomy): Bacteria > Bacteroidota > Bacteroidia > Cytophagales > Spirosomataceae > Runella > Runella aurantiaca. Next base: position 94,128 of record NZ_QPIW01000002.1, read on the forward strand.
AAGTATTGCGCTCAAAAGTAAGTAATAAAAGCGTCCGACGGTTCCAAACCGTCGGACGCTTTTATTTTACGGGAGATTATATAAAATCACTGAGTAAGCCTTTGTTTTTCACCCGAATGCCTTTTTCCGTCATTTCTACCGTGCAACAATCGTGAAGCGGGTCGTGGTCAAAAAACAGAATATAATTATTGTCCAATGCTTCTTTGAGTAGCGCTTCTTTTTCCTTCATGGTTTCGAGCGGGCGCACGTCGTAGCCCATCACGTAAGGTACTGGCAAATGCGCGTGTGAAGGAATCGTATCGGCCATAAAAACCACCGTTTGGCCCTTGTAGGCTATCTTCAACATGGTCATTTTTTCGGTGTGCCCATCCACATAGAGAGGCTGCACATTTTCCCCGAAGGGGTTCTCAGTTTTATCCGAAAAATACAATTGTCCTGCTTGCTGAATAGGTAAAATATTTTCTTTAAAAAAAGTGGCTTTCTCGCGAGCATTGGGAAAATTGGCCGTTTGCCAATGCTCCGAATGCGTCCAATAATGCGCCTTCGGAAACGTCAGTTCGTAACCGCTACGGTCAGAATTCCATTTGACCCCACCGCCGCAGTGGTCAAAATGAAGGTGTGAAAAAATTACATCTGTGATTTCGTGCGCGCCAAAACCTGCTTTTTCGATGGATTTAACCAAATCTCCTTCGCCGTGGCGGTAATAGTACGACTGCCATTTGGAGTCTTGTTTATCACCCATTCCGGTATCAATGAGCATGAGTCGATTGCCGTCTTCGACGAGCAAACAGCGCATGTCCCACGAGCAAAGGTTGTTTTCGTCGGCGCTAATCATCCGATTCCAGATTGTTTTTGGAACAACACCAAACATCGCGCCTCCGTCGAGTTTGAAATGTCCGGCATCAATAACGTGTAAATTCATGATAGTGAGTGATTGCGTAATTGGCCTAAAACAACTAAATTCTATCAAAACTTGTTATATTTACTGTATAAAAATTAAAAACTGATGACCGCCGTACTTGTCAATGAGTGGATGAATGGGGGCACCGAACCCTTTACGTTGGAATTGGCCGATGAAATGGACGACAAAGCATTCTATAAATTTTGCCGCCGTAACGACCACCTTCGTTTTGAACGCAACCCCGACGGGACCATTTTAATGATGCTTAATACCGGAGGAAAAACAGGAAAAAGAAATTCGGAAATCAATTTTGAACTGGTTTTATGGAATCGTAAACACAAAAAGGGAGTCGTTTTCGACTCTTCAACTGCTTTCAAACTTCCCAATTTTGCTACCCGCTCACCAGATGCGGTGTGGATTAGTGATGAGCGTTGGAATAGCCTGAATGAGGACGAACAGGATCGCTTTCCGCCTATTGCCCCAGATTTTGTGGTGGAACTGATGTCGGCTAGTGATATCCTGAAAAAAGCCCAAGAAAAAATGCACGAATACATCGAAAACGGGGTGCAACTGGCTTGGCTTATTCAACCAAGCACTCAAACCGTGTTTATTTATAGAATAGACGGAACAATCAGTAAAGTAATTGATTTTAATAATAAACTATCGGGAGAAAACGTCTTACCCGAATTTGAGTTTTCACTAAAGCTGCTGCTTTAAGTACAGAAATTTCGTCCACTTTTATACACAAACCTGAGAGCTTGATTGATGACCCACGACGCAAAAAAAATCCTCATCGTAGAAGATGACTCCCGTATTGCCCAAAACATAAGTAAAGGACTTCGTGAAAAAGGTTTTGAAACGGAGATTGCGTATGATGGACTCATTGGTAGTAAAATCGCCACCGCCAATCATTTTGATTTGGTCATTTTAGACATCAATTTGCCGTCTATGAACGGCTACGAAGTGTGTAAACTCATTCGCCAACGTGACCCCAATGTGCCCGTTTTGATGCTCACGGCCCTTGGCGAGCCCGACGATAAAATCGAAGGATTTAACGTGGGAGCCGATGATTATATCGTCAAGCCGTTTGATTTTCGGGAGTTGTTGGCGCGCGTTAATGTATTTCTCAAACGCTCACAGTCGGACGCCGACAACACGGGCGGTAACATTTTGCGCGTGGCCGACCTTGAAATAAATACCGATACCAAAATTGTGGTTCGGGCCAATCACGCCATCGACCTCACACCCAAAGAATTGGCGCTTTTGGAGTATTTGGTGCGCAACAAAGGACGCGTTGTTTCCAAAACCGATATTGCCGAAAAAGTTTGGGACATGAATTTTGACAGCGGAACCAACGTAGTGGAAGTGTACATTAATTTTCTGCGGAAGAAAATAGACCGTGATTTTGACACGAAACTGATTCATACCAAATCAGGAATGGGGTATGTTTTAAAAGAAGATTCGTAAAAAAAGTCCTGAAAAAACAATCGGTACTCACTTTATATCGTCTTTTATGCAATCACCTGTTTTGGGGGAGTTGTTTCTCCTGCTTTACCGTTAAATTGCCGCACTTTTGCATCAAACCAATCGTTCATCACATGAAAACCTATATTTTAGCGGCAAGCCTGCTTTTCAGTAGCATTGCTTTTGCACAAAACCCGAGTAGTATGAGTTCAAATCCCTTGTTGCAGCCGTTTAATACCCCCCACCAAACGGCCCCCTATGACAAAATTAAGCCCGAGCATTTTTTGCCAGCGCTCAAAGAATCCATGGCCGAAGGGCGCAAAGAAATCGACGCGCTCATCAACAACCCCGCCCAGCCTACTTTCCAAAACACCATTCTCGCGCTTGAGCAAGGCGGCGGAAATGTGGGGAAAGTAAGCAGTATTTTGTTTCACCTTAACGGTGCTGAAACCAATCCCGAAATTCAGAAAACCATTCGGGAAGCCTCGCCGATGTTGACCGAATATGGCAATGACATTACGCTCAACGACAAGCTTTTTGCGCGGGTCAAAGCCGTTTGGGACCAACGCGACAAGCTGAAATTGGATACTGAAAGCGCGATGTTGCTCGAAAAAACCTACAAAAGCTTTTCCCGTAACGGGGCCAATTTGAACGACGCCGACAAAGAAAAACTTCGTGGAATCAACAAAGAACTGTCGCAGTTGTCTATCAAATTTGCCGAAAATAACTTGGCCGAAACCAACGAATACGCCCTCACGGTTACCGACGAAAAAGACTTGGTTGGTTTGCCTGATTTTGTAAAAGAAGGAGCCAAAGCTGCGGCTAAAAAAATGAATAAAGAAGGCTGGATCTTTACGTTGCAAGCCCCGAGTTATGGGCCGTTTATGCAATATGCCGAAAATCGCGACCTTCGTAAAAAACTCTTTCTGGCGTTCAACGCGCGTGGATTTGGCGGAGGTAAGAACGACAACCAAGCCAATATCGCCCAAATCGTCAAACTTCGTTATGACAAGGCCAAGTTGCTGGGCTACGCAACTTGGGCCGACTATATGTTGGAAGAGCGCATGGCCAACAGCAAGCAAATTGTTATGGACTTCCTAAACGACGTGAAGAAATACGCCGAACCCGCCGCCGCCAAAGAATTGGCTGAATTGACGGCCTACGCGAAGAAAAACGGTTTTACGGAAGACAAACTTCAGCGTTGGGATGTGTCGTATTATTCTGAAAAACTGAAGAAAGAAAAATATGCCATCAATGACGAATTGTTGAAGCCTTATTTCAAACTCGAAAACGTATTGGATGGCATTTTTACATTGACCAACAAACTGTACGGCATCACATTCAAAGAAAATAAAGAAATCGCGGGTTGGCATTCAGAAGTGAAAACGTATGAGGTGTTTGACAAAGACGGCAAATTTTTGGCCGTTTGGTACGGAGATTATTTCCCCCGTCCTGGCAAACGTGCTGGCGCCTGGAATAACAGTATTCAAGACCAGTGGGTTGAAAATGGCAAGGAGTTTCGGCCACACGTGGTCAATGTGTGCAACTTCTCGCGTCCAACCGATAACAAACCTTCATTGTTGTCTTTCAGCGAAGTAACAACTCTTTTCCATGAATTTGGACATGCCTTACACGGGATGCTGGCGAACGGCAAATATCAAACTACCTCTGGAACGAGCGTGGCGTGGGACTTTGTAGAGTTGCCGAGTCAAATCATGGAAAACTTTGCCGAAGAACCCGAAGTATTACGGATTTTTGCAAGACATTATCAAACTGGCGAAGTGATTCCGCAGGAATACATTGACAAAATCCGTGCTAGCTCTAATTTTATGGCGGGCCTCGCCAATATGCGTCAGGTAGGTTTGGGCATGATTGATATGGCGTGGCACAGTACCGTTCCTAACGGTGAAACCGTGGTGCAAATCGAAGAAAAGGCCGACGTAGGCGCTAAACTATACCCCAAAACCGAAGGAACGAGCGTTAGCACGGCTTTTAGTCACATTTTTGCGGGGGGATATTCGTCTGGTTATTATAGCTACAAGTGGTCGGAAGTGTTGGATGCCGATGCGTTTGAGTTATTTAAAGAGAAAGGCATTTTCAATCAAGAAGTGGCACAATCTTTCCGTGATAATGTACTCTCAAAAGGCGGCAGCGAAAAGCCAATGGTGCTCTATAAGCGCTTCCGTGGCCGTGAGCCCAAACCTGAAGCAATGCTGAAACGGGCTGGGCTGGCCTTGTAACTACTTAAAATACAGCAAAAAGGCAGGTTTTCTAAAAGCCTGCCTTTTTTGTATTTATGGGTTTTATTTTACTACCCAATAGTTGCCGCGATTTTCTCAATCTCTGCCAAAAGTGCTACTAAATCTTCCTTTGTTGTGAGGGGATTCATCAACGATACCCGTAAATATAATTTTTCGCGGAGAGTGGTTTGAACAATGTAAAAATTGCCCTCTTCCAATAACCGTTGTCTGATGATCGTGTTGACTGAATTGTACGCTTCTGGGTTTTGACGCTCTCCCACAAATCGAAAACAAACGATATTGCTTTGTGGCTCAACACCTAATTCAAAACATGGATTTGCTTGTATTATTCCGACAAAATCATGCGCTAAGCCGTGAAGTGTATCTACATTTTCGGCAAAGATCTCTTCGCCGTAGGCTTTCAAAATCGAATATATTTTGACGCTCATCATCAGTTTGGTACATTCAAAGGTGCGTTTACCCGAGTTGAACCATTCCTGTGAGCCTTGATTAGCCCACAAATACTGCGCTTTTTGGTGAAAAGTTTTGAAGGCATCGTCTCCGTTTTTGAAAATAAGCGCCGTGGCTAGCGCAGGTGTCATGAGCATTTTGTGCCAATCAATCACGACCGAATCGGCAAGGTTGATGCCTGCGACCAATGATTTGTATTTTTCGGAAAATACCACCGCACCGCCGTGCGCCCCGTCGACGTGAAACCAAAGATTGTGTTGAACGCAAAATTTGCCGATTGCCTTCAAATCGTCGTACGAGCCTGTGGAGGTTGAGCACGCGCTTCCGATGACCGCAATAACGGTTAAACCCTCGTTGGACGCTTGTTGGTAATAGTCTTCCAAGAGTTCGGTGCGTAGTTGAAAATGCTCGTTTGTCGGAATTTTTATGATGCCTTCGCTGCCCATTCCCATGATGCGTGCCGCCCTGTCGATGCAGTAGTGGGCTTCTTCCGAGACCATCACGGCCAAGCGCCCGCTGTGACCTTCTTCCCACACATCGGTGGGGGCTTTAGCCGCGCGGGCTGCCAACAAAGCTGTCAGGTTGGCCAATGTACCTCCCGATGTTAACAAACCAGAGGCGTGTGTAGTAAAGCCGATTTTGTTTGCCAATAAATCACTCAAAATTCGTTCTAATGGGTTGGAAACCAGTCCCATTTCATAAACCGCCATGCCGTTGTTGAGCATTCCAGTCAGAAGCCCCGTCAATGCCGCAATGGGCAACGGAGGTGATACTTGATGGCCCATGTAGCGGGGATGATGCAAATGCGTGGATTGCTCAATTACCTTTTCAAAAAATGCCAATAGATTGCCCTTTCCCTCCTCAAAGTCCTGTTGCCAAACTTCCAGATTCTCTTCCGGTAAACGGTACGGAATCACCGTTTTCAGCGTCTGATTTTGGGCTTTAGAAAGATAATCTGCCAATGTATCCACCAATTGGTGGGCTTTTTGGCGAAAATGTTCAGGCGAATAGGCTTGTGTAAGATTCATATTGAGGGTACGTGTTGCGGTTCTGGCTACAAAACAAATCACTATATTTGATACTAAAAAATGCTTAATTTTTACTAATTAATGCTGAATACGTATCAGTTATGGATATTCGTACCCTTAAAAATTACTTGAGATTAACTCAAAACTTGAATTTTCGTAAAACTTCCGAAGAGGTATTTATTGCTCAACCTGCGTTAAGCCGGCAAATTCAACAGTTGGAAGAGACGATTGGAGCGGTGCTTTTTGACCGCGACAAGCGTAACGTACGCCCGACGCCCGCAGGGTTATTCTTTCAAAAGGAAGTAGAACGAATTGTTTTTTTGTGGGAAGAGGCTTGTCGAAAAACTGCCCAGATTCACCGAGGCGAAGCGGGGGAAGTAAGGATTGGGCACGCAAGCTCGGCAATGCAGTCGATTTTGCCGCAAATTTTGGTCATGTTGCGACACCAAATGCCCGATTTACACACGGTTTTGACCGAAACTGCTAATTTATTTTTGATTGAAGAAATTCAAAACCATCGTTTGGATTTGGGCTTTGCTCCCAATATATTACCCCCATCGGGTATTGCTCAGCGTTTGGTGTATCAGGAAAATTTTGTGCTTATTTTGCCCAAAAATCATGCAATTGAGCCAGAACATTTTACGGATTTATCACTCTTAAAGGACGAAGATTTTATCATCCCGCCGTTGTGGCTCGGGATGGGTTATGTAGAAACCATCCATCAGATTTGCTGTGATTATGGGGGTTTTATTCCCAAAATCGTCCATGAGTCGGCCTACTCTGCGTCGGTGCTAAGATTAGTAGAAGCGGGGATAGGTATTTCAATCGAGCCAAAATCCACGCTTCGCGGCCAAAATCTCCAAATTAAGTCGGTGGAATTGTCGGATATTGCCCAAAAAGCGGATATGAAAATGCTGTGGTTGGAGGAAAGATCGGACGAGCTAAAGCCGATTATTCAACTCGTCGAAAGTAGCGTTTTTGATTTCTAATTTGACATAAAATAAGCCCATTTGACTAAAATCATTTTTTTGTATTATTGAAAGATTTATTTTGACTTTACTAAATCCCTATGTAAATGAAACAGTTTGATTCAGCGGCTGAGAAAGAAAGCTATTATGCCAAACGCCGCCAACGCGGACTTATCGTCGGGGCTATTGGCGGAGCCATATTGGGCCTTGGCTTTCTTGTTCAATACATTTTATACATGCAAGGACATTCCTTCAATACCGTGATGTATACGCTCACCAGCATTGGTATTATCATGGTCCTCTACGCAGGAGTAGAGATTTTTGGATGGTAAATTGCGGCTAGAATAAAGATACAATATTCTGATAAAGAATGCCCTAAGGCTGTCGATTTAAGCGTTTTCTAAGAATTCGTTCTGCAATCAATAGAAACAAAACGGCGTTGAAGGGGAGGAGCACCTGTTGTACAAGGGTAGGATTAAGTGTTTGGTCCCAACTTTGTAATTGCTCAGTCCATAAACTTGTGGATTGTGTTTCTCCCAAAATGGACACCCCAACCAACGTGAGTATAAGCATCATTGAAATAAATACGAAAGGTACCCATTTGGCCAACATGGTGCGTGTAGAGCGAGATTTCTCGGATGCCCATTGGCGTATCACATTATTCTCAAAAGCCATCGAAGGACTTTCAAGGTGTATCGTTTCTAAATCGTTGTGCAGTTGCGACAATTCAATAAAGTACTCGCAGTACGCGGTATCTGTTTCGAGCCAATACTGGTGCCGTTGCCGCAATTCTTCGGTTGCGCTGCCATCGAGTATTTCAAAAAGCTCGTCGTCGTTGGGTTGTTGCATGAGTTTTTAGTACAAATTGTTTACTTCTTCTCCCAATTGCTTCCGTAAGGTGTCGGCCAAACGTTTGCGCGCGCGGTGCAATTTTACTTTTATCGTTTCGGCTGATATTCCCGTTATTTCCGCAATTTCTTCCAACGATTGTTCACGCAAATAAAATAGCGTAATCATGGTTACATCGTCGGCCGAAAGTTGCTTCATCGCCTGCTGAATATTTTTGATACGCTCCTTCTTATGAAGGCTTTGTTGGGTATCCGTCACGGCATACGCCAAGGCATTGATTTCGGTGATTCCTTCCGTCGGTTTTTGTCGTCGCTTGGCGCCCAAAGCGGCGTTGAAAACGATTCTGTAAAACCAAGTCGTAAATTTAGCGGTTTGGTTAAATTCTTTCAACGCGCCAAAAGCCTGCAAAAAGGCGTCCTGGGCAGCTTCTTCGGCTTCTTCGCGGTGATTGAGAATCCGATACGCTACCGTAAAAGCAAAATCTTTGTGGCGTTGCACCAAGGCCCGGTAGGCCGAGGTTTCGCCCGCCAAAATTCGCTCAATGAGTTGTATATCTTTCAGATTTTCATTCACAACGGATTGGATGCTAAAAGGTCGAATAAGGTTACAGCTAAGTTCGGATTTTTTCAGGTAAAAGTTTTTAAGATATACCGTAACCTTCCGTAAACCTTTTTCATCCTATGCCCAAAGAAACTTGTTCAACACTTAAAAAAAGTCATTATGAATCCCCTTATTATTCCGCTTATCTCTGTTATTGCAGGACTGATTATGATCGTTTTTCTCCGCTATTTTCAAAATATGGAACGAATGTCGATGATTGAAAAAGGACTCAATCCTTTTGATAATCAATCATCGAAACGCAGCCGTATCAGTCCTGACAACACCCTTCGATTTGGGTTGTTGCTCGTAGGGGCAGGACTAGGTTTATTGATAGGTGCTATTATAGCTCCCTATACCCAAAGCGAAGGTATTCAGGTAGCGCTTGTTATGATTTTTGGTGGAGCAGGCTTGTTGCTTTCTTATGTCATTCAGATAAAAAATGACAAGAAATCTCAGGAGTAATCAAAAGATACATTACAAAAGCGGGTTGGTGATGAGCCAACCCGCTTTTGTGTTAGATATCTTCAATCCGAAACAAATGGAACGGAAGAAAATACGGGTCAAGCTCAATGTAATTATATTCGCCTTTCCACACGTATTTAGAACCAGTAATTAGGTCATGCACGATAAAATCTTCCCAACCTGCTTTGCCGATTTTTTGGAGTGGAATCTTCACCATATTGGCTCGGCGATTGTAGCCATCTAAATTAACTACGCACAAAATACGATTGCCGTCGGGGTGGGTTTTGAGATAGGCCAGCAGTTGGTCGTCGTTAATGTCGCAAAAAGTAATGTTGTTTGTATACTGCAATGCAGGGTTTTCTTTACGGGCGTGATTGACCATCGTAATGACATAGGTAAGCTTATTGGTTAGCTCCCAATCCCAATGCTTGATCTCGTATTTTTCGGAGTTCCAATATTCTTCTTTCCCTGGAAACGCCTCGTGGACCATGTATTCAAAGGTTGGCCCGAAAATTCCATAGTTGGAGGACAAGGTTGCCGCCATAAAATAGCGAATCAAGAAATTAGGCTCGTGTCCTTGTTGCAACAGCGGTGGGTTAATATCGTGCGTATTAGGCCAGAAATTTGGGCGGAAATAGTACTGCAAATCGGTTTGGGTCAACTCCGTCATGTATTCAATGAGCTCCTGCTTGGTATTGCGCCAAGTATAATACGTGTACGATTGCGAATACCCTCCTTTAGCGAGTTGTTGCATGACTTTAGGGCGCGTAAATGCCTCCGCCAGAAAAAGCATGTCGGGGTACTTCTGCTTGGTTGCAGCAATAATCCATTCCCAAAAAGCAAATGCTTTGGTATGCGGATTATCGACCCGAATGATTCTAACGCCCCATTCTGCCCACGTAAATATAATCCGACGAAGTTCTTCCCACAGGCTGGGCCACGCTTCTGTTTCGAAATTAATTGGATAAATATCTTGGTATTTTTTTGGCGGATTTTCGGCGTATTGAATGGTACCATCGGGGCGAATCTTAAACCATTCGGGATGATTTTTGGCCCAAGGATGGTCAGGGGAACATTGGATGGCCAAATCCATGGCAATCTCCATGTCGTGGGCTGTACAGGCCGTTACCAATGCTTTAAAGTCTTCGAGGGTGCCGAGTTCGGGGTGAATGGCATCGTGGCCGCCCAATTCTGAACCTATGCCGTAAGGAACGCCAGGCTCGCCTGGTTGACACACTACATTGTTGTTTTTCCCTTTTCTGAATTGATTACCAATGGGATGAATAGGGGTCAAGTACAGCACATCAAATCCCATGCGCTGGATGCGGGGCAAAAGGTCAATAACGTCGTGGAAAGTTCCGTGTTTGCCAGGTTCTTTTGCGGCCGAGCGGGGAAACAAAGAGTACCAAGAAGAGAAGCCCGCTTTGGGTCGGTCTACCCATATTTTCAACTCATGGTAGTGCGTAACGTTTTCACGATCGGGGTACTTTGCAATCCACCCGACGAGGGCCTCACTGATGGCCCAAAGTACGGCTTCATCATATTGATGCTCATTTCTGAAAATCTTTATTGTGTCCAGAATAACAGCCTTATCTTCTTCGGAGGCTTGTTCTACTATTTTTTCGAGCAAGGTAGCTCCTCCTAAAAGTTCGCTATTTACGTGCTGAGCGTCACGGATTTTGAGTTTTATTTCGTGCTCCCAAGACGCCAAATTGTCTACCCAAGCTTCGATAGTATAGCTATAAAAGCCTTCTTTTTCTACCACAAATGTGCCGCCCCAACGGTCATTGGTAATAAATCGCATGGGAACTTCGCTCCATTTGTCTTCAAGAGCATGTTTATAAAGCAGACGTGCGGCGATTTTATCGTGCCCGTCGCAGTAGATATCAGCTTCGACTTTAATGATTTCTTGGGGAACCGATTTAATAAAAAAGCGCCCACCCTCCAATTCGGGGGTAACGCTCTCTACTATCACACGGTTTCTTCCTTGAATATCGGCGAGATTTATCATAGGTTATTTGGTTTTAAACCTTAAACCTAAAAAAATACCCCGACGTGAACAAGCGTCGGGGTAGGGCAATTGCTATTTTATTTAACTAAAATCCTATTCTTTGTCGTTCGGAAGTAGTTGGAGCATCCTTCTGGATTAAATCAATAATCATTCTTCCCGCTATTTTCTCGCGTAGATATTGATTTTCAAGCCGTAATTTCTCGTTTTCAATTTGGAGTTTTTCTACTTCGAGTTGTTGTAGTTCCTGCTGGAGTGGGGTGGCTTGGCCCATTAATACCGCAACACTTATGTGTAACACCTCCGCAATTTGATAAAATCTGGAAAGGGTCAAATCAGTTTTGCCTCGTTCAATATCCCCGTAAGCGGTGGTAGAAATGCCTAGTGAATCGGCCATGTTTTCTTGGGAGAGGCCGTGTTCAAGGCGATAGAGACGGATTTTTTCAGCAATAGTTTTCATCTTGACCTAAAAACCACAAAAGCCACGCGAAGGTTCGCGTGGCTTTCATTTGTCGTACTCGTTGGGGCGAATTATTTCGCAGCAGCAGTATCAACAGCAGCAGTATCAACAGCAGCAGTGTCAACAGTAACAGTAGTATCAACAGCAACAGCTGTAGTATCTGTAGTAGCAGCTTCTTCAGTTTTACCGCCACAAGCTGCAAGAGTTACCATACCAGCTACGAACAAGAATGCAAATGCCTTTTTCATTATTTTGTGATGTTTTAAGGTTTCCTTGACAAAGGTAAATCCTTTTTTAATATTAACAATGCTTTTCTTAAAAAAAAATTAAAAAATACTTAAAAAGAAAAGTTTTTATCAAAAAAGTACAATATATATTGCCAAATCCCCCTTTTTTTTACAACTCTCCGCTGAGAGTCATGGGCAAAAACTTAAAATTTATACCAATCCTTTCAGAAAATCAGGCATTAAACCGAATACCAGCGTAATGATTGTGGTAGCAATCAATATCAAACGATAAAAAGGCGACACTTTGATGGCGCTCAACTCTCCTTCGCGCATGTAGGCAGCAATGATGGCTTTGAAGTAATAATAAATACCAACGGTAGACATCAAAATGGCAATGACCAACATCCACGTAAGGCCACGGTCGGCGGCGCTGGAAAAAACAAAAAACTTACCCCAGAAACCGGCCGTTAGCGGTATTCCTGCCAGAGACAGCATAGATACGGTCAATACAAAAGCCAATAAAGGATTCTTTTTGCCTAAGCCGTTGAAGGCCTCAAAACGCTCAGCGTTTTCGTACGAATGAACACCTGTTTCTTTGGCTACCAGCATCAGTACACCAAATGCGCTGATGGTGGCTATAGAATAGGCCAGTGAATAAAATACGATGGCACTTTGAGATTGGTTGGTGAGGGCGGTTAAGCTCAAAAGCAAATAACCCGCGTGCGAGATACTTGAGTAGGCCATCATCCGTTTGAAACTGGTTTGATAGACCGCCGTAATATTTCCTGCCAAGAGGGTCAAGACGGTAATGACTGCGAGGGTCATCCACCAAAAACTGTAAATTCCCGAAAAAGAGCCCGATAATAAACGATAAATGGCCGCAAAACCTGCCGTTTTGACGATTGTTGACATATACGTCGTGAAAATCGTAGGAGCGCCATCATATACGTCAGGGGTCCAGAAGTGAAATGGTGCGGCAGATACTTTAAATAACATTCCAATCAACAGCATCAACAACCCGACATAAAGCATGGCTGAGGGGGCATTGTTGGCCATTACATAGCCTTTGATAGCGGTAAGGTTGAACGAACCCGTTGCGCCGTACAATAAGGCCATGCCAAAGAGCATAATTCCCGTAGCAAATGCCCCCATTAAAAAATACTTTAGCGCAGCCTCGTTGGAACGAAGATTCTTTTTATCACTTCCGGTTAAGATAAACATCGAAACCGATAGGATTTCTATCCCCACAAAAAGCATGATTAGGTTTTCGAAGCCAATCATCATCACGGCACCTACTAATGAAAATAACATGAGTGTGTAGTACTCAGCTGGCTGAGCCGACTCATCATCCACAAAGCCCCGAGTAAGCGCCACAATCAAAAAAGCAGAGAATATAACAATGCCCGAAAACGCCATGGTAAATTTGTTTTCGAACAGCATATTTTTAAAATACAGCGATGGCATATCGTTCCAGTGGAGAAAATTGGCCACTAATACAATTGCCAGTACTAAAAGGGTAGCGGGAAGCAAAAGGTTTTTTGATTTTTGGAAACCCAAAAACAAAACCACAAGGCCCAGTATAGAAAGAAGTACGATTGGAAGCATTTTAGTAATGTTTCAATTTTAGAATGTAATGTGGTAATCTCAGATGACCGAATGAGCAAATCGAGCCGCCCGTTTTAATTTAGTAATGAATCATTTGTAAAAGGTTACTGACGGCAGGCTCGGTCAATTTCAGAAACGAATTGGGATATAAGCCCATCCAAAAAACCATTATAATCAACGGAACCAACACCGCGCGCTCACTGAAAGATAAGTCAGCGAAGTGCTCGGTAAAGGATGTTTTATTACCAAACATTGATTTTTGAAAGAGGCGAAGCATATACACCGCCCCTAAAATGATGGTTGTTCCTGCAATGGCTCCCAACCAAATATTTGATTCATATACGCCTTTCAATAACAAAAACTCACCGACAAACCCATTTGTTAAGGGAAGGGCAACGCTGCCAAGCATCAAAATCATAAAATAAACACTGAGGTTGGGGGTACGTTGGGTAATACCGCCAAGCTGCTCAATATTTCGTGTTTTGGTCCTTGAAAAGATGATTTCCACGATAAAAAACAAACCCACTACGTTGATGCCGTGGGCAAGCATTTGAATTAAAGCTCCCTGAATCCCGCTCAGTGTTTGCGAGAATACCCCTGCTGACATCAGACCTACGTGTGCAAAAGAAGAATAGGCAATAAGGCGTTTCATGTCACGCTGTTGGATGGCGATGATAGAACCATATACAATTCCAATGACCGATAAAACAATAGCCGTAGTGCCCCAGGTTTGTAAACCCAGCGGGACGATTGGCAAAATGAAACGAATAACGCCATAAACCCCCATTTTGAGCATAATTCCTGCTAATAACATGGTAGCCGGCGTAGGAGATTCTGTATAAGTATCGGGCTGCCAAGTATGGAAAGGGAATACGGGCATTTTGATGGCGAAGGCAATGAAGAACGCCCAGAATATCCAACCTTGCTTTTGAGCATCCAACGCCAATTTATAAAAAGCGGTGATTTCAGAAGTGTGCCCTTGGGTGCCCGTGGTTTGGTAGTATAAATACACCAACGCTACCAGCATAAACAAACTTCCAAAGATGGTATAAACGAAAAACTTGAACGTAACTTTGATGCGGTTTTCGCCTCCCCAAACGGCGGCCAAAAAGTAAATAGGTATTAATGCCGCCTCAAAGAATAAGTAAAACAAAAAGGCATCAGTAGCGGTGAATACCCCCATCAAGGCTGACTGCATAAACAAAATCAGGGCATAAAAGGCCGAAGCATTTTTGTACGGCTGGCGAAACGTAGACAGAATAATGAGGGGTGTCAGGAAGGCTGTCAGCATCACTAGTAGCAAACTGATACCATCTATGGCGCCCGCAAATAAAATTCCTGCGGACTTAATCCAAGGATAGCTGAAGCTAAATTGCGCGTTGGCGTTCGCTTGGAATTGCGTAAAAATAAAAATTGCCAATCCCAATTCAACGATGGACCCTGCCAGAGCAAGTTGTTTAGCGCTGTTGTTTTTTGTACTTAAGGAAACTATACCCGCAATCAACGGGATGAGTATGAGGGAAAGTGTAAGCATAATTCACTTATATCGTTAAACTATTTTATTCGTTCGTTTAAATGTGTACAAAAGTATTCAATAGCCAACCGATTGACTCTTTAACGGGCGTATGATAAACAGGACGCATCCAGACGTAGTCACCCTTAAAATAATAGGTTGGAAAAAAAAAGGATATACAAACCGCCGTTATTACAACTTTCTTCACAAAAACAGGGCTTTCGGTTTCGTGAAGCATTTTTAAGGCAATAAACAGGAGCGGGAATATTAAGGTTAAACTTTTGGTGGTATCAAGAATACTGAAGGATACTACTAGTGCTCCTAAAAAAGTGATAAATGCCAGTAAAAACCACTTGAATTTTACAGTTCGGCGGCTTTGATAGGCATATACTACAAAAAAGATGAGTAACAGCCAATATCCTTCAAAGGGTAGCAGCATTCCTAACGGTATATGATTAAACTGTTCGTAAAGGCACCAGAAATAATCAGCTCCTGTGCTTCGAGGGTGTAATTTGTACGATTCTGATCCTTTGATAAAATAGGTAAACAAATAATATCTAACCCCAAAATATAGGAAGAGATTGACGATGTAAACCAACGAGAATGCTTTGAATTTTTCAGGAATGTACAACTTCCACCATAACAGCATGATTGGTGAAAATACGAGCATGCGCTCGTCAGACCAGAATCCTAACAACAAACTCAAAAACAACACAGGGAGGTTTCTGGTAACAACGGTCAGTAGTGTGAAAAAATAGGCGAACGGAATCAGCCAAGTAGAAACATCCCAAAAGAAATCCTTCCCTAAAAAGATAAAACTAAAGCCAAGACAGAAATAACTCGAAATTAGTTTGTCTGCCGTAATTTCGTACACCAGCCTAAGTACGAGATAAAAGAAGGCGATGCCAAATAGATGTTCAATCACGGTCAGCAAACCAACTACCCGTATTTTGTGCGTAGTGTCTAAGATGCCCGCAATCAATACTGGGGTCAACCTGTATTGTTTATTGTGTTCATTCGTCCCCAATCGTTCTTTATTTTCACCAAATGGGTCTTTTGCTTTCTGGTGAATAAAATCCCAAGCGTAATCGTGGTTTTTAAGGTTTGAAAAGTAATAGTAATGAGGAAACGAGAACATCAAAACCAAAAAACAGCAAACAGCCGTAACTCTGACTTTCCAAAATTTACCAACCAATAGGTACGAAGAAACCATGCTGTCGCTTCGTGCTATCAGAGATGATAAATAGGTTTGAATCATTACAATTGTATTTTTAACTGTTTAATGAATATTGCTCTTTTTAGATTTTAGAAGAAGAAAATCTTACTTCAACAAAAGATTCCAAGCCAAAATCACTAAAATACCAAGGACCATTGCAAAAACATAGAAACCTGTTTCTCCCGTTTGTAACAAACGCAGACGCCCCGATAGGAACTGTACCAAACGGCCCGTGCCATTTACTACTAAATCAATCAGGAATTCACCGAAGCTATACAGCAAGTCGGATAACTTACGCATGGGATTGACAAACACAGCTTCGTAGAATTCATCTACATAATACTTGTTTTGTAAAACCTTGGGAAAGCCCGTTACGTCTTTGTCGGCGGCAGGAACTACTTTTTTGCCCATAAAAAGATTATAAGCAAACAAAATAGACAAAACCGCTGCCCCTACTGATACGCCCATCAGGATATACTCGGTAGAATGCTCCAAATGACCTTCAAACAAATCAGGGTTGACTTGTTTTGACAATTCAAACAACGGAGCCATAAAATGAGCCAGTGATTCTCCACCGCCCAATACGTGAGGAATGTTTAGCAAACCACCTGCGGCTGACAATACCGCCAAAATAATCAGCGGAATGGTCATCGTTGCGGGTGACTCATGCAGGTGATGCTTCTGGTCGTGCGTACCACGGAACTCACCGAAGAACGTCACAAACAATAAACGAAACATGTAAAAAGCAGTCATCATTGAGGTAAACAAACCAATTCCCCACATGATTTGATTGTGCTCAAATACGTGTGCTAAAATTTCGTCTTTTGAGAAAAAACCGGAAAGCGGGAAGATTCCCGAAATAGCCAAGGTAGCAACGAAAAATGTCCAGAACGTCACGGGAAGGTGCTTACGCAAACCACCCATGTTGCGAATATCTTGCTCGTCAGACATGGCATGAATCACGCTTCCTGCCCCCAAAAACAAAAGCGCTTTGAAAAATGCGTGCGTCATAACGTGGAACATTGCCGAGGTATAAGCGCCTACGCCCAACGCAAGAAACATGTATCCTAATTGACTTACGGTTGAGTAAGCCAGTACTTTCTTAATGTCGTTTTGGTACAAACCGATGGAGGCCGCCACTACCGCAGTCAACAATCCAATGCCGCCTACTACGCCCAATGTAGCTGGCGCAAGCGAGTACAACACGTTGGAACGAATCACCATGTAAATCCCCGCCGTCACCATCGTAGCGGCGTGAATCAGGGCTGATACGGGCGTCGGACCAGCCATTGCATCAGGCAACCATGTATAAAGAGGTATTTGGGCTGATTTTCCCATCGCACCCACAAAGAGCAAAGCCGTAATGGTGACAATAACGGTGTCGTTGATGCTAAAACTACCGTTGGCCGCTTTGGCAAAAACCTCAAGGTATTCTACTGAACCAAAGGTTTGGATAATCATGAAAATACCCAACAAAAAGCCTAAGTCACCGATACGGTTCATGATAAAGGCTTTGCGGGCGGCGTTGTTGTAGTTGGTTACTTTGTTCCAGAAACCAATCAATAAATAAGAACAAAGTCCTACTCCTTCCCAACCAATAAACATGATGACGTAGTTGGAACCCATCACGAGCAATAGCATGAAGAACAAAAACAAGTTGAGGAAGGCAAAAAACTTCCCGAACCCTTCGTCGTGATGCATATAGCCCATTGAATAAATGTGAATCAATGAACCTACGCCCGTAACGACCATGAGCATCAGGAGCGATAGCTGGTCTATTTGGAAGGCAAAAGGAATGGTGAGCTGGCCAATGGAAATCCAATCAAATAGTTTCACCACCTGTGGTTGACCCTCAAAGGCGTTCCACGCTAAAATGGATATGGCAAAAGCACCGAGCGATGCTGCCGAACCGATAACGCCCGCAAGGCTTTTAGGGACATGACGAAATCCAATCCCATTGATGATAAAGCCAATGAGCGGCAAAAGGGGTATTAAAAAAAGTAAGGATGAGTTCATAAATTGCTCAATTTGAGAATTTAAAAATTTGAAAATAGCCGATGTCGTATCTCCAAATCAGAAAATTACCACTTCAACTTGTTCAGGAATCCAATATCAATAGTACGCGTATTACGATAAATCATTACGATAATCGCCAACCCTACGGCTACTTCGGCCGCGGCTACCGCCATAATAAAAAAGACAAAAACCTGACCTACAGGGTCGGATTTGTAGGTTGAAAAAGCGATAAGCAACAAGTTGACGGCATTGAGCATCAATTCGATACTCATAAAGATAATCAGCGCATTACGACGAGTTAATACACCCACAATACCGATGATAAACAAAGTCGTTGCTAACAGAACGTAGTTTTGTAAAGGGATAGATTGAACAACGTCGGGAATTGACGGGGTAGCTAATGGGAACATAGTGCAGTTAGGTCGAAAGAAGTCTTATGGTCAACGAGGATTTTCCAAAAACGTGGCAAATTTACTGAATAATCGTACTTGCCCAAATTCAGGCCTCAAAAAACTATGACCGTTAATTCAGCATTTTGATTATCTCTCACTGCAATAGTACGGTAGGAATTTGCAAGAACCAAGAAGATTAAGGGTTTTTGCGCGAAAGTGTCGCAATCCATCATTTTGTTATTTTTGGGAAATTACTTCCAAACCAGCCAGCAAACCGCTAATCTAGCGGAGGGATTTCTGACGCGTTTGCAATTTTGGGAGACAAAAAGTGTGAAAAATATTACTGGCGTAGGCACTATATTTAAACCCGTCATTAATAAATCTGGTAGTAAGATAAATTAAATATAGGAGGGAGTAATTAGCTCATTATGAGTTTGAAATCTATTTTATTTCTTACTATAAACTATTTTGATTCTATTTGATACGTTTCAAAATTTTGGATTGAATTAGATGAATGTCATGAACTTTGAGTAATAAACAGCAGGAGATAAAAATACCACTAGAAATTAAAGCCGCAGAAGTCCCTATCAAAAATCCAGTTATTTTGCTGTAAGAAACGGCATCACCCCAAAGGGTATTGAACTTCCACCCCGCCACCGCCCCTATAGCAAATGCCAACGTAATCTTAGCCACTTCCATTGCTTCATATATTCCCAAATAAGTTCTTTTTTTACTTAAAACAGTCAAAAAAGGAACCAATGCCATTAACAAACTATGTAAAAACACTTGAAACATGACGCCTTTGAAACCCAGATTTCTGATGAGAAGATAACTCAAAGATGCCGAAATTACGTGCATTATCCCCCAATAATAATATTGCCATTCAGGGTGGGTTACAGTAATGGCTAATTTTCGAAAAATCATATAAGGACTGGTACAAATCATGGTAAGAAAAAAGATGCATAATAACTCATAGACGCTGGTTACGTTATTGACGGTAAATTTTTCTCCACCCCACAATGTCCATATCAAAAATTTGCCGCCTGCCCAGAAAGGTAACAGAATAAAAAGACTCATGAAATAGGAAAAATTAAGGTTCTGGGCTACAAACTTTTTGACCGACTTGGCATTATTGTTATTAATAAGGTTATTGATTTGGTTAAAAAACACCGTACTGATAGGGCTCATAAATACGTTGGCTACTTTACCATAAATGACTTCAGCATACCGGTAAATGGCATAAGTCCCAGGAGGAAGCAGCGAGAGAGAAGCGTTAAAAATAAAAATATATAGCTGTACACCCACCATATAAAAAGAGGTGGCACTAATGGAATGAAACAACTCGCGAAGCGAAAAAAAATGATTTCGTAACGTGAAAGAATGTTTATATCCAATTTGCTTAAGGTAATAAACAGTAGTCAGAAATTGAGCCAATATGCTGAGAATAAGTCCTAATACTAAAGCGTCAATCTGGCCGCCCCACACACTCAACAGTCCAATGGAGATGAGCAGCGAGAGAGTATTGGTCAATTCTACTTTGCCGTAAATATTTTCGGCATTGAGCATCCCTTGAAATAAGTTGGTCGCAATCTGAATGGGCATCAATAACCCCGTCCAGTAAAATATTTTTAAAACCTCGGCCTTGGCTAAGTCTTCAAATCCGGGTACCATCAGTTGAAGTATGAATTCTCCACCTGCAAAAAGCAATAATACCAACATCAAGGCCGTAAAAGTCAAAAAATTGGTCAGCATTGCCACAATTGACATGGCTGCTTTAGAGCCAGACTCTTGTTTTATTTTATGGTAACGGGGTATAATAATCTCCATGAGTTGACCCGTTTGCACAAATCGTGCAACGGTGGTGCCAAGTACAGTTGCTGCAAAGAATGCTTCAACTGCTGCCGAGGTTCCAAAGTAATAAACCGTCAATGTAGAATAGGTTACGTTGAGGATGATATTAAAGGTATTGAGACTGAATAGTACCCCTATATTTCGGTAATCAAGACTCATCGGATGGCTTTGAATAATTTTTTTATTGCCTGTTTTACCGCAAACTCAGTACGATGCTTCCATGTATATAAGAAAGGGTAGTCAGCTAATCGATTTTGTTGGTAATTTGAATCAACAACGTGGGTCTGGAGCGACTGTAAATGCTCCCTAACATACTTCGGAGAGTTTTGTGGTGTCAAAGCTACTTTTTCCATCCATAAATCTTGGTGTAAGTCCAGCTTTTTTCCTCTTAATGATGAAATAGGAATGTGATTACATCGCATACTTTGAAGAATTTCCTCATTGGTCATACCGCCGTGCGGAAAAGTTCGATACTTACGCAGGATTGCTTCTTTGGGGTAGCAATAAGAGTATTCAAAGAGGAGGGGATATTTCCACTCCCCATGCGCCCCAATGTTGTCTGAGCGCAGGAAGCCCATGCCCATTTCACCCTCCGCTTGTCGAATTCTTTTTACAGTTGTCATCGGTGTAGCCCGAAGGGCTAACCAAAGGTTGTCGAAGTCATACCAAAATCGCCGACGGGGTACGCAAACCAAGCCGTCTTTGGAGGCAGAAAGCTTCTCCAATAAAAAAAAAAGATGATTGGGGTCTGAGGTTAGATCTAGAGCTTCGTCGGCATCTGATAGTAATACCCATGTATCATCTTGGTATTTATGAATGATGTATTCACGGGCCAAAGAGCGTTGTCGACGTTCAGAATTCATGCCCTGTGTGTCAACATCCGCCAAAGTATAATCAATTGGAGGGTGCTTATTTTGTGCCGATATGATATGGATGCGGTCACGGTAAGGGGCAAATCTTTGGTCTGAATCAATCACATGCCGGGCAAAAAGACCTTTATACTCACCTTGAAATGTATAATCGTTTTCCACAATAATCCATTCCGAAATATAGTCCCCGCCCAGAATTAATTTTATCAACAATACTTCCTTTTCATGGGGTTCGCTGAAGAGAAATGTATCAATTATCTGCATATTATAAATTTAACACCGATAGGATTGTGTGGTTATAAGTTGCCAGAAACAACTGGCCTCTGTGGTATTATTAAGATTTATGCTCCTCTATTTTTCTGAAAATAACAACGCTAGTGCAGTATCACTTTACAATTATTATGAATCTATGACCTGGGTGATATATAACGATATAGCTCATGACTTAGTACAGCATATAGTTCTTCCCAATGCGACGAGGGAATGAAAGTTGTGTGATCAACCCGATGATGTATGGTGTTCGTATTAATAGGGAGCGAGTAGGGGATAGATTTTTATAATGGTATAGGTTTCGAGAGTTAGAGGTACGTAAGTTTTATGATTAAAAAGATGGTCGTTGTTCCAGAATAATTTCCACGAATTCGCGCACGGCTCCGTCGCCGCCACGGGTTTGGAGCAACAAAATGTTGGGAATTTTTTTGACGGCTGCCCTTGCATTGGCGGGGCAGGCTGGCAAACCTACGGCTTGCAATAATTCCAGACAATTAATATCGTCGCCAATGTAGGCAACTTGGGTCAGTGTAATGCCCATTTCGGCGCAAATTTCCTCGGCTGCGGCTAGTTTTCCGCCGTCGCGCTTGCCTTGATACAGATAATCGGCCTTTATCTTGGCCGCCCGACGCGCCACGATTTGGGTATTTTCGGAAGTGATAATACCCGTTTTTATGCCCGCTTTCCGAAGCAATTCAAACGCCATTCCATCATAAGTATGGAAACGTTTAAATTCATCACCGCTTTCGGTGTAGTACATACTTCCGTCTGTCAATACACCATCTACGTCGGTCAAAAATAATTTAATGTTATTCATTTTATAATGTTGATTACCAGGCGGTCCATCCTCCATCTACCATTAAAACTGAGCCCGTCATGTACGTAGATTCGTCTGATGCCAGCAGCGTAAAAGGCCCGCGCAATTCTTCACGATTTGCCATGCGTTGCAGCGGCGATAGTTTGGCGAAATTGGTTAAGAAAGCTTCGTCGTGGTTATTGAAAATCCCGTGAGGGACCACGGCATTGCACCGAATGTTGTTTTTTGCGTAAAAAGTGGCAATGTAACGCGTAAAATTAGGAATAAACGATTTGGAAGCGATGTAATCAATGGGTTTGTAGTTTTGTGTACCCTGCCCAAAATCGTATAAATCCTGATTGGGAGCCACCACTGAGTAAGTGGAAGCCACGTTGATGATGTTGCCATAGCCTTGGGTCAACATCTGGCGGCAGGCCGCTTGGGTCACGATGATAGTGCCCGTTAAGTTTACTTCTACCGACCGCCGCAATAGGTCAAGCGGATAATTTTCAAATCGACTTTGATTGACTTGTGACATACCCGTTTTGTCAAACTTGGCGTCAATCGCGGCGTTGTTGACCAAGACGTCAATGGTTCCGAAATGGGCCACGATTTTGGCGATTCCGTCGGCTACTTGTTGCTCGTTGGTAATGTCCATTTCGACCACGATAAAATCAGCCTCGTCAAAATGAGTATGCAGCCACGCCACGGTGTCGTAGTCAATCCGAACGTCGGTCCATGCTACCCGCGCCCCTTCGTTCATGTAGTGTGTGCAGATTTCTTTACCAATCAGCCCGAAAGCACCCGTGAATAAAATGGTTTTCCCCTTTAACTTTTGCATCGTTTAATTACACATATTTAGAATTGCGTCTGACTCCCGCAGGTACTGTTCGGTGAGCGAGGTGGTAGAAGACAGGGTTGTATTCTTTAAAAAATCAATTGTTTGTTGTCGAAACATTTCATTGCGCTCAAAATCAGGCTCTTCAATAGTTTCGATACCGTAGGGTGTTTGAATGATAATTTTATTCTGGAAATAATCGAACGTCACAAAGGCATCATCAAATACCAGTTCATAGGTTCTTTTGGGCACTTTTTGGTAATAATTCAGTTGCACAGCGCCTGTGATTCCGCTGGGGTATTCCAGCAAAAATGATGCCCCAGATTCTACGTTTACTTCTAAGTTGGAGCGATAATTATAGGACCGCTGCCAACGAAGCGGTAACTCACCCACCAACCAACTGACAATGTCGAGGTCATGGCTGAGCGTGAGGGCTACGCCGCCGCCCAATTCGCGTTTGGCCGCGTATGAACCGCGATAGTCTTCCCACGGGTGCCAATTAGGCAAATATTCGCCCCAGTATGTGCTGAATGACAATAGATTACCAAAACGTTTGTCGTCAATAATGGATTTCAGTTGCCGCATTAAAGGATGATAACGCAGCATGTACGCCACTTGAACCAAGCTGTTGGTTTGGGCCGCCTCTTTCTTCAATTCTTGGATTCCTTCGGGATGGTTTGCCAGCGGTTTTTCGACCAACACATGAATCCTGCGTTTTACACATTCAAGGGCTTGCGCAAGATGTTGCGCTGTGGGCGTACAAATGATGGCTGCGTAAGGTTTAATGACCTCAATCTCATTGAACTCGGTGAAGCAATAAACGCTGTCGGTTGGTATGTTTCGTAACGGCAACATCCGTTGTCGGTATACATTAATGTTTTGATAACCAAGTGATTGCAAGATTTCAATGTGCCGCTCGCCGATGGAGCCAGCACCAATGACCAAGAGAGGAAGTTGGGTAGAAAGGCTCAATCGTTTATTAAACTAGGTTGAAATTTAATACAATCCAATCGCTGCATTACTTCCTCTGCTTTGAGGAAACTGTTCATGTCATCAATGTCGATGGCGTAGTCAAAAGGCAAAACGTATGGTAAAATTGGGTAGCCCGACATGGATTTTTTCTCTAAAATAACGGACGGACGAATCACATCCAGCGTACCGATTTGCCAATGCACGGGTGGTAATTTTTGCCGTGGTTCGTTGTAAGGTTCCGGCAACGTCGGATGTTGCAGTAGCGGACGCATGGAAGCCGTATCTTCGTCATACAGCCACATTTTATAAGGGGTAATGGGCGCACTCGTAATCATGCGCAGGCTGTCGGCTTTGGGCGTATCAAGGAGGCGCTGAATGGCCTCCTCCATGTGCTGTACCGTACGAATAGGCGACGTGGGACGCAACTGAACCACCAAATCGGGGGTGTAGTTTTCGTTATCCAACAACCATTGTAGGGCGTGGGTAAAGACGTCGATATCGGTACTTAAATCTTGGGCAAATTCAACTGGCCGCAGAAACGGGACTTCGGCCCCGTAACGGGCGGCTACGGCGGCGATTTCTTTCGAATCCGTAGAAATGATGGTTCTGGTAATGGAGGGCGTATCGAGCGCTGCCTTCACACTGTACGCCACGAGCGGATGCCCCGCCAGCGGAAGCAGGTTTTTGTGGGGAAGTCCTTTACTACCTCCCCGCGCCTGAATAATGGCCAGTACGTTGGGTCGTGACAAAATATAAAAAGTTGAGTGATTAAACGGTTGGCGTTTTCCGGTATTTAAGTTTGTTGCGCTGCTCGGCCTCAATATCCAGAATTTCGGTGCTTTTATACGTAAGCGCCTGCTGAATGTGGTGCAAATCACGGACTAATTTTTGTAAGCCGGGCACTTCCAGTGAGGCTGCGTGGTCGGTGCCTTTCCATGTACGATCTTTGGTAAAATGGCGCTCAATCCAACGAGCTCCCAACGTATAAGCGGCAATATCAGCCGCAATGCCGAGGTGGTGTCCTGAGAAGCCTATTTCCTTTACGCGATTGCCGTAAACATCGTACAGACGATTGATTTCCAGTAAACAAATGTCTTTGAAAGGGACGGGGTAGCCAGAGGTGCAGTTGTAGAGCACAAGCCGGGTTTGGGCCTGATTGGTTTCTTCAAAGAAAGCAACGATTTCTTCAATTTCAAGAAGAGTGGTCATCCCAGATGAAATGTGAATGTCGCCCGCGTAGCCGTCACGCAGCAATGTCAACATTTCATAATTGTTGTTACAAGCCGACGGAACCTTGATAAAATCGGGTTTGAGGCCAATGATTTCGTGGGCCGAAGTCATATCCCAGACCGAGGTAGCGTAGCCGATACCAATCGACTCGGCGTAGGTTTTGAGGTCGGCGTGTTGTTCCCAAGTCAGTTCCAAAAATTCGCGGTGGGCACCGTAGGTGTTTCCGTAAGAGTTGTAAGGAATAGGGTGCGGCGAATTGTATTGCTCTTCCGTTAAAAGTTCGCGAGCGTTGCGTTTCTGAAATTTAGCATAATCGGCCCCGCACTCTTTCGATAATTTGATTAACTCCTTCGCAATCCCAAAGTCGCCCATGTGGTTACAACCGATTTCGGAAATAACGAGCGGTTTACGATAGTCAAAACTGAATCCCATGGATTATGTCGTTACTTGTTAAGTTCTTCTGTTGGACTTAAATTCTTTACAAAGGTAATGGTTGGTTTGTAGTTTTGGTCTTTTGCTGTTTTTCTATGTCATTAATTCCGCGCTCACGCTTACCTTTGCAACAAAAAATCAGGATAACCAGAGAAGGGTGTCGCTTTGTATAGAAGAAAGCGAAGGAGAGGAGAAACTTTTTATCCTGATTTGAGTTTTAAAATTGTGTATTAGAAAGTATTGTAAAACTAATGGCTTCGCCGTTGCGTAAGTAGAATAAATTGAGTTCTTATTCTCAAAACGGCAAATTTAATCAGCTTATTTCTTTTGTATCTATCAAAAAAATGACCTCATCTGTTTCTGAATCGATTCCGACTACGCAAAAAAAGCTCGGAAAAACGGGCGTATTGATTGTTAATTTAGGAACTCCCGACAGCCCTTCCACCCCGGATGTACGTAAGTACCTTCGTGAGTTTTTGATGGATGGTCGGGTGATTGATATTCCTTATCTTCAGCGTTTTATGCTGGTCAATTTGATTATTGCCCCTTTTAGAGCCCCCAAATCGGCGAAGGTTTATAAAGAACTATGGTTGCCCGAAGGCTCTCCTTTGAAAATCTACGGAGAACGGGTAGAAAAATTGTTGCAGGACGAGCTGGGCGATGCCTACGTGGTAAAGTTGGCGATGCGCTATCAGAATCCTGCCATTGAAGTTGGCTTGTTGGAATTTCAGAAAATGGGCTTGACCGATATTATTGTCATTCCATTCTTCCCCCAATATGCTTCGGCTTCCACTGGCTCTGTATATGAAGAAGTGATGCGCGTATTGGCAAAATGGCAAGTGATGCCAGAGCTTCGCTTTGTCAATCAATTCGTTAATCATCCCAAATTTATTCAGGGATTTGTGCAGAATGCCCAAAAATACATGGCCGAGCATGAATTTGATTATTTCCTGTTTAGCTACCACGGCTTGCCCGAACGTCAGATTACCAAAGGAGATGTGACTGGCAGTGTGTGCCGATTTGGAGAATGCTGCGGCTCACTTACAGCCATGAATCAGCATTGTTACCGAGCGCAATGCTTTGAAACAACGCGTTTATTGGTCAAAGCACTCAACATTCCCGAAGGAAAATACATGACCAGTTTTCAGTCGCGTTTGGGCAAAACGCCTTGGGTACAGCCCTATACGGATGATGTAATCAAAGAATTGCCCGGTAAAGGAATCAAAAGCGTGTTGGCATTTTCGCCGGCATTTGTGGCCGATTGCCTCGAAACTACCATTGAAGTAGGCGAAGAATACAAAGAGTTGTTTGAAGAATCGGGTGGAAAACATTGGCAACTCGTCGAAAGCCTCAACGACAGCCCGATTTGGATAGAAACGCTGGTGGATTTGGTAAAAAACGCCTGAGGAATTATTCTTTTATAAATTTGCCAGTAACTATTTTGTCGGCCATCGTTCTGATAAGATAAGTTCCTTGTGGCAGATTCCTTACATTAAAATCGTGGATGTGTGTCAGAGACTGTTCGGGTTCCTGATATTCGTCCACGATTTTTCCTTTTACATCAATAAGTTGAAATAAGACTTTAACCGGCTTAGTTGCGGAATAAGAAACTTTTACTCTGTTTTGTGCCGGAGAAGGAAAAATTTCCAAAAAATCTTTAGGCTCAGGTTCTGTACTTGTAATTACTCCATTACCTGGATATTCAAAAGGCGGAATGATAACTGGGTCACCTCCTTGGTCTATTACCTGTAATGTCACTTCTCGTTGGGTTTCACTGATTCGTACGCCATCACGCCATTCTTCCACAATAACGGCATACGCGTAGCTGCCTACTTGGACTGGTGAATTCCATGTAAGCTCACCCGTTTGTGAATTGATTTGAAAGACACCTTCGCGGGTTACTTCATTTGGATACCGATAATCAGCAATATCTTTAACAGTACAAGTGCCTGGCTGGCTTTGTTTGCTAACTTCTAAACGATAAACTAAGCTATCTCCCTCTGCATCAATGGCATTTACATTGTCTCTAAAGACTTGTTTTGAATAAGCCGCTTGGGTTCCCACTACGGAATTCAGCACTGGAGTGGTATTTATAATATTAGTTGCAAACGTAGTTTGGATATAAAAAGGGGTATTAACGGAACTGAAATTGGTGAGGCCACCATTCCGATTTTCGATGGCTACCGAAACCGTGTAAGTGTTGGGAGTGGCGTAGGTAAATTCTGTTTGATAAACGTTAAATGATACGTCAGCAGACACGCTAATTCTGGAGGTTCCGGTTGCTGCGATGGTTTGATTTTCCTCTCCTACACAAATCGTTATTTGATTTCGCGCATCAGCAGAGAGACGACCTCCGCGTTCATCCATGTACAAATTTACCGTTATTCGATACTTGAGTCCTTGATTTTGGAGGCGTTTAATCGCAATTTCCCCCCCCAAGTAGGTGCGAAGCATACGCTGAGTGAAGCAGGCTGAATATACAAGCGAAAGTAAAGAGTTTTTTCATGGTGCAGTCGAGTAGTATTATTGCGTAAACGACTGACCATCAAAAGTTATTATACGATATTGTACGGCTTTATCCCAGTTTTTTGGGGCGACCCAGACGTGTCTTATCTTGAAGGCAGCCCAATTGCTTTTCTTTATAACGCTCAATAAGTGCCTTCAAAGTTGGAATGAATTACAGAGCGGAATGTAGAACCTGAATCCAATAATAACAGCGATTCTACTCGATTGTGAATCTTAACTGTCAATGAACGTTTTGTATGGTGTACACTATACAAAAAGAACATTATAGCTATCAACAAAATTTAGAGATGAAATTATTGAAAATTTGTTGATAAGAAAACCATTTGAATTACCTACCTCCGTCCCGAAACCGTAGGGGCTTGGGCCAGTTCAATGCGTCGATTTCGGTAGCTTTGGGTGGCTACGTCGCGCAAAACGTTGAGGGAATCGGCGGTGTTGTAGGAGGCCAGACCACCGTAAATAACGCCGTCGATAGATTTGAGGGCATCGGCCAACTGCGCATTGGAAAGGTTATCGGTAATTTCCTTGGTGGTGTAGGTAGCGTAGGGTTTACGTTCGAGGCGTTGGAGGTACATTTTCCAGAGAATTACGGCTTTTTCGGCGTTGTCGATGCCTTTTTTGCCGGTTACATCGCGCGTGAGTCGCGAGAAGTTTCGTTGAAATTCCTGATTACGGCGAAACATCAAAAACAGCTCCCACTGCCGTGTGAGGGTTTCTCCAAAGAGTAAATAAACGCCTGTTCCAATCAATAAAACCAGTAGAGAAGCGAGCAGAATAAAAGGGAAGTTGGTCTGGTTTTGGAGCGGGATAATCTGCGTATCGGCTTTCAAATCAAGCGTATCCAAAGCGCCTTCTTTGATGAGTTCCTTTAAATAGATCGAGTCTTTGGCGGAATAAACGGCGGTGCAATCGCGGCCCGTCAAAATCCAGACGGGCACTTCCAGCGTTTGGATTTTGTCCAGTTCAAACGAAAGTAAGGTATAGACGGCGCTGTCCAAACTGCCTGCTTCGTTGGTCTTGGTAGGGAAATAATCAGACTTTGTAATTTGATAAGGACGAAAATCGGCGCTGGTATCGGGGAAAAAAACTTCGATTTTGGGAGAATGCCGAAAACTCAGGGCGTATTGAAAAGGCTTACCGATTTCAATGCTGTCGGTCAGAAAACGTCCCTGCGGTCGTTGCGCCTTTAGTGAGTTGACAACAAAGCAGAAAGTGCAAAGCAGAAATACGCGAAGGACTTTTCCCATCATTGACTCCATAAAAGCGAACCTGTTCTTTAAAAAAAGGAAAGGTAAGACGTTTGTCTCACCCTTCCTTTTTTACTTTGTACGTATGATTACTTCGCCAATTTTGCTTTCAAATTAGCATCGATGGCATCCAAAAACTCTTCGGTATAGAGGTAGTGCTCACCGTGGTTTACTTTGTTTCCGTGGATACAAACAGCCAAATCTTTGGTCATTTTACCGCTTTCTACGGTTTCAACGCATACTTGCTCCAAGGCTTCGCTGAAGTCGATAAGAGGTTGGTTACCATCGAGTTTGCCACGGAAAGCCAAGCCACGAGTCCAAGCAAAGATAGAAGCGATGGGGTTGGTAGACGTTGGACGTCCTTTTTGGTGTTCGCGGTAGTGGCGCGTCACGGTGCCGTGAGCCGCTTCAGCTTCCATGGTTTTTCCATCGGGCGTCAACAATACGGAAGTCATCAGGCCCAATGAACCAAATCCTTGCGCTACGGTATCCGACTGTACGTCGCCGTCGTAGTTTTTACACGCCCATACAAAGTTTCCGTTCCATTTCAGGGCAGAAGCCACCATATCGTCGATGAGACGGTGCTCATAGTGCACGCCCAAGGCTTTGAATTCGGCTTCGTAAATTTCTTGGAATATATCTTTGAAACGACCGTCGTATTTTTTGAGGATGGTGTTTTTGGTAGAAAGGTACAAAGGCCAGCCTTTCTGCATTGCTACCTGAAAACATGAACGGGCAAAACCGCGAATAGATTCGTCGGTGTTGTACATCGCCATGGCTACGCCGTCGCTTTTGTAGTCGTACACTACGTGCTCAATCACGTTTCCGTCTTCGCCTTCAAATTTGATGGTTAGTTTTCCCTTACCCTTGGTCACGAAATCGGTAGCGCGGTATTGGTCCCCAAATGCGTGACGACCTACGATGATGGGAGAGTCCCAGTTGGTTACCAAACGCGGAACATTTTGACAAACGATAGGCTCACGAAAAACCGTACCGTCCAAGATGTTACGGATGGTACCGTTGGGTGATTTCCACATTTGTTTCAAATTGAACTCTTTTACGCGGTCTTCGTCGGGCGTAATGGTGGCGCATTTGATACCTACACCGTACTGTCTGATGGCGTTGGCGGCATCGATGGTTACCTGATCGTTGGTTTCATCGCGGTATTCAACACCAAGGTCGTAATATTTGATATCAACGTCTAAGTAAGGAAGGATAAGTTTATCTTTAATAAAACGCCAGATAATTCGGGTCATTTCATCGCCGTCCAGTTCAACGACGGGGTTTGCGACTTTGATTTTTTCCATGTGAGCGACTAAAATTGGGATAGTGATGACTAAATTAAGGATGCAAATATAACCAACTATGTTTAGGAAGCCTTACGTATTCGTGACCAATTTGCGGCAATAATCAATAACGCAGGGGCGGCATTGTAGACCAAAAACTGCATTAAAACCGACAAACTGAGTAACAATGTGGCATTGAACAGCATTGTCAAATAAAAAAAAGCTGCCGCCAGAGGTGGATTTATCAGCACATTGTGCTTAAAAGTATAGTCTAACCACCGATATACTACTCCAATCGCGGTATATCCTAACGCCACTAAAAAATAGCCGCCGTTGTAGTACAATTCGCCCGCTACTGGAATGACTTTATCCTGCGAGACCAGCGATTGATGGTACGCTAGGTTATAAATATAGGGGCCGCTTTGTTCCCGTACGGCCTTCCCAATCACAGGGATTGGGTCCAAAATGGAAGCTAAAAGCGTAGAAGAGGGGTTTTCAATTGAAAGTAAGGGCGTAATCTGATAAGGACTGCCAAAATAAAGTTGGTGCGCGTAGGTGATGTATTCGTCATGTTCCAAATAATTATGGAAGAGCAGTGTTATGCCTTCTGTATCTAAGGAAGACTGTACGCGTACATATCCAAAGAAAAGAGAAAGAGCAATCAGTATCAATAACAGCAAAACCAACCAAAATGGATGACGTGTTTTCCAACCTCCGTACATAACGCTCATCAACGTCAGTAGTGGATAGACCATGTTGGAACGATTGCTACTTAGTATACCTGCTAGACAAAGAATGAGCCATAGAATATGCCGCAGACCATGAAGCTTCCCCTTCTTTCTTCGCCATTTATACCACGCAAGTAGCACGCCAAACGCCCAGAAACGTTGCCCTATGTTTGCCAATAAACCCAACAAGGTTGCATTTTGCTCAACGATTTCTCGGGTTACGTACGTAAAAATTGCACCTGATATATAATTTTCGAACGAACCATAAAGTAAAGAGAGTGAAATAAGCGCCACCAGAAAATAAACGCTGGCCCATGTGTTCAGAAATGGTAAGGGAATCATCAATCGGTGAATCTTTTTTTTTGAAAAGCAAGTCCAGCCCACCACAAAAGTCCCGAATGAAACCAGCGTTATACAGATTTCGGTAGAAATATCCTGATTAAGATGATGTTCTACGGGAATCCTGTTGCCTATCCAAATAATTTCTAAAGGAATGATGACAAGCTTGTTAAACCACACAAACAACATGAGGTTTTTGGGGGTAATGACGGTTAAATCGGGGCGTAAGCTTTTAATAGTGCCCGAAACACTTCCCCAAACCAGTGGCAATAACAATAGTAACAGGTCGTTTTGGGGCCTAAAAATGGGGTCAAAGCGTAGGAGAATTCCGACACCGGTCAACAAAAAACAAAGCAATGAGAATGGCCCCCACCACGTTTTACTGAATACCGATGTCAAGTTGAAAACTATTTTTGGTAAACCTTTCGCCCCGTTTTTTGACCAAAAAAAATCTAAAAGTCACCGTTTAGTCAGATAGGGTTGCGAATGGTGCAGCAGGTACTTATTTTCGTAAAAAAATCGACGGATATGACGAAGAAAAAAACAACCCCTCCCGAAAGCGCCGAAAAGCCGCGAGTACACAAAGATTTGGATGGCTTTGACATTCGAATCAATTCATTCGGCGAAATCACATCCACGATTGATATTGATAAAATCAATCAGTTTTTGAATAAACACGTGGACGATAAAAAACTCCGTTCGCGCGATGACTTAAATGAAAATACCGAAGAATAACTAACTGAGAAAATGAATTCACACGAAATTGATTACAAGATTATTGGCGAGGACATTCAAATCGTCGAAATCGAATTAGACCCCAACGAAACGGTCATCGCCGAAGCGGGCTCTATGTTGTTTATGGAAGATGGTATCCAGTTTGAAACCAAAATGGGCGACGGGTCAAACGCTACCCAGAGCCTGATGGGCAAAATCTTTCAGGCGGGTTCGCGCCTACTCACGGGAGAGTCTTTGTTTATGACGCATTTTACCAACCGTGGTTATGGCAAACGTAAGGTAGCTTTTGCCGCGCCGTACCCTGGCACGGTGATGCCTATTGATTTGTCGAAGATTTACGGCAACTCATTGATTGTCCAAAAAGATGGATTCCTTTGCGCTGCCATGGGAACAAAATTGAATATTCACTTCAACCAGCGTCTCGGTAGCGGCTTATTTGGTGGGGAAGGATTTATTTTGCAAAAAGTACAGGGCGATGGCTTGGCGTTTGTTCACGCTGGCGGAGTAGTGATTGAGCGTCAGCTCAACAACGAAACCTTGCGCGTAGACACTGGATGCGTGGTTGCTTACGAGCCATCGGTCAATTTCAGTGTGCAGCGTTCGGGAAGTCTTAAATCTATGGTTTTTGGGGGTGAAGGTATCTTCTTAGCCACGCTTCAGGGAACAGGGCGTTGTTGGATTCAGTCTATGCCAATCTCTAAATTAGTGGATAGACTATCATCGCACGGACCACAATCTCGCAAAGAAAGCGGCTCGGTATTGGGCGGCTTAGGTAATTTGTTTGAAGATTAGAAGTAAATGTGGGGTTCGGTTCTGATGTGCCGTCTGGTTCTCAAACCAGACGTTCAGGGTTTCTCAAAACCCTGAAATGTGTAGAAAGATATAATTACCAACAAGGGCGGCTTTAACGTGCCGCCCTTGTTGCCGTTTAAGCAATTACTTCCTTTATTACCTTTCCACTTACATCGGTGAGGCGAAAATTACGACCTTGAAATTCATACGTAAGTTGTTCATGGTCAAAGCCTAATTGGTGCATGATGGTCGCCTGTAAATCGTGAATATGTGTGCGGCCGCTGATGCCGTGGTAGCCAAATTCGTCGCTTTCGCCGTGTGAATACCCCTGACGAATACCGCCGCCTGCCATCCAGCACGTAAACGCGTCGGTGTGGTGGTCGCGGCCTTTGAAAGGCATTACTTTGCCGTTGCGGTTCTCGCGCATGGGTGTGCGGCCAAACTCCGTTCCCCATACCACCAAGGTTTCATCCAGCAAACCCCGTTGTTTTAAATCCATTAATAGGGCCGTCATGGAACGGTCGATGGTTTCGGTTTTTCGGCGAAGTCCTACTTCCAACGATGTGCCTTCTCCGTCGCCGTGGGTATCCCAACCCCAATCGTACAATTGCACAAAGCGTACGCCTTTTTCGACCAATTTACGGGCCAACAAACAATTATTGGCGAAACTTGCTTCCCCGGGCTTGGTGCCGTAAAGCTCGTGAATGTAGGCGGGCTCTTTGCTGATGTCCATCACTTCGGGTACAGATATCTGCATGTTGAAGGCCATCTCGTACTGCGCAATACGAGCGAGGGTTTCGGGGTCTTTAAATTCGTCGTATTGTTGGCGATTGACCTCCGTCAGCGCATCAATTGCTTTACGCCTAAGGTCGCGGTCGAGGCCGTTGGGGGCGCTTAAAAACAGCACTGGGTCGCCTTCAGAACGACATTGAACGCCCTGATAAACAGAGGGAAGAAAGCCGCTCCCCCAGATACTTTTGCCAGCATCGGGAGTTTTTCCACCTGAAGTCAGTACCACAAAACCGGGTAAATTTGAATTTTCTGAACCTAGTCCGTACGTACTCCAAGCGCCCATGCTCGGGCGCCCTAGTCGGGCGCTGCCAGTGTGCATCAACAGTTGGGCGGGTGCGTGGTTGAACTGGTCGGTGTACATGGCTTTCAAAAACGAAACTTCATCCACGACCGACGGGAAATAATTGAAATAATCAGAAACCCACGCACCAGATTGGCCATGTTGTTTAAAATTCCCCACCGAGCCGAGCATGTCGGGTACGCCACGAATGAACGCAAAACGTTTTCCTTCCAAAAACGACGGCGGACAGGGTTTCCCGTCCAATTTTGCCAATTCGGGTTTATAATCCCACAATTCCAATTGCGAAGGCGAGCCACAAAAGTGCATGAAAATCACCGATTTAGCCTTGGGAGCAAAATGTGGATTCTTGACCGCCAGTGGATTTAAGTCAAGCGGTGCAGAAGTTATTTTTTTAGAATCGGTCGTACAATTTCCCAGAATACTGCCCAGCGCCATCATGCCAATGCCCGAAGTGCATTGCTTCAAAAAATGGCGGCGGGTTTCAAACTGCGCCTGTGCCAATCGAAGTTCGTCGTTTAGCTTCATATTATTGCTTTGAAATAAACTCGTCCATGTTCAACATTGTATTGGCCACAAAAGCCAGGGCTGCGTCGTTGGGGGTAGCCGTTTCTCGGCCAATCCAACGTACCGCTTTCCCTCTTTCTTTTTCAAATCGACGCAGAGCCTCGGCGTAGAGGTTGACCAATACTTTCTGTTTTGCGGGAGGCAGGGCGCGTCCCGTCATGAGCCAATAGCCGCGTTGGAGTTTGGAAGGCACACTTTTGCCGCCTTCTTTTTCCATACGCTCCGCAAATTTGATGGACATTTCCACAAAAGCCGAATCATTGAGCGTGACCAATGCCTGTAAAGGCGTATTGGTCCGGATGCGCCGAGCCAAACACACGTCGCGATTAGAGCCGTCGAAAGTGAGCATACTTGGGTACGGGCTTGACCGCCTGATAAAGGTATAAATGGCGCGTCGGTAGGCGTCTTCTCCTTCGCTTCGTTTCCAACTAATGCCACTGTACACCACTTGCCAAACGCCCTGCGGTTGATACGGCATGACGGGTTTCCCGTACATTTTATTGCTTAATAACCCACTGACAATGAGTGCTTGGTCGCGGATTTGCTCGCCCGTGAGGCGTACTCTCGGTCCACGCGCTAACCAACGATTGGTGGGGTCTTGGGCAATCTGCGCATCTGTCGCGCGGGAATCTTGTCGATACGTAGCCGAAAGCACGATTTCTTTCAGCAACGGTTTCATTTGCCAATGATAGTCGTGCATGAATTTATACGACAAATAATCTAATAGTTTAGCGTGAGTGGGCGTAAAGCCTTGTGAGCCAAAGTCTTCAAGGGTTTCGACGAGTCCCGTTCCGAACAGTTGTTCCCAAAAACGATTCACGGCGACGCGGGCGGTCAGCGGGTTTTGTTTGGACGTGAGCCATTGGGACAAGCCCAGACGATTGCGGGGGGCATTTTTGGGAAATGCGTGCAATGATTTGGGAACATCGGGTGCAACGGTGGCGGCGGGGCTTAAAAAACTGCCGCGCTCAAAGACACGCGTTGTGCGGGCGTATTCGGGAGGGTTTTCTTGCATAATTGGCATCGCTTCGGCCGATGTCACCAGTAGTTTTTGGAAGTTGGCATACTGCTCTTCGTAGCCAGTTGTTCCTTTTCCGGGAAAATCTTCGGCCCAAAATGCGACCCACATAAGCGCCACTATATCGTCTTTTTGATCTTTAACTTTGGCATTGGTAAACGAGAAATGTAAATCCTTGCGGGTTGAAAACGGCGGTAAGTCAATGTAGGCAATTTGGAAACTACGGGACGTATCGAGTTTTGTCGTGGCTACAAGCGGCCCGTTGAGGCTGTCGGTACTGATTCGGACTACGGTTGCGGGTTGTCTTGAACGGTAATAAAGTAACATTTTTTGTTTGCCTCTGACGGGGGCTTGCTTCAAACGAAGTGAGCCGTTGTTTTGCAGCATAGCAGCGGCGGTGGGTTCTAGCGTGCCATTTTTATATTGGTCAAACAGGTGAAAGTAAATCCTCGGCTCCAGCGTACGAACATAATGCGTGTGCTGCTCGGCTTTTTGTGGGGTGGTATTTTTCTTTAGCCATTCGGTTAGCTCATCCAGTTTCTTTTGGTCTTTTTCTTCGAAAAAACGCAAGAAAGAAGCTTCGTCGCTGACGTCTTGGTCGCTGGTATTGTTGAGGAAAGCCATGAATTTATAGTACTCCTCGTGCCGAAAGGGATCGTAAGGGTGGCTGTGGCATTGCACGCACGAAAACGTGGTTCCCTGTAATGCTTCCCAGGTAGTACTGACGCGGTCGAGCACTTCGGAGGTGCGAAACTCTTCGTTGTCGGTGCCTCCTTCGTCGTTGTTCATGGTATTGCGGTGAAATCCCGTAGCAATGAGGTCGTTCTCGGTACGGTTGGGGAGTAAATCGCCCGCGAGCTGTTCGGTGATAAATTTATCGTAAGGTTTGTTTTCGTTAAATGCTTTAATGACCCAATCGCGGTAACGCCAAATATTTCGGGCATCGTCTTTTTCATAACCCCTTGAATCCGCATAACGGGCCAAATCAAGCCACATTCCCGCCCAACGTTCGCCAAACGCGGGAGATGCCAGCAATGAATCTACCACGGTTTCGTAGGCTTTGGGGCTCTTATCATTTAAGAATTTGTCGTATTGCGCGGCGGTTGGGGCCAAGCCTGTAAGGTCAAGCGTAACCCTGCGCAGGAGCGTAGCGCGGTCGGCTTCGGGCGAAGGACGCAGGGCATCGCTGTTTTGTTCCTGTTGTTTTTCAAACACAAAACGGTCAATGTCGGAATTGCCCCACGGTGTTTTTTGAAAAAGTTTATCCCACCAGCTTGGCTGCGGAACACTTTGTTTTTGTACGGGACTGTATGCCCAGTGCGTGCCCCATTCGGCTCCTTCGTCTACCCAGTCCCGCAAAATGTCGACTTCCTCATCCGTAAGTGGGTCACCCTTTTTGGGCATCCGTTTTTCGGGGTCGGAATGCGTCAGCACTTGAATGAAAGCAGAACCGTCGGCGTCGCCGGGAATGATGGCAGGCTTGCCCGATTTCGTTTTGGCGAGGGCTTCTTCCCGAAACAACAGGCTAAAACCGCCTGCTTTTTTCACGCCTCCGTGGCAAGCCATGCACTTTTTATTGAGAATCGGTTTTACCTCCGTGTTGAAATCAACGTGATTGTCGGGGCCAATGCCTAGCCACGCCCCGACAAAAACCAGCGCTGATACACTCAGTAAGACCTTATTATTGGGCCATTTCATACGTTACCTAAGATTATGAATTACTCTACTCAATAAGGCAGAAATGAGCCTAAGATACTCAAAGTCTTAGGTTTGTCTATCTTAATTTTTAGCCCCACCCAACGAGGAAGCACTGCCTCCCAATTGTTGGTTCATTGTTACAATTTTCGTATTCAGTGTTTCAATGGCTTTGGCGTGTCGCGCTTCAATATCGGGCAGATTGGCTGTTGATTTGAGCGATGCTTCATACTGAAATGCGGGCAACATCCACGACGCGTAGCCGCTGTACGGGTCAGAAGAAGCGTACAACGAGCGGTACCACGAGCCGTAAGCCATGCCTTTGGGGTCAAGGAATGCCTTTTCCAAATTTCGCAATTCTTTGTTAATGGCCGCCACTTTAACTTTGTCGAGTTGCTCAGAAGCCAATAGGGTTTTGATGCGGCTTTCAAACTGCTCGGCGTTTTGTTTCAGGGTTTCTACTTGCGCCAATAATTTATCAATCGAATAAGCTGGTTGGTAGGCTTTGATGGCCTTCTCGGCTGTTTTGAGGTGCGTTGTTAAGTCCGTCGCGTAGCGAGAAACATCATACGGCAAAATATCGGCATTGGCCAACCGCAGTGACATGGTGCCTACGACTTGCTCTACCATCGGGCCCATTGTGTAGGTAGAGTCCACAAATTTGTTGTAGAAAAACAGGTCATCATATTGTGAGTGATATAGCGTAGGTCCGCCTACGCCAGCGCTCAATGAAGGAATTCCCGCGTGCATGTAGAACGCAATGTGGTCAGAGCCGCCGCCCAAATTGCCAATTGTTGGCTCATCGGCTACGGCTACGGGAGCGGCGCTGTTGATGCCAACGGTGCTACCTCTTTTTCCTCCTTTTTGGGCCATCCAGTGTTCGTAAACGGTTTTGTTGGAATCGGGATATTGAACGGATTGTGTAGCTTCGATGAGCAATTTTTTCAAAGAAGGTGAAGAACTGCCGCCGAATATTTTCCCCGAAACCGCCGCGTCGTAGTTCATGTAGGCTACGGCTTTGGCGCTTAGCTCATCGCGCATTTGCTCCACCCATTCGGCTGAGCCGATTACGCCGTGTTCTTCGGCATCCCAGTGGCAGATTTTGACCGTACGTTTAGGCTTTTGAGGTAATTTTCCCAAAGATTCAGCCAATGTTAGGAGCATAGCGGTGCCGCTGTTGGGGTCGGTAGAGCCGAATGACCACGCATCATAATGGCAGCCCGCAATAATCCACTCATCGGGAAATTCGCTCCCCGTTAGCGTGCCCACTACCTGATAAATACGTACAAACTCTTTGTCTTGTTTTACTTTCAAATGCACTTTCAACTCCGAGCCTCCTTCTAAACGATAAGCCAATGGCAATCCGCCTTGCCAGCCGGCTGGAACGGCTTTACCCGTCATGCGTTTGAGGATTTCAACGGCCGAGCCCCACGGCAGAGGAGTAACAGGGATTTTGTGGAATGCCGCATCTTTGGGGTCGAGGCGTTTGATTTTTTTAGGGCCATCCAAAGGCAAAGCTGGTTCAAAAGGAGTTAATGGGTCGCCAGTATAATCGACGGTCAATAATGAGCCGCGCTGAATTGTATTGTCGTTGGGTTGTGAGCCTTCTGGGAAGGTCACGCCTTTCATGTAGCCATTGTCGGCGGGGTCGGTGTAGATAATGACGCCCGCCGCTCCAGCGGCTTCGGAGTGTTTGGCTTTGTATCCACGGAAATTGCCTCCATAACGTGCCAGTACGATTTTCCCTTTGACCGAAATACCCATCGCTTTCAATTTCTCAAAATCTTCGATACGGCCATAGTTGGCATACACCACTTCTGAGGTAACATCGCCCGAGCCCGAATAAGAATTCCAACCAGGAGTAAGGCGCGCGTCGGCTGAATATTTGTCTTCTTTGATGATAAACTCACGGTTGTTGAGCGGCATCCGAATGGGTTCCACGACTTCAACCAAGCTTTCGCCGGGTGTTTTGGAAAGATAAATATCGTGCGGAAAAATCTCGACCTGTAATCCTGCCTTGCGCATCACGTCGGCGATGTAATCACGCACTTTCTCATTTTCGGGCGTGCCCGCCAAGTGTGGTACACTGGTGAGTTTTTGAAGGTGGTTTTTAAAACGCTCGGCAGATTGTTTGGTACGGTATTCTTGTTCGACCTTTTCTTGTTTTGATTGATTGGCAACCGAAAAACCACTGATGGATTTTTGGGCGTGGGCATACATGCCGAGGAATAGCAAACTGCCCATAATAAAGGTGTGTTTCATAAAGAGGAAGTTGATGAGAGTTAGTTAGGTTTAAAAAGAAATTCAGCGCTCGCTGTATTGACCCAAAAAACATAAAAATGCCCTATTCGGGTATTTTAAGGGCGTTTTTAGGAGTAGTTCAGGTTGGTGTAGCAAGTTACTAAAATCTTTTAAAAACGTGTTAACAATCATTAACCAAGCCTTTATAAACCTTTACGATTTTCAGCGTTCTAAGAGTAAAATAAGCAAAATCATTGTACCATTAAACCAAATAAATGCCATGAAAAAGTTAGTGTTTGCCGCCGCCATGATCTTAGTAGCTTTCGGAAGTGCCAATGCCCAATGGGGTAATAATGACCGCGACCGCCGGTATGATGACCGATACGATAACCGCCGTGACGACCGAGGATACGGTAATCGTGATGACAATCGTGGCTATGACTCCCGTAGCGGAAGGGGCGGAAATATGGGCGACCGCATTGATGATTTTCAGCGCGAAGCCCGCCGCCGTATAGCCGACGGAATTGCGCAAGGGTCTATATCGTCACGGGAGGCAAAAAATTTGATGCGTGATGTGGAGCGTATTGAGCGCAAAGAGCAAATCTTCTGGCGCGACCGGGTGCTCAACCCCCGCGAACGTCGTGAATTAACCGCAGATTTGGCAGCGCTTAACCGTGAAATAACCCATGAGAAACGAGATAATGAGCGTTCGACCTACGACGACTACGGTCGCAATGGTCAACGTAGAGGATGGTGAGTAGCGACAAAGGGCCGAAAATTTCGGCCCTTTGTTTTTTATGATAATTCCAATTTTAAATATTTTCCCGTAAAACTCTCCTTTACCTTCGCTACTTTTTCGGGGGTACCTTCGGCAACGATGCGTCCGCCGGCATTGCCGCCTTCAGGGCCAAGGTCGATGACGTAATCCGATACTTTAATCACGTCCATGTTGTGCTCAATGATCAAAACGGTGTTGCCTTTATCGACGAGTTTGTTCAGCACATCCAGTAAATGACGAATGTCCTGAAAATGTAATCCAGTGGTCGGTTCGTCCAGAATGTATAGGGTCTGTCCCGTATCTTTTTTCGAAAGCTCTTCGGCCAGCTTTACCCGTTGCGCTTCACCCCCTGAAAGGGTAGTGGCGTGTTGGCCGAGGGTGATGTAGCCGAGTCCTACGTCGTTGAGCGTCGATACTTTACGCAAAATTTTAGGAATACTTTCAAAAAATTCCAACGCCTGTTCCACGGTCATGTCGAGCACGTCAGCAATGGATTTTCCCTTGAAACGTACTTCCAAGGTCTCACGATTGAAGCGCTTTCCTTTGCAGGTGTCGCAATCTACGTATACATCGGGCAGGAATTCCATTTCGATTTTTTTCATGCCTGCGCCTTCACAATCTTCGCAACGGCCACCTTTGACGTTAAACGAAAAACGCCCCGGCTTGTAGCCCCGGATTTTTGCTTCGGGCAGTTCGGCGTACAGCGACCGAATCTCTGAAAAAAGATTGGTGTAAGTGGCTGGATTAGAGCGCGGTGTACGGCCAATAGGCGACTGGTCTACTTCAATCACTTTGTCAATGTGCTCCAGACCTTCCACGCTTTTGTAAGGTAGCGGTTCGCGTTTGGAGTTGTAAAAATGGCGGTTCAGAATCGGAAACAGCGTTTCGTGAATCAACGACGACTTGCCGCTTCCGCTCACACCCGTTACGCAGAGCATTTTACCCAAGGGCAGATTAAGCGTGACGTTTTTAAGGTTATTGCCCGTTGTCCCTTTTAAAATAATGGTCTTTCCGTTGCCTTCGCGGCGTTTTTTAGGAACATCAATGGCGATTCGGCCGCTCAAATAATCAGCGGTCAATGAGCCGTTTTTTAAAAACACCTCGGGGGTACCGTATCCTACTACCTGCCCGCCGTGGCGGCCCGCACCGGGGCCGATGTCGAGGATGTAATCGGATTCGAGCATCATGTCTTTGTCGTGTTCAACGACGAGTACTGTGTTACCCAAATCACGTAGTTTTTTCAAAGAATCAATGAGTCGCACGTTGTCGCGCTGGTGCAGTCCGATGCTGGGCTCGTCCATGATGTACAACACGCCTGTAAGCTGCGTACCGATTTGGGTAGCCAAACGAATACGCTGTGCTTCCCCGCCCGAAAGCGTTTTCAGCGGACGGTTCAATGTCAGGTAATCCAAGCCAACATCCAACAAAAATCCGACGCGTTTGCGAATCTCTTTCAACACTTCGCGACCAATCAACTGCTGACGTTCGGTGATACGGTCTTCCAGACCATTGAGCCAATTGGCCAATTCCCGAATGTCTATATTGGCTAAATCAGCAATGTTTTTATCGTCAATATTGAACCACAACGCTTCTTTTTTCAAACGCGCGCCCTGACAATCGGGGCAAGTGTTGATGGTCATAAAATCTTTGAGCCAATCCTGAATCTTCTCCGAGCCATTTTCCTGTTGGCGGCGCAAAAACGTAATAATGCCCTCGTATTTGGTGTTCCATTCGGTGCCTTCGTATTTTTTGGAAGGCACTGGCACTGGTTCGTCAGTTCCGTTGAGCATAAGGTCGATGGCTTCGGGCGGAAACTTGTCAATCGGAGTCGCTAGGGTTACTTTAAAGGGTTTTAGCAGGATTTCCAATTGTTTGAAAATCCACAAATCGCGGTATTCGCCAATGGGCGCAATGGCTCCACGGCTCAGACTGAGGCTTTTGTCGGGAATAACGCTTTCGGGCGTAATTTCTTCTACCACGCCCAAGCCTTGACAGGTCGGACACCAACCATAAGGAGAATTGAACGAAAAACTATTGGGCGCAGGGTCGTCGTAGCTGATACCCGCGACGGGGTCCATGAGGTTTTGGGAAAAATAATGAACTTCATTTTTTTTATCCAACAACATCATCACGCCCTTGCCCTGCTTCAGGGTCGTTCCGACCGATTGACTCAAGCGGAAACGTGACTGCGAGTCCCCAGCATCAGCTTTGGGAATGAGCCTATCCACCACAATTTCAATGTCGTGAATTTTGTAACGGTCGAGCTGCATTTTGGGCGTAATGTCCAGCACCTCGTTGTCTACGCGGACTTTTGTGTAGCCGAGTTTAGCAATTTGAACAAACAACTCGCGGTAATGCCCTTTTCGCCCTTTCACGACGGGGGCCAGTAGAGTTACCTTTTGATTCTCAAATTGATTCAGAATCTGGTCAATGATTTGGTCTTGCGACTGCTTTACCATGGGCCGTCCCGTCACGTAACTGAAGGCATCGCCCGAGCGAGCGTAAAGGAGGCGTAAAAAATCGTATATCTCAGTCACGGTGCCGACCGTAGAGCGCGGATTGCGTGACGTGGTTTTTTGTTCAATGCTAATCACGGGGCTGAGACCGTCGATTTTGTCCACGTCGGGGCGCTCCATATTGCCCAGAAAACCACGGGCGTAAGCCGAAAAGCTTTCCATGTAGCGACGCTGTCCTTCGGCATAAATGGTGTCAAATGCTAAGGAAGACTTACCGCTGCCGCTGATGCCCGTCACCACGACGAGTTTGTTGCGCGGAATGGTGACGTCAATATTTTTAAGGTTGTGCTCGCGGGCACCCATGACCTCAATGAGGTCGTGGCCAGTGAGTTCAATGTCTGTAAGGGTAGGTTTGTGATTGTCCATGAATTGGTAACGCAAAACGAAGGCGCAAAGTTACCAACTATTCGGGGTTAATAGGAGCTTTATAAAAGTTTTGATGAATAGAGAATAGGTCAATTTTTTCGGTAATTATCTAACAAACAATAGAATCATACAACCAGCGTCTTTTGGGTAAAAAGCAGGTATATTTTATGAAAAAGAAAAGTTATACCCAAAGACCGATACTTATGCACAAGTTATCCACAATTAAGGCCGTAATCCACACTGTTTTAGGTGTAATGATGTCGTTAAATGCTTTTGCCCAAAAGATTCCCGTCAATTATGACGAATCAAAAATGCCCTCTTTTACGTTGCCCGACCCATTGGTGCTCCCCAACGGCAAGCCCATCAAATCAAAAGACGTGTGGGAGAAAGCGGGCCGACCAGCGGTGTTGAAATTATTCGCAGAAAACGTGTACGGAGTCAACCCATTTTCGGGGGCGGTTAAAATTGTTTCTGAGGTGAAAACCGTCAACGAAAATGCGTTGAATGGCAAAGCCATTTCTAAGCAAATTACTCTTCGGTTTCCCGAAATTTCTCCCACGCTGACGCTCGACATTTTGCTGTATTTACCCAAAAATGTAAAGCAAGCCCCCGTTTTTGTCAGCCTCAATTTTACGGGAAATCACACCGCCACGCACGAAAAAGACGTATTTGTAACCGAAAAATGGGTAAACTCTGGTTTTGATAAAACCTTTGTAAACAATCGAGCAACGGATGCCTCTCGCGGAATTGCCGAACGGAGATGGCCAATGGAAGCCATCATAGCACGCGGCTACGCGGTTGCCACTGCCTACTACGGTGACCTCGAAGCCGACCACAACGAAGGTTGGAAAACGGGCCTTCGCTCCGTATTGACGCCCGAGCAGCGCGAAAAATGGAGTGCCATTGGGGTTTGGGCGTGGAGCATGAGCCGCATGGTGGATTATTTAATCAAAAATGAATCCTTGATTGACGGTCAAAAAGTGATTGCTTTGGGCCACTCGCGCATCGGAAAAGCTACGCTGTGGGCAGCCGCAGAAGACCCGCGTTTTGCGATGGTTATCTCCAACGATTCTGGTGAAGGCGGAGCGGCCTTGTCGCGGCGGTGGATTGGCGAAACGGTAGAGCACCTCAACACGCAATTTCCGCATTGGTTTTGTGCCAACTACAAAAAATACAATAAAGCAGTGGCGGAATTACCTGTTGATTCACACGCATTATTGGGCTTGATGGCCCCGCGTCCGCTGTACGT
The DNA here is from genome assembly GCF_003339505.1 of Runella aurantiaca. GTDB lineage: Bacteria > Bacteroidota > Bacteroidia > Cytophagales > Spirosomataceae > Runella > Runella aurantiaca. The sequence continues at coordinate 138,979 of NZ_QPIW01000002.1, forward strand.
AGCCAGTGCCACTGAAGATATTTGGGCCGACCCCAAAGGTGAGTTTTTGGGAGCAGTAGAAGCGGAAAAGGTCTATCAATTGTACAAAAAAACGGGTTTGGGAACCAATACAATGCCCATGCCAAACAGTCCAGTTGGAAAAACCATCGGGTATCACATTCGCGAGGGGAAACATGATATTCTGCTGTATGATTGGCAACAATACATGAACTTTGCCGATAAGCACTTTGAAATCAAATAAACCCACTATTTTTGCAGCGGCAAAATGTCATGTACCGCTGGTGTTGACGATTTTGCCGTGGGTCTTAACGCTAATCATTTCAAAAGTGAACGATTCTTCTAAAAGTCCCCTTCAGGCGTGGATACTGTTGGTATTAGTAGCCCTTACTTGGGGAACATCGTTCTTTTTAATCAAAAAAAGCCTGATTACATTTAGCGTGACGGAAGTAGCAGCGGGGCGATTGTTTTTGGCTTCGCTGTTTTTTATTCCTATCATGGTTGCCTCCCGCCGTCAAATTCCCGTTGACCGTTATCCTTATTTATTAATATCTTCTTTGACGGGGTTTGTCATTCCGGCGTTTTTGTTTGCCTTAGCGGGCACCAAACTAAACAGCTCTTTGTCGGGAATGCTCAATTCTCTGAGTCCATTGTTTACGCTGGTGATTGGCGTGCTATTTTTTGCACAACCGCGTCGTCCTGTGCAGATTATAGGAATTTTGCTGGGGTTGTTGGGCTCTTCTTTTTTGATTTTTTCCAAAGGGGCGGGGGCTTTAAATATCGCTAATCCCTACGCGTTTTTGATTTTGCTTGCCACGGTGTTGTATGGCATTAATATCAATACCATTTCACGTCATTTGAGTCATTTGCCGTCGTTGGCCATGACCTCTTGGACGTTTGCTTTTACGGGTCCTATTTCATTTGTTATCTTGTTTTTTACAGATTTCTTTCCCAAAATCACCCTCGCTGAAAACTTCCAACCGAGCCTTATTTTATTGGCGTTGGGGCTGGTAGGCTCGGGCTTGGCGTCTGTGTTGTTTAACCGGATAGTGCAATTGGCTTCTGGCCTGTTTGCGGCATCGGTTACGTATTTAATTCCGATTGTGGCCATCAGCTGGGGGATTTTTGACGGTGAGCGGATTAGTTTTCAGCAATATCTCGGAATGGGCATTATCCTGACGGGCATTTATCTAGTCAATCGTCGAGAGCGGCTTAGTATTGCCAAAAGTTGAACCGAAATACCTTTCTCCTTAACCAATAATTCTATGTTAAAAGTAACCATCAACGAACAACAAACCTTTGACATTGATTCTAATAAAGGGCAAACAACCCTAAACGGTCAGCCTTTTCAGTGGGATTTGGTGGCGTTGGACAACGGGCGTTTTCATATTTTGCAAAACGGTCGTTCGTACAATGCCGAAGTTATTGAAGCTGATTATGCCGAAAAAAGTTTTAAGGTCAAAATCAACCAAAGCACTTACACCGTAGCCGCCAAAGACCGATTTGATTTATTGTTGGAGCAAATGGGTATGACTGGCGCCGCCAAAAATAAAGTCAATAACCTCAAAGCACCCATGCCGGGGTTGATTTGGGACATCAAAGTGCAGGTCGGCGATGTGGTCAAAGCGGGCGATGTGGTCCTTGTATTGGTGGCCATGAAAATGGAAAATGCCCTTAAATCACCAGGAGAGGGAGTCGTAAAAAGTATTAAAATAAACAAAGGAGATACGGTGGATAAAAACCAAATCTTGATTGAATTTGAATAAATAATGAGGTCATTGACCAACGTTATGAACTTAAGTTGTACAATACAAACTAACTAATATATCAACCATGTCTCAACCTAAATATAAACGTATTCTTCTCAAACTCAGCGGTGAAGCACTCAGCGGTGCTGACAAAAAGCAGGTGATTGATTTTGACATTCTCCAGCAGTTTGCCAAAGAAGTAAAAACAATCGTTGACGCTGGCGTACAAGTGGCAGTGGTCATTGGAGGAGGTAATATATTTCGTGGAGCCTCGGTTGAAAAATCAGGCATTGACCGGGTACAGGGCGACCACATGGGAATGCTCGCTACGGTTATCAATAGCATGGCGATTCAGAGTTCACTGGAAAAATTTGGCATGGTAACTCGCTTGCTATCAGCCATTAAAATGGAGCAGGTAGCCGAGCCGATGATTCGCCGCCGGGCGGTACGCCACTTAGAAAAAGGCCGTATCGTGATTTTTGGCGCGGGCACGGGTAATCCCTATTTTACCACCGACTCAGCGGGTGCGCTGCGGGCCATTGAAATCAACGCAGATGCCGTTTTGAAAGGAACGCGCGTGGACGGAATCTACACTGCCGACCCCGAAAAAGACCCCAACGCAACGCGTTATGAGAAAATTTCGTACGATGAAGCATTGAGCAAAAACCTTAAAATCATGGATTTGACGGCCTTTGCGTTGTGCAAAGAAAACAATTTGCCAATCATCGTTTTTGATATGAACAAACCAGGCAACCTACTGCGCCTCATCAATGGCGAATCGGTGGGAACATTGGTAACGAACGAATAAGAAGCTTTAATTTTACCAAACTAATCAGGGATAGCCCCTATATCTCACAGTTAACGAATAAAAATTAAAACAGTAGCAATGGAAGAAGTCGAATTTTATCTCGAAGACGCCAAAGATACGATGGACCGGGCAATCAAGCACTTGACCATCGAGTTAGCAAAAATCCGCGCGGGAAAAGCCTCGCCGTCGATGTTGGACGGAATTCAGGTGGAATATTACGGAGTAATGTCGCCGCTCAACAACGTGGCTTCCATCACAACCCCTGATGCGCGCACGATTACCATCAAGCCGTTTGAGAAAAAACTGATTGGGGAGGTGGAAAAAGCCATCCGTAACAGCAACATTGGACTAGCTCCCAACAACGACGGTGAAAACATTCGCCTCAGTATTCCGATGCTGACCGAAGAGCGTCGCCGCGATTTGGTAAAACGCGTAAAACAAGAAATCGAAACCGCAAAGGTCAACATTCGGAACATCCGTCAAAGCACCAACGGCGATATTCGTAAACTGACCAAAGAAGGCGTTTCGGAAGATGAAGTGAAAATCGGAGAAGAGCGTGTTCAGAAATTAACCGACGGTTTTATTTCAAAAGTAGATCAAATCTTTGCCGCAAAAGAGCAGGATATTATGTCGGTATAAGCCTTGAATTTGAGTATTAAGTAATTGGTATTGAGTATTAAGTGAATGCCTAGGCCTCAATATCAATTACTTGATACGCTATACTTAGATTCCCAAACTAGTCCAATTCGCGGTAGGCCAACATGCCGCCAATGACGTTGCGAACGTTGGTGAAACCTTGGCTTTGCATAAACCGTTGGGCGGTTTCGCTGCGTTTGCCTGAGCGGCAGTGTACCAAGATTTCTTCGTCTTTGAGGTCTTCAATTTCGTGGATGCGGTGAGGGAGCTCGCCCAGCGGAATAAGTTGCCCTCCGATGTTGTCATCTTCGTATTCGTAATCTTCACGTACGTCGATGAGGTTGATTTTCTCGCCGCTTTCAATGCGTTTTTTTAATTCTTCTACGGTAATATCCATTGTGGTAGCTTGATTTTAAGTAAAATAGATAAAGAGGAACGAAATTGAGAGGCCAAATATGGCAAAAATGTTACTCAATACGTACGCTGTGTTAGCGTTGTAACAAAATTTTCTTCACAACGGTTTTCTCGTCGTTGGATAATCTCACCAAATAAAGTCCATTGGGCAGTTCCGATAAATCCATGGTTTTGTTGGTCGTTTGTACGATTTGCTGCTTAACCAAAGCACCCGTAAGATGATAGATTTCAATGCGCTGAATTTCATCAGATTTCCATTGAATCAGTCCGTTGGAGGGATTGGGGTACACCTCCCATTCGGTTGCTTTATCGGGCTCTATGGAGGTGATTGGAGGTAGGGCCTTCCCGCCCATGACGGGCCGAACCTGTAAACTGCCTTGAAAATATGCCAAATTTGGGTCATTTTTGAACGAAGGATAAGGTGCCCATTCCTGCCCTAAATTGACAAAAACTTGGTCTTCATGTTGCGTATTTCGGTCCAGACCTACGGCGATGCCGTCTGTACCGATTTGAAGCCAGCCCACATAAAACGTGTCGCGGACCGCCACACCATAATCAAACGGAAACTCAATGAAGCCGTTGCGCGCCTTGGCGTACTCTACCCGAAAGGCTTTTTGCTGAAGCACTGTTCCGGGGCGTCCGTCTTTGTTGCTCCATACCTGAACGGTAATGGTTTGCCCCGTCAAATCCTTCAAGATTGGGACGATGTTCATTCTTACGGCCGATACCACATCGGGTTTGTTTAGAAAATATCGAACGGCTGTTCGGCCCAGCGTTCGATTCATGTACACGGCAAATTCGGCGGTGCCATCGTCGTAGGCGTAATAATCATCGAGGACGGTTTTGCCCGAAATACTGTCATTACGACGCAAATCAATGCCCGGAATGGAAGGATTTCGGTCGTCGGTGGTTAGAATTTGGAAGCGATTGACGAGTGAAAGGCGTTGGGTAATGTTGGTATCAACGCTGATAGCTTGAGGCTTAACACTTTTATTTTGGGCACTGAACTGGTCAATAAATACAGAATTGTCTCGGAGAATTGTTTGAAACGCTCGCCCACTCAGTTCGTCTTTTAAGGTGTACGAAAAGGCTGTCGAGTTAAAGATATTGTGAAGATTGTTGATGCGGGTAAACACCGAATCGGCAGTTTCGGCCCCCGCATTAGCCAAATACTGCTTGAGCGGCATGGCCGAATATCGTTTCAGAAAAGAACTGACGGGCAGGCTGACGGACACATCCTGAATGTATCTGTTTAAGCGCCGGCCTTTGTCGAGGTATACATAATCAACGTGCCACGAATCAAACGGTCCCGATTGACGCGCAAATGCCTGAAAGCGGAATTGAAAATTTGCGTGAAAATAAGCGTTGTTTCGAATAGCAAGCTGCACGTAGTTAAAGTTAGGATTGGGTACTCCGCCAGCTTGTTTCCAGATGGTTTGCCAAACGCCCTTATCGTTTAAAAGCTGAACCCTTAAAGAATCATCGGCATCGGGAAATTCGCCCAAACCGCGTAACTCCCAATAGAAACTGAGATAAATAGAATCAGCAGCGGTAAGGCCCGCCAGATTGATGGGTTGTGAAGTGAGGGTGTCGCTGTTGCCCTGCGCGTTTTGGTTGGCCAAATTATACGGCTGCCCAGCGGTGTTCGCCCCGTCAAACGTGACTACGTTGACCGTGGGGTGGTTGAGTGTATTGGTGTTATTGACATAGGTTCCGCCGCCCGCAACCCATAAGGCAGGGGAGGGAGCGCTACCGTTGGTCAATGAAAAATCATCAAAAAAAGGCAATGAAACCGCCTGAGTACGGGCGTTTTTGGCAGTGGAAGTAGCCTGTGTTGGAGCAATCGGAAACCCAATGAGTTGGGCATGAGCGGTACAGCTCAAAAGCGTAAGGAGCAAAATACAACGCAGCCTTTTTGCACAAAAGGCTGCGTTAGGCGTATTCGTTAAGAAATATCCGATAACGGAAGTCCTGTTTTTAATAAGGGTTAATTTTTTATTTCTTGCTCCGCTAAAATTATTCATTCTGTTGTTCAGGTTGCGTATCAGGCTGTCCGCCAACTACCCATAAGTCAATCACCTCGCCTACGTGGATTTTATTTCCTGCCCCTGCTTCTGGATTTTGTCGAATGACCGTTCCTGGTGCTTTAGTAGGGTCTTCTACGGGCATGACAAGTCCACGTTTGAGGCTGGAGGCTTTCAGGACAAAGTCAGCTTCTTCGAGTGTTTTACCTACAACGTCTGGAACATCAAATTCAGTATTTCCGATGCCATCTCCAACTTCCAAAACAATGATAGAACCCTGCGGAATGAGCGTGCCCGGTGTGATGGGTTTTCCATTGAACAATTGGGCCATCACCGAGTTTTGGGCAGGGTCAGGAACATATTTTATTTCGCCTAGGCGCAATCCCAATCGTCCTAATTCTGCTTTGGCGCTGTTTAAGGTACGGTCTTCCAATTGAGGCATTTTTACGTTTGGTGCGTTTAAGGCCGTGATATAGACGTATATTTTTCGGTCTTCCTTGACGCGTAAACCCGACTTGGGATTTTGGCGAATCACCGTCAAAGGTTTTTGACCCACAACAAACGTACAATCTACCACTTCGTAGCGGAGATTACGCTCATCTAGGTAATCTTCCAATTGCTGCGTACTCATGCCCGTTAGGTCTGGTACCGTAATACTTTGTCCGTGATTGGTTGTAAAAGGTAAATACAAAAAGAAGAACCCCAAAAATAGTGCCACAACAAGCGCTACGACAAGACTGATATGAACAAAAAGATCGGTACGCGAATTTGTGCTGATTTTCATACAAAAATTATGGATTGAATGGGCCGAATGAACGGCAAATTTTTGAAGGAACTCATCCTTCCAATCACCTCTTGATAGTCATGCTATGAGTTTACTGCAAAGAAAATCTAAATTTCTGAATTGGCGGTAAAATACGTCCGAATTTGTATGGGCATAGCCTTCTGCTATCTTTTGAACAACAGAATGTTAGTTAAGTAAAGCCTCAGACTCGCCGCCAATCAAACCGGCTGATTGCCATTCATGTAAAATGTTGGTTAAATATGAATTGGATGTAGAATTTTTGTTGTCAATCCCCTCAAACCTGATTAAAATAAACCGTCAACGGCCATGAAATTTTTCCGTCAAACGTTTGAAAGTCTGCGTTTTGCTTGGCAAGCACTGCGCTCCAACCTTTTGCGTACCACCTTATCGTTGCTGGGGGTAACGGTCGGAATTTTTGCCATCATCGGCGTTTTTACCATCGTTGATTCACTGGAGCGGAGTATTCGCCAAAGCTTGGCAACCATCGGTACCGACGTAGTGTATGTGCAGAAATGGCCGTGGAATTTTGGGGGGGAATTTCAGTGGTGGAAATATTTTCAGTGGCCAGAAACTTCTTACAGTGATTACAAATTTTTGGCCGAACGAATGGAAGGAGCCGAGGCAGTAGTAGCGATGGGGTTTAAGGGCGGATTGACGGCCAAAAACGGCAATAACAGCATGGATGCGTTGATTCAGGGGATGACGTATGACTTCAATAAAGTCTCTGACGTAGAAATTGAAAAGGGGCGGTATTTTACACCGCAAGAAATAGACGCTGGACGGAGTGTTGCCATTATAGGGGCCGAAATTGCCGAAACACTATTCCCCAATGACCCCGAACCCATCGGCAAAAGCTTTAAAATCAAAGGGTTGAACTATTCCGTTATCGGTGTTCAAAAGAAAAAAGGAAAGGGGCTGTTTGATATTGCGGGAAATCCAGATACCAAAGTTTTGTTGCCGTTTTTAACGTTTGCAAAATCATTCCAAAACCGCATCAATAGCTCTGTATCCATTGTGGTTAAAGGAAAACCCGAAGATGATGGATTGGTAGAACTTGAGGCCGAAATTGTAGGATTGCTACGTACCAAGCGCGGCTTGAAACCTTCCCAGACCACAAACTTCTCCATCAATCGCCCAGAGGCCGCCACAAAGGCAGTTTCAAGTTTGTTTGGGGTCATTACGCTGGTAGGCTGGGTAATTGGCAGCTTTTCTATTTTAGTGGGAGGGTTCGGGATTGCCAACATTATGTTTGTGTCAGTCAAAGAGCGCACCAACCTCATCGGAATTCAGAAATCGTTAGGCGCCAAAAATTACTTCATTTTATTTCAATTTCTGTTTGAAGCCATTTTCCTGAGCCTCATCGGCGGAATGGTCGGCATTGGATTGGTTTACTTAATGTCTTTTATTCAATTGGGCACGTTGGAGATTGTTCTTTCGCCCAAAAACATCATTCTTGGACTGAGCGTGTCGAGCATCATTGGTGTTTTGGCGGGCATCGTGCCTGCCTTCGGAGCCGCCCGTATGGACCCCGTGGAGGCGATTCGGGCTAAGTAAAGGGTTTTTTATTCCGCTGTTTTTTTGGGAAGTTTGCAGAACTCATCTGGCTTTAACTTCCCATGAATTACTTTTTTCTATTGTTGGCTTTTTTGATTGGCGTAACCAATACGTTTCAATCTGGGGTTAATTCACAACTGCGTCTTGCTACCCAAAACCCTATTTTATCTTCTATTCTTTCGTTTGTCACGGGTTTATGTGTCTTGCTGGTGTGCTACTTGCTTTTCAACAAAGATGCTATCCCGAGCTTTGAAACCTTCAGAAGTATCAGCTGGTGGAAATGGCTTGGAGGGGTGTTTGGGGCTTTCTACGTTCTGACCGTTATTCTGATTGTGAAAGAAATCGGACCCGCCAACCTGCTGTGTCTTATCATCGCTGGACAGCTAGTGGCTGGAGTGTTGATTGACCATTTTGGATGGGTGGGTTTTGCCGTTCATCCCATGAATATTTGGCGAATATTTGGCATTGGGCTGATTATCGTGGGGGGCGTTTTGGTACTTAAAAACTAACGACCAACCGTACAGTGCAGAAGAATTATTAGGAGTGACCCTGAAGATGTTTACGAAATAAATTGATATTAAAACCTCTATCCAAATGAAAATCAGGTCTTTGGTCTTTTTAATGCTTTTTCCTTTTTTAGCTATTGCTCAAAAAGAGGCTTATCTGTTTTCGTATTTTGTTAAAAATGGAGAAGATGGACTTCACTTTGCTTACAGTACCGATGGCCTCACATGGCAGGCCTTAAAAGGGGGGACGTCTTTTTTGCAGCCCGTAATCGGGAAAGATAAACTCATGCGCGACCCGTGTATTTATCAAGACAAAAGCGGCACTTTTCACATGGTTTGGACGAGCGGCTGGTGGGACAAAATCGTGGGTTATGCGTCGTCTAAAGACTTGGTGAACTGGTCAGAACAGAAGGCCATTTCGGTTATGGAACACGAATCCACCGCCAAAAATAGTTGGGCTCCCGAGATTGCGTATGATAAAAAAACGAAGTTATTTCTGATTTTTTGGGCCACTACTATTCCAGGACGGCATACCGACGTGGCAGATTCTGAGAAAGAAAAAGGATTAAACCACCGAATGTATTACGTCACCACGCCCGACTTCAAGACTTTCAGCGAAACAAAAATGTATTTTAACCCTGAGTTTAGTGTGATTGATGCCACGATTTTTGAAAAAGGGAAGGAGTACTACATGTTTTTGAAAAACGAAAACCCGAAGCCTGCCGAGAAAAATATTCGTATCACAAAGGCCAACAGTGCGCTAGGGCCTTTTCCTACGCAGGTTTCGGCGCCCATTACGGGAGATTACTGGGCCGAAGGCCCAACGGCCATCGAAGTGGGAGAATATGTATACGTGTATTTCGACAAATACACCCAGCACAAATACGGGGCGGTGCGCTCAAAAGACATGAAAACGTGGGAAGATGTATCTGACCAAGTGAAATTCCCCGAAGGAATACGCCACGGAACGGCATTTAAGGTCTCGCCTTCTTTATTGGAATCGTTGAAAAAACTGTAAAAAAGTGTCGGTTGTGAGCAACCGACACCACGAAGCAGTGAGGTCGGTTGCTCACAACCGACCGCATCCCCAATTTATTGAATTACTTCAAAACCACAGTACGGAACCAATGCCTTCGGAATGCGAATGCCTTCGGGCGTTTGGTTGTTTTCGAGCAGAGCCGCCAAAATACGGGGCAATGCCAACGCCGAGCCGTTGAGGGTATGAAGCAATTGTGTTTTGCCTTCGGTCTTATAACGAAGTTTCAGGCGATTGGCCTGATAGGTTTCAAAATTAGAAACTGAGCTACATTCCAGCCAGCGCGCCTGCGCCGCAGACCAAACTTCAAAGTCAAACGTAAGCGCCGACGTAAAGCCCATATCGCCGCCGCAGAGACGGATGATGCGGAAGGGTAATTCCAGTTTTTGGAGCAAACCTTTTACGTGTTCGGCCATTTCGTCGAGCGCCTGATACGATTCTTCGGCTTTGCGAACCTGCACAATTTCCACTTTGTCAAACTGGTGCAAACGGTTCAGACCGCGCACGTGCGCGCCCCAGCTACCTGCTTCACGACGAAAACAAGGTGTGTAGCCTACGTTTTTGATTGGCAGGTCATTTTCTGCCACGATGACGTCGCGGTACAGGTTGGTTATCGGCACTTCGGCGGTCGGAATCAAGTACAAATCGTCGACGGTAGCGTGGTACATTTGGCCTTCTTTATCGGGCAATTGACCCGTACCAAAGCCTGATTCAGCGTTGATAAGAATCGGCGGTTGAATTTCCAAATATCCTGCTTCTACCGCTTGGTCTAGAAAAAACTGAATCATGGCGCGCTGCAACCGAGCGCCTTTGCCTTTATAGACGGGAAAACCTGCGCCCGTGATTTTGGTGCCGAGTTTGAAATCAATGATGTCGTATTGCTCAATCAAATCCCAGTGTGGCTTAGCGCCTTCTGTTAGGCTTGGTTTTTCGCCCCAGGTGTACACTTCTACGTTTTCTTCGGGGGTGCGGCCCGGCGGCACGCTTTCGTGGGGAAGGTTGGGCAACAGAACCAACGTAGCCTGCAACTGCTCCTCTACTTCTCTAAGGCTCTCTTCTAGGGCTTTGGCGCGTATTTTTAGCGTGGCGGTTTGGGCCTTGGCAGCTTCGGCAGTCTCCTTTTTCCCTTCCTTCATCAACTGCCCGATTTGCTTGGCTAGCGTGTTGGATTGTGATAAAGTGGCATCTAGTTCGCTTTGTGTATCGCGGCGCTGTTTGTCCAATCCCAAAAGCTTATCAACGGCTTGAGCGGCTCCTTTAAAATATTTGCGTTCTAAACCAGCGATTGTGAGTTCGCGGTTTTCGCGGATAAAATTCAGTTGTAGCATTGTAAATCATTAATTTGTAAGAGCTAAATCGAAATGTCGAAGCAGCTATTGTTGTTTATTTCTCTTTTTTCTATTTTAACGGGGCAGTCAGCATTCATACAACTAACAGTGGCTATCGTCAGGGCTAAAGCCCTTGCTTGGTACGTTTGTTCTTTTTGCCTTTGCCTGAAGGCGCGGGGTTAAGGGAGTCGTGCAAACTCTTCCTCGCTTACTCCTCTAATTCCAGCCTTTAGGCTGGGGGAGTTGGCATTCATGCGACTAATAGTGGCTATCGTCAGGGCTAAAGCCCTTGTGTTATTTCTTGCCTCCGCTTTCCCCGGCCTAAAGGCACGGGGTTAAGGGATTTGGACAATCTCTTCCTTTCTCCTCTAAATCTGGCCTTTAGGCGCGGTGTTAAGGGGTTTTGGTAATCTCTTCCTTGCTCCTCTAACTCCGGCCTTTAGGCCGGGGAAAGCGGCATTCGTATGACTAGCAAGGGCTTTAGCCCTGACTTACATAGAATCCATATTTGCTTATAAACTCCTGACACTCTTCCGCAAAAGTTTTCTTTCGATGATGTTCCTCTTGGTTGCGAATATACGTCCTCACTTTTTCGATTTGTGATTCGCTCACCGATACCGCATAGTATTCATCGGCCCAATAAAGTTTTTCCCGAAACAATTGCTCCTGATTAGCCCAGTGTGCGGCTTCTCCTTTGATGAGCTGCATGGTCTTTGCCATTGTTGCATCGGCATTGAGCGTCAACAAACAGTGAATATGGTCTTCTACGCCATTGATAAAATCTATGTAGATGTCTTTGGCGCGGGCATTTTCTCTAATGTGGGCAAATAGTTTTTCACGTTTGCCTTTTTCAAGAATGCCGTTACGATTTTTGGTACTCCAAACGGCATGAATCCATATTTTAACGAAAGCCATAGTGCGTTGTTTTGTCAGGGCTAAAGCCCTTGTATTATTTCTTGCCTCCACCAACTCCCGCCTTTAGGTCGGAGCAGTTGGCATTCATACAACTGTTAAGGCTTTAGCCCTGACACATTCGCGGCTATCGTCAGGGCTAAAGCCCTTGCCTGACTCTATTGCTTCTTTCTGCCCCGGCCTGAAGGCGCGGGGTTAGGGAAGGTCAGTGGTTTACACTTGCGTGCCAAAGTTAGAAGTTGTCTTTCTCCTCTAACTCCAGTCTTTAGACCGGGGATAGCGCTTATCATATAGGGATTTAGCCCTGATGTAGTTGCTGCCAGTCTCTACTGCGCCGTGAAGATATTCTTCATGGCATCTTCGTAGTAGAACAGGCGCTCGTTGAGCACGTTCAGCGCTTCGGCTTTGTCTTTAGACCATACCAAAATCGACAGATTATGCTCTGATGCTCCGTATGAAATCATCCGAATTGGAATGTGTTTCATGGCCTCAAATACTTTCAGAGCGATTCCTTCTTTGTCGGCTTTGAAATCCCCTACGATGCAGATGATGGACAAATCGCGATCGTGCTCTTCCAAATCGGCGATTTCGCTCAACTCTGCCGTGATTTCGGCTAAATTCGTGTCATTGTCGATGGTGACCGAAACCGATACTTCGGAGGTCGTAATCATATCGACGGGGGTTTTGTATTTTTCAAAAATCTCAAATACCCGACGCAGAAACCCGTAGGCATTCAGCATACGTGTCGAGTGAATATAAATGGCCGTGAGGCCGTCTTTGGCGGCAATGGCTTTGATTTCGCGGTCGGTAGTGGTCGTTGCAATCAACGTGCCGAAGGCTTGCGGCTCCATCGTGTTTTTCAAACGTACGGGTACACCACGCATTTTGGCAGGCGTGATGGTACTTGGGTGGAGGATTTTGGCTCCGAAATATGCCAGTTCAGCGGCTTCTTCAAACGTTAACTCACGGATGGGGAACGTACGTTTTACGATGCGTGGATCGTTGTTGTGCATTCCGTCGATGTCGGTCCAGATTTGAATTTCTTCGGCCCGAATCGCCCCGCCAATCAACGACGCGGTATAGTCAGAACCGCCGCGTTTGAGATTATCCACTTCGCCACGAGGATTACGGCAAATGAATCCCTGCGTGATAATGAGTTGTTTGTCGGTCTGGTGGTCGAGCATGTCGCCCAAAAGTGCCTCAATGGTTTCCAGTTCAGGCTCGCCGTCGGTGTCGATGCGCATGAAATCAAGCGCTGGCAGCAGTACAGAGCTTTCGCTCTGCTCTTCCAGATAGCCCTGAAACAGTTGCGTGCTCATGATTTCGCCCTGCGCCACCAATTCTTTGTCTTGTTTGAGGGTAAAAGGACGGCTTTTCAACACCGAACGAATAAAATTGAATTCATTGTCGACGATGGTCTGTCCTTTTTTCAGACTTTCTTCGGTGCTGTATAATTCTTTGATAAACGCATCGTAGTGCGCCTTCAAGGCATCTATTTTTTCCTGTACTTCGGCGTCATTGTTCGCTTTTGCCGATTCTCCCATCGAAATCAACGCATTGGTCGTACCAGATAGGGCCGACAATACCACAATTTTGCGACCGCTGTCGGCCGTAATAAGTGTTCTGATTGAGTGCATCCGTTCGGGTTTTCCTACCGACGTTCCGCCAAATTTCCAAACTTGCATTGTTGTATATTAAATTAATGTACTGGTGAATTTTTGTTTTGAGTCAGGAATCTCATCAATTACTTAATAATCCCTTTTTCTTTGAGATGCTTTTCAAATTTGATGTCATCGAAAACTTCATCGTAACGACTGTTTACTTTTTTGATTTTTTTGTCATCAATAATATTTTGTAAAAATTCCGCAAAGTCTCGGTTTTCGCTGGCCAATCTATCCATAGAATCTATATCTAATTCCTTTTTGATAGCGGCAGGCACTATAATTTGGCTACTTTCAATGTTTTCACCGTCGAGCTTTATAAGACCTATCCCAAACGAATTAGCAAGTCTTCTACTTTCTTCAATTACCTCCTCATCTAACTTTAATGTTACTAAGTAACCTTCATTGGCCCAGCTTGAATTAGAAACTGCCTGAAAATAAGCTTCTCTGAGGTTTCCAATATCTAAACGAATTTTCATTTCAAACGAAAACAGTTTGGTAGAAGTAATTGCAAAATCATTTTGAAAGTCGATAACTACTCTTTCGTACTGCCTGATTTTGTCATTGAAAGAGAAATAAGCTCCTACTAAATCTGGATGAATCCATTTGTTGTATCCTTTTTTACTCCTAAGTGAATTCTCATGAAAGATTGTTTTCAGTTTTGCACCCCTAAAGTGATGAAAAGTGTCAGCAAATTTTACGAGTAAAGGATGCAAATCACGCTCATGAAATTTCTCAGCTTTTACAATTGTTTGTTCTACTATAACCTGTTCCGAGTGATTTTTTTGATTTTCGGCAGATGGTTTAGGAATGGGGATACCTTTTATCCAAAACTTTGTTGGCCTTTTACCAATAGCTTCAAAAATGCTCTTTTGATTATCACGTATATCAACATACAAGCGTGCTCCCAGCGTTGCCCAAGGTGTTTTTCCTTTTGTATTTAAACTTTTATCGAAACCGAATTCAACGGCTTTTTCCCAAACTTCATTGGTAGTTAAAGCTTGATTTGCTTTGATAATTGTCTGTTCGGCTAATTCCAGAAAATTCACTTGTGTTGATTTAAATCGTTTATTTTAAAATCGAATTTTCTTTCCCTCTTCTCACCATGCCCCAAATCGCAATTCCGACCCATACTATATTGACTACGGCAGAAGGAATGGCATCGTGAAATAGGGTATTGACAATCAGACAAATACTGCCAGCTAAATTGGCCCATAAATAAAAATGGGAGTTGGGATGCAAACGGCCGCTGATGTTGAGCGCGTACGCGGCTACGACCAATACTGAACCAATCCAGCCAAGAACGTCTATGATAATGCGTTGGGACATCTTTTGAAATTTTTCGCAAAATTACGGGATAAATCGGTAGAAACCTGTGGGTTTTACCAATACTTGAAAATTGTGGTAATAATCTTGTAACCAGCCAGAATAACGCCTTTCAGGGTGCCCGAAATCTTCGAAAAACCAATACGCTTTCGGTACTTTACGGGTACTTCGGTGGTTTTCATGCCGTGCTTGGCGGCTTTGAGTTGCATCTCGACGGTCCAGCCGTAGGTGGTATCTTGCATATCCAACGCCAAAAGTTTATCCCATTTGATGGCTCTAAACGGCCCCAAATCCGTATAGCTGACGCCATAAAGCAGGCGCATCAAAAACGTAGCGAGCCAATTGCCAAATACCTGCTGGGGCGTCATGGAGCCGCTCTCGCGCTTTCCCAAGGCCCGTGAGCCAATCACCATGTCGTAGTTTTCTTCGAGAATGGGTTTCACCAAATCGGGGAGTTGTTCGGGATAATCAGAGTGGTCGCCATCTACAAAAACAATGATGTCGGGTGGTAGTTTGAGCGACTGCACGTACGCCATGCCGCGCAAACACGCTCTGCCATAGGCGGGCAAAGGTTCAGGCACTACGGTAGCGCCCGCTTCGGCCGCGCGGGCCGCCGTTTGGTCGGTGGAGCGATTGTCGACCACGACGATTTCCCGCACCCATTCTTTCGGAATTTCGGCAATGACTTTTCCAATGGCTTCCTGTTCGTTGTAGGCAGGAATGATGACGATAATGTTCAAAAGAATTAGGGTTTAGCATTTAAGAGCAGTAGTTGCAAAGATAGGGAAACTTTACGGAGAGGTGTTTCGTTTAAGTGTTTAGACTTGGAAGCGGAATGTTGATTCTCAATGTCTAACCGTTTTGGCGAACTGATCCGGTGTCTGTCTAATGTCAAATTTTCCCTCAAACATGCATTGTCAACCCTTACCACTTGAAACTACGGGCGCGTTCCCACCGCTTTTCTTAGACTACATTTCCCAAAAAGCTCATTTACAGCCTTTTTACGGACATTTTCCGACATTAAGCAATTTTGAAAAACAGATAAAAGACAAAAGTCAATTTCCGCCTGAACACCGGGCTGTGCTTGTAAAAGCGCTTGAACGGCAGTATAAAAATATATCGGTCAAACCAGATTTAGCCATTCTGAATGAGCCAAATACATTTGTGGTTACCACTGGTCACCAGCTAAATATATTTACGGGGCCATTGTACGTCATTTATAAAATTGTCACGGCCGTCACTTTGGCGCGAAAATTACAGGCTGCTTATCCCGACTCGAAGTTCGTGCCTGTCTACTGGATGGCTACGGAAGACCATGATTTTGAGGAAATCAGTTACTTTAATCTTTTTGGCAAAAAATATACCTGGCAAACCCAACAGCGCGGTGCGGTAGGGCGTATGACGCCCCGCGAATTGGGCGAAGCGCTCAAAATCCTGCCTGAGCGGGTTCCTGTGTTTGAAAAAGCTTATTTGCAATGCGATACCCTGGCCGATGCCGTGCGGTGCTATATGAATGAGCTTTTTGGGGCCGAGGGTTTGGTATGCATTGATGGCGACGATGCCGAACTAAAACGTTTGTTTTTACCCGTCGTTGAATCGGAAATTCTGCAACAGGAAGCGCACAAAATCAGCAATGCCACCACGCAAAAACTCGAAGCAGAAGGCTATCACACGCAGATTACGCCCCGCGAAATCAACTTTTTTTATTTGATAGATGGCCTGCGCGAGCGCATCGTCAAAGAGGGAGATATTTATCGGGTACTCAACAGTGATTTGACTTTTTCGCAGGAAGAAATTATCGCCATTGCGCATCAACATCCCGAGCGTTTTAGCCCAAATGTAGTCTTGCGACCTTTGTATCAGGAGATTATCTTGCCCAACCTTGCTTACATCGGCGGGCCTTCTGAAGTGCCGTATTGGTTGCAGTTGAAGGGAATTTTTGATTATTTCCAAGTGCCTTTCCCGATGTTATTGCCGCGAAATTTTGCATTATACATCAATTCTGCCAGTCAAAAACGGGCCGAGAAACTGGGCGTAACCGTTGAAGAATTGTTCTGGGATGATGTAAAACTACGTAAGACGTTTGTTGAAAAAACATCTTCGTTGTCGTTGGAACTCGACGAGGAGAAACGTGCTATTGAGGAGGTTTTTGTGGCTATTTTGCGTAAAGCTATTTCCATTGATAAGACCTTGGAAGGCGCGGTAAATGCCGAAAAAACCAAGGTGCTTAATACCTTGGAAAACGTAGAAAAACGCCTAAAAAAAGCAGAAGAGCGCAATTATGAAACGGAAGTCAATCAGTTGTTGGGCCTAAAATCAAAACTTTTTCCGAACGGAAGTTTGCAGGAACGGAGCGATAATTTTCTGAATTTTTACTTGAACGATAATACATTTTTGGAGAAACTACTGGGAACATTCGACCCGCTGGATTTTAGCTTTAATATTTTGACCGACGAAGAAGGGGAAGAAGAAGTGTTTTCTTCCGACAATGCTACGGGGCGAAACAACCCAGCATAAAAGCGTTTTTCTCGTTGCTATAAAAACGACAAAGCCGTCTCTCTTGGGACGGCTTTGTCGTGAAAAAGAGTTTCGTATAGTCTATGCGTAGATAGCTTCTTTTCCAAATTTTTTGACAAGCAGGTAATAAAATACTACTCGTAATTTACGGTTGATGCCTTTGAGCGTTGCGACCGTTTCGGCAATGGCGGCGTCCAATTCTGGGCCGTCGGCCAATCCTAATTTACCAATCAAAAAGTTGGTTTTTACGCGGTCTAGTTCTTCCTGATCTGATGAAGCCACTAAAGAAGAATCCTGATTGTAAATGGAGGGGCCTAAGCCTTTGGCTACTGCTGTCACAAGAGCCTCGTCGGCCGCTACTCCAACACTGCTTAATTGTTCCAGCGACTTTTCAACAACATCTGAGAATGCACTCATGATTTTATGGTTTTTAGGTGAAAATAAGGGATTTGACTAAAAGAGGTGAATAATCGAAAAAAGGCGTTAAAACTGCAAGTTTTTTGGCTTATTTTTTGAATCTTTTGAATGAATACCAGTGTTGGAGTACTTCGTAGGTAAGCTCATAGTCGCTCGACAGGAGCAAAAATTCCTCCGAAAAATTACAATAATAACGAAACCGCTCCAACCGCTCACCACTCAGTTCGGTGGCCTGACCCGCAATCATGGCAAAGCGGTAGTTAGCCAAATCGCGGCGGCGTTTTTCCTGCATCAACATGGCCACTTTTCGGTCTTCTTTGGCCGATTTACTAAACAGCTCGTACAGCAGACTGATGGGAGATTGCGCCATTTTGATGGCTTCGCCAAACGATAGATTTTTGCGGGCTTCTGGTTCCGCTACGACCCGGGCAATCTCCTTTTGCAGTTCCTGTTCGCGTTTGGAGGCTACCCGTACTTCTGGTAGCTCGATGGCTTTATCCAGTTTTTTCAACATAAACGTCAGCTCTTCGGCATCGCCATTCCAGCGGAAAGCACCGCGCTCATGAGTTAGACTGGCAATTTCGATGGAGTCACCAACGGAGGCGTCCAAAAAAAACACACCGTACTTATTGGTGCGGGTCATGTCGCGGGTTTTCAGGTTGGTGATGGTCGCCAAATTAACACCTTGTTTGGTCGTAACATCCAGTACTTTGCCCAGAACATAGCCTTTTTGGGCAAAAAGCTGACCTGTAAGTAGGAAAAAAAATAAAAGGAGGAAATGGCTAAAATGCTTCACACGTTAGGGTAATAAGACAATAGTTATGAAAACGCCCATTAATTACAAATGTTGTTTGCCATCCGATAACCATTTTCGGTAGTCACCGTGGGGAATAAAGATAAATGATTCGACTGATTGACAAAAAAGATACGTCCAACAAACGCCGTCTGCGCCATTTTCAAGAGTGACGGGAATAGACTGTCGCACGTATTCAGGGTTCCGAATGTGGATTCCTTCGTAGCGGTCCAATGTGACGATTGTTTTTTGAAACTCTTTCAACTCCCATACTTCACCGTGTACCCGATGGGGGCTTTGAGGCTGATAAATCGCTCCAGGATAGTCACCCAAATCATACAACACACCTGCAAAAGATGCTTTACCGCGCCAAATGCCGTTTAGTCGAATTTTCTTGGCAAACGGGTTGGTAAAGCCCTGCATTAAAGTGCCGTAGACGAAAATGGACGAATTGGTGAGGGGCAATTCAGGGTTCACAACAATGAGATATTAATTTTCAAAAGACAGTCCGATGGTCCAGCGGAAATCGTTGTTTTTACGTCCGAGTACTACGTAACTTTCGTACGCATTTTCAAATTTAGTGCGTAAGCTCAAATGATTGCTCATTTTGTAAGCAAAAGTTAAGGAGCCGTTCCAACGAAAATTGTTTTTGACCGAAATGGCTGGTTGCAAAAATGCAATACTTGTGATGGTAAACTTCCCCGCTTTATCGGGGGCAAATTCTCCCAATAAGCGGGTTGAATTTCGCCAAACATCAATGTCTTGTCGCTCGGTAAAATCGGTTACTTCGTGTAAAATGAGGTTGGTAACCGAAAAATAAGCCCTCTTTCTCTGAACCAACTTTATGCCAATCCCGGCGGCCTGCGTCCACCGATTGAGGATGCGCCTTAAATTGCTTTTATCCCAAGCTACAAAAGCAAGGCCATAAACTTGTTTTTGGTGCCAAAACGAACCCCGGACATCCGCGAAAAATTCGCGCTCGGCCAACAGCTTATTTTGTTGCCCATAAATAAAAGATGGGCTGCTCGATAGTTTAAATTGATTGCTTGGTTTCCAGTCCAACGCTGATGTAAGTTGCAATAATATTCGCTCAACGTTTCCCGTAGAAGCCGTTCCGTCGGCATTGAAACGGACGAAAAACTGCTTGGTACTATCTTGTTCAGATTCTGCTACTTCTGGATAAGCGGGGTCTTCTTCGTCTTCTTCGGAAGAGGTTTCGGTCGAACTTACCTGCAAGGTATCAGGAGTACTTTGGGCCATACAAACAGGTGCAAAGGCTACCAGCAAGCACAGCAGCGCAAGGAGAAAACGTATCATCGTGGTCAAGGTAGAGTTTAGCTAACATTTTAGCGGTAAAGATAGCTTAAAATTGCAGCGTTACTCCATTGCCGTTGAGAGATACTTTGTCCAAAAGTTGGTGTAAACGAGCATTGTCGGAGCGGTGAAGGAGGTAATTGGTTACGTCAAAAATTAGCAAAAAACCACCTTGCACTACCACCGCCTGCCCGAATCCCCGGAAGCGGTTTTGGCGGGTAATGGTCGTTTCGGTTTTTGACTTATCCAATAACCAAAACCCGCTTGTGATGTAGGCCACGTCCAACCCCGAATTGAAAAGCAACGTTTTTTGTAAAGTATAATGCTCTTTCACGGCCGAAGAAAGGGTAGGAGAAGGGCTTTTTTTACGCAGGCTCAACAAGCCCGCGCCAGCAATCCCTACGTTGACGGCATTCCAATACAAGTTCATCTCGTGAAAATACCGCGCGCTACCTTCGGCTTTGCCGATGGCAATGCCGCTTACCGCCAGATTGGCCAACGACCATCCGGCCAGTGTCCAAGTTCCAGTGCGTTGGAGCCGAGCTTGGCGCTCGGTGAGTTGAGGAAGGGTGGGTACAGATTGCGCATAAAGAAGTTGAATGCCTGCAAAAAGCATCAGAAACCCGATGAGAGACTTTTTCATAATTGTTGCGAGTGGATGAATTATGCGAGTGAGTTGCTAGTCAGTCAACCAAATTTTTTGACTGACGCGTTTTCCTTGATGCTCACCCACTAACCAATACCAACCATCGGGGGCAATTGTTTGAAAAATGTAATCATCAGCCCCCAAAGACTGCCACTGAAGCGAAATGGCTTGCCCATTCAACGAGAATAATTTAATTTCGGAGGGCAGAAAATGACGAAGCCTAACCTGAATATTACGGGTCGAAGTTGGATTGCCAAACACCCAAAGTTGGGGCGCATTTACGTCAAAATGAATGGGGATTATTTTGGAATATACAAATTGCCCGTCACGGTCTACTTGGCGCAGTCGATAATACATCACACCCGGAACGGGTGCGGCATCGGTGGCGGTGTAGAGCGTTCGCTCGCTGACATCGCCGGCGGCGGCCAATGATTGAAACGTGACGAATTCACTTAAATCGCGGCTCCGCTGAACGTCAAAATGACTAGCATTTTGTTCCCAAGACGTTTCCCAATTTATTTTAACGTGATTATCAACGACTTCTCCGCGAAAATAAGTAAGCTCGACTGGCAAAGGTACAACGGTGACGGTTCCGTTAACGCGCAGATTATCAATACGAAGCGTACCTAAATCGTCCACGGCGCTGTAGGCATAAATACGAAAAGTAACGGTGTTTTCCAGACCGCTGAACGAAACGGAATAATTCTGCGTACCGAAGTTTTCGCCTACCGAACCTGAACCCAGATTGCCGCTGAATCCATCCTGATTTGAGCGCAATGCAATTTGCGTGGGCCCTTGGGGCGAGCGATTACAGGCGAAAGAAACCGATGTGATGGCGCATCGGTAGTTTTGGGGAGTAATTGAAAACTCCAAATATTTATTGGTATTCAGGCCGCCCGTTGTCCAAAGGCGGATGCTGATGGCGGTTCCTGATGCACCTGCTGGATAGCCTGCCTGATTCACATTCCCACTTAGTCCGACTGATGAAATATTCACATTTGGACTGTTGACTGAGCCGCCATTATTTCCTTCAAAATCCCAAGAAGCAGTAAAAGGGGTTTGGGCCTGTGCCGTGAGCACAAACAGAGAAAGCACCAAAATAAACAGCTTGAAGTGCATTGTTTTCCCCTTTAATGATGAACGTCTATTGAGTAATCAGGGCCCTGATTACTCAATAGACGTTCATTTGAGAAAAAGTAACGGAGTTGAGACTCAATCCGTTGATAGAATGTTACAGGGTTTTGGCTTTGTTCCAATATTCATCCATTTCAGCCAGTGTCATTTCGTGCAATTGTTTGCCGTCGGCGCGGGATTGGGTTTCGAGGTAGGTGAAACGTTTGATGAATTTTTTATTGGTACGTTCTAAGGCCGTTTCAGGATTTATATCAATAAAACGGGCGTAATTGACCAACGAAAACAACAAATCGCCAAACTCACCTTCAGCTTTTTCTTTGTCAATGATGGAATTATCGTCGGCGTTGAAATGCTCTTTGAATTCCTGCATTTCTTCCTCTACTTTCTCCCACACCTGCTGCTTTTCTTCCCAGTCAAAGCCCGCACCACGGGCTTTTTCCTGAATACGCATGCCTTTGATAAGCGCGGGCAGCGAGGCTGGAACCCCACCCAAAACAGACTTGTTACCTTCTTTTAGTTTGATCTGCTCCCAGTTTTGCTTTACCTGCTCTTCGGTATCGGCTTTAACATCGCCATAAATATGCGGGTGACGCACGATGAGTTTTTCGCAAATACCGTGAAGTACGTCTTTTATCTCAAAGTCGTTAGTTTCGGAAGCAATTTTGGCGTAGAAAATAATATGTAGCAAAATATCGCCCAATTCTTTTTTGATTTCGGGCAAATCATTCTCCATGATGGCATCAGACAATTCGTAGGTTTCTTCGATGGTCAAATGCCGCAAACTGTGCATTGTCTGCTTTTTATCCCACGGACATTGCGCCCGCAAATCATCCATGATGTTGAGCAATCGGTCGAAAGCGAGGAGTTGTTGGATGCGGCTTTCGGGAAGGTCGGAGAGTGTGATCATTCTATAAATATATTTTCACGTAAAAGATAACTCTATGTTTATCTTTTATACATTTCTTTATCTAAATAATCTTCAACATTATGCAAAATATTACCAACATAATGTATTACTTCATCTTTAATTTCTATGAGTTGCTGGATTGAATATTCTTTGCCACATTCTTGGAATGAAATAAAACCGTGAGCTAAGTTATTTCTATGCCTTTTGACAGTAAGTAAATTTTCTCCATTTTTTGTTTTTCTTGCATTTGTTTTACAAGAGAAGCCATATTTTTCAGACAAAGCTTTAATCTCCCTTGCATCAACATTTCCTGAAAAAATTTCTCTTGATTGAGGGTGAAATTTCAAAATATCGGTGACTATATTTTGAACTCCAGTGATAAAGTTATCCGATTTCGTATTTTTCTTTATGTAATTAAAAATCTCTTTTTTTACTAATTGATTAAGCGCATCGTATTCTATTTCTTTTGTTAAAATTTCATTATGTATAGCTTCAATGGCCTGTGAAATAGATGATTCAACAATATTATAAAGAAGTAAGAAGCCGTTAGCTCGAAGAATTTGAGCTAAATTAATATCAATTTTATGAATTGTACCATTTGAAAAAGCAATTTTAGCTTCTTTAATCATAAGTTCTTCAAGAAGAAAAAAGTAAGAATCAATTTCCTTTGCCCTTTCTTGAAACATGCGTGTAACATCTTTCATCTATCGCTTACTCAATAATTTATTCTTTACAAATTCAATTCTGCCGATTAATTTATTCCGATTATTTGCGGCATCTGTTGTTGTTATATCTTCAAATTCCTTTGAGTTTAACCATTCAATGACTGGGATAGCAGGCTTTAACTTAGGATTCTCTTGTAAAGCTAGACTTACACCTACAGCAATAGCCTCAAATCGAACTCGGGGTGTGGAATTATGGTTAATAGTTTTTCTAAATCCATAGGGGAAATACATATCAACAAAATCTAACATATCTTCAAACATTTCAGCCATGCTATCAGCATCAAATTTGTTTTGCTTTTCCTTCATATATTCATCTAGGAAATCATCAACTCGATGAACAAAGCTTGTATATTTTTCCGTATATGCAAAAAAACGTAGAACCAATTCCTGCCTTTCAGATCTATCGGTTCGTTCTTTACTGATTGGACATAAGATAGCGAACTTTTGGTTATTTGAACACTGTTCAATAAAGCTATTAAATGTGCCTTCAAAATACCCCCTCCTTATTTCCATTGCAGAAAGGAGTACGGGCGTTGTATTTATCCTCTGAAAAACATCTTTTCTAGTATCCCAATCTGCTTTATCAGTTAACTCTATTAATCGTATAGTCCTTTTTTTTAACCTCCGTTGCCTTGATAGAGGTAAATCTTGAAAACGAAACCCCTCCAATTCTGTTAGTTTTTCCAACTTTTGCAGTTTGAAATCATTTGCAAGAAAGTAGTCTAATGTTCTGATTCTTTGAGAACCATCGACTATTTCCGAGCGCCCATCATTATCTGCCAAGAACATATATGGAATAGGAAGACCTAATATCAATGACTCAATAAACTTAGAGGCCCTTTGTTTATCCCACACGTAACCCCTTTGGTATTTTGGAATAAATATTTCATTTTCCTTATACTTTTGTATGAGTAATTCTATAGTATATTCTCTAATTTCGTAATCGACAATTTTTTGCAGATTAAAAATCTGTTGCTCTGCACGATTTTGTTGTTCTTCTGAAAATCTTGAGAAGAGTTCTAACTGTAGGTCTTGTGCCATTGTGCTAAATGAAATTTAATGCTCTTGGCTACTACTTGGCCCAGTTCAACCGGGACAGCATTACCGATGTGCGTAGAAAGACGTGTAGTGTTAGGGGTTTGTCCATCGGGGACAAATTTGTAGGTCTTTGGGAAGGTTTGAAGCAATGCGGCTTCGCGCAGACTAATGGCGCGGTCCTGCTCAGGATGCCCAAAACGACCATTCCCAATGCCTGTACAGAAAGTAGTCATGGTAGGAGAAGGTTTGTCCCAATCCATTCGTCCGTAAACACTTCCGTAACTCTTTCCGGATGTTTTCCGGTGGCAGTCCAACACTAAATCTTCGCTCCAATCCCGCCAAGTACCACCTTGTTTAGATTGGCGAATTCTCTGTATGTTTTTATCAGACAACTTAGAAGCTCGGTGAATAGGATCTTTTTCCGAAATGCCGCCACTTTCAATTGGCTCTAAGTCGCCAATAGCATCCTTAACGGTTTTGTACGTTTTAGGACTGTGGGTTTTATCCATGATTTTTATCGGACTCAATCTTGATGCCAATAAAACCAATCGTTTCCGCTGCTGTGGGATACCGTAGTCAGGACAGTAAATTTCTTTGAAATCAATGAAGTAATCGTTTTTGTCTAAGACTTTAAGAAAGTCTTGAAAAATATACGACTTATCAAACTTAGCCAAACCGGGCACATTTTCCATCGAAACGATTTCGGGCTTTATTTCTTCAATGAGTCGTGCAAATTCACCTAAAAGTGACCATTTTGCTTTTTGAGCATCTTCCTGTTTGTCAGGAGATTTGAAAGCATAAGTGGAGAACGGCTGGCAAGGGGCACAACCAACCAATATACGAACGTCAGCTTTTCCAAAAAAGGCACTTAGTTCGGAGCCTTTTACTTCTCGAATGTCTTTATTTACAAAAAGTGCGTTGTTATTGGTCTCAAATGGAAAACGACAGGTTTCATCAATATCAAAGCCAGCGGCAACTTCAAACCCCTCCCGGACAAAACCGTGGGATAACCCACCAATTCCGCAGAATAAATCTATAACTTTGATTGAGGACATTGAAGGAAAACGTTTGTAATTACGCAAATTAACGCGTTATTATCGTAATTATCAAGCTACGTTAATAAGACGTTAAAAATGCAATAAAGGCACTGCAAACCTTCAAAATCGGTTAAAAATCAACTTTTTTCTATAAAATCACTTCCTCCAGCATCTTAATATACTGCGCTACGCCCTGCTCAATCTCGTGCAGATAAATGAATTCGTTGGCGGTATGTGAGCGCTCGGAGTGGCCAGGGCCCATTTTTAAAGAGGGACAATCCAACAGCGCTTGGTCGGATGTGGTGGGGGAGCCGTAAGCCGTACGGCCCAATTTAAGACCAGCCTGCACAATCGGATGCTCCACAGGGATGCTCGATGGGCGCAGGCGAATCGAACGCGGATGTACCTCCGATTGGATGTTTTGACGAATAGTTTCGATGATTTCTTCCAGCGTGTATTGCTCCGTGACGCGGACATCGACGGTGAATTTACAGGTATCGGGCACCACGTTGTGCTGACTGCCAGCGTTGATGATGGTCACCGACATTTTGATTGGGCCGAGCGTAGGGGAGACTTTCGGGAATTTATAATTGGTAATCCACTGAATATCCTGAATGGCTTTGTATATCGCATTTTCGCCTTCTTCACGGGCGGCGTGGCCTGATTTTCCGTGCGCAATGCAATCTAAAACCAATAGTCCTTTTTCGGCTACGGCTAGGTGCATTTCGGTGGGTTCGCCCACGATGGCAAATTCAATCGGTGGCAGGTCATCCACAATCATTTCCAGTCCTTCGCGGCCCGAGATTTCTTCTTCGGCGGTGGCGGCCAGCGCAACATTATGGGTCAGATGCGGGTTATCATAAAAATGACAAAACGTAACAATGAGCGATGTAAGCGGTCCGCCAGCGTCGTTGCTCCCCAAACCAAATAGTTTACCATCCTGCACGAGCGGCTCGTAGGGGTTCAGGGTCCAAGAAGGATTGGGTTTGACGGTATCGTGGTGGGAGTTGAGCAATACGGTGGGCTTTTTGGGGTCAAAAAAGCGATTAAACGCCCAGATATTGTTTTTTTTACGTTGAAAAGGAATGCCTTTACGCGTCAAAAAGGCCTCAATCAGCGCTGCCGTCCCTTCTTCTTCTTTGCTGAATGACTGCGTAGCAATCAGTTGCTTTAGTAATTGAATCGCCTCTTGTGCCAATGTGGCAGGCGATGAAATTGTGCTGGTTTCAGACATAAATATGGGTTTTGTCTGGCGCAAAGGTACGTTTTTTAGTCCATAGTCTATTGTTCATTATCAACGATTTTATTCGATATGTCCATCCCCGAACAAATTCAAAACGAAGTACTTCGTCCCATTCTTAAGGCCCAAAATGACCTTTTTATCTTGCTTTTTCGCCATCAAGTAAGTAAGCGAAAAGTTAATTTTGAGAATTATTCTCCCGAAGACAAAGTTATATACATCGAAAAAACAATTCGCAAAGACATCAATTTCCGGAGCCTATTGGTCGGTGTCGTTGTGGGGCATTTTACGCCTGAGCAATACGAAGCCTACCGCCCATTGGAAGAAGAACTAAACAAGCGGATTATCAATATGTTAATCAAGCGCTTGTGTTCTCAATTGGAACTACTGGTTGTCAATCTTTAACAAACTATCTAGTGTAGACCGATACATCGGAAAGCTATCCAAATGCAGGTGATGCCCCTTGGGAAGTGTCGTTAATTGAGCCTTGACAGGAGAGGGCGATGATAACAAAATAAGGCTGTTTTGATAAGGAACCGTTATGTCGTCGGTGCCGTGAAAAAGATGAATAGGGCAGTGGATGTGCGCAAAACAACTATCGGTGCGGAATTTATAACGTGTAAGCCATTCGTACGGAAAAATCGGTAGTTGTGTGCGTCCTAAGGTCGGAATACTTGCATAAGGTGCTTCCAGAATCAGCCTTTTGGGGCGATTGTTGGCCGCTATTCGAGAAGCCATGCCCGAGCCGATGGAGTAGCCGTATACGATGATGGAGTCTTCCGAAAAGCGCTGTTTGAGGAAATCATACACGTATTGCGCGTCGTGGTGGAGGGCATCTTCGGAGCGTGTGCCGGTGCTTTTGCCGTAGCCTCGGTAATCGTACATCAAAACGTTGTATCCTCTTTTGGTAAATCGTTCAGCATATTCGCGGCCCCAACGGGCTAAGTTATCGCGGTTTCCGTGGAAAAACAAAACCACTTTTCCAGAGATGAACGTAGCGCGTTTAAGTACGACCGAATCCCTCGTGCCAAACCACAAAGCGTTTAGTCTGACTTGTCCTTTTTCGGGTTCAAAAGTGATTTCCTCAAACGGAATATTGAAGCTATACGCATAACTAGCAGCCAAGGTCGTGGGGCGAAATAAAACCAGCGGATGCAGCCACCAAATCAATAGGGCGACGGCGGCATAAATGATAACTCCCCACTGGGCAATTTTGGCTATTACTGACATAAAAATCTGCTCAGATTGGTTCGTTTGGCGTTGGCTGTGTTGTGCAGTGCCGTTTTGTAAAGTACAAAAGTCTAAATAAAGGCTTAACTTCGTGGCAATTAACGAAACTTTCTCCAAAATAATACCGTTTATTCATACCCGTTTAACCAACAACGGATAACCATTAATCCCGGATTGACGGGAAGTAAGTATAAATGAATTCAACCGCGAAAAAACAGGAAACCGCCGTATTAGTTGCCATCACTACCCAACGCCAAACTGCTGAACAAACCCAGGAATACCTGCAAGAGTTGGCATTTTTGGCTTCTACTTTGGGGGTAGAGACGGTCAAGACCTTTACGCAAAAACTCGAATATTCAGATAATCGCACCTTTGTCGGGAAAGGCCGTCTCGAAGACATCAAAACCTTTGTGACCGCCAACCCGGTAGACATGATTATCTTTGACGATGAGCTTATTCCTTCACAGGTTCGTAACCTCGAAGCCGAATTTAAAGACATAAAAGTCCTCGACCGTAGCTTATTGATTCTGGATATTTTTGCCATGCGAGCCCAAACCGCTCAGGCAAAAACTCAGGTGGAATTGGCGCAGTATCAATACATGTATCCACGACTGACCCGGATGTGGTCGCACTTAAGCCGTCAGAAAGGTGGTGTCGGGATGCGTGGTCCAGGGGAAAAAGAGCTTGAAACTGACCGACGAATTGTGCAGGACCGCATCGCATTCCTGAAAGAAAAACTCGAAAAAATTGATAAGCAGAGCGTTACTCGCCGCAAAGAGCGTAACCGCTTGGTGCGTGTAGCACTGGTGGGCTATACCAACGTGGGCAAATCTACGCTCATGCGTCGCTTGGCCAAAACGGATGTATTTGCCGAAAACAAACTCTTTGCCACCGTCGATTCTACGGTGCGTAAAGTAGTGCTTGAGAATATCCCTTTCCTGTTGACCGACACGGTAGGGTTTATCCGTAAACTACCCACGAAACTCATTGAGTCGTTTAAATCGACCCTCGATGAAGTGCGTGAGGCCGATATTTTGTTGCACGTGGTAGATATATCACACCCGTCGTTTGAGGAGCAAATCGAAGTGGTAAATCAGACCTTGGCCGAAATCGGGGCAGGGGATAAATCGACGGTGATGGTGTTTAATAAAATTGATGCGTACCATCCCAAAAAAGAGGCTTTTGACGAAGTAGTAGAAACCGAAGAAGGCGAAATCGTAGTGGAGCAAACCAAGGAAATGGTGCTTGAAAAGCTCAAAAAGAGTTATTACAATGCTTCGGCGGAGCACGTGGTGTTTATCTCAGCCCAAAACAGCGAGAATTTGGGCGAACTGCGAACCAAACTATTTGAGTTGATAAAGCAAAAACACTACGTTATTTATCCAAATTGGCTTAATGTGCCCTTCACAGACGTTGATTTTGCCGAATAGTTTTCAGACATTTGCCGAAAATCAGACTCCGTAGTTCAACGGATAGCACGGAACGCCGCCCGATAATCGTTTCCTAAACACTTGATATGGGCGGCTGTGATTTTTGAAATAGACTCCGTAGTTCAACGGATAGTGCGGAACGCCGCCCGATAATCGTTTCTTAAACGCTTGATATGGGCGGCTGTGATTTTTGAAATAGACTCCGTAGTTCAACGGATAGTGCGGAACGCCGCCCGATAATCGTTTCCTAAACGCTTGATATGGGCGGCTGTGATTTTTGAAATAGACTCCGTAGTTCAACGGATAGTGCGGAACGCCGCCCGATAATCGTTTCCTAAACGCTTGATATGGGCGGCTGTGATTTTTGAAATAGACTCCGTAGTTCAACGGATAGAATAAGCGTTTCCTAAACGCTTGATATGGGTTCGATTCCCGTCGGAGTCACTAATTTTTCTTCAAAGCGTTTTCTAAACGCTTTCCATGGTCGGGGTGTCGGGGTCTACCTGAGTCGCCTACTGCTTTGATTCTCGCTAGAAGCTGCTTAGTTTTTTCAAAATTATCCCAAAATGCTCAATATCTCGGAGGGGCTTCTACCTTCGATTCGTGTTAAAGTTACTAACTTTTTTCAAAGTGGTTCTCAATCGCTTGCTACGCCAGAGGCGGCAACTTCCGATTTATCACCTTCGGTCGGACAATAAAATTCTTCTCAAATAGGCTATCATACTCTAGGGGCAAACGGATAAATTATCCTCTCTATCAGATATTTAAACTGTCTAATACACAATACTTTTTGCAAAATTCTTACGGATAAAACAGCATAAAAAATGTAATTTTTAGAAGAAGAAGCCCCAAATTATATAATTGGTTAACTGGAATAATACTGAACGCTAAGTATTGTTGATTTACAGTGTTAAAGTCCAATTAAAAATTTTTATATCAATATAAAAAAGGATATTATTTATAGTAGATTTGTAATCACTATTGTTTTTTTGTCTATGTAATGACTAATTTTGTCTATGGAATGGATGATTTTATCTACCTAAACCTTTATGCTTTGAAATGATAAGTTGCCCATAATCTATAGTCGTTCCTCTCTAAAGCCTAACTTGAAAAACCTATCTTTATGATTACTGAAAAACCTATGAACGAGTTTCCTGTAATGGATACAGGAGACGGTATTGTATTATTCCATCCAAATATTCCTGCTAAAGCGGCCTTAAATGTGACCGAAGTTCTGAATACTCGATGGATTGGGCAAGGGCCTAGGGTAGAAGAATTTGAAAACCGCTTTGAAGAAAAATTCACGACTCCCTGCAAGAGTTTAGCGGTGGGGTCAGGCACCGATGCCCTGCATTTATCGTATCTGCTTGCTGGTTTGCAGGCCGGTGATGAGGTGATTGCACCAGTTTTTACCTGTACTGCTACCAACATCCCGTTTCTTTATATGGGGATAAAAATTGTCTTTGCTGATATTGACGAAAACCTCAATATTGACGTCAAACACGTAGCGCGTCTTATTACGCCAAAAACCAAAGCCATTGTTTGTGTGCATTATGGCGGTTTGCCGTGCGATATGGACGAACTTTGGGCATTGGGAGCTAAACACAATATTGCCATCATCGAAGACGCCGCCCATGCCGTGGGGGCAAAATACAAAGGCGAGTACATCGGTAGTCAAAGCGATTTTACGATGTTTTCGTTTCAGGCCATCAAGCACATTACAACGGGCGATGGTGGCATGTTGGTGGTGAAAGACAAGTCATTGGTAGAAAAAGCCAAACGTTTGCGTTGGTTCGGCATTGACCGCAGCAGCAAACAAAAAGGGATTTGGGAAAACGACATCGTGGAGGTGGGCTACAAATACCAAATGACCGATATTGCTGCGAGCCTCGGATTGGCGTCGTTGGATGAGTTTGATGAGCATTTGGCGCACCGGCAAAAATTATACCGCCTGTATTGTGATTTATTGAAAGATATCAAAGGAATACGGGTAATTGGAAGTGAATACACCGACCGTGAGCACGCCGCTTGGTTGTTGACCGCCGAGGTTGACGACCGTGAAAATCTGGTAAAATACCTTCGTGAACATGGAATAGAATCTGGTCAGGTACATTATCGCAATGATAAATATAGCATTTTTGGAGGCCGAACCCCAGGCCAATTTCCCAAAATGGATGCGATTGAAGACCGCTATTTGGTGCTGCCTCTCCACGCCAAAGTGACTGAAGACGACGTTGAATATATCGCCTATATTCTCCGAAAAGGACGGTAAAGAATGTTATGGATTTCACGTATAAAAAAGTGCCCTTGGCGTATTCTCCTGTTTTTTCAATACTTATTCCCTCTTGGAATAACCTCGATTACCTCAAATGTGCAGTAAATAGTATCAGAAAAAACAGCCGATATAAGCACCAAATTATTGTGCATGTCAACGAAGGAAAAGATGGTTCTGAAGACTGGGTTTTAGCGCAGGGAGACATTGGCTATACCAAAAGCAGTCAGAACGCTGGAGTATGCTACGGCTTCAATGCAGCGTCTCATTTGGCCGTAGCTGATTATCTGGTTTTTATTGACGACGATATGTACTTATGTCCCGATTGGGATTTCTTTCTGTTGGAAGAAGTAAAAAAGCAGAAAGACGACAAATGGTGCATCAGCGGAACCATGATTGAAGGCTTTGATAAAGGAAATGCCTGCGTGATTGGTGATAAAAACTACGGCACACATCCGTCGGAATTTGATGAAGCAAAATTTTTGTCGGAATACGCCAGCTATCCGAAAGAAGACTGGAACGGCAGCCAATGGTATCCGATGGTCTTGCCAACGTTTGTGTACCGGGCCGTGGGGGGCTTGAGCGTCGAGTTTTTTCCGGGAATGTACAGCGACCCCGATTTTATGATAAAATTGTGGCATTATGGCGTCCGTTTTTACAAAGGAATCGGTAAAAGCCGGGTGTACCATTTTGCAAGTAGAAGCACGGGGCGGGTCAAACGCAACGATGGCCGAACCGAGTTTATCTTAAAATGGGGCTTGAGTAGCAATACATTTTTTAAAAATTACCTCAAAATTGGGCCCAAGTTTTTAGGGACACTGCCCGAGCCTGAGGAGACTTTTACGCTTAAATTTAAAAAACAAATTGATCGATGGAAGGTTAAATTCAAAGCCCGTCCTATTGATATTTCCCGATAATTATGTCCAATTATAAAGAGCAAATCAAGCATGTGCCGCATTCCAAAGGCAATGCATTGGAGTTTATACACCGTTATCTTGCTGAGCACGACGTACGCGATAAGCGAGTGGTAGATGTATCTGCGGGTTCGGGATATGTAGCAAATCTGTGGCATAATGCAGGGGCGAAGGTCAAGCCTTTTGACAAGCATCCTGATATTCTCAAGAGCGATTCGTTGATTTGTTCATCTATTGATTTGGACAAAACATTGCCTATCGAGTCAAATTCTGCCGATTATGTGTTGTTGATGGAAACCATCGAGCACATTCCCAATCAGACTTTTCTGTTGCAAGAACTCGCCCGTATTCTAAAACCCAACGGATTGTTGATTATTACAAAACCTAACAATAGCAGTCTGAGTGGGCGCATGGCCAACCTTTTAGTGGAAGCCGAGCGGAGCGACATGTTTTTGTCGAACGAAGCTGAAGTCATTGGTTACGATGATGCGCACCTTTACAACGGCCGAGTATACCTCTGCAATGTACAGCGGTTGCGGTCCATGGCGGGTTTGGCGGGTTTGCGTTTTCAGAAAGTCTACCCCAATCAATTAAGTGTCAGCTCGTTGGTTTGGTATTTATTTTTGGGTTTATTCCTGCATTTACGCTCGTTTTTGACATCGCAAAAACTGTCTCGTAAGACGGCTGATGCGCAGGAAAAGAAGATTCTTCGAGAGCAACACTTGCTCAATACCAATCAAACGGTGCTGCTGCACAAGCATTTGTGTATTACTTTCAGAAAAGAGTAAACGCGCATTCCATAACCCCTCAAACCCCTGATTTCAGGAGCTTGAGGGGTTTGTGTTTTATACTAACTAAAAGTAAGTGGTCGGGGTGGTAGAACCAGCCAAGGCCTTTAGAATATTCTCGAAAGCATTTTTTGGATTGTTGCGATTTAGGAATGAACTAAGCGGGGCATGGGCCGCAGCATAATGTCCAAATCCACATGGTTTTCATCAGAAGCAATTTCTGCCTGCAAACGTAAATTCTGAACAATCGCAATCATGGTATTGTCTTCTTGGGCCTGTTCACTAAAACTCAGTTGGCTGTATTTCTTTTGTCGGTTAGGCTCCCAAAAGAACAATTCGGTCTTGGCATCATAAATACCGATGGCAACTCCTCGGCGGTGGCGGGAGAGCTTCTTTAGGGCGTCTTCGGCCTCGGCACGGGTGTTAAACGTAAGATGCTGATGGTGCTTTTTGAGCGTATATAAAACTGAAAAACGGTTCATGTCAGTGGAAATTTTAAATGAAGTGTACAACAACTAACAGTGAGTTGTTTGAAGTAGGATGCCTGTTTTGAAGGCGGTTTTTAGTTGAATGAATGAGCGCTCAGCGAGCCTTAAATATTAATTAAAATGAGAATCAACGCCTAATGGCAAAGCTGAGAAGATTGGATAAAACTTAGAGATGTATCTGCCCCTGATTAGTGCTTTAGTGGATGATTTGCCGTTCTATCAAAAGATGGGCAAAAGAGGTAGATATGTACAAAAGAAAGATTT
The DNA here is from genome assembly GCF_003339505.1 of Runella aurantiaca. Classification (GTDB taxonomy): domain Bacteria; phylum Bacteroidota; class Bacteroidia; order Cytophagales; family Spirosomataceae; genus Runella; species Runella aurantiaca. The sequence goes on from NZ_QPIW01000002.1 coordinate 172,888, forward strand.
GCTTACTAAATTACAAGTAGGTTTGTATTACAAATATAAAAGAAATGTTTTGTTATCCAAGTGTATAGACATTTTTTTTGGATAAAAAGTTTCTTTCGATGCATTTATGATAAACTCTTTCAATATGATTATTTGAAGAATGATTTGTTTTTTTGGTTTTCAAAATACGCTCTACAAACAAAATCCCCAACGTATTTGGCGTAGGGGATTTTGTTTCTTTGTTCAATAAAATCGCCCTATCGTCGGGCTTTCTACAATCTTCTTTCGGACTTCGAGGGCATTGATTGCTCCCTGTTTGGTATAAATAACTTTGCCGCCAGGCTCAATGATGAGGGTATAAGGCAAGGCTCCTTGCCATTTTGGGTCGACGATTTCGATAAACTGATACACGTCCATGCCGTCCAAAATATAATTGACGTTGGAGGCTTGTTTGGCTTTGAGGAATTTTAGGGCTTTTTCGCGTTGGGCGGGCTTGTCGGTGGTGATGCTCACAAACTCAAAATCGCGCCCTCGGTACATTCGGTTCATGGTCACAAACTCAGGAAATTCTACCACGCAAGGCCCGCACCACGTGGCCCAAACGTTGATGACGCGGAGCTTGTCGGTGTCGTTTTTTAATAGTTTGCGTAGTCCGTCGGGGTTGATGGTTTCGAGTTTTACTTCTTCTTTGGCCCATTCGGCTTTGCCCCGCTCAATCCAATCCGATTTTTCTTTCCATTTGATGGAGCAGCCAAATGATTTGGTTTTGGGGACTGCCACGGGCTTTCCTGCGAGTAAGGCTTCCACGGCGTCGCGGGCATTATTAACCTTGGGTGTTTCGGTGGGTTTCTCAACGTCGTCAAAACGACCCGTGTATTGTAGCTTACGATTTTGGTCAAAAATGAAAACGTGAGGAGTAGCCACGGCGCCGTATGCCAATGACGTAATCTGCGTAGCACCGTCGTAGAGGTAAGGGAAATTATATTTTTTGTCTTTGTACCGAATCTTCATCTCTTCAAATGTATCGCTCAAATCGGTGTAGCCCAGCTCATCCAAACGCACCGCCGACGGGTCGTTGGTAGAGATAGCTACCACTTTTATGCCTTGGGCTTTGTAATCACTGGTGAGGCGAATAATGCGGTCTTCGTAGGCTTGAGCGGTAGGGCAATGATTGCAAGTAAAAACAACAACCAGTACTTTCGCCTTGCTGAAACTCGCCAAACTGTACGTTTTTCCGTCGGTGCCTGGGAGCTTAAAATCGGGAGCTTGCGCGCCAATCTCCAGCGTTTTGGGGTCGATGGCGTAAGAACTCAGCGTAAACCATACAACTGATAAAAGAAAGATGAACGTCGTTTTCATTGCTTTTTTGGGTTTACTGATTGATTTACAAAATTGGCTCATTGCTTAAGATAGAAGTTAGGCGCAGGAGGTATAATGTTAGATTGACTTACCTTAAATTTTACAACAGACCTCTTACTTCGGCACTATTCGTCAACGATTAATCATCAATGGATTGGTAAATCATTTGCCGAAACAGATTATTGAGATTATCACTGCTACTTTGGGTTTGTTTCATAATCACACCGATGATTTTTTCTTTGGGGTCGGCAAAATAGTTGGTGTTGAAGTACCCGCCCCATTCAAAGGTGCCTTCGCTGCCTTTAGCTCCTTTTTCGGCCCCTGCTTTGTTTAGCAAACCAAACGCCAATCCGTAAGAAGAGTTGGCTTTGTCGCCGCCCAACAGTTCGCCTACCTGATTGCTGAGAATGGTTTCGATGGTTTTACGACTTAAAAAACGTTTGCCACTTACTTCGCCACCGTTGAGATACATCAACAAAAAAGTTGCGTAATCTTTGGCGGTACTCGATAACCCTGCCCCGCCCGAAAAGAAGGCCTTGGCACCTTTTACGGGGTATTCGGTGTCATAAAAAGTGTTTGGATAACGCACCCATTGGCCGTTTTGGGGTTTTTGAATAACCACTAAGCGAGACGCCTTGGCTTCTGGTAAATAAAAATAAGTGTCATTCATGCCCAACGGGTCAAACAATCTTTTGCGCAAAAACTCATCAAAAGGCATTCCCGACATGATTTCGATAAAATACCCCAACACGTCTAAACCTTCCGAATAAACGTATTTTTCGCCGGGGTGATGGTGCAAAGGCAGTTTTGCGAGCTTCTTGATGTTGTCGCCGATTTTGACGGGTTGGGTCGTAAACAAATCTACGATACCTGCTTTATGATACATGGCCTTGAACCGCTCATCGCCGTCAATGACGCCGTAGCCAAGTCCAGAGGTGTGGGTCAGCAAATGACGAACCGTGATTTCAGACTTGACGGGTTCGGTGGTGTAGGTGCTATCCAAAAACTTAAAATTTTTCAGCACCGTTTGATTCTTAAATTCAGGAATATATTTGGAAATCGGGTCGTCCAATTGAAATTTCCCTTCTTCCCAGAGCATCATCACGGCCGTAGAAGTGATGGCTTTGGTCATAGAAGCGATGCGAAAAATATCGTCGCGCTTAAGCGCACGGTTGGATTCATTGTCGGCCATGCCGAAGGCTTTATGGTAAACAATCTTGCCGTTGCGAACCACAATCGCGGCTACGCCTGGCACCGTTCCTTGCGTGACGGCATTTTGCAAAATACCATCCATACGGCTGAGGCGCTCGGAGGAGATACCCACGGTTTCGGGGGCGGCATCGCCCAAGGCGGGCGAGTTTTTGATGGATTTAGTTTGAGCAGTGGCCTGTGCAAAGCCAATAAAAAGAAATGGAAAAAAGAGTAAAGGGGACTTCATAGTGAATACTGAATAGGTACAACACTATCAAGTAATTACGGGTCAAATTTTACTGATTATGTGGATAAAAGTAGGGATAGTGTGGATAACTATGCAAAACAAAAGAGGCGTGAATTACGCGCCTCTTTTGTAGAATGGTAGGGGCAGGGCTTGCCTCTGCCCAATAGATAGATTAATACTTAGCGGGCTGTCCCGGTTTAGGTAAAGATTGTTTGATAAACTGACGAATGTCTTCGTTGCCCGTTTGAAGGTCTTCCTTGCGGAGGTACATCATGTGGCCGCTGCGGTAGCCTTTCCAGCTCATGCGGTCTTTGAGTTTGCCGCTTGGGTCCATTTGCCACATATTGTACTTGGCGTTGAAGTAATCGCAAGCCCCGTCATAATAGCCCGATTGTACCATTACGTGCAGGTATGGGTTTTGAGCCATGGCCTGACGCAGGTTTTCGGCCGATTGGTCGCCGCTACGATCCCACGGATTCACGGGGCCAAACATGTAGTATTTCATGTCCGTTTTGTAATTCAACTCATTGCGTAAATAGATGTTGATGGCGGGCGTGAAGGAATGTAGCCACGACGTCAGCTCTGAATTAAAATCTGGTCTATCGCCTACATCTTGTCGGTCGATTCCTTTATACCGTGAGTCCAACCGGCCAACGGTAAATCCTTTGTCGCGCAATAGTTCTTTCCAGAAATAACTCGTGGGTACGTCAAAATTACTCTGTAAAATTACTTTTTCGGAAATGCCCGAATACCGCGCCATTTTGGCGGCAATCTCTTTTCGTTTGGCATCTTCCAAAAATCCGCCTTTGCTAATGGCTGGTAGCAACTCATTGATGGTGAAGTTTTCTACTTCTGGCAGCATGTCGGTCAAATCTTTTTGCTGCAAATCAGGACTCAATGCTTTGTGGTACCAAGCGGTAGCGGCATAATACGGTAGTCGCAGCGCGGATTCTGACACTTCGCCGCGTTCGATGCCGAGCGTGGTAGGAGAGACCAGAATCACCCCATTGAGGTACATCCATTGCGAGCTTTGGAGTTCGAGTGCTAATCCAGATACGCGCGTGGTGCCGTAGCTTTCGCCGATGAGGTATTTGGGTGATGCCCAGCGGTTATTGCGGGTTACGAAAGTCCCAATCCATTCGGCGAGGTACTTAATGTCAGCACGAACGCCAAAGAATTTTGAACCGGGAACATCCTTGCTCGTAGGCCGTGAATAACCAGTGTTGACGGGGTTTACAAATACAATATCCGCCACATCCAAAATAGAATAAGGATTTTCTTTGATGCCGTAAGGTTGGACGGGGTAACCTTCATCGTCGATGTTGAGCAATCTCGGGCCAGTGTAGGCAATGTGCATCCAAACGGCCGCCGAACCGGGGCCACCATTGAATGAAATGACCAAAGGCCGCGTGGTGCGGTCTTTGACGTCAGACCTTTCGTAGAAAGTATAAAACAAACCCGCAATGGCTTTGCCGTCTTCGTCCCACACGGGCATGGTGCCGGTGGTGGCTCGGTAAGGAATCTTTTGGCCTTTGATGGTCGTTTCGTGGTCAGTGGCCACGAAAGAATCTGGGTTGAACGTAAGGTTGTTGGATGATTTTTCTTCTTTGGCAGGGGCTGCGGCTGGAGCATTGGTGGGAGCCGGGGCCGAAGGGCGTTGTTGAGCGTTAGTAAGAATACAGCTACACGATAAAACAATGGCAAGGAGCAACGGGTTTTTCATACAGGAATTTAGTTTTGAAGTGAATTTTTCGGGGGAAATAAGGTGTTATGAAATGGAACGGTTTGGACTTAGCGCATTAGTGATGCAATAATACGAACATTTATCATTTTCTTCTTTTATGCAAGTACACGACGTATTGATTATAGGCGCAGGACCGTGCGGATTGGCCGTGGGAATTGAAGCCGCCAAAGCAGGGTTGAGCCATCTCATTTTAGAAAAAGGTAGCATTACGGAGTCGATCAGGCGCTACCCCAAACGGATGCGGTTTTTCTCAACCGCCGAAAATATTGAAATTGGAGGGATTCCCTTTCCTATTTCTGAAGTAAAAGCCAACCGCAGTGAAGCGTTACAATATTACCGTAAGGTCGCGGGTTATTATCACCTGAATTTTAAACTTTTTACGGAAGTTACTCAGGTCGTAAAACAAGACGATTTGTTTGAAGTGCAAACTGTAAAGGGCGAAACCTATCACGCTCGTAAAGTAATTATTGCGACTGGTTATTTTGATTTTCCGCGTCATTTGGGAATTCCTGGGGAAAATTTGCCGCATGTTACTCCTTATTATGACGAACCTTTCTTATATTCGTTCTCCAAAGTTGTTATTGTGGGCGCGGCCAATTCGGCGGTGGAAGCGGCCCTAGAATTGTACCGTCACGATGTCGACGTCACGATTGTACATCGAGGGGAGGATTTTCGCCCAACGGTCAAATATTGGCTCGTGCCGGACGTAAAAAATCGGGTACGGGAAGGTAAAATAAAAACGCGGTTCAACAGCCTCACCACAGCCATTGAGCCCAAGCGCGTTCAAATCGAAAATGTGGAGACGGGAGAATCCGAATGGATTGATGCTGATTTTGTGTTGATGTTGATTGGTTATGTTCCAGATGGCGCCTTGCTTCAACGTTGTGGTATAGAACTAACCCAGCCGAGTATGGTGCCCGTTTATGACCCTGAAACGTTTGAAACCAATGTGGCGGGTCTTTATTTATGCGGTACGGTGGTGGCAGGAATCCATACCGAAAAAGTATTCATTGAGAATGGCAGAGAACATGCAGCGGCGATTATTGACCACATTGCGGGACGTAAAATCCGTCAGGTAAAAGAATTAATTGAAAGAATATAAGTGAAGTTTATTTGTTTGCAACAACACCCCTATTAGTCAGTAACAGGAAAAGCCGGATACTCATCCGGCTTTTCCTGTTATAATCGTTGTTATATTTTATCCTAGAAAGTTTTCTACCAGTTCTTCCGCTTTCGTTAGAGCAGCTTCAAGGTTATCGTTAACCAAAATTACGTCAAAACGGTCTTGAAATGACATTTCAAATTTTACTTTAAAGAGCCGCTTAGAAAGGCTGTCTTCGGTTTCGGTGCCGCGCATCATGAGGCGCTCCTTGATTGCTTCTTCGCTGGGGGCTTTTACAAAAATGGCAAGGGCACGTTCACCAAAGTATTCTTTGAGTTTGAGTCCTCCTTTTACATCCACGTCAAAAATTACGTGTTTTCCTGCGGCCCACAAACGTTCAATTTCTGATTTTAAGGTTCCGTAATAGCCACCGGGATACACTTCTTCCCATTCCACAAACTCATTGTTATCAATGCGTTGTTTAAAATCATCGGGTGTAAGAAAGTAATAATCTTTTCCGTGTACTTCATTCCTACCACGGCGGTCGCGGGTGCAGGCCGAAATCGAAAAACCCAAGTTGTTGTACTTTGAGAGTAAGTGTCGTACGATGGTCGTTTTACCAGAACCAGACGGGGCAGAGAAGATGATGAGCTTTCCTTCCAAAACTTAGGCGGTGATGTTTAATTTTGCTTTGATTGCCTGTACGAGATTATCGGGGCAGAGTCGTTTATCGACCTTCGCCTGAAGGGATTCTTTCACGCACTTTTCGAGGTGGTACATTTTGATGCAGTGAAGGCAATCATCCATGTTTTCCCTGAAGTGTTCCTTCTCGGCTTCTGAAGCTTCTCCATCCAAAACAGCCTGAATTTTTTTCAGACACTCTGCGTGGTGTTCGCAGTACTGTTTTTGAGGCTTCCTCGTTTCATTGTTCTCACTAGCGGAGGCTGACGAATGCATATCCAATAACATTGCAAAGGTTCAATTTTTTCTTTGAATCTTACTATTAAGTTGTCTTTACTTAGAATGAATTTTCATCAAAAAAAGTTCAAAGACATAGCTTGAAAAAATTGGATATTACTCAATGCCGTCCTTAAATCAATCCTCATCGGTGTCGTATCCCATTGAGGAAGCGTACACTTTGAGCTTGTCTTTAAGGAGATTCCGTGCGCGGTGTAAACGAGAACGAACAGTGCCAATCGGAATATCCAGAATCTTAGCCATTTCTTCGTACGTAAATCCTTCAATGTCGCAAAGGATAATGACGGTACGAAAATCGACGGGCAATGAGTTGAGCGCGGTGGCTACTTCATCGCCAATCATGTCTTGAACAGTTTCGACGCGTAAGTCGGTAGTGTGATCGACTTCGGCAGCTTCTTCCGAGTTGTAGGTTGTTTCTACTTCTTGGTAATCTACCTTCGACGGCTCTTTGCTCCGCTTACGATAATCGTTAATAAAACTGTTTTTCAGGATTCTGAACAACCACGCTTTTGCATTAGTTCCCCGCTCAAAGGAAGAAATAAAACGGAAAGCTTTTAAATAGGTATCCTGGACGAGATCGTTGGCGTCATCTTCGTCCATTGTTAGCCTAAAGGCAAAGTTATACATGGAGTTTATGTGGGGCATAAACTCACGATTGAATATATCGTTCTTCTCAGCGTCATTGTAAGACGTTTCTGAGGAGGCTAGGGGTATTTCTTCGATTTCTTCTGACATAATGACTGACATGGCTGCCGTAAATTTACGAATTTTAGCAAACGACCCACCTTCCGCGCAACTCTTCTTTCACCAATCAACAAAAACCCCTCATGAAAGGTTATTTTTTTAGGATTAGCTGTAGAACAACTTGCCCATAATTAGCTGATATAATATACGACAAAAATTATTCCAACGAAAATAAATAATTCAATTTTTAGACAAAATGTCAGAAGTGGGGAGGTATTTTCTCCTAACGGGAAAAAAGCTGCGTGAGCAAAATAGTCAGGGTAGTAAATAAAATACTGCAAACTATCTTTAAAAGGGTGTAAGGCAGTAAGCTGAGGCTACCTGCTTCTACAAAGAACAAAAGTAGGTGGTGAACCGAAACCAGTATGAGGGTATAAGACAAAAAGGCAGGCAGGCCAATCCCCTTCAATGAAAGCTCCAGGCGCCCTTCTGAGAGTTTTTGAGCAAACTGATAGCGAATGATTATCGGGCGTAGATAGGCCACAAAAACGGCAGTGGCCGCATGGAGGCCGAGGGTATTATCAAACGAATCAACGGCTACACCAGTTGCAAAACCGATGAGTAGCAGGCCCGTTAGGTTAATTTCTTGGGGTAAAAACAGGATTGCGCCTACGTAAATAAAACAAAATGCATAGTCAAACAATACCAAGTGGCGGGCTACAAATATATGTAGCAGCACGTACACTAACCATCTTAAGGCACTGCGGACTATTTCGTTTGGATTCATTTACGTTTATTAATAAGGCTTTCCTGAAGGGATTGTTGTTGTTCTGAAAGCTTGTTATCTACCAAATATACATAGGAGACTTTGGAGAAGTCAGTCGCTAGTTGTAAGTCAATCTCAAAAAATGCTTGGTCGGGAGCCACTTTAAAGCTTTTGACATATCCTACGGGTACGCCAGGCGGAAATACGGCGTTGTAGTCAGAGGTGACGGCGGTATCTCGTTTACTGATGGGTTTATAGCGTGAAATATCCTTCAACTGGATGATGGAAGGATTACTGTTGTTTTCCCATTCTGCATTCCCATTTTCACCGCTTCGCAGGAGTTTTGTTGAAATCATGTATTGCGAATGCAAAATGGACGTAATGACCGAAAAGTGTTCGTTACAAGATTTTACTTTTCCTACAATGCCCGTCGATGAAATTACCCCCATACCTACTTTGACTCCGTCGGCGTAACCTTTGTCGATGGTCAGGTAATTGTCGGCGCGGTGGGTGCTGTTGTCGATTACTTTGGCAATCGTTACAAACTTATACCGGGAAGCAAAGGCTGAATCGGCTTTATAGCCCACGGGAGCATTGCTGGGATTGAGTTGTTGCATTGCCGTTACGCGTTCATTCAAGCGTCGGTTTTCTTCGGCCAATGCTTCGTTTACTTGCCTGAGGTTGGTGTATTCTCGTAGGGTGTTTGAAGCTTCTAACGCCCTTGCATTTAGCGAGTTAGCGGTGTTGAAGTATTCTACACTCCAATAGTTATTGTTATTGACGAGCAACCAAAAACTAAACACCTCAAGCAAAACAAAGAGGATAAAGTTTCGATTACGGGCAATAAACTCAAAGAGTTGGAGCATTGTTTACGCAGGAGTGAGAATGTAGAAGCGAGGAGTGAGAATGGAAAAAACTCACCGCAGCAGCGGCCGCTCCTCACTCCTCGCTCCTAACTTCTATTGAATTAATACCGACTTATACAATTCTAGGTTTTTCAGGATTTCACCCGTACCCTTCACAACTGCCTTGAGGGGGTCGTCGGCAACGTGGATTGGCAGCTTTGTTTTAGTGGCCAATCGTTTGTCGAGGCCGTGCAAAAGCGCACCGCCGCCGGTCAGGTGAATACCATTGGTGTAAATATCGGCTGAAAGTTCCGGAGGGGAAATTTCAAGGGCTTTCATCACGGCTTCTTCGATTTTGGAAATCGACTTATCCAACGCATACGCAATTTCGCTGTAAGTAACTTTGATTTCTTTCGGAATACCAGTCATCAAATCGCGGCCCCGAATTTCAAAGTCAGCAGGAGGATTATCCAGTTCGGGTAAGGCCGAACCTACTTCAATTTTGATTTGTTCCGCCGAACGCTCACCAATCAACAGGTTGTGTTCACGGCGCATATAATCAACAATGTCTTTGGTGAAAACATCGCCAGCAATGCGAATGGATTGCTCACACACAATACCTGAAAGGGCAATAACGGCAATTTCGGTTGTTCCACCGCCAATATCCACAATCATGGTACCGTTGGGCTGTGTAATATCGATACCGATACCAATTGACGCCGCAATGGGTTCATGCACCATATAAACTTCCTTCGCGCCTGCGTGTTCTGCCGAGTCTTTTACGGCTCGTTTTTCTACTTCTGTAATACCCGATGGAATACAAATGACCATTCGGTGTGAAGGCGTGAAGAAGCGATTGTTGGGCGTAATCATCTTGATCATCCCACGAATCATTAATTCCGCAGCGGTAAAGTCGGCAATAACACCGTCTTTTAACGGGCGTATGGTTTTTATATTTTCATTGGTCTTTTCGTGCATTTGCATTGCTTTGTGACCAATCGCCAACACCTTCCCGTTATTCTTGTCCAAAGCAATGATAGATGGCTCATCCACAACGATTTTGTCTTTGTGAATAATCAGCGTGTTCGCTGTTCCTAAATCTATTGCAATCTCGCTCGTTAAAAAATCAAATAATGCCATGTTGTTTGCTTTCGCAGATTGACTAAAATTTAATGAGCCGCAAAATTAAAGTATTTTATCGGCTTTTTGACAGAATACAAAGCAAGTATTTTTTTGATTAAAGCCTTGAAAATGAGTCGAAGGTTTTGCACCCTTTTACAAAATACGCCCAAATGATGCTCTTAGAAGAGATTGGGAGTGTTTGATGGCCTTTTGTTTGGGCGATTTTCTGCTGAATTCGACGGCGTTTTTGGGGAAGTTCACCCAAAATCCACCTATAAAATGCAAAATGAGCTCTTACAATGGCCCATATATCTTGCCATTGACCATGCGGCAAATAACGAATTGACGAAACCCCATCTAAAATAAGCCTCAAAAAGAGGATAAACCAGATACGATTGGCTGGCAAATTCTTATAAAGCATGGCCAAGCTGTTGCGATAATTGAGGAAGGTCTTGAAAGGGCTCGAAGGAGGAAGGGTGCCGCCACCTACGTGATAAACCACCGATTGCGGACAGCAATATACGTGATAGCCTGCCGAATGTAGCCGCCAACAAAGGTCAATTTCTTCCATGTGGGCAAAAAAATCCTCGTCAAATCCGCCCATTTCATGAAAAAGCTTGGACCGAATCGCCAAAGCCGCGCCCGACGCCCAGAAGATAGGGACAGTGGTGTCGTACTGGCCCGTGTCGGTCTCGTTGTGGTAAAATATACGGCCGCGACAGTACGTGTACCCCAGCCAGTCGATATAGCCTCCTGCGGCCCCTGCGTACTCAAATTGCGTTTTGTCATGATGGGCCAAGAGTTTGGGTTGGCAGGCCGCAATTTGAGGATTTTGGTCTAGCAGATTGACGAGGGGAGTGAGCCAGTGAGGTGTGACTTCAACATCAGAATTGAGAAGGACATAATACTCAGCAGAGATGTTTTTCAGAGCGCGATTGTAGCCGCCTGCATATCCGTAGTTTTTGGGTAAAATAACCGTTTTTACGGTCGGAAAATTTTGTTCAACCCAACCCACCGAACCATCGGTAGAGGCGCTGTCGGCAACATAAATTGCGGCGGATTCGGTATATTTAACAACAGACGGGAGAAACTTCTCCAAGAAGTTTCTCCCGTTATAATTAAGAATGACGAGGGCTACTTTGTCGATTGGCATTTACTTCATAAACTTACTCAAATCCAATCCCGGGATATTGGGCAAAACGCCTTCCGTAGATTGCTGAATGTGAACTTTGATTTGGTCCTCGATATTTTCTAAAGCCCGATTAATAGCCGCAGTAATCAAATCCTGCAACATTTCGCGGTCTTCTGGCTTCATCAAATCGGGGTCGATGGTAAGGCTTACGACTTGTTTGCGCCCGTTGACCGTTGCTTTTACGAGACCTGCGCCCGTTTCGGCCGACTCGGTCAATTGCCCAAGACCTTCTTGGGCCTCTTTCATTTTGGCTTGGAATTCTTTGACTTTTCCAAGCATTCCCATCATATCTCCAAACATAACTTTTGGGGGCTAAAACGTGTATTTTTTAGGGCGCAAAGATATATAAAAATAACAGCAGGCAATCAATTGTGTACAAAGATACAACGATTGATTGCCTGCTGTTGGGATGTTATTAATAAGAATTATTTCTCGTCTTCTTTCTGCTCAGGCTTATCAAGCACATACTGACTTTCGGCCTGACTGTCGCGGGCGGCTGCCTGAGGGGCATTGTCCTGAGCGTATTTTTCATAGTTCAGTTCTTTCTCCTCAACGGCAGTAGTGACTGGCTCCAGAACGGCTTCGGCGTTTTTCTCCACCGTAATCTTAACCGCGTCAACGGCGGCTTGCGTACGGAGGTAGTACATTCCCGTTTTGAGTCCTTTTTTCCACGCATAAAAGTGCATGGAAGTCAGTTTGCCGTAGTTGGCATTGTCCATGAAAATATTGAGCGACTGCGACTGGCAGATGTAAGCACCTCGGTCGGCGGCCATATCTACGATGGTCTTTTGTTTGATTTCCCAAGCTGTTTTATACAGTTCTTTGAGGTTGGTAGGTACTTCTTCAATTTTCTGTACCGAACCGTTGTGGGCCATGAGTTTGTTTTTCATGGAATCGTTCCACAAACCTTCTTTTACGAGGTCTTTCAAAAGGTATTTGTTGACAACGATAAATTCTCCCGACAATACCCGACGAACGTAAAGATTGGAAGTAAATGGCTCAAAACACTCGTTGTTGCCCAAGATTTGGCTGGTCGAAGCCGTTGGCATCGGAGCCAAAAGCAGAGAGTTGCGTACGCCAAATTTAACCACTTCTTTACGCAATTTGTCCCAATTCCAGCGTCCGCTTTTTGGCGTGACATTCCACATATCAAATTGGAAAATACCCTGTGAAATCGGCGAACCTTTCCATGTTTCGTAAGGCCCCTGCGTTTTGGCCAATTCCATGGAGGCGACTAGGGCACCGTGATAGATGGTTTCGTGAATGTCTTCGTTGAGGCGACGTGCTTCTTCTGATTCGAAAGGCATGCGCATCATCAAAAATGCATCAGCAAGACCCTGAATACCAATACCGATAGGGCGGTGGCGCTTGTTGCTACGCTCGGCTTCCGGCACTGGATAGTAGTTGAGGTCAATGATTTTATTGAGGTTTTTCGTCACTACTTTTGTAATGTCGAACAACTTCTCGTGGTTAAAATGCAAAAATCCGTCTTCTCCTTGTTCCACAAATTTTGGCAACGAGATAGAGGCAAGGTTACAGACCGCCACTTCGTCGGGAGAGGTATATTCCATGATTTCGGTACACAAGTTCGACGACTTAATGGTACCCAAATTCTTCTGGTTTGACTTACGGTTGGCGTGGTCTTTGTAAAGCATGTATGGTGTTCCCGTTTCGATTTGGGACTCCATAATGGCAAACCACAAATCCTGCGCTTTGATGGTTTTGCGGGCTTTACCTTCACGTTCGTATTTTTCGTACAATTGCTCAAATTCGTCGCCGTAAGTATCTGCCAATCCTGGGCACTCATGCGGACAAAGCAACGACCATGTATCATTGGCTTCGACGCGCTTCATGAACAAGTCAGGAATCCACATGGCATAGAACAAATCGCGGGCGCGCAGTTCTTCTTTTCCGTGGTTTCTTTTCAGGTCCAAAAACTCAAAAATATCGGCGTGCCAAGGCTCCAAATAAATGGCAAAAGAACCTTTGCGTTTTCCGCCTCCTTGGTCTACATAACGAGCCGTATCATTGAACACCCGGAGCATCGGCACAATACCGTTTGAAGTACCGTTGGTGCCTTTGATGTAGCTTCCCGTAGCGCGGATATTGTGAATGCTCAACCCAATACCACCTGCCGATTGTGAAATCAACGCGCATTGTTTGAGGGTATCGTAAATGCCATCAATGCTGTCGTCTTTCATGGTAAGTAAGAAGCAGCTCGACATTTGGGGCTTAGGAGTACCTGCGTTGAACAGGGTCGGGGTGGCGTGCGTAAACCAACGTTCCGAAAGGAGGTTGTAGGTTTCAATGACGGAGTCAATATCCTCCAAGTGAATCCCTACCGCCACGCGCATGAGCATGTGTTGGGGCCGTTCGGCAATCTTGCCGTTCACTTTCAACAAGTATGATTTTTCGAGGGTTTTGTACCCAAAATAATCGTAACCATAGTCGCGGTCGTAGATGATGGTTGAATCCAGTAAGGCGGCATGTTTACGAATAATATCGTGTGCTTCTTTTGAAATAAGCGATGCGTTTTCTCCCGTTTTTGGGTCTGTGTACGTGTAAAGCTGCTTCATGGTCGCCGAAAATGATTTCAGCGTGTTTTTGTGAAGGTTTGAAATAGCAATACGGGCTGCCAGAATAGCGTAATCGGGGTGTTTAGTGGTCATAGAAGCGGCCGTTTCGGCGGCTAAAACATCCAACTGTGCGGTTGTGACGCCATCAAAAATGCCTCCTACTACTTTCTTGGCTACTTCAATCGGCTGAACATAAAGTGCGTCTAAGCCGTAGCACAATTTTTCGATGCGAGAGGTGATTTTGTCAAACTTGACCGATTCCCGGCGGCCATCACGTTTTATAACATACATAGACTTAAGAAATTATATGGGGTTAGCGATACCTTAGTTTGTGTTCTTTCTGAAAAATATAGTGCTTATTCGAGGGAGGCGATAGTTGTTTCCCACATTTCTCAAAACGTTAGGTAAAGTCTGCGAAAATACGAATCTTTCCCGGCTCTCCACAACTCGACTTATCTCGTAGGCCGAGGAGAAATTTGAAAAATATAATCGTTATGTCACATTAAGAAATCGTTAACAAATTTGCTATTAGCGGGTTACGCTAAGCGCGGGGACTTGAGGTTCGTTGAATATTTATACGAAAAATTTTTCGAATATTTTTACCCCAAACTTTTCAATCAAGAATCTGATAAATGGAAGAATTGTTTACAATTGTAAACAAAGATTTTGTCCCTTCAAAATTTTCAGGCTACTTTTTTTGAAATAGTTATCAAGCGGTATCTGTTAAAAATCATATTCAATATCCATATCGCCATATTGGGAGTATTTCTCCTTTTTTAAATTCATTTTTTTCTTTGGGGAGCTCCAAAAATCCTTGATTATCAATAAGATTTGCGAAATCGCCAGAGCCGTGACCCGTTAGGGGACGAGCCATCAACGTTGCTCCTTCCTGAAACAATTGTACCTGGAGGAAGTAGGTAAGGGGTGAATTATATACGTAATCGTCACTTAGTGCAGCATAGATATTATCCATTGCCGGAATCCCCAATGACTTGCGTAGCCACGGAATAAAATACCGACGAGCGCAGACAAAAGAAGAGACGGGGTTGCCAGGCAGAGCAAAAACGACGTTGTTGTTTTTGCGGCCAAACCAAAACGGTTTGCCGGGCTGTTGGCTGAGTTTATGAAAATATTTTTCGACCCCTTCGGTTTGCAGTGCTTTAGGAATAAAGTCCTTTTTGCCCTGCGACACTCCCCCGCACAAAATCAGCACGTCGTACTGGGTAAGGGCGTTTTGGATGGCCTGTTGGGTAGCCGACAAATCGTCGGGAATATGAACAAAATCAACGTTGATGCGGTAGTCTTTCAAAAGGGTGGCTATGCAATGCACGTTTGAACTGCGAATTTGGTGGGGCAGGGGTATTTGCTCTACCGCAACCAGTTCGTCTCCCGAAGTAATAATGACCACCGAAGGCAACTTTTTGACCGGAACATGGACCGCCCCGACGCTGGCGGCAATCGCGATTTCGGGTGGACCCAAAAGCGTGTGAGGTTGGATAATAGCAGTGCCCGCTCGGCGGTCTTCGCCTTGATAATGCACGTTTTGTCCTTCTCTAACGTCAGCGTTGAGATGAACAATGCCGTCTTTAATGGTAAAATCTTCGTACCGAATCACTAAGTCGGTGTTGATGGGCAACATTGCACCCGTCATTACCTCAATGCAAGCGTTGGAGTCCGAAAGTGTATGCTGTGTTTCGCCAGCGGTTTGGGTGCTTTCAATTAGGAAAGTCCGTTGCCCATTGGCATAACTTTGCCATTGAATAGCAATACCGTCCATCGTGACGCGGTCAAACGGCGGAAAGTCGCGGTCGGCTACGAGCGGCTCTGCCAACACCCGCTGGTGAGCGTCGGTAAAGGGCACGTATTCCGTACCGTAATCAATGCTGTTTTCTAAAATGATGCGGGTGGCTTCCGTAACGGTGGTTAATTCCATAAAATCAGTCTCTTTCGTGAATGGGGGTTGTGCGTAGGCGCAAAGCCGCGCCAGTACGGTCGGAGAAAACGGCCCGGATTTCGGCGACAATGGACAGGGCAATTTCTTCGGGCGAAATGGCACCTATGTCCAAACCGACAGGGGCGTGGATGCGTTCCATATCGGTTTCTGAAATCTCAATTCCTTCTTGGGCCAGTTCGTCAAATATCTTTTCAGAACGTACGCGTGGCCCCAGCATTCCGACGTACGCGGCGGCCGTTTTCAGGACTTTGGGTAAATTGTATTTATCGGTTTTGAAATCATGCGACATCAAAATGATGGCAGTATGCTCATCGATGAGAATCGAATCAAACTCGGCAGGAGTAACAATGGCATCGGCCACGGAACTGAGCTTCTGCATGATTTTCTGCGGATTGGCCACCACCGTGGCCCGCCACCCGATTTCTTTGACCAGTCGTGCCAACGGCAGCACGTCGTATTGGTGCCCCATCAAAACAAGGTGAACTTCGGGAGGGAGAATTTCAATGAATATTTCTATTTCTCGTCCGTCGGTAAGGCTAAAGGTAGCGGGTCGTGAGCGGCCTTTTTGAGCAAAATTATGAATCGTTTTTTCAATGGTTTGCTGTAAGTCATTGTTCCCAAACACATTCAGGCTTGCTGGCCCAGTATAGCGAACCATGGTTCCCGCGCGCAAATCATTGTATTCATCCTCCAAACCAATGATGGTCAGTAAAATATGCGTTTGACGGCGTTCGGCCATGCAGCTTTTCAGGATTTCAACGGGATTGTTGGGGTTTCCGATTTCTAAAGGCGAAAGCAGTACGTCGATGACGCCATTGCAGCCCAATCCCACGCCGATTTGGTGTTGGTCGTCTTCGGTGGTATCGTAGGTGACCAAACTCGGCCGAGATTTGGCCATGGCCAGCCGGGCGCGTTTGAGGGCGTCGCCCTCCAAACAGCCGCCGCTGATACCGCCCACCCACACGCCATCGTCCATGACCAGCATTCGTGCGCCCGTGCGGCGGTAAGAAGAGCCTTCAACGCGCACCACGGTTGCGATGGCCGCTTTGGTTTTTTTAGGATTTAAGTGATCGTAGGCGTTAATGATTGCTTTCAGCTCTTTCATGCTTTTGTATAAATCTATCTTGTCAGATTCACAACAAAAATAGTTTTTTCGTTCCTTTCAGCAATGACCTCCGTTAGTATTGGTCAAATTCGTTCCCGATATTTGCGCTCAAAAGCATATTCTTTCAAACATGAAATCAATCGTTGTGTATTGTGGTTCCAACGCGGGCAAGCGTCCCGAATATCTCCAATTGGCTGCGGAAGTAGGTCTGGCCATGGCCAAACGGGGCATTAATTTAGTGTACGGCGGCGGCAACCTCGGCCTGATGCGGGCCGTGGCCGACGGCACGTTGGCGGGTGGCGCACAGGTAACGGGCATTATTCCTAATTTTTTGGCAGAATTGGAAGTAGCCCACCAAACGCTGACCGAAATTCATTTTGTGGATACCATGCACGAGCGCAAAGCCAAGATGGTGTCGTTGTCGGATGGCGTTATTAATTTGCCGGGGGGCTACGGAACCCTCGACGAAATGTTTGAGATTTTGGCCTGGGCTCAGTTAAAAATTTTTCATGGGCCGGTAGGCGTCCTTAATTACAACGGTTTTTACAACAACTTGTTGGCGCACCTAGAGGTGATGGTAGAAGAAGGTTTTCTTAAACCTGAAAACCGCGATTTACTGATTGTGGCCGACAATATTGAGGATTTATTGGATAAAATGCAGGCCTTTGTGCGCAAAGAAAGTAAGTTGGAGCTGAAGAATATTCAGCGGGAGAAGTGAGGAGACAGAAGTGAGAATCCAGTAGCGAGGAGTGACGGGCCGCCCCGTGCCGCAAGTTAAGTTAGTGCGGTTGGTTTCTCAAAACCAACCCAGAGGATTCTCAAATCCTCGTTTTTTTTAAAACCATAAAGAACGCAGTTAAACATGTCAAAGACGCTTCAGGAAATATTGGCGGGTGTTCCAGTCATTTCAGTGATTGGAAATACTGGTATCGAACCAACGGGTATTGAGTTTGATTCGCGGCGCGTAGTAGCGGGGTCGTTGTTTGTGGCTCAAAAAGGCACACAGGTAGATGGACATCAGTTTATTCCAAAAGTGATTGAAATGGGAGCGGCGGCGATTTTGTGTGAAGACTTACCCGCTGATTTGGCCGATGGAATCACGTACATTCATGTGGCAGATTCTGCCCGTACGATGGGCCTTTTGGCGGCCAATTTTTACGATAATCCTTCGTCAAAACTCCAGTTGGTGGGCGTAACGGGTACCAATGGTAAAACTTCGACCGTGACGCTTTTGTTCAAGCTATTTCGGCAATTGGGCTATCGTGTGGGGCTGCTTTCAACGGTGCAAAACCAAATTGACGATGACGTTATTCCGTCCACGCACACCACGCCCGACTCGGTCAAAATCAATGAGTTATTGGCCGAAATGGTACGGCGTGGCTGTACGCATTGTTTTATGGAAGTGAGCTCTCACGCCGTGGCGCAGGAGCGCATTGCGGGTTTACTTTTTTCGGGCGGTATTTTTACCAACATCACTCATGATCACCTTGATTTTCATAAAACGTTTGACAATTACATCAAAGCCAAAAAAGGCTTCTTTGACCAGCTGCCCAAACACGCTTTTGCGCTCGTCAATATCGACGACCGCCGTGGCGGGGTAATGGTGCAAAATACCGCCGCCCGCAAAGAAACTTATTCACTCCAAACCATCGCAACTTTCAAAGGAAAGCTGCTTTCCGATAGCCTTTTTGGTCTTCAAATGGAAATCGATGGCAAAGAAGTTTGGTTTAAATTGATTGGTAAATTCAACGCTTACAACCTGTTGGGGGTGTACGGTGCGGCGTTGCTGTTGGGGGAGGACGAAGAGCAGGTTCTTACGGCTTTATCGGCAATTACACCGCCGCCGGGCCGTTTTGAGCAAGTCGTCAGCGCGGATGCCATCGTAGGAATTGTGGATTATGCCCACACGTCCGATGCCCTTCAAAATGTATTGGAAACCATCAATGAACTTCGGGAGGGCGACCAGCAGGTGATTACTGTCGTAGGCTGTGGCGGAAATCGTGATGCTACTAAGCGTCCCGAAATGGCGCGTATTGCGGGAGAATTGAGCACCCGCGTGATTCTTACGTCCGACAATCCGCGCAACGAAGAGCCGATGGAGATTTTGGCGCAGATGGAAGTAGGAATCTCGCCCGTAGATTATAAAAAAATGAAAGTCATCGAAGATCGCCGCGCGGCCATTCGTTATGCGGTATCGTTGGCGCAGCCGCACGACATCATTTTGGTAGCAGGCAAGGGCCACGAAACCTACCAAGAGGTTAAGGGCGTAAAGCACCATTTTGATGATAGGGAGGAGTTGAGGGAGGCATTTGAGGGTTAATCTCTTTCAAACATAAAAGAACTACCCCACCAATCAATAACTAATTGTTTTCTTGAAAGTTCTGAAATAACGCCAAACCTAGGGGTTTTTGGGTCAATAAATGGAATACACCCTGGTTTACCAAATTGAAGATAAATTCGGTTTTTTACTAAGTCATATCTTTCAGCTTTGTTGCACCAGCCTCCATCAAATGGGAAACGTAGATAAAAATTATCTGAGTTTTTATATTGTATGGTACCATTGAGACGAAACTGAATGATGAATTTCTGGTTGTTTTCGGGCCTCCAGCTACTGTCAGGATGAGGTTTGAATTCAGTTAGTTTCCAAGAACCAGTTAGCCAAATTGGGCTAATAGAGTGATTTTCCAGATTACATCCTATCAAAATCAATATACACAGAAAAGTAAAGACAGTCTTTTTCATAGATAAGGAGCTAAGATGATAACAAAAAAGAGATTACTTCATTCTTATGCAAAGGCTTGTTTTAGAACGCTCTGTAAGGTGCTAAAAGTATACTCATAAAAACCGAATACCTATTTGAAAACTCACTTTGCAAATAGCCTATAACGATTTTGGCTCATATGGGGGTAGGAGTCTCACTAAGAAATTTTGATTCCTTTTGTTGCCGAATTAGCGGATAAGCGGTATGCGTATTTTTGCCAAAAAATAGGCGTAATTATCGGTTTTCCGATAATTTATCAGAAATCCTGATAAAAGCGAAAAATTACAAAGCTATTTTTCAAACCTAAAACTATTTCAAAGGCTTCGGCGTTTATGTGTTATATCTGTTCTTGTAAAAGCTTCGATCTTCTAAAGTCGGAGCTTTTGTTTTTTATTCTTCCCCTACTGATGGCATTTCAATTGCCTACGTTTAAAATCAAATTAGCATAACAAAAACAGAGGTCGTAAATTTGTGCTTTCGCTGAAGATTTCGAAAGCTCACCAATGACTCACCTACCACTTTCTGAATTAGCTCAACGCCTCAAAGGCGAACTTCATTACGACAGCACGATGCGTACGCTTTATGCCACTGATGCATCGGCGTACCGTGAAATGCCGCACGCCGTGGCTATTCCCCAAGATATCGAAGACCTCAAAACGCTGATTTCCTTTGCGCGCAAACATCGCACGTCGCTCATTCCGCGCACCGCTGGAACGTCGTTGGCGGGGCAAGTTGTAGGGAACGGCATCGTGGTCGATGTGTCGCGGACGTTTACCAAAATACTGGAAATCAACCCAGAAGAACGTTGGGTTCGCGTGCAGCCGGGCGTGATTAGGGACGAACTCAACATGGCGCTTAAGCCTTATGGCCTGTATTTTGGTCCCGAAACCTCTACCGCCAACCGCGCCATGATTGGCGGGATGGTGGGCAATAACTCCTGCGGCTCCAATTCAGTGGTTTATGGCTCTACCCGCGAACATTTATTGGAAGTGAAGGCATTGCTGGCCGATGGGAGCGAAGTCGTTTTTAACTCTTTGGCTTCTCAAGCGTTACCTAAAGAAGGACTTGAAGGGGCTATTTATGCTAAAACCTTCGATATTCTCTCGAATCCTGAAAATCAAGCGGAAATCCGAAAGAATTTCCCCAAAAAATCCGTTGAGCGCCGAAATACTGGCTATGCCTTGGATATGCTGTTGGATTGTCAGCCGTTTACGGAAGATGGTCCAGCGTTTAACATGTGTCGTTTGATTGCAGGGTCGGAAGGAACGCTTTGCTTTTTGACCGAAATAAAGCTCAACATTATTCCGCCACCGCCCAAAGCCCAGGGCTTGGTGTGTGCGCATTTTAATACCATCGACGAAGCCTTGCGCTCTACCATTACGGCGCTCAAATACAAGCCTCAGGCGGTAGAGTTGATTGATAACTATATTCTGGAATGCGCGGCTGAGAATCCCGAACAGAGCAAAAATGCCTTCTTTGTGAAGCGGAAGACCAATGGTTCGTTTCCCATTATTTTAGTGGTAGATGTCTCGCAAAATACCAAAGAAGAAGTAGAAGCCGTTGCTGCCGAATTGATTGCGGATTTTGAAAAAGAAGGCATCGGGTTTCATTATCCGTTGCTTCATGCCGACGATACCAAGAAAATCTGGACGCTTCGCAAAGCGGGTTTGGGGCTTTTGGCCAACTTGCCCGGCGACGAAAAAGCCGTTGCGGTCATCGAAGATACGGCCGTAGACGTGTACGACCAACCCGCGTATATTCGTGATTTTAACGAGATTCTGCACAAAAATGGCATGTCGGCGGTGCATTATGCCCACGCGGGCTCGGGTGAAATTCACCTGCGACCCATCATTAATCTCAAGACCAAAGAGGGCCACGCGCAGTTTCGGATGATTGCGGAGGAGATTGCGACCTTGGTTAAAAAATACGACGGTTCGCTGTCGGGCGAGCATGGCGATGGGCGTTTGCGGGGGGAGTTTATTCCGCAGATGGTGGGCCCCAAAAACTACGAGTTGTTTAAAGAAATCAAACATACGTGGGACCCTTACAATATCTTTAACCCGAACAAAATTGTAGAAACGCCGCCGATGGATACGTTTCTGCGCTACGAGGCGGGGCAGCAAACGCCAGAGTTTAAGACCTATTTCCGTTATCCCGACCAAAATGTATTACAACACGCCGAGCAGTGTAATGGCTCAGGCGACTGCCGTAAAACGCAGCTCAGCGGTGGGACCATGTGCCCGAGCTTTATGGCAACCCGCAACGAGAAAGATACCACGCGAGCCAGAGCGAACGTGCTGCGCGAATTTTTGACGCGTTCCGACAAAGCCAACCGCTTTGACCATAAAGAAATCAAAGAGGTATATGACCTCTGTTTGGCCTGCAAAGGTTGCAAAGGCGAGTGCCCGTCAAACGTAGATGTGGCGAAGCTAAAAATGGAGTTTTTGCAGCAATATTATGATATCAACGGCGTGCCGATGCGGTCATGGCTGGTGGGGAATTTCTCCAAAATGACGGGTATTGCCAGTTACATTCCGTGGGCGTATAATTTGATTTTTAAGAATGCTCCGTTGCGCCGTATTGCCAATCAAGTGGTTGGTTTTCATCCTGATAGAACCATGCCATTGTTGCATGATACAACCCTGAAGTCATGGTTCAAAGAACACGTTGCAGAGACGCAACCTCTTTCGTCGCTAAAACGACGGGTTTATCTTTTCTGCGACGAGTTTACGAATTATAACGATGTTGAAATCGGTAAAAAAGCCATTCAGCTCTTGGAAAAGCTGGGCTATGAAGTTATCATTCCCGACCATGCGCCAAGCGCGCGCCCTCAGTTGTCGAAAGGTTTATTGAAAGATGCCAAAAAGATTGCGGAGCAAAATGTGCGCCTGCTTAAGGATTTAATCACCGAGCAAACGCCACTGGTGGGCATTGAACCTTCGGCCATTTTGACCTTCCGGGATGAGTATCCTGACTTGGTCAGCGAAGAACTGATTGAGGCGGCGAAGCAATTGGCCCAAAATGCATTGCAGTTTGATGAGTTCATGGCGCGCGAGATGGACGCAAAAAGAATAAGCAGCAAGCAGTTTACAGCCGACAGTAAAAAGATAAAGCTACACGGGCATTGTCAACAGAAGGCGATTGCCTCAATGGTACCGACAAAAAAGATGCTTTCGTTGCCCAAAAATTACGAAGTAACCCTTATTCCAAGTGGTTGCTGCGGCATGGCGGGAAGTTTTGGCTACGAAAAAGAGCATTACGATTTGTCCATGAAAATCGGAGAATTGGTATTATTCCCGACGGTTCGCAATCAACCCGAAGAAGTGATTATTGCCGCGCCCGGAACGAGCTGCCGCCACCAGATTCACGATGGTACAGGGCGAACAGCGCTACATCCTGTGGAGATTTTGTGGGAAGCATTGGCATAAAAAAATGTCGGCAAGGTTTTAAACGGGAGTGCCGAAACCTTGCCGACATTTGCGGAATAAAAACAAAAAATGGCAAACCGAGAATCTCACCGCTACGACCACCTACCCTTGCTTCGGTCAAGACCTGGGGGATTCAGCAGGAGCTGGTAGTTCCGATTTGCCGCTGCAAAATTAGGAAATTGTAAACAACGCACCAAAAAGTGCGGGGGAATTGTTAATAGTTAATTGTTAAACGTTTGACAATTAAGAGTTTAAAATTGAATAAAAACCCCTCGTTGAGGGCAAAAGACTAAAAAGAGTGCATTAAATGATAAAACCTTGGATTGAAGCGGCACGTTTGCGGACGCTGCCTTTAGCGTTATCGAGTATATTGATGGGCTGTTTTTTGGCGGCAGCGCACGAAAAATTCAGTTGGACCATTGCCATTTTGGCCGTGGTAACCACGATTTGTTTGCAGGTACTTTCAAATTTTGCCAACGATTACGGCGATACCGTCAACGGAAAAGACACCGAAGCCCGGCAAGGTCCGCAGCGAACGGTGCAATCAGGAGCAATCTCGGTAGATGCCATGCGAACTGCCATCATCGTTTTCTCCGTAATTTCTCTGGTGAGTGGAATCGGGCTGTTGTATGAAGCCCTCAAAGATGCTACTTGGCAAACGTTTGCGGCTTTTTTGGGATTGGGTGTTTTAGCCATTATTGCGGCAATCACCTACACGGCGGGCAAGCGCCCCTACGGATACGCTGGCCTGGGAGATGTGTCGGTACTGATTTTCTTTGGATGGGTGGGGGTATTGGGCGTTTACTATTTACATACCAAAACGTTCGATTGGATGTTGTTTTTGCCGGCTACGAGTTGTGGCTTGTTTGCCGTGGGAGTCTTAAATATCAATAACATCCGTGATATTGAATCAGATACGTTGACAGGTAAGCGCTCGGTACCCGTCAGGCTGGGGCGGGAGCGGGCGATTGTCTATCATTGGTTGTTGTTGGGGGGAGGAATGTTATGCAGTGTTTTGTATATATTTTTCCATTTCGAGGCCCTTCCTCAATGGCTTTTTTTGTTGAGCTTCCCCTTATTTATTCGTAACGGTTTAGCGGTAAGTCGCTTAAAAAATCCGCGCGAATTAGACCCTTATTTAAAACAAATGGCGCTCTCTACTCTGTTGTTTGTCGTGCTTTTCGGAGTAGGGTATTGGGTCGGTTAGTATGTCTTTTACTGGAAAATAATTTTGATGCCAAGTTGGCAAGACGTTTAAAATTAGGTAGTTTTGACGGCTGAATCCCTGTTCACCTTCTAATTTCACCCCTTTTACGATGAAAAAAAATCCTATTTTGTTATTTGTTTTTTCCCTGTTTCTGGTATTCCCAACTCTTGTAAAAGCCCAAAAAACTGCAGCCGAGTTTTTTGAAGAAGGAGTGACAAAAAGTAAAGCGGGAGATTTTATGTCGGCATTGCAGGCGTTCAATCAGGCGATTTCCATGAGTCCAGAAAATGCCCCCAGCTATTACAATCGCGCTATGGCAAAAGCCAACCTAAAAGACAACCGAGGCGCCATTTTGGATTTTGATCGTTCGATTGAGCTTAACCCTAAATATTCAGACGCTTATTTGTATCGGGGAATCAGCAAGGCAAAGCAAGATGACTTTCGTTCGGCTATTCAGGATTTTTCGAGGTCTATTGAATTAAATCCTGATGACTCTCAGGGATATTATCAGCGAGGAATCAACCGGTCGCGCCTTGAAAATTACCGGGGTGCTTTGCAAGATTTGAACCGCACGGTGGAATTGGAGCCCAACAACGCGGGTGCATTGTACGCCAGAGGAAACGTAAAATTGAAACTCGAAGATTTTACCAGCGCACTAACGGATTTTTCGCGGGTGATTGACCTCACGCCCAAGAGCCCGTCGGCTTTTGCAGGTCGGGGATATGCTCGGATTAAACTGAATGATTTTAATGGCTCCGTCGCGGATTATTCAAAAGCCATTGAGTTGAAACCAGATGAAGCTGAGTCGTTTTATAACCGAGGATTTTCGCGGAGTAAATTAGAAAAATATGAAGAAGCCATTGCCGATTTTGACCAATCTATCACGCTCGATCCTCAAAATTACCGTGCCTACTATGGCCGTGGATTTTGTAAAAGTAAACTGGGAAACCAACGCGATGCTATCAGCGATTTAAACAAAGCGGTTGAGCTTAACAATACACCGACGGACTCGAAAGTAGTGTATGCTGGACGAATTACGCGCGCTATTTTGGATGAATTGCGGGGTGTGGTGCAAGAGCGCAACAAAATCAATGAATTGTCGACAGAACGTTCGGAAGCGCTTTTTGCGAGAGCGGTAGGTAAAAACAAACAAGGAGATGGCAAAGGTGCCATCGTTGACTTAAACCGCGCCATTGAATTAAATCCTACTTACTACGAAGCGTATTTTACGCGGGGAATGGTAAAATCGGCGATGGGCGACCAACGCGGTGCCGTTTTGGATTGTTCAAGTGCTTTGAAACTTAACCCCAAATACGCCGAAGCCTATTATGTACGCGGCCTAATCAAGCATAGCCTTGGCGATGAAAATAGCGGCTGCATGGACCTCTCGAAAGCGGGCGAATTGGGCTACACGCAAGCCTATAAAGTAATCAGCGATTATTGTAATTAATAGCAAAGCTTACGGTTTATATAACAAAAGCGCAATCGGAGTCCCCGATTGCGCTTTTGTTATGAATGGGTCGAACGAATTTTTTACTCAAACCGTAAGTGTTTCACTGATTCACCCGAACTGGCCAATTCAATGAGAGAATCAATACCGATTTGCAGATGGCGTTCCACAAATGTCGAGGTTACTTTTTTGTCGCTTTCTTCGGTTTTTACCCCTTCTGGAACCAATGGATTATCAGAAACTAGCAGCAATGCTCCGTGAGGTATCTGATTGACAAAACCGACCGTAAAGATGGTGGCGGTTTCCATGTCAATGGCCATGGTACGGATTTCGCGCAGATAATCTTTAAACACTTCGTCGTGTTCCCAAATGCGGCGGTTGGTGGTGTAAACCGTGCCCGTCCAATAGTCCAATTCGTGTTGTTTTATTACGGAGGAAACGGCGCGTTGTAAGCGAAACGAAGGTAGCGCCGGGATTTCAGGACGCATGTAATCGTTGCTGGTGCCTTCGCCGCGAATGGCCGCAATGGGGAGCACTAAATCCCCGATTTGCGTCTTTTTCAGGCCACCACATTTCCCTAAAAATAATACGGCTTTGGGCGAAACCGCCGACAGCAAATCCATGACCGTGGCGGCCATGGCGCTACCCATTCCGAAATTGATGATGGTGATATTGTTGGCTGTGGCGGTTTGCATGGCGCGGCCCTGACCCTGTATTTCTACGTTGTATTTGTCGGCAAACATCTGGACGTAGTTGATAAAATTGGTCAACAGGATGTATTCTCCAAACGATTCAAGCGGAGTGCCTGTGTAGCGGGGTAGCCAATTTTCTACGATTTCTTCTTTGGTTTTCATTAGTTTTGTCGTTGATTTCCGGGAGGAATAGGTTAAAAAAAAGATTTGTAAGAATCAATGTCTTACAAATCCCGCAAAATATGGTACAATTAAATTTGCCCGCCTTTGAGTACAAAGTTACAAAAATCGGCGAAAAACCCTACATTTTCGACATCATACGGCGCAAATACGTGGTGATTACGCCCGAAGAATGGGTGCGCCAACACGTCTTGCACTGGCTGATGGGCGAGCATCGTTTTCCAAAAGCCCTCATTCGGACTGAAAGTGGGTTAACCTATCACCAATTGGCCAAACGCACCGATATTTTAATCTATGACCGCGAAGGGATCCCTTTTTTATTGGTGGAATGCAAAGCTCCGCACATCTCGCTCAACGACGTGGTTTTTGAACAGGCGATCCGCTACAATTCCATTTTGAAAGCCCGCTACGTATTGATAAGCAACGGAATGGATTATTTTGTTTTTGAAGTAAAAGACGGGCAGGCTTTTGTGTTGGATGCCATTCCTTCTTATGCGACGGGCATCGAATAACCGTTTATCGTTTCATCAGCTTTTTCTGAACCACTTCTCGGGGCGTATGGATGCGTAAAATGTACGTGCCCGAAGGCCCCGTTACGGGTAACGAAATTTCGTTGTTGGCATGTTCAAGAAAATGAAGTTTGGTATCCAGCAACCGACCGTTTATGTCAAATACTTCCGTCAATATCTCCATCGGTCGTGGGGTTTTTAGCACCAATCGAGCTTGTTCTGAAAAAGGATTTGGGGCTAATTCTACGCTGATTTCGGTAGCCGTCGGGCTAGGGTCGATAGACGTCAGCGTACCGGGCATGGAGGCATCCAGCCACGCTAGTCGGGCTGAAAGCCAGTTTTTTAGTTGATTGATTTCGCCCTGCCAAGTGGTAGGGACAGGCTTGGGGTTGGGCCAAACATATACCCCCAAAACGGGCCACCGCTGAAAATTACGCTGTTGGGAGGATTGTAAAGTAGTGGCTAGTGAGTCGATGTAAGCATTTAGTCGTTCGGTTTTCCATGGGCCTGCGCGCATCCGTTTGTATTCACCGTAAAGGGTATTGACAAAATAAGGGTCTTCCAACATGCGTTTCCACTGAAAAGGCATTAGCCAATTGTCGTCTGGGCAAATATCGCCGTAAAGATAGGCCCAACCGTAAGTTTGGTTGCCCTGGCAATAATCTACGTTGGCAAACGCCAAGTCGTAATCCCAAGCTGGACCCGCTTTGATTTTCCCTTTTTTACTGTCGCGTTCTTTGTGAAAAAAACTGCTGATTCGGTACCCGTCTACGTTTTTGGAAGCTTCATTGATCAGAAATATCTGCGCAAAGGAAAGTGGGTCAAAATAACGCCGATAGCCATTGACGGAATCCCGAAATGTGGCACCGTTGAGGGCTGCTTCGGCGGTGGTGACGTAGTTTCGAAGATAGAGCCGTTGTTCACCCGTCATATCGTCAAACTTCGGGTACTCGTACAAATACAGTGTACGTTGTCCACGACTTGCTTTCAACGGCGGGATTTGAGAGTACCAACCCGCACTTCCTCCCGTGCCGGTGGTTTTGTCGATTTTAAAGATGTAGCCACCCGTTAGGGCATCGCCGCTGTTGTCGGTGGTCGACATTTTGGTGATTCCGAGCCGCCCGTTGCTGCGTTTTATCTTTTCCATCAATACATAAATACCTTCATAACGACCGTTTACGACCAGTTCTACGTAGTGGGTTCGGCTGGCGTACATTCCCAAATCATTAGCCATTTTCATTGCCAACACATTGTGAATAAGGCTTTTCTCGTTGTAAGACGCAAACAAAATCCAATCTTCGTTTTTGGGCATTCCCAACAGCGCCACTTCTTTGTTTTCGCCTTGGGCGTCGCGGAGTTCAAATCCATACGATTTTTTTGGGAACATCTGCGACGAGGAACCACGAAATTCAATACCAGCAAAGCCGTCGTACACGTTGGGGGCGTCGGTGAGGGAGGTGATTTTGTCGGGACCGTTGTAGATGATTTTTATCTTGACGGTTGTTTTGGGTTCATCCACAATGGTTCGTCCTTCCGTCTCAATCACCACAATCGGTAAGTTGGTAGAATAAAAACCTTGGGCATAAATACTGCCTTGAAACAACAGCCAACCGCACAATCCAATCAATTTTTTCATTTTTACAATCTTTTTTGCCCCCTTACGTTTCCATAGGTAATTAGTGAATAAATGTAAGAAAACAACCTTTTGTTTGTTGAAACAGCATCGTTTTTGTTTAAAATAAGTTACTGTTAAACGCATTTAAACAGAGAATGTTTAATTTGAAAACGTGAATGTATAAAACTCATTAACAAATGATTACGCAGCAAAAAACGACGGTAATGGACCGGAAAGAATTTTTTAAACTGGTTGGGGTAAGCGTAGGCGCCATTGTATTACAACAATGTTTGTCGGGGTGCAGTACTGGAGGAACCGATGATCCCAAACCAGGTGATGAAACGCCGACGAGTGATTTTACGCTGAATGTCAACGACCCGAATTATACCGCCCTCCGTACCGCTGGTGGATTTATTCGCTACAAGGGAATCATCATTGCGCGTACCTTGCAGGGAGCCGTCATTGCGGTCTCTCAGGCGTGTACCCACGAAGGAACTCCCGTAAATTATGTAAGTTCAAATAGTACCTTTGTGTGCCCAAATCACGGGTCGGTTTTTACGGATAGAGGGACGGTACAGACTGGCCCCGCCACAAAGCCGCTTACTTCGTATAAAACCTCCTTTGATACCTCTACGGGCGGGATTGAGGTCTTTGTTTAAATGTAAGAATGCATTACGAAATTCATCCCACAAAAATTCTGCACACTCCCGCGCCTAGTGACCCGTATTTTCGGCAGGCGTGGGAGTTTTGTCGTAATTGGGCGTTGGGAGAAACAAAGTTTGTTCTTCATACATCGGGGTCTACTGGGCAGCCCAAGCCCATTACGCTCACGCGCGCTCAAATGCAGGCCAGTGCCCGCATGACTGCGCAAGCACTGGGCTTGCAGGAAGGATATACAGCGCTCGTTTGCTTAAACGTGGCCTACATTGCAGGCACAATGATGCTCGTGCGGGGCATGGAAATTGGCCTGACGATGTACCTTGTGCCACCGTCTTCGCAGCCGTTTGAGGCGTTGCCCGAAGAAATCAACGTTGATTTTGCGGCATTTGTGCCGCTTCAAATCCAAACCCTATTGGAGAGTCAACCGTCACGCCTTGATTCATTGAGGGTGATTTTGGTCGGTGGGGCGGCGATTAGCGGGGCTTTATTGACCAAAATCAAAACCGTGCGCGCTTCGGTATTTAGCACCTACGGAATGACGGAAACCGTGTCGCACGTGGCTTTACAACGCCTAAACGGGGCTAGTGAAGCGGATAAATCGTACCAGTTGTTGAGGGGAATAGAAGCCGAGATTGATGAACGTAACTGTTTACGAATCAGTGGTGATGTGACGAACGGGGAATGGGTGCAAACCAATGATGTGGTCGTATTTACGGGTGAGCGGCAGTTTCAAATTGTAGGTCGAGCCGATAACATCATCAATAGCGGCGGCGTAAAAATTCAGTTGGAGAAGGTAGAAAGGGCGTTTGAACAGGTATGGAATCGCGCAGAGCGGTATTTTGCGTGGTGGAAGCCCGATGAGCGTTTGGGCCAACGATTGATTTTGGTGCTTGAAACCGCGGAAGTGGTGGACGTAGAAGCCTTAAAAAAAGCGTTAACCTCTCTCTTAAGCCCTTACGAAATCCCCAAGGAGCTGATTAGGGTGGAAAAATTTCGCGAAACTCCCACGGGAAAAGTAGATAAACGGGCTACCTTTGCAAGTACCCAATCGTTGTAAAGACTTGAAAAAGCGACGATTATTCACTCAATCAATCCCTGAAAAATGTCATTGTTTCGTCAGCTCATCCTTCATTTTGAAACCTCGGCTCAACTGCCGCCGCCTTATTCATACCAATATGCCTTAACGCTTACTCCCGTGGCGGAGCTTTTACAGGTCGATTTGAAATTAACGTACACACACCGCGACGAACTGGATGCCGATGAGATTGAAGCCGAGGGATTTACGGACAACGATGATTATCATTGGAAAGGGGAGTTGGACAAAGTATGGCGCGGCGAGTTGGAAAAATTGTTGGCTAAAACCCGCCTCTCGGGAGGAATCATGCTCGACGATGAGCAGGATTTTTTGACCTTGGAGTGGCAAATCGAAAAACTCCAGAGGGGCCAGCCCGAAAACCTGAGCGACTGGCATTATTTTGCGCAGGAGCTGTTGCAGGCCATCTTCGAAACGTCGGGCAAAGAGCGCGCTTTTGAATTACACATTCTGGACGTGACCGCGCAGGGAACGGTGGAAGCCATTGTAACGGCTTCTTTCCGGACGCGTAGTGCGCAGATAAAACGCGTGGTGGATGGTGGCAAATCATCGCTCCGGTTTTATCCGTGGCAAGAATTGCCGCATTTGATGGAGGTGCTTTATGCGCCCAATTGGCTCACTGATAACGCCGCTGCCCAGAAGCCTAAACGCAATGGGCTGTATTTTAATCCAGGTGATGAATTGTGGTATGAGTACAATAAACAGGTGGTGGAGCCTGGAAAAGGAGCTTCGACTTTGCCTAAATTAAAAAACCTGATTGGCAAATTATTGAGTTAACCCCTCACTGCCCAACATTCTTTCGGCTGTATTTTTTATGAAAATCCGGACCAAAATAGCGCTTCAGTTTACGGCCATCATCGCGTTGATTTTGGCTACATTCTCAGCGTCGTTTTATTACATTGCCCAACAAAACCGCAAAGATGAGTTTTTTGCGCGGCTGCGCGACCGGGCTTTGACGGATGCCAATTTGCTCATAAAAGTAGGGCCAATCAATACAAAATTGCTGAAACTCATTGATCAAGAAACGCTTTCTAAGCTATACGCCGAGAAAGTGTTGATGTTTAATGCCGACAATAAAGTTCTTTATGCCAGCTACAAGGCGGATAGTTTGGAAATTTATTACTTCTACAATCCTGAATTGTTGAAACTTGTACGTGAGCGGACGTACGTCGAAACCACCCGCGACAGCCTCGATGTGGTGGGCGTGATGTATACAGATGAAGAAAAAGGGGAGTTTGTGGTGATGGCTTCGGCGCAGGATTACATGGGCAAAATTCAGCTCGAAAAACTCCGAGAATCATTGGTCTATAGTTTTTTGTTTGGGGTGCTGATTACCATTGTGTTGGGATTCATTTTTGCGGGGCAGTCGCTCAAGCCTATTTCGGCGATGAACAAGGAAATCAGTACAATCACGGCCTATAACCTTCGAAAACCGCTCAATGAAGGGAATCGACAAGACGAGATTGCCCAATTGGCCATTAATTTTAACCAAATGCTGGAGCGACTCGAAGAGTCGTTTGACTTACAGCGAAGTTTTGTGTCCAATGCCTCGCATGAATTGCGGACACCGCTGGCAGGATTGAAATCCGAAATTCAGGTCTCATTGGAAGAAGAGCGCACGCCCGACGAATACCGTAAAGTGCTGCGCTCGGTGCTGAATGATACCCAACGGCTCATTCAGTTGACCAATGGACTGCTCCAATTGGCGCAATCGGAAAAAAAAGAGCGTTCTATCAGTTTTCAGGAAGTGAGGCTTGATGAGCTGATTTTTGAAACGCAGGAGGAGTTATTGAGCCTTCATAATGATTATCAGATAAACATTGATTTTGACGATATACCTGATTTAGAGCAAGATATTACTGTTTTGGGCAATGGTCCTCTCCTCAAAACGGTCTTCAGTAACCTGATTGACAATGCCTGTAAATATTCCTCCGAAAAACGGGCGGAAGTGCGCATTGGTTTCAACGATAAAAGTTGTTCTGTTCGGGTGATAGACAAGGGAATCGGGATTCCTGACGATGAAAAACAGCGCATTTTTGAGCCGCTTTACCGCGCCAAAAACGCCACTGCTTTTCGGGGGTACGGGATAGGACTGTCGGTTTGCCGGCGGATTGTGGATATGCATCGGGGGTCGATTCGGTTGCAGAGTGAGTTGGATAAAGGCAGTACTTTTGAGGTAGTATTACCGCACGTTTAGCAATAAACTAATTTACTAACCCCTATACTTGTGGAAACTTCTGACAAATCTGTGTTCAAAGCTCAATTCAATGAGCTCGTTAAGCCCTACATGGTGCTTTACGTAGGCTCACTTTTTTTCGTTACTTTTATCGGGATTATTCTACTGCCATTTTGGTTTTTGGGCGTCGGCCAGTGGTGGAGCCGCCACTACTACGACAAGCTGGAATGTGAACTCACCGAAACCGCCATTCGCTTCAAAAAAGGGATTTTGGTACAGGTGGAGAAAACCATTCCGTTGGAAAATATTCAGGATGTGACCTTTGTAGAAGGGCCGTTGTTGAAGTATTTTCATTTGTGTATCCTCAAATTTGAAACGGCTGGTCAAAGCGCAGGTCAGGCCAATGATATGCAACTGGTGGGTATTCTCAACGCACAGGAACTGCGTAACTTGATTTTATCGCAACGCCAAATACGAATGCAGGCCAAAAACACGGCCCCTGCCAATCCCGTTTCCGACAACGCAGTCGTGCTTCAGGAAATCAAAGAATTGTTGGCTGATATTAAAGGCATTATGCAGAGCCAACGCGTTCAATAATTTGTTTCGATTAGAAAAACGCCCTCTATTGCTTTTGCAGTCAAATCGTTTATTCACTCAAACTTCCCAAACGACACAACTATGTTTCGTCGCGACTTTGTAAAATCTGCCCTTACGGCTACGGGAGCCACGTTGGCGGGTGGCACTGCTGCCGCTTTCAATACGGCTGCTCCCAAGGCAAAAAATAACTTTAAATTGGCGTATGCTCCCCACTTTGGGATGTTTAGCAACAGCGCTGGCAAAGACCCCATCGACCAGCTCAAATTCATGGCCGACAATGGCTTCATGGCCTTGGAAGACAACGGCATGATGGGAAAACCCGTAGAACTACAAACCAAAATTGGTGAAACACTGGCCAAATTGGGCATGACAATGGGCGTTTTCGTGGTAGATAAAGGAGGAAATTCTCAGAATACCTTGGCGGCGGGTAAGCAAGCGCACGTTGATATTTTTCTGGATGGTTGCAAACGCGCCGTAGAAACCGCCAAGCGTTGCAATGCCAAATGGATGACGGTTGTACCCGGCGATTTTGAGCGCAATCTCCCCATCGGTATCCAAACTGGCCATGTGATTGACGCTTTGCGTCGCGGGGCGGATATTTTGGCCCCGCACGGATTGACAATGGTGTTGGAGCCGTTGAGCGACAGCCCTAATTTATTCCTGCAAACATCTGACCAGACCTACGAAATTTGCCGCGCCGTCAATAGCCCCGCGTGTAAGATTCTGTTTGACATCTACCACATGCAGAAAACAGAAGGGCACATTATTCCGCACATCGACTGGTGTTGGAGCGAAATCGGGTACTTTCAAATCGGTGACAACCCGGGCCGTAAAGAGCCAACTACGGGAGAAATCAATTATAAAAACGTGTTTAAGCACATTTATACCAAAATGAAGGCCAATAACCAAAACTTCATTTTCGGGATGGAACACGGCAACTCAAAGCCCGGCAAAGAAGGCGAAGAAGCGCTAATCAAAGCATATATTGAGTCGGATAGTTTTACGATATGATTTGCTAACTTTGCGGTCTATACTTCAACGATGGCGAGGCTTTAAACCTCGCCATCGTTAATTTTACTGCATGAAATCACTTCTCAAAAATATTATTGGCCCGACAGGTCGCAAAAAACTTAGGGCCGTTCAGGCTTCTACTCGGGCTGTCATTTATGGATTAGGTAATGAGGTCGAATGTCCGATTTGCGGCAGTACTTATAGTCAATTTCTCCCCTTCAACCGCCCCAATGCGCTGTGCTATACTTGCAAGTCGCTCGAACGGCATCGGTTGGTGTATTTGTACCTGAAAAATAAAACGGATTTTTTTGAGGGGCCCAAAAAAGTGCTGCACTTTGCGCCCGAAAAGTGCCTCCACGACGTCATTCGACAATACTCCAATATCGACTACCAAACCGCCGATTTGATGACGACCTACATCGACGCCATCGGTGTCATGCCCGACCACGTCATGTCGGTGACCGACATCAAATTTCCCGACAATACCTTCGACGTCGTTATCTGCAACCACGTTTTTGAGCTCGTACCCGACGATGCGCTCGGAATGCGTGAGATTTACCGTGTGCTCAAACCCAACGGTTACGCCGTTATTCAGGGAGCGGTTAACAATCACCTTCCCAAAACCATCGAAACCCAAGACCTCAGCCCCGAAGAGCGCAAACGCATTGCGGGGGCGCACCAACACGTACGCCGCTACGGCCTCGACTACCGCCATCGCCTCGCCATTGCGGGCTTCGGCGTAGAAGTAAGCGATTACGTCAAAGAACTTGACTACAAACGCTACGGACTCATGGCCGATGAGGAAGTGTATGTGTGTTGGAAGAAGTAAATTTCAGTATAAACGGTTAATTTGAATAACTTATTGACTTTAAAATGAGCGTGTTTGCTTCTGATGTTAATTCCAAACCCGGTGCAGAGTCTTCATTATTTTTTTGCTTAATAAATAGTGCGTTGGGCAATGTTTTTCTGCTCCCCGACCTGCCTGACGATGTGGTGGCGGCGTACAAAGACCTAACTCTCAAACAGGTTATTTCTATTCCTCTTGATGATACCAGTGTGTTTGTATACGATTAGATGAGGCTCGGTGAAAAACAGAAAATCTACCTTGCTATGCTGATTTTTTAGGCATTTTAACTAAAACGTGTACCTGTCATACCCCTGTAGCTAAGAGACCACTTTTGTAGTAGAAAGCTATCAAAATAGTTTAAACTTTCTAATCAAAAAACAAAGAAAAGCAGCAGATTCAGCGAAACACAACGCAGAGCGATTGTAGATTCCCCAAAGAGTAAAACGGTGGAATTGATTTGTCAGGAACATCAAATTAGTCCTGGGACTTTTTACAAGTGGAAGGAGAGTTTCGGTATCCAAAATAATGAAGATAAAAAACGTCTGAGAGGACTGGAAAAAGCGAACGAACAGCTCAAAAAAATGTTCGTAGAATTAGAGTTGGAAAAGCGAGTCATCAGCGATGCCTTGGAAATCCGAGGCGCATCAGGCTTATAATTTTGATGGACCTCAAAAAACTGATTGACAACTTAAACGTTTAGCAATTCATCTCATCACTTACTTTTCCTACCTTTTCACCTTTTTTCTAATGCTTCTCCACAAACTTCAACGCCAGCGAATTCATACAGTATCGATGCCGCGTGGGTGCAGGGCCATCGTAAAACAAATGCCCCAAATGCCCGCCGCAGCGCCGACAACGCACTTCTATGCGTTCTTCCCGTTCTGAAAAGTCTTTCCGAAAAAGCAGCCGATTCGATTCTACAGGTTGCCAAAAACTCGGCCAGCCCGTGCCACTGTCGTATTTATGGTCCGAACTGAAAAGGAGGTTTCCGCAGGCGGCACAATGGTAATGACCCGTACCTTTAAAATCCCAATACTCGTTGGTATAAGGCATTTCGGTGGAAGATTCACGCGTAACTGTGTAAACACCATCGGTCAAGACGTCCTCCCAAATGCTGTTGGGTAAGCGCAGCTCCGTCGTATCTGTCAACGAAAAATAGTGATTGTGTTTTTTTACCCCGCCTTTGCAGCTTATAAAAAGCACAAAGATTCCAACAAGCCAACATCGGCAATCCATCCTCATTATCATATCAACGGTCTTTGGTATGCCACTTATTTTCCAAAGAATTTGCGTGATAGGCTTCTACGCCTTTAGCTATCAGGAAACGAATCATTACATAAACAACACATACCAAGGGGCTGTGTTGTTAGGGACGCTTAAAATCTACCCCCTTTGTTAAAGTCGTAACTTACTGAATGTCAATATTTTAAATTTGTCATTTTATATTTTTCAGTTTTCTTAACTGCCTCTAACGCTCTCTCCCATAGTTCTTCTCCCCCGCTTCTAGCCGTACCGTTAGGTGATTTTCTCGGGGAGGAATCGGGCAGCTGTATCCATCAGAATATGCACAATACGGATTATAGGCTTTGTTAAAATCAATCGTCACGTGGCCATTTTGAAAATCTCTCAGCCGAAAATCAAGGTAGCGCCCGCCGCCGTAGGTTTCTTTGCCCGAGGTTCCATCCCGAAAAGGAATGAACACATAATCCCTGTAATCAGGCATTTTCATCAGGGCAGGGCTTCGATATACCGACAACTGATACGTTTTGTTGTTTACCTCAAAACTCACAATCCCAAACTTCACATAAGCCGTTCTTTTGCCATCGCTCGTTGCCATCGTGAAGGGCTCGGCATCGGGCGTAAGTTCAAAATGGGCTTGGATTTTAAACTTAGGGTTGGCTTCATAAAACCGCAGAAAGGATAAATCTTCCTGTTTGAGCGGTGAGCCTGCACTCTTTAAGAAATCCTGACGGTAGTTTTCGCGGTGCTTTTCCAAGCTATCGGCATACGTACTGACCTGCTGGGCCATTGCACAGTAACTGACCATTACCCAAAACACCAACCAATGAACCACTGTTTTCATAAGGATTTTTGGCTTTTCTTTAGTATTAAATTTGAGTGGGTTTGCATCGCAAAACACAATCCCACTCACGCAAATCAATACCGCCAGCTCTTCAAATCAGCACCCGCAGGAGCACCCGCTTCAATGCGTTTGAGGATTTTGGGGATATACATTGTATTGTACCGCAGGCGCGTCACGTGGTTAGGCTGATTGGGGTCGCCGTTCCAGCAATGCTCAAAGCGGTCGCCGTATTTTACCTCACCGTCGTAATGCGGATTTTTGGTGGTTTTTAGATAATCTTCCATGAGATAAACAGCGTTATTGAGGTAATAGTTGTCCATATCACCGCAGTAAATGTGGATTTTACCCTGCAATTTCTTCCCAACCGTAGCCCACTGACGTTTCAGAATGTGCATTAAATCGTAGTTTTCTGACCAATATTTCGCCACTGAATGGTCGATTTTGCCCGTTGCCTTGTCCCAAATCGGTTTCGGATACCCATTTTCACCCACGGGTGAGTAAGTAGCCTGCCAAATATCCCATTGGTCGCCAGAGCGTGAATTGTCGCCGATGGCCAGTTCGCGTTGGTTGATTTCTTCAATGGTACATTTGACCTGACCGAGGTAATTACGCATTCCGGGCCGGGGCGTTTTTTTGAAATCCCCAGGCAAAAAATAGGC
The DNA here is from genome assembly GCF_003339505.1 of Runella aurantiaca. Classification (GTDB taxonomy): domain Bacteria; phylum Bacteroidota; class Bacteroidia; order Cytophagales; family Spirosomataceae; genus Runella; species Runella aurantiaca. Next base: position 210,700 of record NZ_QPIW01000002.1, read on the forward strand.
GTTTTCGTCTTTGTAAATATCGACCACCGTGTAGGCCTCAAACGTAATTGGGTCGGGGCAGGCGGCAAAACAGCCGTTGTATTCATCGGGATAAAATACCTGCGCCGCCAGCGCTTCCCAGCCACCCGTACTTCCACCGTACAGAAACCGCGCCCAACCTTGGCCTATTCCGCGAAACCGTTTTTCAATTTCGGGAATCAACTCGTACGTAATAGCATCACCGTATGGGCCCATATTGGCCGAATTGACCGCGTAAGAGTCGTCGTAATACGGCGTAGCGTGCTGAATCTCAATGATAAGCATACGCGGAAAATCCTTGCTCGTCCATTGCTTATACAAATTATAGGCCTCCTGCCATACAAATTTTTTATAGCCATAAACGCCAAAGCGCGCCACATAATCAGTCGTGTCCATATCGGCAGGTGGCGGCGTTTCTTTGAAACCATCAAAGTCGGCGGGAAAGTGGCCGTGATTGATGCAGAGCGGATATTTGGCTTCGGGATGCTCATCAAACCCATGCGGCAAGAGCACGTGCGCTCCCAGATACATAGGCCGCCCCCAAAACTCCGTCAGCATTTTACTCTGAATCTTGATGTGTTTGATGTATTTGGTGTCTTTGGGCTCAACAATGGGTGGATTTTCCTGATCAAGCACGATTTTTACCACCTGCTTGGCTTTGGGGTCAAACTTGATTTTGAATGGTTTTGAGTACAAGTTTCCGGGAGCCGTGCGGTAGTTTTGGCCTTCTCCACGGTCCATCGGTAGCTTTACGGTGTAGCCCGTTTTGAGTTTAAAGGTCTCGTATTTGTGCAAAAGTGCCTGTACCCAATACTCGCCCGCAGGAAAATCTGCGAGGGATTTGACGGGATACCCAAAAGCCGAAGCACCCATTAAGGTAGGTTTTGCAGCCTGCCAACCGTCCACATTTTGACCGAATAATTGCTGCGAATTGGCATCGTCGCTTACTTGAAAGCGCGGCTCCGATTTGTTGTCTTTTGCCAAAAACAACATCAGACGGCCATCAAATGAAGCGCCTTTGGCCGTTGGGAAAGTAATAGAAAACTGGGTTTGGGCGGAGGCAAAGGTAGCCCAACAAGCACATACGAACAGTAGAAGACGATGCATATTGATAAGTTGTAAGTTGATGATTACTCAATTTTACAACTTATTCGGCACTTTTTGAATGATTTAACCCATAAAATCTTTCCCTTACAATGAGCCTCGACGAATCAACCCAAAGGGGTTTTTGATTTGGGCGGTGTTGCCCTCCAAAATCAACTCCGCCGCCGAGCGGCCCATTTGTTCGTGGTCGGTAGAAATCACCGTGATGCCATCCGCCAGTACTTCTTTGAGCGGCGTATCATTGAAGGCCATGACGCCCACATCTTTGCCCAATATAAGGCCCTGCTGCTTTGCTTTTTTGACCAACTCGGCCAAATCCGAATCTTCCAATACCGCATAGGCGCGGCCTTTTAGTTCGGTTTCAGAAGAGGCACTTTCGATGGTTCGGCCGTTTTTATGAAAGTGGGCGCAAAAATTACGAAATCCACGCACAATTTCGGGTGGATATTTGACATCTTTGGGAAACACTAAAACCAACTCCTTGTACTTGTCTAACAAATCCTGACCCGACTCTAGAGCTCCGTACAAATCATTGGTAAAGTCCTGATAAATGCTGGAATGTGCCTCCGTCAGCTCAGGAATTTCCTTATCCAACAGCACCAATTCGTTGGCAGGAATTTGGCGTAAAGTATCAACAATGGACGAGATATTGACGTCATTGTAAAAGTGAGGCATAACAACGTACGAATGATAATGCCCCACGCTGTCTCTAACAATATCCCTAAAAATACGAAGACTGCCGTGGTGAATGTGCAACGTAACAGTAGCCCGCTCCCCCAATGTAGCCACAAAAGACTCATAAATAGCCTTTTTGTAGGCACTTAGCTTATTCATTACCAACAAAACCCGAATTTGTTTCGGTTTTTCATTGAGGATATAATATCCCTTTCCGCGTACCGAATCAATGATACCTAGGGCTTTGAGTTCTTTGTAGGCTTTTTCGACGGTATCACGGGCCAAGTAATATTCTTCACTCAATTCATTGATTGAAGGTAATTGTTGATGACGCTTTAGAGAACCTCTTTCAACCCCGTCGATAACAGATTTTACAATCTGCTTGTACTTAGGGGTTTTAGCGTCGTGATTCAAGTGAAGGGTAAATGACATACGCCGGTACTTTTTTCAAATTTAGTCTTTTTGTGGCTTCTTCAGCTTCTTTCGTTGTTGTTTTTTCTTGATTTCTTTCAGCGGATTTTTGTGCAACTCCACTTTTTGACCAAGTAATTCACGAATAACGACTGAGGCACAAACACTTCCGAAGGTAGCCGGGATGTACGAAATGGTACCGTAGGCCGAACGTTTAAAATTATTGCCGTCGGTCAGCATGAGCGAATCTTTCTGTATTTTCTCCGTCGAAAACACCACTTTGATTCCTGACTCAATGCCGTATTTTTTTAATCGCTTGCGCACATAATGCGCCAACATACACTCGTAAGTGTCAAATAAATCGGCGACTTTGAGCTGCGTGGGGTCGTACTTTCCACCCGCCCCCATGGAGCTAATCAACGGATAATTATAATTCAATGACGTTGACAGGAGTGTCAACTTGGGCGTAATGCTATCGATACAATCCATGACATAATCATACGGCCCCGTCTCCATAATTTCGCGTACCTTTTCGGGGGTCAAAAACTCTTTCACAACCCGTAGTTTTAATTCAGGATTGATGGCCAAGAGACGCTCAGCCATGAGGTCGGCTTTAGGCAATCCGTGCGTAGTGGCAAGCGCGGGCAATTGGCGGTTTCGGTTGGAAGGGTCTACCACATCGCCATCCACGATGGTCATGGCCCCCACCCCCGAACGGGCAATAAATTCGGCCGCAAAAGAGCCTACTCCGCCCAGTCCAACCACCAGCACATGGGCTCGTTGAAGTTGGGTCAATCCTTCATCTCCCACCAACAAATGCGTGCGTGAAAGCCATGACAAATCAGCCATTTTTTTAAGTAAAATGAATGGGTTAGTAAATAAAGAACCGGCATTTTCCAATAAAAAGGCTAATTATTCTCTACTGGTTGAACACCGTTGCAAAGTTAGTCCAAATTTGATTTTTTAACGCAGAAATTGGGATTTCTAACTGCACAGCCGCCGCTTCGTATATCTTTTCAATGGGCGTATCACGGTCATCATTCTCCAAAAACAAACGTGTTAAAGGGATGGTTTTCAATACCTTTGCGGCATTTGATTCTGGTTTGAGCAAGGCTACCCCGAGCGAAAAGTAAAAACCATGCGCTAATAATTGCTGCATGATTTCGGGCTTATTATTAAATCCGTGGACAATCAACGGCACTGAAGGTTTTATCTGTTTTTTCCATTGTAAAAGCTCGTTAAACGCCCGTACGCAGTGAATGACAACGGGTTTTTGTAGTTGTTCGGCCAACGTTACCTGAGCCTTAAAAATCGTCAATTGCGTCTCTAAAGGAAGCAAAATCCCTCTATCAAGGCCGCATTCACCAATGGCAAGCACGTTTTTATGACCTGCCACCTGCTCAACCACCGTCAGTTGGCTTTGCCAATCTTCAGGATGGGTATACCACGGGTGGATTCCCACAGAAAGCCAGTTGTTTTCGACCTCTCCAAACCGCCCAATGTCTTGTATGAGCAGATTATAAATGCTTTTCTCGTCTGGCGTGGGTGGAAAATTGTGGGTATGAAAATTGAGAAATTGTGTCAACTTTGCAAAAATTTCAGAATAGCCTCTAAGTTATTAAACTTCGTCCTATATGAGTACCGTTGCGTTCCAATGCCTTCCTTTCGACAGCCTGAGTCTCCGCCAATTGTATGATGTGTTGGCGCTGCGAATTGACGTTTTTATAGTTGAACAAAATTGCCCTTTCCACGACGCCGACAAAAAGGACTTTGTCGCGCATCATTGTTTAGGTTACGACGAAGACGGAGAGTTGGTCGCCTATACGCGCCTGTTTGATGTCAACCTGTCGTTTGAAGGCTACACTTCCATCGGTCGCGTGGCCACTTCCAATAAAGTACGCGGACAAGGTATTGGTCAAAAACTAATGTCTTATTCTATCCAACAATGTGAGCAACTCTACGGCCACCACCCCATCAAAATCGGCGCGCAAAAGTATCTTTTGAAGTTTTACGAATCGTTTGGTTTTCAATCTACTGGCGAAGATTACCTAGAAGATGGCATTCCACACACCATTATGATACGGGAAGCCTAATCTAAATTATCAGTTTTGATATCTTCAAAGCGTTCCACGTGCCCAAAAGCATAGTTCATTTTTTTGCGGTCAAACTCTTTTTCGTTGTTGGCAATCCAAATCGTAGCCACGCCGTTTCCGATAAAATTGGTGATAGCCCGGGCTTCCGACATAAATCGGTCTACCCCCAACAGCAACGCCAAACCTTCTACCGGAATCACTTTGATGGCCGACAATGTACTGGCCAATACAATAAAACCGCTCCCCGTTACGCCCGCCGCCCCTTTAGAAGTAATCATCAGAATACCGATGATGGTCAAAATCTGCCCAAGGTCAAGGTGAACGTTAAACACTTGCGCCAGAAAAATCACCGCCATAGAAAGATAAATGGTAGTTCCGTCCAAATTGAACGAATAGCCCGCAGGAACAACTAGTCCAACCACCGATTTTGAGCAACCCATGCGCTCCAATTTTTCCATGAGCGAGGGCAATCCTGCCTCCGACGATGATGTGCCGAGCACAATCAACAGCTCTTCCCGGATGTAGCGCAAAAACTTGAAAATGCTGACCTTGTAATAACGCAACACAAAGTAAAGCACCACAAACACAAACAGGGCCATGGTGACGTATACCGTTAGCATGAGTTTGGCAAGTGGCAACAAGGTTTTGATGCCATACTTGCTGATCGTAAATGCCATACCCCCAAAGGCACCGATGGGCGCCAACAACATGACTTTGTGCAATCCCCAAAAAATGGTTTTGGAAACAGGCGTTAGAAACTCAACGACTTTGTGCCGAATCGAACGACCGCTGATGACGATTCCCGACACGATGGCTACCACTAATACCTGCAACGTAACATTGTCCCAAAAGAACTTCCACCAACTAAACGCTACCGCACTTTTGGTGTATTTTGAAATATCGCCCCCTTGAATAGCCTCGGTCATTACGCCGTCGCCCGGACGAATGATATTGGCTACCAATACCCCAACGATGAGTGCAATGGTAGTCACGACTTCAAAATAGAGCAACGCTTTCGCCCCTACTTTACCCACTTTTTTGAGGTCACCCATGCTGATGATGCCGAGCGTAATGGTCACAAAAATGATGGGGTTGATAAAAAGTTTGACAATACTGATGAAAAGACTACTTAAAAACTCGCTAAAAGTAGTTTTGATTTCAAATTCCGAAATCCATAAGTTGAATTTGATGGGTTTTTCCAAAATGGGTTGCAGTGCCACCGAAGGATAATAATGCCCCAGTAATACCCCCAACGTGATGGCGGTTAAGACCCAGAAAGTAAGATTAGTAAAGAGTTTTTTCATCAGAATTAGGAAGGCTTATATTTCTTCTAAAATGAACAATGGTTTGACAACAATTTTGAACAGAAAGGGCGTTTTTCAAAAATAGCCAATCCACTCCAATATCCAAGCCAATATACTTACCGTAACCAACGACAACGGAATACCGACTCCCACCATTTGAGCAGCCAGCGCAGGATTGAGGCGATAGTTGGACGCAATAATGGCGATGGTATTCATGGGTCCCAACGCCGCTCCCAATACGCACATTTCGGCGATGATGCCCCGTTGTTTGAGAATTATCACAAAAAGCAATGTTATCAGCAGCGGAGCCAAAATCAGTTTATAACCCAGCCCCCAGCCAAGCGCTCGCCAATGAATGTTTTTATCCCGAAAATCAATCTGCATTCCAATCGAAATCAATGCCAACATGCTGAAAGGCGCAGCGAGTTTTTTCAATAAACCAGTTACAATATCTGGCAAACTCAAGCCTGACAAATTGATAATCAGAGCGATACAGAAAGCAATAAACGTAGGAAATCGCAGCACATCAAGGAGGAATGTCCATTTTTTTGTTTGGGCATTGGCATAGTAGGATGCCGTAACAATCCCCACCGTACTGCACACCAAAAACGACCCTGCCTGACTCATCAGCACTCCGATTTTCATGCCTTCTTCGCCGTACAACAAGTCAAAAATCGGAAAACCAACAAACGATACGCTTGGGATTCCTGCCGTCAGGATAAGCACCGCTTGGCTGTGAGGGTGAAACTTCACAAACTTTTTTAAGAGTTAAAAAAATAGCAACGAGCCTCCAAAAGAAATCCAAGGCATCAAAATCGGCAAGGCATAATTGGCATTAAATCGGGTCGTGGAGGTGTAAAGCAATGTAGCAGCGGGCAAACAAACGTACAAAAGCAGGTTGTTAATGACCAATGGAGCATCTTTGCGCAAAACAGGGACTTTTTTGAGCAAGGTTCCTAGTACGAGGCAAAGCAGCAGAAAAAGAATATTTGTCATTTTAAAACCCTTGGTCCCGACATTTCTTAAAATTTAAACAAACCGCTAACGAAACAGAAACTTATAGCCTGACACAATCGCGTGCAAATGCGGCGCATGGGCAATGGGCGGAAAAGCAAAACGCGGCAACGTAAGATGGGGCGTGGAAAGTGAATGATGTTGGACATTCATCAACGCCGTCTGATACCCCGCCTCTTTTGCGGCGCTCACCGTAGTGTTGTCAATTTCGGCCATGCTTCCGTACGGATACACCAAAATATCAATCGATACATTCAGTTGCATTTCGAGGCGTTTTTTTGATTCGGCCAACTCATATCGCTTTTCTTCCGCCGACAAAAATTTCAGCACGCGGTGCGTCATGGTGTGCGAAGCAATGCGGTGACCGCGTTTTGTTAAATCCTGTATTTGCCCCCAATTCATGAATTGATAGCGAAGCGGGTCGTGCATCACTTGGGCATAAGGCCAACCGTTCTTTACGCAAATCTCTCGTACAAGTCCGTAAACATCCGCGATTTGATGTTGGTAAATGTATTTTTTTAACTCCCGGGTGAGGTTATTAAGATTTCGCAAATCTTGCATCACATAAAAAGGCTTTTGGTATTGATTGAGTGGCAAAAAAAAATCCTGACCTTGAGCTTGTTGAAACAACAAAAACAGATGGTCGCGCCAAATGTGCGGGAGTTCACCATCAATCATGGCAGGACAAATCGCAAAGAGCGCAGAGAGCTGGTGTTTTTCAAGAATTGGCGCGAGAATTTCGTAGTTATTCAACATCCCATCGTCGACGGTCAAAAACAGCCCATGCGCTTGCGGATTTTCCAATTCCTGAATGGGCAAGACCCGAAAATGCTTTTTCAGAAAAGTCAATTGCTTATCAAATACCGCCGCCGTAACGTCTACATTATACGTATCAAACGCTGGTAAACTACTTACAGACAGTACATTATGATAGGAAACAATGCCCCGCTTTCGCCCCGCCAACGCATGATATACTTGGCTCAACCCCGTATAATAAGAAGCAGTGAGCCAACTATCGCGGACAAAATGTTTGAAGGCCATACCGACGCTATTTGCTTTTTTGTTTATCAAAATACTGCTTCATAAACAGCAATTGATAACTCACCGCGCTGTTCCAATAGGGCCAGTTGTGCCCGCCCGGGCGGGAAATATAATCGTGGGGAATATTGCGCTCCGCTAGTTTCTCGTGGAGATTGTTATTGACCCGATAGAAGAAATCCTCGCTGCCACAATCGATGATGAGCGCCAACGAGTTGGGCGTCAATAAATGCAGCATATTGATTACCGTATTCTTTTCCCAGTTTTCGGGGGCTTCGGCATATTTCCCCAATCGTTTGGCCATGTCCCAATTATTAGGAAAAGGCCGAATATCGACGCCACCGCTCATGCTGCCCGCCACGCCGAATACATCCTGATGTTTCAGCGCCAAATACAACGCCCCGTGGCCGCCCATGCTCAAGCCCGTAATGCCCCGCCCCGCGCGGCTTTTGATGGTTTTGTATTTACCATCAACCCAAGACACCAACTCGTTGGAAACGTAGGTTTCGTAGCGCATCGTCGGGTCAAGGGGGCTATCCCAATACCAACTTGAAAATCCACCGTCGGGACAGACAATGATGGCTTGATACAAATCGGCCGCCTCACGCATAAAAGGGGCTTTTTTGACCCATCCGTTGTAGCTATCGCCGTAGCCATGCAGCAAATACACCACTGGAAACTCCCTACTCCCGTCGTAGGTATCAGGGGTGATAACGACGGCCTTGATGCTTTTTTTCATGGACGCGCTGTACGTTTCCACGGTGTCAATTTTTACGGCCCAAACCGCCTGACTCAACAAACAGGCCAGGCCCACTATTACTATTTTTCTAAAAAAGGTCATACCAAACAAGGGTTTGTCGGCAAAGTTCAACGATTGTATTTATTTAGACAAGAAAAGCCTTTTCAAGTTATAGAAACTTAAAAAGGCTAACGGGCAACTATCTCCAAAATATTACACTTCCGACATCTGCTGTTTCAACACTTCGATGCTCTTTTTGGCTTCGTTGTCAAAATCTTTCCAGCGGCACTCGATAGATAGTCCGCCTTTATATTTTATTTTTTTCAATGCTTTGAAATATTCCCTAAAATCATCGCCAACCACGCCCGGTGCCGTACGGTTTTGCTTTTCAGCAATGTGGCAATGGGTGATGTATTTACCGTATTTGACAATTTGTTCGGGCCCTTCGTTGTCTTTCATCATGTGGTAAATATCGCACAACAGCCGAAAACGCGGATGATTGACGGCCTCGATGATTTCGACGCCTTCGGCCAAGCTATTAACAAAATTGGTTTCACTGCGGTTGAGCGGCTCAATGGCCAGCGTAACACCATGTTTTTCGGCCAAAAGAGCCATTTTTTTGCTCAACTCGATATGTTGCTGCTTGGCTTTTTCGCGGTCAAATCCTTCGGGAATGAACCGTGAACCACCGCTGCCAAACACAATATTGGCCGAGCCGCACTCTTTGGCGCGTTTCAAGGCCAGGTCAGCGCGTTGTAGAATGGCGTCGTGATGCGTATCATTTCCCACAGATTTGAGCGTTCCTGGAAAGAAACTTACGTACGACCTAACGGGAAAACGCTCGGTCTGAAGGGCGGCGGCGTTTTTTTGGTATTGCTCATCCCCACCTTTATCAGGAATCAGGAATCGCCCGACGTTTTCTTCGATAAACGAATAGCCCAAACTTTTCATCAGCGGCGTTTTGTCGTATGAGGTACAGATACCCAAAGGCAAGGATAATGCCCTGTGCGTATCACCCAAAAAAGCCGCTTCGGCCCAAGTTCCAGACGTGACAATTCCCGCCACGGTTCCAGTGGCTATTTTCAGAAAGTTTCTTCTTGAATTCTTATTTTCGAATGATTCCATCGGATAAAAAGGAGATTTTCATTCAGAAGCACATTTGCCCCCTTTTTTTACTATTCAATGGCCGAAAAACGCGTTATTTTTAATCAGGAAGTGCCTTTTCTCCCTCGTTAGTATTATCAACAAACTTATGTTAAAAACTCCCTTTTGGGGCTGAGTTTACAGGCTTTTGCGCTAAAAATTGAGGCGAAGGTAGATAATTGGTTATAACACCCAACTAGGGCAGAAGTGACTTTGCTCGTTTATTTACAACGAAGCCGTTTACCTTACTACATAAACCTGATTTTCAAGCGATTGCCCGAGCACAATTACAAGAGAAGGATAAATTACTTTTAAACTTGGCAGTACATTCTTATAAATATCTATCACAATAACAGGTAACGCAAGGACAGATAAGTTTTGTTGATAGGGTAAATTTTTATCCACGCAAATGAAAGCATCAAATCCATAATCTGCGGCTAGTTTTAGGAGTTTGCCGTTTTTAACACCGTTCCACTCCATGTCTCGTACCGTTAATACTTCATAGACGTTTGTATCAAAACAAAACTTGAAACGCACATCAATATTCTCATCAAGCAGCAGCTTCATAATGGCGGGTAAAGGTATTTAAAAGACTGGATGCCAATTCAATAACAGCTTCGGCTTGCCCACGACTCACGCTTGGATAACCCTCCAAAAAATCATCTAAAGAGCTAACTTCTAAATAATCGAACAACGTTTTTATCGCTACTCTTGTCCCTCGAAATACAGGTGTACCACCCAATATTTCAGCATCCACTACAATCACATCTCTCTGATTCATAGTCTACGTAATTGCTTAGTTTCTTTAACAAATATATACAATATACCCATTGATAGCATTAATATAAATTTGGTGCAAGATAAGTAGTTGGGGATAACGCCCAACTACGGCCTCAACATTTGGCTTTCCCCGACGGGAAACATAAATTTTACGCCAAAATCCCCTTCACCAATTTTCCGTGTACATCCGTCAAACGAAACCGTCGACCTTGGAATTTATAGGTAAGTCGCTCGTGATCAACGCCCAGCAAGTGCATCAACGTCGCGTGAAAATCATGCACATGAACGGGGTCTTTGATGATATTATAACTAAAGTCATCGGTTTCGCCATAACTGACTCCCGCCTTCACTCCTGCCCCTGCCATCCACATCGTAAAGCAGCGCGGGTGGTGGTCGCGGCCGTAATTATCGGCAGTAAGCTTGCCTTGTGAATACACCGTGCGGCCAAATTCTCCGCCCCAAATCACCAACGTATCATCCAACATACCGCGACGTTTGAGGTCGATAATCAGCGCTGCCGTAGCTTGGTCCACCTGTTTGCACTGATTGGCAATATTTTTGGGCAAACCGCCGTGCTGATCCCAACCTTGGTGGTAGAGTTGCACAAATTTGACGTCTTTTTCGAGCAGTTTTCGCGCCAAAATACAATTGGCCGCGTACGTGCCCGAATCACGGCTGTCGGGGCCGTACAGGTTAAAAACCTCGTCCGATTCACCCGATAAATCCATCACTTCGGGCACCGAAGTCTGCATCCGATACGCCATTTCGTACTGCGCAATTCGGGCATCCACTTCGGGGTCACCGTAAGCTTCGTTTTGGAGTTGGTTGAGTTTGGTCAAATAATCCAGCATCTCCTTGCGGTCGTTGCCTTCGTAGCCTTCGGGGTTATTGAGAAACAAAACAGGGTCTTTTCCCGACCGAAACTGCACCCCCTGATGTTTGGAAGGCAAAAAACCATTGCCCCACAAGCGCGCATACAACGGCTGGTCACGAGGGGCATTTTTAGAAACCAAGACAATAAAAGTCGGTAAATTTTGGTTGTCCGACCCAAGACCATAACTCACCCACGAGCCAATCGACGGGCGCCCGGGAAGTTGATTGCCCGTTTGAAAAAAGGTAATCGCAGGGTCGTGATTAATCGCCTCAGAATGAATGGATTTTACCAAACATAGTTCATCTACCACCTGCGCGGTGTAAGGTAATAGTTCACTTATCCACGTTTGATTTTTACCATGTTGATTGAATTTATAAATAGACGGAACCACCGGCAAAGCACTTTGGTTGGCGCTCATTCCCGTAAGCCGCTGCCCTTTTCGCACCGAATCAGGCAGGTTTTGGCCCGCCATTTCGTAAAGTTTGGGTTTATAATCAAACGTCTCAAACTGCGACGGGCCACCCGCCATAAAAAGGTACACCACCCGTTTGGCTTTAGGGGCAATGTGCGGTAATGCTTTCAGAATTTCTTCCTCCAGATTGGCCGAACTTTCTTCTTTGATCCCCGGTGAAGCGCCAAACAAATGCCTTGTACCAAACAGTGAGCCCACCGCCAATGCCCCCAACCCCAATGAGGTTTTGGTCAAGAAATGCCGCCGGTCAAGCCGCTTATTTAACTCCTGAAAATCAGGCGTATGTAGTCTAAATTCGTCGTCGTGATGATGTGACATGATGGTAGTCGGGCGGTTATCTCTTCGTTAAACTTGCGTCTGAATTCAATATTGTACTCGCAACTACGGCATTGGCCGCAATAAGCGACGCGTCCAATGTCGCATCTGCTTTGTATTGTCCCGCTTGAAGCCACCCGTTGGTTTTTAACTGGTTTTGGCTAAATTTTTGCAGCTGAGCCTTTTGCAAACCCGCCAGCAATTCTACTTCCTTCGGCGACGGCCTGCGTCCAGTCAGTTTTCGATAAACCGCCACAATCGCCTGTTTAACATCGTTGGTTTTGGCCATTTGTTCCCCCAACACTTTGGAGGCTTCCACAAACGTCGGGTCATTGAGCGTGACCAAGGCTTGCAAAGGGGTATTGGTTTTTTGACGACGCACCACACAAAAACTGCGCGACGTGGCGTCAAATGTCGAAAGGGTGGGGTTCGGAACGGCGCGTTTTGCCAGTATGTACAAACTCCGGCGGTACACCGCAGCGCCCGAATCAGGCACGTAATTGGCGCTATTGATGAGCCATAATCCCTCTGGCTGGTACGGTTTCACGCTGCGGCCACCAATTTCAGGATTCAACAATCCACTCGCCATCAATGCGTTGTCCCGAATCATTTCGGCGGTGAGGCGATAAGAAGGCCCGTGCGACAACCAACGATTTTCGGGGTCTTTTTCACGGGCTTGTTTGGTCGTTTGGGAGGCTTGACGGTAAGTAGCCGACATCACGATGAGTTTGTTCAACTCCTTCACATCCCATCCACTTTCTCTGAACGTAACCGCTAAAAAATCCAACAAGCCCAAATGACTCGGCAGTTCTCCCTGATTTCCAAAGTCTTCAGTGGTTTTTACCAAACCCGTTCCGAAGAAATTTTGCCACAAACGATTCACCGCTACCCGCGCCGTGAGGGGATGGTCTTCGTGCGTGAGCCACTGCGCTAATCCGTAGCGATTTTTGGGCAAATCTTTGGGGAAAGCTAAAATCGTTTCAGGCGTATTGGGGAAAACTTCTTCTCCAAATGCATCATAATTACCCCGCAAAAGAACGTGCGCTTTCTTCGGTCTTGGCGACTCCTGCATCACCATCAATTCTTTCACTTTGTCGGTCGAATCGGCCAAGGTTGAGCGCAATTGCTGCAATTTTTGACGCGCCATGAGGGTATTCGGCTCAATGGCTGATAAATAATATTCCTTTAAATCAGCCAATTCAACCACCGAAAGCTGCGCTTTGGTTTTTGTGGCGAGGGCCTTCCAATTGGCTTTTTGGGCCAACTGTTTCAATTCAAACGGTGTCAAAACGCGGTCGTAAAACGTAATATCGTCCACTTTTCCGTCGGTAAATCCCCATCCGCGCCACCATCCGCCTACCTGAATCCCCGACTGCTCCCGCGACCGAAACAAGATGTCTTTTTTGAGTTGGTCCATCGTCGTTTCCATCACTAATTCACTGCCATCCAAGTACAACCGAAGCCCCTGCGCTTGCGCTGAGCCATCATACGTAATGGTCAACTGAATCCATTTATCACGCACAACCGGTTGCGTTGATACGCGCGTAATGGCATTTGACGGCCCAACGTGCGCCATATTGAGTTCAAACTTGTTGTCTTTCAAATACAAATGCCAGCCCCTAAAATTATACAATCGCTCGGCTTGGCTTTTGTGAATAATGACCCCTTCTTTCAGATTTTTGGGGATATTTACCCAAAGGCCTACGCTGAAGGGTTGTGATTTTCGGTAAGCGCCTACACAATCCAAATCCAGCCACACGTCCCCATTAAGGGTCAAGGCTTTAGCGGCTCCTCGGTCGGCAAAAGCGGGCGTTTCCTCGCCCGATTCACGCAACATTCGGCCCAGTTGTTTGGGGTTAAGGCTGTTTTTTAAGTCATTTTCAAAAGCAAAATGGGCCACCAAACCCGTTTGTGGAATCGTTTGTTTGGCCAATTTTTGATGACCGTTTGTCACCAGCCATTGGTCAAAACTTCCTCCGGCCTTTGTTTTGGTTTGGGCTACGACGGCTTCCTGCTGTTTGATTTGGGTATTGATAAATGCTAGCACTTTTTCCTGCTCCGAAGTCGGTAGCAACAACGTGGGTGAAGGCATGGCATCGTCCCAAGAAATCTGCCCCGCTTCCTTCACATTGTTGAAAAAGCTGAACAATTCGTAATAATTCTTCTGTGAAATAGGGTCATATTTATGGTCGTGGCACTTGGCACAGCCCACCGAAAGCCCCAAAAACGCGTCGCCAAACGTATTGGTGCGGTCTACCACATATTCTGTCTGAAACTCCTCTTCAATGATACCACCCTCCAGGTTTTGCTGGTGATTGCGGTTGAAAGCCGTGGCAATCCGCATTTCCTTCGTGGGCTGGGGCATCAAGTCGCCTGCCAACTGCCAATGGATAAACTTATCGTAAGGCATATTTTTGTTGAACGCCCCAATGACCCAATCGCGGTAAGGCGACATATCGCGCAGGCGGTCCACGGTATAGCCGTGGGAATCGGCAAAACGAGCTAAATCCAACCAATCTACCGCCATTTTTTCGCCATAATGCGGCGATTTCAACAAGCGGTCTACCTGTTTTTCGTAGGCATTAGGGGAATTATCTTTCAAAAAGGCGTCGATTTCGGCCAACGTAGGCGGCAACCCTGTCAAATCGAGCGAAAGACGCCGAAGCAAGGTTTCTTTATCGGCCATTTTAGCGGGCGATAATTTTTCCTCTTCGAGTTTTTTAAGGATAAAATTATCTACCGGATTAATGACCCAATCTTCGTTTTCTACGTCGGGAACGTCGGGTTTTTCGGCCGCCACAAACGCCCAATGAGGTTTGTATTCGGCCCCGTCGTTGATCCATTTGACCAATACGGCCTTCTCCTGCGCCGTGAGTTGCAGGTGCGAATTGGGCGTGGGCATCATGTACTCGGGGTCCGTCGAAAGAATGCGGTGAAACACTTCGCTGTCTTCCAAATCCCCGGGGTCGATGGCTACTTTGTTGGGATTCTCGGGAAGATTTGCAAACGCAAAGTCGGCAATATCGAGCCGCAAACCCGCTTTTTGCTTGGCTTTGTCGGGACCGTGGCAGGCAAAGCATTTGTCGGACAAAATAGGTTTGACGTGCAAGTTATAATCCAATTCGTCGGGCAATTCTTTGTACGCCGCCGCCACGTCGTCGGGGAGGTCGGGTGAGCATCCAATCACTGACAAGCACACAATCCCAAAAAGCAGCAAATAATATCGAGGCATGAGGACTTCTAATTTTAGGCTGACAAATTTAAAGTTTAATTATTTATTCGAATTATACAAACAAGACTAAGATTTGCACAAATCCGACTTTTAACGCTTATTTTTATGATTGAATTTATGGAACACTGACTTTTATGCTTATCCTCATTGACGCGCGCTAACAACACAATTATTCTTAACAATCTTATAACCAGTGTTCTATGTTTACGCACAAATTTGCCTTTAACTCCACTTTTTCTTTACTCAACGTGGATTATGTACAGTTGAACAAAAGCTGGAACTATAAGCACATTATCAGTCCTTTTTACCGATTATATCTGATTGATGAAGGTCATGGAACGCTCTCCAATACCACGCAAAACGTTACGCTTGAGGGCCATTTTTTATACCTGATTCCGAGTTTTACGCCGTGCAGTTATTATTGTCCTAGTTATCTGAGCCAATACTATTTGCATATTTTAGAAGCAACCTCCGATGAGGTTTCCCTTTTTATGAGCAACCGAAAAATATTTAAAATTCCCGCCACGAGCGACGATTTTAGGCATTTCAAACGCCTGATTACGTTAAACCCTGAGCGGGGTTTATTCAAATCCACCGACCCAAAAGAGTACGAAAAACGACCCATCATTCAGGAATTTCAGGAGCTCAACAACCGTGTATCGCTGTCGGCTTACGTCGAAACGCAGGGCATTATCTTGCAATTACTCTCCCGTTTTATCGGTACCGAAGACTTTCGTTCTGATTCCGAAACCACGCTCTCCTATAAAGTCTCGGAGACGATACGCTATATTCAACACAACCTTCAAACCCACTTAACCGTGGCGTTTTTGGCCGAAAGAGTCCACCAAAACACTGATTATTTTTCCCGAATCTTCAAAGAAAGTACGGGCGAGCGCCCAGCCACCTACATTCAACTCAAACGCATCGAACGCGCTCAATTTCTGATGATTACCACCGATTTAACGTTCAATGACATTGCCACCGAGACGGGTTTCGAAAGCCTGGCGTACTTCTCCAGAACTTTTAAAAAAGTAACGGGCCAGACGCCCAGTGTGTACAGGAAGAACAATAGGAGGGTGTGACGAATGATTTCTAAATAATAACTCTTAAATTCGTGTCTAATATTTGGATTAACTAATAATTCAACAGACTACAATGAGCAGGGCTTTCTTATAAAAGCATTTCTTGTTTCATGAATTGAATTAGTGTGTGGAATTTATCTGCGAAATTATCAATTTGCGCTGCCATATTTTTTGGTTTTGCCCTCCGTAACAAGTTTATTGTAAGTGTTCTTAAACCACTTATGAGGCGGGTAATAGGTTGATTCTTAGTTCTTAACTCGTCTTCGGCTAAAGTCACGTCTCGCAGATAATGCAGCACCTCGATGCGCCAATGTTGACGAATAGCATCAAATAACTCATTGGCTTGTGTTTGGTTAACGGGTTGGCGATTGCTTAGAAAAAACTTACCTCTTCAGTTAATTGGCTGTCACCCAGACTTTACCGAGTTCGTTTTACTTGAATTAACGTAATTATACCTGCTTGCATCCATCGAGGAGCTAAAGCCGAAGAATTAAGCTTAAAACAGGAGTAAGTGCGCTGTTCAAGCCGGCCATGCCCCCGCTGGATTGCATCAATTCGTTGATAATTCGCTTTATTAACTAAGCTACTACAAATGCAATAACGGTAAAGATGGGTCTGGTTTGCTTTCAGTCCAACCACATAGACACCAAGAGCTCCATGAATACCATTAGTGTCAATGGTACAAGCGGGGTTGCCCGTGCCATGAAGTGCATCCAGTGTCACCTTCTGATTGCATAGTCCATGGTCATTAAGGAGTGAACTTGCTACATTTGATCATATACTTAAATTTGACTCTTATGAAAAGACGTGTTTTTGATGAAACTTTTAGACAAATGGCTGTGGAGTTGTCTTACACAAAAGGCGCCGTTCGTGAAGCAGTTGAAGAACTGGGCATTGATTCGGGCAGAATCAGTAAATGGCGACAACGAGATAACCAACCTGCACCCTCAGGTAAATCACAGACTGAGCTTACTGATGAACAAAAACAAATTCAGCAACTTCAAAAACAACTCAAAGAGGCTCAAACAAATCTAAAGGCCGATGCCGCGTGATATATTAAAAAAGGCGGTCGGCATCTTTTCCAAAGGCGACCGCTGGCGGGCCGTGGGAGATATTCCGATTTATAGAGGAACACGCCAGCCAGTTTCCCGTTGAAAGGATGTGTAAAGTGCTGAAAGTAAGTGTAAGTAGCTATTACTATTGGTTCAAACTACCACTTGGAGTCCGACAACTTAAGACTCAACAGTTGCTAAATTCGGCAGGTTTATAATGAAAGTCAATGCCGCTATGGTAGTCCGCGTATTGCCGTTGACCTTAACAAATCGTGAGTAAAAGTATTTCGTAATCGAGTAGCCAGACTGATGCATAAAGCGAACATAAAGAGCATCATGTATAAAAAATACCGAGTGAAAACAACAGACTCAAATCATGATTGTCCAATAGCTAATAATCTGTTAAACAGGAACTTTTCGGCCGAAAAGCTTGGAAAGAAATGGGTGTCTGACATCACTTATATCCGAACTGGCAAAGGGTAGTTATACTTGACTGCTATTCTGGATTTAGCCGATGGAAAGGTGGCCGGTTGGGCCTTAAGTGATACGCTGAGCGCAGTGGATACCAGTATAGCGGCCTGGCAAATGGCCCTTAAAAATAGGCCATTAAATGGTGAACTACTTTTACACTGCGCCAGCAGCCCGGTCTGATCGGGGTGTTCAATATGCCTGCATCGAGTTTCGCGATCAATTTAAGGACTTACCCGTCTTGCCAAGTATGATGTGGCCGCCTTTAGATTATATAAACGAAAGTATGTTTTTTATATAATATCAAATTCCAATGTGTTTGTCACTAAAAAAGCCGCCCCAACTGGGACGGCTTTTTTTGCCAAGCATCTCTAAACCTTTAAAATTAACTATACTTCTAAGTTCTTTTCCTGCTTTGATTTGGCACCGTTGCCGTTGGCAGATGCTTTTCCATCTACTCCATTGACAACTGGCGCCAAAACGTGACGGTCTTTGCGGCCGAAACGGTCTTTCAAACGCTCAACGATATAATACATGGCAGGAACCATCACCAAGGTTAAGACGGTACTAAACGACAACCCGAAGATAATCGTGAACGCCAGCGAGCCCCAGAATACGGCACTGAATCCACCGATAAAAAACTGCGGGTCAAACTCCGTGAAGAGCGTCACAAAGTTGATATTCATTCCGATGGCAAGCGGCACCAGACCCAAGATACAGGCCGAGGCCGTCAGCAATACGGGCGTAAGACGCGCCGCTCCTGCTTCAATAAGCGCCTGACGTACAGACATTCCTCGTCCGCGTAACTCTTCGGTGAATTCAATCAACAGGATTCCGTTTTTGATTACGATACCCGCCAAGGCAAAAATACCCACACCCGTCATGATGATGGACATGGTTTTGCCCGTAATCATAAATCCTAACAATACCCCAATCAAGCTAAACAATACCGTAAAGAAAATAATGAACGGCTTGCTCATGGAGTTGAATTGCGTTACTAAAATCAAGAATATCAACAGGATAGCTCCTAAGAATGCCACGCTCAAAAACTGCATGGACTTCATTTGTTCTTCCTGCTCTCCGCCCAAGCGTACGTTGTAGCCCTGAGGAATCTCAATGCCATTAACTACTTCCTGAATTTGGGAGTTTACGTCGTTGGCGTTGAATCCGCCCAGTACGTCGGACGAAAGCGTTACTACGCGTTCTTGATTTTTACGATTAATGCCGCTGTAAGTGGTCGAGTAACGAATATTGGTCAACGTGCTCAATGGAACCTGACGCAATACTCCGCCGAGGTTCATGTCGCGGTACACGATGTTCATGCTCAACAACTTTTCAATCTGACCACGGTCGTTTTCTTTTAAACGTACCATGATGGGATAATCGTCTTTGTCGTCGCGGAATTTAGAGACTTCGGTTCCAAACAATGCCCCACGAATTTGCAGCGCGATTTGTGCCGTGCTGATGCCTTCACGAGCGGCTTGTTCGCGGTCGATATCAATCACGATTTCAGGTTTATTCAACACCAAGTCAGACTTCAGTTCTTCAATCCCAGGAACACCTGCTTTGATGATGGCATTTTTTACGTTGGCCGTCAAATTGACCAATTTATCAAAATCTTCACCCGCAATTTCAATCGTAACGGGTTTACCCGTTGGCGGACCGTTGCTTTCTGGCTCGGCCGTTACCTGCGCACCAGGAATTCCTTTTACGCGTTCACGTACTTTGGCCAAAATATCGGCGGTTGAGATTCCGTAATGAATACGTTCTTCCACACTTTTGAAAGCCACCGTGATTTTCCCTTTGTTGGGCACCACCGTACGGTCGGGGTTGAAAGGATCACCAGCATTGATACCAATGTTGGTAATCACCGAAGCCACAATCGGGCTGTTTTTGCCAATAACGCCATATACGCGGTCTTCGAGTGTTTTCATTACTTCGTTGGTCTTGGCGGCGTCTGTACCTTGCGGCATAACGCAATAAACATACACAAAGTCAGGATCTCCCGAAGGGAAAAAGACCGATTTGGGCTGAACAATGCCCGTCAGGATGATAGTGCCAACAAACATCGCAATCACTCCCGCAAACAGCACATACGGCCGAGCACCCGTAATGACCCACGAAATAAGTTTACGATAGCCGTTTTTCAGACGTGGAAACACATTTTCCTGAAAAGGAACAATGATGTGCGGGGTCAGAATATAATGGTTGAAAACGTACAAAATCGTAATCAGCGCGAATAGGTTACCGATACCAAAGTTGATAAAATAACCCACTACCGATAGCCCTATCAATACCAATAACGGCTTCAGGATAGAACGGAATGACTTGTCTTCGTTGGCGTGCTCTTCTACGCGTTTCAGCGATGAAGACGCAAATACTGGGTTCATGACGTAAGCCACAAACAACGACGCAAAAAGCGTGATGATAAGTGTCAGCGGTAAGAATTTCATGAATTCACCCACAATCCCCGGCCAAAACAAGAGCGGTAAGAATGGCGCAATCGTCGTCAGTGTTCCCGTCAATACAGGCACAAATACCTCACCCGCCGCAAATGAAATCGCTTGATTTCGACTGAGTTTCTTGTCGTCATTGTATACGCGGTGGGCGTTTTCGATGACGACAATGGCGTCATCCACCACAATCCCGAGGCCGAGTAAGAAAGCAAAAAGTACGATGGTGTTCAACGTAAACGTGATACCCGTAGCCGAAGCAATCACGGGGAACAGCACGAAAGCAACCAATGTAGAAAGCGGAACCGAAAGCCCCACAAAGATGGCATCCTGAACTCCCATGAAAAACATCAGGACTAATACCACGAAGATAAAGCCCAAGATTACGGTGTTCAACAGATCGTTCAACTCCACTTTGGTACGCTCAGAGCTATCGTTGGTCAGGCTTACTTTCAATCCTTCGGGGAACTTGGTATCCTCGTATTTTTTCAGAATGGTCTTAATCTCATCCGCCGCTGAAATCAAGTTTTCGCCCCCGCGCTTGATGACGTTGAGGGTAATTACCGTTTTTCCATCCAAACGCGCGTAGCTTTGTCTTTCGGCGAAACCGTCTTTTACTTCGGCGATTTCACTCAGTTTGAGTGTTGCGCCGGTCGACGAACGAATGATGATGTTGTTCAGTTGATTTACATCTTTAAACTCACCCACCACGCGGAGGTTGCGGCGTACATTGTCAACATTAAGCTCACCGCCCGATACGTTGATGTTTTCGCCCTGAATGGCGTTCTGAATTTCGAAGAATGAAACCCCCGCAGCCTGCATTTTGTACAGGTCGAGGTTGATTTGAATCTCGCGGTCGAGTGCCCCAACGATGTCTACGCGGGTGATTTCGGGCAGGGATTCTATTTCATCTTTCAACTGTTCGGCGTAATCTTTCAGTTTTTTCAACGAATAATTACCCGCCAAGTTGATGTTCATGATCGGAAACTCCGAGAAGTTTACCTCCTGCACCGAAGGGTCCTGCTTACGGTCGGTAGGCAGGTCGACCAGCGCTTTATCTACGGCGTCGGATACGCGCTGTTTGGCGGCTTGGGCCGTGATTCCCGTCGTAAATTCAACCGTGATGAGTGAAAAATCTTGAATCGAATTTGATTTAATTTTCGTCACCCCACTCGCGGCTTTCAATTGCTTTTCGATGGGTTTTGTGATAATCGTTTCAATGTCCGAAGGGCTGGCGCCGGGGTAAATCGTCGAAACGATGACCGTGGGCACGGCGATTTCGGGAAACTGCTCTTTGGGCATCGTGAAGTACACGAACAAACCCGCCAGTGAAATAATGGCCGTGAAGAGATATACCGTGGTCTTATTCTCTAAGCACCAACGGGTAATTGCAAAGTCTTTTAGGGTTGTCATAAGCGTATTAATAACTGATTACCTGTCCGTCTACCAAATCCTGATAACCTTCCGTTACAATCAAATCTCCCGCGCGGAGTCCTTCCGTGATTTCGATTTCGCCGTTGTAAGATACTCCCGTTTTAATCTTGCGCGACTTCGCTACTTTCTTGTTTCCTTCCATTTCTGCCACGTACACTACATCACCAAACTCAGTGCTTTGGATATAATTTTGCTTGATAACCAAGGCGTTGGATTTATTGATGTCGGCAATGTTCAGAATCGAAAGCATATTAGGCTTGATGTCGCTGGTGGTCGGAATGGTGGCCTCAATTTTGAATGTACGATTGGCTGGGTTGACCAATTTGCTGATAAACGTAACGCGGGCGTTGATTTCACGACCAATGTCGGGTAGATTTACTTTTACGGCATCGCCCATTTTGATGTTGCTCAAGTAGCTGTCGGGCACGTTGGCCGTTGCTTTCAGGCTGCCCAAGTTGACGATGCTCGCCAACGGCATTCCCGGCGCGGCAATTTCACCCGTTTTGACCATTACTCTTTCTACCGCTCCGCTGATGGGCGCGTATACGTTATAGAGGTCAATTTGCGTATTCAGTACCGCGAGGTTTTTCTCCAACGACTCTTTGTTGTTTTTTGCCTGCAAATACTGAATTTCCGTTCCGATTTTCTGATCCCAGAGGGCCTTTTGTTTATCATAAACGGTATTCACCAATTCCATTTGCTGTTTCAAGGCCGCGATTTGGTCACGCAGAATGGCATTGTCAATTTTAGCCAATAATTGCCCTGCTTTTACGGTTTGGCCTTCTTTTACGTAGACCGTGGTGTACGTACCAGCCATTCTTGGGGTAGCAGTAGCGGTGTTTTTGGTTTCGACCGTTCCCTGAATTTCAATGAAGCTTTTGAAACTGCGTGGTTCGAGCGTGGTGGTCACGACCGGCATCACCTTTTCGGCGGCTTTCATGGTTGGGTCAGCGGCTTTGAGTTCGGTTTCGAGCGCCGTGATTTTTTCCGTTAACGTTTTGGCATCGGCTTTGAGTTTGGCCAAGGCTTCTTTTTTCTCCGCTAACGTATTCGGTTTCTTTTCGCCTCCGCAGGCAGTTACGAATAAAGTGGCTGCTAATAAGAAAATGTATTGTGCTTTCATAAAATGTGTTGTTAGATTTCAGGTTGGATAGTGGACCGCGAGGTGAGCCTTGGTCCACTGCCCACTGTCTTAATAGTTTAATTTCCCTTTGGCTTTGTCCAAATCTACTTTTGCTAAAAGCAATTCGTAGAGTGAGGCAAAATAGTTGGTTTGAGATTCTTTCAGGGCCGATTCGGCATTGATTACTTCAATATTAGAGCCTGTTCCCGATTGGTATTTGATTTTAGACACCCGCACTACTTCCTGCGCCAAATCAAGGTTGCGCTTTTGGGTTTTGAGGGTTTCGAGGCCGTTGATGATGGTGATGTTGGCGCTACGAATCTGCAAATCAATGGATTGCTCCACCAAACTCAGGCTTTGCTTCACTTTATCGACCGTAAATTTGGCCTGTTGAATCTTGTATTTCTTGGCAAAACCGTCGAAAACGGGAATGTTGACACTCAAGCCGATGTTGGCGTTGTTGAACCACGGCGAACCCCAAACTTCCCCAAAACCATTTCTACCCGTGTTGTACCCGTAGCCCGCAAAAGCCGAAACGGTAGGATAATAACCTCTTTTGTTGTTCTCAACGTCCATTTCTGACAGTAGCAGGTTGCTTTTCAGAATAGAATAATCAACACGCTGGTCATACTTAAAGTCGTTGGCATCGCTGGCTTTTACTTCTGCCGCAATCTTTTCTACGTCTGTTTCGTTGATGCGGTCGGTCAGTTGGATGGCTTCGTCGAGTTTCATGCCCATCTGAAACTTGAGCATATAATAACTCAAATCCACCATGTTCTGCACCTTGGATCGTTCGGTTTTGAGATTGTTGAGCGATACTTCCAAACGGTCTACGTCCAGTTTTTCGACAAATCCTTTTTTGTTCATTTCCCCCATTTCGCGGGTGAGGCTATCCAGACGCTGAATGTTCAAATCCAGTAGTTTGGCGCGCTCTTCGGCCACCAATACGCCATAATACGCCTTCGAAACGCTTTCGGCAATCTGGATTTTAGATTGGGTTACGTTCTTAACGGCCAATTCCCGATACGCCTGCGCAGCTTTCAAACCCAATAACCATTGGGCGTTGAAAATCATTTGGTTGAGTTGCAGCGCCGCATTCCCCGAGTATTTTACGCCAAACTGAACGGGTACTGGAGGTGCGCCTTCTGGAGCTTGGGGGTCAAAAAAGATAGCTGGTAAAAAAACACGTTGGATGATGAGGTTGTCCATGAGGCTTAACGATGCACTCACTTGCGGTAAACCCACCGACCGAATTTCTCCAATCCGCGACTCCGCGCTTTGGGCGTCGGTTTGCGAATTCTTGACGTTGATGTTGTGCGTCACTCCGTATTGAATGGCCTCCTGAAGTGAATAACGCGTTTGGCTGTAGGTCGGAAAAAGCGGCAGTATGCATAGCACCAGCCATTTCCATTTGCGTTGAATTGATTGCATAGAGTGTGATTGAATGAATAGTTTGGTGGCCGTTTCCGACCGATACGAGTTAAAAAATGGGCTGTTAATAGGTACTTTTGGTGTTCAGCAGTGCTGATAGAGATATAGAGACGGAAAGTTGTGTTTTTGTGTATTCTTCATATAATTCAAGTCCTTCGGGGGTAACAATTCCTCGTAAGAAATGATCGAGTAATTCCAACTGAGTGTCCAACGGATTGAACTGTCCTACGGGGAAAATATAAGGGTCTAAGCCCATTTCAACCTGTTCGAGGCGTAATCTGGCAATGACTTCGGCGTTGACATTGGAGCGATACAACCCCATTTCAATGCCTTTTTTGATGTTTCTCCGAATCAAATCAAGCACAAACTCTTTTTTATACTGCGAAAACAAATCCCAAGCCTGCGGGTAATACTTCTTGATGTCAAAAATGGCCGATGGATTCAATCCCGACATGGTTTGTCGCATCATTTCGGCACCCATCACTGCCTCTGCAATTGGGTTGGGGGCTTCATTGTGGATTTTTTCGGCAATGAAGTGGTCGCATTCAAAATGGTGTTTTACCCCCGCACATACCATTGAATTTTTATCTTCAAAATGTTGGTAGATGGTCTTTTTTGAAATACCCAATTCACGGGCAATATCATCCATCGTAACACTTTTGACGCCGAACCTAAAAAATAGTTCCTGCGCTTTTTCAAGGATTCTTTCTCTCACTATGGTTTTTCACTTTTTAAAGATAGAAACTTTGGAAACTCTATAAAGGTTCATAGTTTCCAAAGTTTTTTATCAAATATTTTTGAGTTCCATGAGAGCGAAACAGGTATTTAAGGCGTTTTTTTTGTAATACAAATTAAATAGTCGGCACTGACAACCCTATGTCAGCAGGGTTGGAGAAAATGAAAATTAAATCGGAATGACTAGAGTATGTCCAATAATCCGTTCAATTTTGTATTATTTAAAGAATAAGTTTTATTAAAACGTATAGATGTCTATCGGCAGAATCTACCAATGGGAATGTAATGTTACGAGAAGGCAAAAGTAAAAACCCAACTCACACGTGGCTAGAAAAAAAGCGCGAAGTGGGTGAAAATGCTGACAAAAGGGAAGATTCAGGGGATAAAAAAAAGAGCAGCGTTTAAATTTCGTCGTTAAGGAAGTTTTCGGCTTTGATTTTGTTGTTTTCCTCTTCCACCAATCGGTTGATTTCCTTGATAACGTCAAAGAAGATGACCAATTTGTCGAGGGGAATTTGGTCACGCAGCATGGTATTGAAAGCTATCACGCCCTCGCGGGCCATTTCGCGTCTTCGTTTTCCCTCTTCGGTCAAAAAGACTTTTACAAAACGTTTGTCTACATCGTCGGTTTCGCGCCGAATCCAACCGCGCTCTTCGAGGGCTTTGAGCGTACGCGTGAGGCTGCGCGGCTCCATGCCGATAGACGGCCCAATGCGGGTGGCTGGGGTGCCGTTTTCCATGTCGATATTCAGCAATACATACCCAATCGCCATCGTCATACCATACCGCCGAGAGGCGTAAGTATTGTACATCCTGGAAATGGCGTGCCAAGCCCATTTGATGTGAAAGTCGACGGTTTTTTCCTTGCGCATTACCTGTTGATTTGATGTCATTTGTAAAACTTCCCAAGTTTTGGAAGAATCCATCTGCCAAAGTCGGGAAGTTTAATATCAGTGTCAGATAGGCAAAGATATACGTTAAAATTGATTATGGTATGTCAGCATACCACATTATTGAACAGACATTTTGAATTTTACCAAATAAAAACGGACGACTCTGCCGATAAGCAGCCCGCCAATCAGGCCGGGCATAATCCAAGTAGCAATATAAATCCCTGCGGGGGCATCAGGAAAAACGTAACGTATATTCACCAGCGCAAAGGCCGTGAAGGTAGCGATGTACGAGCCGCCCATGCGCTCAATGTGGACAAACAACCACTCCCGATTGCCGTATTTGGCGGCGTGAGGAAGGAGGTATTTCTTGAAATCGTAACGGGCATTAGAGCCGCTGAAAATCCCGAAAACTAAAAATAATACCCCGATGGATTCAAATTGGCCCTTCATCAACAACGTAGAGAGGTGATACACGCCATACACAATCATGGCTACGGAGGTAGCCACCATCAATCCCGATATACCCCAATCGTACCACCTCACGGACTCTTCGTCGCGTTGTTGGAGCGAACGCCGCCCCGTAAAGCACAAATAGAAGCTGAAAACTGCAATGCCTGTTAAGAACAAACGCCCGTCGGTAAGGGGAGAAATGAGCACCAAGCCAACCGCCGAAATGGCCACGAAGACCATTGACCAATAATAAATAAGGCCTGTTTTGTTGTGTAAACGGCTCCCTTTTTTGGATAACATAGGAACAAGCCCCACGGCAAGGGCCAGAAATCCGATGGCAACGTGGGTGATGATAAAAAATGTTTTCATGGCAGTTTTATGTTTGATTGAAGGATGGTTTAAGGCCGAACAACGAAACAAATATCTGCGGAAGCCCTTGGGCAAACAGCTCTTTTCCGACGGAGTAACCATCGAAGGGAGTGAAGCGAAGGAAGACAAGGGCAAACGGAAATGTCTAAAGGTACAGGGCGGCGAAGTCGCGGCAGGCCGCGCTGAGTTTTTGAATGTCGTCGGGCGTATGCCAAGCACTCAATACGACGCGGGTATTGGCTTTGTCGGTGGGTTTGGGGTAAGAAAAACTGTAGATAAAGATGCCGCGTTCCAATAAAAAAGGGTACAACTCGTCGCGCCCGCTGTAAAAAACGGGGTAATTGTCCGTAAAACTCAACAAGTTTAAGTCCCGAATGGAATCGGTAAATTGGCGGATATTGGCCTGTAAGCGCTCATAAGCGTCTTGATAAATGGTCTCGGCTTGGACGTATGCGTAAAGATGGTCGGGGGCTACGGGCGAACAGCCCCCAAAGTAGGCGGAATAACGGATACGGTGCAGGCTCGCGGGGTCCGAAAAAATAACGCCACCGGGCAATCCCATGGCTTTAGCTAGCGAAGCCGTGACAATCAAACGCACGTTTTTTCTTTTAGGAATACGTTCCCAAACGCCACGGCCTCCAGTGCCCGTTACGCCCAAACCGTGTGAATCATCCACCAATAAAACTACTTCGCGGTCTTCAGGAATAGATTTAATCCATTCAAAATCGTATAGTTTTCCGCGAAGCGCATCGACGGAGTTGGTGACGAGGGCTATTTGGTGACGGTTCGCCGCGCGATTCGTAGTGTGGAGGGTTGTGAGGGTATTCTCAATCCAGTGTTCAAATGTTTCCTTGGCAATATCCACTTGGGGCAGGTGCCAAACCGCAGGATGGACATCGGGCGAATAACTAAATTCGTAACCTTCGAGCATCAGTTGCCGAATGGCCGCCTGTCCCGCCAACATCCCTGATGATAGCGTGAGTGCGGCATCAGCACCCGCCCAAGAAGCTAGTTTTTGTTCCGCCTGTTGGTAAATAGTCAGTTGTAAATTGCCGTTACGAGAGCTACCGTACACACTTCCGTACTGATGCAAACCTTCCTGAATAAGGTCTTGAAAAGCGGGATTGTGCGGTAGCCCCAAATAGGCCGTGCCGCTAAAATACAGGTATTCTTGGCCGTCAATATCGATACTGCGACCGGGTAAATGGGCTATCTGGTGGAAATGGGTGGGGGTTGGCAAGGGATAAAAAGATTAAAACCGAAAAGCTGAAAAATGTAAAACCGAAAAACATTAAACCGAAAAACTGAAAAAAGTAAAACCGTAAAGTCGGGAATTTTAAAACTGAAAAGATAAAAATGGAATAATTCTTAAATCCTAAACTCGTCCTTCGAATCGGGCAATTTTTTTGTTCAAACATACAGAGAATCTTTCAATTTATGCCTTCTGTCATAAGCCCAATAGGAAGGAATAACGGGTTTCATGCTTTCACCCCAAAATCAGGGCAAAAGAACTTTTCAATTATACATTTTTTGTAGCATCTTTGAAAAATGAAATCATCCACCAATCCCATAGATTATAAAATAGATAGGAAAATGAGCAAAACGCTGCACGACCGTCGCGGTTTTTTAAAGAAAAGTGCCTTGACAACGTTGGCAGGGCTAGTGGGAACCGAAATCGTTTTTGCCGAAAATATGCCCCAAAATCACGTTCCGCTGGCATTTGATGAGGGAATGGCGGGCAAGCATCCCGATATGATCGTGCTGAGTGATAAGCCTTGGAACGTTGAAACGCCACCTCATTTGTTGGATGATGCGGTGACGCCCATTGAACGTATGTTTATCCGTAACAACGGCCTCGCACCCGAAGAAAAGATTGACCCCAAAACTTGGAGCCTGACCATCAAAGGTGAGTCGGTCAAAGCCCCGAAAACGTATAGCCTGAGCGAGCTGAAAACCAAATTCAAGACCTACACCTATCAGCTGGTGCTCGAATGTGGCGGCAACGGGCGCTCCGGATTTGTACCCCAAACCTCTGGCAATCAGTGGGACCAAGGCGCGGTAAGCTGCGCCGAATGGACGGGTGTGCGCCTGAAAGATATCCTCAACGATGTGGGCCTGAAAGACGATGCCGTCTATATCGGGTATTACGGCAAAGACTTACATCCCAGCCGTGACGCAAGCAAGGTGGTGATTTCGCGTGGCGTGCCCATCAAAAAAGCCTTGGAAGACGAAACCCTCGTGGCTTGGGCGGTCAACGGACAAGACCTGCCGCTGATGCACGGCTTTCCGCTGCGATTGGTCATTGGCGGCTGGCCGGCTTCGGTATCGGGTAAGTGGCTGCATACGATTGCGATTCGCAACAAAGAGCACGACGGAGCCAAAATGGACGGACAGAGTTACCGCGTACCGCGTCAGCCGATTTCGCCGGGGGAAAAACTGGCCGAGACCCCCGAAAACTTCCGCATCATTGAGTCCATGCCCGTCAAATCGCTGATAACATATCCTAAATCAGGCGCTATGCTCGACTTGGGCAAAACCCTTTCGCTGCGCGGCCACGCATGGGCGGGCGATGTTGGCATCAAGGAAGTGCAAGTTTCTGTGGATTACGGGGCTACTTGGCAAAAAGCCAACGTGCAGCCTCCCAAAAACCGCTTGGCGTGGCAGCGTTGGTCGGCGCAGATTCAGCTTCCCAAAAAGGGCTATTATGAAGTATGGGCCCGCGCCACAGATGCCAACGGGGTAGCACAGCCGATGGTGATTCCTGCCTGGAATCCTGGAGGATACCTCAACAACGCCTGCCATCGAATTGCCGTAAAAGCGGTTTAGTTAACCGAAAAATGTAAAACAGAAAAATGTAAAATGAAAAAGTAATGATAAAAGGTGTTCTATATTCGTACCTCGTAATTCGCTCATTCATTACTTGAATTATTCGTCATTCGTCAATATGATAAAGAACCTATTGTTAGTAATCTGCGCCGTTGGCCTGTTTGTGGCGGCGATGCAGCGGGAACATACATACGGTGTAAACCCCTCCTCGACGCAAGGATTGGCCGACAGCGTAGATGCCGAAACGGGCTTGGCGCTCGACCCTAACTTTACGATTGTGAAAGCCCAATGCACGGGTTGCCACTCGCCGAAGTTGATCTTACAGCACCGCTTCACCCGCGACGAATGGTTGAGCAAAATTCGCTGGATGCAGCGCAATCATAAGCTGTGGGATTTGGGCGAAACTGAAAAAACGGTACTGGATTATCTTGCCAAGCATTACGCCCCCAATCAAGCGGCCTACTCGCGTAGGGAGGCGTTGCGCAATGTGAAGTGGTATAAATTGGAGAAATAAAGCGTTGATTTGCAGGTGTTATTGCAACGGTAGGTGATATCGATGAAAAAGGAGAGTACGGAAGAACATGATTTATTTAGACAACAACGCTACGACCCGAATAGACCCACGAGTGTTGGAAACAATGATGCCGTTTCTGACCGATAACTTTGCCAATGCGGCTAGTACGCACGCTTTTGGGGTAGGTGCAAGCGAAGCCGTCAAAACTGCCCGTCAACAGTTGGCTGATTTGATAGGGGCCCAAACCCACGAAATCGTGTTTACTTCGGGGGCAACGGAGGCCATCAACTTGGCTATCAAAGGCGTAGCCGAACAATACCAAGCCAAAGGCAAACACATTGTCACGCTACAAACAGAACATTCTGCGGTCTTGGATGTTTGCAAACACCTTGAAACCAAAGGCTTTGAGGTGTCTTATTTGCCAGTACAGCCCAATGGTTTACTCGACCTTGATTTGCTCAAAAATACGCTTCGCAAAGACACGGTTTTGGTGTCGATGATGGCCGTAAATAATGAAATTGGCGTCGTTCAACCTTTAAAAGAAATAGGGCGATTGACTCGTGAAG
Organism: Runella aurantiaca; assembly: GCF_003339505.1. Classification (GTDB taxonomy): domain Bacteria; phylum Bacteroidota; class Bacteroidia; order Cytophagales; family Spirosomataceae; genus Runella; species Runella aurantiaca. The sequence goes on from NZ_QPIW01000002.1 coordinate 241,308, forward strand.
TTGGCGCGCTGTTTATGACCGATGGCACACAAGCTGTGGGTAAAATGCCGCTGAATGTAGATGAATTGGGTATTGATTTGATGCCTATGTCGGCACATAAATTTTACGGGCCCAAAGGCGTGGGTGCGTTGTTTGTACGGCAGCGACGACCGAATCGCGTCAAACTGGAAGCGCTCCTGCACGGCGGTGGGCACGAAGGCGGCAAACGCTCGGGCACGCTCAACGTGACGGGCATCGTGGGCATGGGCAGGGCGGCAGAACTCGCCCAAAAACAACTGCAATCCGACGCCGAACGCGTAGGGAAACTGCGTGATACGCTCGAAAATGAATTGCTCCAAATTTCGGGAACGCGCATCAACGGCAACCGTGAAAACCGCCTTTACAACGTCACCAATGTACTTTTTGAAGGTTGCGACTCCGACGCGCTCATCATGGGTTTGGAAAACATCGCCGTGTCCAACGGCTCGGCTTGTACTTCGGCCTCTATTGACCCTTCCCACGTTTTGATGGCCTTGGGTATGACCGAAACCGAGGCTTTTTCGTGCATTCGGTTCAGTTTAGGGCGTTTCAATACCGCCGACGAAATCCCGCAGGTGGTAGAAGCGGTAAAGAAAGTCGTGGGGGAGTTGCGGGCGATGAGTGGGGGGTAATAAGAAACTCTCACCTTCTTTCCAAAAGGAATCAGGCAGCCAGAGCTGACTGTGGGGTTTCAACGACAAATAAAGATTCCCCCAAAACACTTTCAATCTTAGCCAATGATCTCAAGGTAAAATTGTGGGTGCCACTTAGCCATTTGCTGATTTCAGGCTCAGTTTTGCCCAGCATCTGCGCCAAATCTTTCTGTTTAAGCCCTTTTTCTTCCAATATGCGTACAATCCGAGTAGCTATTGCCATCGAAAAGTCCACAAACAAGAGCTGTTCTTTAGGCGTCTCCGCCAATAGCTCAGATAGCAGATTGTCAATGTTTTCCTGTTCAAATTGCTTTTTCATACGTTTCTATAGTATAATTTCAAAATTATCGTCTTGTTCTAACTCTTTGTAAAACAGACGTATGTATCCATCTATGATAGCTTCGTCTACTTTCCGGGCCAACCGATTGGCCAGTGTAAAATGCTTCGCGCACAATGGGCAGTCCTGAGCTTTTTGGGTGGTTTTACGGTCACCGTTCAAAAGTATCACTACCGAATCACTCAATCGAATACAGTACAGCCTTACTCCATAATCTTCAATATCAACGTATTGAAAATGAGGCGGAGGCAATGCCGAAGCTGCATTTTCGTGCCGAAAAAAGTGTTTCAATGCGCCGTATTTAGTGCCGATATTTTGAATTATGCGAATGAGTTCACCCAGTTGTCCCAAAGTTTGTTGCTGTGATTTCATTCGTACCAAAAAATCAGCAAACTCGCTGCGGGTGTTTTCTTCGAGCCGGATACTGTAAAAGGTTACTTTCGATAAACGTAAATCCGGGAGTTCGACTAGTTGTGCGTACTTCAACTTAACTTATAAATTAAGTTCAAAGATAAGCATGTTTCAAAACTTCACAAATAACTTTCCAAAAATTATACGGGATTAGCCTATCCTCCTTTGTCACGTAGAGAGCGTCTGGTATCGTTGTGGTAGAAGGCGGCAGGGGGTATAAACGCATCATGTGGAGGTTCGTACCAAAGGCTTTTGGGATAAGCGCAAACCAAAAAGAAGATTGTTATTTCATAGCTTGAACCACTTTTACTGGTCTTTAAGGCTTTCAATAAGGTTCAGAAGTTCGCCTTTCAGTGAAGGAAATTTTTTGATGAGCCTTTTGGCTTGCCTTTGAAAAGGTGAAATGGGTAGTATCTCAAAGCTCATTTAAAAAATCGCTTAGACTAGGTTTGGGTAATTTACCCTTACGTATCCGTTTGACTTCTTCAAATGCTTCGAGCAATTCTTCGCGGTGTAGTTGCTTTGATGTATTGGGCAAATCCAACTTTTTGCGGATGCTTTCCCACTCCTTAATAGGGATAAATACCCCTGTAATATACCCCGTATGGTCGGATAAATAGGGCAAGTTCATGGTACTGGCGTTTTTTGAATGAGTGGTTTCTGTAACGAAGATATATAAAAGCTGATTCTTTCACCAAACCTCCCTCTTGTGTTAAGCCGTAAAGGGTTGAAATCGTTATGGGGGAATACTAGCTTGCGGGATAAACGCAAAGAGCTACGAAATGCCGAAAATTTTAACCTAAATGCCTATTTCTAATCCTCTATAAAGTCTTTTTAAAGGCAAAGGACATTCTTGAATAGCATATAAAATAGCCGTGGCATCGTCGCCGTCGTAGTCACGAACTATCCAGGTATTGTCGGTTTGTTTGGTATAAACCGACACATGTTTAGTGTCTTGGTGTACCAGTACATATTCCTTAAAACTTGGAATCGTACGGTAATATTCATATTTGATGGTTCGGTCGTACTCTTTAGTCGAGTCAGACAACACCTCCACAATGAGTAAGGGATTGGTGATGGTATCCTTACGATTTTGATAAAATTCGGGTTTTTCACAAATGACCACCGCGTCGGGATACACAAACTTGTTGTATTGCTCAATCCTTATTTTGGTGTCACTGTTACTTACAATAAACGCTAATTCATTGCCTTCAACAAAACTATCAATAATAGTGGCTGCTTTTTGAGCTAACCGATTGTGGGGTAGTTGTCCTCCAGCCATTTTTTTGATTAAGCCATTATGGTATTCGTGTTTGTGAATAGATTTATCCTCCGCCCTGAAATAGTCCTCAATAGACACTTTTGGGGTGGGTAGCAGTACTTTTCGACGAATAGGCTTTGTCAGCATGGTTTCCTGATAAGTAGAATCAATTCTCTCACTAATGATAGGGTAAAGATAAATAGAAAAGCACAAAACCCAATAGAGGATAATTGGTGCATCAGCAGAAAATGAGTGCAAAACCCCTCCGCCAAGCCCCATCAAAGGGTCATAAAGTATTCTCCATTGTCACGCTGTGAGCGTCTGAATTTTTGTGGGAAAAGAGTCATGCGTTATAAACGCATAGGTCAGAGGTTCGTCCCGAAGGCTTTTGGAATAAACTTAAACTAACGGGAAGCTTAACTACCTCTTAAACACATTTTTCCGATGCCATTCAAAATTAGCCAACGACGGCCAAAAAACCTTGTCATTTGGCAAGACGATTGTTTTGCCTTCTATTTTTGAAAAACTGTATTCACTTTGAGTGTTTTCTTTAAATGATTGTGAAAGAATGACTTCATAATTCTCATTGACAGAAATTAAGCCTCGGTCAAAAGCGCGATGGAGATTAGGGCAAAGGGCAATGCCATTGTTTAGGGAGTTGTTGAAATCTTTTGAAAAAGGTACAATATGGCAAGCGTCAACCATTGTAATCGTAAACAAAGCCGAAACCCGAAGTTCTGAAATACAACAGGATTCATTGTAAACCTTTACCACTTCTCGCCTGAAAACCGTTCCGCGATTATAAACTTCGATTTGATATGTTTCGGGGTCAAGACGTTTTTTGAGGTTTAGCAACTTGGTTTTGTATTCAGCGGAAGGTTCATAAACTTCGTTCCTTAAATCATCTAAATATCCATCTTCTTGATTTTCAATTGGCTGCGTAGATTTTTGAGGGAAGTACGTTTTTAAAACCATTTGTTTCAGCACATCACGGCTTTCTTTAATCAAAAACAAAGAGGCCAAATTTGGGTCAATTTCAGCATAAGCAACTGCGGCACTCAAATTGCCAAAACTTCGCATGGAGCCTGGGTTTTCAATCCAAATTTCACAACCAACATTAGGAACTAACTGCCACCAATTACCTTTTTCTCCCGACAGGTGATAAAATGGTAAAGCAAAACGTTGGTCATGGTCGGTGTCAACAAGTTGATTCCAAAAAACTGAAAATGAGTGTGTTAGTTCTGGAGTGATGAAGATTTTATTTTTAGAGATTCTGCCTAATTCATATTCATGAATAATGGCAAGAAGTAAAATGGGTTTGTGTGGAGCACCGCCTTTTTTTGAATCACGACGAAGGTGCGTGAAGGCGTGAATGAAATACTCAATTACCCGATTTACTTCCTGCATTATTTTTTCAGTAAGATGTTTTTCTCTATATCACCTGAAACCCATAGGCATACGGATCATCGTCGGGGTCGATGGTGATGGTGTTGAGACCATACACTTTGGCCCAACCTTCCACGCCCGGAATGATGGCGTCGTGGGGGCCTACTTTGGCATAATCTTCGACCGTACCGATGAACTTGCTGCCGATGATACTTTCGTGGATGAACTGGTCGCCTTTTTTCAATTTGCCTTGGGCGGCCCACTGCGCCATGCGCGCCGAGGTGCCCGTGCCGCAGGGCGAGCGGTCAATGGCCTTGTCGCCGTAGAAGACGGCATTGCGGGCCGAAGAGGTAGGGTCAATGACCGCACCCGTCCATTCGATGTGGCTGAGGCCGTTGATGGTGGGGTCGTTGGGGTGAACAAAGGTGTATTTTTCGTTGATGCGTTGGCGCAATACCCGCGCCCAGCCGATGAGTTGCTCGGCTTTGTAATGCTCCAAGCCGGGGAAATTCTCCTGCACATCCACGATGGCGTAGAAATTGCCTCCGTAGGCCACGTCCATTTTGAGCGTGCCGAGGTCGGGGCATTCGGCTTCGATGCCTTCGGCGGCAAGGTAGGAAGGTACGTTGACGAGCTTGACGGATTTGACTTTGTTGCCTTCCTGAACATAACTAATAAGTACCAAACCCGCTGGCGCTTCCATGCGTACAATGCCGGGCGTTTTGGGGCGAATGAGACCATGCTCAATGGCGATGGTGATGGTGCCGATGGTACCGTGGCCGCACATGGGCAGGCAGCCGCTGGTTTCGATAAACAGCACCGCTACGTCGTTTTCGGGGTCGTGGGGCGGGTACAAAATACTGCCCGACATCATGTCGTGGCCGCGCGGCTCAAACATTAGACCTTTGCGAATCCAGTCGTATTCGCGCAGAAAATGCTGGCGTTTTTCGCTCATGTTTTTGCCTTCAAGAATAGGGCCGCCGCCAGCTACGACGCGCACGGGATTGCCGCAGGTGTGGGCATCAATGCAGAAAAAAGTTTTGGATGACACGGGAAAGTATAAATGACGATGTACAATGGTTTATTTTACGATTTTGCGTCAAAACAGGCTAAGCTAATGCTTTTGGGCCTATTTGAACCGACTTTTGAATGATTTCCTCCAGTACCAGAAGGTTGACGTCCGACAATTTGTTGATGTACAGACACGACACGCTGGTTTTGTGTTTGCCCAACCGCTTGAGGTCCTCTTCCAGGTGGTTGATGCCGCAGGTCAGGTAAAGCGTTAGGTTTTGTTTGCGGGGAGAAAAACCCACCAAAAACCAGTCTCCTTCACGACCAGTGGCGTATTTGTAGTGAGTGTCGCCAAAACCGATAATGCTTTCGCCCCACATTCTGGGTTTGCTTCCAGTAGCGCGTTGCATGATTTCTGCAACGATGCGGCTGTCTGTGCGCTGCTGCTCGCGGTCGATGCCGTCAATAAACGCGTCTACGCTTTGGTTGGTAGGTTGGGTTTTGTTTTCAGCCATGAGGTAGGGGGAGTTGAGAGAACCTACCACAAAGTTAAAGAACCCCACCTAAATCCTCCCGTGTAGGGAGGACTTTATTTTAAAACTTCACGGTACCGAACAGGCCCGTGACGGCGTACCATGCCCCAGCCTGTAGGGAGGACTTTATTTTTCAACTGAGTTGAAAGGGCCTAAAAAAAACATCCCCGACACAGGATGCTGGGGATGGTGGCTGACGTTACAAAGTGCTTTTGCTTTTGCCTTCTTTCTTGGCTTTTTTATCAGCTTTTTTTTCTTTGGTGGTTTTTTCTGGCTCTTTTTTCTTTTCCTTGCCGGGTTTATCTTTTGCCATATCGGTAGTTGTTTAAGGGTGAGTAAATAAAGTTAATTATCGGGGAAATAATTCCAAAAACTTTTTTGGAATGGTAGTTTCAAAACGAAGTTTTTCGTGAGTTATTGGATGAACAAAAGCTAAAATCCAAGCGTGTAGGCCCAAGCGCGCAATGGGGTTCGTGACGGCCCCGTATTTTTTGTCACCAACGATAGAATGCCCCAAGTCTTGTAAATGTACCCGAATCTGATTTTTGCGCCCCGTTTCGAGGTTTACTTTTAACAACGAAAAATCGGCGTTTTGTTTCAACACTTCATAATGCGTGATGGCTAATTGCCCCTGAGCGGGGTTTTGACTCGAATACATAATGAGCGCCTTGCTCTCGTTCAGATACGACGTGATGGTGCCCGAAGGCTCTTTGAAAGGCTTTTCGGCCACGGCAATGTAAGTGCGCTCTTTGGTGGTAGGCTCCCAACTTTCCTGCAACAATGCCTTTACCCTTTCGGTTTTGGCAAACACCATCACGCCCGACGTCTCGCGGTCGAGGCGGTGAACGATGAAGATTTTGTTGGCGGGATTCTGCTTCTTGACGTGTGCGCTCAGTGTGTTATAGGCAGTTTGGGAATCTTTATTATTGGCAGAGATGGAAAGGAGCCCTTCCTGTTTTTCAATGACAATCAAATGCGCATCTTCAAACAAAATCGTTAGGCCGCGATACACGCTTTCCTTGGAACCTTGGGTCCAGCGTACTTCAACGCGCTGATTGGGCTGCAACGAATAATTATACTTTGTTTGAACCCGGCCTTCGACCAAAATATGCCGGTCGCGCAGCAGCGTTTTGATGTTGTTGCGGTTTTTATGGGGAAGTTTTGCCAACAGAAAAGCCATCAATTCGGCAGTTTCGGTGACGGTCAATAGGAGCGGCGGTTTCGAGGGTCTTTCTTTGGGCATGTTGGGATAACTTTGTCACTTCTCAATGCTTACAAATAGAATTGTTGAGAAAGTGACAAAGTTATCGGAATTTTTGAGAAAGACAGTTTGTCGAGTAACCCCTCGGACTTTCAGCGTGATTTCAGTTTCTCAAAACCGAAATAGATAACAGCGTTAGCGTTTTGGGAATGTGCTTTTGGTTTTGAGAAACCAAAAGCACTACTCAAAACGTATTGACATTTAACACAACAGTATTGATGCCCGGCGAGAGTCGGAGGGTACCGAAGGAGGTATTTGCTTTGGTTCCGTTGAGCAAAATTGTATCTTCGGGAGAGTACTTTAATGTCAACTCTGCCGATACATTGGCGGGTAATTCAAAGGTGTATTCCTGAAGAACCCTGCTTTTGCGCTGATACGATGCCTTGATAAGTCCCTTCATGGTGGGTACGGTGATTTCGGTAGCAGAAAGCGTGCCTAATTGCGGTTTGATGTTCATGATGCTTCCACCCGCTGTTTTGGGTTGAATACCCCACATATTGCGGGCTACAATATTGGCGGGGGCTGCGCCCCAAGCGTGGTTCCAGTCGAGGTTGGGTTTGTATTTGGTGTCCCAAGCCTCCAGCGTCATGGTTGAGCCGATTTTGATCATGTTCCACCAGCTTCGGTCGTGGGTGGCGGTCATGAGTTGCAAGGCATAATCGGCCTCGTTGGCGTTGTAGAGGGCTTCCAGTAAATATTGCGAGCCATACACGCTGCATGCCATGCCCCGGGATTTGATAAACTTGGCGACTGATTTCTTGTGGCTATCGGGTGTAATGTCAAACGCCAATGCCATCATGTTGGCGTGCAGCGAGGAGTGTTCGGTGCCTTCGCCGTCAACGTACGCCCCCGTTTTTGGGTTAAATAATTTTTCGTTGATGGCATTTTTGGCTTTTATCGCCAAGGTCTGAAATTGTCGCTCATCCTCTGATTTGTGGAGAATACGCGCAAATTCGGCCATGATTTCCATGTTTTTGTAAAAGAAACAGTTCACCATGGTGTTGATGGGCGTAAAAACATAGCCGTCGCGTTCGCCCTCGGCCGTGGCCAATTTCCAACCCGTATCCTTTTGGGCCGGTGGCCAATCGACGATGTCTTTCAGCTGAATTTTAGGGTCTTTAAAGCCCAGTTTTTGCATGAATTCAGGCGTATTTTTGGGCGACGACGAGCTTATCAACCCATCCTCTCGGGCGAGTTCCATGAGGGTTTTGTACTTCAGAGGTTCGTAGTATTTGGCAATGAGCTCGGTATCGCCCGTGTACATGTAATCTTGGTAAAACATCAGCGCCACGTGGAGTTGCCATTCGGTAGGCCAGGTGGGGTGCTCCATAAAATACTCGATGGTTTTGCGGGCAATGCCGTATTCGCGGTCGGTGGCGTAGTGGCTCAGCTGATTGAGGTACGCATCGGCTTCGTACGGGATGCGCTCACGGTCGCCGTCGAGGTAAAATCCTGAAAATGAACTGGCTTTGATGGTGTATTTGCACAGCTCCCAGACCTGATTGAGGGTGGTGTCTGAGCTTTTGAAACGGCTTTGGTCTTCTTCAAAATAACTGAAATACGCCAATTGCGTTAGGTCGTTGGCAGTCAGATTTTCGGTGACATTGTCTATTTCGCAGTACCGAAACGGCAATAAGACGGGAAACGAATCGGGCATTACCACCGCGCCGGCGCTTGATTTGGTGTTTCTTTCGTCGGGTTTGATGTTGAGTCGGTAGGTTTTTTTGCTTTTGGATACCTCCAATTTTACCTCTTGGTACCGAATACTGCCCATGGGTTTGCGGTTTATTTTCCCGTTTTCGAGCTGTTCTCCCAGTCTTACGATGAGGGTTTGGTTCTTTTTGGCGGTGTAATTGAGTTCCAGATTGGCAAAGGCCGCTTTCCCAAAATCAATGAAGTAACTGCCCGGGGCCGTTTTGACGAATTTCGTCGGCTTCTTTTTATCTACCTGAAAAATATTGGTTGTTGAAATTGAATTGTCTGGTGGCCCCACCCGAAACGACTGCGGTTCAGAATAATCGCCCGTGCGATTGTCGGTGTCCCAAATCCTCACTTTCCAAAAGTACTGCACGCCCGTTTGTAGGGGTTTGCCTTGGTAAGCCACATTGGAAGAATGGTTTCCGCGCACTTGTCCCGTGTTCCACACATCGCCGATGTTGTTGTCGATGTTGGCTTTGGAAGAAGCGACCAATAGTTGGTACGACGACTGAAAAACGGCTTCTTTGGGTACCACCCAACCAAATTCGGGCGTAGTATCTTTCAGCAAAACGGTGGCGGGTTGGCGGATAAACTCCACCATCAAGCCCGTCGGTTGGCAGGCATTAGCATCTCGGTGTTGCCGAATGAGTTGTTCGGTTTTTTGCCGCAGGTTGTTCAACACATCTCGGTATTTTTCGTCCCGAACCAAGTTGGTGATTTCGTTGGGGTCGGCTTTGAGGTTGTAGAGTTCTTCGAGGGTTTTGTCGTTGACATAACGAAAATATTTCCACTCGTTGATGCGTACGCCTTCGCTGGGCGGAATGTTTTCAAACTCCCACAAATGTTCAATCAGCACTGTATCGCGCTGCATATTTTGGGCCGTTTGGGCAACCAACGGGAATAAACTTTTTCCGTGATAATTCTTCGGTCGATTTACCCCTGCCATGTCTAAAATCGTGGCAGGCACGTCAATGTTCAACGCCATTTCGTCGCTGTCTAGGTGCTTCCCCTGCCTTGGGTCGTAAATAATCAGCGGAACCCGAATGGAATTGTCGTACATCAGCCACTTGTCGGCCAACTGTCTTTCGCCCAGCATGTAGCCGTTGTCGCCCATCAAAATGATGATGGTATTTTTATCGAGGTTTTTCTTTTTCAGTTCTTCCCGAATTTTGGCAATTTCCAAATCAATCCCCGCAATCATTCGGTAATAGCCCTTGACCATGCGTTGGTATTTTTCGGGCGTATCAAACCGCCACGTCCAGCGCAGGCGACTGAAACCCGCTTTTACTTTTTCAGGTTGTGCGTTAAAGTACTTGTCTTCACCCAAAAGTGGCGGAGCAATGGTTTCATTTTCAAGCCAATGCGCTGTTTGTTCATCGTAAAAATACTGGTCAGGAGCACCGTCATGCGCATGAGGAGCCGAGAAACTCAGCGATAAACAAAAGGGCTTGTCGGTGGGGGCGCTTTCAATAAAATCAATGGCTTTTTGGCCCGTATAGCGGGTTAGGTGGACGGTATCTTTGCCCAAGGTCTTGAAGAAATAGCCCCGTTTGTCGGTGTATCGGTTGTTGCGGTCGTAGTCTTCATACACGTGGAATAATTGGTCTTTTCGGGCATAATTTACCCCAAATTTGCCGTAAAAACCTGTGTAATAGCCCGCCTCTTTCAGTACTTTGGGGTAGGCATTTTCCATGTATTCCTGCTTGATATTGCCAGTCTGAAACGTGTAGCGGTGGGCGCGTTCCTGCATGGCACTCAAAATACTGGCCCTACTGGCGGCACAGATGGGGGTGGTTACCAGTGCTTTCTTAAAATAAACCCCCGTTTGGGCCAATTTATCCATTTCGGGGGTGTGCGCGTACTTATTTCCAGTGTAGCCTAATGCACCCGCTCGGTGGTCGTCGGTCAGGATAAAGATGATGTTGGGCTTGTTGGCGGTGTTTTGGCCTACTGCTTGGTTGAAAAGTGGGAGGAGTGAAGTAAGAAAAAATAGGAGACGTAGGCAATTATCGTGCGCTTTCCGGCTGGAGGCCTTGTAATAGTCGTCGCTCGCGGGACGCGAGCGACTGCGGGAGCTGTTTTGGGACATGACTAAATCGTTTTGGGTTACTCAATAATCGGTTTTCCTTCGTAATTTACTTTTCTGTAAGGCACCGTTTCTGTCTCATCTACTAAGTAATTCCACTGCTTGACATACTCCATGCCGGGCTTAAATTCGTCTTTTCGTTTGCGCAGCTCACCTTTTAAGTCAGCATCCAGTTGAGTCTGAACTTTTTTGTACTCGGCTTTTCCGATTAAATTATTGAGTTGAAGCGGGTCTTTCAGGTTGTCGAACAACAGCCATGGGCCATTCAGGTCGCGGGTGTAGGTGTATTGGTGCGTGAACAAGCCCCGGTATTCTTTGCCGCCCATTTTCCGGGTCCATTGCCCGAAAGGCTGAGTGCAGGAAATCAGCGTATGTTTGACGTTGTCCTTTTTTGTTCCTTTCAACACCCCCGAAAAATCAATGCCTTCCACCGATGCCGGAACGGGAATATTGCACAGGCCCAACAGCGTAGGCATGATGTCGGGGGAGTTTAGCAACGCCTCGGAGGTTTTACCCGTTTTACCAAACAATTTAGGGTAATGAAGCAAAAAAGGTACCTTGATGCTTTCGGCGTAAGGCTGCTGTTTGTTCCATGAACCGTGAGCACCCAATAAATCGCCGTGGTCGGACGAAAACACAATGATGGTATTGTCTTCGATGCCCAAATCTATGAGCGTCTGCCACATTTTTCCGATACAGTCATCAATGGCGGCAATGTGTGAATAATAGCCACGAAGGTCGTTTTTGACCTTTTCGCGTTTCTCCACAGGCACATTTTCGTTGATGATGATGTCTTTGTTTTCAAACATTTTACGGTATTTTTCGGGAGCCGTTTGGTACGGGTCGTGCGGGCTACCGATGGAAATAAACACCATAAAAGGGTTGGTTTCTTTTGACTTAGCGGTCATATAATTACACACATCGTCGGTCTGCGCAATAACATCGTAGCCTTTCCACACCAGTTTTTTATTGGAATCGCCGGCGTAGTAGGCCGAATTGTTGTAATCGTGGGTGCATTCCAAGGCTTTCCAGTACCCAAATCCCTGCTGGCGCGTCGGTGGGATGTAGGTATTTCGGCCGTGCCCGTCGATGTGCCACTTGCCCACAAATCCCGTGGTGTAGCCGTGTTTTTTGTAGACTTTCGCAATTGTCGTGGCGTTGGTGTCCAATAACACATCGTTCATAAAAACGCCGTTGGTGAGTGGGTACTGCCCGGTCATGAGCGAAGCGCGGTGGGGCGTACAAACGGGCGTGCCCGATACGGCATTTTTGACGTTCACGCTTTGGCGTGCCAATCGGTCGAGATTGGGAGCATACACGTTTTTGTCGCCTGCATAACCCGTGGCCTGCGCCCGCCATTGATCCACCAAAATATAGAGAATGTTGGGTTTTTTGGCGGTGTTTTGTGACAAAAGGGTTTGGTTGCTTGTGAGGACAATCAAGGCAATAAAAAACAGATTTATGCTTATTTTTTTCATAAATAGTTTCAGGTAACAGTTAATAAAAAGTAAATCTTCAAATGGAGATTACACAGAGGACCAAAGAGTTTAAAATTGAGAACCACAGAGAAAATATTGATTTTATTTATAATTTCTGTGGTTGTTTGTGATTCGTCAATATCCTGGATTCTGGGTTAACTTATTGATGGAAACCTCATTGACAGGAATCGGCGCAAGTAGTTTATTGGGGGTCAAAGTATAGCCTTCTGGATAAAGAAATGTCTTTTTGGCTTTTTCACGAATGCCGTGGGCGGTCATTACTTCAACGGCCTTGCCGGTACGCTTGAGGTCGTACCAACGTTGGTTCTCAAAACAAAACTCTACCTGACGCTCTTTGGCGATGAGCGTTTTCAGAGCTTCTTTGCCTAGCGCAGCCACCGGGGCGGTGAGACCTGCTCTGGTTCGCACTTGCTGAACGTAAGGAATGGCTTCGCCCGTACGGCTTAGTTCATTGAGCGCTTCGGCGTACATTAACAAGACATCCGAGTAACGTAACACAGGAAAATTGTCACCACAACGGTCGTCAGGCGCAGAAATAGGCGCTTTGTATTTGGCACAATAGGCGATAGGACGCACGACGTTATCCCAATCTAAGCCATTCCAAAAGCCAATCGAAACGGCTTTGCGGGTATCTCCTGCCTCAAAAGCGTTGATCAAATCGTCGGTAGGTTGATTCCACCCCGCTCCTACGATGTTGATATTGGGGCGATTCGTCACGGCTCCTCCCGAAGTATGAGGGGCAAACAGAAAGATGAATCGGTTGGCGAGTTCAGCACTGTTTTCTGAATACTGAACCGCAAATATGGTTTCTTTAAAGTCCTTTTTAGAAGGGTTGAAAACATCAGCGTAATTGGGTAAAAGGGCGTATTTACCCGAATTAATGACGGTTTTCAAGGTTTGTTCGGCTTCGGCATATTTACCAAGGGTAAGATACACTTTGCCCAACAGCGACAGGGCCGACATTTCGTTGGCCCGGCCTGCTTCTTCCACATCCTTGGCTTTGGCAAAACGCTCGGCCGCCTGTTTTAAATCATTGATAATACTATCATAGACCTGCGCTTCCGTTGAGCGTTTGATGTCCACTGCTTCTTGCGAAGTGGTGGGGGCTAAAACCAAAGGCACGCCGCCAAACTGTCGAACAAGATTAAAATAGTATAACGACCGTAAAAAGAGGGCTTCGCTGGCACAACGTTCTTTGAAAGACAATTTAGACCAATTGACACCTTCCCGGTCCAATTCACTCAGCAATTTATTGCAACGCGTAATCCCGTTGTATGAGAGGTTCCAAAAGTTAGCAAAAGCAATATTGTCACCCACCAAAATGAATTGGTCAATGACTCCCCTTGAGGCTTCTCCAGTTCGGACGTTGTTTTGAAAACTTGCATTGTCGGAGATTAACTCTGCCAAAATCCAGTGGTTATTTTTTTCATTATCCCGCAACGGAACGTAACAGCCGTTGGCCAAGAGGGTATATTCTACCTCTGTTTGGTAAAAATTCCCTTCGTTAAGGGTTGATTTTGGATACAGTTCCAGAAACTTGTTGGTGCAGCCCGTCAAAAGAGACAGCGTCAGCACATATATGATTTTTTTCATGTTGAAAGTCGTTTTTTAGAAGGATAAATTCAGACCCACTGAAGTAGTCCGCGAAAGTGGATAGGAGGAAATATCAAAACCCGGAGAGAGCGTATTGTTAATGTCTCGGGACTGTGCTTCGGGATTGGCGCCTGTATAGTTGGTAAACATGGCCAAGTTTTGTACCGTAAAATAAAAACGGCAACTGTTGATAAAACCCGTTTTTTTGACCAAGCCCTCGGGCAGCGAATACCCCAACGAAAGGTTAGAGACGCGCAGGAAAGAAGCATCTTCTACCCAGCGGCTGTTGACCCGGTGGCCCCAACTCGGCGTTAATTTAGGCACGCCGTATAGTGTTCCGTCGCCAGGGTTTTCGGCACTTCTCCAACGGTTTACAAACTCTTTATTTACGTTGAAAAAACCTTGCAGGTTATCGGTTGACTGCCGCAATCCGTTCATTACTTGGCCTCCCTTTTGGCCGTTCATGATGACTCCCAAGGTAAATCTTTTATAAGAGAAGTTGTTTGAGAAGCCAAAAATGAAGTCGGGATGAGGATTGCCGAGCATGGTATAGTCCAAAAAGTCGTTGATAACACCGTCGCCGTTGATATCCTTGTATTTAGAATTACCTTCATATACCTGTGCGGTTTTGATGATATTGGGATTGGCGATGTCTTCGGCGGTATAAACGCCGTCGGCAATAAACCCGAAAAATTGACCGATGGGCTTTCCTACCACCGTAATGTGCGTTGGATTGTTGTCGTTGTTGCCTGACAAAATCCGGTCCCCGTTTTCATTGAGAGAAAGTACTTTGTTACGATTGAAGGCGACATTTAAATTAAAATCCCAGTTTAACGCTCCTTTTATCGGGGTTCCTCCGAGTGAAATTTCGATGCCTCGATTTCGTACATTTCCTTTGTTAACAATCTGCGAGTTGAAACCCGTAATGGCGGGGATGACGTCGTTGAGCAGCATGTTTTTACTTTCTTTGTTGTACAAATCCACAATCAACGAAAGGCGGTTGTTGAAAAATTCAGCATCCAACCCCACATCAATCTGTTGGGATTCTTCCCACGTCAAAAAAGGATTGGATAACCCGACAAAAGATGCCGAAACCTGGGTGTTTCCGAAGACATACGCGCCGGGGTTGATGGCGGCTAAGTGTGAATAATTCCCAATGTTGTTATTGCCGCTTCTACCATAACTGGCCCTTAACTTCAGGTTGTTCAGTACTTTGTTGTCTTTCAAAAAATCTTCTTCTGAAATACGCCAAGCGGCAGCGATAGAAGGGAAGGTAGCATACCTGTTTTTTGCGCCAAAACGAGAAGAACCATCGGAACGGAAAGTGGCCGTGAATAAATATTTATCGTCGAAAGAATAATTGAGTCGTCCGAGGTAAGAAATAATGCTCCATTCCTGTTGATTTTCTCCCCAAGTTCCGATGGCCTGTGCCGCGTTGATGGTCTGAATCAGGTCGTTAGGGTAAGGGCTGGCGTTGAGGTTGATGGCATTGGAGCGATCTTTCTGCGTAGTATAACCTAACAGGGCGTTCAGCCGATGTTTCTGAAACGTTTTGTTATAAGTAAGTGTGTTTTCGAGCAACCAGTTGAAACTGTCGCCCCGCGAATTGCTCGAGCGCCCCGTTCCGGCTACGGGTGGAATATTGGACGCACCTACGGTACTCGGCGTGAATTGGTTGAATTTGGAAGTGGCCCAAATTGTATTGAGCGACGATTTGGCTCTTAAGTCGGGCGTAATCTCCCATTCCAAATAGGCCGAACCGAGATTCTGAAATTGCTGCTGTAATTGGGTCGTTTCTCTCAACACAAAAAGGGGATTGGCAAAACTCCACGCTGAGTGGTATTTGCTTTGCGGAGAGCGAATATAGGGGATAAGCTGCCCGTTGGCATCGTACGGACTCATGACTGGGTTTGCCCAGTTGGCTACCCCAATCACGTCTTCACGACTTGAGTTGGTATTGGTCCGATTTTGATTGATAAGCGTGGGTTGCAGCGATACTCCTACGGTAACCTGCTTGCTCAAATTGGACTCAATTCCCAGATTGGCACTGAACCGCTCGACGCCCGTGTACCGCAAAACGCCTTCCTGTTTGTAATAGCCCAGACTGAAATTCATGCGGGAATCTTGCGTACCTTTTTGAATACTGACGGTATGGTCTTGAATCGGGGCAGTTTGTAATAATAAATCATACCAATCGGTGCCATCACCTACCAGCGAACTTGGATTTTGATATTCAACGGGGTAGTCGTTGATGGTAGCCGCCCTGTTTTCAGCACGTCGAACGGCAATGTCAATTTTATTGCGCTGCAAATCAGCAAATTCCTGCTGATTCATCAAGTTAGGTCTGCCTTTTTGGGGAACTTGCTGGACTCCTCTCATGGAAGATACGTTGACTTGAAGGCGGTTGTATTGGCCTTTTTTGGTCGTAATCATGATTACCCCGTTAGCGCCGCGCGAGCCGTAAATGGCCGTAGAGGAAGCATCTTTCAAGATGGAGATGGACTCAATGTCATTGGGATTAATGAGCAGAAGAGGGTTAAAATTTTGATTCAATCCTGCGGCATAAGGCATTCCATCCACCACGTACAAGGGCTCATTTCCCGCACCCAGTGAGCCACTTCCCCGGATTCTGACGGAAGTACCCCCACCTGGCGCGCCCGATAGTTGCTGTATTTGAACACCGGCTACCTGCCCAATCATTTTTTGATCAATGGTCGATACGGGCAAGTCTTTAATGGTGGTTTGATTAATGGTGGCGACCGAGCCTGTCACATCCTTGGCGCGTTGGGTACCATAACCCACCACCACTACCTCGCCCAATGCCTTGGTATCCGTTTTCAGACTGATATTGATTTGGGTACGGCTTCCCACCACAATTTCCTGCGGTTCGTAGCCTACAAAACTGAATACCAATACGGCGTTATTGTCAGGTACGGCGAGCGAAAACTCTCCGTTGGCGTTGGTGGATGTACCTTTCTGGGTTCCTTTCAACAAAATACTCACGCCCGGCAGCCCTTCGTTTTTCTCAGCGTCGGTTACTTTGCCTTTGATGACCTGTTCCTGAGGTTCGATGGCGTTTGGGACGGGAACGTATATTTCGTCGATGGAGGCTGATTTTTCGGGTAGTTTTTTGCGTAATAAAATGCGCGTTCCGACCACTTCGTACGAAATATTGAGGGGTGTAAGCAACTCTCGCAATACTTCGGAAAGCTTGTTGGTCATACTCAATGACACTTTTTGGTCGGACCGGATAGCATTGGGACTGTAGACAAACTTGATATTTGCCTGTTTCTCAATCGTACTAAAAACCCGCTTGATTTCGACCGATTCGATTTTGAGCGAAACGGAGGTGTTGAGCACTTCTTGGGCTTTTGTGTCGCGGGCACTGGCTAATCCGCAAAAAGCGACCAGCAGCAGAAATTGGGTAACCGTCATTCTCATCGCTTTGAGTAAGAACGCTTTGGTTCGTACATTTTTTTGCATAATTTTAACATGTTTTTGGTTTGAAAAGGGCAAAAACTCCCCCGCAAGGCCGTGTTTCATGCACGCATGAATCATTGCCAACCGAACGTCCATTCGGCTGCGGGTCACTCCAAGCCGATAATGCTCGCAACATTGTCGGCTTTTTTGGTACTCACTCCTAATTTACTTACACCCTTCCCCAATAATAAAAATGCTCGTGCCGCGTTGCTCAAAAGAGGCATTGACCGATTTACAAATCAAATCAAGCTGCGTACGCAGGGGAAGTTCATTCAAATCGGCCGTGAATACGCATTGGTTCAGCATCTGGTTTTCTATGATAATCTGAAGTCCATAGGCATTTTCCAGTTTTTTAAGCACGTTGGGTAATGGGGTTTCATCAAAAATAAAGGTGGTGGGATGCGTCGGAGGCTGAATCACAACGGGTTTTTCTATGATGCTCGGGGTCAGTTTTCGAGAAATTTTGTCAAAGATGATTTTCTGATTGGGCGTTAAAATGAGACCGTTACGTTGTTGGGTCGGTTTGGAAGAGTTTTCGTAGACCGATACGCGTCCTGTGGCCACCAACACTTCAATAGATTGGGCATCTTCGTAGGATTTGACCGTAAAACTGGTTCCTAAAACCTCCGTCACCAGCTCGCCGGCATGAACGACAAAGGGCTTGGTAGGGTCACGTTTGACGTTGAAAAAAGCTTCCCCTTTTAAAAATACACTGCGGCTTTGCTTACCAAAATGCTCCGGATAGGTCACACTGCTGTTGGCTTTCAAAATCACCACGCTCCCGTCTTCCAAGTGGATTTGTCGCGGATTGGTTGCCGTATTTTTGACCTCAATGCCGTGAGGAGTTTGGAGGGTGTGAGTGATAGGACTTTTGTTAAAGTTAGTTTGCTGAGAAAGAAACCATCCACCGCCCAAAACGATGGCAACGGAAGCTGCAACCGCCCATTGAAACCACGGCGTTTTATGGAGAGGTCTTATGGTTGCTTCCTCAAAAACGGCCTCTGTGATGCGTTGCCAAAGGCGTTTTTTGACGCTCACCTGTTCGGGCTCACTCAGGAGTAATACGTTGGTTTTGAGCGTATTTTCCTGCCATTCATGTACCAGTTTTTCTTCTTCGGGGCTGCAATCGCCCGCGAGGTATTTTTCCAGTAATTGATTAAATTCGTATTGGTTCATCGGTTAGTTTATTATGAAGAAATGGGTGGATATTAATTGTCAGAATGATAGGCTTTCAGCTGCTCTTTTAAGACTTTGAGCGATTTGGTGATGTGATATTCCACCGCTTTTTCCGACAGATTTAACTGCTGTGCAATGGCTTTGACGGATTGGTTTTCAAATCGGCTCATCTTGAATATCTCGACACTTTTTTCGGGCAATTTCTTCATTGCTTCTTCCACAGCTTTCGATAAATCGGCAAACTGAACGCTTTCATCGGTGACGTAGGATTGGTGTATTTCGTTGAAAATCAGATACTCTTGAAATTTTCGCTGCGTAATCTGCGACTTGACGTAGTTGGTGGCCAGATACTTGATTGATACCACCAAATAAGCACTCAGATGTCGGATGATGCTCTCTTGGCGCTTATGCCAAATCCGCTCAAACAGGTCTTGCACCAATTCTTCGGCTTCTTCACGGGTTCCCGTTTCGTGGTATGCAATGCCCAATAGCTTATACCAATAGCGGTTATAGATTTCTTCGAAAGCGGCTTGGTCGTCACTTTTTAGAAAATCAACCAATTGCTCATCTGTCAGGTTGCGGTGCTTCATCTTAAAATACGGTCGTACATGTATAGTCAATTAGCTAACCAAAATCCCTAAATGATTTTAAAAATTCTTTAAATAATTTCATATTTTTATTGAAAACAGGGATTTTCTAACCAAAAAAGCGCCTTCGTTCAATCAAAGGCGCTTTGGTGAAAAAGATAAAGGTGTGTCAGGATTCTCAAATCCTGACGCACACTTGATTAAAATCCCGATAATGCCGATTTTTTATAACTGAGAACGTATTTTCCCGAACCTACCACCACCGTGTTCCGCTCACGGCGATTTATCCATTTGGACTTTACGGCCGTGGCGATAAGGGCTTTTCCATTAAAAATAATGTTGTTTGTTGGCGTTGGCGGCAGACAAATGGTTGCAGTTGTGTTGACTGGCACCTCAAGAGTCATCGTAATGATGTCTCCCTTTTTTTGCCAAGCCGAAGTTATCGTGCCGTTGATGGAACGGTGTGCGGCTTTTAATGAATTGATATTGGTATTCATAAGTTCGGGTTGAATAACGAAGTTTTTGAAGCCAGGCGAGGTCTCTTTGATGCCCGCCATGTTTTCAAACATCCATTCACAAATTGACCCGAACGCGTAGTGGTTGAACGAATTCATGCCTGCTGGAAAGCCGCCTTCACGCGTAAAACTGTTCCAACGTTCCCAAATCGTATTGGCCCCGTTGGCAATTTCAAAACCCCACGACGGATATTCTTTTTGAAACAACAATTTGTAGGCTGTTTCACTGTTTCCCGTGGTCGAAAGTGCGGGCAGCATGGGCCGAACGCCCAAGAAGCCGGTGGTCAGTTTATTGTCGTTTTTTACTACCAATTCGTTCAGCCATTTGGCAGCTTTCAGCGTATGGGTACTGTCCAAAAGATTCATAAAAATGGCGTTGGCGTAGGCCGTTTGGGTGTGGCCTTCAAAACCCATTTCTCCGTCAACGTAGCCTTTTCCATTGCCGTAGGCGGCAGCGTTGCAGATAAATTTGCCTTCGGCGTTGGTATAATGTTTGAGGAATGCCGCTTTCACTTTGGCGAATACTTCTTTGAAATGAGCGGCTTCTTTTTCGTCAGCGATGGCGGTGGCCATTTCCTGCATCAAGCTGGCCGAATACGCGTAATACATCGTAGCCAGCATATCGGGTGGTGTTTTTTTGCCCACGCTCAGCCAATCGCCAAACCCGCCTTTAGGGTCCACTTCGGCAAAGGCTGTTTCTTTGAACACGTACTCGCCTTTGCTTTTTGTTTCCAGAAACTGCATAAATTTCTTCATCTCGGTCCAATGTGCTTTGATGATTTTGGTATCACCATACGACCTGAAAATTTGGTACGGATAAATAATCCCCGCTTCCATCCAACCCGGCGAATAGGTATCCGTAACGCGTACCGACGGAGCCGGCGCGTAGACGGGATAGGCGCCATTGGCGAGTTGGGCATCGTTCAAATCCACCACCCATTTGGTGCCAAAGGCTGCAATATCGTTGTTGAGCGTCGCACTTTTGACGTAGGCCTGCGCATCGCCCGTCCAGCCCAAACGCTCGTCGCGTTGCGGACAGTCGGTCGGAACTTCCAGATAATTAGACTGTTGTGTCCAGATGATGTTGTGATACAGTTGGTTGACAAAAGCGTTGTCCGTTTCAAATGTCCCCGCTTTGGGCGTCGCCGACGACAACACAATGCCCAGAATATCCTGCATTCCCGGCGCATATTTCAAGCCTTCGATTTGCACATACTGAAAACCGTGATAGGTAAAATGCGGCTCGTAGATTTCGCCGTTGGGGTCGCCTTTGGCAATGTACAGGTCGGTCCCCCGCGCTTTGCGCAGGTTTTCGGTCATGAGTTTGCCGTCGGGATAGAGCATTTCACCAAATCTGAAAAGAATAGAATCGCCTTTGGCGGCTTTGAAGCGGATGCGAATCAGACCCGCGAAGTTTTGACCCATATCGACTAAATAGGCATTGGGGCCCATTTGCTTAAGGGTTTTTGGCGTTAGCCTGGCCACTTCCCGCACCGGGTCACCGGGATAAACTTGGAGTAGGCGGTCGGTTTTCTCCGCAACGGTCATGACTTTTTTCCACGCCGCCTCATTGTAGCCGGGTTGATTCCAGCCCGTCAGTTCTTTGTTGGCGTCGTAGACTTCCCCGTTCAAAATGTCGGATTCTACGATGGGGCCGTAATTTGCTTTCCACGTATTGTTGGTAGCAATTATTTCCTTTTGGCCGTTGGTATATTCAATTTCCAATTGTGCTTTCAGGGCCGGTACGTCGCCGTAAAAGTTTTTTACGACGGGATTTCTGACCAATAATGCGTAGCCCAAATACCCGGCATACCAACCGTACGAAATCATGGAACCCAAGGCATTTTTGCCGGGGTGCAGTTCTTTAGTTACGTCAAAGGTTTGATAATAAAGACGTTTGTTGTAATCGGTCCAGCCGGGAGTGAGGTAATCTCTCCCGATTTTCTTGCCATTTATTTGAAATTCATACAAACCCAAAGCTGTCACGTACAACCTTGCTTTTTTTACAACACCTTTTATTTCGACGTCTTTTCTTAGATAGGGAGCTGGCGGCAAATGATATTCTTTGCCTTTGCCTAACTGATTCAGATTGAGCCCGATGAAGTCGGCTTCCCAGTCGGTTTTTTGGAGCAGTCCCATTTCCCACATAGCGGGAGCACTCCACGGCCCAGGCTGGTTTTTCTTGTCCCAACTGCGGACTTTCCAGTAACAAATTTGTCGTGATTCCAACGCTTTGCCCCCGTATTCGATTTGCGAAGTAGCGTCGCCAGCCACTTTTTTCGTATCCCAAAAGTCTGCTTTTCCTTCCTCAAGTTGGGTAATAGAAGACGCCACCAGAATTTGATAGCCTGTTTGGTATTGACTATTTACCGCAGAGGTCAATTCCCAACTCAAACGTGGATGAGCCACGTCGGTGACGGGGTTGATTTTGTATTCAGAACGCAGGTAAGTGGCTTTTAAATCGCTTTGGGCAGATACGTAAAGAGAGAAAAAAAAGAACAATAATTGGAGATAAAGCTTCTGAATCATACCAGTTTTGGGGATGTTAGGATGTGTAGTATGAGGCAAATAACCGTGAAATGCCCGCAAAAACTATCCTTTACCAACCTACCTTTTATCCAAAAAAATCATTTTTTGTTCCTGTTGATAGCCTGACTCAGCAGAAAACAAAAAAATCCCCAGCAATACGCTGGGGATTGGATAAATAGTAAGCGTCGTTTTTTAGCCAATCGCCTCATTGAGGTCTGGTAAACCGCCAAAGCGTTTCAGCGTATCTACGTGCGATTGTAGCGCGCTCCAAAACGTTGGATTTTCCATGTAAACCAGCCCAAAATCTTCGGCTGTTTGTTTGACGATAGGTGCGATATTGGGATAATGGACGTGGCAGATTTTGGGGAAAAGGTGGTGCTCAATCTGGAAATTCAAACCACCTACGTACCACGACAGCCACTTATTGCGTGGCGAAAAATTGACCGTTGTTTCTAGCTGGTGAATGGCCCAATCTTTGTTCACAATACCTGTCTCGGGAATCATCGGGTGGGATGTTCCTTCTACGGTATGCGCCAACTGAAAAATAATCGTCAACACCTGTCCAGCAGTGAAGTGCATGACCAGAAAACCAATGATAACTTCTGAAAAAGGAATTGAAAAAACCACCACTGGGAGCACCAAAAAGATGGTGAGATAGGTCGATTTGACAACAATCAAATTAAGCAGCGTCATGGCGTTTTGGGCTTTGGTCTGCTTATTGACGCCGTTGCGGATGTACGAAACAAATTGGATAAAATCTTTCAAAAGTACCCAATACAGGGTGAGAATTCCGTAGAAAAAGAAAGCATAGATCCATTGAAAGCGGTGTACTTTTTTGATTTCAGCGTGGGGAGAAAGTTTGACAATACCACGGTCGCGGATGTCTTCGTCCATCGGTACAATATTGGTGTACGTGTGGTGAAGTACGTTGTGTTGTAATTTCCAATTCAGAACGCCTGCTCCGGCCAAGTAGATAGAATAACCCAGCCATTTGTTGACCCATGTACGGTCAGAATAGGCACCGTGATTGGCATCGTGCATGATGCTCATTCCAATGCCCGATATACCAAATCCCATAATAATCCAGAGCGGTATGCTTGCGGCGAGTGAAGGCTGAAAAGCGAGAATACAGATAAAAGGAAGAATGTAGGCGCTCAATAAAACGACCGTTTTGACGATCATCGTTCGGTTGGCGTGCTTTGGGATATTGTTTTCCTTAAAATAGGCGTCTACTCTTTTTTTTAGGGTTGGGAAAAATTGACTTTTTTCTTGGGCAACAAATTTTACGTTTTCTTTAAGTTTCATTAAAATTAAAGGTTAGATAGGCTAAATGTACGAAGCGAAAAATCAAGAAAAGAGGAACTTTTACGTCCCATTTCTGTTCAGAGAACCGCTTCATCTTAAAAAATAAAAAAGTTGGATTTATAATTATAGATTCAGAAAAAAAATATGGTACAAAACCATAATGACTATCAAATTTACTTAGCAATTCTGTAGTTAGGTGTTACAAATATACTGAAAGTCATGCAGATTGGTAGTAAAAGAATTTTTCTGAACAAAGCAGCAGGACAAACAAAGCTTAGAACTCTCAAATCGCCACTTTATTTCCGCAAATAAGTTTTGGGCAATGCTCAGTTGGGCTTGCGTTTGTCTAGTTTTCACCATATATAACGTACAAAACAATGTTTAATTACAGATTTTCAATTTAATTGGGGGTGTCTGCCATCTTTGTTATATGCTGCAAATATGCTTGTGTGTGTATATCCCAAAATGAACGCTTAATAAATAATAAACAGATTGTACTTCTTTTTGTTTGTGCAATCCAGCCTTTCGTTTATTATTGTAAAAAAACCTGCCAGATCTTTGATCGTCAGGACTCAACGTTAGAGGTGAAATTTCACAACTGTTTCTGCTTGACGCGGTTATAATGTGCCTGTTCATGTCTACAAAAGAGCTGTAATGGTGGAGTCGCCGCATAGAACCCCGCCTATACAGCATATAAAAACGGAATCGTAGTTGAACAGATTTTAATTTTAGTATGGAAAATGAACCAGTATGGATACTGATTACAGAATTGTTGGAGAGCGGATGGGAATATTCTGTTGAGCTTGGCAGGATAGGAAATAAAGATACATGGATACTCAAAAACAAGGAAAAAGAAGTGGTCGCTTATCAAATAGCTGAACCAGAAAAAGCCCCGTTTTATAATGTGTACTGCTTAGTGGAATACGAATCTGAAAATGGAAAGGAATCATCAAGCCCTGAGATAATCGCTTTTTTGTTAAAGGGGAGCTAAATCAGGATAGGAGTAGTTGCTCAACTTTTTCGCCTGATTTTCCAACATCCATCCTGCTTTGTTTGGGTTCAAGGCTGTAAGGGAAAATTTAGTAAAATCAATTGGCAGCCATAGCTATTTGGCAGCCAATTGATTATGTGAAGAATTATTCGGTAAGTTATAAACTGAATTGAGATTGTTTTGGCGGTTATGGGTGTTTTCCCACCAACTATCACCTACCTACTGACCTTGCTCGAAAGCAAACTCGCCGAAAGTTCATCCAAATACAAACTGCAATTGGGGTGTTTTTGTAAAATACTCGCAGGGTAGAGGTTGCTTACTTCATGTTCCAAACAATCTTTGACGGCCTGCGCCTTTCGTAAATCAGGTACGGAGCAAATGAGGTGCGCGGTTTTCATGATTTGTTTTACCGACATACTGATGGCCTGTTTGGGTACATCGTCCAAAGTCGGAAACCATCCTTCATTCATCTGCTGACGGCGGCAGGGCTCATCAAGATTCACGACGATGTACGGATTTTCGGTGTCAAAATCAGCCGGAGGGTCGTTGAAAGCCAAGTGCCCGTTTTCACCGATGCCGACCAACGCCACGTCGATGGGAAATTGCGCGATCAACGCGCCCAATCGTGCGCATTCTTCTTCGGGATCTCCTTCACCGTCAATCAAATGGCTCGCTTTCAGCGGTGGCACCTGTTCCAAGAAACGCTCTTTCAAGTATTTTCGAAAACTAGCGGGATGCGATAGCGGCAGGCCGATGTATTCGTCCAAGTGAAACATCGTGACTTGACTCCAATCAATGGCCGTGTCGGCAATAAGCGCCTGTAACGTACCGAACTGACTCGCACCAGTAGCTAAAATAACGTTGGCAAATCCTTTTGCGGCAATGGCGTTACGGACCAATTCGGCGGCTTTTTGTCCGGAAATTTCGCCTAAATCAGCGGCGTTTTTAGAAAGATGGATGTTCATAAATAAGAAAAAACGAAAAAAGAAGTAAGGAGATAGTTATTTATAGTGAACGTTCTTTGATCTTGGTATTGCCGCCTTTGGTCATGGAAATATCGACGGGCGCGTTATTTTTCCATGAACCGCCCGTGAAATCAGGCACATCGATAGACGTTGAACGGTTGGCCACCGACCACTCGCTCAGGGGCGCAATGGCGCTCCACGAAGCGGCGTCGTAGACGTCTTGGTCGAGCGGTAGACCATTGCGGAGGCAGTCGATGAGCCGCCAGTCCATCAAAAAGTCCATGCCGCCGTGGCCGCCCACTTTCTTGGCCAGATCACCGATGCGTTTGATGATTTCGGGCTGATATTTTTCTTCCAGTTTTTTGTATTCTTCTTCCGAAATCCAGTCGTGTCCCGTGGAGATTTTACCCGGCAGCGGATATTTGAGCGCCGTGGCTTTGGTGCCACTCACCAAATGAATGCGCGAATACGGCCGTGGCGAGGTTACGTCGTGCTGCACCATGATGGTTTTGCCTTTTTGGGTTCGAATCGTGGTCGTGTTCATGTTGCCGCGAAACGACGCATTGGCAAATTGCTTAAAATCGGCATCCGTGGCAGCCAATGCGTGCGCCCTCGGTGCCAGCATAAAATCATTGCTCGCCATCGAAACCAAGTAGTCCATTTTATCACCGCGATTGATGTTCAAAACCTGACAAATGGGCCCCAATCCGTGTGTCGGGTAAAGGTTGCCATTGCGTTGATTTTCTTTCAGTCGCCAAAGGTCGTAGCGTTTGCTTTTGTCGAAAAACGAATCGTAAATGTCGTGAATATAAGCTCCTTCTACGTGAACTATTTCCCCGAAAAACCCCTGACGCGCCATGTTGAGGGTGAGTAGTTCGAAAAAATCATAACAGCAGTTTTCGAGCATCATGCAGTGTTTTCGCGTCCGCTCGGAGGTTTCGACGAGTTTCCAACAGTCTTCCATCGTAGTAGCGGCGGGAATTTCTACGGCCACGTGTTTGCCTTGTTCCATGGCGTAGAGGGCCATCGGGGCGTGGAGGTTCCAGGGCGTGCAGATGTAGACCAAGTCAATGTCATTGCGCTCGCAAAGTTTTTTCCATTCGTTTTCGTTGCCCGAATACAGCGTTGGATTGTGGGGCGTATTTTCCAGTTTCTTTTTGGCTTCTTGTGCTTTTTCGGGCCGGATATCACAAAGGGCTTTCACCTCCACATTTTCGAGGTACACGATGCGGTTGAGCGCCCCAGAACCGCGATTCCCCATACCAATATATCCAATCCTGACGGTCTCGATTTTGGGCGCACCATACCCACTCATGTTAAATTTTTGCGTGTGAGGTTTGAGCGCTTGTTGTTGAATAGGATTGAGGGAAGAAACTGGCTTGGCCGTGGCACAGGCTTGTGTAATGCCCGCAGAGAGCAGGCCAAGGCCCATGGTTCCCGTTAGTTTTAAAAAATCGCGGCGTTCGTCCGATGATTTATGCATAATCTTTCGCAGGTTTAGGCTTTAAGGTTGAAGCAATGAGGGAAAAAGAATGAAAAAACTATCACTTGTTATAAGAGGCAATGAGTAATAAGTATTACTCAAAACTGCGATATTTTGGCTATT
This sequence comes from Runella aurantiaca, assembly GCF_003339505.1. Classification (GTDB taxonomy): domain Bacteria; phylum Bacteroidota; class Bacteroidia; order Cytophagales; family Spirosomataceae; genus Runella; species Runella aurantiaca. The sequence goes on from NZ_QPIW01000002.1 coordinate 268,209, forward strand.
TTTGCCCTCTATTTTTTATTTAATATTGACGCATGGCCCGTACTGGAAAAACCTCAACAGAACCCCTTAAACCCAAAGAAACCCCGCTTAACCGCCAATATAATCAGATAAAATCACGCTATCCGGGAGCTATGTTGCTCTTTAGGGTGGGGGATTTTTATGAAACCTTCGGGGAAGATGCCATCCGCGCCAGCCGAATCTTGGGCATTGTGCTTACCCGCCGCAACAACGGCGGCGCGCAGGAAGAATTGGCGGGTTTTCCGCATCACTCGTTGGATACCTACCTTCCAAAACTCGTACGAGCGGGCGAGCGCGTGGCTATTTGTGATCAGTTGGAAGACCCCGCCGTGGCGAAAGGCATCGTGCGGCGTGGGGTAACTGAGCTGGTAACGCCAGGGGTTTCATTCAATGATAATGTGCTGGATACCAGACGGAATAATTATTTGGCTTCGGTTCATTTTGGCAAACAAAACACCTTCGGAATTGCCTTTTTGGATATTTCGACGGGGGAGTTTTTGACCACTCAGGGCAACAAGGAATACATCGAAAAGTTGCTGCAAAGTTTTGCGCCGTCGGAGGTGTTGTACTGTAAAAAATACCGTCAGGAATTCGGAGAACTGTTTGGGGATAAATTCCACACTTTTTGCCTCGAAGATTGGGCGTATACGCACGAGTTCGGCTACGAAATTCTCATCAAGCATTTTCAAACCACTTCGCTCAAAGGATTTGGCGTCGAAACCCTCACCGATGGCATCATTGCGGCGGGCGTGATTTTGCGGTATTTGGCCGATACCGAGCACAAAGACGTCAAGCACATCACGCGGCTGACCCGCCTCGACGAAGAAAAATACGTGTGGCTCGACCGCTTTACCATTCGTAACCTAGAATTGGTCTATCCTCAACAGGAAGGCGGCGTGCCGTTGATTCAGATACTGGACCAAACCGTGACGCCCATGGGCGCGCGATTGTTGCGGAAGTGGCTGGTGCTGCCGCTGAAAGATAAAGCGCCGATTGAAGAGCGCCTCCAAACGGTGGAGTTTTTTCTCCAAAACGAAGAATTATTGGACGAAATCACTTTGCATTTAAAGCAAATAGGTGACCTCGAACGCCTCATTTCAAAGGTGGCGGTTCGACGCATCAACCCACGGGAACTGCTGCAACTGAAGAAGTCTTTGAGTCACATCGCGCCAGTGAAAGAATTGCTGCAGAAGGCGTGGAGCGGAGAGGTAAAAGGAAAGGGCACAAAAGGAGAAGAATCACCAGACGGTAACGAATCCGAAACTCCGTTGTCGGTCTCTCCGTCTTCTTCTCTGACACCGTTACGCAAATACGCCGACCAGCTCAATCCCTGTGAGTTTTTGTTGGAAAAAATTGAGACTGAACTCCGCGAAGACCCGCCCGTGGTGACCAATCAGGGCGGTATGATTAAGAGTGGCATTGATGCTGATTTGGACGTTTTGCACAAACTGGCGTTTTCAGGCAAAGATTATCTGATACAGATTCAAAACCGCGAGATTGAACGGACGGGCATTACTTCCCTCAAAATCGCCTACAATAAGGTGTTCGGCTACTACCTCGAAGTGACCAACTCCCACAAAAACCGCGTGCCGCCCGAGTGGATTCGGAAGCAAACCCTCGTGAATGCCGAGCGCTATATTACGCCCGAACTCAAAGAGTACGAAGATAAAATTCTGAGTGCCGAAGATAAAATCTTTGCCATCGAGCAGCGTATTTTCAATGATTTGGTGATGATGGCCAACGATTACGTGGCGGCGGTACAGCAGGATGCCCGCGTGGTATCGGTGTTGGATGCGTTGGCGTCTTTTGCGCGGGTAGCCCGCAAAAACAATTACAATAAACCCAAAATTACAGAAGATAAGTCGCTGAAAATCAAAGAAGGACGCCATGCTGTGATTGAACAGCAACTGCCGTTGGGCGAAAGCTACGTGCCCAACGACCTGTACCTTGACGACGAAACGCAGCAGATTATTATCATCACGGGCCCCAACATGGCGGGAAAATCGGCGTTGCTGCGCCAGACCGCGCTCATTGTGTTGATGGCCCAAATGGGTAGTTTTGTGCCCGCCGCCGAGGCCGAAATCGGGTTGGTAGATAAGATTTTTACGCGCGTGGGAGCCTCCGACAACCTGAGCCGTGGGGAGAGTACGTTCATGGTCGAGATGACCGAAACGGCGAGTATTCTTAACAACCTCAGCGAGCGGAGCCTCGTGCTGATGGACGAAATCGGGCGCGGAACGAGTACGTACGACGGCGTCAGCATCGCGTGGAGCATTGCGGAGTTTTTGCACAACCATCCGCGCCACCGCGCCAAAACGTTGTTTGCGACGCACTACCACGAACTGAACCAATTGGCCGACGATTTTCCGCGCATCAAAAACTTTAACGTGGCGGTAAAGGAAGTGGGCAACAAAGTGATTTTTCTGCGGAAATTGAAAGAGGGCGGTAGCGAGCACAGCTTCGGGATTCACGTGGCGCAGATGGCCGGGATGCCGCAGGAGATTGTGCTGCGCTCCAACGATATTTTGCACAGCCTCGAAAAGAGCCACCAACGGGCCGAAACCAATAAAGCCGTGAAAGAAATGCCCAAAGTAAACTACCAAATGACCCTATTTGAGCCGCAAGACCCCAAAATAGAAGAGCTAAAAACCAAGCTCAAAGCCTTGGATATCAATACCCTTTCGCCGATTGAAGCCTTACTGAAACTGAACGAATTGCGGCGGCTGGTGGAGTAAGAACAGAATAGGTATTTTTTCTTAACTTTGAAAAAAAGCATCACTTTATGCTACAGAGTATTGAAATAGAAAATTTTCGTTGTTTTGAGAAAACCGCCATCAGCGGCTTTGAGCAGATTAACCTCATCACGGGCAAAAACAACTCGGGAAAAACGGCGTTGTTGGAGGCGCTGTATTTGGCATTAACGACAGATAGTAAAAACTTAACTGAAAATACCAGACAATCTGAAAAAGATACAGAAAAAGAAAAGAATCTATACTTTAATCAAAATGATCGAAAGAAAATAGAGATAGTATCTTACTTTCTTGGTGGGGAGGGGATTTTGTATCAATTTCATCGTTCTAGTTCTAGAACTTTATTTAATAAAATGATAAGAAATAGCGATGGAAGCCGAAGTTTAAACCAAGATTTTCATGCAGAGTTCTTCACCGCATTTATTTTTGATAAAAGTAGACAATTGCCTAATAACCAAGAATTAACTTATCTCTTAGACTCAATTGACAAAAAAGGCGATAAATTCAGAGTTATAGAAGCACTGAAAATTATTGATAAAAGCCTAAGTGACATCAGAACGTTTGCCTCTTTTCCTGAAGTTTTATATCTCCTCAAAGATGGTTTTTCAGAGTATCAGCCTGTTTATTATTTAGGGGATGCCGTTCAGAAAATTGTTCGTTACGTTATAAATATTCTTAGTAGTTACCCCAATAAAGAGGCAGTAAATGTGCTCCTCATCGACGAAATTGAAAACGGCATTCACTACACTGCGCAGGCCGAAGTGTGGCGGATGCTGATAAAGTTATGCAAGTATTATAACATTCAGTTGTTTGCCACTACCCACAGTTTAGAAATGATCAAGGCGTTTCAGCAGGTATGTTCAGAAGAGGAGTTTACGGGGATGGGAGGATATTTTGAACTGGGAAGACAAGCAAAAAGTCAACAGATCATCGCAGTGAAACACGATTTAGAAACCTTAGAGTACGAACTTGCTTCGGGAGATACCATACGCGGCGAATAATGAGAAAAGTAGTTATAGTGGAAGGCAAACAAGATGCCGCTTTTATAAAAGTGTTAGCCCCTGATTTAGAAGTCCGCGAAATTGAGTTGAAAGAGTTGGGAGGTGGTGGTAAAGATCATAAGGATACACTGCGCAAAGTTTTAAAAGCTTTACAAAACGATAGTCAATTTAATCCGATTGATAAGATTGGGATTTTATTGGATTTAGACCCGTCAGACTTCACAGTCAAAAGTCGCCTTGCGTTTGTCAATGAAGGTATTGAAACCGTCTTCGGTGTAAAACTGGAAAGTGTTAATACTTTCCAGCAAGCCACGAACCTCCAACTGGCGTGCCATTTTATTCAACCGAACTTAGATGTGTTGCTCAGAAAAATTGCCGCAAAGCCTTCTCCAAGAGCCAATTGTCTGCACTCATGTTTAGAAAGTCAGGAAAATGCGAAACAAAAGGAAAGAGAAAAGGCGTGGCCGTTGTATTACATGAGGTGGGATATCTGCGGTACGGCTGAGCGTAAAAATGGCGCTAAATATGTAAACTTTTCTCATACGAATACCAAAGGCGCATGGAACTTAGCATCCCCCGTTTTGGGAGAGCTGAAAGCATTTCTATCTCTTTTCTGAAAATTTAGTTCACTTCTCTCCCTTCCGAAATCCATAGGGGCAGTGCCGACAGCCGTTTTTGCAGCAATAGCCGCGTTTGAGGTGATAAGCCGCCGTAAACACTAAAAAACCGTTGGGGTCGGTATAATAGTCCTCTTCTTCTAAGCCGTGGCGCTTAAAAGTGGTTTTTTTGTGAGTAAGGGAGGAACGCTGATTGCTCAAAGCAATGATTGTCTTTGGTATGATGGGGGATAAACAGCAAATGATGCAGGATTGTTTTACATCTTGTTTGCTTATTATCTTTTATTGGCAATATTAAATCAAATAAGTGTTTGGTTATTAGATAATTGACCGATAAATAAGTTGCAAAAATAGTTTATTGTTTAGGTTAATTTTATGCCAAACAACTCTTTGGAACGTAGCCATACCCAGGTCACAATAACCATCGTAAGCCCACCGCCGATCAAAACGGAAGGAACCGTCCCGAACACTTTGGCCGCTACACCCGATTCAAACGCCCCTATTTCGTTGGAAGAACTGATGAAAACGCTGTTGACCGAAAGCACGCGTCCGCGCATGTGGTCGGGAGGAACCACCTGCAAAATCGTCTGACGAATCACTACGCTGATGGCATCAAATGCGCCCGTTAGGAAAAGCATAAACACCGACAGCCAGAAATTGGTGGAAATGGCAAACACCAAGGTGGCCACCCCAAAACCAGCTACTGCAATGAGCATATTTCGCCATGCGTTGCGGGTGGGAGTGTAATAGGCCGTGGCAAAAATGGTTAATACGGCCCCCACAGAAGGCGCGGCCCGCATGATACCGAGTCCTTCGGCGCCTACCTTCAGAATATCTTCGGCAAAAACGGGTAAAATGGCAATCACCCCGCCAAAAAGTACCGCCGCTAAATCAAGCGAGGTGGCGTAAAATAGAATCTTTTTTTCGTACACAAACTTGATGCCTTCTTTGATGCTTTGCCACACGTTTATTTCAGGGCCTGCCACTTCGGGAATCGGTTTTTTCTTGATTAAGGCTAACAGGATTTGACTGACGATAAATAGCCCCACTACCACCCACAGGGTGTTGGTCAAGCCAATGTAAGCGTACAAAAATCCCGCAATGCCCGGCCCGGCGATAGCACCCGTTTGCCAAAAAGTACTGCTCCAAGTGGCCGCGTTTGAGTACACTTCGCGGGGCGTCAAAAAAGCCTTCATGGAAGAAGATGCAGGAGAATAAAATCCTTTGGCAAAACCGATAGCGGCCAAAATTCCGTAGACGGTCAGGAGTAAAGATGTCGTTGAGTACTCAGCGCGGTGCGCTGGATACATGACCCAAATCAACGCCAACGAGCAGCAAAGTATCACGCTTTGGCTGATTTGCATGATGGTACGTTTGTCTTTTCGGTCGGCGTAATGCCCTCCAAATAAGGCAATTGAGATATAAGGGAGCGCTTCGGCCAAACCGATAAAACCCAGCGAAAGGGGGTCATGGGTGAGTTTGTAGAGTTCGTAGCCAATGACTACCTCCTGAATCATGATGGCAGCGGTAATCATGCTGTTGGCAGAAATCAATCGGACAAACTCGGGATACCGCAACGCGGCATAGGGGTCGTTGGTGGAAGTTTTCAAAGTGTTCTAAACTATGTGCGCTGTGTCACTGTGGTTGCATAGAATTTAACCCCATTCATTTAGAGAAAGTTGCCTTTATGACCTTAAATTGACAGAAGAATTTCGGATAATCAATTTGGTGTCGAGCGTATGTGTCACATTATGAGGTGATTCCATTTGTTCTAACAACAGCCGTGCTGCCTGTCGTCCCATCTCCCAAACGGGCTGCTCCACGGTGGTAAGTGACGGTTCAATGATGGCCGAAATGGGGTCATTGCTAAAACCTACAATGCCTAATTCCTGCGGAATTTTAATGCCCCGACTCTTGGCTACGAGCATAATTTCGATGGCGGTGGGGTCATTTATGGCAAATATCGCGTCGGGCGGTTGGGACAAACTCAGTAGATAATTGGCGTAAATCCGGGCTTTTTCTTCCGACAAATCATAATGAATAATGAGTTCATTTTCTACTGGAAAACCGTGCTTTTGTAAGGCATCTAAGTAGCCCTGCATCCGCAATCGACTGACCAGTAACGAAACCGGCCCAGCCAAGTGCGCAATGCGCCGGTAGCCTTGTTCGATCAAATGTTCTACCGCTTGAAAAGCCCCGTTGTAATCGTCGACGATAACTTGGGGGGTATCCAATTCGGGACAAACGCGGTTAAAAAACACCAATGGCACCTCCTTCCGCAGTACGGTTCTAAAGTGGTCGAAGTTATTGGTTTGTGCCGTTACCGAAACCAACAACCCATCCACACGGCTGCTCATCAGTGCTTTGACGTTGGCTACTTCGGTTTCGTAAGATTCATCCGACTGACAAATCATGACGTTATAACCGGCTTTTGACAGTATTTCCTGTGCCCCCATAATGATGGTAGGAAAGAAATAATGCCGAAACTCAGGCACCAAAATACCAATGATATTGGTCCGACTTTTCAGCAGTGCATTGGCCAACGGATTGGGTTGGTACTCTAATTGTTGCGCTAAATCAAGAATTATTTTACGCGTACCTGCATGAATATCGGTATGCCCGCGTAAGGCACGAGAAACGGTCGATTTTGAAATGCCCAACTGCCCAGCAATGTCCATGATTGTAACCTGATGGTGGCGCTTGTTGTCGGGAGGATTATGCGGCTCAGGCAATGTAAAATGATAATTACACGACTTGCAAAAGTACCGTTGTTTTCCTCGGACAATACCCGATTTTTGGACAAATTCAATCTGTTGGCATTTTGTGCATTTGATCATAACAAGGATACTGTTTTTTTAAAACTATCGGGAACATTTAGAAGGTGGAATTCGAGCCGTGAGAAAACGTTGTCGATTTGGTTCTATTACAATAAGAGCATCCCCTTAAAAACGGCCGGATTGATAAGGTTGATCTTTGCGGTTGGAGTTCATGCAAAGGCAATTTAAGGTAAAGTACTCATTTGAGCTCGAAACTCCCTTGGTGTGATTCGGTGTATTTTTCTGAACGAACGGTTGAAATAGGAAATGTTGCTGTAACCACTCTCAAAAGCCACCTGTGTAATCGGCAAATCGGTCTGCTGCAAAAGCTGACAGGCAAAGCCAATTCTTACTTCATTGATAAAGTCAGAAAAAGTACGGTGAGTAAGCGTCTTAAAAAAGCGACAAAAGGAGTGAAGTTGCAGGCCTGCTACCGAAGCGGCTTTCTCTAAGGTAATTTCTGTCCGAAAATTTTGTTGGATAAAATCCATTAATTGTGCCACCCGCCCCTGCGCGTCGTTGGAATAAGCCGACAATAAGGAGGCGTCGTTTAACCACACCAATTCTTCGGAATCTAACAGCAAGTCGAGAATCTGAATAAAAGAAGCCAACAGGGACACATTCTTTTGGTGAATCATATTTTGCAGAAGGTTTGTCATTACCTCTTTTTTTACCCCTACAATACTTAGCCCCCTTGTCGATTGTTGAAAGAAAGATTTCAGTGATTGGGTGTCTACAAAAAATTTCAAATGGTCTACGATCTTGGCGGGGTTTATATAAAGCGCCACTGATACATCTGGGTTGTCAACATCGTTCGGTTTGGGTTTTGAATACCAAACGTGGGGAACCCGTGGCCCCACAAAAGTCAAATCTCCTGTTTCAAAATGTTCGATAGAATCCCCTACGATGCGGGTTCCTGCCCCGGATCTAATGTACACCAATTGACATTCATCGTGAAAATGAAAATCGGTTGCAAAGGCCGGACGAATGATTTCTTTGACCACAAATGGGGTTTGGGAAGTGGCAAAGTCGGGCAAAAGTGCGAAAGTAGGCTTCATGTTTTTGAGACAATTATCAGTTGTGCAAATATAGTACATAAATATATCAACCCATTGTAGGCTTTTTCACTCGACAAGGCCTTGTTTTGCGGATATATTATGCATAATATAACTATTAAACATTTTTTTTATACTATGCAAAGAATAATATCTGTACAAAATTAACCCGTATTAACCTTATCCAATCCATGAAATGTCTTTACCGGTTTAATTCTACGTCAGATGGGGGTTTATATACCACCATCGGCGATTCAAACAGCACGCTCAGATGTACTGCTAAATCAGCACGTACTACAACGTTACTCCTGCTGGTCAGCCTTTGGCTGTTGTTGGGAGGTCAGGGGGTATTTGCCCAAAACCGCCCGGTTTCAGGCACCGTATTTGACTCAGGAGGTGCGCCTTTGCCCGGAGCAAGTGTTCAGATAAAGGGTACTGCCGTAGGAGCCATAACAGACGTAAATGGAAAATACAACGTTCAGGCATCGAGTGGGTCCACTTTGGTATTCAGTTATATTGGTTACACGGCACAGGAGGTGTTGGTGGGGAGCAAAACGTCCATTGATGTTAATTTAGTACCAGCGGCTGAATCACTTTCGGAGGTGGTTGTGGTGGGTTATGGCGTTCAGCAAAAAGCCAATTTGTCGGGTTCGGTCTCAACGGTATCGGGCAAAGAGCTCACGGAGCGGCCCGTACCCAACGTGCAAAACCTTTTGCAAGGTAGGATTGCGGGCTTGGATATTATTCAGTCTACAGGAGAGCCGGGTCGGGACGATGCTTCTTACCAATTAAGAGGATTTGGTTCATTTGGCGCTTCAAATGCCCCTTTGATTCTGGTCGATGGAATCATCGCCTCCATCAAAAACCTTTCACCGCAAGACATTGAGAGTGTTACGGTGTTGAAAGATGCGGCCTCAGCCTCTATCTACGGTGCTCGTGCGGCCAACGGGGTGGTTTTGATTACGACAAAAAAAGGTAAAGCAGGCAAATCAGAAATAGAATATGCCGCAAGCTACGGGATGAGTGAAGCTACGAGAGTGCCTGAACTTATTACTAATTCTCCCATGTACATGGAAATGTACAACTCGGCCAGAGCTCGAAGTGGACAGGCCCCCCTTTATACACAGGCGCAAATTGATTTGTACAAAAGTAATCCCAATAGTGATAAATACCCCAATTTCAATTGGTTAGACTATGTGCTGGACAAAGGGCCCATCGTAAATCACCATTTGGGATTTAGCGGAGGCAATGAAAAAACCTTATACAACATCTCGTTCAACTATTTGAATCAGGATGCCATTACGAAAGGCTACAAATACAAGCGTTACAACGGACTGATTGACTTTTCGAGTCAGGTGCATAAAAGAGTTCGAGTAGGTACCAACATTAACCTTTCCTTTCAGGATGCCAAAGCACCGTGGCTTACCAACGACAACCTTCTTTTGTTGGCCTATGCTACTGCACCCACGTACGCTCCCTTTTTGCCGGATGGCAGCGGAAGAGTAACCAACCGAGATTTTGCGACCAACGGTGGGGTCAATCGAAGTGTAGAAGAAGTATATGCTACGGGTGGCCAATTTACAAAGACCTATAACGTGAACGCGCAGGCTTATGCCGAAGTTGAGATTTTGAAAGGGCTTAAATGGCTAAACAAAGCTGGGTTTACTTTCTTTAATGACCAATACAAAAACCGACAGTTTGGCTCGCCGTCGTACGCTTATCAGCCAGATGCTGCGGGCAACTATGTGCAGGTGGCCAATGGAAACCCAACCTTTTTCGGACTCCAACAAAACGAAAGCCGCAACATCACCAAGACCTATTTCAGTACCTTAAATTACACCAAACAAATTGGAACGGAGCATAATTTAGGGGTTTTGGCAGGCTATGAGCAGCAGAATAATTTTACAGAAAACATTTTGGGCAATCGGTTTGACTTTCCAAATACAAGCATCATGGTGTTGGATGGTAGCGGGGCGGTCAATCAGGCCACTGGCGGAGGTGCTTCGGAATGGGCCTTGCAATCGTTTTTTGGACGGGCCAACTATGACTACAAAGGCAAGTATTTTCTGGAGGGCAATATCCGCCGTGACGGTTCCTCACGTGTGGCACCCGATTATCGCTTTGGGATATTCGGTGGAGGCTCCGCCGCTTGGAGAATATCAGAAGAGGGATTCATCAAAAATTCGCTGTCTTGGGTGGATAATCTAAAATTGAGGGCTTCATATGGTACTTTGGGAAATCAGGAAATCGGGAATTATCCGTATCAGGATGTTTTAAGCCTTACAGCATATCCCTTTAGCGGGCTTAGTTCTGGCGCGGCCGTTACGCGATTGGTAACGAAAGATTTGAAATGGGAAAAAACGTCGATGCTGGATTTTGGTCTGGACATTGATATTTTTAAAGGGCTCTTTGGCGCTACGCTCGACTGGTACAAGCGCAACACCACCGATATTCTTTCTCAACGCGCCGATTTGCCCAATAGCGTAGGTTTGGCCGCTCCTATTGTCAATGCGGGAGCCATGGAAAACAAAGGATTTGAAGTTGAGCTTAGACACAGAAAACGTTTCGGTGATTTCAACTACGGCGCCAGTGTACTTTTTCACAGATACAGAAATAAAGTAACCAAAATCCTTGCTCCAACCTTAGGAACAATCGAAGTCGGCCAACCTTACAACAATTTCTTTGTCTATGAATGGGCAGGTGTGTTCCAAAGTCAGGAAGAAATTAATACGTCTCCTAAGCAACCCAACTCTGGAACGCTCAAGCCGGGTGATTTGAAAATAAGAGATATAGATGGCAACGGCACCGTGGGGCCGGAAGATCGAATTCGTATCAGCCGATTTCCCAATTACAACTACTCCTTTAATCTGAATGCCGGTTGGAAAGGCTTTAGCGTAAGCGCATTTTTTCAGGGTGTGCAGGGAATCAATACGCAAGTATCAGGCTGGGGATACGAGCCCTTCCAGCAAGGTTCGGCACCTCCAGTCAAATTCCTCAATGCGTGGTCTCCTACCAATCCAAGCAATACCGTACCTGCTACTTACCTGACGGGTTATGCGGGGGTATCGGGATATAGCTCTACCTATTTTATTCAGGATGCGTCCTATTTGCGCCTAAAGAACCTGTACCTCTCTTATACCCTTAATGAGCAAATTTTAAGTAAAATTAAATTGAAGGGTTTAACCGTTTATTTATCAGGCGATAACCTAATCACTTGGACGAAATACGAAGGAAATGACCCCGAGCGCGCCGGCTCTGGTAGATTTGCTCAATTCCCACAGTTGAAAATCTATACCGCTGGCCTAAGCATTAAGTTCTAAAAACAGGAGTCAAATTCACTTTCACTAAACTGTTACAAAAATGAAATTCAAAAATAAATACATAGCTTCTGCATTGCTGGGAATAATGGTACTCACTACCCATACTTCCTGCGATAAAGACTTCTTGGATAAAAATCCACTCAATGCTATTTCAGGCCCTACTTTCTGGAAAACAGAAACGGATGTTCAAATGTCGCTTACGGCCGTATATCGGACATTACAAAATAATTTTTACGGCGCCCGCAAGCCTTTTTTAGATGCCTATTCTGACAATGCCTTAGACCGACATACTTTTTTTGGCTTTGGCAATTACACCATTGGGGTTATCAATCCTTCCAATGTCAATGCTGCCTTATACAATGTACCCTATTCGGGAATTGCTCAGTGTAATTATTTTCTGGACAACGTTGATGGTGTAGCCGCTGTATCTCAAGCAAGCAAAGATAACTATAAGGCTGAGGTACGTTTTATTCGGGCCATGTATTATTTTGATTTGGTACAGTTCTTTGGCGATGTAGTGGTTTATAAAACAGCCCCCAAAACCGCCGAAGAAGCCAAAATTGCCAAAACCCCCAAAGCCGATGTGTTGGCCTTTGTGGTGGAAGAATTGGATTTTGCCATCTCAAAATTACCGGCCACCGCTTACTCAGGTCGTGCGGTAAAGGCATCGGCCCAAATGGTAAAAGCCCGGGTAAGGATGTATCAACAAAACTGGGCAGATGCGGCAGCGATTACCAAAGACATTATTGATTCCGGCAAATTTTCAATCTATCAGGGTGGATACGCCAATCTTTTTCTAACGACAACCCAGCAGAATAACCCAGAAATCATTTTTTCTACCAAATTTCTTGCCCCCAACAATCCACAGGGAGGAGAAGGGATGCTCGTGGAACTTGGTTGGTACGGAGCCATTGCCCCGTATCGCAACCTCGTAGATGACTATGAAATGGCCAATGGCAAGCCAATTACGGAGGCAGGCTCTGGTTACGATGCTGCCAACCCTTACGACAACAGAGACCCAAGGCTAAAAATGACCATTTTAGTGCCCGGCGATTCTCACAAAAATCCAGACGGCTCTACCTTTGCCGTTACAGATCCGTTGCTGACCGGTTTTAATCAAAAGAAGTACATGGATACTTCTAAATTGCCTTGGGATAGATCGAAAATTACAGTTACCGACATGAACGTGGTACATACACGCTATGCCGAAGTGCTGTTGGCGTATGCCGAGGCTAAAAACGAAGTTTCAGGCCCAGATGCCACCATCTACGACGCCCTTGATAAAATACGTACCCGCACTAGCGTAAACCTCCCTGCTGTGGACAGAACCAAATACAATTCAAAAGACTTGCTGAGAGAATTTATCCGTCACGAAAGACGCATTGAACTGGCGTTGGAAGGACATCGCTATTTTGATTTGAAACGTTGGGGCGTAATGGCGGCAAAATTATCGGTCCTCAAAAATCCTGCGGGGGTAACGCTATCTTTTGGAGAAAAAAATAATGTGCTTCCCTTTCCCCAAAACGAATTGGATAGAAACAAGAGCTTGGTACAGAATGCTGGCTATTAAAAGCGTGCACCTCAGTTGAAATGAGCGTTGGTGTTGCTGATTTTGGAAGAAGCACCAACGCTTTTATAAATCTTTTTATTTCTTGTAATATCCTGAAAGTAAAGTAAATAGCTCTATTTGGCTTTCCTTGCTGATTTGTCCTGCCGACTCCCATCGGTTTCCTCTCTACGATTAACACCTTTACGGAGTGTTACGACGGATTTTGCCTTTGGTCTACCCAATCCACTACCCACCACATCACCAACGGAACAACATGATGAAGTCAATTATACTAATCTCACTGCAAATACTTCTGTTTTTTAGCGCGTTTGGTCAAATCCAACGCAATCGCATAGGGCTTCAATCTGAAAAAATACCTGTTCGCTGGGACGAAGGTCTGCCCCTCGGTAATGGCCTCATTGGCGAACTGATTTGGCAAAAAGAAGATAAACTGCGTTTTTCGCTCGACCACGCCGAACTCTGGGATATGCGCCCCATGCAGGAACTGCACACCCCCGGCTTTAACTATAAGTGGGTCAAAGAACAGGTGCTTGCCGACAACTACGCAGCCGTTCAAAAAATAGGCGACAAGCCTTACGACCGAGAGCCCGCCCCCAGCAAAATACCCGGTGCAGCCCTTGAGTTTGAGGTCAAAGATTGGGGCGTTGTAAAACAGACCACGCTGAATATTGAGACAGCAGAAGCAACCATCAGTTGGCAAAATGGCGTAAAAATGACCTCGTTCGTTCATGCCAAACAAAACATTGGCTATTTTAGATTTGAGAATCTTAATGATTTGACTCTAAAATTGTTAGCACCGAAGTACGAAGGTAGCTCTGACAATACCGTCGGTGGCCCCGTAGCCGGCGACGACTTGGCAAGGCTTGGGTATAAGCAAGGTGAAGTGACCCAAAGTGGCCAGTCCTATCGCTATATTCAGCAGGGATGGGGAGGATTCTATTATGAAGTGTATGTAAAATGGAAGGAAATTAATCCTAAAACAATTGAGGGACAGTGGGCTATCTCTGCCCATTACCCCAACAAGCCCCAACAGGAAGCCCAAAAAATAGTGGCTTCGGCTCCCAGTTACAGCGCGGCATGGCAGTCGCATCAGAGTTGGTGGACAAACTTTTGGGCAAAATCGTCCGTGTCATTACCCGATCCAATACTCGAAAAACAATATTATCTTGAGCTGTACAAATTTGGAAGCGCCGCCCGAAGCAATACGCCCCCTATTTCATTGCAGGCGGTTTGGACGGCCGACAACGGGCGCATTCCCCCTTGGAAGGGTGACTTTCATCACGATTTAAACACGCAACTCAGCTATTGGCCCGCTTACAGCGCCAATCATTTGGAAGAGGCCATGGGCTATCTCAATCACCTGGATCAAAACCGAGAACAATATAAAAAATATACGCAGTGGTACTTTGGCTCTAACGGTCTCAATGTACCCGGTGTAACCACACTTTTGGGCGAGGAAATGGGCGGTTGGATTCAATATTCGCTTTCGCCCACGGTATCGGCATGGTTGGCGCAACATTATTATTTGCACTGGCGGTACAGCATGGATAAAGATTTCTTGAAAACACGCGCTTATCCATGGTTTAAAGAAGTAGCCCAACACCTCGAAGAAATTACGTACATCGATAAAAATGGCTACCGTCAGTTGCCTTTAAGTTCGAGTCCTGAAATTAATGACAATAAAAAGTCAGCTTGGTTTTTAGAAAATACCAACTACGATTTGGCTCTGATGCGGTTTTTGTTTGCGAAGGCAAACGAACTGGCACTTGAACTGAATCACCCAACCGAAGCCGAGCATTATTCTAAAATTCTGAAGCAATTTCAAGCCTATCATTTATCTGAAAATCAAGAGCTTAATTTTTCAAAAGACCTGCCATATAACCAATCCCATCGCCATTTTTCGCATCTGATGGCCATTCATCCTCTCGGTGAAATTCGTTGGGAAAACGGAGCAAAAGACCAGGGAATTATTACAAATTCACTCAAATTACTGGATAAAGTCGGCCCCGCTTGGTGGTGCGGCTATTCGTATGCGTGGGAGGGGAATCTGAAAGCCCGCGCCAAAGACGGCGAAGGGGCGGCAGCAGCCTTGACCGATTTTGCTACCGCCTTTTGCTCCACTAACTCCTTTCACCTCAACGGTGACCAAACCAAGTCGGGCAAATCGAATATGACGTATCGGCCCTTTACGCTGGAGGGCAACTTTGCCTACGCCGCTGGTATTCAGGAGATGCTCTTACAAAGTTATGCCGGACAAATTGAGGTTTTTCCGGCCATTCCCCAAAAATGGCAGCAAGCCTCGTTCAAAGATTTACGGGCCGAAGGGGCATTTTTGGTAAGTGCCCAAAAAACGAATGGCTTGGTTTCGAGCATTGAAATAAAAGCCGAAAAAGGCGGAAAAGCAAAAGTCAAATTGCCTTTTAAAACCCATTCGATTGAATTCAACAAAGGAGTAAAGGTGATTTCACAAAATACCGAGTTTATGGAGCTGGCATTTGAAAAAAATGGTAGCATAAAAATCAAAAATGAGGCTAAAAAGTAAGTTTTTAACCCACTTTTCAGCTTTGTTAACTTATCCATTATTTTTTTACCAATGAAGAAAATCTTTCTTATCGTTTGTCTATTTGTTCATGTACATTTATCGGGTCAACAATTGGCCAAACCCTCTGATATTCAGTACAAATGGCAGGAGCAGGGGCGTATTATGTTCGTGCATTTCGGGGTGGCCACCTGGCTCGGCAAAGAGTACGACGAGACGGGAGAGTTTGACATTTCGAGAATTAATCCTACCAAACTCGACACCGATCAATGGTGTAGCGTGGCCAAGTCGTGGGGAGCAAAAGAAATCATTTTTGTGGCCAAACATGCCGGCAGTTTTTGCTGGTGGCCCACCTACACCACCGAGTATTGTGTCAGAAATATTCCTTGGAAAAACGGCAAAGGCGACGTCATCAAAGATTTGGCAAATTCTTGCAAAAAGGCAGGTTTGAACCTCGGAATTTATATTTATCCTGGCGATATCAAATGGGGCGCGGGGCTCGGAAGCGGGGGGATTACCAAAGACCCTTCAAAACAGGAAGCCTACAATAAAATTTTCAGACAACAACTCACCGAGGTTTTGGCAAATTATGGCGAGATGCTCGAAGTTTGGTTTGACGGTTCTTGTAAGGTACCGGTCAGCGATATTTTACAAAAATACGCCTCAAAAGCGGTCATCTTCCAAGGCTCAGATGCCACCATCCGTTGGCCCGGTACCGAAAGCGGCATTCTGCATTATCCCGTCTGGAATTCCCTCAAAGGGGAGGTCTTAAAGTCGGGAGTAGCGACCCAATACGATGATGACCCCGACGGGGATGTTTGGGCTCCGCTAGAAGCCGATGTCACTTTGTACAACCATAATTGGTTTTGGGCGCCAAAAAATGAAGCCAAACGCAGAACGGTGGACGAATTGATGAATATTTATTATAAATCGGTTGGGCATGGAGGTACTTTATTGCTTAATTCCAACCCCGACACAACTGGCCTGATACCAGCAGGAGATGTAAAAAGATACGCTGAATTTGGGACAGAAATCAGCCGAAGATTTAAACAGCCTTTGGCCGAAGTGAAAAACAAAACCTCCAACGAAGTAGCATTGGTGCTTACAAAACCCACGAAAATCAACCATGTCATTTTGAAAGAAGACTACCGACAGGGGCACAGAATCAGAAAATACGAACTATGGGGATTGATAAAAAACAAGTGGGAAAAATTGACCGACGGCAGCTCGGTAGGGGTAACAAAAATAGATTATTTCGACGATGTTGAACTTACGGCCATAAAGTTGAAAGTCACCGAACACAAAGGTACGCCCCTCATAAGGAGCATGGAAGCCTATGACGTTACTGATTTTGAACTTCCAAAATCGGAGAAAGAAGCCAAAGAGTACACGATTTTGGAGGAATGGGACACGAAAAATTTCGTTAACGGCAAAGGTCAAATGAGCATTGACTTAGGAAAGTTTATCACCGCACCGGGCCAATACGAAGTAGTTTTTACCAATGCAGTCAGCGTGACGGGTATGTACGTTGAAAAAGCCGAAATCATTTTTGATAAAGACCCCAATACGCTTCAAGAATTTATTCAAAGGAAGCCCAAACAAAACGTGTTTTTTATCAATCGTACCGGCCAAATTGATAAAGGCACAAGCTCAATCCTGAACGTGTTGATGAGTTCAGACAATAGGTCGTTTCAGAATAAAGGTTTTGTGAAAATTAGAAAACGTTGACGAATGCTGTTATTTTAAAGGGCAATAGTATACTAAAAATGGTTTAGTATTGGCGGTATTTTGTCCTCTATTTTAAACAATAAATTGATGTTAAGACTATTAATAATTCTCGGAATGGCTGCTTGCAGTCACTTCGTCATGGCGCAACAACAGCCGAATATCATCATCTTTCTGGTGGATGATATGGGTTGGCAAGATACATCCGTGCCCTTTTGGAAAGACAAAACGCCCATTAATCAGCGCTTCAATACCCCCAACATGGAACGACTTGCCCGTAAGGGTATGAAGTTTACCAATGCCTACGCCAACCCCGTTTGTACGCCTACTCGCGTAAGTCTCATGACGGGCATGAATGTAGCACGTCACAATGTCACCAACTGGACAAACACCCAAAAAGACACCCCCACCGATTACCCCGACAGCCTTCTGAATCCCCCGGGCTGGAACCACAACGGCATGAGTCCCGTGGCGGGTATTGCCAAGACCGTTCATGCTACGCCTTTACCCCAATTGCTACGGCAAGCAGGTTATTTCACGCTCCATTGTGGCAAGGCCCACTTTGCCTCTTACGGAACCCCCGCGGCAAATCCATTAGCGATTGGTTTTGAGAAAAACATTGCCGGCACAGCCGCAGGACATCCAAGCAGCTTTTTGGGCGAAAAAAATTTCAGACGTACCCCTAACGACACCACTTGGGGAGTACGCGATTTAGAAAAGTACCACGGAAAAGACATATTTCTGACCGAAGCACTTACCCAAGAAGCGATTGCCGCCCTGAAAGAAAATCAGGTGAGTAAGAAACCCTTTTTTCTGTACATGTCGCATTATGCCGTTCATTTGCCATTTGACAAAGACGCTCGTTTTTACCAAAAATACCTTGACCAGGGCTTGACCGATACCGAGGCAAGGTATTCGGCTTTGGTGGAAGGAATGGACAAGAGTTTGGGCGATCTCATGGATTATTTGGAAACAAATAACTTGGATAAAAACACGTATATTTTATTTGTTTCTGACAACGGTGGGTATAGCCTTCAGTTACGTAGTGGGGAAGTACACAGCCAAAATCTACCCTTAAAGCAGGGGAAAGGCTCTCTGTATGAGGGAGGTGTGCGTGTACCTATGCTGGTGTCGGGGCCGAAGGTTGAGAAAAACAGCATTTCTAGTCAGTACGTATCCATTGACGATTTCTTCCCCACCGTATTGGGTATGGCGGGCGTGGTCAAATACACTACACTCCAAACCGTAGATGGCCAAAATATTGTGCCATTTTTTGAAAACAAGAACAAACGCGACGACAAAAAAATCCTCCTGTGGCACTATCCCAACAACTGGACCAACGTAAATTTTAAAGGCACGTCGTGGGGGAGTGCCATGCGCCAAGGTGACTGGAAATTGGTCTATTTACATAAAAACCAAACCTTAGAATTATACAATTTGAAGGATGATGTTGGTGAACAGAATGACTTAGCAAAAGCCCAGCCCACAAAGCTGAAACAAATGGCCCGATTGTTTACCGATGAACTCAAAAAACGGAATGCGCATCTCCCTACTTTCAAAGCCACGGGGCAAACTATTCCGTATCCTGACGAAGTAAAGTGATGACAATATAATCGGTTCATTACTGCGCCAATGTTTTCAATCAATCACGAGCCAATGAAAAATATCCTCCTTTTTCTTCTCACTATTTTGGGTTTAACAACGAAAGTTTGGGCTCAAAATAACGACTTTCCAAAACCTACGCTTTCCCAGATGGCTTGGCATGAAGCGGAAATCGGGGCGCTTATTAGTTATGATTTACACGTTTTTGATGGAAAAAATTACAACCAAGCCTATAATCGCATCACGCCCATTGAGGACATAAATATTTTTAATCCAACCCAATTGGATACCGACCAATGGGTCAAAGCCGTGAAAGCAATGGGCGGGAAATTTGCCGTCCTGACCGCCACTCACGAAACAGGCTTTGCACTTTATCAAAGCGACGTCAATCCCTATTGTATGAAAGCCCTGAAATTTCAAGCGGGCAAGGGAGATATCGTGCGTGATTTTGTCAATTCCTGTCGGAAATACGGCATTGCACCGGGTATTTACCTCGGTATTCGGTGGAATTCGTATTTGGGCGTCCATGATTTTAGGATTGAAGGCGAAAGCCAATTTGTTAAAAATCGACAAATAGCCTACAAAAAAATGTGCGAAGGCATGGTCAAAGAACTCTGCACGCGCTACGGCGATTTGTTTATGATTTGGTTTGATGGCGGTGCCGACGACCCCACCAAATATGGGGC
This sequence comes from Runella aurantiaca, assembly GCF_003339505.1. Taxonomy (GTDB): domain Bacteria; phylum Bacteroidota; class Bacteroidia; order Cytophagales; family Spirosomataceae; genus Runella; species Runella aurantiaca. The sequence continues at coordinate 287,908 of NZ_QPIW01000002.1, forward strand.
TGATGTATTGCCCATTGTTGAAAAATACCAGCCCAAATGTCTGTTTTATCACAATGCGCAGCGGGCCGATTTTCGTTGGGGGGGCTCTGAATCCGGCACGGTGCCTTACCCATGTTGGGCTACTTTTCCGTTCCCTTTTTCACATTCTGCGCAGAAAGAAATCGTTTTTAAAGGCGATTTCAAACTCTTGAAAGAGGGCGATAAAGACGGAAAATATTGGATGCCCGCCATGTCAGACGCGCCTTTGCGTGGTTTTAAAGGTCGCCACGAATGGTTTTGGGAACCCAATGATGACGCGCATATTTTTCCATTAAAAAACTTGATGGATATGTACGAGCGGTCGGTGGGGCACAATTCGACCTTAATCGTAGGGCTTACGCCCGATGATAGGGGCTTACTTCCTGATGCTGATGTAAGACGCCTGACCGAATGGGGTGATGAAATCAAAAGCCGTTTTTCGAATCCCCTCAAAACTACAAGCGGCGAAGGCACTGTTTTTGAGTTGAAATTTGACAAAAAACAGGCGGTCAATTATTTCGTTTTGCAAGAGGACATTACGCAAGGCGAGCGGGTGAGGGCTTTTAAAATGGAGGTAGAAATGAATAAAAAATGGAAAACCATCGCCGAAGGAACCAACATTGGCTACAAACATATTCGACCCGTTGACCTGATTGAAGGCGCAAAATTTCGCCTCACAATTACGCAAAGCACGGCACCGCCACGATTAAAAAACGTTGATATTTTCAATGTTATGACCAAGCAGTAATCGCACTTTATCTGTATGAAATTAACCTAATTCCATGTACATTCATTCTGTTGAAGTCCTTGATAAACGTTTTAAAATGGGCGAAGGAGCGGGTTCAGATGCAACTCACACCAACCCTCAGTATTCTTATGCCGTTTGTGTGTTAAAAACGGATACTGCTGTGCAAGGAATAGGGTTGGCTTTTACGCTGGGGGCGGGCAATGACTTAGTGTGTAAAGCCATTCAATATTTATCCGTAAAATTAGTAGGAACGGAAATCGAAGAGTTGATGGCCGATTTTGGTACAACTTACCGTACATTGGCCGACGAGCCTTCGTTGCGGTGGTTGGGGCCGCACAAAGGCGTGGTTCATTTGGCGTTGGCGGCTATTGTCAATGCTTGTTTTGACCTGTGGGCCAAAGCCCGACAAGTGCCGCTTTGGAAACTGCTTCTGGATTTGTCGCCCGAAGCACTGGTCAATACGCTGGATTTGAGTTACTTAGAAGATGAGCTCACCCGCGAGCAAGCCATTCAATTACTCACGGAGCAATACAAAACAAGAGAATGCAGAAATGCTGTACTGACAACCGGCTACAAAGGCTACGATACATCGGTGGGTTGGTTTAATTTTTCTGACGCGCTTATTGTTGAAAAAACCAAGCAAGCCTTGGACAAAGGCTTTACGGCCTTTAAGCTCAAAGTCGGTTCTGACGACCCCCTGCGTGACCTGCGACGCGCGGCTTTGATTCGACAAACGGCGGGCGATGCCGCCACGATCATGCTGGATGCCAACCAAAAATGGAACGTACCGCAAGCATTGGATATTTGTCAACGGCTGGGCAGCATCAACCCTTATTGGATTGAAGAACCCACGCACCCCGACGATGTATTTGGGCATCGGGCTATTGCTCAAGCCATTGCCCCGTTTAAAGTGGCCACGGGCGAACACATCCCTAATAAGGTGATTTTTAAGAACTTCCTGCAAGCCAAGGCCATGGATTTTTGTCAGGTAGATGTTGTACGCGTAGGGGGTGTCTCTGAGTTTCTGGCCATTAGTTTATTATCAAAAAAGTTTAATGTGCCTGTGCTGCCCCACGTAGGAGATATGGGGCAAATACACCAACATTTGGTGCTTTTTAATCACATCGGTATGGGGCATGAAAATCTGTTTTTAGAGCATATTCCGCACTTGCGACCTTATTTTATGCATCCTGCCAACATCGTTGGAGGCTATTATCAAGTGCCGCAGGAAGCAGGCAGCAGCAGCGATTTGAAAATCTAATTCCCCAAAAACATGACCCTATTGACCCATAAAGTGATTTTTCTCACGGGCGGTGCTTCGGGCATTGGCGAAGCCTGTGCTGATGCGTACGTAAAAGCGGGCGCCCGGGTTTTGGTGATGGATAAAGATGAAGTTTCTTTGAATCAACTCATCAGCCGTTTAGGTAATGAACACGCCGGCTTTGTGGGTGATGTGCAAAAGGAAGCAGACGTAAAATTGGCCATTGAAACGGCCATTGCTCGGTTTGATAAAATAGATGTCATTCACAACAATGCAGGCATTGCCCACCCCTCAAAACCACTCGACCAAACCACCGAAAACGAATGGGATAACCTATTTTCCATCAATCTAAAAAGCGTGTATTGGACTACCCGTTACGGCATCGAAGCCTTAAAAATGACCAAAGGTTGCATTTTAAACACCTCCAGCATGGTGGGGAGCATCGGGCAGGAAAACCACGCGGCTTACGTCGCTACCAAAGGTGGTATGAGTGCCCTAACCAAAGCGATGGCCTTGGATTATGCGCCGTTGGGGATTAGGGTCAACGCCATTTGCCCTGCCGGCGTATGGACACCGATGCTGCGTGAATGGGCCACGCAGCAGCCTAATCCGGAGGCTATTGAAAATTATCTGGACAATATTCACGCTTTGGGGTACTGTCCCGAAGGTGATGTTATTGCGGATGTGGCGGTGTTTTTGGTCTCTGAGGCCGCCCGGTTCATAACGGGTTGTATCATGCCGGTTAGCGGAGGGGCGGAATTGGGCTATAAAAAGTAAATGATATGAAAACACAAAGAACCTGTTTGGCCCTTGATTTGAAAGATGATGATGAACTCATTGCCCAATACGAACATTTCCATCAACCGGAGCATATCTGGCCCGAAATCCCCCAAGGAATTAGGGCGGGTGGGGTGGTAGATATGCAAATCTATCGCATCGGGACGCGGCTGTTTATGATTGTCGAAACCGAAGAAAGCATTGACCTGAATACGGCTTTTGAAGCCATTGGTAAAATGCCTTTGCAAGCCAAATGGGCGACTTTTATGGAGGGATTTCAACAACGATTGACCGAAGCCAAACCCCACGAACACTGGGCTGAAATGAAACCTGTTTTTATGTTAAATGATTGTCTGAAGTGAAAAACCGAAACCAATTTCTGATACCGCTTTTGGTCGTCATGAGCCTGATGTTTATTTGGAATTTGAGTCGAAACATCAACGATGTGCTCATTCCGCATCTCAAAAGAGCGTGTCAATTGACTGATTTTCAGTCATCTTTGGTGCAGTCTGCCTTTTTTGGCGGATATTTTTTGTTGGCTTTGCCCGTGGGTCAATACATCCGACGGTTTGGGTATCGGGCGGGAATGATTACGGGGCTTTTGATGGCAGCGGTGGGGGCATTTTTGTTTTTTCCGGCGGCCGAAACGCGCTTTTACCCCCTGTTTTTGGCCGCTTTGTTTATCATGGCTGCGGGTTTTACTTTCTTGGAAGTGACGGCTACGCCCTACCTCTCCATTTTGGGTGACCCCGAAAAAGCCTCAAGTCGGCTCAGTTTAGCGGCGGCGGTAGGCTCTATTGGTGCCACCATTGGCCCATACGTTGGAGCAGTGTTTTTACTTCATGCCACCGATACTTCCGAAGCTACCGTTCAGCAATTCAGCCCCGGTCAATTGGCAGATTATCTCAACGCCGAAGCCCAATTGGTCAAAATACCCTACCTGAGTTTGGGGGCTTTGTTTGTGGTATTGGGGGCGATGTTATTTTTTATCAAAATGCCTGATATTCAGGAAGAAGGCGAAGAGAATATTCGATTAAAAACCATTTTTAAATATACGCATACGGTGCTTGGAGCACTGGGTGTATTTTGTTATTTGGGGGCCGAGGTGGGTATTGTCAGTTTTTTAATTCGTTATGCCAAGTCATTAGAAATTAATGAATTAGGCGAACAGAAAGCCGCTTTGTTTATCACTCTCTTTATGGCTTTGGTATTGGTCGGACGGTTGGCAGGGGCTTATTTTTTACAAAAAGTAAATCCTTCCAAAATGTTGGCAGCCTGTGCTTTGGGGGCTATGGGGTTGGTGGCGCTCGCCATGTTCAGTACGGGGTATCTTTCGATTTTGTCGCTTTCGGTAGTGGGGCTTTTTACGTCGGTCATGTACCCCATCTTGTTTACGTTGAGCATCAAAAATTTGGGTGCTTACACCAAAACAGGTTCATCGTTGATTATCATGAGCATTGTAGGTGGGGCCATTGTACCACCGCTCATGGGGCTCATCTCTGATATACACAGCATTCGCTTTGCCTTTGTGCTGCCCGTTTTGTGTTACGCTTACATTTTGTATTACGCCCAAAAAGGCCATATTATCAAGTAGTTAAACTCTATTTTCAATGAAAAAGCTATCTATAATTCTTTTGTTTGGCCTGATTGCTTTTCAGGGAATTGGCCAAACGAACAGTTCAAAACAGCAGCGTTTGCAATGGTGGCAAGAGGCGAAAATGGGCCTGTTCATCCACTGGGGGCCTGTTTCGTTGATTGGGAAAGAAATTAGTTGGTCGCGCAATGGCTACGGCAAAAGCAAGTACGATTCGTTGTATTTGAGATTTAACCCCAAGCAATTCAACGCCAAAGAATGGGTTAAGTTGGCCAAAGCAGGAGGAATGAAGTACTTGGTTTTGACTTCAAAACACCACGATGGTTTTTGCCTATTTGATACCAAAACCACGCCTTACAACATCATGAATAGCCCTTTTGGGCGGGATGTTTGCAAAGAGCTTGCTCAAGCTGCCCACGAAGCAGGGATGCCCATTGGCTGGTATTTTTCGGTAGCTGACTGGAAAGACCCCGATTGTCGCAACCCCAAAACGAATGATATTTTTGCCGATCGAGTGGAGCAGCAAGTACGTGAATTGTTGACCAACTATGGCAAAATCAGTTTGTTATGGATAGATTATGAAGGCTCACCAAGCCCGATTCATCCCAAAAGAGTGTTTGATCTGGCGCGTACTTTGCAGCCTGAAATCATCATCAACAATCGGCTCGAACCCTTCAATCCCGACGAATCGCACGCAAGGGTAGGGGCTTATGCCGACTATGCTACACCCGAAGGTTTTGTGGCTGGCTACGGTGCCGTGCCTTGGGAAACCTGCACCAACATGGGGCATCAGTGGGCGTGGCGATTCAACGATACGCCGCGAAGTTTGAAAGAATCGCTGCATACGTTGCTGCGTTGTGTGGGTGGAAACGGCAATCTTTTGTTCAACATCGGGCCCGACAGTTCGGGTGTTTTTCCACCCAATTTTGTGGCCCGTGCCACCGAGATGGGCAATTGGCTGAACAAAAACGCGGAAGCCGTTTACGAAACGAAAGGGGGAATTTATACCCCCTCAAAAGACTACGTCAGCTCATACCGAGGCAATACACTGTATTTGCATTTGTTGAACAATACAGGCGATGAAATCAAGCTCCCGCCTATGGCTGCTAAGGTAAAAAAAGCGTCTTTGTTGAATGGAAACGCTATTTCGTTTACGCAAACCAAGGCAGATGTTACCTTGAAAATACCCCAAAATGGGCGCGACTCCATCGCCACCATTGTAACGATTACGCTGGATAAACCCGCCTCTAAACTTGGCCAAATTATTCCTTTTACCACCACTAATTCATTGGCTTACGGCAAAAAAGCGACGGCTTCGAGCTCGATGGGGGCTTTTTTGCACGACCCTACGGCGGCTTTTGATGACAACCCCGCTACCCACTGGAAAATGGGCCGGCGTACTGATGTGGATTTTGAGCGCTATTACGGGCAGGATGTTCATTATCAATCAGAAAAAGCGTTTGATTTATTTCAAAACAAGGGTTGGATTGAAGTTGATTTGGGAACACTGCAAACCATCAAACAGCTTAAAGTGAGCGAAGCGGTTTATCAAAAGTCTCAAATTAAACGCTTTGAAATTCAGTACGAAAGAGACGGACAATGGCTGACGGTGGCGCAGGATGAAAAAATGGGCAATTGGAGCAAAGATATCAGCCCGGTGGTGGCGCAAAAGTTTCGGTTGGTGATTTTAGATTCTCACGGTTTTGCCGGAATTCGGGAGTTCCAGTTGTTTTAATCGTGGAGCATTGAAAGCAATATTATAAAGCCGGTTAATGATCAAATTGTTGATCCGTTTCGCAGCGCTTTTACCAAGTTGGTAAAAGCGCTGCGATTTTTTGTTATGGGGTATGTTTAAATTATAAAATTGTACTATTCCTGTATTTTTAATTATTCCTATGTTTTATATATAAAAATAATAGAACAAATAGAAATTGTAAAAGGAAATCACTTCTGCAAGTTATCGTTGCTATCGTTACCAGTTTCGGGAAAGTTCCCGATAGTTTTTGTGGGTAAAATTCAATTTTTTCTGTTGATTATTTAAAAACTGCCCCTACTTTCCCTCAAAATTCTGTTGGAAGCATCTTTAAAGGCTTTTACAATGCGGATTTCCAAACCCTCGATAATTGTATATTTTTTATTTTAAACCTCTAATCTAATGCTGGGAAAATTACGAGTATGGATACTGGCGTTTGGTCTCATGACCAACGCGTATGCCCAAGATCTGAACATAAGGGGTAAGATCACCGATGGTGCCGGAGCTTCTCTGCCGGGCGTTAATGTTACCGTGAAAGGCACACAAAAGGGCGCAGTTTCAGACGGTGACGGCAACTACCAACTCAACGGTGTGCCGTCGAAAGCAACGTTGGTCTTTTCGTTTATTGGGTATTTAAAGCAGGAAATTGATATTAATAACCGCAGCGTTATTGATGTGTCGCTCCAAGCCGATGTCAAGGCGCTCAATGAAGTGGTGGTAGTGGGATATGGAACCCAGCGAAAAATTGAAACAACGGGTTCTATCGCTTCAGTGAAAGCCTCTGATTTGGTCCAAACGCCCGTAGCCAACGTAGCGCAGGGCTTGCAGGCGCGGGTATCGGGGATTCAGATCAACCAAAACTCGGGCGCTCCCGGCGGAAACGTCAGCGTTCGGATTCGGGGAACGAACTCCATCAACGGAGCTTCGGAACCATTGTATGTGGTAGACGGAATTCAGATTTCCAACGGCGGCGGTATCAACGATGTCAGCCCGCTTTCGACCATCAACCCCAACGATATTGAAAGTGTAGAAGTCTTGAAAGATGCTTCTGCGTCAGCGATTTACGGCGCAAGAGCTGCCAACGGCGTGGTGTTGATTACGACCAAACGCGGTCGCAGCGGTGGCACGCGGGTGACATTCGACAGTTACTATGGTACCCAAAAAGTATCCAAAACGCTACCCACGCTCAACGCCGCTGAATTTGCCCAATTGGAAAACGAAGTGTTTAAAAACAGCTATTACAAAGACCCGGCTTCCTTGGGCGAAGGTGTCAACTGGCAAAATATCATTTTCCGTCAGGCTCCGATTCAAAATCATCAATTGTCCATCAACGGCGGCAACGACAAAACCCAATTGGCAATGTCGGCCAACTACTTCAATCAGGATGGTATCATTATCAATTCCAATTTTAAACGCTATTCGTACCGCCTGAATTTGGACCACAAGATCAGCAACCGCGTAAAAGTGGGAACCAGTATTTTGGGCAGTTATTCGGTCAACTCAGGCGTACAAACCGGCTCAGCAAGCCAAGGCGATGCCGATGTGGTGACGGGTAGTATTTTGGGGGCGGCCATCGGCGCACCGCCGAATTTGAAACCCTACCGCCCCGACGGCAGTGTATTTCCGTTCGGCGAGCAGGAAGACGGCCGCTACCGCGAGGTAACCAATCCGTTGGGAATCGCTTCGGTGCTCAACCAAACGGCTTTAAAACGGACATTGGTAAACCTCTACGGCGAAGCCACTATTTTGAAAGGCTTAACCTATCGTGCTTCGTTCAATGCTGATTTACAGAACAATATCGCTGATCGGTATTCGCCTCGCTCCATAATCAGCGTCAAAGATTTGAATGATAATTCGGGTTCGGGCTCTAAGTCCAATTCCAACTTTTTGGGCCTTTTGCACGAAAGCATTTTGACCTATTCTCAAACCATTGCCGAAACGCACAGCCTGAAATTTACAGGCGTATTTGCCTCACAGGCGGAATTTGCCAACGCAAACTCCATTGGTGCGTCGGGCTTCCCCAACGATGCTACCCAGAACGAAGCACTTCAATTAGCCCTCAACCGCACCGTTAGCAGTAGCCGAAGCAAACAGCGTTTGGATTCATACATGGGACGGGTTAATTATGGTTACAAAGACAAATATTTTCTGGATTTGACCGCTCGGGTCGATGGTTCGAGCCGCTTCGGAGCCAACAATAAATACGGCTTTTTCCCTGCGGTTTCGGCGGCATGGCGCTTGATTGAAGAACCATTTTTGAAAAATGTTTCGTGGTTGTCTGACCTTAAATTGCGGGCGAGCTACGGAATCACGGGAAATGCCGGCGGTATTTCACCGTACCAGTCTTTGAGTACAGTAGCGGCAACGGGAAGCGACTATATTTTTAACAATGCGTACGTAACGGGTATCAACCCGACGGGCATTGCCAACCCAGATTTGCGTTGGGAAAAATCAACCCAAACCAACATTGGTCTGGACGTGAGCTTACTCAATAACCGCTTTAGCCTGATTGTGGATGTGTATGATAAAGTAACCAAAGACTTGTTGTATATCAAGACTTTACCGCTTTCTTCGGGTTATGGCAGCATTACCGGAAACTACGCTTCATTGGAGAACAAAGGAATCGAATTTGCCGCCAATGCCCGTATTTTAGACGGCCCGTTAAAATGGAACGTTTCGGCTAACCTGACCCGCAATCGTAACAAAGTGCTTGATTTGGATGGCGGAACCACGCAGGAGCGTTTTATTACGAGCTATACCATTTTGAAAGTAGGCGAACCGTTGGGTTTGATAAAATCGTACATTTTTGACGGAATCAACCAAACCGGTGAGGCTATTTTACCGGGCTACGACGGTCGTTTGGGCGGTCATAAAATCAAAGACCTCAATGGTGACGGCACCATTACCTCGGCCGACCAAACGATTACGGGAAATCCCAATCCTAATTTCATCTTCGGGTTTTCGACCAATGTTTCTTACAAAGGCTTCGATTTGAGTGCATTTCTTTCGGGTTCGCAGGGCAATGATATTTACAACCTAAGCCGCCTGTCATTTGAGAACCCACTCGGACAACGTAATTTGTTGAAAGGTGTAGTGAATCGTTGGACACCGACCAACCCGAGCAATCAGTACGTAAGCCCCGCACAGGGCGGACGTTTGCCGGTGAGTAATTATTACGTAGAAGACGGCTCATACATTCGCTGCAAAAACATTACGCTTGGATACACGCTTCCAGCCATTAAAGGCGTACAGAATATCCGGGTGTATGTTTCAGGAAACAACCTATTTACCGTCACCAACTACAGCGGATTTGACCCTGAGGTAAACACCTTTGCGGGTTCAAATACCGTCATTGGGGTAGATAACTTTGTGTATCCGCAGGCGCGCTCCTTCTTGGGCGGTATTCAGGTAACGTTTTAAGCTAAAACCCTTCAAAGAAAATTAAGATGAAAAGATATAATAAACTCATTGGCTTGTGCTCGGCGCTGTTGGTGCTTACAACAAGTTGTGATTTGGAAGAAACGATTTACTCTTCCATCTATACTGAAGCTTTTTATAAAACGGCCGCTGATGCCGAAAAAGGACTCGTGGCCGTGTATGACCCTCTCGGTGATATGGGCGCGGGTCCGGCGCTGACGATTGTGTCGGATTTTAGCGCTGACCAGTGTTATCCACGGGCAGTGGTGGGGCGCAATACGCTGACTCTCTTTGCCTACGATGCCAATTATACCACACAGCGCACCGCGGGTCGCACCAATGAATCTCCTCAACAAATCTGGGCTTCGAGCTACGATGGTATCGAAAAAGCCAACTGGATCATTGAAAAAGTACCCGCGGCCATCATGGATGAAACGCGCAAAAAGCAAATCATCGGGGAAGCGTATTTTATGCGGGCGTTTTATCATTGGACGCTCACCAAAAACTTTGGGGATGTGCCTGTTAAAACAAAACCAAGTACTTCCGAAGCTGAAGCTATGATTGGAAAAAGCCTCAAAGCAGATGTTTATAAGCAGATTTACAGTGATTTAGATATGGCGTTGGCGGCAGGTTTGCTGTCTTATCCCGCCATTGAGAAGGGCCGCCCTTCCAAAGAAGTGGTAAATGCTTTGTACGCCAAAGCGGCTTTGTACAACGAAGATTGGCAAAAAGCCCTGCAAAAAGCGCAGGAAGTCATCAGTTCGGGTAAATATTCGCTCATGCCGGATGTACGCGATGTGTATCGTTACGATAAAGAAGATGCGGCTCGTGTCGAAAATATGTGGGCGTTTGAAGTGGCTCCGGTCTCGCCCGGGCGTGGGCACCAATTGACTGGCCTTTGCGGCCCTCCCGGCAACGCCGGTGTCGATTATGCTCGCACGTCGTTTGGATCAATGTTTGCGTACCAAACCTTTTTCGATTCATTTGACCCCGCCGATAAACGTCGTCAACTGTTGGATACGACCTACGTTAACAGAAGCGGAGCCGTTGTGCCTCAACGCAGTATTACGCCCATTACCACGCAAGGTGTATTGATAAAAAAATACCAAGATCCTAATACGATTGTGGGTCAAATTCCCAATATTCCCATTTTCCGCTTGCCAGATATGTACCTGATCGCGGCCGAAGCCGAAGCTCGTTTAAACGGAGCTACTGCTGTTGCTTATGGTTTTGTAAATGCCATTCGGAAGCGGGCAGGGTTACCGGATCTTAAAGCAGGACTTAGTAAAGATGCCTTTATTGATGCCGTGTTGCAGGAACGTTCGTGGGAGTTTTTTGCCGAGGGTGACCGTTGGTATGATTTGACGCGGACGGGCAAATTTGTCACTGAAGTGCCGAAAGCAGTCAACAACGTCTATCCAACGCGCACGCCTACGGCCAAAAATAAGTATTTTCCGATTCCGCTCGACGAAATCAATGCCAATCCTAAGTTGGAACAAAACCCTGATTGGAAGTAAAATAATAACGTCGGCGAGGTTTGGAATGGGAGCGCCCAGCTCTCGCCGACGTTAGCAAACTGATTGGAAGCAATTGTGCAGAAACCTAAACACATAAAATATTGCCTTTCGTTTCCTGCGCTTTTAAAGAAAGCCTGCTGGAATATTGGTACTCTGTGTTTCTTTTTGTTGGTAACAACTACCGCTTTTGCCCAAACCCCAACGAAGACGAAAGAGTATACGGTGACCATCAACGATACCACCGAATACACCTTGCAATTGGCGTTGGATGAGGCCGGGCAGTCGCTGTATTACTTCAGCAACCTGTTTACGCCGGTATGTCTGACGGGCGAATGCAAACCGGTATACATTAACTTTTACTGGGATTTACTGGGCAACTATACCCGTTTCGATTTTCCGAAAGGCGCGGTGTTGACCCGCATGGATCACAAGCCGTTTAAGCCCGAAGATTACGAAAAGTTACAGGATATTTTGGCCAATACGCACTCGTTGCTGAAAGATGTTTCGATGGAAGACTTGGTCGGAAAAGGCACGGAAAACCTGGCCGATTCCGTCGATGCCAAGGCGGGTGCCACGCTCAAAACCGTCAAAAATGAAGTGATTGACGGAGCGGTGTATACCTGCTATACGCTCTGGCACATCGCCCACGGAAAGGTAGTGACGGAGATGAACCGAATTACTGAATTCTTTAAAACGGACGCACTATTGCACCGATTTCTGAACGATAATAATCATTACTACCAGTATTGGGCAATGGAACGGGTAATGAATGCGGAGGGTACGGTTTTGGCTGATTTTCAATCGGATATACAACAAGTTATTCGAGGAAAAAACATCTTTACCGCCCGCTTTGCGTTGCAAAAAGTCAATAAGGCATTTTTTGCCGACAAGGCGCGACAGCAATGGTTATGGGAAACATACCAATCGGCAGGGTATCCGTTGCAGCTTGTTATTCTGAAAAAGATGGCGACGTTGTCGCTCACGAATTGGATGACGGAACAGGCGGCCCAACAGTTAGCGACCATAAATAGGGAGCAGTCCATTCTGTTGTTGAAAGCGCTGGAGGCTCAACCAAAACTGTCGGAACAAACGCTGCTGACGCTGGCCGGTCAGCTGACCAATGAAAACTGTGCCGCAGAGGTCTATCGGCTGTTGGAAGCACAACGGCCCAAAAACCGAGCGGTACAACAAAAAATGACTCATTATAAACAAACATTCCACCCAAACGACAAATAACATGAAACCGCTGCTCCGAACGCTCCTTTTACTGTTTATATCGCTGAAATTATCGGCACAGGATCACGTTTTTCTGGAAACGGAGTCCTTTACCGATAAAGGTGGCTGGGTCATTGACCAACAATCGTTTGTGGTCATGGGCTCTTCGTACCTCATGGCCCACGGCATGGGCCGTCCGGTGAAAGATGCCGCCACAACCGTTCCCTTTCCCAAAAAAGGAAAATACCGGGTTTGGGTGCGCACCAAAGATTGGGCACCGTTTCCGAAAGGACCGGGCAAATTTCAGGTCGTATTGAATGGAAAACCGCTCAACCAAGTCTTTGGTGAAAGCGGTTCAGACGTGTGGAAATGGTATCCCGGCGGTGAAATTGACGTCCAAAACGAGCAAATGAGCGTGGCATTGCACGATTTGACGGGTTTCAACGGTCGCTGCGACGCGATTCTTTTTACGAATTCAGCTACGTTTAGTCCTCCTGAAAAACTCGACGCCATGACTGCTTTTCGTAAGCAGCAATTGAAACTGGCCGATACACCTACTGAAGCCAATAACTTTGATTTAGTAGTTATTGGTGGTGGAATTGCCGGAACCTGTGCGGCCATCTCAGCTTCACGTATGGGCCTTAAAGTGGCGCTGATTCAAGACCGCCCGGTACTGGGAGGAAACAACAGTTCAGAAATTCGGGTGCATTTGATGGGCGATGTGGACAAAAATCATTACCCAAAACTCGGCCGCATTGTGCGGGAAATGGACAACGGTGACCCCGGAAACGGAAACCCGGACGCCAAAGAATACGGCGATGCCCGCAAAACGGCCATTGTGAAAGGAGAGCGTAATATCTCGCTGTTTTTGAATACCCATGTGTATAAAGTGGAAAAAAGCGGGGATAAAATTGTAGCGGTTGTTGGCCGTGATATTGCCACCAATAAAGAAACCCGCTTTACGGGCACGTTCTTTTCCGATTGCACCGGCGACGGAACCATCGGCGATTTGGCGGGTGCTGAGTTCAGAATGGGCCGTGAAAGCAAAGCCGAAACAGGCGAATCGTTGGCCGCCGACAAAGCTGATAATTTTACTTTAGGAACCTCCAACCTTTGGGCTTCGCTAGAGCGCGACACCGTGTCGTCGTTTCCCGAAACCCCTTGGGCAATACAGTTTTCCGACGAATACCACATCGATGATTCTAAAGCCGACTGGCAGTGGGAAACTGGTTTTGGTAATTTCAACACCATTACTGATGCCGAAAAAATACGTGACCATAACCTGCGCGCCATCTTCGGCAACTGGTCGTACCTGAAAAAGAACAAACCCGCCAAATACGCCAAGCGCGAACTGGCGTGGGTGGCCTACATCGGTGGCAAGCGCGAATCGCGCCGGTTGATGGGCGACCACGTGCTGAACCAAATGGATATTCAGGAAGGCAAACAATATCCGGATGGTACCGTAACCGCTACTTGGACCATTGACCTCCATTTTCCCGACGAGCGCAACAAAAAATATTTTGAAGGGCAGGAGTTTTTTGCCGGCACAAAGCACATTAAAGTAGCTCCTTATACGATTCCGTACCGTTGTTTGTATTCCAAAAACATCAGTAATCTGTTCATGGCAGGGCGAAACATCAGCACCACGCACGTTGCCTTTGGCAGTACGCGGGTGATGCGTACCTGTGGCATGATGGGCGAAGTGGTGGGCTTTGCCGCTTACCTGACCAAAAAATACAACACCTCACCCCGGGGAGTGTACCAGGAGTATCTGCCCGAATTGATGGCGATCATTAAAGACGAAACGCTACCGGGCAAGCCCTAAAACATAGATAAAGCTGCTGAACTCATTGGAAAGTGGCTCGCAAAAACTTTCCAAGTTTACAATAGAGAATCAGTTCTAAACTTGGGAAGTTTCAGTATAAATTACCACATATGAAAGCGCCGTTCCTCCTTTTACTTGTCTTCATTCCTGCTTTTGGGCAGGGGCAGGTGGGTGCGTCTTCGGGGGAGCAGATGATGAGTCTGACGGGAGAGGCACAGGGGACAACCTATCATATCAAATACCGCGACGAACGAAAACGTTCGTTTCAAAAAGAAATGGATTCGTTGCTGGCCGACATTGACAAATCCCTGTCAATCTATCGACCCGACTCCGAGATTTCGCAGTTCAATCGCTCGATGAGTCATCGGTTCATGTCGCCGCATTTTTATGCCGTACTTAAAAAATCAGCAGAGGTATTTCGAGATACAAAAGGGGCGTTTGACCCAACCGTGTTGCCGTTGGTGGAAGCCTACGGGTTCGGGCCGACAAAACGACCGAAAGGAGCGTTTGTAAATGTGGATTCGCTGTTGCAGTATGTTGGTTTTCAGTATATAAGCTTTGATTCGGTTTCGGTGGTAAAACAAAAAGCAAACATTCGATTAGACTTTAATTCCATCGCGCAGGGCTATAGTGTGGACCAAGTGGCGGCCTTGTTGGAAGCACAAAATATTCATCAGTATATGGTGGAAATTGGCGGAGAAGTTCGAACAAAAGGCCAAAAAAACGACGGGCAGCCGTGGGCCATCGGCATCGAAAACCCGCTGCATCCTGCCAAATTGCAAACAAAGTTGACGCTCACTAACCGAGCCATGACTACGGCGGGTAATTACCGAAATCGGTACGAGGCCAACGGGCAGGTATTCAGTCACATTATTAACCCCAAAACGGGCGAAATGGAGCAAAGTTCTCTCCTCAGCGTCACCGTTTTTGCGGAAGATGCCATTACCGCCGATGGCTACGATACTGCTTTTTTTGTGATGGGATTGGAAGCAGTAAAACAGTTTTTAATTACCCGAAAAGATATGGATGTGTATATCCTTTATAGTGATGATGCCGGCCGTTTGAAAACATTCTCAACCAACGGTTTAAAGAATTTGTAATCAATCAGCCGATGAGTCTGGTTGTACTAAATGATAATTCAATGCGCGTATTTTTTATTTTACTCACTTGCTGTATAACGTCATTCGCTCAACAGGAAAAAGTGCCGGTGCTGGTCAACCAAGCCGGCTATAATCTGGGCGAATCCAAACGCTTTGTGTGCGTGGGGGCAAAAGACGGGGCTAAGTTTAAGATTATTAATAACACGACGAATCAACTCGTATTTGAAGGTGAAATCCTTAATCAGGAAGGCTGGTTTACGCGCTTCAATCCTGTCTCTAAAGATGAGTTTCGGGTGGAAGTAGACGGAGTTGGGACTTCTGTTCCCTTTTGGATTGCCGACCATTTGCTTGAAAAAATAGCGTCAAAACTGGGCTATCAATTCTTTATTGATGTACGAGGTTCCGAAGACCCCATCAATGCCAATTTGCCCAAAGTCTACGGCGGCGGGCCTTCGCGGGATGGCGGGGCGTATGGGTTGGAAACCATTTTTGAATGCCTGCAATACGCGTCCAATCCTGCCCTTTATGACCGTTGGAAAACCGAATTTGGTGACAAGAACGTACCTGATTTGATAGAATTGATCCTTTGGCATGCCGAGTTTGCCTACGCTCACGTGGCCTACCAAGGCCCTGTGGCCAATCGTCACGGTTCACTCGGCTACGAAGGACAGCCTCGGATGCAGTACGATTATTGGAATTTGTTGGACCAACTTTCGGTGGTATGTGCGGCCTACCATGATTTTTTGAAGCCGTATTTGCCCCGCGAAAAATACCTAAAATACCGCCAAGTGTGTAATGAAAAATGGATGGTCTATGACCGTCATAAAGTGGTGCGCTACTGGACGTACAGCACTAAATGGGTGGATGCCGGTTTTCAGGAATTCAACGAAATGGGCAATGCCTACGGGCAGTCGGTTTTCAGCAATTTATTCATGTATTTGTGCGAAAAAAATGAGCCCGACGGCAAGCCCCAACAATACCTAAAATGGGCGCAGGAAAGTGCCGCAGATATTATCCAACATTGGGATTTTAATAATCCCCGCCATATGTGGTGGATTCGGAATGCCGAGCACATTACGCCGCAGGCGTTGGCGTATTTTCTGTTGGTCTTGCCCGAACACGCGCCCAAAGGAACCAAAGAAAAATTAAGCGCCTGGGCTACGCACATGCACCAAAAGACCAATAATTTTTGGAAATACCGCGTCCATAGCGAAACGGAGTGGGCGCATCCCAAAACCAAAGAATTGGGCGGAGCACCTGCGTTGGGCGGTTCGATGTTTGCCGTAGCCTATTTGTTAAATGATACCCGACTGCGTGATCTAGGCTGGGCGCAGGTAGATTTTGTATTTGGTGTCAATCCCGTAGGAGCACATTTGAGCAACAAAAGCAAAGACCGCCTCGACATCGGCGGCTATTGGGAAGGTGTGGAGCATGGTTGGCCCGCCGCGCACCCCAACGGTTATGGAATGTTGGGTAAAGTGCGCGGCACACTCGACGGTTCACCGTTGGACAAAGATTTTCAGAAAACAAAAACGGCAACAACGGGTGGCAACGAAAGTCAGGATTTGATTGGAAAAGATGCCTATGCCACCGAAGGCTGGTGCGTATCCAACCGAGGCTGGCAGGCGACGCTGACGTTCTCCACACTCGGCAGTCAACAGGTGAAAATTTTGAGTCGGGATGGAAAAGAACTCAAACAGGCCAAAGCCGGCGAAACGGTTGTTATTGAATTAAAAGCCGCTCTGAATATGGATTGGAATCAGGTGGAGAAAGGGCAAGTCTTCTTGGCGGTTAATGGAAAACCGACCTCTGCCTTAGAAGTAATCGAAACGGGAGAAAATACGGGTATTTTTCGGGCATCGTATACCATTCCTGCGGTATCTCGTTCGCTGCAAGTAGCGTACGGAGCGATGGGATTTGCCCAGAAAGCGGAAGTAATTGTAAAATAATATAGTAGCCTCGAAATGGTCTGCCGCGCAAAGGCAAAAACATTTGTAAAAAGATGAATTTTTTGCCGTTGCCTGTGTCCCACAGGTGACAATTGTCTCATAAAGAATTAACACGTAATGAAAGAAGCAATGTCCAGACTAAGACACAACCTATTCATACTGACCCTTTTGATAGGGTGGAGCAACAGTTGGGCGCAAAAACCTTTGGTGTTGGAAAGTCCGTCCGTAAAAATGCGGTGGGAAAACAGCGCGCAGGGTTGGCAGCTCAAAGCCCTATCGGTCAAAAAAGGTCAAACTTGGACGAATCTAAAAACGCCTTCGGGCGAAAATACGTTGCTCTATGCCGCCGAAAAACCCTCGGATAAACCCGAGCAAATCGTTAAAAGCATTACGGGCGAAGAGTTTCCCGGCCCAAAATATCATTACCAAACCAAATGGTGGGCCGAAAGCATCAGCCCTGTTTCGTTGAATACGGCAGGAAAAGCGTTTCACTTTTTTGCGAAAAACGGCCAACAAACGGCCGCAAATAAGCTGACTTTTAATCACGAAACGGAGAACGCCAAAGTGACGACCGAGTGGGGTTTTGATTCTAAATTCCCCACTGATATTATCGTTAAACAAACCCTAACGCCTAAAACAGCCGGCTACTTTTCATTGGCTACTCCCACAATTGCGCCTGTCAGTGAAGCAGATATGGCTTGGGCGTCGGTGCCCGGCTATTTTCAGGGAAATTATATGCAACCCAATTTTGCCTTGGCTTACGCTTATGGACATGGCGTTCCTGCCCTGCCTGCCGTCTATCGGGAGCGCTCGGCGAGCACGTTAAGTCCGTTGGTTACGACCAAAAGCGGCATTACGATTTCGGTCATTCCTGACCCCGTGCTGTGCCGCGACCCGTGGGAAAAAGACCAAAACACGCACCAAAACTGGAACGTTGGGCTGTCGCACAAAAACCGCAGATCGCAGCTTTCGCCCACGCTCTATTATCCTGTGTTGGGTGAGCCCAAATCTGCGCTGAAAGCGGGTGAGGTGATAACGTATTCGTTTCGTTATAGTCTGATCGACGGCGATTGGTTCAAGGCCATCAACCATGCCGCGTACAATATTTATCAACTCAAAGAAGCCCTCTCGCTGCGTCAAAGCAAGCAATCACTGACTGACCGCATCCAAAAAATGCACCATTACCTGACCGACCCCAAAACGTCGCTTTGGAATATTGAGGAGTACAAAGGCTTGAAAATAGGGGCGCAGTCGTATCTGGGCGGTGTGGTCGGTTCTAACAAAGACGCCATGAAAAATTCTGATTATGGTGCGATGTGGATGTTGGCTAAGGCTACCAACGACAGTTTATTGATAAAAAATGTCTTGCCTTACGCGCTGAATTTCAAGTTTACGCAGCAAATCTCCGACGAAGGTTTTTTCAAAGGTGCCTTGGCGGGTCAATATTATTTGGCCAAATCAAAACGCTTTACCGAAGAGTGGGGCGAGGTGGTGGAACCTATTGCTGTGACGTATTATACGATGTTGGACATTGGTAATATTTTACTCTTTGAACCCAACAATCAACCCCTCAAAGAGCGGTTGCGGGCGGGAGCGGAATGGTTGTTGAAAAACCAAAAAGCCAACGGAAGTTGGGCTGTCGCCTACGACCGCAAAACCGAGCAGGAAGCCTTCAAAGATATTCAGGACGTGCGTCCAACGTTTTACGGTTTGCTGGTGGCGTATCGTATTCTCAAAGACCCCAAATACTTGATTGCTGCCCGAAAAGGAGCCGATTGGTTTGTGAAAAATGCGGTGGAAACGGGCGGTTTTTTGGGTGTCTGCGGGGATGCCCGTTATGCGCCCGATTTTGCCACGGCGCAGTCGGCGCAGGCGCTGCTGGATTTGTACGATTTGACCAATGATTCAAGGTACAAAAACGCCGCCATTACGGCCGCCAAGGTTTATACCGCCTCCATTTATACGCATCCTATTCCGAACCACAGCCTCAAAACCGTCAACGGGACGCAACGTGAAGATTGGGAAATTTCGCAGGCGGGTTTGAGTTTTGAACACGGTGGTATTTTTGGTTCTTCCAACACCCACGGACCGATTCAACTGGCTAGTCATGCGGGGCTGTTTATTCGGATGCATCAACTGACGAAAGAGCCCATTTTTGCCGATATGGCGCGGTCGGTGGCGTGGGGACGTGATGCCTTTGTGGACGCCAAAACGAGCGTGGCTTCGTATTATTGGAACGCCATGAATCGCGGGGCCGGGCCGTATCCGCACCATGCGTGGTGGCAAGTTGGTTGGCTTACCGATTACCTGATGGCCGAAGCCGAACTGCGTTCCAATGGGCAGGTGAAGTTTCCGCGCGGATTTGTGACGCCCAAAGTGGGACCGCACCAAAGCTACGGTTTTGCCTCCGGGACGATCAATGGTGAAAAAGTCAATCTTATTGTGAATGAGGAAATAGTAAAAGTGGACAACCCAACGATTGATTACATTTTGGCAGAATCAGAAAAGAAGGATAGACTCTTTGTAGTATTGCTCAATAATCGCGCGCAAGCTGCTGATTTTCAGGTGACTGTGAAAGGAAAGCTAATGGAAAAACAGCTTCTGGCCGTTGGTTTTGAGGTGATAACGATTGAGAAATGAGCAGAAAAATGTTATTTTTTTCTGCCCGGCAAAGGTGTTTTTTTTAACAACTCATTGGCCTGTTCCAATTTAGGTGCAGTCGCAATTTTAAGAGTTTGGTGGATTTTTCCCCATTCTTTATCGTCAAGAGTTGGCTTGGTTGTTTTCATAAAGCTTAAATTTTATGGGATTGCTTTTGAATAATTCCATTTAGTCCAATGCTTTCAAATAGGTAAATTTAATAGAGTAAGCAGATCAGAAATGAGCCTCAACAACCTAAAGGGCGAGTAAACTATTTCCGCTTTAACACAGACAAGTCTGTTTTAGTCAAGATTTCGTTAGCCTTTGCCAGTTTATCAGAAAATGGAATCTTTCCATCTTTTGATTTAAGAGCAGTCATCGCTCTTTTTTCAATTTTGGAAATGGTCTTGACTTTCATAGAAGGAGAATTTTAAAATAAAGTTAAAGAATTATTTTTCCACTCGTCAGGATTAGTAATGGCAGCAGCAACCGTCCTGACGCTGTCTGATTGGGAGTAAGTATATATTTTTTACAAAACTAAGTAAAACCGTTTTGAACTCAACCATTGATACCGCCGTCATCTTCATCTTCTCGGCCTTTGTGCTGGCCATTGGGATGATGTTTGCCCGAACGGGGCGAAACCTTAAATCCTTTTTTGCAGGAGGCGAGGCCGTGCCCTGGTTCATTGGCGGATTGTCGCTTTTTATGTCTTTTTTCTCGGCCGGAACCTTCGTGGCGTGGGGTTCTATTGCGTATAAACACGGTTGGGTAGCCGTGACGATTCAATGGACCATGTGTCTTGGAGCTATTGTGACGGGGCTGTTTTTGGCACCGCGTTGGCGGGCGACGGGCAATCTGACGGCGGCGGAATTTATCCGTGAACGCCTTGGCGAACGCGTTCAGAAAACCTATATCGGCATTTTTACGCTGGTTTCGGTTTTTATCAAAGGCTCGGTATTGTATCCCGTTGCCAAACTGGTGAGTATTTCACTGGGGTTCCCGTTGGTCGAATCGACCATTGTGTTGGGACTGTTTATGATTGCCTACACCGCCGTGGGTGGGTTGTGGGCCGTGATGGTCACCGATATTCTACAATTCGTCATTCTGACGGCGGCGGTGTTTATTCTGCTGCCGCTTTCTTTGGATAAAGTCGGTGGTTTTGACAAGTTTACGCAATCCGTTCCCGACGATTTTTTTAACTTACTTCACGGAGAATATACCTTGGGTTTTGTGATGGCTTTTGTGTTGTATCACATTGCCTACATTGGCGGCAACTGGACCTTTGTACAACGCTACACCAGCGTCGACAGCACCAAATCGGCTCGGAAAGTGGCCTTTCTTTTTGCGGCTTTGTACCTCGTCAGTCCCATGATTTGGATGCTGCCGCCCATGATCTATCGTGCGCTCAATCCCGGTTTGGTGGGTTTGGATACCGAAAATGCCTACCTGCTGATTTGTAAAGCTGTATTGCCGCCGGGCTTGTTGGGACTGATGCTCACGGGCATGTATTTCTCCACGTCGGCCAGCGCCAATACCACGCTCAATGTCGTTTCTGCGGTTTTTACCAATGACATTTATAAAGGATTCATTAATCCGCAAGCATCTGATAAACAGTTGATTAAAATAGCCCGCCTTTCGTCTTGGGGTTTTGGTTTGGGCATGATCGTTATTGCTTTATTAGTCCCGGCAGCGGGTGGAATTGTGGAAGTGGTGTTGAGTATTTCGGCGATTTCGGGTGGGCCGTTGTTAGCACCGCCGCTTTGGGCGCTGTTCTCCAAACGAATCAACGGGAAGACTACTTTTTTGATTACTGTGATTGGTTTAACGGTCAATTTGTTCTTTAAAGTATTGTCGCCGTGGTTATTGGATTTCAAATTGAGTCGGGCGTTAGAAACCATCATTGGCATCGGTTTGCCTTTGGTGTTGTTGCTTGCTTATGAATTATACGCCCGTTCCAAAGGGCTGATTTCTGAAGAATATGAACAATACTTAGCCACCAAAGCCACGCGCAAAGCCGCTAAATTGGCCGAAACAGAAGAAGAAGCCATCGAAATCAAACGTCAAAACCGTTTCGGAATGCGGGTCATTGCCGGTGCCTTGGTTTTTGTCGCGGTTATGTTGTTGGGATTGAGTGCTTTTGCCACATCGGGAGGCATGGTAACGGCAGGAATTGCGGTCGTGATTCTTTTGGGAGCAATTATTCCGTGGTACGCCGCGCAAAAAATAGACCTATCGAAGCAAAGTGCTGTATCTGTGGACATAAAATAGAATTTCCCTGAATTGAATTGCTCCGCCCTGAATTGCTCCGCCCTGAATTGCTCCGCCCTTTAGGGCGGTGAAAGAAGAAAATAAACTGTAAAGAGTAGGCTTTAGCCCTGACAATCAATTAAAAAACCTCTATGAAATTAAGTGCTTTATTCTTTCTTGTTTCTATTACTGCTTTTGGACAATACACCCTTCGGCAGTCGGAGGCTATTCCGCTGCACGGACAGTGGTCGTTTGCCATGGATACCCGCGAAGTGGGTGCGGCAAGAGGTTGGTATAAAGATAGTTACAATGTGAACGGTTTGGACAAAGTAACCGTACCCCATTGCTTTTCGGTTGACCCGCGTTATCAATTTTATACGGGAACGGTGTGGTATCGGAAGTCATTCCCTTGGCAACCTCAGGCGGGAAAGCGGGTCATTTTACATTTTGACGCAGCTTATTATAAATCGGAAGTTTGGCTCAACAACCAAAAAGTAGGCACGCACGAAGGCGGCTATACGCCTTTCGATTTTGATATTACCGACTTCCTGAAATCAGGTGATAACGTTTTGGCTATTTCTATTAACAACGATACGTGGCAAACCGGCTCCATTCCGGGCGCGAAAGACAATGGAAATGCCAACGACCCATTTCCGGGTTGGATCAACTACGGAGGTCTGATTCGGCCTGTGTATTTGACCACGGAATCGGAAGTCTATTTGGAAAATCTGAAAGTGGAAGCTATGCCTGATTTGGCCAAAGGCACAGCCCATGTGCGCCTCAAAGCCCGCGTTCGCAATGCATCGAAACAGGATGTTACGCCCAAATTGACAACGGTGATTTCATTGGAAAATCAACCCTTAAAATTGATTTGGAAAACATCTTCATCGTCTATTGCCGCCGGACAAACGGCGATTTTGGAAGCAGAAGCTTCGCTGAAGACAACCGAAGTGAAATTATGGAATCTCGACGAACCTACCTTATATCAACTTCAGGCTTCTATCAACGGTGATACGCTGTCGACGAATTTCGGCATTCGGAAAGTGGAAGTACAGAATGCACAATTGTTACTCAATGGTCAACCGATTCGTTTGGCGGGCGGAAATCGAGTCGTTGATTATCCCGGATTAGGCTCTCTTGAGCCGGATTGGTTGGTCGAGAAAGACTTTCGACTAATGAAAGAAGCGGGAATGGAATTTCACCGCCTGACCCACTATACTCCGAGTGAGACTTTTTACGATTTAGCCGACCGCTACGGAATGCTCATCATTACCGAGCCGGGAAACTGGCAACTTACGCCTGCCCAAATGGACAATGACACCATTCGCCGCAAATTTCAGCAGCAGTTTCGGGAAATGATGGAGCGCGACTGGAATCACCCGAGCGTGATTGCGTACAGTGTGGGCAATGAGTATTTGTCTGAGACCCCATCGGGTCAACGTTGGACCAAAGACATGATGATTTATGGACGTA
Source organism: Runella aurantiaca (assembly GCF_003339505.1). GTDB lineage: Bacteria > Bacteroidota > Bacteroidia > Cytophagales > Spirosomataceae > Runella > Runella aurantiaca. The sequence continues at coordinate 311,442 of NZ_QPIW01000002.1, forward strand.
GTCTTGACCCTACACGTTTGTACACCTTTGCGTCCATGCGCCTCAATATCTTGCCCGCGAAACCCGAAGACGAAGCAACCCAATACTGTGATTTTGTTTCCACCAACACCTACGGAAATCACGCCAAAGTATTTGACCATATTCACGCGCTGTATCCAGATAAACCTATTTTGATCAGCGAGTGGGGAACCCGCGCCGATAATGCGGCAGGCGAAGTGGGTCAAGTGTCTCATTTAGAAAGTGTAATAGCTGAAATTAGAAAGCGACCTTACATTGTCGGCGCTTCGTGGTGGTCGTATAATGATTACCAAAGTAGGCACGTAGGAACGGCCGCCAATGGCTATCGGCCGTGGGGATTGGTGGGACCCGAACGTAATCAACGACCATTGTATGCCGCCCATCGCCGCGAAATGTCGCCTGTTACACTCGAAAAAGTAAGCTATCAGGCAGGTGGTCAGGGGCAACATCAATTGGTGATTCGAGTAAAAGCCCGGAATGATTTTCCTGCGTATGCCATTAAAAAATACGTGCTTAAAACCGACGGAAATACGGTCGTAATTCCTGATTTACAGCCTGGTCAAAGCATGGAAATCAAGGTTCCTGTACGTGGGTTTGAGAAAAATATAACATTGGAAATACTGAAACCTACAGGCTTTTCGGTGGTTACCGAAACGTTTGAATTGAAATAAGCAGACTTTCCAAGTCTTTGAGACGGGCTGCTCAAGCGGGGGCGCCCAGACTTGGAAAGTCTAAACAGCAATTTGAATTGAAATAAGCAGACTTTCCAAGTCTTTGAGATGGGGCTGCCTAAGCGGGGGCGCCCAGACTTGGAAAGTCTAAACAGCATAAAGAATACGATTAATACGAATTTTTGAAAGAAATTGGGATGATTAAAGCAGAAGCAACAGGCAAAAGATTGCCTAAAAGTGTCACATTAACCGCTGATTTAGCAGTGGTAGGAGGCGGCTTGGCAGGATTGTGCGGAGCCATTACAGCGGCCCGGGGAGGGATAAAAGTGGTGCTCGTTACCGACCGCCCCGTGTTGGGAGGAAACTCATCAAGCGAAGTACGATTATGGGTGTTGGGAGCTACCTCGCACATGGGTAACAATAACCGTTGGGCGCGGGAAGGGGGCGTGATTGATGAGTTATTGGTCGAAAATATGTACCGAAACCCTGACAGCAATCCGCTAATCTTTGATACCATTTTGCTCGAAAAAGTTGTTTCTGAGCCCAATATTACGCTGCTGCTCAATACATCGGTTTATGATTTGGATAAATCTTCGCCCGATACCATCTCAAAAGTCTACGCTTTCTGCTCCCAAAATTCCACCCAATATGAGCTTGTCGCCCCGCTTTTTTGTGATGCGTCGGGGGATGGGATTTTAGGATTTTTGTCGGGGGCTGCTTTTCGGATGGGCGCGGAATCGAAGGAGGAGTTTGGGGAGAAATTTGCGCCATCCAAAGAGTACGGCGAATTGTTGGGACACAGCCTTTATTTTTACTCTAAAGATGTTGGCAAACCCATCAACTTTGTGCCGCCGAGTTTTGCGCATGATGTCACCCAAAAAGTACCTAAATTCCGCTCGTTCAACACGCAGGAGTTTGGCTGCAAACTCTGGTGGATCGAGTACGGCGGGCGTTTGGATACCGTTCACGAGACCGAAACCATTAAGTGGGAATTGTGGAAAGTAGTCTATGGAGTATGGAATTACATCAAAAACTCGGGCAATTTTCCCGAAGCGGCAAACCTTACTCTGGAGTGGGTGGGGCATATTCCCGGCAAACGCGAGAGTCGACGATTTGAAGGTGATTATATGCTGATCCAGCAGGATATTGTGGAGCAACGTGCTCATTATGATGATGTTGCCTTTGGTGGTTGGTCTATTGATCTGCATCCGTCAGATGGTGTTTTTTCGGAAATCGGTCAATCCAGTTGTAATCAGTGGCACAGCAAAGGCTTGTACGGAATTCCGTACCGGTGCTTTTATTCCAAAAATATCAATAACCTGTTCATTGCGGGGCGTATCATTTCGGCGAGCCACGTGGCGTTTGGTTCGTCGCGGGTAATGGCCACAAGCGCCCACGGCGGACAGGTGGTGGGCATGGCGGCGAAAGTATGCATTGAAAAAGGACTGCTGCCGCGTCAACTCTCAGAGAAGCAGCACATTACGTATCTCCAGCAGGAATTGCTTAAAACGGGGCAGCATATTCCTGCCCTGCGTTTACAGGATGCCCAAGATTTGGTTCAAAAAGCCACTGTTTCGGCGAGCAGTGAGTTAGCTTTAGAAGAATTACTGCCTTCAGGAGAGCCGCAACGATTGGCGTTTTCGGTCGCGCAGATGCTGCCGATAGCCAACCTCGCCGACGTTAAATTTAAAACCATCCTTCACCCCTACGCCGATGAACCCACCGAGCTGGAAATAGAACTGCGGATTTCGAGTAAGGCCACTAACCATACGCCAGATATTATCCTTGAAAAACGGACTATTTCGCTGCAAAAGGGCCGTAATTGCGTGCATTTGGAGTTTGATATTGTTGATGCACTGACGGGAAATCAAGACTTAGAAAGTTTGGGGTATGCTTTTCTGGTGATTCAAAAAAATGAAAAAGTAAGAATTCACTATTCAGACCAACGTATCACGGGTATTTTGTCGGTATTCAACACGATCAATGAAGCGGTTTCCAACTATGGCAAACAAGAACCCGTTGAAGATATTGGCGTAGATACTTTTGAATTTTGGTGTCCGCAACGCCGTCCGGCGGGAAAAAATTTGGCGCTGAAAGTTGAACCAGCATTTTCTGCTTTTCAAGCAGAAAATATACGCAACGGACTCCAACGACCCACCGGCCAACCCAATGCCTGGGTGGCGGATTATACCGATAAAAATCCTTCTTTGCTTTTAGAATGGGCTGAAAAACAGCATATTTCAGAAATCGTTTTGCATTTTGATACGGATTTTGATCATCCCATGGAAACCGTATTGATGGCACACCCTGAAAATGAAATGCCGTTTTGCGTAAAAAATGTGCGGATTTTGAACGATAAAAACGAAGTGGTTGCCCAAATTAAAAACAATCACCAAAGTCAGCGGACGATTGTATTGGAGCACGCCATCGTGACCCAATCGCTTACCATCGAGGTAGAGCATCCTTCGGTCAATGTTCCAGCGGCGTTGATGGAGGTTCGTTGTTATTAGGTATTAGGCATGTATTTTTAAATTTTTTGCATAATTTCATAAACAACTTTAAATTTTTAGAGGTTTGATAGCAAGTGCTTGACTTAATGGGATATAACATATATATTGGTCTTCCATTCAGCCAAAATAACCTCCCTTGTGAAGAAACCTCTATTTGTTTTCGCCCTTATTTTTAGTTCGTTTTCGTTGATTTTTGCCCAGAAAGTTCAAATTGAAACCTCGATGGGTAAGATTGTCGTTGAACTTTACGCCGATAAAGCCCCGATTACGGTGGCTAATTTTCTGCGCTATGTGGATGAAAAACGCTACGACGGAGGTAAGTTTTACCGCGTCGTACGTATGGATAATCAGTCTACCAGCCCCGTCAAAATTGAAGTAATCCAAGGAGGACTTCAAAGTGATTCTACTAAAATGCTGCCGCCCATCCCGCAGGAAACAACCAACAAAACGGGTATTCTGCACGTGGATGGAGCTATTTCGATGGCGCGTGGGAAGCCCGAAAGCGGAGCTTCCGAATTTTTTATTTGCATTAATGCCCAGCCTGAACTTGACTTTGGAGGTAAGCGAAACCCCGATGGTCAGGGGTTTGCTGCTTTTGGAAAGGTAGTGAAAGGTATGAAGGTGGTTCGCAAAATTCAGAAGGGAGAAACGGGCCAACCTGGACCGACCAACGCTTTCTCTAATCCCATGCAATTACTGAAAAATCCCGTCGTAATTACCGCTGTGCGGCGCGTAAAATAGACTAAAGGTGTCCTAAAATCAGCTCGGGATACCTTTTTTTCGTCGATTACCCATTTTCTGTACACCATAAAAACCAAATCTCCTCATGAAAAGAAGGTTACTTCTGTTAATGTTGTTAGGCATGTCTATGCTCGGACGAGCGCAGACCAAAACGATTTCGGGGAAAGTTACCTCGCCCGAAAATGAAGGCGTCCCTGGCGTCAATGTTTTAATCAAGGGAACCAATGTAGGGACGGCAACCAAGGCTGACGGTACCTACCAAATTAGCGTTCCCGACAAATCGGGTACGTTGGTGTTTTCGTTTATCGGTTACAAAACGGCGGATGTTGAAATTGGAAACCAGTCTACAATAAATATTCAATTGGAGGCTGATTTGGTCAATTTGAACGAAGTAGTTGTAACAGCCAATGCCATTGTGCGTGAGAAAAAAGAACTGGGCTATGCTGTTTCAACCATCGGCGGCGCTGAACTCGTCAAAGCGCGCGACCCAAATGTGCTCAATTCAATGGCGGGCCGGATTGCGGGGGTGCGCATTTCGCAGCAGTCGGGTACGGTGGGTGGTTCTAGCCGCGTTATGATTCGCGGTGCCAACTCCATTTCAAGCTCCAGCGAGCCGCTATTTGTGGTAGATGGAATCCCGATTTCAAACTCTTCTTTTAACAACTCCGAAACCGACGTGGTGACGGGTGGGGTAGACGTAGGTAACCGGGCGGGAGATTTAAACCCCGACGACATTGAAACCATGAACGTGCTGAAAGGGGCGGCGGCGTCGGCTTTGTACGGCTCGCGGGCCCGCAATGGTGTGATTGTGATTACGACCAAACGCGGTAAGCAAGGAGCGAAAAAAATGAACGTGACGGTCAACTCATCTTATCGTACCGATAATGTTTTACGGGTTCCTGACCTTCAAACGGAATACGCCCAGGGAAATTTAGGAGTTTACAACGCGCAATCGGGTAATGGCTGGGGGCCAAAGATTTCTAGCGTGACGGGACCCGTGAGGGATTACAAAGGCGAAACGGTGCAGGGTTTGCAGGCGTATCCGCAAAACTGGAAAAATTTCTTTGTGACAGGTCATACCATGATTAACAGCGTTTCGCTGGACGGTGCTACCGACCAAGGAGATTATCGTATCGGTTACACCAACTTACGTCAAACGGGTACGGTGCCCGGTTCTGAACTCAACCGCAATACATTTGCCATCAATGCAGGCAAAAAAATTTCGGATAAACTGACCTCACGCGCGTGGGTGAACTACGTACGTACCACCAGCGACGGACGCCCTCAGCAAGGCTCAAATACGACCAACATCATCGCTACGATTTTGGCAGGTTTGCCCGTGACGGTAGATATTAACGAATTGAGAGATAATCTTTTCGCACCTTCGACGCAGGCGGTTCCCGTAGGTTGGACGGGCGATTTGGCACGCTCTATTGACCTCAATGGTGTTCAGAATAACCCTTATTTTGTAACGGCGTTCAACCGTTTTTCCAATACTGTTGACCGTGTATACGGTGGAACTAGCCTCAGCTATGATGTGACGCCTTGGTTTAACGTAACGGGGCGCGTGGGTACGGACTTCTTTACCGAAAACCGCCGCGCTGTAACGCGCAAAGGAACACGCGGACGCTTAAACGGACAGTTTGAAACCAACGATATTTTTGAACGCGAACTCCAAACGGATATTTTGGGAACGATTTCGCGCAAAATCAATACCAACTGGACTTTCAAGGGCATCGTTGGGCATCAGTTTAACCAACGTACCATTCGCCGTTCGCGTTTGTTGTCGGAAGGTTTAAACATTGACCAACTTTATACTTTTGCCAACGCCCAATCCAACGTGCCGTCCAACTTCTTCAGTCGGCGCGATATTTTTGGAGTGTATGGCGACTTTAGCTTTGATTACAAAAACTATTTGTTTCTGAACGTAACGGGTAGAAATGACTGGTCTTCAACGCTTCCTGTTAATAACAACTCGTATTTTTATCCATCGGCTAGCGTCTCTTTTGTGTTGACTGAAGCATTCCCGAATTTAGGAATTGTTAAAAATGACATTTTGAGTTATGCCAAACTGCGCGCCAACTACGCCAATGTAGGTTCGGACGAAGACCCGTACCAATTATCGTTTACGTACAACCCACTTACGCAGGCCAGCGATATTTATACCTTCAATATTCTGTATCCTATCGGCGGGGCATCGGCTTTCGGAGCCACCAATATTTTGCCGCCTACCAACCTCAAACCACAGCAGCAAACTTCGTATGAATTCGGGGCGGAGTTGAAGTTTTTTGGCGGACGTTTGGGCTTGGATATGACCTACTACAAAACCCTCAACTACGACCAAATTATCTCCATTGCCATTCCCCAAACGACGGGTTACTCGGCCAGACGTTTGAACGTGGGCGAGATTTCCAACACAGGTTTGGAGGCGATGCTGACCGTTACGCCGTTCAAAACCCGTTCTGGCTTTCGTTGGGATGCGGCCTTTAACTTCAACCGAAACATCAACCGCGTAGAATCCTTAGCGCCCGGTCTGACCGAATTTATCACCACTTCGGGCGACGGATTCGGGATTTTTGTGGTGGCTCGTCCTGGCGAAACGTTTAGTATTCAGGGCGTAGGTTGGTTGCGTGACCCGCAGGGAAATATCATCATCAACCCCACAACGGGCTTACGTACGCCTGGCCCACGTAAGGTATTTGGCTCCATTTATCCTGATTGGACGTTGGGTATCAACAACTCGTTCTCTTACAAAGGCATTGATTTTAACTTTCTGGTGGATGTGCGCAAGGGCGGTGTAATCAACTCACAAACGGTAAGTATTGTGCGCGGCAGTGGCTTAGCCGCCGAAACGGCCGTCGACAATCGGACTCCTTTCATTGACCCTGGTGTGATTCGTAACGCCGACGGTACCTTCCGTCCGAACGATAAACCAGTGGCGAGTATCCAACAATACTGGAGCCAATTGGATAATTCTGTAAGTCCCGAAAATAACATTTTCGACGGTTCTTACACTAAGTTACGCGAGGTACGCATTGCGTATAATTTGCCTAAATCGTGGATTAGCAAAACACCTTTCGGTAGTATTGCGTTAGGTATAGAAGGGCGTAATCTTTGGATTATCAGTTCGAAAGTGCCGCACATTGACCCCGAAGCCAACGTATTGGGAACGGGCCTCATCGGAGAAGGACTGGAGCGCGGAAGTATCCCGAGCAGTCGCACTGTGGGTGGTAACTTACGATTTACATTTTAATAAAAATATTCACTTATATCAACTACAACCAACATGAAAAAGCTGATTTTAGCCGCATTGCTGGCCATTTCCACAACGGCTTGTTTCAAAGACAGCAACATCAACGTCGACCCCAACCGCTCTACATCGGTTGACCCCGCGTTGTTGTTTTCGGGAGCTTCTACGCAATTTTCGCTTTTGCGCGTGGCCGAACTCACTTGGCCCATTGCCCTGATGAATCAGATGTGGGCCTCTGGCGGCCGCTGGGGCCTTTCGCAGTCGCAGTATGACCAGACTCGTATCCGTAGTGCTTGGGGACGTACGTATACCGACGTTCTCAAAAACCTGAATGTGGCCATTGAAATTGCTCAAAACACCCAGCCTGTCAATAAAAATGCCTTGGCTCAGTGTAAAATATTGATGGCGTTTGCCTATTCGCAAACCTCTTTATTGTGGGGCGATATTCCGTTTACAGAAGCCGCAAACGGCAAAGTAGACTTTCCTAAATTTGACAAACAACAGGATGTGTTGAACGGCACTGTTGCCCTACTCGATGAAGCTATCGGTATGATTGATTTGAACGCAAAAGGCATCATCGCTCCCAATGACTTGTATTACGGCGGCGACATGGTCAAGTGGCGTAAATTTGCCAACTCGCTGAAAATGAGAATTTTATTTTCAATGGTCGATTCTGATCCTACCAAAGGTGCAGCCATTGGTCAGTTGGTTGCTGGAGGAAATATGATTTCTTCCAGTGCCGATGCCATGTTGTATAAGTATTTCAATCAGCCTGGTCGTCAGAACCCACGCTTTTCGTTTACGGCTATTTTTAGGGGTGGCGTACAGTCGGATTGGTATTGCTCCAAGCCCGTTTATGACTTGCTGGTGTCGCTCAAAGATCCACGGATTCCGTATTTTTATCAGCCTGGTACGGATGCGGCTCCCAATGAGTTTATTGCACTGGGACCGGTTGAAGTTTATACCACCAAGTCTGCTTTGGTCAATATGAACTTGCTGAAACCCGACCTTCCTGAAGTATCGTTTTCGTATTCAGAGCAATTGTTGTTTGAAGCGGAAGCCATTGCCCGGGGATTTGCACCCGGAGGCTTTGAGGCTGCTACCACCAAGATGCGGGCGGGCGTGCGCGAATCAATGTTGGCGCTGGGAGTCACTGCGGCCCAAACAGATGCCTATGTAGCGGGCTTGCCTGCTCTGACGGCTGCCAATTACAAAACCGTTTTGGCGCAACAGCAATACTTAGACTTGTTTATGCGGCCGATTGAAGGCTGGGTGCAGCACCGTCGTTCGGGAGCCATTGGACAGGAAGTACCTGCCATGACTACTCCAACGGGAGCACCCGTAGCGGGTTTGATACGCCGCCTGCTTTACCGCAGCGAAGAGGTCAATTCTAATCCTAATACGCCATCGGGATTGACGCTGGACACGCCGCAGTGGTTTGATAAATAGAGGTTTTTCCTGATGAGTTCAGTTCAAAAGCGAGCGGCGAAAGTCGCTCGCTTTTTGTGTAATGAGTGGATTCAATGTGTCGTTCTCAACAAATGGTTTTGCGATTCCTGAACGCTAAATTTGGGTAACCCTTTCTGGTTCGTAACTTTGCCGCAAAGATTACGATTCATGTCAAAACCCATCTTAGTTATAAAATTTGGAAGTGCGGCCATTACCAAAGCCAACGGAGAGCTGAATCAATTGGTGATGGTGGAGATTGCGCGGCAGGTGGCGCAGTTGTATTCGGAGTATCATTTGGTCATTGTATCGTCGGGGGCGGTGGCGGCAGGAAAGCAGTATATCCGTAATTATGCGGGCGAAATAGCCCAGCGAAAAGCGGCAGCGGCCATTGGTAACCTGTTGTTACTCAATAAATACGCGCAGTTTTTTGCTCCTTATGAGATTCCTGTGGCCCAGAGCCTCTGCGAGCGAGGGCATTTTGCCAACCGTGACCAGTTTTTACAAATGAAAGAAACCTTTCAGGAGTTGTGGGACAACGGCATTATCCCAATTGTGAATGAAAACGACGTGGTCAGCAGCCGCGAATTAAAGTTTTCTGATAATGACGAACTGGCAACGCTCATTGCGGTAGGTTTCGGCGCCGATACGTTGATGCTGTGTACATCAGTAGGTGGATTGTTGGACAATACCGGTAAAGTTATCCCGAGAGTTTCGCAGGTGAATGATGTTTTTAAGTACGTCAGAACGGATAAGTCTAGCGTAGGTTTGGGCGGTATGACCTCCAAACTTACCTTCGCCAAACTCGCTATGCGTATGGGTATTCGGACGATTATCTTCGGAATGAACGAATCAGATGGTATTTTAAGGGCATTGCGAGAAGAAACTGGAACCGTATTTGTTTCTCAGGAAAATGTGCTTTCGGCCCGCAATCGCTGGCTTGGAAGCGGTAGTTTGGTGGCGGGGCGTATCCTGATCGACGCGGGGGCTGCGTTGGCCCTTCAAAACCGAAAGAGCCTTTTAGCCGTCGGAATCACGGAAGTAGAAGGAGATTTTGAAGCTGGTGAAGCGGTTGAAATTGTGGATGAAGAAGGTACGTCGGTGGCGGTGGCCAAAGCAAAAGAATCTTCAACCTCGATTGCTCAAAACCTGAAAACCCAAAACTTTGAAGTAGCCAATGCAAATGATATTGTGCTGCTTTAAGTGCGGTGGTGATGGTTTCTCAAAACCATCACCACTCTAAAAAATACATCAACACTCTAAAGAGAAAAGCCCCGCTTCTTACATGAGGAGCGGGGCTTTTCTCTTTTGTTCTTCTTGATTAGCCGATTTCGATGATACGTGGCGATTTTTTCGCTTCGTCTTTCTTAGGAAGTTCGATTTTCAATACTCCGTCGGTGTAAGCGGCGTTGATTTGCTCACCGTTGATGGTGTTTGGCAAGGTAAAAGCCCGGCGGAAACTTGTGTAGCTAAATTCTTTGCGGGTGTATTTCTCAGTACTTTCTTCGTTTTTCTGCTCTTGTTGGGCCGAAATCGTCAACACGTTGTTTTCTAAGTTGATTTTAAAATCTTCTTTTTTGAGACCGGGAGCGGCTACTTCTAGTCGAAAGCCACCCTCGTGTTCTACGATATTAACGGCTGGTACGCCATAGTTGCTCAAGGTAGCAGGGGCAAAAATGTCATTGAGGTCTTTGCCAAATACACTTCCAAATAAGTTGGGGAAATTGCCGTTTGTTTTTACTAAAGTTGCCATGATTGTTATTTTTTAGTGTTTTAAGTTTTCTGATTCATTTCGCTGAAGCGACGGTTCTATATCTTCAACTTTTGTACCACCTACAAAAAAAATAATTGACTTATATAATCTATTTTTATTCAAATGTCTGATATTCAGTCGATTGATTTTTTTTTTAGTTTTTTGAGGATTTTATGTAAATGACAAAATGTCTTAATATATTAAATTTAGATTGTTTTGTAATGACAAAATGGCTGTTTTTGAAGTTTGATAGAATATGAACTGCAACCGAAGGGCGAGATAACCAAGAATGGAAGTGGCTGGGAGGGTTTCTGAAAGTGTTTGAAAAGGACGAAAGGTATTTGCCTAAAGGAAAGTAAATGCTGACGAAAATTGTCAAGCAGTTGTAGGCGGCCTTTTTGGTATTAAAAAGAGAAAGAAACTTGAATACATCAGGGAAAGAATGGGCTAAAATGTTTGGTTTTTTGCCTGAAAATCATAGGTTTGTATCACCTATTCGTTCGAAACCTTTTAATCTTTTTTAACATGGAAAATGTAATTACTCAGGTAGGAGAACCTACCAACTATGCGAGTTTTGGTCGCCGGCTTGTCGCCTTGATTATCGATGGAATCATCATTGGAGTTGCTCAATCCTTCATTATTGTACCGATTATGATTTCTTTGGGTCTGGGGGTAGCGTCCAAGATTGAGACGGATTCGCTCGAAACAATGGAGCCTGGCGAAGCGATGGGCATTTTTTCGGCAATGATGGGAGCGGGCTTGATGATTCAGCTCGTGAGCTGGGGCATCAGCGGCGTTTATTTTGTGCTAATGGAGTCGTCAGAAAAACAGGCTACTCTGGGTAAAATAGCGATGGGCCTCAAAGTAACGGATCTCAACGGAAATCGTATTACTCCGACTACGGCAATAATCCGTTTTGTTGGGCGCATTGTTTCGGGGATGATCATGCTGATTGGGTACATCATGGCGGCTTTTACCGCCAAAAAACAGGCCTTGCACGATATGATTGCCAGCACATTGGTGTTGAAAAGTTGATTGTTCTCAGTTTATTCCAATAACAAAAGGCGGAGAAGTCCGCCTTTTGTTATTTTTGCATCGCTCAAATTTTTAAACTAACCAATCCCCCATAATGTCTATCGACCTTCGTTCTGATACCTTAACTAAACCTACTCAACCTATGCTTGAAGCCATGTTTTCGGCTTCTGTCGGCGACGATGTTTTTGGCGATGACCCAACGGTCAATGCGTTGGAAGAAAAAGTGGCTCGACTGTTTGGAATGGAAGCGGCCTTGTTTTGTGCTTCGGGAACCATGACCAATCAGTTGGCGATTCGGGTGCATACGCGTCCGGGTAGTGAAGTAATTTGTGACAAAAATTCTCATATCTACCTGTATGAAGGAGGAGGAATAGCGCTGAATTCGTTTAGTTCGGTTAAGTTATTGGAAGGCGACCGTGGTCGTATCAACGCGCAGCAGGTACGAGATGCCGTCAACAATCCCGACGATGTTCATGCGGCTGTATCGAGGCTCGTTTCGCTCGAAAATACGATGAACAAAGGCGGCGGATGCTATTATAATTTGCAGGATATTCAGGCCATTCGTCTGGTTTGCAACGAGCATGGTCTAGGCTTGCATCTTGACGGCGCTAGACTATTCAACGCTTTGGTCGAAACGGGTGAATCCCCCGTGGAGTACGGCCGTGTGTTTGATAGCATCAGCATTTGTCTTTCCAAAGGGCTGGGTTGCCCGGTTGGGTCGTTGTTGTTGGGGACGAAGGATTTTGTAAAACAGGCGCGCCGATTTCGAAAAGTAATGGGGGGAGGCTGGCGACAGGCGGGTTATTTAGCTGCTGCGGGTATTTATGCCCTTGATTACCACGTGGAGCGTCTGCGCGAAGATCACGCCCGGGCCCGAGCCATTGGGCAGATGCTTCAACAACTCCCCGAAGTAGAAGAGATTTTTCCCATTGATACCAATATTGTCATCTTTCGTTTGCCAGAAACCATCCTTGCCGTTGATTACGTGGCGCAATTGGCGCAAAAAGGAATTCGAGCCGTTACGTTTGGCAAACATTTAGTGCGCTTTGTGACGCACATGGATTTTACGGACCAACAGTTAGAAGAATTGGGGAAAAGATTGTAAAAAATTATCAAACGGTCTTAAAACACGTATTTCTACGCTATAACACGTTCTTAAAAATTGGCACTTTTGTTGCTGTAATTTTTTTGCAAAACCAAGTAAACCTTTTGCCTCTTTTAGGCGTCTTATTAATAGGTACAAAAGTGTGACTTGTACCCAGATATAAAGTCCTAAATCAGCATTAAATGTTCATTTTACTCATTTCTAAATCATTCATAAAGCCGTGAAAAAAGTAGTAAAACTCTTGTCTGTGGCATTGGCAGTAGGTGCAGCGGTATACACCGTTAAAAAACTGCAAGCAAAAAAAGCATAAGCTGAGGCGTTGCCGTTGTCATGCTTTTTGGTTTCTGAAGAGCCCCGTTGATACCTCAATAGGGCTCTTTTTCTATGTTATGCGCATTCTTTTTTGCGGTAACTGGATGATTTTCAATAAAAGTATCCATTTCGGCAACGTTGCCTAAAATAACGCCTGCTTTTTCGGAAAGCGACATTGATTCAACAAAGTACCCCATTTCCTGTTGTATTTTGCTCAGCAAATAGTATGCGTGGCCTGCTTCCACGCTTTTATTTAGCTCAGTTTTGCTCCAATGCTCAAGTGCATGGTGGAGGTTTTGGACCGCTGCTGTGTAAAATTGACGACCTCTGTAATACTGAATAATACCCAGTAGATAATAATAAAACGGAGAGAGCGATTTCTGGGAAGTCGACTCATCGGTGCTGGAACGATACTCGGGGTTTAAGTGGTAAAAGTGGGGATTAATGATACAATTGCCCAAATGATATGAAATCAAAGGGGATAAATCAAACGTGTGGCGGGGAGCGTTTTCTTCAATCAATTCCAAAAAGTCACGGTTAAGCTGTTGGGCCATTTCGTTCTTATCCATTGCCCCTGCGGTTTTCATTAAGTTGCATTTAAGGTCCAGCATATAGCGGAGCATTTCTGGGCTGGGCTTTACCAATCCTTTTAGATATTGGTCTATTTTCCACGCAAAATTCCAAAGTTTTGCGGTCAGGGTGACGGTCAAAATTTTGTTACTGTCGTACACAAACACCGTGTTAAAGGCTTTTACAAACGACTCGGTAGCAATCTCCTGAATGGCAAAATCTGCCAGTTTTTCCAGTTGCTCCAGCTGCTTTTTTTGAAACTTAGCGTACTTATTCGCTTCCACCGCCGATAGGTTTCCGACCGCGAAGTATTGTTCAATCTTTTCAATGTCAAACGTGAGCGAACGGGCCGTGTTTTCGGCATTTCGTATCAACAATTTTTGTTTTTCGGTTTCCTCAAAAAGCTGTTGGATGCGTTCGCGGGCAATGATTGCCAACCAATTTTCGTCGCCATTGGGCGGCTCTCCCATCCATTTTTTGAAGTCCTCGTACGTTTCGAAATCAGCAAAATCGACGTCCTTCCCAATCATACCGCATACTTTATTGAGCGTCGACTCATCGAAACTGCAACTCCACGGGGAGCGGCGCATTTTACAGTAAACCTTTTTCAGGCTTTCTACACCAGGCACTTCCCAATCGGCCCCTTGCTCACCCTTTTTGCGAAGGTGTTTTGCAAACCACGCGGCCTGTTCCTCCCCAGTGGGCCGGGCAGAAGGATGACCACCAATGGCCAAATCGCAATACTTAGCCATTGCTCCCATGTAGTAGGGAGAATGTATTTTATTTTTGGTACGCGGCATATGGGTAATTAAATTAGAATGACACCATACAACAGGTCGCGTTTACCGGAAGACAAGTAAATTGGAAGGGGTAATATTCAAATGTAAACATCTCATTAAATCGGGTAATTATAAAGAAATATCTTTTTCTTTTTTTTAGAGTTTTATCCATTTTTCGACCCAATTAGGAGATTGCTGGCATTTGAGAGAAGGAACTTACTTAAAATATTCGCAGTTGACAAGAACAAACGCCTTGCCGATTTGTTGATGCAGTAACAAGAATATGGCAAGTGTAAAACTATTATTATGCCGTAAAATGCTACAAAATCGTATCGTTAAACGTATTCTGGCCTACTTTGGCCGTGGGCTTATATTGGTAGCGCCGACCTACTTTACATTCGTAATTATCAAAGAAGGGATTGGGTATTTAGACAGTATTCTTCCCATTTATATCGATACAAGCGACAAACAGACCCTTTATTTGCCTGGTTTGGGGTTGTTGATTATCCTTTCAAGTATCGTTTTTTTGGGATTTATTTTCTCGCGTTTTGTGCCGCAGTCATTTTTTTCTTTTGGCCAAAGCATTTTGAAGCAGATGCCGTTGGTGAGTCTTATCTATTATTCCTTCAAAGACCTCATCACAGCTTTTGTGGGCGACAAACGAAAATTTAATCAACCTGTTCTGGTAACAGTTAATCAACAGTCAAATCTAAAAAAACTGGGTTTTATTACCCAAACGGATTTGTCTAATCTGCAATTGGAAGGCTATATGGCAGTTTATTGCCCTCATTCTTATGCTTTTTCTGGAGAACTTTTTATTGTTTCGGCGGAGCATATTCAAGTACTTGAAGGCCTCTCAAGTGCCGATGTGATGAAGATGATTATATCGGGCGGGGTATCTATCAAATAACAGAAGAGAGGCTTACGGCCTCTCTTCTGTTATAATCCTTTAATGAATCTCTTTGCCCACGAGTAGCGTTGACTGCGTAAATCCTGTGGTTTCCATACATCGGCCCAGGATACTTGCCTCTTCATTTTTACCGCTCGCATTTTCAATACATACCCTATAAGCAGATATAAAAAGAAAAGACCTACCAGTACAAAGAAAGCCTGGGTGTTTGTAATGTACTTAAAAGTCAAAAAATAGCCAATCACGTTGACAATAGTCATGCTCCAAAGCGTAATGGAAGTTTGGAAATGGCTCAGGCCATTATCCAATAAAACGTGGTGCATGTGATTGCGGTCGGCCTTAAACGGAGAACGTCGGTTAAGTATACGTACCAGAAACACCCGCAGTGTATCAAATATCGGAACAATCAAAAGGACAACCGCCAAAATAGGTGCGTTGAAAAATGCGCTGCTGTCATGGATATAAGTGACGTTGAGCCGGATGAATTTTACGGCAAAAAAGGCTAACAAAAAACCGACAATAAGTGAGCCTGTATCACCCATAAAAATCTTGCTGGTTTTGGAGAAATTGAACCGGAGGAAACCCAGCAAAGCCCCCGACATTGAGAACGCCATACAGGCCATTGAAAAATGGTGGTTAAGCAAAAACCACGTCCCGAAACTCAATCCTGCAATAAAAGCAATCCCGCCCGCCAAGCCGTCGACCCCGTCAATGAGGTTAATGGCGTTGATAAGGGCAATGAATATAAAGATTGTAAAAGGAATGCTGATTAAGTCAGGAATCTGATGAATCCCGAAAATCCCGAAGAAATTGTCCACTTTCAGCCCCCCCAAAAGAATAAGCGTTGAAACGGCTAATACCTGAAGCAACAATTTTTTGTTGGGGTCGAGCACCAAAATGTCGTCTTTTAGACCCAGAAAGAACAGAATCGTGAGCCCTACCACGGCCAAACTTGTCAGGTAAGAATCGGTGTTTTCATTGGTATGTGGCCAAAGAAAGTGCGCAATCAGTAGGGAGGCGTAAATGGCTATCCCGCCAAATTCGGGGGTTTCTTGCTGGTGAGCGCTCCGGAAATTGGGCTTCTTTTTAAGCTCCAATAAACCGCTGATGTTAATGATGACGGGGATAGACGTAACGGATACGGCACAGGCAATCAAAAAAGATATAAGGCACTGATACACTTCGTGTTGAAGTATATTTTGATACTGTGTTCGGAGTACATCTATAAGTATATCTGCATTCATAAATTCAATTTCAGCTTACTTCGCCTTCATAACTTGAAAGCAAAAATTATAAAAATAAGATTACCGAACAAAAATCAACGACGAAAATAGGGGGCAATTTATTATTCGGTATATTTTGGCTTGTAAACAAACTGTAAAACTTTTCGGAGGGGTTTTAACCACAGCGTAAACCAATAAGGCTTAATTCCGTTGAGGGTCCATGCCATCCGGTCGCTTGTGTTTGCTTTTAAACGATTATCAAGCGACTTGTTGCTTACGCCACCTGTTCGCATCACGGTTGTGATTTGAGGTAGGTAAGCCACGCTTATTCCGTGTTTGTACATCATCCTCAGCATGAGCTCGTAATCAGCCGCGCTTCCAAGGTCCAAACGATACGTCCCGAATTTCCTATAGGACGAACTTCGAAGGAAAAAAGTTGGATGAGGCGGCATCCATCCGAACAAAAAATTACTCCTTTGGTAGTTACCAGATTTCCAGTAGCGCGTTACTCGGCCTGTGTCATGGGCATCTACGTAAATCAAATCGCCGTAGATTGCCTCTGCGTTTGTTTCTTTCAGCTTGTCAACAATATGCTCAATGACAAAAGAGTCATGATAAAAGTCGTCGGCATTTAAGATACCGATTACCTCGCCGGTTGCTAGATCGATGCCTTTGTTCATGGCATCATAAATTCCAGCATCTTTTTCGGATAAGAATACAGCAATTTTCGTGCCGTAACTTTTAACAATTTCTGGTGTCGTATCGGTTGATTTTCCGTCGATTATGATGTATTCGATGTCTTTGTAAGACTGATTTAGCACCGAATCAATACAACTTCGTATGGTTTTTTCTCCGTTAAAGACGACCGTTATAATGCTTACTTTCAAAGTTTCAAAATGTTAACTGTTCTCCTTCTTTTTAATTCATCACTGTAAATGGAGAAGCTATATTCGTTACGGATGCTGTAATTATTCAGTTATTTTTCGTTCTCTTATCCATTGTGCGGGGTTGCCCTGATACACTCCGTAGGCTTCCAAATCTTTGACTGCAACCGAATTTACGGCCAATACCGCGTGCGAATGGCAAACTACATTGGGACACACCATCGCTTTGGCACCAATCCAAACGCCGTCTTCAATGACGATTTTACCCACGCTTAAATCAAAAGTACTGCGGGTGTAGTCATGATTCCCAGTAAGGAGCATGGCGCCTTGCGACAAACATACGTTATCCCCCAGCGATACTTCCGTCAGGTTGTCAATCCAAACCTCTTCTCCTATCCAGACGTAGTTGCCTACGTTAAGTAACCATGGGTATTTGATATTTACTTTTGGCTTAATCATGACTCCAGTGCCTATTTTTGCACCAAAGACTCTCAAAATGAGGCGTTTTAGCGAAACTGGTAGGAGCAAATGCGAATTCAAAAAAATGGCGTTTGTAATAAACCAAAGCACATTTTTTATGAAAGGAGGCTGCTTGTACCAACTATTGTCGTACTTCGACAGGTCGGTTTTGAACCGCTGATAAGTCTTTTCCGTATTCATTTCGGAAAAATTCGATGATGTCTTGTTTGTCTTTCCCAACTCGATGATATACTTCATATATTTTGGCATCAACCAAAAAGCGATACCAAAGCCCTTGTAAGAAGTGCCAAATCAGGCCTTTTTTGCCGTCAAGGAAACCCAACTTTACAAAATAACGATACAAAAAATAGGCAAAAGGACGTGTGAAAAGGGGTAAAGAAGCGTATTTCAACTTAAGGAAACGCTTACGTTGATCTTGCGTTCCTAAAAGTTTAGGTATAACGCGATTGGCTTCCGTAAAATTGTATTTTATATCCAATAAATCAATTACTTCACGAATGGCATAATTATTGTGCTTCTGCGTCCACCACGTCAAGTTGTTGAGATTGTGATCAACAATGTCATTTTTGAATTGGACAGTGGTGCCTTCTGAAAGTTTAATGTGCTCATCCATCCAGAGTTCTTCACAGATTCCTTTGTCTCTTCGCCAAAGCCTCAAAAGCCAAATCGGATAGTAACCGCCGCGTCTTATCCATTGGTTCATAAACATGACCCGGCGTTTCACATAGATACCCGTTGTGTCATTGTTCAAAGCGGCAAGCGATTCCTTTATCTCTTGGCCCAGCTCAGGGGTAACGTACTCGTCGGCGTCCATGCGCATCAGCCAATCGGTCTTAAAAGGGGTGTGATGGATGCCAAAATTGAATTGAACCGCATACGTAACCCAAGGGTTATGCATTACATTTGCCCCTAACGATTCGGCGATGGCTACGGTACGATCCGTTGAGCCAGAATCTACGATGAAGATTTTATCCGTAAAGTGCAGCAAACTCTGAATACATCTTTCAATGTGTTTTTCTTCGTTGTGCGTCAGAATAATAACCGAAACATCATTCATAAGCTATGAATAAATCAAGCTGCAAATTGTATTTTTTTATGTTGAAAAGCAAAAAAATGCCCTTAACTTTGTAAAATTATTATATTAATCGACGAAATGCTTTGCACTTTTGATAATAAAGTATGCTACTTATTTCAGTCCAATGTCCTTCGTCCAACGTTTCTTATTTCATGAACTCAGTTATTGTAAACCCACCTACTCAACCCATTCGTACCGCAATCCGGCTGGCTTCTTCTAAAAGCGAGAGCAACCGGGCATTGATCATTAATGCGCTGACGCAGTTTAAAGGCCAATTGGAGAATATTTCTTCTGCTCGTGATACCCAAACCATGATGCGCCTTTTACAATCGTCAGATGTCGTAGCCGACGTGCTCGATGCGGGTACGACCATGCGTTTTTTGACGGCGTATTTTGCCGTTACGAATCAACACAAAACCATGACGGGAACGCCGCGCATGTGTGAGCGCCCGATTGGAATATTAGTAGATGCGTTGCGTATTTTGGGGGCAAATATTACGTATAAACAAAACGAAGGATATCCTCCTACTGAGCTTAACGGTTTTCAATATTCGGGCCAAAATCACTTGACGATTCGGGGGGATGTAAGCAGTCAGTATATTTCGGCTTTGTTGATGATTGGACCGATGTTGCCCGACGGCATTACACTTGAATTGACGGGAGAAATTGGTTCGCGGCCTTATATTGAAATGACACTCCAACAAATGCGGGCCTTTGGCGTGAACCACGAAGCCAACTGGGAAGCTAAAACCATTCGCGTACCTGCTCAACACTACACCCCAACGCACTATGCCATTGAATCCGATTGGTCGGGGGCGAGTTATTGGTACAGTTTGGTGGCGTTGGCCAAAGATGCGGAGGTAGAATTATTGGGCCTTAAAGAAAACTCCTTGCAGGGCGACAGCGCCATTGTGCAAATTATGGCGCACATGGGCGTAAAAAGTGTCTTTACCACGCGCGGCGTTTTACTGACTAAAATTCCTGCTGAAAAAGCTTTTGCGTGGGATTTTACCGATTGTCCAGATTTGGCCCAAACCGTGGCGGCCTGTGCAGCAGTGGCGGGAATTGAGGTAACTATGACGGGCATTGAAAGCCTGAAAATCAAGGAAACAGACCGTGTAGGTGCGCTTCAGGCAGAATTGCCCAAAATTGGCGGTGAGTTGGTTGAATTGGAGCAAAACACCAAATACATCGTTAGAAGAAAGGCCGAAACGATTGCTATTCCTTCTTCAACACCCGTGATTGAGACGTACGATGACCACCGCATGGCCATGGCTTTTGCACCCGTGGGTATGGTTTTTGCCGTTGAAATCTCCGAACCGCACGTGGTGGCCAAATCGTATCCGAGTTTTTGGGATGATTTGAAAAAAGTGACGACAATCGCCTGAGGCTGATTATTGCAACCCATGCAAAACCCGTATATTTCCTTGCTTCGTATTGCCTGGCGCTATGCCCGCCAGCAAAAAGGGCGTTATTTGCTTGTATATGGGCTGTTTGTTTTGGCAAATATCGTGTATGCCCTCAATCCGCTGCTTTATGGGTGGTTTATTGAAGCCATTCAAAAAGAAGGTACGGGCGTGATTGACCACGTGTGGATGTATGCTGGTGGATATTTGTTTTTGATGCTGCTGGAATGGGCTTTTCATGGCCCTGCCCGCGTGATGGAGCGTGAATTGGCTTTCAACCTCAGCCGCAATTTTTTGGATGAACTCTATCATCAAGCCCTGCATCTGCCGGTACGTTGGCATCAAGACCACCACAGCGGTGCTACCATCAACCGTATCCGAAAAGCTTACGAAGCGTTGAGAGATTTCTTTCAAAATGGCTTTATGTTTTTTCATGCCTTTGCCAAGTTTATTTTTTCGTTTGGTGCCATTCTATATTTTTCGCCTTTTTACGGGGGCATTGGCGTGTTGATTGGTGTATTGACGGTCTGGATTATTTTCAAATTTGACAAACCGTTTATCAAGGCACTCGACGAAACCAACGAGAAAGAACACGTCGTTTCTTCCACGCTTTTTGACAGTCTTTCCAATATCATTACGGTGATTACGCTTCGGCTCGAAAAACGAATGCAAAACAGCTTGATGGGCAAAGTAGCCGAGATTTTTCCGCCTTTTCGTCGTACGGTGGTTATCAATGAGTGGAAATGGTTTGTTGCTAGTGTGTTGATTGGAATTATCTACGTGGTAGTCGCCGTGGGCTATGTGTATGAGAATTATGTACCCAATACGGTGTTTTTGGTCGGTGGGTTGGTGACTTTGTTAGGGTATGTCAATCAGTTTACGAGTGTGTTTCAGGATGTGGCTTGGCAGTATACCGAAATCACTCGGTACAACACAGACGTGCAAACGGCCCGTGCCATTGGGGAGTCGTATTCCCAACAGCACCGGGCTGAGTCGGATGAAATCCTGCCGGCTGCTTGGCAAACGATTCAGATTCAACACCTAAACTTTTCGCACCAAGAGGTGTACGATACCGAAAAAGCCCACAGTTTGCATAATCTCTCGTTGACCGTTAAGCGTGGACAGCGGGTGGCATTTATTGGAGAAAGCGGTAGCGGCAAGAGTACATTGTTGGCGTTGCTACGAGGATTGTATCAGGCCGAAAATGGGCTAAAAGTCAGCATTGATGGGAAAGATTTTACGGGGTTGGGAATTATTAACGACACCGTAACACTCTTTCCGCAAGAACCTGAAATATTTGAAAATACGATTGAATACAACATTACGCTTGGGTTGCCTTTTGAAGAAACCGACATCATGGCGGTTTGCGCCACGGCGCATTTCGCGGAAGTGATTGCGCAATTGCCCAACGGACTGCAATCAAACATTCAGGAAAAAGGGGTGAATTTATCGGGTGGACAAAAACAGCGTTTGGCTTTAGCGCGGGGCGTATTGGCCGCCCGAAGTAGTGACATTGTGCTTTTGGATGAGCCAACGAGCAGCGTTGACCCCAAAACAGAGGTGCAGATTTATGACCGTTTGTTTGAAGAATTTAGCGGCAAGGCGGTTCTCTCCACGCTTCATCGCCTACATCTTTTGACCAAATTTGACTACGTATATATTCTTCAAAACGGCCGAATTGCCGACCAAGGAACGTTTGAGTACCTCCGCCAAAACAGCGCTATTTTTCAGGATTTGTGGAAACATCAGGAGAAAATACAAGGGTAAATCGTCTGTAGAAACCATAAAAATGCCCCCTAGTAATTTCCTTAGGGGGCATTTTAAACAAAAAAACTTCTTAGTTAATTACAACCTTTGCCACAACGGGCTGGTGGTCAGAAGGATATCGTTGCTCTTTCGCGTCGGTCAAGACGCCGTATTTTAAGACAGATATTTGCTTACTTGCAAAGATGTAGTCAATTCGGTTTTTCATCGGTGCATCAAACTTGAAGGAGTTAAATGTGCCTTCGGGGCCATAAGGGGCCATGGCTGATACCTTTTTTGCATCGCTGAGCAGCGTTTGCATTTCGATAATTTGCTCCGTTTCGGGGGTGGAATTAAAATCACCGACGCAAATCGTGGGTGCATCTTTGGCAATTTCCTTCATTTTTTGCACCATCAATTTTCCCGACTGGCGGCGGGCTTCAACGCCTTGGTGGTCAAAGTGAACGCTGAAAAAGTAAAACTCCTTCTTCGTCGTGGCATCTTTGAATTTTACCCACGAACAAATACGATTGCAGCAGGTGGCATCCCATCCTTTGGAAGGTTTATCAGGGGTTTGGCTTAACCAGAAATTGCCCGATTGTAATACTTTAAAACGGTCTTTTTTGTAGAAAATAGCCGAGTGTTCGCCAGCCTTTTGACCGTCATCGCGGCCAGCGCCAAAAAACGTAAATTCTTGCAATTCGGCAATGTCGTCCAACTGCCCGCGCAAGCCTTCCTGCGTGCCAAAAATATCAAATTCGTGGTAGCGAATCAGCGCTTTTACTTCTTCTTTGCGGTTAGGCCAAGCATTGACGCCGTCGTTGGGGGTGTTATACCTTACATTGTACGTGGCCACCACAATCGGGGTGTTTTTTTGTGAATAAACGTTTTGGACAAAGAGTGCAAACAGCACCCCTAAAAACAGACTTTTGTTCATTTGTGAAAGAATAGTGGTTTGAAATTGAGTGGATTACCAACCGGGATTTTGTCCTAAGGTTGGATTTAATAGTCTATCCGCTTCCGGAATGGGATAAAGATAGTATTTTTCATTCCATTTTCGAGGAATATTGGTCAACCAAGTGAGTTCTCCGTAGGTGTCGTTTTTCAAGCGCTGAGGGTTGGCCACGCCGTTTATGGTTTCTGCCACATTAATATACGTTACACCCGACAATTGAGTGGTAGGTCTTATTTTATAAAAAACGACGTCATTTTTCCCGTCTTCGTTCAGATCCAAGGGTTTGTCGAGGGCGGGTACGTAGAAACCGTTCCAGATTTGCTCCATTAATTCGCCGCGTTTCCAACGGATAATATCATGGAATCGGAAGCCCTCAAATACTAGCTCAATGCCTCGTTCGCGCCGTACTTCGAGTAGAGTAGCATCCGTAATTTCGGGGAAGTAATGGCCTTGAAGATATGCGTCAACGACGGTTGGTTTGGCGCTGAAACCACCCGTTATGCCTGCTCGTTTGCGTAGGGCTCCTACGGTTTTTGCCCAATCGGCATCGGTCAGGGTTTTAAGCTCTGCTTTTGCTTCGGCATAGTTGAGTAGTATTTCGGCGTAGCGCATGAGGCAGATGGAGTTTTCGTTGCGGCTTCCACCATCAAAATACGTATCATCCAGCGACCACTTGATGGGCATATACCCTGTGTACGTATACGAAAACACAGGCGGGGCAGGCTCCGCCGTTCCGCCGTTGATGCGGGTATAATTTCCCACCCGAATGGTTTGTTGCAGGCGTTTATCCCGACCTTTTACCTCTTCCATAAACGGGAGGACTTCGTGTCCTGCGCGGCTGGTAAAAGGTGTTCCGTCTATATTTAGGTAGGTATTTACGAAGGTACGATTCAAACTCACCCGCGCTCCGTAGGTGGCGCTGGTCCACCACCAGTTGGCGTCATTGAAGATGCTCAGGGCGGGGTCTACGATCGTAGCAAGCATGATTTCGGACGTAACAGGGGTTTTGCTCGTAAATAATTGACGGTAGGATTTTTCAGAACCACCTACTTCGTTGAGGCTGAAACCACCCTCTTTCATTACTTTATCGGCTGCATCGGCTGCTTCGGTGAGCCATTTTTCGGCGGTATCCATCAGGGTGTACGAGGTTTGGTACTTTCTGAAAGTTCCTTCAAAGAGACACACGCGTGATTTAAAACCATAAACCACGTATTTGGTAATCACGCTGCGGGTGTTGTCGTTGGTGGTGCGGATGTTTTCGCAGGCGTAGTTCAAATCGGCCAATACCGAGTCCATAACCATAGTGCGAGGGGCGCGGCCACCAAACAAGTCTCCATCTGAAACATCCAAGGGTTTATTAATCCACGGAACAGCACCAAAACGAACCACTTTGTCGTAGTAGAACCACGCTCTAAAAAAACGTGCGATTCCGTTGTAATGTTTACGCACGTCGACGGGGATGGAAGGGTTGGTATTGTTGGCAATAAAGTAATTGATGTTGCGCAATGCCGTCCACGACCAGCCTGTACTTTGGCGGGGGCCATAGGCTCCTTCGCGCAAAAAATCGGGCACTTGGGTGCGCACGCTGTAATCGGACATGGCGTCGCCTTTGTGAATTTCGCTGGCGCTGGGCAAGTTATCGTAAAAAGAAGCCGTGTATAATTCTAGGCCTTTTTCGCTGCTAAAAACGGCATCTTTGGTGGCTGTTGCCTCAGGCACCTGGTCTAATTCGCTGCAACCAGTGAGGCAAAACAGTGTCAATAAAAATCCTATCGTATATGTTTTCATTTGTGCAAGGCTGATTTTAACTTAGAATGTCGCTGATAGGCCGATGGTAATACTTTTCAAAATCGGATAGTTGTATCCGTTGCCGCTGTTTCCATTGGTGACCACGTTGTCGGACTGACCGAGGTTTTCTACGTCCAAATCGCGGGTGAGTTTGTAGAGTGGCGACCAGGTTGCGAGATTCTCGCCCGAAACAAAAAGTTTAGTCGTGCTCATTCCCCACTTTTTAATGAGCACGCGGGGCAAATTATAACCTATCTGAAGATTTTTCATTCGGAGATAGGCCGCGTTCTGAAGGTATTTAGTTTGGGCCTGATACAACTCCCCGGCGCTGTTTTGCGTTACGTACCCCCGGTAGCGCGGCAAGTAGGCATTGGGGTTTTGGGGCGACCAAATATTTCCCGTGTGCCATTCTGGCAACTTATTGTACGGACGGTTGTATTGTCCCCAAAAAATAGCGGCTTCGGGGCCGGGCCACCAATCCTGTTGCCCAATGCCTTGAAAAAAGGTCGAAAAAAAGAAGTTATGCCAGTTGGCACTGAGGATGATTCCGTAGGTGTAACGAGGCGTCGAATTACCGATGATACTGCGGTCGCCGGGGCTTGCTACGGTATTGTCGCCGTTGTCAATCTGGCCATCGCCGTTCAAATCTCTAAATTTTATGTCACCGGGCAGCCATTGTCCCGTGTTAGAGGCTTTAAACAAGGTTTGTTTGGCGGAGTTCTCCACGTCGCCGAGGGAGGTAAAGTACCCGTCGGTGGTATAGCCCCAAATTTCACCGATGGTTTGCCCCGCATAGTAGTCACTGAGTTTCTTGTTGGGATTGTTAAATTTGTCGATGGTAGAGGTATAATCAGCCATCGTAAGGCGCACTTCGTAGTCGAAAGGCTTACCACCTGCTTGAAATTTATCCCGCCACGACAAAACGCCCTCCCAGCCTTTGGTGGTGAGGTCGGCGTAGTTACCTTTGGGAATATCGGTCCCAAAAACCGCGGGTAGCGTCATTCCCACCGTAAACATATTGGTTGTTTTGCGAATGTACGCATCGGCGTTCAGAATCAGGCGATTGCTAAACATTCCTAAGTCAATTCCCACATCTTGCGTGGTGGAGGTTTCCCAAGTGAGGCCATCGGGAATGACGCTGGGTTGCCCTGTTTTTTGGGGACGGACTCCGTTTAAAATTCGGTTGGATTGCGAAATGGAAAATTGCTCCTGAAACGCATAAGAGCCAATGCTTCCGTTGCCGAGCGAGCCGTAGGAACCTCTGATTTTAAGGTCGCTGATAAATTTTGGCAAAATCTTCCAGAAGGATTCGTTGGATAGGCGCCAACCCGCTGAAACAGAGGGAAAAAATGCATAGCGTTCGTTGGATGGAAATTTGGACGAGCCATCGTAGCGACCGTTGAGTTCCAACAAGTATTTGTCTTTAAATGAATAATTGAACCGGTAAAAACCACCCACAACCGCCCATTTTTCCCAGCCGCCGCTCGTATTGACCGACTGTCCCAAGGCAAGGTTTATGTCGTTTGCATCTTCGTAAATCAGTCCATTACGTATGGTTTCGAGGCGGCGAAAAGTTGACAATTCGTAGTTATACCCCACCAACGCTTTTAGATAATGATTTTGACTGATTTTAGGCTCGTATTCCGCGTATAGGTTGGTAGCCGTGTAGAGTGTTTCACGGTAAATATTCTGCAAATCGTTGGTGCTTGTGCCTACGTATTCAATCACCCCAGGTTTACGGCTATAGGGTACGGGCACCCGCCTCCGATATTCGTTGTCGTCGGTATTCTGAAACGTAAAATTCCCTTTTATCCTGAACTGGTCATTGAAAAATTGGCTGGTAAAATCGGTCGTGTTTCTAAACACGCGTTTGTCCATGTCGATGCCGTTTTTGCCGTACCAAAAATCACCTACCGTATACGCCGCCGAATACGAAAGGGTTCCGTCAGGGTTAAACATCGGTGCCATCATGTGGCCTTCGTCGGCGATGTTGCGCCAGATGCTCCCGCCCTCACCTACGTTGAGCGGGTTATGGTATTTCATGGAAGAAAAATCGGCGTTATTAGTCACTTTCAACCACGGAAATGGCTGAATCGACCCTTTGGCCCGTACGCTCATGAGGCGGTAGTCGTCGGAATTGTAACGAAATAGGCCGCTTTGCGTATAATAACGACCTGTTACGTAAAAATCCGCTTTGCCACTGCTGCCCGATACCGAAAGGTTGTGCTCAGTGGCACTGTTATTTTCTTTGTATAATTCTTTGTACCAATCGGTATTTTCGTAGTAGACGTACTCGCCCGTGGCGGGGTCAATGTCCGTTTTGGTCAGGGTGGGGTCATTGTTCCTGCGTTCGAGTTCGGTCAGGTAGGCGGGAGAGAAGCGAAGTGTTTTATTTACGTTTTGTGGGGTCTGGGAATAATCATTCCAAGCCATCCAGCTTTCATTAAACATCTTTGCAAACTCATAGCCATTGGTCACGAATTTAGGGAGCGTGGTGGGGCTTTTGATGGAATGGTTGAGCGAATAGCTAATCACGGTCTTATCTTTTTGGGGGCTTTTGGTGGTAATCAGTACCACGCCAAACGCCCCTCGCGCCCCATAGATAGCCGCCGATGCCGCATCTTTCAGGACCGTTACGCTGGCTACATCGTTGGGATTGAGGCGGCTAGGGTCGCCTTCTACACCGTCAATCAAAATCAGGGCGTTTCCTCCCTGCCCAATGGAAGTAGTGCCGCGAATATTATACAATGGGGATTGAATGGGTTTGCCGTCGGCCATGCGCAGGTTTAGATTGGGAATTACACCCTGTAAACCTTGGGTCAGGTTGGGCAACGAACGGTTTTCGAGTACTTCGCTCGTCACTTGGTCAACGGCACCCGTGAGGTGTGCTTTCTTTTGGGTTCCGTAGCCTACAACTATGACTTCTGAAAGTAATTTGGAATCAGAATCCATCATAATCTCGAGATTGGTTCGATTGCCCACCATTATTTCCCGACGAAGGTAGCCAACGTAACTTAATACCAAAACCGTTTGTGAGGCAGGTGCAGAGAGGGTAAAGTGGCCGTTGACGTCGGTGGAAGTTCCTTTGACCGTTCCTTTGACCAAAATATTTACGCCCGGCAGTCCTTCGCCGTTTTCTCCTTTGACCGTTCCAGAGATGAGGGTTTCGGTGGCCGTACTTTTGGTGCGTTTAGGAAGTTCTAAGGGCGAAACAGTGATTCTTTGCGGTTTTTTGGTGAGCACGATTTGTTTTCGACTCACAATCTCATAGTTGATTTGGAGGGGCGAAAAAAGTTGTTCAAACACATTCTCCAGCTTTTCGTCTTTTACCGTCAGGTTGACCGTGGGTACTTTTTTAAGTATTTCGGAGCGATACGAAAAACGAACTTTTGCCTGTTTCTCGATTTTATTGAGCACTTGGCGCAAGGATTGGTTCTCAACCTTCAACGAGAATCGTTGGTTGAGGACATCCTGGGCTGCGGCTCGTCGGGTGTAGCCAACGCTCATCAACAGCAGCACGAAAACGAGTTGAGCAGTAGTAATTTTCAAGGCTACGTACAACCAATGATTAGTTGGAAAAAAAATTCATATTTTTGTTTGTTTTGTTCGATGTGGAAAACGCGGACACGACAAAAAAGCCCTGCTTCAACCGTATTGCAGACGGTTGAGGGCTTACTGTTTTTGGTCGGTGAACTGGTCCTTCACCGGCCATTTTGCTTTTAAAAAGAGGAGTGGATATAAAAATCTATTCAATAAAACGAAACTGAATGCAAGGTTATTGGCATCCGTTGGATTTAATGACAATCTGGGCTTCAATGGTTTCGTACTCGGCACCGATAGTACGGCAGAGTAAACGCAGACGCTCATAAAATACTTCGTCAGAAAAACTTATTGTAACAAAGCATTTTTTCAGCACTTCTTCATCGTACACCAGTTCTACCCCGTATTGTTGCTCTAAGTCACGCAATACGCTCACTGCCGAACGGTCGGTGTAAACCAATTCTTTCTGGTCGGCGATAATTTTGGTGGGATTTTCTACCAGCGATTTTACCAAAATCTCACCGTTTCTGACAAACGTTGCCTGTTGGTTGGCGGCGAGTAAAACCGTGTTTTTAAGGTCGTTAGATAGGTTTTTTCGCGACGATACCGCCACCTTGCCTTCCCGTACCGACACGTTTACGTTGGGTTTTCCCACAAAGGCCTGCACGGTAAAACTCGTACCTACTACTTGAGTCACCGTTTCGGCGGCGTATACCAAAAAAGGATGTTCGGGGTCACGTTTTACTTCAAAGTAAGCTTCTCCATCTAGGTATACTTCGCGTAGGTTTTCGAATTTTTTCGCAAAACTCAGACGACTTTTTGGGGCCAACTGTACCGAACTTCCGTCGGGAAGGCGAAGGTGCTGGATCTGATTTTGGGTGTTGATTCGTTCTTCCAGTTGATTGGTTGCGGTGGCAACGATGGTATCGTACGAAATGGGCTGTTGACGTTGCTGCCACCAAATCCATCCCGCGGCCATGACCAAAATGACGGCGGCTGCGGCAGCCCACCATCCTTTCAATGAACGAACGACTGGGGTGTGGGTTTTCTCCGATGTGTGAGCTTCTACAAACTGCCACATCTCGGAAAGTTGGGAATCGGAAGGAAAAAACTGAGGGCTTTCGGCGATGGCTTTGACCAAAGCTTGGGCCCTCAGTATATGGGGTTGTTGGTGTGGATAAGTCTGGCGATAATTTTCCCAAAAGGTATCCGACTCCGGCGTTGGGGCTTGTACCCAATTTCTGAAGTCCGGATGTTCGGCAAAATCACGCGCAGAAAATTCGGAAAGGGGCTTCATAAATAATAAATCGAATGGCGTGTAAACAGTAAACGTTTACCCCTCATGAAGAAAAAGCAGGAAACTTTATCGGTAACTCACTTTTTCTGATTTTTTTTGAAATTATTTAACCGAGAATTGAAAGACGTAATACAGCAGTACGTGAAGCAATGCATCGGGGAGGTTTCGGCGCAAACGCTGAATGGCCCGTGTGATTAAATTTCGGGCCGATTGGTCGTTGATTTGCAGTATTTCCGCGATTTGATCATATTCCAACCCATCATAAAAGCGTAGTTGGAGCGCTTCGTATTCCCGCGCCGAGAGCTGTTCAAGCTGAGATTTTAACCACTTCACATTCGCATCAAACGTTTCTTCCGTAATGGTCATTTCTTCGATAGAAGGCCACAGGTGCGTATCAGGAATCTCATGGTCTTGTAAAGAATTTAGATCGGTACGCCACTCATTTTGGTAAGAACGGTGAATCTTGCGCCGCAGCGCCCGATACAGATAAAATCGAATCGAAGTGGTGGCACTCAACCGCTCGCGCGTGTCCCATATTTCCACAAAAAGCTCTTGCACAGCATCTTGAGAGATTTGCGGGTCGTGGGTCAGCTTGTAGGCATAGTTATAAAGTACTTTCACAAACCGTTCGTAGATTTCGGCAAAGGCCTTTCTGTCCCCTCCTCTAAAGCAATCCCAAGCGAAGGCTTCATCAAAACTTGGCAACGATTTTGAAATCATTTCAATCAAAGGATTTATACCGCAAAAGTAATCGAATTGCGTTGATTTAACATTGAGGCAATATTACGTGTAAATTAAGTTTAAAATTACCAAAAAAGTGAGTGACATTGACCAGTTTGACATTAAAAAATGGTTGGAATATAGAAATAAATCAGGAAACAACTGAATTTTACCTTGCTTGATGAAGGACTAAAATGTAGGAAGTTCAAAAATAAGCCCCGTTATTTGGGGCCGCTTCAACTTAACTTCCTTTTACCAATTCAACATAAAATTTTACCACATTTTTAAAATCAGTTATGCTGATGCGCTCGTTGGTGCCGTGGGGACGTTTAAGGTCTTCTTCGTTCATGCGAACGGGCATAAAACGGTAGATATTTGAACACACGTTGCGGTAAAAACGCGCATCTGTAGCACCTACCACCAGATAGGGGGCTACAATCACTTCTGGGAAACAGCTTTTGATGGTTCGGTGCAACGCCCGAAATCCAAGGGTAGCGGTATCAGAAACGGGGGAAGGCTCGGAGTCAAACTGTTTGAGCGTTTCAATAGTAATGCGCTCGTTATCAATGGTTTTTTTGACATACTCGGCTACGCCTTTTACAGAGTCACCGGGCAAAATCCGAAAATTTATTTTGGCGATGACCTCCACAGGAAGCACGTTGTCTTTGACACCTGCGTGAATGACAGTGGGGGCAATACTGGTGCGGACCATGGCGTTACCAGCGTTGGTTTTAGCAAGAATATTGACAATCACTGGCTTGAGTAGCCAACGATTTGCCATGGCTAATTTGGTGCCGAAGGGCATTTCGGGGGCGAGGTAATCCTGTAAATAACTGGCCGCACCTTCCAAACGCGCGGGAAAAGGATTTTTCTGAAGCTTGTCAATCGCTTCGGCCATCATGCCGATACTGGTTTGGGGTGGTGGCATGGACGAATGGCCTCCGTCGCCCACCGAGGTTAATTGAAGTGTGGTATAGCCTTTTTCGGCGATGCCAATGAGCGCAATAGGAGTGGTGATGCCCGACACACCATCGGTTTTGATGGTTCCGCCTTCATCCATGACGTACTCTAACTGTACTTTTCTGGTTTCAAGCAGCGCCGCAATTTGGCGTGCCCCGTAGCGCCCCGAAACCTCTTCGTCGTGGCCGAAGGCGAGATAAAAGGAGCGCTCAGGTTGGTAGTTTTGCTTCAATAAATACTCAATTGCTTCCAAAACCCCGATAACCGTTACTTTGTCGTCCAACGTACCACGACCGTAAATAAAACCTTCGGTAATATCTCCCGCAAAAGGTGGGTGTTTCCACATTTTTTCGGTGCCTTGTACTACGGGGACTACATCGTAGTGGCCCATCAGCAGGGCAGGTTTGAGGGCAGGATTCTTTCCTTTCCACTCAAACAATAAAGCGTAGCCGTTAATCCGTTCGCGTTTGAGGCGGGCGTGGGTGAGGGGGTAAGTTTGTTCGAGAAAACCAATGAATTTTTCGAACTGTGTACTGTCCATGAGCGACAAATCTTCGTACGAAACGGTACGAATTTTAACGGCATCTGACAGGTGCGAAAGGGCAGAATCGCTGATGGCTAGGGTGGGTGCGGGTGCTATGCCAGCCATTTGTTTGGAAGAAATGCGGAAGGTGTTGAACAACAACACGCCAATCAATAAAACAAGGCCAATGGCAATGACTCGGAGTGCGTTTTTCATCGGGGAGTGCGTCGGTTATGAAAGCGTCTTGCAAAATCAAAAATATCCCTGATTTTAGCAAGAAGCTTGCTCAGGTACGGAGGCTCGTTTTCTGCATCCATCTGGCGGTTTAGATGCTAGCTGTGTCCGACGGTTCCAAACCGTCAGACACTACTGCTTTCACAGACTCTATCAGCCTTGGCGTACCAATTCTACAAAATCAAACGCAATGGCGTGCTTTTCGTCGGTTGCATGACTTACCCTACTTACTTCCCGCCACTCTTCTTTATTAGGAATATTGAGATAGGCATCTCCTTCAAACTCCGCTTTTACTTCCGTCAGATAAATTTTGTTGGCTACGGGCAATGTCATTTTGTATACTTCTGCCCCGCCGATGACGAAGGCTTCGTCGGTGCCTGTTTGGCGTGCGGCTTCAATGGCTTCGTTGACTGAGTTGACAATAATTACACCTTCAAATTGCCATTCTCGATTTCGTGTAATGACGATAGATGTCCGGTTGGGAAGGGGTTTTCCGATGGAGTCAAATGTTTTGCGCCCCATGATGATGGGGTGGCCTGTGGTGAGGCGTTTGAATTGCTTCAAATCGTCGGGCAAATGCCAGATGAGCTGATTATCACGCCCGATAACGCCATTTTGGGCCGCTGCTACGATAAGAGAAATAAGCATGGAGGAGCAGTTTTTGCCAAAGGTCGTGTTTTTACAACTATATTTCTAAAATGTTGTTCAATACAACTTCAAAATCAATTAATACATTACCACCGTCTAATGCTTCCGAAAAGGCTTTGGTTTCTACTGGTTGGTTTGGGCGATAAATATAGGTTTGTTGCTCACTCATGGAGATCAACCAACCCAATCGTACGCCGTTATTAATCCATTTCGTCATTTTTTGTTTCAAATCTTCTACATTGTCCGTGTCTGATTCCAGTTCTAACACGAAGTCAGGGGCCATGTGTGGAAATGATTTCTTTTCGGCGGTCGACAATTGTTCCCAGCGTTCTTTCCGAATCCAAGCAACATCGGGAGCACGCATTGATTTATCTGGTAGAAAAAATCCTCCGTTGGAGTCAATTACTTTTCCTGCTTTGGTGCGGCGGTTCCAAATGACAAATTCACCGTTTAATTCACTGTTGTTTGAGCTTGTCAGGAGGTGGGTAGGGGACATATTTATAAAAATTTGGCCATTCTCATCCCGTTCAACTTGAAGGTCGGGATTGGATAAACAGAATGTGACCAACTCGTCGTCGGTAAACTGGTCGCGGGCTGGTAGGTTTAACGGAATCACCATGAGTGCACCTGTGGATTGTAGAATACTTGAACAAAGATACAGAATGATTCCTTAATTTTGCTCCATGCTTGCTTTTCGATATTTACTCAAACACCCGTTTCACATCCTCCGAAATCCAGCCGGTAGGGAGTTGTTGGGGCTATTTTGGCGCTATGGCGACCGCCCGCGCTACCAACCGACCAAGGTTAAATTTGGACGTTATCAACTGGAAGTACCCGATGCGTTTTCGTGGACGTGGCAATACGAAGAAATCTACGTCGAAGCGTTTTACAAATTCAACACTTCAGCGTCTGCACCCGTGATTTATGATTGTGGGGCCAACGTCGGTATGAGCGTTATTTATTTCAAAGAACTCTACCCGCAGGCCCGCATCAAAGCTTACGAAGCAGAGTCAGTAATTGCCAATTATTTGACCCAAAACCTGAAGACTAACGGCATTAATGACGTAGAAATCGTCCAAAAAGCGGTTTGGAAAGACAACGCTGGCGTGTGGTTTGGCGAAGGACAGGCCGACGATGCCTCTATTTACGGACAAGGCACCAAAAAGTTGATTCCTTCGGTGCGCTTGCGCGACGAGTTGGCGGCAGAAACCCACGTTGATTTTCTAAAAATTGACATTGAAGGAGCCGAAATTGATGTTTTGCCCGATTGTGCCGATGTGCTCGACCGCGTGCAACATTTGTTTGTAGAGTTTCACGCTTATATCGGCCAACCGCAAGCCTTGGCGAAGGTCATCGAAGTGATTGAAAAAGCAGGATTTCGGTATTATATTGACACCAATCAGCACCGTAAAGCTCCTTTTGTAAATCATCGTTATCGCAACAACGATGTCATGGATTTACAGTTAAATATATCGGCGTGGCGGGTATGAAAGTCGTTCATCTGAGTACCTATCATACCTTTGGTGGGGCTGCGATTGCGGCGCTTCGGCTACACCATGCCTTGCGCGGCATTGGGGTAGAATCGTCGGTATTGGTGCAGGAAGCTAAACGCGAGGAAGATGGTGTGCAGGGATTTGCGTCTGGTTTTATTGAAAAAAAAATGGCGTTTGCACGGTTTGCGGCGGAACGCGCCTATTTTTTGTTTCAAGAAAAAGACAAAAGCGTTCGCTTTCATTTTTCACCCTTGTGGGCTGGCGTTGACGTATTTGCTCATCCGCTCGTGCGCGAAGCCGATGTGATTCATTTGCACTGGATTAACTTCGGTTTTTTGTCGTTACATTCATTAGAAAAACTGTTTGCGCTCGGTAAACCCGTAGTCTGGACAATGCACGATATGTCGACCTTTACGGGTGGTTGTCATTACAGTCGTGAATGTGACCGCTACCTTACGCATTGTGGATTTTGTCCTTATTTACGAAAGCCAAGCGCCACGGATTTATCATCTCGCGTGTTTGAGCAAAAGAAAAACCTGTTTTCAAATGCTCCGCTGACGCTCGTTTCGCCCAGTCGATGGTTGGCAGAATTGGGCACGCGTGCCGCGCTGACCAAACACTTGACTTCGCTCGCGATTCCCAATCCCATTGATACATCCGTTTTTAAGCCTGCTTCGTCTTCGGAAATTGACCTGAATCCCGCCAAGAAATGGATTCTTTTTGCGGGCGTCAATACCCAAGACCCACGCAAGGGTTTTGCCTACTTTAAAGAAGCAACGCAGTTATTAAAAGACCGACTTGCAGACTGGGGTATTGTCGTTTTTGGCAAAACCGAACCCGATGCCCTCACCGATATGGGCTTGGAAGTAAAGTCGTTGGGAAGCCTGCCAGCACACGAAGTCGTCAAGGTGTATCAGGCCGCCGATGTGATGGTGGTTCCTTCGTTGGAAGATAATTATCCCAACACTGTCATCGAAGCCATGGCTTGTGGTACGCCCGTGGTGGGTTTTGATTCGGGCGGAATTTTCGAACAAATCGAGCACAAAAAAACGGGCTATGTTGCCAAGTTGTATTCTTCTGAAGACTTAGCCAAGGGTATTCGGTTTGTGTTGGAAGAGGCTGATTATGAGCAATTAAAGTTAAATAATCTCCAGGTTATTGGGCAGCGGAATAGCTTCGGGGTGGTGGCCAATGCGTACTTATCCCTCTATCAAAAGCTGACAGAAGTACCTATATAGCGAGTAGAGGCGGTAGGCCTGAGAGCGCAGTTTTGAGAAACTGCTTTCACGCAATCTCGCGATTTTAAAAAATGCTTCCACACACCAGCGGTTTTGAGAAACCGCCTCCACGTGCGAGCGGTTTCTCAAAACCGCGAGATTCCCCTAAATCGAAATCGGTTATTGTTCAACGGCTTTGATGCTGTAATTTTTGGTCAACTTCCACAATAGGCTGGGAGCAAAGCGCTTGAGATAAGTGCCAAGCGTTTCCTTAAAGCCCGCAATGATAATCTCGTGTTTTCCTGCTTTGAGTGCATTTACCATTTTGCGGGCGCACACATCTGCGGGAATTCCTTTGGCTTGATTTTGGTCCATTTTGCCAAAAGGTTTGCCGTCTTTACCGATGGCATTGAGCGAAATATTGGTTTTGATATAACCCGGGCAAGCCACCGTTACCACGATGCCATCGCGCCAAACTTCTCCACGCAACGAATCAAAAAAACCCTGAATGGCGTGTTTGGAGGCACAATAAAATGTCCGGAATGAGGTGCCGATTTTGCCGCTCACGCTGCTCGTGACCAAAATGCCGCCCGATTTTTGAGCAATCATGTATGGAAGCACTTCGCGGGTGAGGAGAACTACGCTGGTGAAATTGGTATCCATCAATTTTTGAAAATCGGCGGGCGCAATGTCCAGAAATTTTTCCCGTTGGCTGATACCCGCGTTGGGAACCAGTACGTCTATTCTCCCAAAGTGTTGAAGAACGGTGTCGGTTTTTGCCCCAAATTCTTCGGGCTTCAACATGTCAATCGGCAAGATTAGAACGGAAGTATCGGGCAGGTTTAGGCTTTTTTTTACGCGCTCCAATTCGTCCTGCCGGCGGGCAGAGAGCACCAATTTTGCGCCTTGTTTGGCAAATTCATGGGCTAATGCCTCGCCAATACCCGACGAGGCACCCGTTATCCAAACTATTTTATCGGTTAGGTTCATTAAAATCTAAATTCAGAATGAAAAGATGATTGTATTTCTTCCGCAATATTGCCCATTTTTGCGCGTTAATTCCACCAAATACACGACATTATGTTTTTTCGCGCCTGCTTTTTACTTTCTGCTACGCTGCTTATTTCTACTTCTCTTTCTGCTCAGCATTTTGCGCTGAGTCGGCTTTTTTATCCTAATGCTACCCTACGTGCCGACTATATGCCCGAAGCCAACATGGGCAATAATCAGCGCTACGGTCTTTCGCGGACGTCGTTCAACGGCATTATTCCGCTGCGGAGTGAGGTGGATGTGTCTTTTAGCTTGCGTAAAAAGTTTGATTTGCGCGCGCGCCATTTTTTGATGCTGGCCAATGTATCTCAACTCAAACCTACCCAAAATGGCATCATTACCCCCGATAACGGTTACAAAACAGCGTCGGTGGGAGTGCTTATGCTTCAGGCCAGCCTGCGCGACCGACTCTGGATTTATGGCGGAGGGTTGGGCGTGACGGAGTCCAACGAAACGTTTTTTACGCCCCAGCCTTTTTTCTGGGGAGGGGCTGCCCGAATGCGAATTTTAGGGATACATACTCAGATTGCCTACGGAACGGCCGTCATTTATAACCAAAAATTTCGTTTGATTCCCGTTTTTGGTCTCAACAAACGCCTTGGCAAACAGTGGCGTGTGTCGGCGTTATTGCCTTTTCGGTTGGATGTCAACCGCCGTTTTAATGAATGGTTCAACATTGATATGATTGGTGCCTTTGACGGATATAGCGGAGGTTTTCAGCAGGTCATGAATGCTGAAAAAATGTTTCGTCGCAGCAATTATCAGCACGTTAAGCTCTCGGTGGCGGCCAATGCGCATTTGTTCACCGTGTTCAACGTGTCGTTGGAAGCGGGATTAGGAACATTTCGCCAGCTGCGCACTTTTAACTCTGCCCACGAAAATTTGATTACCCAAAAACCCAACATTGCGCCCTTTATCGGGGCAAGCGTACGTTACATTACCAGTAAATCAAAAATGTCTAATCAATTTACCAAGAAATTGGGCTTAGGTGGAGAAAGCGGCATTAACTGGTAGGCTTGGCGGTCACCTGAAGTCCAACGAATTTTTTTGAGAGCAGTACATAAAGCGCCATTACTACCACCCATTGGGTAACCATGAGCGGAAAGTTTAGCTCGGTAGTCATCCAAACGGTGGAGCTAGGTACTGAGCTGCTTGGATAGCCCACCAACAAAAAGGCGTACACATTGTTGGCCAAGTGAATGCCCAAGGGCAATTCAAGTGATTTGTCGATGACGCCCAACAGCGCAAAAAATAAACCTACGCCGATGTAATATACCATCGCGAGGCCCAACGAGCCTACGGCCTCAATCTCGTCGTTGAAACTGTGGGCAAGGCCAAAAACCGTGGATGTAATAATAATTCCTGCCCAAAGATTCCATGAGCCAATTCCCTGCAAAAGGTACCCTCTGAAAAAAAGCTCTTCAAAAGAAGTTTGAAGCGGAAGCAAGACAATAGCCACGACCAATGAGGGTAAAAAGTCCTTCAAATTGAGTGAAAACTGGTATTTGTCAGGAAACAGCAAGTACGTAGCGGTTTCTACTACCGCTGAGCAAACCATCCAAAGCCCAGCAGACTTTAGTACGCGAGGCCAATTGACTACTCCAGTAGGCGTAATCATGGTAAGTGGATTGCGTTTGTGAAGGTGTTTTACACACAGCCACAGAACCACCAGCGAAGCCACAAAGCCCAACAACATCAGGGATGTAATAAGATAAACGGGCAATGCCTGAGGGTCGTCTTTCCACGTGACCATGGCCCAAGCACCTGGAATTGAGCCAAGAAGGTTAGCGATAAATACTAAGATAAACACAGCGACGTACACACCAAATTCGTTACGCCCCTGCCGAGCGGCATGAATGAAGGGGTTGATTTGCATAGGGTAAAGTTCTTATGAAGTCCGAAATAAGCACATTTTCTTCACTAATTGATAGGAGTGAGAGGAATTACACCTATTGGAATAAGAAAAATAGCTTGTCGGATGCAGTTTTCGGCCTATTAAGCTACCCCAATTGGCAAAGTGACCACAATCCATAGGGTTGTTGAGCATCAAAAAACCCCCTTATTGCTTTTACACAAAAAGGGGGTAGTCACTATTTGAAGGTTGATGAAATGTGTTTCAAAAATTGAACAAAACAAATAAAATCTGCTTTGTTTTTGATTGAATGTTCAAAGCTAATGCAAAATTTAATGTATCTACAAATAATTTTAAAAAAATATGCTTAATTGAGTATTTTTCTTGATAAAATTATATATTATCCATAATTAGTCGCTATTTTGTTCAAGTAATTATTGGCTTGAAAAATTAAATGAAAAAATTAAAAATCAGAAAATTTGAAATTTGTTTTCTGACTTTGTGCTATACAAAAAGAAAAAAATGGCAAAAATTGATAGATGTATAGAATTTTACTCAAAAAATAAACTTAGCTACGTTGAGCACTATTTTGGTATAATTTTGAGAAATAGACTACTTAGTCATAACTATACTCTATGCCGTCAGCACTTTCATCATTGCCTCTGGGTAACGCAGGCCCGCTACGGCTTCTTTGGGGCTGATGCGTTCGAGTTCAGCCAATTCCTCCTTGGAAAGCGTAATGGTGAGTGCTCCTAGATTCTCTTTTAGGTAAGAAACCCGTTTGGTGCCAGGAATAGGTACAATATTTTCGCCCTGTGCCAGTACCCACGCCAGCGCTAACTGAGAGGGAGTAATGCCGCGCTCTTCGGCCCACCGTTTGAGTAAATCAACGATGGCAAGGTTTTTGGCAAAATTTTCGCCCATAAATCGTGGCGAATTCCGTCGGAAATCATCAGGAGACAAATCTTCAAATTTTTGAAATTGTCCCGTTAAAAAACCTCGCCCCAGTGGACTGTAAGCAACCAAAGTAATGCCCAGTTCCTTGCAGGTAGGAATAACGGATTCTTCAATGTCGCGGCTCCAAAGTGAGTATTCTGACTGAACGGCCGAGATGGGATGTACCGCATGGGCGCGTTTGATGGTTTGTGCCGAAACCTCCGAAAGCCCTATGTACCGTACTTTGCCCGCTTTTACAAGCTCGCTCATGGCACCCACCGTTTCTTCAATGGGCGTATTTTGGTCCAAACGATGCAAATAATATAAATCAATGGTATCAATACCCAGGCGCTTGAGGCTGGCGTCACAACTTGCTTGTACGTATTCTGGACGTCCGCTAAAACCTCGCTTGGCGGGGTCGTTGAGGTCGCGTATGATGCCAAATTTGGTGGCTAGCACTACCTCGTCGCGGCGTTGGCGCACCACTTTTCCAACGAGTTCTTCGTTTTTAAATGGCCCGTAGGCGTCGGCAGTGTCCAGAAAATTTATACCTTCGTCGAGGGCCGTATGGAGGGTCTTGAGTGACTCGGTATCGTCGGTAGCACCGTAAAACTCAGACATTCCCATGCAGCCTAAACCGATGGCCGAGAGCGAAATCGTACTGTTTCCTAAAGGGCGTTTTTGCATTGTTTTGCGGCG
The DNA here is from genome assembly GCF_003339505.1 of Runella aurantiaca. Taxonomy (GTDB): domain Bacteria; phylum Bacteroidota; class Bacteroidia; order Cytophagales; family Spirosomataceae; genus Runella; species Runella aurantiaca. The sequence continues at coordinate 351,265 of NZ_QPIW01000002.1, forward strand.
TTTGTGTGTTATTCAAAACCAATAAAAATGGAAACAAGTTTAAACAATCAAAAAATAAAACACCTCGAAACCATTCTCCAAAAAGACTTAGGACGACTATCGGATGAAGAGATGAAAATCTTGGTTTCCATGAGTATCAGCCGTATTTTGGTGGATAATTCGGTGGATGATGCCCGACAAAAAACCACTTTTGGCGAACGGACAGCGGATAAAATAGCGGAATTTGGCGGTAGCTGGACGTTTATCATTTCGTTTGGTCTGTTTATCGCCGTCTGGATAAGCGTCAATGTGTGGTTGTTGCTCAACAAGGGTTTTGACCCGTACCCGTTTATTTTACTCAACCTTATTTTGTCTTGTTTGGCCGCTTTGCAGGCCCCAGTCATCATGATGAGCCAGAATCGTCAGGAGCAAAAGGACCGTGAACGTGCCAAAAGTGATTACGAAATCAACCTCCGCGCCGAGTTGGAAATTCGGCTTTTGCACGAAAAACTAGACTATGTGATTCATAAACTGGAGACGAAAAAATGAGGAAGGCTGCCCCTGAATGAGGCAGCCTTCTTGAAAGATTAGCGGATAAACTTATATTACATCGCGCCTGCTTTAATATCATCCACAACTGTGGGGTCCAGAAGCGTGGTCGTGTCGCCTAGATTAGAGGTGTCTCCTTCGGCGATTTTGCGCAGAATCCGGCGCATGATTTTTCCCGAGCGTGTTTTGGGTAATCCTCTGACAAACTGGATTTTATCTGGTTTGGCAATGGGCCCAATGATGCGAGTCACGGTCGCTAAAATATCCCGGCGCGAAAGATCTTCGTCGTCGAGGGTATTTTCACAAATGACAAACGCATAAATACCCTGCCCTTTGATGTCGTGCGGATAGCCCACCACGGCACTTTCGATGACGTCGGCGTGCATGTTGATGGCGTTTTCTACTTCGGCGGTTCCGATGCGGTGCCCCGATACGTTAAGCACATCATCCACGCGGCCCGTGATGCGGTAGTAGCCGTCTTCGTCGCGGAGGCAACCGTCGCCCGTAAAGTATAGGTTTGGATAGGTCGAAAAGTATGTCTGCCGACAGCGCTCGTGGTCGCCCCAAGTGGTGCGGATGATAGATGGCCACGGATATTTGATACAAAGATTTCCGCTCACGCCGTTTCCTTCTATTTCTTTGCCACTTTCATCGACCAATATCGGTTGTACACCTGGCAGTGGCAGTGTCGCGTAGGTTGGCTTGGTTTTGGTCACGCCCGCAATGGGCGAAATCAAAATGCCGCCCGTTTCGGTTTGCCACCAAGTATCGACAATCGGGCATTTACCTTTACCAATGTGTTCGTTGTACCAGTTCCATGCTTCTTCGTTGATGGGTTCACCCACCGAGCCCAGCACTTTGAGCGAACTAAGGTCTTTGCCTTCGACGTATTTCAGGCCAAAGCCCATCAACGACCGAATGGCCGTGGGGGCGGTATAAAGAATGTCTACTTTGTGCCGGTCAACAATATCCCAAAAACGTCCCGCATCGGGATAGGTCGGAATGCCCTCAAACATCAAAGAAGTGGCTCCACTCAGCAGCGGGCCGTATACGATGTAGCTGTGCCCCGTAATCCAGCCCACATCCGCGGTACAGAAAAATACTTGGTCTTTTTCGTATTGGAATACATTTTGGAACGTATACGCCGAATACACCATGTAGCCGCCAGTGGTGTGTACAACGCCCTTGGGCTTGCCCGTTGAGCCTGATGTATAGAGAATAAACAAAGGGTCTTCTGAATCCATCACCTCGGGCCGGCAGTCAGATGTGACTTGCTTCATTTCACTTTCCCACCATACGTCACGGCCTTTGATCATCGAAATGGGTGTGCGGGTATGGGTCAGTACGATAACTTTTTGAACCGAAGGACACGCAATCAGGGCGTCGTCAACGGTATCTTTCATGGGGATATTTTTATTGCCACGCGCCGCACCGTCGGAGGTAACAATGACCTTACAGTTAGAATCAATGATGCGGTCGGTCAAAGACTGGGCCGAAAACCCACCGAATACGACCGAGTGAACGGCACCGATGCGCGCACAGGCCAAGATGGCGATGGCCGCTTCTGGCACCATTGGCAGGTAAATACACACGCGGTCGCCTTTGGCAACGCCGTTGCGCTTGAGCACGTTGGCAAAACGACACACTTGGTCGTGCAGCATTTTGTACGTGAGCGTAACGCTGGGTTCAGAAGGGTCGTTGGGTTCCCAAATGATGGCGGGATGATTGCCCAGTTCGCGCAAATGACGGTCGAGGGCGTTTTCGGTGATGTTTGTTTTTCCACCTACAAACCACTTGATGTCGGGGGTGCTAAAATTCCATTCGAGCACTTTTTTCCACGGCTTATGCCATTTGAATTCCTGAGCTACTTCGGCCCAGAATCCTTCGGGGTCTTCTACACTGTGCTGATAGGCGGTTTGGTACTCTTCAAATGTACGGATACGCATGATATCTGAATGTGTTTTGGTAAAAGTTAACGTGGTTAGGAAGGTTGTTGATGAATGCGGGTCTAAAAATAACAAAACATTTTCCCGTTTGAGTGAAATCGCTGTCCTAAAATTGCTAAAAAGGTATAGAAAGTGATGAAAATCAGATGACTGCAAATTCTCCGAATCCTTTGCCAATTTTTCGGTTCTGTAATTTTTCGGCTATTTCTCCCAGAATTGCAGGGTCGTCAATTGTAGAAGGAACGTTGTAAGATTCGCCGTCGGCGATTTGGCGCATCACTTTTCGCAGGATTTTTCCCGAACGGGTTTTGGGCAAACGTTTTACAATTAACGCACTTTTGAAGTACGCCACAGCCCCAATTTGTTCTCGAATTAGCGTCACCAATTGCGTTTCAATCGTCGGCTCGTCGATGGCCATTCCATCTTTGAGCACCACAAACGCCACGGGGCGCTGTCCGCGCATCTCGTCCTGAATTCCCACCACGGCACATTCCGCCACTGCTGGGTGCGAAGCCACAAATTCTTCCATTTCACCCGTAGAAAGGCGGTGCCCCGCCACGTTGATGACATCGTCTACGCGGCCCATGATGTACACGTAGCCGTCGTCGTCTTTGTAGCCGCCGTCGCCCGAAAAATAATAACCCGCGAATTTTGAAAGATACGATTCATGAAAGCGGGCATCGTCGTTCCAGAGCGTGGGGAGGCAGCCGGGAGGCAGTGGAAGTTTGAGGCAAACGTATCCTTCGTGATTGGCTTCCAACGGCTGCCCGTCTTCGTCCAGAATCTGCACATCAAATCCACAAACAGGTTTGGTAGCGGAGCCGGGTTTGACGGGCAAAAGCTCCACGCCCGTCATGTTGGCAATCATCGGCCAGCCAGACTCTGTTTGCCACCAATGATCAATGATGGGCTTGTTGGTTATTTCCTGCAACCATTTGAGGGTAGAAGGGTCGCAGCGCTCTCCGGCCACGAAGAGCTGTTGGAGGCCGCTAAGGTCGTATTTTTGGAGAAATTCAGCCTGTGGGTCTTCTTTCCGGATAGCACGAAACGCCGTGGGCGCGGTGAAAAATACTTTTACCTGATGTTCTGAAATAATGCGCCAAAAGGTGCCCGCATCGGGGGTTCTAACTGGTTTTCCTTCAAACAAAATGGTGGTACAACCCTGAATAAGTGGGGCATAGATAATGTATGAATGACCAACTGCCCAGCCCAAATCAGAAGCGGCCCAATACACATCTCCCGGCTGAATGTTGTACACATACTGCATCGAAAATTTCATGGCGACGGCGTGGCCCCCGTTGTCGCGAACGATTCCTTTGGGCTTGCCTGTGGTACCCGACGTGTACAAAACGTACAGCGGGTCGAGGGCGTCAACGGGCACGCAATCAACGGGTTTGGCCTTCGCAACGGCGGTGCTAAAATCAACGTCGCGCCCCGCGTGCATAAGAGCGTGAATCTGGGGACGCTGTAAAATTAAACAGTGAGGTGGTTTAAATTGAGCAAGGTGAATGGCGTCGTCGAGCAACGGTTTGTACGGAATCACCCGCTCAAACTCAATACCGCACGAAGCCGAAATAACGACCTTAGGGCGGGTATCGTCAATGCGTATGGCCAGTTCGTGCGGGGCAAATCCTCCGAAAACTACCGAATGAACCGCCCCCAAACGGGCGCAAGCCAGCATCGTAAAAGCTGCTTCGGGTACCATCGGCATATAAATCACGACACAATCGCCTTTTTCGACGCCCAATTGACGCAATGCTCCTGCCAATTTTGCCACTTCCGATTGAAGTTGGGCGTAGGTGTATTTTTGAACGGTTTTGGTCACGGGAGAATCATAAATAAGCGCCACCTGCTCCGACCGGCCGTGCTCTACGTGATAATCCACGGCCAAGTAGCAGGTGTTTAGTGTTCCCCCTTCAAACCACCGATAAAACCCCTTTTCGTTCATCGTTAATGTCTGAACGGGTGCATTATACCACGCAATTTTGGTGGCCTGTTCGGCCCAAAAATCCATAGGACTAGCAAGGCTGGCTTCGTAAAAGCCTGCATACGAGGGGGTTGGTGATTTCATAAGTAATGAAATTTAAAAGGGAAGCTACACGGCGCTCATCGTAAGTGCGTTTACTTTGGCCACCATGTCGCGGGTTGAAAACGGTTTAGGTATGTATAAATCGGCGCCAAGATCATATCCTTTTTGCAGGTCAGTTTCGCGGCTTTTTGAACTCATAAAGATGACCTTGGCATGTTGATATTCTGGTGAGCTTTTGATAAAACGGCACACCTCATACCCGTCGACTTTGGGCATCATAATGTCTAATAAAACAACGTCTGGAATTTCAGTGCGAACGATATCAACGGCTTCTTCGCCGTCGCGGGCAATAAAAACTTTGTATCCTTCCTTTTTCATCAGGAATTCCAGCGACATCAAAATATTGGGCTCGTCGTCTACTATTACTATTTTTATATGTTGGCGTGTCATATAGGCAGTATGTTCGTAGGGTGACCTAGGAGTTTTGAGTGAATAACGTTGTAAAATAGAAAATTTATTCTCTTAAAATAAAATTGTGATCGCAAAGAGATATAGATACTACACTGGTATTTCAAAAGTAAACAGCGCTCCTGCATCTATTGTACTCTGCACATGAATGCTTCCTTGATGCAGTTCAATGATTTTTTTGGAGATGGCCAGCCCCAGTCCGCTGCCTTTGGGCTTGCGGGCAAGCGGGGCATTTCCTTGGTAAAATTTATCAAAAATCAGGGCAATATGCTCCGCACTGATGCCGGGCCCATTGTCTTTGACACTGATAGAAAGGTAATTGCCTTCTGCCATTGCCCTTACTTCGATTAGCCCGTTTTGGGCGGGACAAAATTTGATGGCGTTGGATAACAAATTGATGAGCACTTGCATCAATCGGTCAAAATCTCCGTTTATCGTGGGTAGTTTGCCCGCGTAAGAAGTTTGAATGATAATGTTTTTTTCGGTGGCCAACGCCATAATGGAATTGATAGATTCGTCGATGAGGGTTTCTGGTTGAAATGTTTCTTTGGTCAATTGGTATTTTCCAGTTTCAAACCGTTCCAAATCAAGCACTTGGTTGATAAGCCGGGTCAGGCGGTCTGATTCTTTGATGATGGTACTCAGAAAATGCTTTTGCTGTTCTTCGTCCATGTCGGGATTGTCGTGGACAATTTCCGACAGCGCCCGAATAGAGGTCATGGGCGTCCGGATTTCGTGCGTAACCGTCGACAGAAAATCATCTTTTTCGCGGTCGGCCTGTTGCAGGCGCTCATTGGCTTCTTTGAGCTGACCCGTGAGTTGCTCCAGTTCGCGCGATTTGCGCGTCAGCTCTTCGTTCACAATGCGCAGTTCTTGCGACGTTTTTAAAATATCAATCACTTCATTCACCGTTACGGGTTCTTCCTTCGCCACCGACGCCACCACCACCCGCGCCGAAGCAGCCCCAATGGCACCGCTGAGCATTTTTTCAGCATAATTGACCAACTGCGGGTCGGCATATTTGGCAGAAAGGGCAAGTTTATTGCGTTTGACGTAGAGCGTTACGGCCCGTTGGGCGCGCATTTCCCCGAAAAATTTACTTAAAAGATTCGTTATGTCAGTCACCAATGCTTTTCCTCGCCAAGCCACCGAACGTTCGTAAGACGTATCGTATTTGAAAATATCCACAAACAACGCGGCTTGGTTGTGCTCTACGGCACTTTGGGAGAAATTTAGCGCTCCCAAAACGTAGAATGAAACGTTAAAAAGCAACGACCAAAAGACGCCGTGCGAAAGGCTGTCCATCCCCTCAAGTCCCATAAGTGCTTCTGGCCTAAGCCAATGAATGTGCGCGGGTCCATGCGCCAAAAAGTCGGAAGAGATAAGGCCATTTGAGGCCATTGAGGGAATAATCAGGGTATAAAACCAAACAGTTGTTCCCGCCAAAATTCCGCTCATCGCTCCGGTCAGATTGGCCCGTTTCCAACAGATTCCACCCAAAGCAGCGGGCGCAAACTGCGCCACCGCCGCAAACGAAACCATGCCGACCGATACCAACGAATACTTGTCACTGACGTTTTTGTAGTAAGCATAGGCTAGCAAAATAATGACGGCAATAAATAAACGACGGGCGGTAATGACAAAACTCCCAATCGAAGAACCCATGCGTTCTTGCCATCCCCGACGGCTCACCAAAAAAGGCATGAGTAAATTATTGCTGAACATCACCGTCAAGGCGGTACATTCCACGATAATCATGCTCGTAGCCGCCGAAAATCCGCCCAAATAAGTCAGAAAAGCCAAACCTTGTTGCTTAAAATGCAGTGGTATGGCCAGCAAATAGGTGTCAGATTTGATGGCTTCATCGGTGAAAAGTAATTTTCCGCTGAGGGCAATAGGTAAGACAAAAATATTGATAATCAGCAGGTAAAGCGGGAATAACCATTGTGCTTTTTTGAGGTGATTTTCGTCGATATTTTCCACCACCGTTACCTGAAATTGACGAGGTAAAAACAGAATAGCAATGGCGGCCAGAAAGCAATGCCAGAACCAATTCCCGGTTTGATTTTCGGGTAAAGTAAATAGTTTACGAAGTTCGGGGACTTTCACGGCGCGGGTGACGATGTCGTCGAAGCCGTTGAAAATGCCGAAGGTAATGAAAAGCCCAACCGCTAAAAACGCAAATAACTTGACCAAAGACTCAAAGGCAATGGCCGCAACGAGGCCTTCGTGGCGTTCGTTGGCTTCTAGTTTTCGGGTTCCGAATAGAATCGCAAACACAATCAGCGTCAGGGCGATGTAAAACGATTGGTCGCTCAAAAATGATTGATTGGGCGAGGTGTCATTGCCCGACAGAATCAGAAAGCTGCTTGTAATGGCTTTGAGTTGAATGGAAATGTAGGGGATGATGCCCAGTAAACACACCACGGCCACAATTACGCCTAAGGCGCGACTTTTGCCATAACGGGCGGAGATAAAATCGGCAATGCTGGTGATTCTCTGGACTTTACAAATGCGAATAATCTTCCTGAAAATAATCCACCAAAGCGGAATCACGAGCGTAGGGCCGATATAAACGCTTAGAAAATCTGGCCCCGATTCGGCCGCCCGACCCACGCTGCCATAAAATGTCCAAGCGGTGCAGTAAACGGCCAATGAAAGAGCATACACGTAAGGATTATTCACCCAACTGCGTTTGTGGGATGAGCGGCGCTCGGCCAGGTCGGCAATCACAAACAAGAGCAACAGGTACAATAAAGACCAACAAATAATCCAAAAACTACTCATCTTCTGCTTTAGATTGACGAAGTAACCACGCCGTAGCCCCAATAATCAGTAACCATGCCCCAAACAGAAAACCGTAAAATACGGGGATACTCCCAATGAATGTAGGCTTGTTGAAAATCGAAAGAAAGGGGGTATTGAAGAGGACAATAGCCACTACACACAACGCCACCAATGAAATTTTACGATTTGTATTCATAAGAAGGGATAAAGTGAAGGTGCCTGCTAAGCGTTGCCGTTATAAAATGATTGCCGAAGAGCGATACTACTTCGACAATCATTCAAACTACTAAACCCTAAACCTAACTTTTACTGTCGTATTCGCCTTTGAGGGCGTAAATTCCAAAAGTAGCCAGGCTCCCTACAATAAGAGGACACAAGATAAAGGTATAAATTCCCGCAGGAATCAAGTCTTCGGGTTTGCCCGTGCCAAATTTGGGGATGGCCTGATTGATTAATAAATAATACCCTGCGGCGGCACCCACGGCCAACCAGATAATGCCTGCTAGTCTTTTTATCGTATTCATTGTCTTTGTTGTTGCTAAATCAGTTGAAAAAATAGGGGTAATGAACGTTTTGTTACTCATTGATTTGGTGAACTAGTCATTCACGTTGCGGTCTTTACCGTTGATGTACAGTAATCCAATGACAAAACAGATTCCTGCAATGACAATCGGATACCAAAGTCCTTCGAGGTAAGGAGCCGCGTTGGGCAATGCTTCACCTGCTTCTTTGGCGATGTCGTTGGCTTTGCCAGCTGAGGCAACCAAAGCGGTAGCGATGGTAGGTAACAGTCCACCAAATACACCGTTTCCGATGTGGTACGGCAATGACATGGACGTGTAGCGAATGCGGGTCGGAAACATCTCAACGAGGAAGGCTGCGATAGGGCCGTAGACCATTGTTACGAAAATCACCTGAATAAAGACTAGCCAAATCAGCGTCCATTTGTCGCTGTCATTGATGGTGACGAGTTTCTTGATTTCGGGTTTTACGGGGGCTGCGGAGGCGTCGGCTAAGATTTTTTCAATCTTCGATTCTTCGAATTGGGTGCCGTCCGTATATTCTTTTTTGGTAGTGGTGACAATGAGCGAATCTTTGGTTTCAACCCCGTCTTTTTTGTCCAGCGTACGGGTTATCCCTACCGTTGTTTTTTCGACTACTTCTGTTTTGTTTTGGATGTTGGTGGTCTGGTACATTTTTTCGTAAATCGGACGGTACGATAATATGGCAATCAACATACCGGCCAGCATGATGCCTTTGCGGCCAATCTTATCAGACAACCAACCGAATAACACAAAGAATGGCGTGCCCAACATCAGCGCGTAGGTCATCAGCGCGTTGGATTGCTGAAGGTCAATGGTCATTACTTTTTGGAGAAAGCTCAACGCGTAAAATTGCCCCGTGTACCACACAACTCCCTGACCCATAGTGGCTCCCAATAAAGCTAACAACACAAATTTGAAGTTGTAACGGTTGCCAAATGATTCTTTTAACGGGTTGGTGGAGGTTTTTCCTTCGGCTTTTGCTTTGGCAAACAACGGCGATTCGTGCATGTTTTTACGAATCAGAACTGAAACGTATACCATGATGATGGAAACCAAAAACGGTACGCGCCAGCCCCATTCGGCAAATGCCTCTTTCGACATGCTGTTTTGGGTCAATTGAATCACAATCAGCGATACAAACAACCCTGCCGTAGCTGTGATTTGAATCCATGAAGTCCAGAACCCACGCTTGTCGGCGGGAGAGTGCTCGGCCACATAAGTAGCGGCGCCGCCGTATTCGCCGCCGAGGGCTAATCCTTGCAAAAGACGCAGTAAAAGCACTAGGGTAGGGGCCAAGAAACCGATGGTTTCGTAGCTGGGAATCAAGCCAATCATAAACGTAGCGCCGCCCATCAGCAGCAACGTTACCATGAAGGTATATTTTCGGCCAATGAGGTCACCCAAGCGGCCAAAGAAAATGGCTCCGAATGGACGAACCACAAAGCCTGCGGCAAAAGTGGCTAAGGTAGAAAGAAAGGCCGCGGTGGGGTTGCCGTCTGGAAAAAACTTGGTGGCAATAATTGTCGCCAAGCTTCCAAAGATGTAGAAATCGTACCACTCAATCATCGTACCGACCGACGATGCCGCAATGATGGCCGCTAAGCTTTGTTTTTTCTGCGCTTTAGAATTTGTTGTTGCAGATTCTGACATTAGTGTAGGAAAGTTAGGTGTTATAATTAGAGAAAATATAAGGGTTTCGGAGGAGGGTTTTACTTAACTAAACTCAAAGATACGTTTGGAATTGAACGATAAACTCGCCTTTGTTGCCATCTATTACATCTTTGGCGGTGTAGATGGGGCGAGTTGAGTACTGTAAAGTAATTTTTGCGTGGTGCCCGTCGATGAAAAAGTTGCTGCCAAGGTCAAAGTAGCTGCCTGTTTTACTGAGGGCTTCAAACTTCTTAGAGGTATAAGCGGCAAATGGCTGAACGCGGATTTTGGGTTTATCGCTGGTTTTGGGCAATAAAATTCCCGCCTGTGTATAGAAAATTGAACCCGTTCCTATCATTGGGCGGGCGTTTCCTGCGCCTGCTAATGCTTTTTTATCGCTAAACTTAGGGTCAATCGTGCCAATATTCATGATGCCGAGGTTGCGGAGGTAGTTGGGACCAAAATTGTAATTAAAATAGCCGCTGTACATCGTAATGGCCGCATTTTTCTCTTTTCTGCCGATAGGCATATCCAGAAATGCATCCAATGCAAACAAGTTTATTGAATGTTTTTGTACAATTCCATTTTTCAGGCTTTGTGTTCCTTCTTTTTGAGAATAAAACCCTGCTCCCACGTTAAACACCTTTTTGGTGCCTACGTAGGTGCCCACTTTGAAAGGAAGGGTATTTGATTCCCGGTCAAAAAATTCATATTCTAAATAGCCTGCCAGCGCGGCTTTACTCTGGCCATTGTTGTCAACGGCGAGGCCTTCGGTGGCCGTTCCGTTGGTGGCAAACGGTTTGTTTAATGCCAAACGATACTCAAACTTTCCCGCTTTTCCTTTGGCAAAGATGCCATATTGGCGGGCAAATTGATCGCTGTTTTCAATAAGTGCCCAGTTGAATATGGGCGCATCAACGGCCAAATAATTAAGGGTGCTCGACATGGTCATTCTTGAAACCCCCATTACGTAGTGGAGTCCAGCCCCGATATTCATCGTAAATTTGTTGGGTTTCTTTGTCTCGGCATTGATGGCGGGGATGACGGTGTATTCACTCCAAAAATCATGGAAAAATAGCCCTGGTTTTTTGCCAGCACCATACCCACCCGTTCCAGAAGTGCCCGCGGCACCGCCATTGAGAAAAGACTGATTGTTGACACCAAAATGAGCCAATACCATAAATCGGGCGCTGACTTGGGCCATGGCTAACATCCGTAAGCGCCGACCACCCACATCAAACGTTTTATCTTGGGGTGTTCCGTTGACCAATGTACCGGGATTGTTCTGTACAGACCTAGCCCATATCTGACTCCAAGTAATCAAACGCACGTATTTAGTGCCTTCAGGATTGATATTAAATTTCATTCCTGAACCATAATCCGTAGAGCCTTGGGCAAAGCTATGGGCGTAGCTTGCAGCAAAAATCAATACTAAAGATAACTTTTTCATTGTCGGTTAAGAGGAGGAGGTTTCGAAAAATTCGGACTGCTTTGCAATCGAAGCCCCGGCGCCTTGGGCTGCAATCGTGATTCAAAACACCATAAAATACAATAAATAAAAAAAATATTGATATAGCTTTGGTCAATTAGTGTAGGTAAAGGCTAATAAAACACCCGATTTGCCTTATTTTATATTAATAATGGTGCCCAAGTCTGAATATTCTGTGGTAATTGAAGAAAAAAGCAGAATATTATAGGGTATTTTGGTGCAGATTGAAGTATAAAGGGGCACAAAATAGGAATAGGCACCCCGAAAAGTGCCTATAGTAATTTAGCAAAAGTATATTATATTAGCAATAAATAGGAGAAATAGGGGAGAATGCAACGTAGCGTTTGACTAAAATGAACTCTTCCGAGTCTTAATCTTTAAAACGTTCCCATTTAATCATCATAAATTTATCCCCCAATTCGGTCACAATCATACCCGTTCCTTCGAGGTTTTTGCGGTCGGCATAAAACTCCGCCAATTCCTTATGACTCATCACTTTGTATGTGGCATGATGCGTGATTCGGTCGGGCATTTTGATTTGGTATTTTTTGACCCAGTTCATGACCGACACGTGACTGACCCCCAACAAACGCTCGATTTCGCGGAAACTCACCCCTTCAATATACAGCTGAAGGGCTTTGATGACGTAATATGAACTAATGCCTTTGCCGAGTTTGTCGACGGTAAAATTGTAGTCGCATTTTTTGCACCGAAACCGTTGGCGGTTTTTAATAATTCCGTTTTTGACAGTTTCTAGGCTATCGCATTTGGGGCATTTCAAGGTTGCAGCCATTGATGAGAGAAGGTTTAGTCGGGTGAAAAAAGGTATTTCGCTATAGTAATTTACCAAATCTAAATTGCCCCGTTCTATGAAAAAATGCTTTTGATCATTTTTGGGGTGGATGTGCTAATTTTGGATAGATAGCCTTTGGGCTTGGTGATATTCGGGGCAAAAGAACAGTTTTTTGTAGCTTTATGCTGAAAATTGCCGAAAAGTGTGGATAATTGTTGCCTGTTCTGTTGGAGCCTAAAATAAGACCTTACATGTCATTTTCAATCAATTATCAAGTAGAAAATCAGTTGCCCGTTGAGGAATTTATAGCAGTGCTCAATCGCTCAACCTTAGGGGAGCGTCGCCCCGTAGAGGATACTGAGCGGATAGCAGATATGCTCAAAAATGCCAATTTGTTGGTGACGGCGCGCGACAATGGCGTGCTCATTGGCGTATCGAGGGCCATTACTGACTTTGCTTTTTGTACCTATCTGTCAGATTTGGCGGTGGACGAAGCGTATCAAAAACAGGGCATCGGCAAGGAATTGATTCGGCAAACTAAACTGGCCGCGCCCCGTGCCAAACTCATTCTGCTATCGGCTCCCAAAGCGGTTGAGTATTATCCAAAAATCGGCATGAAACACCATCCGCATTGTTATTTTATAGATACCGTAGAAGAACTAAAATGATGCCTTATGCTGAGCAAATCTGAGTAGTATAAATGGGTTTAACTTAGCAAAAAAGCAAAAGGTGAACCCTTCTTCTTTTTTGCTAAGTTCTTCAATAAGAATCTGTTAAGTTATTTTTCGGACATGGCTTCTTCGTTGACAAATGACATTGCCACTTGTGTTAGCTCATCGTCGGCCGAGTGTTCTTCGTCCAACGTAGCCTGTAAAAGCGCCTGCACTTCCGTATGACCCATAATAGCGGCCAAAGTACGCAAGGTACCGTAAGTTGAGATTTCGTAATGCTCAACTTTTTGGGCTGCCAAAATCAGGCCGCAATCCCGCACCATGGTTCCGTCTTCTGTATCGTCAATGATTTCGTTGGCTTCTCTGATTAGTCCTTTAAGGGCTTCACAGGTTTTGGTTTCAGGTTTTTCGTCCAATGATTCAAAAACCATTTTCAAACGTTCTACGTGGGTTTGCGTAACGGCCAAGTGACCTTCAAATGCCTTCCTAAGTTCGGTTGAAGTACTGGCTTCGGCCATTTTTGGTAGGGCTTTCAGCAAATGATTTTCGGCCCAATAAATGTCTTTGATTTCTTCCAAAAACAATTGATGAAGCGGCGATTGCTTCATCTCTTCGGTGATTTGTTGCTTTTTCATAACCTTGTTTGTTAAAGTTAAATGATAAGTTATGACCGAAATGATAAAAAAATCATGCGAATTCAAAGACAGGGTTTCTTGGGAAATAACAACCTCAAATTGTGCATTAGTCCAAGAAAGAGCTTCCCAAAAAGGCACACTTTTGGGAAAGCTGAAACAAAAAAAGCGAGCTTTTGAAAGCCCGCTTCTGAAGAAATGTCGAGAAATGAAAAACTGATTTACAGCTTGATGTAGACTGTATTCTCCTTATTTTACATTTATCAGTTTTACATTTTTCGGTTATTCATTTATACTTTACAATCCCCCAAAATCAAAGGACTCTAAGTATTTGGTCGTAAATATCCCTGATTTAAATCCGGGGTCGTCCATGAGGCGAATATGGAAAGGAATCGTGGTTTTTATGCCTTCAATGACGCATTCCTGCAAAGCCCGTTTCATGCGGGTCATCACTTCTTCACGTGATTGACCGCTTACGATAATCTTCGCAATCATGGAGTCATAATTGGGAGGAATGGTGTAGCCGGCATACACGTGGCTATCGATACGAACGCCGTGACCGCCCGGGAAGTGCAATTGCGTAATCTTGCCGGGGCTTGGGCGGAATCCGTTGGCGGGGTCTTCTGCGTTGATACGGCACTCCATTGCGTAGCGCTGTGGGGTGTAGTTTTGTCCCGAAATCGGCTCACCAGCTGCCACTTTGATTTGTTCCTTGATGAGGTCAAAGTTGGTTACTTCTTCCGTAATCGGGTGTTCTACTTGAATCCGGGTATTCATTTCCATGAAGTAGAATTCACCGTATTTGTCGACCAAAAATTCAATGGTTCCTGCACCTTCGTAATTGATGGCCGAAGCGCCTTTGATGGCGGCTTGCCCCATGCGCTCCCGAAGTTCGGGTGTAACGACGGGAGAAGGTGTTTCTTCAACCAGTTTTTGGTGGCGACGCTGAATCGAGCAATCGCGCTCCGAAAGGTGGCATACTTTGCCGTATTGGTCGCCTACCACTTGAATTTCAATGTGGCGGGGTTCTTCTACAAATTTTTCGAGGTAAAGGCCGTCGTTGCCGAAAGCCGCGCCTGATTCCATTTTGGCGTCATCCCACGCTTTCTGAAACTCACTTTCTTCTTTGATGATGCGCATTCCGCGTCCACCGCCCCCCGCGGTTGCTTTCACAATGACGGGGTAGCCAATTCCTTTGGCCAATTCTTTGCCTTGTTCTACCGAGTCAAGTAGCCCTTCTGATCCTGGAATCACGGGCACGCCCGCAGCTCTCATGGTTGCTTTAGCGGTAGCTTTGTCACCCATGAAATTAATCTGCTCGGCCGTGGCTCCGATGAATTTGATACCGTAATCGGCACAAATCCGAGAAAACTCCGCATTCTCCGACAAAAACCCGTAGCCGGGGTGAATGGCGTCGGCGTTGGTGATTTCGGCGGCCGAAATGATGTTTGGAATATTCAGGTAGGACTGACGGCTCGCAGGAGGTCCAATACAAACCGCTTCGTCGGCAAAACGTACGTGCAGACTTTCACGGTCGGCTGTTGAGTACACCGCCACGGTCTGAATTCCCATTTCGCGGCAGGTACGAATCACCCGTAAGGCGATTTCCCCGCGATTGGCAATAAGTATTTTTTTAAACATATTTTTGAGTCATTGAGTAGTCATTGGTAATCAGGGGATTGGCCTAGAATCAGGTAGCTTTTCAATCAAAACTTGATTGTTCCCGATATTTCACGACCAAAACTTGATTAACTCCGACGATTTAAATGGGTTCTACCAAGAACAAAGGCTGGTCGTATTCAACGGGAGTTGCATTTTCAACCAATACTTTCACGATCCGGCCCGACACTTCCGACTCGATTTCGTTGAAGAGTTTCATGGCTTCAACGATGCAAACTACTTTGCCCGTCGTAACGTCGTCGCCGATTTCTACAAATGAAGGTTTGTCTGGGCCACCTGAGCGGTAGAAAGTACCAATCATTGGTGATTTAATGGTCAGGTACTTTGAATCATCGGCCTTGGGAGCAGCAGGGGCGGCGGCAGGCTGGGCGGCAGGAGCCGCGGTCTGAGGAGCCGCTACGGGCGCTGCTGCCACGGGAGCAGGGGCGGCCGTTACGTACGTAGCTGCCGCATTTTTCTTTACACTTACCTTAAATTCTCCAGTTTCGATATTGACTTCATCCAAGCCAGAATTAGCGATGAAGTCCAACAATTTTTGAATGTCTTTGATTTCCATTTTTTTAGTGGTTATTACGCAGTCGTCACTATTTTTTAGCGCCATGCCATCCATGATGGGCTACAATCAGTAGGAATTATTTTACGCGTTCTACATAATCGTAAGTGCGGGTATCGATGCGGAGTTTGTCTCCTTCTTCGATAAACATAGGCACCATAATACGGGCTCCTGTTTCAACTTCAACGGCCTTGCGGGGGTTATTGGCAGTATCCCCTTTGATGCCTGGCTCGGCGTAGGTGACGACAAGTTCCACAAAAGAGGGTAATTCGCAGGTGAGCGGAGTTTCGTTTTCGGTATTAATGAGTACTTCAACGACTTGGCCTTCTTTCAGCAAATCAGCCGCTGTAAGAAGTTTTTCTGAGATAGAGATTTGGTCAAATGTTTCATTGTCCATGAAATTATAACCAGTTTCATCTTTGTACAAGTACTGGAAAGAGCGGCGTTCTACACGAACTGGATAAATAGCTACTCCTGAGTTGAAGGTGTTGTCCAACACTTTTCCAGTGGTAAGGCTTTTGATTTTCGTGCGTACGAAAGCCGCGCCTTTGCCAGGTTTTACGTGTTGAAATTCAATCACTTGGAATAAATCGTTGTTGAAGTTAATGACCAATCCATTACGGATGTCTGCGGTTGTTGCCATACTTTTTTGAGTTACAGTTTTCGGTTGAGTAGTTGATTGGTAAAGCGACTAAAACTACATTAAGAACCCTTAAAACTGACGATTATTTGCAAAATATAGGTTGATAAAAAAATATTAAAGAGCTGCTGGAAAGCTTAGTAGCCCCATTTGACATACACTGAGCCCCACGTGAACCCGCCCCCAAAAGCGGCCAAAATCAGGTTGTCGCCTTTGTTGAGTTGAGATTCGTAATCCCACAAACAAAGCGGGATGGTAGCGGCGGTGGTGTTGCCGTATTTTTGAATATTAAGCATTACTTTGTCCATTCCTACTTTCATCCGATTGGCGGTGGCAGAAATGATACGTTTGTTGGCCTGATGCGGTACTAGCCACGCCACATCGTCGCCCGTGAGGTGATTGCGCTCCATGATTTCAGCGGCAACGTCGGCCATATTGGTGACGGCAAATTTAAATACCGAAGGACCATCTTGGTACGCATAGTGCCAGCGTTTATCGATGGTTTCGTGGGTGGGTGGGTAGCGGCTTCCTCCTGCTTTTTGGTTCAGGAAGGGCTGTCCAGCCCCGTCGGAGCGAATAATACTGTCGATAATTCCAAAGCCTTCAGTGTTGGGTTCGAGCATTACAGCCCCCGCGCCATCACCGAAAAGTACGCAGGTAGTACGGTCGGTGTAGTCGACGATGGCCGACATTTTATCGGCGCCTACTATGATAACCTTCTTATATTTTCCTGTTTCGATAAACTGAGAGCCCACCGTCAGGGCGTACACAAAGCCTGAACAGGCCGCCTGAATATCAAAACTCCCGATGGATTTGATACCGACCATGTCGCAGATAAGATTGGCGGTGCTTGGAAAGATAAAGTCGGGCGTTGTGGTTGCGCAGATCAGTAAATCAACTTCTTCTGGGGCAGTGTGGGTCTTTGCCAAAAGACCTTTAACTGCTTCAGCTGCCATGTGAGAAGTGCCTAGGCCTTCTCCTTTGAGGATGTGACGTTCTTTGATACCTGTGCGGGCGGTTATCCATTCGTCATTGGTATCAACCATTTTTTCCAATTCTGCATTGGTCAAAATGTAGTCGGGTACGTATCCTTGTATCCCCGTAATAGCAGCTCGAATTTGACTCATTTTTTACTTCGTAAAAGTTATTAGTTATCTGGGTCTCGGTTATCCATAAGTCCGTTTTTTCAATTCGGACCACGGCGAACTGGTAACAGCTAACGCAGTTTTAACTTAGGGCTTTTGCAATCTGAACGTAGGCGTGTGATTCCACTTGTTTGCGCGCCCAGGTAATCATATTTTTGATGGCGATGGCCGAGGATATTCCGTGTGCAATCATTACGTTGCCGTTGACTCCGATGATGGAGCTGCCGCCGACTGATTCATAATTCATTTTATCAATAAAATCATCCTGAATACCGCGCTCCTTGGCTACATCGTAGAAAGATTCGGCCAACTTGAAAAGGGCATTTCCCGTAAATCCGTCGGTGACGATGACGTCGGCTTTGTCGTCAAACATATCGCCGCCTTCCATGTTGCCCACAAAATGAATTCGGGTATTGTCTTTTAAAAGTTGGTGAGCGGCCTGCGCTACTACCGAGCCTTTTTGTTCTTCTTCTCCGATATTCATTAAAGCCACGCGTGGGCGTTCAATCTGGAAAGTTTGCTGGGCGAAGATAGAGCCTATTACGCCAAATTGCTCCAATACTTCTGGTTTGCAGTCGGCATTGGCACCAATATCGAGCATGACGGCGTGTCCGCCTTTTTTCTGAGGAACAAATCCTACAATGGCTGGGCGGATGATTCCCTCAATTGCTTTGATACTGAAGAGTGCACCTACGTGCATGGCACCCGTGTTGCCTGCTCCGCAAAAAATATCTAATTGTTTGTCTTTTAATAACTTAAATCCAATTGAGATACTGGAATGGGGCTTCTGAGAGAGCGCTTTTGTGGGATGCTCCCCCATTTCTACGACTTCTTCGGCATGGACAACTTCAATTTGGTTACCCTGATAATTATACTTTTCCAGTAAAGCATTGATTACATCCTGCTTACCAATCAATACAATATGGATATCCGGGGGTAATTGGGATGCTGCATTGACGGCTCCTTCTATTATAGCATCGGGGGCAAAATCCCCTCCCATTGCGTCTATTCCTATTTTCATTATTCTTTAGAGGTATTGGGTATCAAGAAGGTATCGTTATACTCAAAATGAGGCTGTAAAAATAGCAGATAACCGATACTAAAAAAGCATTTCACAACAACTTTATCTATAAGTTGCCATAAAATGCTTTCACATACAGAGAGTTATGAATTAGACTTGCTTGTAGCCTTCTACCACAACTTTGCCTTTGTAAACCAAATTTCCTTCAAATACGTGCGCACGGTGCATCAAATGTACTTCGCCCGTTGTTGGGTCAGTTGAAAGTGCTTTACCCTGGATTGCGTCGTGTGTACGGCGTTTGTCGCGGCGAGTGCTTGAATGTCTTCGTTTGGGATGTGCCATTGCCTTATGTCTTTATTGTTTGTTCGTTATCTATAGTTACTCTAAAAAATGCTTATTCTTTTCCTTTTAACTTTTGCAAAGCGGCCCAACGCGGGTCTATTGCTTCGTTGTCGGGGGTATCAGCGGCTTTTGTTTCGCTTTCTTCTCCCGACTGGTACACCAAAATCCCCTCTTCTTCATCTTCGGTGTCTTCATTTCTGAAGCGCGGGTGAAGTTTTTTCATGGGCAATGAAAGCGCGATGAAATCAAAAATGTACTGAGCAACGTTGATTTTAACCGTTTCGTGACGGATAAGCTCAATGTCTTCGGCCAGTATTTCATCGTGGTCTCCAAATTTTAAAATGAGCTTTTCGGTTAAATCAATCGGCTCTTCAAAAACTTCGAGACTGCGGTCACACACCAACTCAACGACTCCTGCAATGCTAAAATTAAGAATCAGCATCGTAGTAGACTTGTCGATGGTCAAATGTGTTGTAAAATGACCATTTTCAATTAATTCTTGCTCCAGTGCCTCGAAAAATTCGTGACCTGATTCAAAATTATAGACATACTGCTTGTCTTTTAAACCGTAAATGCCTATGTCGTACTGTGTTAGCGCTTTCACTTCTCTATCAAAATGGGCTGCAAAGTTAGGAGTATTTATTAAAAATCGCAAATCTAAAAAAGTTTATATTCGATTTTAATGTCGACAAAGCGAAAAACGCGGTTTTAGGGCTCAAGAGGCCCCAAGACTGGAAAATATTTTTCAAAGGGAGTCTATAAAACTGCTTTACCGTCGAGAATAGAATTTGGAACGTTCGTCCTTTTTTTTGCCCATTTATCCTCAATTCCGTCACCATTTGACCAGTAGCTTGCATCTTGTTTACGAAAATCATTCTTAACCATAAAAAATCAACAGCCATGAAAACAATCATTTTTGCCATCGCCTTTTTGACTTCCGTAGCTGCCATTGCCCAGGACGGCGTTGAAGATTCAGCCAAAGAAAAATCGTCGAAGATTTATTACACGCAGGGAGGAAACGGTGCTCTTTTGTCGTTTTCGCAAGTAACCCGCAACGGTAAAGAAGTGGGAAGTATTCCGCGTTTTACGCTGTTTTTTAACTTAGGCACCAATGCCAATCTGGACTTGGGAAATCATTTCGGGGTTTTTGGTGGATTGAACCTGACCAATATCGGAATGATTACGGAAGAAGAGATTGTAGGAACGGTTAAAACCGATAAGTTTAAAACCAAACAGCGGGTGTATGCGGTGGGAATTCCGGTGGGGATTAAAATCGGAGATTTGCGTAATTTCTACGTGTATGGGGGAGCCGAAGCGGGTTTTGCCATCAATTACAAACAAAAAGACTTTATCAACGGCGAGAAGGTCGATAAATTTAACGAATGGTTCAGCAATCGTACCAACGCGTTTATGCCTGCCGTTTTTGTCGGATTTCAGGCTAAAAATGGATTTGGGTTAAAAGTGCAGTATTACTTAAATGACTTCCTGAATCAGGGCTTTTCGGAAGGAGGCGCAAAGCCCTACGCTGGTACAGAATCTCAGATTTTCTTCCTGACGTTGGGGTATAATTTCAGCAAGAAATAGTTGGCAGTCTACAGTAGGCAGTAAAAAATTGCATAAATTTTACTGCCTACTGTAGACTGCCAACTGCCTACTATTTTGCTTCTTTCACCAAAAAACAAGAAGCAGCGGCAAACAGCATACAAACACCTGCCAACACAAGGGCGTTGCGAGGGTCATCGCCTAATAACGTTTTATAGAAAAGCGGTACAGTAAGCATTCCGATAAACTGCGGAACGCAGATGAACCCGTTGAATATGCCCATATATACCCCCATTTTTTCTTGTGGGACGGCTTCGGCCAGCATCAGATATGGCATTGACATAATGGAACCCCACATGAACCCAATGATGGTCATACCTGCCAAATAAATCATCTTATCGTTAGAAATCAGCGTCATAAAAAAACCCGCTGCGCCGAGGCACATAAACAGCGCGTGGGTGGCACGGTTGCTTCCGACGGCTTTGGCAATCCGGGGGATAAAAAATGAAACGATCGCGCACGAAATGCTGAACATGGCGAAACAAAGCCCGCCCCATTTGGTCCCTTCTTCAAAACCTGTTGGATTTGAAACGGCATCGGGCGCGTTGAACGCGTATTTGGCCGTAGCCAATGAAAGGTATTGCCACATCAGCGGTAGGCCATACCACGTAAAAAACTTTACCCACCACAATTGACGCATTACCGTAGGCATGGTTGAAAGTGGAGCCAAAATTTCTTTGAATACGGGCAACATCAACACCAAGTACCCGCCAATTAAAATACCTAAGCCCCATTTGAGGCCGTTGGCCAAGCCGCCCGAAAAGTAAGCAAAGCCAAAGGCCAAAACTGCGGCTCCCACGGCTAAGGCTAAATGCCAAAAGGAAATGGATTTTTTTTCTTCTTCCGAGAAAACGTGCGCTTTTTTATAATCATCGTTTTCGGGAGGGTATTCTTTGGTGGTACGCATTGTCCAAAATACCGCCAATAAAATAGAAGCCGCACCTATATAAAATGGATAGCGAACCGAGTTGGGGATACCGTTGGCCAGTTGGTCGTCGGATAGAACCATTGAGATGCCCAAAAGCGGCAAAATATAAGGCATCAGGTTGGCAAGGGTTTGTCCAAAACCCACAAAGAAGGATTGGACCGCAAATCCAACAGGACGCTGTTTTTCGTTGAGCATATCACCCACAAAAGCCCGGAAAGGTTCCATGGCAGAATTGAGGCCCGCGTCGAGAATCCACATCAGGCCCGCTGCCATCCAAACCGCCGAAGAATTGGGCATCAGAATCATGGCAATGCTACCCAAAAGCGCTCCAGCAAGGATAAATGGCCTACGTCGCCCCCAAGTAGGGGACCAACTGCGGTCGGAAACGGCCCCAATGATGGGCTGGAGCAATAAGCCTGTAAGCGGTCCAGCAAGCCAAAGGCCAGGGATAGACGCTTCGTCGGCTCCGAGGTAGCGGAAAATAGGACTCATATTGGCTTGTTGTAAGCCGAAGCCATATTGAATCCCTAAAAACCCGAAACTCATGTTCCAGATTTGCCAAAAGGTTAATTTGGGTTTTTCGTTCATTACATAGGTTAAGTTAAATCGAAAGCAGTGATGCAATTATAGGCATTTCGTCATTAATTGCAAATCTTATGACTTACATTTAAGCGAGAAAAATTTGGATGAAAGTAATAAAAATAAGCAGTCGCTAGTTGTTACTTAGGGGTTGTGTTATTTTCGCTTGTCTATAGCCTTTAGTAATCGTATACAGTATTCTCTTTCAGCTATTACTCAGTCTTGTTTATGAAGTTTTTGCTCTTAATATCTTTGTTCTCGCTTTTTTTGACGGCCGAAGAAACCGCCCTCACCATTGAAATAACCAACATTCGCCACCCGAAAGGCACTTTGCGGTTGGGCGTATTTCGCGCAGGAAATACGTTTGGAAGTACGTACACAAAGCCTGATTTTGGGCAAATGGTGGCGGTATCGGGCAAGGGAGAGACCCGTACCGTGATGAATTTACCGCCCGGGCGTTATGCGCTGGCGTTGTATCATGATATGAATGATAATTGGAAATTAGACAAAAACTTCGTGGGTTATCCCAAAGAGCCTTTTGGTTTTAGTAATAACTATCGTCCAGTATTTACGGGTCCTAATTTTGAAGATTGCGCCTTTGAAGTGAAAGGCAACGGAACTTCACACCTTAAAATAAAGCTGCTGAATTAGGCGGTTTTTTACTGGACAGAAACCTTGGTGGTCGTGATTGTTCTTTTCAATTGAAAAATACCTCGTCCACAAAGACCCACGCGGGTTGTCCTTTGCCCGGATGCCATGCGGGAAGTTTTGCTACTGGCCGTGCCACAATTTTAATGACGCTGTATTTACCTTCTTTCAATTGGCTCTGGATAGCTTCTATGCGAGCTGACTGGTCTTTGGTCGGTTGTTCGGGTAAAATTTTCTGCAACAGGGTCAAATGGGCTTTGTCGCTGCCGCCCCATACTTCGACCGAAGCCGGCGGGAAAATAAAGCCGCCGATGTTTTTGCCGATACTCAGCGTCACTGCTTTGACTCCCGTAGGTTGGGCAAACGTAAACAGTGCTTCAAAAGGTTTTTCACGGTAGCCAAGCCAAGCAGGATTCTTAAAATCGCTGGCTTCGCCTTTTTTCTGATTGATGAGGGTATTGCTGCCTTCGCCTTGGTACTGAGGGTTGGGTTCGTTTAATAATTCAACAAGGGTAGGGCGATAGGTTCCTTTGAAAAACGTGTACTCGACCACGTCGCTGGCGTACCAGTTGTCTTTGGTTGCGCGGGCTTTCACCACGGTATAGCCGGTGAGGGCAATCGGTTTTTTGTATACCGATGAGGCGGTAGAATCAGGGACGGAGCCATCAATCGTATACCGAATCGTGACGCCTTTGAGGGGATGTTTGAAGGTAACGGGCGTTTGCTCGGCCAACACAAACTTCTCATTGACTAACATTGGAGGATTGAGCTTTAACTTTTCAGATTCTTTGGGAACATAGCCCAATTCAAAGCGAATCTTAGGGTGTTGTTTTTTCAATTCGACCAGTTCTTTCTCCGAAATGGGCGTATTCCAGATAAACACTTCCTGAAGATTGGGCAGATTCCCGATGTCTTTGAATGACTCTTTAGTCACTTTTGTACCTGACAATGACAAGGATTTTAAGCCCGTCAGCGTCTTAAATGCCGACAGTGTTTTGCCCGTAATGTCTGAATTATTCAAGTTCAGTTTTTCTAACTTTTCAAATTTGGCAATGGTCGCCAAATCCGCGTCTTTGATGGGCATGTTTGATAAATTCAGCACCACCAATTGTTGTTTGATGTCCGACAACTCGCCCAACTGCTCCGGTTTATACGCCTGACGCACAAAGAAATCAGCCTGCAAAGCGGGTGAATTGTGCGCCAGAGGAAACACCACCCGGAAGGGATTGTTGAGTTTTTCGAGGGTAGATTCAGACGCCGGTTCAAAAGTGTAAACCGCTACATTTTCCGTTTTCCTTTCTCCTTTTTCCAAAAATGCTTTTATTGGGTCGTTGGCTGCCAAGGCTTTGATGGGCTTTTTGACATCGGCTCCGCTCTGCACCCAGGCCGTCAGCAAACCGATTTCTTGCGGGGTCAGCTGGGCTTTTCCTCGGGGAGGCATGTGCTTTTTATCGTCGAGCGGCAGGTTCGCGCGTTGGATAATGTGGCTGTTGAGGGCGTCGCCGGCTACCCATATCGGGCCGTTTTTGCCGCCTTTCAGTAAGCCCGCCACGGTGGTCATGAGCAGTTCGCCTTTGGTCTTTTGCTCATTATGGCATTGAAAGCATTTGGCCTTCAAAATGGGTTGGACGGCGGCTTCAAACACTGGGGTGTCGTCGGTGATGGTAAGGGGTGCGTCGCCATCTTTGGCGGGAAATAGATAATCTTCGCCGTGCGTGAGGCTGGCCCCAAAATGCCCCGTTACGGCCAAAACAACCGCACTAAGCGCCAAAACTGCGTTAAATATTGCTTTTCGTTCAATGGATTGTTGATGCAATAAAACCAAGCCATACGCCAGAAAACTCAGGCCGATTCCCGTGTATTTGTGCCAATTGAGCAAGTCGGCGGTGTAGCCTTCTTCGCGTGATAAAAAGAATCCCATCAACGCAGTTAAGGAAGCAGTTAAGGCAGTCAATGACAGGATAAAGCCCAACAATTTGTTAAAATTTGCCCCTTCAAATTCATTTCTGAATATCCACAGCAATCCCGTCAAGATCAATAAGCCAATGGGCAAATGGAGCAGCATGGGGTGCATTCGGCCCACGGGTTGCAACCACGTCGGAAGGATGACTTTGTCCTGAAATACCAATAAAAACACCAATAAGGCGTGAATGGCCGAAAGTAAGTAAGAGGTTAGGTTTTGAAAACGAGGCATTTTTGGAAAAAGTGTCGGTTTAGGCAGTCGCTCGCGTCCCGCGAGCGACTGCATTTTAAATTTCACTGACTTGCAACGGTGAATCAGCACAGGCACTACTGTGTTGGCTAAAAGAAATTGAAAATAAATCGTTTCTCAACTTTGGTAAAAACTTGGTTAATTTCGCCATCAGAAAACCCTAACTCTTTTAGGATATGACATAAAATTATAGCCTCCATTTTTCGCATTAATTTTACCAAATCAGAGGTACTTACTATATCATTTGCATATTTTATTTTGTTTAGATGCATTTGATAATGCCTATTATTTTTAGCCACTTTCCACCATTTTTTATAATCTCCTATTATTTCACCAAATTTAGAGATGTGCATAAACGGTTGAACAAGAGGTGATATGACATTTTCAGGCGTGTCTTTTTCTAACCTCCAATGATATAGTCCCTCCAAAGCAATATACGACTCTCGGAAATGATAATCATATATGGGTTTTGCTGTGTAAGTTGTATAGAGCAGGTTGATTACTTCTGGCATTTCTTCGCATATATGAAGCCATTTTTCAATAACTTCACCGAGCCTATTTTCTAAATCTTCCAATTCAAATAGAACATATCCCTTTGACGGTGGTCCAAAAGAATTTCTGGAATATAGTCTTCCTATATTATAAACGCTCTTTAAATCTGAACGTTCTATTCTTAGTTGCTCATAAACACATTTACCTCCCAAGACAACTGAAAAAAATACCCTTAAAAAATTTATTTTCTTCATTAAAGTCTCGTAAGGAATCAAAGATTTATCCTTTGAGATAATATTAAACCAGAGCTGTTTGCTGGCATTAAAATCATTGATTGAATGATGTAAATTAAATCCAGTAGAAATACGTCCTTCCAATAAATCATTTATTGAAAATGTTATTGCCTCAGAGGAGTATTGAATAGTAGTACTTAGTAGAGTGTTTTTATCTGAAACATCTTTAACTTCATAGGCTTTCAATTGCCGAAACCATTCATTTATATTGCTGAGTTTTACTCCTAACTCACTAAATTGAAAATCCTCTTCATTTTCAAGACAGAACTGCCCTGCCACTATCGTATCAGATTTTAATCTATAATAACTGATGCCATTGGGCTGATTTTGGGTACTATTGTATAGTGTTGCTCTATATAATGTAAAACCTTCACCATTAGCAGAGCCTCTTATTGCTTGATAAGTTTTGTGCTTTTCAAATTCTTTATGTTGTTCATTCTGAAAAATCTCTAAAATTCCTCCTTCAGATTTTGAAAATGTGAGACGGCCGGGCCATTTGGTTTCAGAATGTTCTGGAATCCACCAAAATCCCAAAACGTCAATCTCTAATTCTTCATTCATATCTCAAGCGTTATGCAATCAGCCCCGGAATTACTTTTCCGGCTACATCCGTCAGGCGGTAGCGGCGGCCTAAGTGTTTGTAGGTCAGCTTTTCGTGGTTCAGTCCCATGAGGTGCATGACGGTGGCGTGGAAATCGTTGATGTGTACCGGGTCGCGAACGATATTGTACCCAAAATCGTCGGTTTCGCCATAAACGGTGCCCGGTTTGACGCCGCCGCCGGCCATAAAGGTGCAATAGGCGCGGGGATGATGATCGCGGCCGTAATTGTCTTTGGTAGCCGTGCCTTGGCTGTAGTTGGTACGGCCAAATTCTCCGCCCCAAATGACCAAGGTTTCGTCGAGCAGGCCGCGTTGTTTCAAATCGGTAATCAACGCCGCCGAAGCGCGGTCGGTATCTTTGGCCTGAAGGGGCATTTCCCCCACCATGTTGCCGTGTTGATCCCATCCCTGATGGTATAACTGCACAAACCGAACTCCTGCTTCCGACAGCTTGCGGGCCAAAAGGCAGTTTGCGGCAAAAGTGCCCGGCACCAGACATTCCGGACCGTACATTTTGATGATGTGGTCGGGCTCTTTGCTGAGGTCGGTGAGTTCAGGCACGGCCGTTTGCATGCGGTAGGCCATTTCGTATTGCTGCACTTTGGCCTTGATTTCGGGGTCGCCAAAATCGTCGTAAGCCATGTTATTCAATTCAGAAAGGTTGTCCAGCATCTTACGTCGGGCTGAGCGGTCGGTGCCGGCGGGGTCGTTGAGGTATAAAATGGGTTCTTCACCGCTGCTGAATACCACGCCCTGGTGGGTAGAATCCAGAAACCCGTTGGTCCAAAGTTTGGAATAAACGCCCTGTCCATTGCCTTTGCCGCGCGAAAGCAACACCGAGAATGCAGGAAGGTTTTTGTTTTCGCTGCCCAGTCCGTAGCTTGCCCATGCGCCCATGCTTGGGCGGTTGCCCTGTTGGGCGCCTGTTTGCATGAACGTGAGGGCCGGGTCGTGGTTGATGGCCTCGGTGTTCATGGTTTTAATCATGCAGAGGTCGTCGGCGATGTTGGAGATGTTGGGAAACAACTCACTCATCCACATGCCCGATTGTCCGTATTGTGCAAACTGAAAATGCGAACCTACCAACGGGAATTTGGCCTGATTGGCGGTCATGCCCGTGAGGCGTTGGCCCATGCGAATGGAAGCGGGGAGCTCTTGGCCAGCCATTTTGTTGAGCATGGGTTTGTATTCAAAACTTTCGTATTGCGATGGTGCGCCGTTTTGGAATAGGTAAATCACGCGTTTGGCTTTGGGTGCAAAGTGCGGAATACCCAAGGGCAAGGCGTCGGAGTCGTCGCCCGAGCCTTTGAACAAATCGGGAACGAGCAGTGAGCCGAGGGCTACGCTGCCGATGCCGGCGGTCATTTTACCCAAAAAATGCCGGCGATTTATGTTAAAGCGGTTTTCTAAAAATTCGTTTTTCATTGTAACCACATAGGGGGATAGGAAACATAGGTTTTTGTCGAAAAACCCCTTATTTCATGATAACTTCTTCCAAATTATACACCATCAAAATCGTTTGCATCAGTGCCGCTACCGACGGTCGGTCGGGAATGCGGGCCTGAGGTGCTTCACCTACGCTTAGCAATTTGGCGGCTTTTTGCGGGGCTTTGGCGAGCGCGGCTTTTTCTTCGTCAAAATACTTTCGTATCACATCCAACTCCTTGGATTTGGCTTGACGGCAGACGATTTGGCGGAATGCTTTACTGATTTTATCGTCAACTGAAGATTTTTCCAACGTCAGTTTTTCGGCCAAAACCCTTGCGGATTCCAACACGGTGGGGTCGTTGAGCATCAGAAGTGCTTGGAGCGGCGTGTTGGTGCGGGAGCGTTTGACTTCACATTGGTCGCGGTTGCTGGCGTCAAAAATCAACATGTTCGGCGGCGGAACCGTACGTTTGATAAAGACGTACATACCTCGTCGGTAGAGGCTGTCGCCGTGGTCTTGGACGTAGGTTTTCAGGATGCCCCGCCCGGAAGTTGCTGATTCCCACAACCCTTTCGGTTGGTACGTTTTGACGCTCGGACCACCGATTTCAGGATTCAGTAAGCCACTGCTGGCCAGCACTAAATCGCGCACAAACTCAGCGGGTAGGCGCATTCTGGGGGCACGGGCGAGGAAAACATTCTCGGGGTCTTTGGATAAATGGTCTTTGGTGATGGCAGACGATTGTCGATACGTGGCCGAGAGTACGATTTGTTTGACCAATCGCTTGATGTCCCAGCCGTGGGTCCGGAAATCAACCGCCAGCCAATCCAATAATTGCGGATGGGAAGGAAGCTCGCCCTGCATTCCAAAATCGCCAACTGTTTTGACAATTCCCCGTCCGAAAAACTCCTGCCACATCCGGTTCACAAACACACGGGCGGTCAGGGGATTTTTAGGGTCCAGCATCCATTGGGCCAGTCCGAGGCGGTTTTGAGGGTATTTTTTAGGATCAAAAGGAAGAATAAAATTAGGCATATTGGCCGTGACAACATCGCCGAGTTGGTCATAATTCCCACGGTTCAAAATGTGCGTAGGGCGCAGGGTATCTTTGTCCTGCATCACCATGACCAATACCGCTGCCGTGTCGGTTTTATTCACAAATTTCAGAATGTCTTTGACATCTTTTGTCGTAATTTTCATGTTTGGCGGGTCGGCAAAATTGGCGTCAATGGTGCCGAAAAGCCCTTTTTCGGGGACTTGGTTGAAAAATGCAAAGGCACTGTAATAATCTTTTTGCAAAATAGGATCGTACTTGTGGTCGTGGCATTTGGCGCATTCGTAGGTGAGCGCCAAAAACGTTTTTCCGTAAGTGTTGGTCCGGTCGGTCACGTACTCAATGCGATATTCCTCGTCGATTACACCGCCTTCCTGCGTTATTTTGTGGTTGCGGTTAAAGCCCGTGGCCAGCATCATTTCCTTGGCTGCGGGGTCATCGGCTTTTTTGCCCTGTTGTTTGACCAACAGGTCACCTGCCAATTGCCACGTTACAAATTTATCGTATCCATAGTTTTGGTTGAAAGCATGAATGACCCAATCGCGCCACGGCCACATTGTGCGGAGACCGTCATCCTGATAGCCGTGGGAGTCGGCATAACGAGCGGCATCGAGCCACGGGAGTGCCATTTTTTCACCGTAGTGCTTACTTTTCAGCAATCCATCCACCACTTTTTCGTAGGCGTTTTCGGATTTATCTTTCAAAAAACGCTCTTGTAATTCAAATGAAGGGGGCAGGCCCGTAATGTCAAGCGCTACGCGTTTGAGCAGGCGTTCTTTATCGGCTTCTTCGTTGGGAGAGAGGCCGTTCTCGTCCATTTTGGCCAGCGTAAAACGGTCAATTTCGTTTTTAGGCCAAGCTTCATCGCTTACTTCGGGGAGCTTGGGCGTGGTGGGGGCGATAAACGCCCAGTGAGGCTTGTACTTGGCTCCTTGTTTTATCCATTTTTCGATAAGGGCAATTTCGTGCTCGGTCAGCTTGAGGTTAGATTCCACCGGCGGCATCAGTTCGGCCGTGTCCTTGGTCGTAATCCGGAGCCAAACGGCCGAATTATCCAAGTCGCCGGGCACGATGGCGTGTTGCTTTGGATTGTCTTTCAGTGCGGCATAGGCCGCAGCTTCCGTATCAAGACGCAGATCGGCCTCGCGTTTGTTGGCGTCGGGGCCGTGGCATTTAAAGCAACGGTCAGAAAGAATCGGCCGAATGTGGTAATTGTAGTCCACCTCGTCAGGAATGGACGCCGCTGCCGCGCCCCCCCGATTGAGAAAGCAAGCCGTTGTGACGCACGCTAACGCAACCACAATACCGATTAAAAGCCTGTTTTTGAGCAAATAAGACTTTGCCGAGGAAAATATTTTCACGTTAAGGATCGGAACAGTTTATAATAAGTACAAATATATTTTAAAAAATATTAAAAACTAATTTCTACTCCTTGACGTCAAATAATTTCTGCAAACACTACTTTATGATAAATTTCGGAAAGGTCAATCACACAGTCGCCAATCTGAATAGCGGTATCATTTTCACTGTAAGTATGGCTCAGCCACTCGGCTTCGCTCAGTTTTTTGATCACTTCTACTTTCTTCTTTTTTGAGGAAACCAGTACGTATTCACGGAAAGAAGGGCTGGTTTTGTAACAATCAAATTTTTCGAGGCGGTCGTAACTTTCGGTGGAATCTGACAACACTTCGACATTAATCTCGGGATTTTCGAGCGCACCTAAGCCGTTGGGTGCTTTTTCGTACACAGGGTTTTTGCAAACAATGACCAAATCGGGAAAGACGTATTTTTGACAACCTTCTATTTTTATGAGTTGGTGGCTTGTTAAAACGAGACATTCTCCTGAACGAAGACAATTTTCAAGTGCGGCAGAAAGTGTGACACATATTCTGTTGTGGGCAGGTTGCGCGCCTGCCATGGCTACTACTTCACCCGAGTGGTATTCGAGTTTAATGTCTGATTTCTGAAGTAAATCAAAGTATTCTGCCACAGTTACCGACGTTGATGTTTGCATAGCTTCGTCTTTTTTACCGAAAATACAAGATTTCGGGTAGTTGACAAAGGCGGAAAGCATTTTCGAGAAAGTCCAACTCCCCGCGTTTTTTACTAACTTTGCCTTTTAATTTTAAAGACACATGGAAACAACTCTTTTGAGTCGTATTACGCTAAATCCAAATGTAGGTCACGGAAAGCCTACCATCAGGAATACGCGTTACTTAGTAGAGGGTCTTTTGGAATACCTTGCCGCCGGCGATAGTATTGACGAGGTCTTAGAGTCCTTTCCCGATTTAGAAAAAGAGGACTTATTGGCTTGCCTTCAATATGCATTGGCTACTTTGAAAGTTCAGGGGGCAAATTTAGCGGCATGAAATTTCTCATCGACGCTCAACTTCCGCCTGCCTTAAAATTTGTCTTTTCGAGCCGTGGTTATGAGGCATGTCATACGCTTGATTTACCTCTTAAAAATGATACTCCTGATCAAGAAATAGTAGCATTGGCTGAACGGGAAGGGTACATAGTAATTACAAAAGACAAAGATTTCTACAATTCGTTTGTTTTAAAGCATCAGCCTGAAAAGCTTATTTTGGTACGAGTCGGAAATATTCGAATAAAAGACTTAAAGGCTATTTTTGAAAATAACTTTGATAAACTTCTGCACCTTCTCAACCATAAAGACCTCGTCATTGTTGGGATTGATAAAATTGACATACACATTTAGATGAAAATTTATTGGCGCATTTTACAGTACGCGCGTCCGTTGAGCCGATACGTGGGGCCGTACTTTATTACTTCATTATTGGGTAGCTTGTTTGGGGTGCTCAATTTTACGTTGATTCAGCCTTTGTTGGATGTTCTTTTCGGAAAAGCAAAAATCCCTGAGCAGTTGGTTTTTCCGTCGTTTCGATTCGATGCGGCTTACCTTGTGGATTTGTTTCAGTACTATTTCGGACATGCCATTCAGGATTACGGCAAATACGGCGCGTTGCAGTTTGTGTGCGGAGCCATCATGATCTGTGTGTTGTTGTCCAACGTCTTCAAGTATTTTTCCATTCGTATCATCGAAAATTTCAAAGCCTATACCGTGTCGCAATTGCGGCAGGCGGTTTTTGATAACGCTATTCGGCTGAGCTTATCGTTCTTTTCCAATGAGCGTAAAGGTGATCTTATTTCTCGGGTAACTACTGACGTTCAGGAAATTGAGAACTCGCTGGGGCGGGCGTTCAGTGCGTTGTTTAAAGAGTTCTTTACGCTGATCTTCTATTTCGTAACGCTGTTTGCTATGTCGGTCAAGCTGACCTTTTTTACGCTCATCGTGATTCCGCTGTCGGGCATTATCATCGGCACGTTGGCAAAAAAACTCAAAGAATCGGCGTCGGAAGTGCAGCAGCGGTTGAGCAATATCATCAGCGTGTTGGATGAAACCTTCGGCGGCATTCGGGTCGTGAAGGGTTTTAATGCCGAAAAGGTCATTCAAAAACGCTTTGCCACCGAAAATCAAGGCTATCGTCATTCCTTATTACGGATGGTTTTTCGGCAGGAATTGGCCCCACCCATGTCGGAATTTATGGGCGTGGCTGTAGTGGCGGGCATTTTATTGTACGGAGGCTCGATGGTGCTATCGGACAATTTTGAGCTGTCGGCGTCTACTTTTGTGACGTATATCATCATCTTTTCGCAGGTCTTGCGACCCGCCAAAGAAATCTCCAACGCTGTCAGCGGAATTCAGCGCGGGGTAGCATCGGGAGAGCGTATTATGCGCCTCATTGATACCCCCGTTGACGTAAAAGATGCGCCGAATGCCGTACAGGTGAAAACTTTTAACCACGTCATTGAATTTCAAAATGTCTTTTTTGAATATGAAAAAGGCATTCCTGTTTTGCAAAATATTTCGTTTACGATTGAAAAAGGCAAAACCGTGGCCTTGGTGGGCTCTTCGGGCGGCGGAAAATCGACGGTGGCCGATATGGTGCCGCGTTTTTATGACCCTACTGAAGGAAAAATTTTAATAGACGGTGCTGACCTGCGCGACGTGACTACAAAATCCCTGCGCGACCAAATGGGCATCGTGACGCAGGAATCCATTTTGTTTAACGACACCATTTTTAATAACATCGCATTTGGAACTGACGCTTCGGAAGAACAGGTGATTGCCGCCGCTAAAATCGCCAATGCGCATCAGTTTATTGTGGAACAAAATGATGGTTATCAGACCGTTATCGGCGACCGTGGTACAAAACTATCGGGTGGGCAGCGCCAGCGCCTGAGCATTGCCCGAGCGATTCTGAAAAACCCGCCGATATTGATTTTGGACGAAGCCACTTCGGCATTGGATACCGAGTCCGAAAAATTGGTACAGGAAGCCTTGACCAATTTGATGAAAAACCGCACAACGCTCGTGATTGCGCACCGCCTCAGCACGATTCAACATGCCGATGAGATTTTGGTATTGAGCGGCGGAAAAATCATCGAACGCGGCACGCACGACGATTTGTTGACGGATGAAAAAGGTTTTTATCGAAAGTTGAGCCTGATGCAAAGCTAGTAGGGGCAGGCCCGCAGCGGCGGCCGCTCGCGTCTACCCGTTGGCGTCTGCCTGTTTTGAGAACCGCAAAACAGAAAAATAATAAATGTAAAATGTAGGGGTAGGCCGCTTGCGTCTGTCTGGTTACCGCGTCTGCCCGTTTTGGGAACCGCAAAACAGAAAAATATAAAATGTTAAATGTAGGGGCAGGCCCGACAGAGAAAACCGTCAGACGATTTTCTTCAAAAACTCCACGTATTCTTACTGTGGTTGTAAGGCTCTAAAGAAAACTTGAAACCATTTCTGACGCCGAAATCGTTGGATTGGCCAATAACATAATACGCACCGAGACGTATCCGTTCGCGGCCTATTTTGAAGACCCGGTTCAATCCAAAAAATACTTCTGAATATTGGTATTTTCGTTCGGGAACGTACAAAAACCCAGCACCCGCTACTTCTCTGATTTTGGTTTTATTGAATAACGGTATTTTGCTCGTCAAAAAACCGTTGAATTGATGCACGTAATGCGATTCAAAATACCAGTTGAATACGGGGAATGTCTTGGGAATCAGTTGGTAGGTAAGCATGGCGGGCGAGAAAAAATAGTTGTCGCCGCCCCGCATATACTTGTAATCCATCACCGCTAAGCTGGTGGTATCCAGAAACTTTCCAACGTTGAGGCGGTATTCGGAAGTGCCGATAATGCCCACATTGAAAGTTTGTCGGACGGAGGCTGACAAGTGAGTAAATACGTTGTTGTTTTGCCCTTTAATGGGCCAGGCACGGTCTATATTAACGCTGAAAGTGGGGTATTTCGAGCCCAGAATTACTTTTTCGTTGGGTTCTCTCAAATACAATTGCCGAGGGGTATATTCGATGCCGATGTTGGTTCGGTAGACGTGGCTAGTGGGGAAAGGTTGCGGAGTATTGTTACTGAAAATTCTATCGCCCAAAGACCCAAATTTAAAATCTGCCAAATCGCTGCGGTTTTCATAATATAGTTGCGTGTTGAGATAAAAGCCGTTAAAAAGCTCAGTGCGGTGGCGAATCTCCGCAAATTTATTCTGATAAAAATTGCTGCGTCGAGCTATATCGCTCAGGGTGGCAGCGCCGTTGATGACATTAAAACCCGACCCGACCGCGAAGTAGATGTTTGATACTTTTAGCGGATTGTAAAAATAATTCAGGTTGATATAGCCTTTAAGGTCTTGATTTTTAAAGCCATAGGTAAGATTTGTGTTTATCCATACCTGCTTTCGGTTTTCATGACGCTTGTAGTAGCCCAAACCATAGCGAATACGCCAGCCACCAATGGCCAAAGGGTCAATAAGCCCTAAAATCGGGTCAAAATACCAATTGTTTTTCTTCTCACGGTTGATGTGCCCCATACCCAAATACAGGATTTTTGGGAAGGTGATACGGTTGTAAATCTTGTCGATAGAATCCAAATACGCTTTTGACGTATGCAGAATTTCCAGTCGTTCTTTTTCCTTGATAACCCGTTGCTCGTCTTTTGTGAGTGGATGCGGCCTGATTTTTTCCCAGAAGACAGAATCTCTTTTGTAGGCATTGTCGGTGGTTACGCCTACTTCATCTCCAAAAAAACGTTTGGGCAGGCTCAAATCAAATTCGTAATTGGAGTGAATGACTTCGGTCTTGCCAGATTTTTTCGTTCCGCCTTCTTTCACTTTCCACGTGTAGGTAATTTTTGAGGTAACCCACCGATTTTGAATGTTTTCAAATTCCTGCTTCACCCCAAATTCATCATAACGCAACAGTCCGCGTTTGGTTAATTTCAAATCTACATTTCGCAGTACCCATTGATCTTCCAGCACTTCTATTGTACCCTCATATAGCGCGTTGCCCAACGCTCGGGGCGTGACTTTGATTTGGTAAATCTTATCCTGCCCCACAAAATAATACTTGAGCAACTGAAATTTGTAACTCAGAAAGGTAAGGTCGCTCAGCGGTGATGTAATCTCATTATCGCCTATTTTGGCGATTTTTTGGTGGTTTTGATAAAAATTAAACTCTCCGTCGGTAACTGATTTGAAAAAAAGGGTGCTTTGGTCACCTATTTTCTTCACGGCTTCACGCTCTTCTTTTTGCTGACCCGTGTTGCTTTGGTGTCTGATGAGTTGGCATTCAAAAATGTTGAGGTTGGGAATGCTGTCTTTTTTGGTGGGTGCTTTGTCGCTTAGTTGAAGCTGTTCGCTTGGATTGGGCGGCAAATCTTCGTCTTTCTTTTTTACAACTTTCTTTTCAACGACTTCCACACTTTTGATGTATGCCTTGGCTTTGTAATTTTGGTATTGGTTTAAAACAGCTTCCTTGTTTTCAAGCACTTTTTTAATGACCTCATACGACTCATCTTTTCGCTTGACCTTCACAATCACCTCTTCCAACTGTTTATGGTCAATTTTCAGGAAAATATTTTTCACCAGATCTTTACTCGCCACCACTTCAAACATCTCCGTTTGATAAGCCATGGAAGAAACTGAAATGCGGTTCAGACCTTCCAATAGTTTGATCTCGTATTTTCCTTGTGCATTGGTTACGGTGCCCGTATTGGTATTTACTACGCGAATGGAAGCGCCCGCCAACGGCTCGTTGTTTTCTGAATACACGTAACCCCGCAGGGTATAGTACTCTTGAGAAAAGGATAAAAAAGGCAGCAGAAAAAGGCTGGTCAGCAGTAGTTTGTTTTTCAAAAGGCTGTAGTTAAAGTGTTTATCGTACGATTTGCACCTTTTGAAAAAACGTCGGAAAGGGAGTTTTTATTTTCTTATTGGATTATTTGATGCTTGCATCTAGTATGTACAGGCAATGAGGCAGAAAAGCTGAGTGCTGAATCTTTAAAAAATGATATTCAGTGGGTCACCATTTTCTGTAAAAAGCACGTTGCTCAAATGCCCGATTTCGGCGTAGCCGTTGCTGTCAAACGCCAAACCTTCAAAAATGGCTTCAATTTCATAGGCATGCACTCGGCGATGGAACGGTTTGAGCGTGCCGCCGTACTCACCAGCCGCTACGCCAGGATTCCATTGTAAATGGGCATCGACAATCGTGCCGCGCGGAGCCATAATGCCGGGGTTGCCCAAGCCTCTGAAATCAAAACGCTCGGGATGGTCAAGTCCTAGGGCGTGACCGAATTCGTGGGCGGCGGTGGTAGAGTCCCCCAAATTGTCGGACGTAATCCAGTGCCCAACGTTGTCGCCTAAACCAAAGCCCATGAACGAACGTGTAACGTGATTCTGGGCTTCGAGGCGAATGAAATTATAACGAAAATTGGTATTTTTTATGGCTAACTGAATCACTTCTTCAAAACTAACCACTTCATAATCAATGCGTATGTGGACTTCGTAGGGCTCGCCGTCGAGGTTGGCGCTGGCCTTGGGTTCGTGGTACATGTCACGAATTTCGGTGGCTATTTTTTTTGCTAACTCTTCCGTGGCTTGGGTGCCGTAGAAAATAAGTTTGGCAGAAATGGTAACGATTTTACTTTGTTCGTTTCGGATTGCTAAAGCGGCCATTTTATGGATTTTAAGAGCAATTCTTAAACGAAAAAAAGCCCTGAACCATATAAGGCATCAAAGGAAATCTAATATTTAGGCAAGTGATACTTCCAATAAAAGGAGAATGGCGTCGTTGGAAAGGGCCTCAAAATCAACCGTGTCTACTCCTTGCAGGGCAAGTCCGTCGCGGGGGTGAAGCAGGCGGTTTTGCACCTCAAAAGCGCCCTCAATAACAAACACAAAAATCCCATGCGTATCGGGATGTTGTACTTCATAAATCCCTTCTTCCCGCCCGCCGAATCGACCAATGTAGGCCCTTGTTTGGGTGGAAATAAGAGGGAGTAATTGATTTTTTTGTTGGAAATCAAACGAGTTTTGGATTAAACTGGCCGTAAATTCTTGCTCATTTCCTGTGAGCCAAATCTGTAAAAAATTGACCAATTCGTCAGGATATGGGTTGGTGATTTCGTACTCCATGCCCTTGGCCGCGGAGAGAATTTGTACCTGCCCCGCTTCTACAAAACCAGTATCGCCTAAGCTATTGCGGTATTCGATGGCGCCTACCAGCGGCAGCAAAATAACCTCCGTATTTTCATCCACCTGCATTTTAAGGCTTTTTTCGGCAGCGAGGGTGTCGTCATTAAAAACCCTCAATCGGCCAAACGGCTGACGGTGTTCGTTATGGTATGCCCCAAAATTGAAGCCATGAAAACTCCGAAACCAATCGGTTTGCGAACAGCCGCGTTGGTCGGCCAAAAAAATCGTTGCTTCAATTTGGGTCATTCCTATCAGAGGTTTTTTTCTTGAACAATATCGTGCTGGCAAAATCATTAGGCACTGACCACTATGGTATGCGTTAAAGCGTATCCATTGGCTACACTGCCTGTTATGGTCGACATTTCATTGGCAAATCCGTCACTGAAAACGTTGTCTCTTTCGTTGGTGGTATCGGCCTTTCCTTTGGTATAAAAATTGGTTGCGGTGGTAAATACCGTGTCACAAACTGAAGCGGGAAAGGCGATTTGTGTAACCAGCAGCGATTTGCCAGCGGCGTTGTAGATGTGAACGTGAATATGCACCGCACGGCCCGAATACCAACCTGGGAAAATCGTGGTGAAGCCCACATTGCCGCTCGCGTCGGTTGTTTGGCGACCCCTTAAAAAATGAACTGCCGTGTAATTGGTACTCTGCATTCCCGTACCGCCGTACTCTGAATAATTGCCGGCGGCATCGCAATGCCAAATATCTACCAAAGCACCTTCGAGGGCTTTACAGTCATTGGCTTTGTTTCTGATGGTAATCGTTGCGGTCATCGGAACGCCCGTACGGTCGGAGCGAATGTCTTTCATTACCAGGGAACTTGGGGTTTTGGTGGGAAATGGCCCTGCGGTCTCGGAAGGAGTAACGTCGCAAGTGCCGCCCGTGGTGCCATTGGTAGACCCCGTAGTGGTGGTAGTGGTAGTAGGGTCAACGTCCGTTTTGCTACAAGCACCCACCAACGGCGTGACGGCGGCAATTCCCAAAAATGACAAACTTTTTTTTAAAAAATCCTTGCGTTCCATGTTCTTATAAATTTTTATAGAGGGGGAGATTGTTTACATCTCTTTATACGTTGAAACCTGCGCTTTCGTTGTGGTAAAGTTTGTATTTGAGGTGAATAGAATGTTTTCTGCGGTAAACGTGAGGGTAAAGTTTAACCCCTAAATCTCTGATAGAAGGGGTTTTGGGGATGCTGGAGTTAATTAACAACCCATACGCCATAACCCAAACAAACGTGTAGAAGTGATGGAAATTTGCGAAAAAAACCGAATGAGGGGAGAAAAATCGGAGGATTAGGCTTCGGTCATTTTGAGCCTTTAAACAACCGAAAAAACTCTTTCTCGTAGCTATTGCCAATCGGAATCTCTTCGCCTGCCAGCGTAATGAGTCTATTACGGACATTTTCAACGCGACGAAAAGGCACAATAAACGAGCGATGTACCCGAATAAAATCCTGCACTGGTAGCTTCTCCATGATTCCTTTCATGGTCATACGCGCTACGACGGGTTTGCTGCCTTCAAGGTGGATTTTGAGGTAATCGTCCAGTCCTTCGATAAAAACGATGTCGGTAAAAGCGATTTTATAAACGCTATAATCCGCTTTGATAAACAG
This sequence comes from Runella aurantiaca, assembly GCF_003339505.1. Taxonomy (GTDB): domain Bacteria; phylum Bacteroidota; class Bacteroidia; order Cytophagales; family Spirosomataceae; genus Runella; species Runella aurantiaca. Next base: position 390,211 of record NZ_QPIW01000002.1, read on the forward strand.
ATATTTGGGCGGCTCGGGTGCTTCTGACTTTTGGAGAAACTGCTGATAGTCTTTGGCTTTATGAACCGCTTGTACAAAACGCTCGAACGTAAAAGGCTTCAATAAATAGTCAATGGCGCTCAGATTAAATCCCTCCACGGCGTATTCGGCGTAGGCCGTCGTAAAAATCACCATCGCATCTTGCGGAATGGCCTTGTAGAACTCAATGCCCGACATGGAAGGCATGTTGATGTCCAAAAAAAGCAAATCGACATGGTTTGCGGAGAGGTAATCAAAGGCTTCGTCGGTGCGGGAAAATGTTTTTTGAAGGTCAATAAAATTCACTTGACCGCAGAAATGCGTAATCACGCGGAGGGCAGGTGGCTCGTCGTCTAAGGCAATAGCTTTGAGCATGTTGCTTATAATTCAATGGTTAAATCTACCGTAAAACTTTCGGGAACATCCGTAATGGTCAGCAAATGTTTGGCAGGATACATCAGTTGCAGTCGCGTTTGGGTATTCTCAATACCGATGCCGCTGGAAGTTTCTTCATCGTAAAACACCCGTACTTTTTTGTTGAACGTACGTAAATGTAAACGATTTTCGGCAATAGAAAGCTGAATGTGTACCAGTGATTTTTCCTGCGGATTGACGCCGTATTTGAATGCATTTTCGATGAATGAAATCAAAATCAACGGCGCAATTTGCTGGCCGTTGGGCTTACCCGTGATGCTAAAATCAACGGTTACGGTATCGTCTAGCCGCAATTGTTGCAAGGCTACGTAGTTTTCAACGTACGAAAATTCCTTGACCAGCGGTACCCAATCGGCATCGGCTTCTCGCATGACGTACCGCATCAGCGACGAAAGTTTGACCACAGCATCGGCGGTTTTGGACGACTGCTCAATGGCCAGTGAGTAGATGGTATTGAGCGTGTTGAATAAAAAATGCGGATTGATTTGGGCCTTCAAAAATGACAATTCGGTGTTGAGCTTCTGGCGTTCGGTTTCCCGTAAACGGTCGTTGATACGTAACGAAAGCGAAACAAACACCCCCACCAAAAACAAAAACAGCGCATGACTCAGCTCAAAGCCAAAAGGCGGTTTTTCTTGCGTAGCCCTCGGGGGAGGCGGGGGCATTTGCGGGCCTTGAGCGTCAAATTTAGGCGGAAGTTGGTGGGCTGTTTTAAGTTCCGAAGGCGGTGGGCCAGCAGGGGCGGTGTGTTGAGGGATTAAATACTGGCGGTCTACCGAGACGAGCATTAACACTACCACCCCAAAGCAAAAAAGTGTACTTCCTGCATAAAAAACGTACTTTTTGGCAAAATAGAGCTTAGGAATCAGGACGTAATAATTCAGGTAAAAGACCCCCAACATGAATAGATAAGCCAGCAGGTTGGTCTGTTCGTGAGGATTGTGCGCGATTTCGGCAATCTGAGAAAAGCCTTTTGGCACAAAAATATAGGGCAAGGCCAAAAACGATACACCGCACAAAAGATGAATCGCAATGGTCCAATAGGTTCTGTTCATTGGCAGGGATAATTTGGGTTGAAAGGTAAAAAACAAAGCCCTTGGCGCGAAATTTTTGAGGTGATAAAGTAGAATCCGTAGGTGAAACGGCTTGTATCACCGAAAAAACACGGAGATTTGGGCGCTGGAAGACAATCCCTTGCTAAACTTATCTAATATTCAACTTTATATTCACTCGTATGGCCAACGAAGTAATTATTCAAATTAGCAGCAAACTTAAAGACTATCGCAAGTCCAAAGGGATTACCATTCAACAGCTGGCCGACCGTGCGCAGGTAAGCAAAGGCCTGATTTCTCAAATCGAAAACAACCGGACCATTCCCTCGTTATTGGTGCTTATCAATTTGATTCGTTCGCTGGGCGTGGATTTGAACGATTTTTTTGCCGACGTTGAGCAGGCCTCCGAAAGCAAAGTGGTGGTGAAACGCAACGAAGATTATCAGAAGTTTGAAAAGGAACAATCGAAGGGGTTTGTCTACAAACGGGTAATGACCCGCACTATTCAGAGCTTGCCCACCGACATCGTTTTATTGGAATTAGCCCCCAAAGCTACACGCTCTTTTATGGTCAAAACTAACGCATTTGAATATAAATACATCATCAGCGGATACGTAGAATATACCGTTGGCGACCAAAAATACACCCTGCAAGCGGGAGATTCCATCTTCTTTGATGCCAACCTACCGCATAAACCAACCAACATCGGCGATACTACCGCTACCATGTTGGTCATGTATTTTTTCAAGGAATAGCGCAGATACCGATTTTATTTTGTTGCTTGTGGTTACTCATCAATCAAAAGGCATTGATGTTGTCTACACTCAAACGCTGTTCCAATGAATAATTTGATTTATGTACTGATTGTGGGTGCCATCGCTGGCTGGATAGCTGGTGAAATCAAGCGTGGTTTCGGCTATGGTTTGTTCGGAAATATCATTGTCGGTATCCTCGGCGCATTTGTCGGAAATTGGCTTTTTGCCCAATTGGGAGTTTCGTTGGGTGCTGGTCTCGTCGGCGTAATTCTAACCGCCGTTGTGGGGGCTTTGGTCTTACTTTTTGTGGTAGGACTCGTCAAGCGACGATAGTACACAGAAAAAAATATGTTGTAAATAGCCGGCAACTGCCGGCTATTTGTATGTGTGATGGGTCTTAAAATGAAAAGAGTTGCTTTAATAGTGCGGAGTTCACTTTATCTTTGCCGACGTTATTTACCCATTTACTTCATGAAACACGCATTCTTTTTATCCTTGTTTTTTGCTTCAGTTCTCCTTTTCGGGCAAACTCCCCGAATCGATGCCAACCGTGTGGCCAAGCATATCAATTATTTAGCCTCCGATAAAATGAAGGGGCGCGGAACGGGCAGCAAAGAAAACGCCAAAGCGGCCAAGTACATCATCAAACAATTCAAAAAACTTGATTTAACCCCCTTGGGCACAGACGGCTACCGTCAGCCTTTTACGGCAAAACTTAGGCGTATAGTCGTGCCCGACAGCATTCGTCCCGCCAACAACGTCATCGGTTTTTTGGACAACGGTGCTCCTTATACCATCGTCATTGGTGCGCATTACGACCACTTGGGCACGGGAACGCAGGGTAGCTCGCGGGATAAAGCGCCGCAGGGAAAAATCCATAACGGTGCCGACGACAACGCCTCGGGCGTGGCAGGGCTGCTGGAATTGGCCCGCTATTATGCCCAAAACGAAGTCAAAGAACCCTACAACTTCCTGTTTATTGCCTTTGGAGCCGAAGAACTGGGCTTGGTTGGGTCGCGGTATTTTGTGAATAATCCGACCTTGCCGTTGGATAAAATCCATTTCATGAGCAACATGGACATGATTGGTCGCTACAACGCCGACCGGGGCGTGGGCATCGGCGGCTATGGCACAAGCGATGCGTGGCCAGAAGTATTTAAAGAAGTGAAAGGAAGCGTTAAATTCTTTACCGACCGTTCAGGGAGCGGCGGAGCCGACCACGCGCCTTTTTACGCCAAAAAAGTACCCGTTTTGTTCTTCCACACGGGCGGCCACGACGACTACCACATGCCTACCGACGACCCCGAAAAAATTGACATTCCTTCTGCCGTCGGGATTCTGGATATTCATATTCAGCTGATTGAAAACGCAATGAAGTTGCCCAAGTTGGGGTACACCGAAGTGAAGTAGGTTTCAACGTCGGCGAGGACTGCGCGTCTGCGGTTCTAAACCTCGCCGACGTTATAATTTATACACAACTTGCTTTATACCAAAGTAATCTAACTTCAACCTAATTTACGATAATGCATCCATTTCTAAAAACGCTCTCCGTTGCTGCCGCGTTGGTAACGGTAAGCGGTTTGGCCGCCTACAAAAGTGACGACGCCACGGCTCCCAACGCTAAAAAAACAACCACGGGCATCATTCCTGCCACCGATATTAAAATGCCTGCTGGCTTTTCCGCCACCATTTTGGCCGAAGATTTGGAAACGCCGCGTCACTTGACGGTTTCGAAAGGCGGTGATATTTACGTAAAAATCAACAAACTCAAAGACGGCAAGGCCATCTATCGCCTGCGTGATACCAACGGCGACGGTGCCATTGACGAAAAAGTGGGTTTCGGAGATTACAAAGGCTCGGGTATTTTTATTCGCGGGGGCTATCTGTATGCTTCTTCCAATACGGGTGTTTACCGATACAAACTCAATGAAAAAGAAGAAGTGATTGATATGAACAATCCTGAGCAGATTGTGAAAGGATTGGTGAGCAAGGGCCGCGATGAAGCCAAAAATATTGCGGTCGATAACAACGGCTACGTGTACGTAAATGTAGGCTCTTACGACGAAACCTGCAAAGAAGCGGGCACCAACAAAGGCAAAATGCCGTGCCCATTGCTGGATTCGGTGGGCGGCATCTGGCGTTTCAAAGCCGATCAATTAAATCAGCAGTATTCCGACGGCATTCGCTACGCTACAGGCCTGAAAAACGTGGTAGGATTAGACTGGAATTCAGGCACTAATTCATTGTTTGTGATGATGCACGGACGGGGCAAGTTCCACGACGTATTTCCGCAATACTATACCCCGCAAGACAGCGAAAAACTCCCCGCCGAAACCATGTACGAAGTCCACGAAGGCGATGATGCCGGTTGGCCGTACGTGTACTATGATCCGTTCCAAAAGAAAAAAATCCTTTGCCCCGAATACGGCGGAGACGGTAAAAAAACGGGCGGCGAAAAAGCCATCAATCCCGTCGCTGATTTTCCAGCGCACATGGGCCCCAACGCCGTGCTTTTTTATACGGGAAAAATGTTTCCTGCCCGCTACAAAAACGGTACGTTTATCGCTTTCCACGGCCAAGCTCCTAGCCTCAAAAAAGGCTACATGGTGGCGTTTGTGCCTTTCAAAAATGGTAAACCTTCGGGTCCTTGGGAGATTTTTGCCGACAATTTTGCGGGTACCGACCTCGCCAAACCCACGGGCCCTATTCAACACCGCCCCACGGGCCTCGCCCAAGGTCCTGATGGCTCGTTGTACGTCACCGATGATTTGAACGGAACCCTGTACCGCATTGCCTACAAGGCTCCCAAGAAATAGCGTTGGTTTTATCCTACAAAAAAGCGCACGTCAGCAATGGCGTGCGCTTTTTTTGTGCCTTTGCGGGTATTCTCAGCCGCAATCAATAGGGGCTTGCAAAATCAAGGCGGGCTGTTGGTGGAAGAACACCAACAGCGGCATAAACTCACCCGCAATAGAGGCCAGGGGCTACAATGCTTTGATAAAACACACGATACGCTCGGCCTCGGTAAACCCTATTTTTTGATGAAACTCGATACTTGTCGAATTTTCCACGGGAGTATCAGACGCCATTTGGGTGAGCCCTTTTTGCTTGGCCCAGGTCTCCGAAATCGCCATTAGTTGTTTGGCAACGCCCTGCTTTTGATACTTCGGCTTTACATATATGCCCTCCACGTAGGCCACGGGCAGGTCGTCGGCACCTTCCACATACTCATGCCGAATGCTGACGTGCACAAAACCGATGTACTCCTCCTGCTCCCGAGCAACGTAGCAAATGTCATTTTCTGACTCAATCAGCTCCGCAAACTGTTCGTACTCTTCCTCAAATACGCATTCGGGCCAGAGTTTCAACGCGAGTTCAGTCAGGGCTTGGCAGTTGTGGGTTGAAAGGGCTTCGATGTGCATAAAAACGTTTCAAGTTTTGGTTAGGGTGCTGGGGAGTTTTTGGTGGGTGTTTCGGTATTAGTACTCGTAAAGAAGGGGTAGGGGCTAAGAGGGATAACGCCCCAATTTTACAAAACCTTGGTGTTCTATCTGTCTTTATTATTTGTTAAAGACAATTTTGTTAATCCAATGCTATATCACTTAAAATTATATTTCTTGGTTCTTAACATGTTTGCTACCCTTAACTCTATATACACTAGCCACCCTATGATAAGAATTTCAGCCAAAAAATAGGCTAATCCTATGCGCGTTAAGCTGTTGTAATAAGCATATAAAACGGTCGTCGTCAAAATGCAATACAAAAAATTACTAATACCTATTATTCTTAAATAGGGTGTCCAACAATCTTTAAGCAAGAAATAACACGACATAGAATAAACACAATAAACCAGACCAATTTCTGACAAGTATGTCAAAATGTTGGCTGGCATGCCAAAGTAATTGTAGTAATGCCTTAAAACAAAAAACAAGACAAATGTTGTCAATGCTGCACCCAAACCGTCAAGTAGAAAAAGCGTCCTTGGTTTCCTTGAAAAGTAATCTATTGTGCTTTTGATACTAATTTCCATTTAGTTTTCTCTATGAAAGATTGCGTCAATCGTCTTTTTTGGGTCAATATTTAACATTACTGACATCCATAAAATTTTTCGTTAGTGGATTTTCATGTTTCAATACGAGGCCATTTCCATGCATAACGGATAATTAACCAAAGAAGAACGACTTCTATAACCGCGCCAAACACCATGTGCATCCAAGCTTCTCCTGCCAAATTAAACAATGTAAAAGGAATATACACCGTGGCAATAATGATATTTACCCAGCGATTTACTTTAGCCGGCAGGGCAACAGAAAGGAAAATCATCAGTGCTGGAATTGTCACAGAGGCGAGTGCTGCCAAGAGAAATCCTTGTGTAATATCAAATACAAACACCCTCCCTTTCAGAATATTTTCTATCTTACTCGGCATATATAAGGCAAAATAATCAACATAGATATAGAGAAACATAAAACTTGCCCACAGCGTGGCAAGTTTTAGTTTCACACTGACTTTGATATCTTCCAGTGAGTTTTGGGTATTCATGAATTATCAATTAAAAATTAACTCCGAAATGTAGCCCGGGTTCAGGTGTCCATTTTGGCCACTTGTCATCTTTTTCTTTAAATCCATTAGGCATTTCAGTGAAGTAAGGACGACCAGCAATACCAAGAGATGGTTCTATGAAAACCCTATCCTTAAAGAGTTTAATGTGATAGCCAATTCGATAAGTGTTGAATATAATGAAACCCTTGCCCACCTTATCACCGTTTTCATTCTTATATTTTTGCCACATGGGCGTTACATGTACTGCTGCGTAAAGACCTTTCCAAAAATACCTTTGATAAGCTAAACCAATTCCATATTCTCTTATATAACCAGGATATTTCTCTTCAGGTGTTCCGTATGCCTCATTATAAAAGGGGTTAATACCAAGTGGCCAAGCATGTTTCCAAGTTATTAGTTCAAGAGAAATAACATCTTTTCCTGTAATACGATAACCTAAATTCAGCTGAGCAAAGCCCGGAGGGTTTACTTGATCAAAATTGCCCAGTAAAAATAAAGTGCTACCAACGAACCACCGTTTGTAAGTGCTGTCTGTTTTAGCATATTGTGCATTCACCTGTAAACTGCTTGCCAACACTAAGGCAAGTCCAATCCATAAAATTTTCTTTTGCATGTCTGTTTTAATTGATGTTAAACGATACTGCAAAAGTAGATTGGCAATAGACTTAAAATCGTTCACTTAAGTTAAGAAATGAAGTTACTCTTAGCTTTTTTTCAAGATTCTTGCTCCTAGTCTGCGGCTTAATGACGGAGGTTTAATACCCCAGATAGCCCGCTAATTGGCATTGTGGAGATGTTAAAATTGACGGTACAATTACTAAAAGTTAAACCCAAAATCAAGCCCCGGTTGAATAAAGTAGTTATTCCACCGTTGTTCTACGGCTTTAAAAGATGCTGGAACATTGGTTCTTACAGGCCAATAACTGATTCCGATAGCTGGTTCAAAAAAGAAGCGATTTTTAAAAAACTTAAACTGATAACCCAAATAGAAGTCTAGGTACAAGGTGTATCCATTGCCGATCTTTTTCTTATTCTCATCCAAATATTTTTCAAAAGCATTCAAGGCATAAACGGATGTATAGACTCCTTTCCACCAAAACCGCTGGTAACCTATTTGAGGAGCAAGTATACGTGCATGTCCAGGATAGTTTAGTCCGGGGGCGTCAAATGATGGCCCAAAAGGAATACCTAGTGGCCAAGCATAAATTGATCTTTTAAATCTAAATTGAACAACATCTTTGGGGGTTATTCTATATCCAGCATTTAATTGAATATACTCAGGATTGTTTGTTTTATCTAAATTTCCAAACATCAAGAATGAACTCCCAATAAACCACTTTTTATAGGTGCTGTCTTTTTTGGCAATTTGTGCATTCACCTGTAAACTACCTGCCAATACTAAGGCAAGTCCAATCCCTAAAATTTTCTTTTGCATGTCTTTTTAATTGATGTTAAACGATACTGCAAAAGTAGATTGGCGAGATACTATAACTCGTTCACTTAAGTTAAGAAATACGTTTTAGCTCTTTTTTTCAAGAATTCTTGCTCTTAGCCTGCTCAGTGATTGTGGCTTAATGCCTAAATAACTCGCTAACTGGTGCTGTGGCACCCGTTGAATAAGGTCTGGGCGTGATTGCAATAAATTCAAATATCGTTGTTCCGGTGAAGAAGTCTTAAACTCGTCAAAATCTATTCGTTGTTTAGCTAAAAGTTCTTCCGACAAGACTCTGCACATTATTTCAAACTTTGGAAATTTACTGTTTATTTCTACTTCCATATCAGAATTTGAAACTGTAAGTATCGTATCTTCTACACAACTTACATAATATTCGGACGGAGTTTTGTTTATTACACAAGGTGGTGTAAAAGCTTCCATTTCTGTGTAGAAAGCAGTAGTTTTTTCTTCACCATCCAAAATATAATATGTTCGAATACAGCCTTTCAGCACAAAGTAACTTTCTTTTGATTTTTGTCCTTCTTTGAGTAAAATCGTCCCTTTCTTTACCGAGTGAAATAGGTCTAACGAAATGAGTGCGTTCTGCTCATCTTCTGTCAGAGAAACGTATTTTGAGATAAAGTCAAATAGTATGTTTTTCATTGTTTCGTTGCTGTTAATGGGTGTGTTATAATGTCTGATAACGGTTTTCGGCTTGGCGATGTGGCGGATTTTTAGCATCCCGAAAGCATTCGGGATGCAATAGAATTCCTGCTGTTGAACCTTGCACAGATGTTTGATGTAAGCATCGCACCAGCGACCCGGTTCAGCCGCCATATAGCCAAACCGATGTTAGCTGATGTTTTTTCTTCCCTTTTCGTCAAGTTTTATAATTAAGTCGTAAAAGTCTTGGTATTGGTCTTGAAATTCTTCTGCCGTTTCGTGGTCCCACAGTACTATTGGGTAATTGTTGTCACCTTGATTTCTATTTGTGTCAAAACAAAGCAGTCCCCAATCACTCCAATTTATAAATGGAATATATCCTTTGTCGATAAGAAATTCTCTTGGAAAACCGTCAAAAATCATTTCGGTTAAACTTGCTCTCTAAGTATTGACAGGATGTTCACAAAATGAAGCTTCAAAAATTTGAAGTTCATAGAAATGTTTATGTTTTAAAAATGCTTTATAGTCGTCAGGAAAAATGTGTCTAATTCGACCTTCGATTTCTTCAATTTCACTATCAGTTACTTTGCTATCAATTGGAAGCCAAATTCGCCACTCTTCATTTTTATCTTGATTTGGGTCTGACATTTCAGTTTCAATTTGTCCTGGCAACTTGTTAAGTTCGATGTCAACCCATTTTTTTAAATAGGTGTCAATTATATTTTTTATTTTCTGTTCTTTCATTGCGGTGTCGTTCTAAAATATCAGCTAACTCTCCAATATGCGAAAGTTTTACGACCCGCCGCAGCGGTCGTACTTTTTGTGTTTATTTAAACTTTATTGAGCTTTTATTATATTATTTGCGGTTGTTTTTTTGTGCTATCAGTATTCAAATATAGCGAACTACCCAGAAAAAATAGTACAAACTTCCCCAATTCCTCCCGAAAGCTACCAGTTTTTACACCTTTCAGCAAGTCGTGTCATAAAATTGTTACCAAGCGGTAGTTTGCCTAAAAAAGAGGTGGCACTAGCCCAAAAACGCCTTGTTGCAGTATTCATTTCAAGAAAATCCTGTTGAAAAAGATGATGAACAAAGCGTATTGGTACGGCATGGCCTTGGTTTTTGGCAGTGGAATAGGGGTAGCCCAAACGGGCAGCATCCACGAACCCGTGCGGTACGTGGGCGGCGAAAGCGTAGACCCTCAGGTGCATGAGGGGCGGTTGCGGTACGCGGTAGGCGTGGAAAGTCGCCAAACGCTCCGCGTCAATCGTACGCACCCCGAGCTGGCCGATGGCTTTGGATGGACCTATAATCACGCCTCCAACCTGTGTTATTGGAACGATACCTTCTATCAGCAATACCTCAGCAACCCCGTAGATGAGCACATTGCGCCGGGGCAAACGCTGATCGTGACCTCCAAAGATGGGCGTACTTGGAGCAAACCCACGGTGGTGTTTCCGCCGTACGTGGCCCCCAAGGGCGTTAAAATTCCCAAAGGGTCGGATGGCTACATGATGCACCAACGCATGGGTTTTTATACCGCACCCAACGGGCGGCTGTTGGTATTGGCTTTTTACGCCCACACCGAAGAGCCGTTTAAGGAAGGCGGCATCGGGCGCGTGGTGCGCGAGGCCTACAAAGACGGCACCTATGGTCCCATTTATTTTATCCGTTACAGCAGTCACACTACCGTCGACGGCATGAAGTGGAACGAGAAGAACACGAGCTATCCGTTTTACCAAAAATCCACCGACAAAGGCTTTTTGGAGGCCTGTAATGCACTTTTGGCCGACAAGCTCATGACCTTGCAATGGCGCGAAGAAGACCTTGGGCTGGACGGGTTTTATAAAAATAATCTCGACAAATCGCTTGATATTCAGGCGTTATCGTACTACCACCGCAAAGACGGCAAAGTGGTGGCGCTGTGGAAACGCTCCAAAGCGGCGTTATCAGACGACGAGGGCCTAACTTTTTCTACGCCCGTCAAAGTGCCGACGCTGACCATGGCGGGTGGCAAGCAGTGGGGGCAGCGCACCGACGACGGGCGCTACGCCATCGCGTACAATCCCATCGAAATGGACGAGCACCGTTTTCCGCTCACGGTCATCACGGGCGACGATGGCGCTATTTTTGACAATATGCTGCTCGTGCAGGGCGAAGTGCCGCCGCGTCGGTTTTTTGGGCGTTGGAAAGACTTTGGCCCCTGCTACGTGCGCGGCATCGAAGAAGGCAACGGCAATCCTCCCGGCAATGATCTGTGGCTGTCGTACAGCATGAACAAAGAAGATATTTGGGTCAGCCGCGTGCCTACGCCCGTGCGCTATGCGGTCAAAGGCAACATCAACGACGGTTTTGACGCGCTCGACCTCAACGGCAGCGTGCCAGATTGGAACGTATACGCTCCCCAGTGGGCCCCCGTTACGGTGGTCAACACGCCCAAATCCACGGGAAAATGCCTCGAATTGTCGGACAAAGACCCGCATGATTACGCCCGCGCCATTCGGGTATTTGAAGAAGGCACGCAAATTGAATGTTCGTTGAAAGTACAACCCGCCCAAAACCAAAACGGCTCGCTCGAAATCGACCTCACCGACCGCTATGGCAACCGCCCCGTTCGGGTGCGGTTTGACGAAAAAGGAAACATCATCGTCGCCGACGGAGGCACGGAGAAAATCGTGCAGACCTACCAGCCAGCGCAGTGGTACGAACTGACGTTTACGGTCAATGCAACGTTGGCGGGAAGTTTTGATTTGAGCATCAACGGCAAAAAAGTGTTAGAAAAAGCAGCCTTGGCCGAAGCCGTCAAATCGGTGGAGCGCCTGTCGTTGCGCACGGGCCCTTACCGCAATTTACCCAACCGTAAGTCACCCAACGAAGACCCGCACCCACCGCTCGCTGGCGCCGACGAACCCGTAACACAGGCGGTTTTTTACGTGGACGATGTTTCAATAAAAGCAATAAAATAAAACCAGTAACGTCGGCGAGGTTCAAAACCTCGCCGACGTTGCATTGTCTTACTCTGATAACATCCGAATAACGCCGGTAAGCAATTCCATTGTGGGCTTGAAGCCGCAGACGCGCAGTCCTTGCCGACGTTAAAAATTTGTATTATTCTGATTTTAAAGACTTTATCGGATTGACCAAGGCGGCTTTTATAGTTTGAAAGCTGACGGTGGCCAACGCAATGAGAATAGCGGCAAAACCAACCGCCACGAAGACCCACACGCTGATTTCTACGCGCACAGAATAATTGTCCAACCATGATTTCATGCCAAACCACGCCAACGGAATGGCAATGGCGAGAGAAATTAGCACCAGTTTGACAAAGTCCTGCGAAAGCACAATGATAAGATTGGGAATGCCCGCGCCCATTACTTTTCGAATACCAATTTCTTTGGTGCGCTGTTCGATGATCATGAGCGCAACAGCAAATAGCCCCATACAGGACAATAAAATGGCAATACTGGCCGCAAGGCTCAAAACCCGCGTGAGCATTTCTTCGTTTTGGTACCATGCGTCGATGTTTTCGTTCAGAAACGAACCCATGAATTCCGACTGCGGAGCCACCTCTTTCCATACGCTTTTGAGGCGGTCCATTGACTGAACCAAGCTCGATGGAGCTACCCGCACAAACACGTAGCGAATGGGGGCGTTGGAGGATAGGTGCATCGAAATCGGGCGACTTTTTTCCGCAACTGAATACAAATGGAAATCAGGGACAACACCGATGATTTGCGATTTGGTATGGGAGCTGTCGCTGTCGTCGCCGAACAATAAACCGACGGGATTGGTCTCGCCCATGGCTTTGGCCATGCTTTCGGTGATGATGACCTTGTTTACTGAATCTGACGGATACGCACGGCTAAACTCTCTCCCCGCCGTTGGTTTGATGTTCAGGGTTTTGAAATAATCATAATCAATCAGCAACCAATCCGATTCAACGGCTCTTCCTTTGTAGGTAAAACCAATCGTAGACCTTGAACTAACGCGGTCTTTGCCACGACCCAGATTGACGTCCGTTCCCGTGACTGCCAGTACCGAAGGGTCGTTGGCGAGCTGGTTGCGTAGGCGTCCGAGTGTTTGTCGGCCATTGACTTGATTGCCGACGGGAATACTGATTACCTGCTCTTTGTCAAAGCCCAGCGGGCGGGTGCGCAGGAAATCTACTTGCTGTGAGGCAATGATGGTGCAGCAAGCCAACAAGGTTGACATAGAAAACTGGCTAACGATAAGTGAGTTACGTAAAATCCCAGGGCGCTTAATCGAAACTTTTCCTTTCAACACTTCCACGGGATTGAAGCGGGTCATTTGCCAAGCCGGATAGCCCCCTGCCACCAAGGTAACGAGTAGAAACAGACCGAAAATAAGCGCGATAAAGCCCGGTTGAAGGAGGTAATCAAGGGTAAGTCGGGCGTCAAATCGGGCATTGAATTCGGGTAAAAGCGTATACGCCAAGGTGATACCTACGCCAAAACTAACAAAACAAATGAGCGTGGATTCACTCCAAATTTGGATAAAAAGCTGATTTTTGAGCGCGCCCAACGACTTGCGTACGCCTACTTCTTTGGCGCGGGTAAACGACCGTGCAATGCTCAGGTTGATAAAGTTCATACACGCAATCAACATGATAAAGAAGCCGATGCCCATCAAGATGTACACGATGGCAATTGGAGTACCTTTTGAACCTGCTATTTCACGGTCAAAGTGAACCTTCGAAAGTTGCTGTAGCCGCACGGCAAACAGGTCGCCGAGCGCGTCGGGTTTGGCGCCTTTTTTGGTTAGTTCTTTGAGTTGAGCAGGAAAGTATTTTTTGGTAAATGCTTTCAAACGATTTTCAAAAGCAGCTTGACTGACATGAGCGGGGAGTTTTACAAAAGCGGAATGGGAGTCATTGCTCCAATTGTCTTTACTGCCTTGATAACCTGGCGCGTTTTCGATGCGAATTAACGCATCGTATTGAATAGTCGAATTGTGAGGAGCATTACCCGCTATACCCGTCACGAGGTATTGCTTCCGGTCGCTATCGTTGCCGAGAAAGATGATTTTACCCATTGGGTCTTGGGTTCCAAAGGCGGTTTTGGCCATGTTTTCGCTCAGTACCACGCTGTTTATGTCACGGAGGGCTGTTTCTCGGTTGCCTTTGAGGAGTGGAAATGAGAAAATTTTGAAGAAATCGGGGTCGGTCATGGTGGCCAACTTGTCGAAATACTTCCCGTTGACTTCAATCAAACTCTTGCGGCCAGTCATGATGCGGGCTGCTTCCAACTCGGGGAAGTCGGCTTTCAGGGCGGGGACCAGCGGTAAAGGCATCGAATTCGTCTTGGTGTTTTTTTCGGGATCACTGGTGAAAAAGTACGTTCGAAAAATCCGTTCACCATCGGCATGAAAGGAATCAAACGTCAATTGCAAATAAGCGGTCAGGAATAAAAACACACAAATACAGAACGCCACCGAAAGGCCAACCACGTTAATGGCGGCGTAGCCTTTGCTTTTCCAAAGGTTACGAAATGCGATTTTGAAATAATTGCGCAACATGGTCATGGATAGTAAATAAGGGGATGAATAAGGGGACGGTTTGCGTTTTAAAACAGACGGGCGCATATACGTGAGAACATCCCGCCAATACAGATTTCGGGCTTGGCGCTCGCCTAGTCGACTGACTCTCAAGTGGAAGCGTTCGTGCAAGTCGCCCATCACCTCTTCGCGTAGGTGAGGCGCACAGCACCATTCCATCCATTGGTCGAGCCACTTGGGCGGAGCAGGCGGGGTTGCGGACTGATTGGGATTATGGCTTTTCATAGTACTCATCAGGTTAAATGAATATCGGGGTTAGCAGTGTCGAAAGACTCGCTGGGGCGCAAGGTTTGGGGCAGGATTTTATCCCACAAATTATTCCGTACGGAGCGAACCTCCGTTAAAATCCGGCTGCCCAATGCCGTCACCGTAAACAAGCGTTTTCGGCGTCCTCCACGCTCGGCGGTGGCCTCCCCCAAGCCAGAAGCAACGTAGCCTTTTTGCTCAAGCCGTTGCAAGGCGGCGTGAACGCCCCCAGTACTGACGGGGCGGCCTGTTTGTTGTTCAAGTTCTTCGGCAATCATCACAGAATATGCGTTGGGCGATAGCGCGGCCACTGCCAACAAGACCACTTCTTCAAATTCACCTAAATCACTGCGTCGCATGTGTCGAAAATTAGGGTCTTTAGGTTTACGTTTATATTATCTATTTCTGTATATAAAATACCTTGCCAAACGCCACACTACGCCTTTTTAGCTTAAAATGGCCTGTTTTGTTCAATAAATAGGTTTTTCATTGTCCAAAAACGGACAGTGTCTGTACGGGCATGGACAATGTCCGTGGCAATAATTTTTTTTTTAAAAGACAGGTACGATTCCCTTGTTATTCAGTAGTATACCGTCAACGCTCCGTTCCTAAACCTCAAAATTTTATTTGTTATCATGGAAGAACAAAAAATCAAGCTTGATTCCAATAGCCGCCGCGACTTCATCAAAGCCTCTTCTCTGGCGGCCACGTCGTTTTTTATTGTTCCACGCCACGTACTGGGCAAAGGTTTCGTTGCGCCGAGCGACAAACTCAACATTGCTGGCATTGGGGTAGGGGGCAAAGGGAAAAGCGATTTAGCGTCGTTTGCGGCCAGTCCTAACGTCAACATCGTAGCCCTTTGCGACGTAGACGACCGGCAGGCGGTGGAGTCTCGCACCAAATTCCCGAAAGCCACTTACTACAAAGATTTTCGGGAAATGTTGGCCAAAGAAAACAAAAACATCGACGCCTGTTCTATTTCTACGCCCGATAACACCCACGCCGTAGCCACCCTCGCCGCGATGCAGTTGGGCAAACATGTATACACGCAAAAACCCCTCACGCACGACATCTACGAAGCGCGGATTTTGGGACAGGCCGCCAAAAAATACAAGGTCGTGACCCAAATGGGCAACCAAGGTGGCTCGGGCAACGGCGTGCGCCGCATGAAAGAAATCTACGATTCGGGCATCATTGGCGATGTACATAAAGTATTGGCTTGGACCAACCGGCCCGTGTGGCCGCAAGCCGTACCGACCGATAAAACCTTTGAGATTCCGAAAGAATTGGATTATGATTTGTGGCTCGGACCCGCCAAAAAAGTGCCTTACAATGAGGCGTATTTGCCTTGGAACTGGCGTGGCTGGTGGCCCTATGGTACGGGTGCCTTGGGCGATATGGCTTGCCATATTATGGACCCGATTTATCGAATTTTACCGATTGATTATCCAATTTCGGTAGAATGCAGCTTGGCCGGTACGTGGACATTTACTCTGCGACCTCAAGATGACAATCCCGATTGGACGCCGTTCTCATCTTCCATTCACTTGGACTATCCCCGCAAAGATGGCAAAGGCAACATCAAAGTAAGCTGGTACGACGGTGGTATTTTGCCCGAACTGCCCGAAGAATTATTGCCCGGAGAGAGCTTCGGTAACTCCGACGGCGGGGTATTGTTCATTGGTTCTAAGGGAAAACTGATGGCCGATTGCTACGGTGCCAAACCGCGTTTGTTGCCACTCAAGGCCAACGAAACGCTTAATATTCCCGAAACCATCGCCCGCGTTCCCGACGAAAACCACTATTTGCAGTGGGTCAACGCCTGTATCGCCGGCCACGGCAAAGGCGTGACGAGTTCGCCGTTTGAGTACGCGGCACCGTTTACCGAAAGTATTTTGATTGGAAACTTGGCGCTCCGCAGTTGGATGCTCCGCGACAACCCAACCGCCAAACGCACCGTGGATAAATACAACGGCCGCAAGAAGTTGTACTACGATGCCCCCAACATGAGAATCACCAACTATGAGCCAGCCAATCAATTCGTGAAGCGCGAGTACCGCGAAGGCTGGAGCTTGAACCTCTAATTACTATCCCTAACTATACCTTTTGCCGGGGCGGTTTCCAACGTTGGAAACTGCCCTTTTTTATGACTCTGCGGGTGCAATATGTCTTGGCAGGTGTTTTTCACCTGCAAAATGGAAGGGAAGAAATTGGCAGGGAGGATACCACCAAGGGTAAATAATTGTTATTTTTGGTAAAAAATGGATGCTATGGAATTGATTGTTAAGCCAAGAAACTAGGAGGAATTGCGTTTTGTGCAATCGGTCCTGAATCGGATGAAAATCAAAAACGAATTGCGCGAAACTGACGTAAAAAAACGTCGAAAGCAGGAGTTTCTTGATTCGCTAGAAGGCCGAGTCGAACAACTCAATAAAGCCATAAAGGGAGAAGTGAAATTAAGAACGTTTGAAATACTCCCCTTTGACTGGACAGCCAGTGAGTAATATTAATTTTATTAAGATGATTTTTCCCCCAAGAACCGATCATTAGGGACGTATCCTGTGCCAGTATGTTTACGTTGACAGTTATAAAATTCCACATACGCTTTTACGCCTCTATACAAATCTGCCCCGCCATTTGGAGGGTTTAAATATACATATTCGTGTTTGAGTGACCTCCAAAATCGTTCGATAAAAATGTTATCAAGTGCTCTACCCTTACCATCCATTGATACTTTTATACCCTTATCTAACAATGAACTAACAAAGGATGGGCTGGTAAATTGACTACGGCACCGGCCGCCCGGCTTGATCCGTATTAAATATTTCGGGTTGTCCTTCAGTACGGATAGTATCCAAAAGTATCTCCCGGCACCATTCCATACTCATTGTATTGGATATACTCCATCCAACAATCCTTCGGCTATAAACATCAATAATGGCAAACATGTACATAAATCCACGAAACATCGGGATGTAGGTGATATCAGCTTGCCATACCTGATTAGGACATTCTATTTTCAACCCCTTCAACAGATATGGATATTTATAGTCAGTTGCTTTTGCCTTACTTAGGTTGCGCTTCGGATAAATTGTACGTAAGTTCATGAGTTGGTAAAGCCTTCTGACACGCTTGACGCCTACGCGGTATCCCAAACCACATAGATAATCAGTCATACGTTCCACTCCATAAAATGGGCATTCCAGGAATTTTTCATCTACTACTTTCATCAGGCGTTGATTTAACAACGATTCCCCTTTTGGTTTAAAATAGTAGCTACTCCGCTGTAAACCAATCAATTCACACTGACCTAAAACACTTAACGCCTTATATTCAGGGCAAACAAGTCCACGTTTCTCAATGACACTCATTTCCCCAAGATTTTTTTTAAGAAGTCCACTTGCACCTGAAGTTCCCCGATCTTAGCGTATAATTCTTTCTCCTTAGGGTTTTCCGCTTCGTTTTCTGATGGGATCTCCTTACTGAACACTAACTCCGCATTCGCCATAAATGCCCGTTTCCAAGCTGCTATTTGCGTAGGATGGATTTGATACTTAGAAGCAAGTTCATGAACTGTGTTTGCTTCCTTAATCGCTTCAATAGCTACTTTTGCTTTGAAGTTCGCGCTGAATTTTCTACGTTCCTTTTTCATAGTCAACTACTAAATTAAAAAATTTAAGTAGCTGTCCAGATATTAGGGAGTATTATAGTGCGAGAAGCAGGCCCTTACAGGGTGATAAAATAGAGGTAATGAAAAAGGGTTGCAACTGCCTATGAAATAGGCGATTGCAACCCTTTTACTACGTATAGAAAATTTACTTCTTCGGAGCGCTGATGACGTTTAGGTAGCGGCCCATCCAGTAGGGCAGGAGCCAAATATCGCCGGCGCTGTGCTCGGAGGTGCCGTTGCTGCCCGTGCGGTCGAGGTTGAACATGTTGCCGTTGTGGCGCTGTACGGGGCGCTCGTCGGGTGGGAGCACTTCTTTGAGCGTTTGGTTGCGGAAATTGGGCGCTAATTTTTCCACGTCTTTGCGGTGGCTGTTGGAGATGGCCCAGTCGATGAGGTCGAGGGGGTGCTCTCTTAGGTACCAAGCGGCTTCGTTGAGGTCAAATTCTGACGTGCCCGTCAAGGCCGTGAAAATGTTCCAAGCACCTTCTTTTTCAGGGCGTTCGATTTGCCAGTGGTCGATGATGGCCTCTTTGTATTTGGCTTTGAGCGTGTCGTTGAAGGCATAACGGTACAGTCCCCAATAGCTCACAAAATACATTTCGTCGTCGGAGTGGTTCCAGCCGTCGGAGAGCAGTTTGCTGAGGTCGTCGGCTTCGCCGGGCGCGGGGCCGATTTCCTTCATGGGGCGCATGAGGTTTTCCAAATACCCGTGCTTTTGCATTAGCTCAAGCGCTTTTTCTTTGTAGATTTCTTTCTTGGTGAAATGATAGGCGGTTTGCAGCATCGCCGTGATATTGGACGAGGTGATTTTACGGTCACCCACGTTTTTTGGCATGGCATTGACGTATTCTGGACTCCAACGGCCCCAAGTGGTCGGTTTGCCGTCGTAGTCAATGAGGTAATAATTGTTCTTTACGATGTGGCCCATCAGGGTGTCAATCAGTGTAATGGCGCGGCTTTTCATGTCGGGGTCGTCGATTAGCTCGGCCATGGCTCCGAACGCAAAAATGTGCCCCACGGCTTCGTCGCTGCTGGTGGTGGCTTTCCAATCCCATTCGGGGTCGGTGGCGTGTTGCCAGCGCTCAGGGTCGGCAAGTTGGGAAATGTAACCGCTCCGCTCAAACGACCGCGACGGAAACCCAGGAACGGGGTTGATGGTGTAGAGGCGCTCCATGGCGTCGAGTGCTTCGCGGCAATTTTGGAGGGCATCTTGGTCTTTGGTCACGGCGTAGCGGAAAATCTCTCCGCCCAAATACATCGAAGTCCACAAGCCGTCGTTGTCGGAGTCGGCGAGGTAGCCAGAAGCGATGTTGCCTTTTTCCATGTTGTCCAATGAGGCATTAAAACCGTTGCGAATGTGGCGGCTGCGTACCTGCTCTTCGTAATACAAGGCTTTTTCTTCCAAGGTCATTTGTTTGAAACAAATCTGTCCCAAACCCGCCGTGGTCAACACCAGCACGGATTTGTTGGGGCCTTCGGCAATATGAACAACGCTGTTGCTCGGCAACCAACGCTCACCGTTGTAGTAATCAAATTTTCCGTCGGAGCGGAGCGCAAAAGCGCCGTTGGTGGTGCCAAACCACACTTTATCGCCGATGGCGTCCACGGCCGTAATTTCGGTCCACGGAAGTTTTTTACGGATTTCACCTACTTGTTTTTTGGTGGCGATGTCCCATTCGATGTAGCCGTCGGTGGTGCCGATGAAGAGCTTTTTACCATCGTCGGTGATGTCAAAGGCCGTGAAAGCTGCGCCCTGAAAAGCGTTGGTCAGTTGAGTACCCGCCAAGGTGTGCAACGATTTTTTGCCCAAGATCCAAAACGCATCGGCGTCGGCTTGGTAGCGAATCGAAACCACTTCGTCGCCGCCTAAATCGCCCTTCCAGAGCGAGGTCGAATCTTTGAGGAGTTGCAGTGATTTGCCGTCTGAAACCAAAAAAGTAAAGGCTTTACCACCTGCAAAAATTCGGGAGGCAGGAAGGGCGTGCTTAGAAAATAGCTTGCCAGCCCAGGCATTGCTCAACACGGTTTTGTCGTCCAAAAACACGAATTGATTTTCGTACACGCTCAATGCGGCGATTTTTTTGTCTTTCAAAGGACGATAGGTGCCGTCGGCTTGGAGTTTGCCGTGGTACAAAAACTGCCCGTCGTAGGGCTGAAACAGGCCTGCACTCGACAGGATTTTCACCACGCCGTTGCGGTCGCTGAACGCCGAAAGCAACGTGCCGTTGGTGGGTTCAGAATAAAATTTGACGCTGTAATCTTGCCAAAAGGGCACGTCTTCGTAGACGGGTTGGGTGGTGGTGTTTTTGCTGCACGAAAGGAATAATCCAAGACAACACAGCAATAGAAAGGTGGTTGAACGCATTTTGAGTGAATTACGAGTTATGAAATAGGATTGATAAATGTTAACTGATAAATGGGAAATGAAACTTATCGTATCATGTCAAGATAGCGGCCCATCCAGTAGGGCAACTGCCAGAAAACGGGTTCGCGTTCGCGGTGCGGGTCGCCTCCGGCGGCGGTCCACGGGTTTTTGTCCCACCGTACGGTCATACGGAGGCTGGCTGGTTGAAGAATGTTGACCTGTTGGTCTTCCAACACGGGCGTCCGTACAATTTTCAGGTCTTCGCGTTGGGTGTGGTCGATGTGCCAGTCGATGAGGTCGAGCGGGGTATCGACCAGAAAATCAACGGAATTGGCGAGCTCCACTTTTTGATTTCTTGAATAGCAATAAATAAAATTGATGAGTGGATTTTGGTCGGCTTTGCGTTTTTCAAACCATTCATCCATGTGTTTTTGGTAGAAGGCCAACCGCTGCGGGTCTTTTTCGCATTTCAATAAAATTGGATAAATGTACGCCTGCAACACCACATCAAAATAGATAAACCACGCGGGATTTTGGTGCACTATCTGCGCCATATTTTCCAGATAATGCTCCTTTTCGATGAGCCGCAGGTACTCACTTTGGTATTTGTCGTCGTTGGTCATGTAATGCGCCAATTTCAGAAAACCCAACAGTTCCATCGAGTTTTGATTTTTATCGGGGGCCCATTCTGGGTCACGGTTGAGTTGGTCGGGCGACCAAACCGACCAGCGCGTGGGCTTGCCGTCAATATCCACAAAGTTGTAATTGTGTTTGATGAGGTAATCCATGATGCGCGCCACGTGCTTGCGCACGACGGCTTTTTCGGCGTCGTCGGCCACCAGTTCGTAGTAAAAATAATAGCCAAACATGTGTCCGCACATTTCGTCGCTGCTAGTATCGCCTTTCCAGAGCCATTTGCCATCTTTGGACTTCCGCCAACGCACCTCCACGGGCTTGAAGCGCGGCTCTTTGACCAATTCGTCGGCCAATTCCTGGGGCGAAAAGCTACGGTTTTTGTCGTGAAGCACGCCTTTCCAATCAACAGGAACGATTGATCGGGCAAAAAAACCTTCGGTATCGGTCACTTCCTGCAATAATTTCAGAAATCCAAAGGCCTTTCGGGCATTGTCTTTGGCGTCGGGACTTTTGGTAACGGCGTACCGAAAACACTCCATGGCGAGGTAGTTGCCCGTGTATTCACCGTCGTTGTCGTCGTCTTCGGGCTGCCAGGTGGTGAGGTCGCCCGCTTTTTCTAAGCGGCATTGGCCCGCAATCCACGGGGCGCGGATGTGGCGTTTGAGGAGTACATCGTGGAAGTAATCGTTTTTTTGCGCCAAAGTCATTTTTTGGCGTTTGATAACACTCACCCCTTTCTTGGTTGCAATCCAAGCGTTGCCGTTTTGGTCAAAATCAATGTCAACCACGTGGTCGTCGAGGAGCCACCGGCGCGTAAACCGCAATGAGTGGGTGCCGTTTGGGTAATAGCGAACCACGCCTTTCTCGGTGCCGACCCACATCGTACCGTCGGGCGCGGCTTTGACGCAGGTGGCGTACACGGTGGGGAGGCCTTCGGCGGGGGTGATGGTTCGTATTTTTTTTTCGTCTTGGAGAATGGTTACTCCCCCCAAGCCTCCTGCCCAAATTCGTTGCTGAGTATCCGATGCGCTACCTTTTATATATGCGCTCAAAAGCTCATTTCTATTCCTTAAAATTCTGGTTTTTTCTACCTTATTAATATTATATAATCCAACGTCGCTGGCGAGCCATAAATTTCCTTTGGCATCGGTCATGGCATGGCGAACCGAACGGGGGATTTCCCAGTCTTTTTTTACAAACCGCTGCCCGTCAAATTGCCAAATTCCTTTGGGCCCGATGGCCACCAATCCGTCCTGCGTGGGGCAGAGGGCAGAGATGGGCGCTTCTACGCCCGAGAGGCGTTCGAGTTTTTGGTTACGTGACCGATAGACTCCTTCCCAAGTACCCACCCACGCTACATTGTCGGCGTCGACGGCGACGGAGAAAGCGGGCCCGTTTGGCCCCTCGGTCGGGAGGGGGCTCCAAGCGGATTGGTTGGCGTTTTTTACAAATACCCCCGCTGCGGTGGCAATCCATACGTTGGCGTTTTTGTCGACGGCAATACTGCGGACCTCGTTGGGTGCGGAAGCCGACGGATGGACGGGGTACGCTTCATGAAACTCCTGCCAAAATGCCGTGTCTTGATAAGAAGACAGCGGACTGACTTGACCGCTGACGTAGTTAATAGACGGTAAAAACAGGAGGATTAAGATACTTTTTTTGAGGAACGATTTCATTTTTGGCTGGGTGTCATGCACAGATATTACTTCGTTCGACTGGGTGCAGGCTATTGAGAAGTTGTCAATTTTAGCGAATAGGGGAATTTTTGTTTTTTGGGAGCGGTGAGGCAAGGCGATAGGCCTCAGTTATGAACGAATTGTTATGGCTAAATGATAGTTTTACAATGGTTTATAGGCTTTTATTAAGGATATATTACTTCTTTGATATTTTGCGCGATTTGAGGATATATTTACGCAATTTGAGACGGTTTCCCCAAAATAAGGGTGTAATTTTACTTTCACAATTCTAAGAATAAGTAGTCCTTTTACAATCTATCCCCAGTTTTAACCTTTCCCAAAAAACTACACCATGGCCTGTATCAGCGAATATACCCTGCGTAAAGTAATCCAAGGTGATCAGACTGCCTTTGCGGAGTTGTACAACCACTACAAAACCCCTGCGATTAAGTTTTGCGTTTCGCTCGTAAAAGATGAAGAGGAAGCAGAAAACATGCTGCATGAGGTCTTCATAAAGATTTGGGAAAAAAGAACCCAGATAAATCCAGAGCTCAACTTCAACTCCTATTTGTTTACGTGTTTGCGTAATTTGGCCTTTGACCATTTCAAAAAAATGGAAAAAAGCCATTTTATTCGTCAGCAGTACATGGAACGAATGGAGGATAGACACATCGACGAGATTGAAACCGAAGAGGCCAAGATTGTGCGCCTACGTTCGGCCATTGATTCGTTGTCAGAAAAGCGAAAAATCATTCTGAAGCTGAATGTGGAGGAAGGTAAATCTTATCAAGAAATTGCGGAGTTGATGCGTATTTCAAAAAATACCGTCAAAAATCAGTTGGTTAAAGCCAAGCAATTTCTGCGCGAGCGAGTAGACATGGCGGCTGTACTTTAATTGACCCATTCAATAAAGTTTGCACGGGTATAAAACCCGTAAATTCATACTGATATTGCCCTATTTTCAAAGATTTGTACCCCTACTTTTACTGCCTTATTCCTGTTACTAAATCCATCGTCTCCGAGATGGCTCACTATGTCTGTGTTTTATTTTTATACTGCTGAATTTGAATCACCTACTTATATATTTACCCGTACGTAACAAAAAAATAATCTTACTACGAATAGTACATCGCATAGGACAACCTGTATTTATGAGTACCATTTAATTCCTTAAACAATTGACAAAAGATGAACTGCAACTTTATTCTTAAACAAACGCTAAGGCGTTTGCTGCTTATGACAATGGTTGTGGGGACTTGTTTTGTGACGTCTTGGGCGCAGGTCCGGACTATCACTGGCAAAATCACCACCAGCGAAGACGGTACCGGAATGCCCGGCGTCAACATCGTTCTGAAAGGTTCGCAAAAAGGAACTAGCAGTAATGCAACCGGAAATTACTCTATCGAAGTAAACGGGGCAAATCCTGTGCTCGTGTTTTCGTTTGTGGGTTATGATGCTGCTGAAGTGGCAGTAGGCAACCGCAATGTAGTGGATGTCTCATTGACCCCCGGCACCGAAAACCTCAACGAAGTTGTGGTAACGGCGTTAGGTATCAAGCGAGAAAAACGCGCATTGGGTTATTCGGTGGGCGAGGTGTCGGGAAAAGACATCGTTAATGTACCCCAAGAAAACGTGCTGAATGCGCTCTCTGGACGCGTAGCGGGGGTAACCATCAACCAAACCAGTGGCGTAGGCTCCTCGGTAAGTATCATTATTCGTGGTGCTAAGTCATTGAGCAACGACAATCAGCCGTTGTTTGTGATTGACGGAGTACCGGTTGCCAACAACCTGAACAACCTTCGTTCTATGGGCGACCGTAACAACGTGGATTATGGTAACGCCATTTCTGACATTAACCCCGACGATGTAGAAAGTGTTTCGGTGTTGAAAGGCCCTAGCGCCGCCGCCCTTTACGGCTCTCGTGCTGGTAACGGGGTGATTTTGATTACCACTAAATCTGGTAAAAAAGGCAAAGGCCTCGGCGTATCGTTTTCGACGAGCAACGTGTTTGAAACGCCTTACCGCTACCTTGACTTGCACTACAAATACGGCAACGGCGACCGCAATGCTCGTTTGGATGAAACTTCAGCCTACTGGGGTGGCCCTGAACTGGACAAAGGCCTGACCGCCGTTCAGTGGAACAGCCCATTGGATGCCAACGGCAATAAAGTGCCAACGGAGTTGAAGTCGTACAAAGACAACATGAAGAACTTCCTGCAAACGGGAATCACTTCTACCAACAACATCGCGATTTCGGGTTCAAATGATAAGACTACCTACCGGGTATCGTACAACATGATGACCAACAAAGGTCTCATTCCTAACTCGGATTTGAATCGTCATTCGTTGTCAGCCGCCGCTACTTACGACATCACCAACAAAGTTAAATTGACGACCAATTTGAACTTTGTACGCTCGCAGTCTGACAACCGCCCTTCTACCGCCAACCGTGGTGCCAACCCGTTGGAAGCCGTTTATCAGTGGTCGCACGTTGACATTAGACAATTGAAAGATTACTGGTTACCAGGCAACGAGCAAATCAAGCAGCTTTCGCCAACCAACGGTGACAACCCTTATTTCTTGGCGTATGGTATCAACAATGCCTTCAACCGTGACCGTATCTACGGAAACATGAAATTAGATTACTCGATTACGTCAAACCTGTCGGCTTTTGCGCGTATTTCACACGATATGTTTGTGGAAGACCGCGAAACCAGCATTCCTTGGAGCTACAGCCGTGGTCGCAACGGTGGCTATTATAAGCAGGGAATCGGTCGTAAAGAAACCAACGCTGACTTCCTTTTGACGTACAAAAAGAACATCAAGTCGTTTGATTTGAGCGTGTCGGGTGGTGGTAACTACATGGTTCAGAATTACAATGAAGATTATATGGGCGGCAGTATCCTGACCGTACCAGGGCTTTATAGAATCTCCAACATTCCGTTGGCATCGTTGCAAGTAAGCAACGGCACCAACCAAAAAGCCATCTACAGCTTGTACGGAATGGCTTCTTTGGGCTACAAAAATATGCTCTATTTGGACTTGACCGCCCGCAACGACTGGTCGAGCACGCTCCCTGCCGAAAACCGCTCGTATTTCTACCCATCGGCTTCAATGAGCTGGTTGGCAAACTACACGTTCAACTTGCCTAAGTCAATTTCATTGCTGAAATTCAGAGCTGGTTGGGCGCAGGTGGGTAACGACGCCAGCCCGTACCAATTGGTGCCTACACTGGGCACAGGTTCATGGGGAAGTTTGATTACTACGGGTGTTCCAAGCACACTTTTAAACTCACAGCTGAAGCCTGAAATCGCCACTTCTACCGAGTTTGGAGTTGACTTAGGGTTCTTCGAAAACCGTCTGCGTTTTGAAGGTACTTACTACTACGTAGAGAATAAAAACCAGATTTTGGGTATCACCACCCCGTCTTCTTCGGGTTTTGGTAGCAAGCTAATCAACGCAGGTTTGTTGGCCAGCAAAGGTTGGGAAATCAACTTGGGCGGTAGCCCGATTCGCGACAAGAACGGCTGGAATCTTGACCTTAACGTGAACTTTACCCGCAACCGTACGGTCATTAAAGAGTTGACCGACGGAATGGATTTCTATCAACTTTGGGATGACAACAACGGGGGCGCGTTTACGTTCGTAGGTGAAGAAATCGGAAATATCTACAGCCGTGGTTATGCTACCGTCAAAGATGCTTCTTCTCCTTACTACCGTTGGCCAATTTTGAATAACAACGGAGAGTGGATTGCGGTAAACGACCGTACTGCCCGCGAAAAAGTAGGTAACTTCAACCCACGTTTTATCATGGGTATGCAAGCCACGCTTTCATACAAGCGTTTCTCGTTGGCGGCCAGCTTTGATACCCGTATCGGCGGTAACTTCCAATCGTATACTTATCGCTACGGAGAGTCTGACTGGAAATCTCAACGCCAATTGGATCAGTTGATTCCCGGCGGTTTGTATTCAGAGGCTGAATTGGTAGCCCTTTTGAAATCAGATCCTGAGAAATACATCATTCCTGAAAACGGTAACTTCCCACGCGTGGGTGGTCACACCAAAGCAACGGGCGGTATGGGCGCTGACGGTGATGGCGGATTTATTCCCGGTGTAATTCTTCAGTCTGACGGCACATACAAAGAGCATTTGGGCGGTGCAGGTACCAACATTTATCCCATCACTGATACCTACCCTTGGAGCTTTAACAAGCAAATCACGTTTGATGCTTCGTTCATCAAGCTGAGAGAATTGTCGTTCTCATACAACATTCCAAACATCGGCGCTTTCCGCAACGCCAGCATCTCGGTATTCACCAGAAACATCATGGTGTGGACGGCTTCTAAAATTGGAATTGACCCCGAAAGAGCGTTCCAAGCCGATGGCGGTCGCTTCCGTCAGGGAATCGAATTGCAAAACGTGATGCCTTGGACCATTCCGGTCGGATTTAAATTAAACTTCAATTTGTAACCAATAACATTTAAATCACTACGATCAACATGTTAAAGAAAATATCAAAATCGGTTTTGGTTCTCGTAGTCATGCTGGTAGCTTCGTGTAGCGACCGCCTGTCTGAAATCAACGAGAACCCCAACGGGATTGACCCAGCTACTGCCAATCCCAACTTAATGATGCCCGAAGTAATGAACAACGCCGCCCGGTCTTATCTGGAACTTGGCTACGGTGATGTGGCAGGGGTAGCCCAACATATCCAGCACGACGGTTGGTTCAGCGGGATTAACCACTACGATTGGGGCCCGCAAGACTGGAGCGGCTGGTACAATATGTTGCGCAACAACGAATTTTTGTACAAGCGTTCGACCGAACTCAACTACAAATTTCACCAGGGTGTGGCCTTGACCATGCGTTCGTTCATCTTTGGTGTAATCACTGATTTGTGGGGAGATGCCCCTTATACCTCTGCGGTAAAAGGCGACCAGTCAAATGAGTTTTTGAAGCCCGCATTTGATAGCCAAGAGGTGATTTACAAAGGAATCATCGCCGACTTGAAAACGGCTTCGGCACTTTTTGCGACCAAAGATGCCACAGGCTATACCGCAGGCTACGATATTTTCTACGCAGGAAATCCAACGTCATGGCAGAAATTTGCCAACACGCTTTTGTTGCGGTATTACATGCGGGTTTCTGACAAAATGCCCGCTGAAGCCAAAGCTGGTATTGAAGCCATCTACGCGTCGGGAGTTTATATAAAAACACCCGCCGAAGATGCCGTCATGAACTACATCGGAGCTACTTCTGGCAACTCATGGCCCGGTGCAGTGGCTTTCGATCAGGAGCAGTCCAACTTCAGACGCAAAAAACCCGCTCAAACCTTGCTTAACAGCTTGATGACCAACAGCGACCCTCGCCTCAAAGTATGGTTTGCCCCAGTATATGTACGTTGGGTAGCGGATCCAACCCTTGCTACGCCTGTTGATGAGTTTATCAGAAAAGACGGCGTGATTATGCAAGGAACCCGTTATTTGACAGATGTTGTATTTAATGCTGAAGTGAAGAAAGGCATTAAGTTTACGCGTCATTACAATCCTAAATTATACACTGGGACTTTGGACACCAACGAATACGTAGGCGTGCCACCGGGCTTGAGACAACCTGATTATTATAACAATAACCCAACGCCGGGCCAAACTGTCCAAAACCAACACGTTTCTCAGTTGGCGGATGCTTATCGCGGAAGCAGCGGTGGATTGTTGAAAGCGCGTTTGGCTTCATCGGCTGAGACGGCCTTCATTTTGGCCGAAGCCGCACAAAAAGGATGGGCCGTAGGAACCGCCGCTACACACTACAACGCAGGGGTGAAAAACTCCCTCGAAACATGGGGTGTGGGTGCTCAATACGATGCTTATATCGCTAAGCCGGGTGTAGCCTACAACAATACGTTGGAGCGCATCATGGAGCAAAAATGGATTGCCAGCTGGACTGCTGCTACCGAAGCATGGTTTGATTATCGCAGAACAGGCCTTCCAGCATTCAAAGCGGGTCAGGCGTCGGCTGAGCCAGTACTGCCCGTCCGGTTCAACTACGGCGACAATGAAGTAAACTTCAACCGCACCAATGCCGATGCGGCTATCAATAAACTTGAGACTACAAAACACTCAGGTTTGAGAGGAAAAAATAGCCAATGGTCAAAACCTTGGATAGTACAAGGAACCAATAAACCTTGGTAGACAAAGAAGCAGATTAGTTAAAAATGTACAATTGGTAGTATGCTGAGAGGCGGGGGAAAATTCCTCCGCCTTTCGTTTTTTTTAGGATGTTTTTGAGAAAGGTTTTGGTATAAGGTTTTTCCGTTATTGGGGTTTCTCTTTCAAGGGTTTGGTGGTAATTTTTTGATAATCAATGTGTTAATTTAGGATCTTTTTTGTAAAAAATTTAACAAGATTACCGTAATATTATAATATTTTTAAATTATCGTTAAATAGTACATTTTTTCGAAATAATTCTTCATGCAGAGTAGTCTGTTTAATTGGTTTGTGGGTATTGGAGTATAGAACTTCTTTAACCGATAATAACCATGATTATTAGCTCTACTTTTCTACAACGTACGTTGAGGTGTTTGCTTAGTTTAACGGTGGTTGCAGGGTTATGCTTTTCTACGGCGATGGCGCAAAGCCGAACTGTAACTGGCAAAATCACATCCAGTGAAGACGGTACCGGTATGCCCGGGGTAAATATTATTGTGAAGGGAACCCAAAAAGGAACCAGTACCAACGGTGCAGGCACGTACTCGATTGAGGTGTCGGGTAACAATCCAGTCCTGATTTTTTCCTTTGTAGGCTTTACCGCTCAGGAGGTAGCCATTGGAGCCAGAAGTATCGTGGATGTTTCATTGACACCCAGTGCCGAAAACCTCAGAGAGGTGGTCGTAACGGCCTTGGGCATCAAGCGGGAAGAAAAATCGCTGGGATATTCGGTGGGTAAAATTGACAGCAAAGAACTGAACCGGGTAGCGCAAGAAAACGTCTTGAATGCAATGGCTGGCAAGGTGGCTGGGGTTACGGTAAGTTCTACGGGCGGCACTGGGTCGTCGGTTAGTATGATTATTCGGGGGGCTACTTCATTGGGTAGCGACAATCAGCCGCTGTTTGTCGTTGACGGGGTGCCGCTGGCCAATACCCTCAACAATATAAGTCAGGTAGGAAATGACAACCGCGCTGATTTTGGTAACTCCATTTCCAGCCTAAATCCCGACGATATTGAGAGCGTTTCGATTTTGAAAGGACCCAGTGCAGCTGCCCTTTACGGCTCGCGTGCGGGGCACGGTGTGGTGTTGATTACGACAAAAAACGGGTCTAAAGCCAAAAAAATGACCGTTTCCATTACGTCAAATACTGTTTTTGATAAACCGTTTAAGTTCTTGAAATGGCAAACTCAGTTTGGCCCCGGCCAATTTTCGGCCATTCCACCCTCAATAAGCGGAACTCCGCTGAGCAACCCCTTTGGGGGGCTTATTCAGGAAAACGTGGGGGCTACCTACGGCGCGGCATTGGATAAAGGCTACGAAGAAGTGCAGTGGAACAGCCCGCTCGACGCGAGTGGAAAACCGATTAAAATGCCGTTGGTTTCGCATCCTAACAACGTCCGAAATTTTGTACAGACTGGTATTACTACTACCAACGGCGTGTCGGTGGCCAACAGTAACGATAATTATAGCTATCGTTTATCGTATTCAAACATGCAGAACCGGGGCATCATCCCCAACTCTGATTTGTTCAGAAACACCATCAACTTGAACACGTCGGTGAAGGTGAATGAAAAACTCAGAATCAGTACGAATCTTGACCTGAGCCGTTCCAATTCCAACAATCGGCCCGCTGGTAACCGTGGAACCAACCCCCTGCAATGGGCGTACGCCGTTTCGCCCCACACCGACATCAAAGACCTCGAAAACTATTGGTTGCCGGGTCAGGAAGGACTTCAGCAACGCTCGCAGTTCAAAGGAATTTACAATAACCCCTACTTCTTGGCTAACGAAGTTAACAACAGCTTTACCCGCGACCGGGTATTTGGAAACATCCGGGCTGACTGGCAAATCTCGCCATCTTTTAGCTTGATGGGGCGTTATGCCGTTGATACGTATAATGAAAACCGTGAATTGAAAATAGCCAACAGCTACACCAACGACCCGCGTGGTGCTTATGGCCTCATCAATATTGCCAATTTGGAAACCAACGCCGACTTTTTGGCGACCTACAAAAAAGACATCAAAGACTTCAGCCTGTCGCTTTCGGCGGGTGGAAACTCCCGTTATCAGCGGGGCTCAAACGTCACCAACGCCACCAAGGGAGGCACTGGCTTGATTGTACCGGGGGTGTTTAACATTCAAAACATAGCACCCGCCAACTTAGATTATAACAGCAGCCGTTTCCAACGTGCCATGTACAGCGTGTACGGATTGGCCAATTTTGGGTACAAAGACATGATTTTTCTGGACGTAACGGCCCGTAACGATTGGTCGAGTACGTTGCCTGCCGCCAACCGCTCGTATTTCTATCCTTCGGCTTCGTTGAGCTTATTGGTGAACGAAATGTTGCCTTTGACGAGTCAAATCAGCATGTTGAAATTAAGAACAGGTTTTGCGCAGGTAGGAAATGACGCCAATCCGTATCAGTTGCTAGGTTCGTTGGGCAACGCGGGTACGTGGGACGGGATTCCGCGTTTGTCAACGCCGGGAACGCTCCTGATTGCTGATTTAAAGCCTGAAATCGTGACCTCGTACGAAAGTGGGATTGACTTAAACTTGTTCAAAAACCGTCTGCGCTTCTCGGGTACGTATTATATGGTTGAAAACCGTAACCAAATCCTGAGCACTAAGTTGCCGCCTTCGTCGGGTTATTCATCCAAAAACATCAACGCTGGTTTGCTGGTCAGCAAAGGCTTTGAGTTGAGCCTCGGCGGAACCATCGTGGACAAAAATAACTGGAGATGGGATTTGACCACCAACTGGACGCGCAACCGCACCACCATCAAATCGCTTTCGGATGATTTGCCCTACTATACCTTGTGGCAAGATGCCAAAGGAGGGGCGTGGACGTACGTGGGCGAACAAATCGGAGATATTTATGACGCCAAAATCGTGACGGTCGAAAACAAAGAATCGCCGTATTTTGGGTATCCAATTCTGGACCAAACGGGTAAGTGGCAGTCGATTGACGCCATTAATACCAAAAACAAAATCGGTAACTTCAACCCTAAATTTATCATGGGGTTGCAAACGTCGATTTCGTACAAAGGCTTTAGCTTGAGCATGTCGTTTGACTGGAGAAATGGCGGAGATTTTGTTTCTCAAACCTACCGCTATGGCGAAGAAAACGGACAGTCGCAGTTGTTTTTGGACAAACTCATCAATCCTAACGGTTTGACGGGTCAAGCATTGCGTGATTATTTGGTGGCAAATCAGGATGAACTCATTCGGATTAACGGAAATTATTTCCCGCTGGTGGGTGGCCCAACGCCTGATTACGGCGGCTATCCGTTCAAATACGGTCCATACACCTTGCCGCACGGTGGGGTGTTCATTCCGGGTGTGATTGCCACGGGCTACGATGCCAACGGAAACCCCACTGGTTTCAAAGAAAACCTCGGTGGAGCGGGCACCACCATCCTGCCATTTGCGGGCAGCACGGCTTGGTCGTTTACCCGGGCATTTTTGTACGATGCTTCTTTCTTGAAACTGAGAGAAATTACACTGGGCTACGACCTACCCCAAAACTGGCTGCGGAAAGTGGGCGTTCAGAGTGCCAACTTCTCGGTTTACAGTCGTAATATTATCCTGTGGACGGCCGCTAAAATCAACATTGACCCCGAAAATGCATTCCAGCCAGAAGCGGGGATTCAGGGTGGTAGCCAATTCAAACAAGGGATTGAACGCTACAACGTCAACCCTTGGGTGATTCCGGTCGGATTCAAATTAGGCTTAACTTTTTAAGAAAACATAAACGGATAAAGTGATGAAATTCAACACACTCAAATTTACCTGCTTCGCGGTTTTGTTTTCCTGTACGGTGTTTTCCTGCAAAGACTTAACCGAACTGAACATCAACCCCAACGGAGTAGACCCCGACAACGCCAACCCAAATTTGGTGCTGTCGACGGTATTGACCGAAACGGGAAAGGCATTCGTCAACTTAGGGTATCAAGACATCGCTGGCGTCATGCAGCACACCCAAAAAGACGGCTGGAGCGGTGGCCACAATGACTATGATTGGGGCGGCAGCCAGAGTTGGGCAGGGTATTATGACATCTTGCGCAACAACCAATACGTGTACGACCGTGGCGTAGCCATCAAGTCTGAGTTGCACCAAGGCATTGCTTTGGTCGTAAAATCCATGATGTTTGGGTTAATCACCGATCTTTGGGGCGATGCTCCCTACTCTGCAGCGTTGAAAGGCGCTGTGGGTGGTGGTGAAAATACATTCCCTGCCTATGACTCACAGGAAGCCATTTATACGGGTATTTTAGCCGATTTGGACAAAGCCAATACGTTGCTTTCCAAAAATGCAACGGAATACACCGCTACCGTCGGCACCGCCGATGTGTATTATCAGGGTGCTCCCGCCAAATGGCGGAAATTGGCCAATTCGCTCGCATTGCGTTATTACATGCGTATCTCTGCCAAAAAACCAGATGTAGCCAAGGCGGGTATTGAAAAAATCGTGTCCAATGCCACGCAATATCCCATTATTACGGCCATCGCCGATGATGCCGCCATGCCTTTTGCGGGCAACAGCAATGATGATTCGTGGCCAGCCAACGCCATTTATGATGCCAGCGAAAGTAATTATCGCCGGATTAAAATGGCCGCTACTTTTGTGGACAGACTGCTGGTGCTGAAAGATCCGCGTTTGGGTATTTGGGCCAATAAGGTTAAAATTCAAATCGTTGTTGACCCTGCTCTTCCAAAAGGAACGGATAAAATAGAAGGTAATAAACGCTTTCTGGCGCCCGACAAAGTGGCGGGCAAAGAATACAATACCAACGAATACGTGGGACTGCCAACGGCGATGTTGGGCGGGCCAACCTATAACCTTAGCCCCACGGCTGAGCAGGGAGCCAACAATCCGCACGTATCGTGGTTGAGTGATATTTATCGTCAGGCCAAAGGGCCGTTGCTTAAATCACGCCTGATGTCGGCGGCGGAAGTGCGCTTTATTTTGGCCGAAGCCGCCTTGAAAGGATGGGCAGCTGGCGATGCCAAAACCCACTACGAAGCAGGCATAAAAGCCTCGTTGGATACCTGGGGTGTAGGCAGTAGCTACGCGGCCTACATCGCGGGAGCGGATGCTAAATTTGACGGTACGTTGAAGCAAATCATTGAGCAAAAATGGATTGCGAGCTGGACGGCCGCGCAGGAAGCGTGGTTTGACTACCGCCGCACGGGTTTTCCTGAACTGAAAACGGGTAATCAATCAAAGCGCAGTGTGTTGCCGGTGCGTTTTTATTACATGCTTGACGAACGTAATTTGAATAAAACAAATGCCGAATCGGCCATGAGTAAATTGGAAACAACGCCTTACTCAACCGTTGACGGCAAAAACAGTCCTTGGTCCAAACCGTGGGTCATCCAGGGTACGGGCAAACCGTGGTAATTTTTTGGGTTAGTTGAACAAAAAAGTGGTGGAGCATATCCACCCTTTTTTTGCCCTTTACACAAATAAAAATAGAAAGTATTCGCATGAGAAAAATTGGTTATTTACTGCTCCTTTTATTGTATTATAATGCTGGTGCGCAGGAGTTTAAAGCTGCCGCAGCATTGCGTGTCATTACTCCTAATCCACTCTTGCCCGTATCGGGTGGCATCGGGACGCCCAAACCAGCGACCGAGAAAAAAGGTGATTTGTTTGCCCGGGTGTTGGTGCTTGAAAAAGGCAGCACCCGCGTGGCCATTGTGAGTGTAGATAATCTGGGCTGGTCGTCTATTTTGGGCAACCGTTCAAGGGCGTTAATCAAAGGCATTCCTCCCGAAAATGTTCTGATTGGCTGTACACATACCCACAGTGGGCCAGATGCGTACGGATTTCCTGACCAAACGGGTAAAACTTCGGCCGACTTGAATTATTTGGAAGACTGCGTAAAAAAAATCGCCGAGGCGGTCAATGAAGCCGTTGCCAAATTGGAGCCAGCTACGCTGAAAGTAGCCGTGGGAGAAGCCAAGGGAAAGATTGCCTACAATTATTACGCCGCCGATTTGTACGACCCTCGCTGTGGCGTTATCCAGGCGATTTCTAAGTCAGGAAAACCCATTGCCACCTTGGTCAATTACGCCATTCACCCCGAAGTACTAGGCGCGGGGCGGGGTATTTTAAGCCCCGACTTGTGTGGACCATTATACGACCGCATTGAGTCTAAAGGCGGTGGTATGGCCATTTTTGTCAATGGTGCGCAGGGGGGCATGGTCACGGCCGATACCCGCCGCGAGGCCAACACCGAAGCCAATACGTGGGAAGAATGTATCCGTATCGGAGAGCTGCTCGGCGACGAAGCCCTGAGGATTGTCAGTACCGCGCCAACGGTATCAAATCCGTCGGTGTATTGCACGGTACGAACCATCGAGTTTCCCGTTGACTCCGACATGATGAAGTACATTCTCAAAAATTCGCCCCTCAAACACCCCAACGCCAAACCCGATGCCGTGAGTACGCAGGTAAATCTGCTGAACATCGGGCCGGCGCAGATTTTGACCATTCCGGGAGAGGCGTTGCCCAACATCGGTTTTTATCTCAAACGACACATGAATACCAAATTGCCGTTTTTGTTTGGACTCACCAACGACGCGTTTGGGTATATGCTCACCAAAGTAGATTTTAACAGTTTCAAACGTTACGATTATATAAGTCGCACCAGCCTCGGCGAAATGACGGGTGAAATTTACATCGAACAGGCGCTCAAGTTGGTCAAAGAAAGCCCGAAGCCTGAATAAAAAACCGTTAATTGTTAACCATTGTATGTCACGCAGGTGGGTCGGGTTGCGCACAACCCGACGTGTGTTATGTAAACCAAACCCCAATGTATGCTCAAGCCCTTAACACGTTAATCAAGCAATTCCCTCAAATGAAAACAGAAATGAACAAATCCCTTTTTAGTTTAGTACTTAGTCTTTGCATTGGCATTTCTCAACTCTATGCACAGCAGGCCATTACCCCCGAAACAGCCCTGAAAAGTTACGTCAACAATGGCGATAAAACCTTTTCGTGGGAGTTGAAAGACTCGTTTACAGAAGGAGGCGTAACGGGTTATAATTTATTGCTTACGTCCCAGACATGGCGGGGAATTGCGTGGCGGCATCAACTCACCGTTATGGTTCCCAAAGAAAACCTGCACGATGGCGCAATGCTTTTCATCACGGGTGGGTCCAACAAACAAGAACAACCCAATTGGAGCAAAAGTGACAAACTGTGGCCTTCGCTGATGGGAATCGCGGCCAAAAACAAAGCCATTGTGGTCTTGCTGAAACAAGCGCCCAATCAGCCTTTATACGGCAATCTGACCGAAGATGCCCTGATTTCGTACACCTTGCATAACTTCAAAAAAGACGGAGATTATTCGTGGCCGTTGTTGTTTCCGATGGTGAAAAGCGCCGTAAAAGCGATGGATGCCGTGCAAGAGTTCTCAAAACAAACCCTCAAACACGATGTTAGTAACTTTGTGGTAACGGGCGCTTCCAAACGTGGCTGGACTACGTGGCTCTCGGCTGCCATTGATGACAAACGGGTGAAAGCCATCGGTCCGATGGTGATTGACATGCTCAATATGCCCGCTACGCTCGACTATCAGTTGAAATCCTACGGCGCATACAGCGAGCAAATCGAAGATTATGTAAAACTGGAAATCCCACAAACGGCCAATACGCCCCAAGGCAACGCCATTACGACCATGATTGACCCCTACTCGTACCGTGCAAAATTGACCGTTCCGAAGTTGATTTTTATCGGAACCAATGACGAGTACTGGACCGTTGATGCCATCAAACATTACTACGACCAGATTCCAGGCAAAAATATGATTCACTACGTGCCCAACGCGGGCCACGACTTAGGCGGAGGAAAACAGGCCTTGGAAGCATTGAGTGCATTTTTTGGAACGACCATCAACGACCGCAATTATCCTACGCCTACGTGGAAAGTAAGCCCTAAGAAAAAAGGAGCGCAAGTTTCTATCAAAACCGACCGCAACGATTTGGTAGACGCCGTTGTGTGGACCGCTACTTCGTCGGATAAAGATTTCAGGAATGAAAAGTGGACGAGCCATAGTTTGGGCGTTGCCAATACCTCAAAAATAAAGTTGCAGGAAGCCTACGCCGGCAGCGGTTACAAAGCGTTTTACGTGGATTTAAAATACAAAGATGCCAACGGCGGTACCTACACCGTCAGTACCCGCATGTTTTTGACCGATTCAAAAGGTATATTGTAACAAACAGCGTAACCCCATTGTTGCACAAACCCCGGCTCAATGGTCGGGGTTTGCGTTTGTAAAGATGGCCCGAAGGGGTTGCTCAAAAATTACTTTTGGCTCCTTTCTAAATATACACTTCCTTGTAAATGGGGGTCGTGAGGGGCTTGAAGGTACGGAGTTTGAGGAGCGGTTTTTTGCCAATGTTGAAGCTTCGTTTCTTGTCAGGCGTATTTTTCTTGTTTTCTTCTTCCAAAAACGCCCCGCTCGTGTGCTCGGCAGCTCCCGTTGAGAGATTAAAATCGTAGGTGTTGAATTGATTGGTGTTCATGGAAGAAAATGTAGCCGTAGCACCAATCAAAAACCAGTCGTTGTTCTGAAAACGCCAGCGGTAGTCATAGCCCCAACGGTCGGCGCTTCCGCCGTAAAACTGCACCAATAGCGTACCCCTTTCGATGGTCAATCCCGCCAGCGGGTCGCCCATCACGCCTCCTTCATTGGAAAGCAAGATGGACTCGTTGCTTTGAACGGATAAGGCATAGCTACCGTTGGCCTGTCGCAGAGCAATCAACAGAATACGAGGCTTTTGTGGGTAATCTTCTTCTTTGAGATTGGGAACCTCTTTGTCGGCTTCCACTACGGCGGCGATGTCAGGCGCGTTGTCTTTGTTGAGATCGCCTTCGGCTTTTTCCACAATGTGCCAGCCTTTGGGCACAAACGATTCTATTTTTGAGCCAGTTGGGGGTAAAACTGGGTATTTGTAACGGTTTTGGGCGGAAGTTAGGTGTACAGCGAAGAGTAAAATAATGAACAGAAAAAGGCGAGTCATTGGAGCTAAAATTAAGTGCGTAATGTATTGATGGTCAAAATTAATGAACAGGTTTGGATTCTTAATCAATCGTTTTTTTTACGGTACGCCGCCAGACAATTATCAAAATAACCTGCGCTCAAATTAGTCTTTTTACACAAGCCAGCGGTATTATCTGATAAATAAGTAACCCTCATGAATCACAGAATTATTGTTGCCTTTGTAGGTGCGGCCCTTTTTATGGGCACGGCTGCCACCATGACGGCGCGGCGCGCCAAAGAAATCAAAAAAGACTTCCTAACGACCACTTCCAATACCGTGTTGGTGGCATCGCACCGCGCCGTCCATCATGTTTACCCCGAAAACTCCATCCCCGCCGTCAAGGAAGCGATACGACTGGGCATTGACATCATCGAAATTGACGTCAAAGTAACCTCCGACGGTGTGCCCGTGTTGATGCATGATGGTAAGATTGACCGCACCACCAACGGCAAAGGAAACCCCGAAACCATGACCTTGGCGCAGTTGCAAACCTATAATTTGGTGGTAAAAGGCGCAAAAACCGAAGAGAAAATTCCCACGCTTGAGGAGGTACTACGTTTGGCAAAAGGACGTGTTTTGGTGGATTTGGATTTGAAAACCGACAAATTAGGCCCCATCATTGAAGTGGTAAAGAAGACCAAAACCGAAGATATTGTCTTTTATTTCGACAGTGACTACAACGCCCTCCATTTTGTGGACAAGGTCGATAAAAAATACATGCTTATGCCCCGGGCGCATTCGCAAGCCATGGCTGATTCGGCCATTACGCTCTTCAAACCCGAAGTAGTACACATTGATTTTTCGTTTTATACGCCCGAAGTGGTCAGCCTTATCAAGAAGCGCGGAGCACGCGTGTGGATTAATGCGTTGGGGCCCATAGATATATTGCTGCGGACCGAAAAGCGTGACGAAGCACTCGACAAATTGTTGAAACACGGGGCCAACGTTATTCAAACAGATGAGCCTGAATTGTTGTTAAAGCTATTGAAAGAGAAAGGTTTACATATTTGAAGGAAGGTTGTTTATTCATAAACGACGTTTTTGTCCAATCAAATAATTGAAAACTTAAATTTAACACATTTTGAGTAGCCTTTTATGATTGGAACAAAGTATATAGACATATAACAAGCCAAAAAAATAATGGAAACCAACCGTCCTGACTATTTGATTGGTAGGCTGATGCGCAACGAGATTTCACAAGTTGAACTCGAAGAATTTTTGGCTGGTATTGGGGAAAATGAAATGTCGCCCGCTTATTCGGAAGTGTTGGAGCGTTACTTCATGCAATTGCTTTCCGAGAACGAACACGCAAAAAGCGTGCAACAAGAAAAGTAGATTTTTCCGACTGTATCCCCCCCTTTTTTAACGTAATAAACCTCTTCTATAAGCGCTGGGCGTATCTCGCGACAGGATAGTTATATGACAAAACACCTCTCTAAGTTTCTGCTGTTTTTAATAATAGCAACGGCATTCTTCGGAAGTTATGCCCAAATTCCGCTGCCAGTTTCTAAGCATAAGTTTGTGGTCATTGCCCACCGTGGCAACCACGTGAATGTGCCAGAAAACTCCCTTGCCGCTTACGAAGAAGCCATTAAAAGCGGGGCAGATTATGTAGAAGTTGATATTCGGACGAGCAAAGACGGGGTGTTGGTCATTCATCATGACGGAACCCTTGACCGTATGACTACCACAACGGGTGAGGTCAAAGCCAAGACATTTGCCGAACTGAGCCAACTTCAGCTCAAAAGCCCCAAGGCGGAGGATGCCACCGTTTACCGAATTCCGACTTTTCGGGAAGTGTTGAAGTTGTGCAAAAATCGGATTAATATTTACCTAGATTTTAAAGACGCCAATGTGGCCGAAACCTGGAAACAAATTCAGGAGGAGGGCATGGAAAAGCAGATTGTGGTGTATCTCAACAAAGTGCCCTACTACAAACAATGGCGCAGCATAGCCCCGCAGATGCCCCTGATGACCAGCTTGTTGGATGATGTCAAGAACCCCCAACAGCTGAAATTCTTTTTGGGACAGGTAAAAGTAGAGGTGCTGGATAACATCGCCGAGCAAGCAATGGTGCAAACCGCGCAGGAAGAAGGTGTGGCCGTTTGGCTCGATGTTCAAAGCTCTTCTGAAGGCAAAGATGCGTGGGATTCGGCGCTGAGCAAGGGAGTGCAGGGTGTCCAAACCGACCATCCCGAAGCGTTGGTCAGTTACCTAAAAACCAATAATTGGCGCGATGGAGTGGCCAAAAATGCGGTCATTGTTCCCAAAAAACCCGCGTATCAATCCCTGTTGGACGTGCCCTACGCGCAAGGGGAAGGCAAAGAAAATATGCTGGACGCCTACATCCCCGAAAATCATACGCCCGATACCAAAGTGCTGGTCTACATCCACGGCGGCTCGTGGAGTCGGGGGGATAAAAGCGAATTTCCGAAACAACTCATTGATGAATTGGTGGGTGTAAAAAAGTACATCGTGGTTTCGATGAATTATCGTTTGGTCAAAGACGGAAAAAATCTGTTTCCTGCCCAAATCGAAGACGTTAAAAAAGCCATTGCCTTTCTGTCGGCTCAATCCAAAAGATACCGTTTCAACGGCAACGAATTTGCCCTCATGGGCGGCAGCGCGGGGGCGCATTTGGCCCTGCTCTATGCCTACGCCCATGACCCCAACAAACAAGTAAAAACCGTATTGAACCTCTGGGGGCCTACCGACCTGACCGACAAATCTGTGCGGGCCGATGGCACTGATGCCAACAATACCGTTATTCGGTTTTTGGGCGAGGCCGACCCTAAAGCACAAATTTGTGTAGATGCCAGCCCGCTGCTGCACCTGACCAAAGAAAGCGGCGTGCCCACCATTTCATTTCACGGGGTAGAAGACCCTTTGGTCCACGTAAGTCAGGCCGAAAATCTACACAAAAAACTCCAATCATTAGGAATCCTGACCCAACTGGAATTGTACCCCAACGAAAAGCACGGCATGAGCGCCTCGGCGGCGGTCGATGTTTTTGGAAAAATGGTACAGTGGCTCGAAAAACAATATCCTGTTATTAGATAAACATAATATACTCAAACTCCCACCAAGCCGCAGAGGTGCAAAGTAGTTGATGTACTTAAATGCTTTGCTCTTTGGCACGAATCAATCCACCATGAAACTTTTTGCTTTTTTTACATCCATTTTTCTGAGTGTTTTTTTGATTTTTGGTACCGCTGCCACTACCGATTCCACGGTTCATAAAGTGATGGACAATGTGGTCACGCGGTTGTATCAAAAACTGACACCTGCCCAACTTGATACTATTTCTGAAGCCTACATTCTGCCTTTTTTAACGAATGAAGAAAAACAAACCCTCGCTACTCGTTACTGGACTTTTGACGTAAATGTGCCCGTGGTCGTATCTCTCATGCGCGACCAAGCGCAGAAAGTGCCGCCGTTTTGGTTGGTAAAAAGTGGGTTTAAAAAAACAAACATGCAGGTAAAAAATGAAGAATATGCCTACGAAGTCTGGCAAAAAAAGTTTCCGAAGGGTAAAGTTGCGCTGGGCATCAACGGATTTGACAAGCATCGCCCCGTGTATTTTGTGGGCGTAGGAACGCAGAAAAAAAGCGATAAACTGACTATCTCAAACGTTTTTCCCGCCAACCAACACATCGAAGAATTTAAAGTTGGAGCCTTTACATACCATGATTGGGATGAGCTCACGCTCACGGAAGTGCCACCGGCATTGCAGGGGCAGCAATTGTTGACCACCATTCGCGGACGCGCCCGGGAAGCCCATTTAGTGAAAGCCTTCCGGCAGACCGACCATCCTGCCGTTAACAAACCTGATCAGTTGCTGCTTTCGTGGAGCGCCGACCCTTCTACCACCATTGATGTGCAGTGGCGTACGCAGGCGGCGGTGAAAACAGGAAAAGTACAGTACTGGAAAAAAAACTCGACCGATATGCTGACCGCCAAAGCATTGCCGTTTCAGATGGAAGACCGCCTGCTACGCAACGATCGTTATATTCAGCGTTTTACGGCCAAACTAACCCAACTTACGCCTGCTACTGCGTATGCGTATCGGGTGGGTTCTCTGAGTACGGGTTGGTCAGAAGTGGCTGATTTTAGGACCGAAGCGGCCCAGCCAGAGGCGTTTTCGTTTGTGTGGTTTGGCGATACGCACAAATCGCCCGATTGGGGGCGAATGGCGCGTCAAACGCTCGAACGTCACCCCGAAATTTCCTTTTATTCGGTCATCGGCGACTTAGTCAGTACGGGCCTTGACCGCAATGAGTGGGATGAGTTTTTTCATCATTCAGGAAAGGTTTTTAGCCAAAAACCCTTCATGCCCATTCCTGGCAACCATGACAGCCAAGACGGGCTAGGCGCGGCAATGTACCAAAACCTGTTCAGCTTGCCCACCAACGGCCCCGATAAAGTGCCTTCTGAACGGACCTACGCTTTCAATTACCAAAATGCCTTGTTTATCATGCTCGATGGCACGTCGCCCATCAATGCGCAAACGGCTTGGATTGAAAAGCAGCTTTCGCAAAGCAAGGC
The DNA here is from genome assembly GCF_003339505.1 of Runella aurantiaca. GTDB lineage: Bacteria > Bacteroidota > Bacteroidia > Cytophagales > Spirosomataceae > Runella > Runella aurantiaca. The sequence goes on from NZ_QPIW01000002.1 coordinate 433,104, forward strand.
AAAATGGAAGTTTGTGATGCTGCACTTCCCGCCCTATAATTTTGAAGAAGATTATGCGCAAATCCGCAAAGAATGGGGCGTGTTGTTTGACCGTTACCACGTTGATATGGTCATGAGTGGGCATGTACATTACTACATGCGCAGCAAACCCATGTTCGCCGAAAAACCCGTGGATTCTCCCGCTAAAGGCACGATTTATACCATTTCTATCAGTATTCCGAGCCAACACAAAAACTGGCCTGAAGAGCCCTACGCAGCGGCACGTTTTCAGAGCGGGCCCGTGTACCAGCACATCCGAATTGATAACAACAAATTGACCCTGCACTGTTTGGACGAGTACGGAAAAGTGAAGGATGAATTTACGATTGTGAAATAAAAAGGACACCCTGATTTAAGCTCGTTCATGTAAAATTCGCTGAATCCCTGTACCTTTAGTCTTTATTTTAACGAATTAGGTATGACTTTCGACGAATTAAATCTCAATAAACCACTGCTCAATGCCATCAATGACCTAGGTTTTACGACGCCTACGGCCATTCAGCAAAAGGTATTTTCGGTGGTGATGTCGGGGCAAGACGTGTACGGGATTGCACAAACAGGCACGGGAAAAACCTTGGCGTATCTGTTGCCTTGCCTTCGGCAATTTCAGTTTTCAAAAGAAAAAAATCCGCAGGTAGTTATTTTGGTGCCCACGCGAGAGCTGGTGGTGCAGGTGGTGGAATCGGTCAAGAAATTGACTCCTTACATGAGTGTAGTTACGGTGGGAGTGTACGGAGGCGTGAACATGAAGCCACAAGTGGCGGAGGTCTCGCAGGGCGTGGATGTGCTGGTAGCTACGCCTGGGCGTTTGGTTGATATGCTGTCGAGTGGGGTAATCAAGCCCAAAGCCGTGAAAAAACTGGTGCTGGATGAAGCCGACGAAATGCTCAATCTGGGCTTCCGGGCGCAGTTGAAACTCATCTTGGATACCTTGCCAGAAAAACGTCAAAACCTCTTGTTTTCGGCCACCATCACCGACGAAGTGGAGCAGTTGATGCAGGAATATTTTCACCATCCCGTCAAAGTGGAGGCCACCCCAGCAGGTACGCCGTTGGAGAATATCTACCAAATGGCTTACCAAGTGCCCAATTTCTACACCAAAGTAAATCTGCTAGAACTGCTTCTTGGCCACGACCCCGACATGGTCAAAGTGCTGGTTTTTGCGGCAACCAAAACCTTGGCTAATCAATTGTTTGAACAACTAGAAAAGCAATTTGGCGATACGGTCAGCGTGATTCACTCCAATAAAGCCCAAATGCAGCGTTTTGAGGCCGTTAATCGCTTTCAGAGTGGCGCTTGTCGCGTGCTCATTGCCACCGACGTCATTGCGCGCGGATTGGATGTCTCGGAAGTATCGCACGTTATCAATTTTGATTTACCCGAACTTCCCGAAACCTACATTCACCGCATTGGGCGTACGGGCCGGGTGGATAAAAAAGGCATCGCCATCAGTTTTATCATGGAAAAAGAGAAGGAGCAGCAGGAGGCCATTGAAGCCCTGATGAAGCAGCCGATTCCGATGCGTCCGTTGCCTAAATTACTCGAAATTTCGGACGAACTGACCCCCGAAGAAAGAGACACGGGTTATACGAAAATCATCAGCGTAAAAATTGTCAAAAGTGATACATTTGGTGGGGCTTTTCACGAAAAAACCGAAAAGAACCAAAAGGTAAACGTTCGCCGCAATCACGCCAAAGAAATGATGAAAAAGTACGGTAAGCCGATTCGGAAAACCCGAAAATCATAATAAAGCCGTTTAAACTTTAGAAAAAAATCCCAAGTAAGTGCGAATTTGAACGATCCGCCACAAGGTATTTTTATCAAACAGTTGGAGTGGGTTTTCCTAAGGGGTGTTGAGATTTTTTACTCAATGCTCAGATTCAGGTCCCACTCTAAATTTTTACCAAAGCTTGGAAAATTACCAGCATATAAACCTAAAGGGCGAAGCGGCTCAAAATAACTCTTTTATTCAATCGTCTAGGAACTAGCATAGCCTTATAACCTATTGAATAACAGGATTTAGAAACGATAAATAGCTCGTAGGATACAAACTGAGGGAAGACATTCAGTATTTGGAAAGGTAGTCAGTAGCTTTTAGTATATGAATTCAGCGTGTTACTCTAAGTTTCTTTTTTTGATTTCGTCATTGATTGATTTTTGCTGAGACGTTATAACCCCGTTGCCGACAATAAAAAACAGAATAAATGGGATCAATGGCTTGTAATAAAAAGTGCCTTTTCCGCCGGTGGCAGCGTCTTTGCCAACGGAATATCCAAACATCACGCACAGTACCAATAATGCGACAATGCCAGTGGCTACGATAAAAGTATGGGTACTTTTCAGTAATTTTTTTCGCTTGAGTAACTCATTGTCGGTGAGAGAGGCTACTTTTTCAGGTTTCATTTATTTTAGTATGTGTCAAAAGTGGGGATTATTTGATTACTGATTGTAAAACAAAAAACATTAAATACCCTTTATTCACTTCGGAACACACTGAATCAAGGGATATTCAAAAAAGCTGTCAAACTATTTCAGCAGTATAGAGATTTAATTATTCTGTTCCCTCCTTTTAATTTCTTTGTCTAAAGCTTGGATGCTAATGAACATAGGTAAAAATGCTCCAATAGCCCCAAGTGTCGCAAGTTGGGCCCAGTTTTTAGTTGTGATTGCTACATAAACGATAACAATGACAGCTACGGTCATAAGACCCGTAAAAACAGCTACTATTTTTTGGTATTTAGCTTTTGTAGCTTTGAGTTCTTCAAGGCTCTTGTTTTCGAATGGGTTGTTTTTTTTCATTTGGATGAAATTATTGATGATAAGGGGTCTAACGGTTTTTTGGTTGAATAACAGGAGAAAGCATAGTTAGTAGCTTTTGGCGCACTCACCGTGTTGCAAACACTTTGAGTATTTTTAGTTCGCAGTCTCCCTACGGAAGACTACGCACAACTTGGGGGAGATTGCGCAGAAATTGGGGCCTTGGGTATACCCTGGGCAATGATGCTCATGCAGAAGCTTGAAAAGTACTGATTCATTTTAAACTTTCTATGATGCTCAATAACTTCTTTAATTGAATAATTCTGGTTTCTCTATAGTCTTCTCTAAAATGAGAGAGACAAACAGGCATTAGCTGTCTCTTTAGCGCTATTTCAGTCAAATAGAGGGTGTCTGTATCTATTTTTCCTTTCAGCACAAGTTGGCTAAAGGCAGTTGAAATGATTGTAGTATCTATATGTATCGGAATTTGGATTGGGTCTTTACTCAGAATTTCATGAATCCTTGATTGTTCTATCTCCTCTAAATTCAATTTAGTAAAATCTTTTCCGTACCATTCTGTCAACAAATTACTCATGAATTCAATACTTTTACCTCTTGGATTTTCTTGAGACCAATCTCTGTAATTCCAAAAAGTATCATTACCGTCATCACTTCCAAATGGTCCTGTTTCTTCGATACAACTCCAAATGAACGTTTCATTTAATAACTTCTTGGCTAATGGATGAGCCTTTATTTCATTTTGCTCCTCAAATTCTTGAATTTCAGCCAAAACAGTTGCTTCAAGAAACCTGCTTGAAGTTGCTTTTTCAATATATCCCTTCTTGGTCTTGTCGTTGATTAGTTTCTGAATTTCTTTTTGACAAGCATTTTTAGATTCAAACTCTTCTAATTTAAATCTACCAATGGTATCTATCTTGCCCCAGAAAGTACGAAATCCATTATTCCAAAATTGAATTTCCCAAAATTTGTTTGATTCAGCGTCTTGTTTGATAAAATACCTTTCTGTCATTTCAATCCATATTCAATTTAATATATTCGCGACACGTGCCCAATTCAGATGAAAAGCTCGTCCTTGGCCAAAACTCCGTACAAAACTACCAATTTGACGAGTTTACGAAAGTAAAAAACGAAAAAGGCAAAAGCAATCGGGCTGCCCCAATTGCTTTTGCCTTCAACAAAAAACCTTATTTCTTCCCCTCTTTCCGGGCTTTGTATTCCTTAAATCGGTTTTCGTATTCCTTGATTTGCTCGGGCGTGAATCGGTTGAGGTAGCTTTCGGGCAGGGCCAAGCGCTCGGGTGCCAACGTAGGCGCTTTGTCGATGAGCGTATTGCGGCCGTTGGCACTTTTGGTCAAATCAAACACATCATACAGCTCTCCCGTCACGGTGTACGACTTATACGAAAGCTTGTTGCCATCTACCGTAATAAGCTGGTACAATTGCGTGTTGGAACCCGCCCGGTCCATCCAATCTTGCAAGCCAATGGTGTACATTTTAGGCCCGCTGACCGATACCACATAAATAGGCCCATCGGGGAATTTGCGTGTTTTGCCCAACGGCATGTTCAGACCACGTCCGTAGGTGTGGTCATGCCCCTGCAATACCAAATCGACGTTGTATTTTTTGTAAATAGGCTCCATTTTCAGGCGCCATTCGTCGTTATTGCGTCCGTTGGCGGTTGAATAAATGGGGTGGTGATGCACCGCAACGGTCCATTTGTTGGGGTTGTTGCTCAATACGCCCACGAGCCATTCGGCTTGCGCATCCATTACGGTCGAGTCCAATAATGCGCCTTGCGAGTCCAAAGAAATAAAACGAACGCCTTGGTAGTCAATATAGTATGCCGTTTCCTTGAGTTTGTCGGGGCCATTTTCGGGCAGCACAAACGACGGCCGCCAGTGCATCGATACGCGACGAGCGCCTGCATCATCTTTAAAATATTCGTGGTTGCCGGGCGTAGCCAGCGTAGGCACCATGCCCGTAATCCAGCCGCCCGCCTCAAACCACTCACCCCACTGCCAGTCGGCGTTGGAGTTATTGATTAAATCGCCCGCGTGAAGCATAAACTGCACCGAGGGAAAGGCCGAATACGCCCCGCGAATGGCCCGCGACCACAGCGAACGAAGGTCGTTTTGGGCATCGCCAAAGTAGAGGAACGAAAACGGGGCAGGTTGGTCTTTGGCGGTTTTGAAATGAAACCATTCGCTCCATTCGTCACCCGCACCTACGCGGTAGCTGTATTTGGTGTCGGGTTTGAGGTCTTTGAAGTGGACCGAATGGTATAAAATCTGTTTACCTTCAATGAGTACTTTTTCGGTAACGGCTGGAACGATGGTTGCTTTTTTGACAAAATCAGGGCTCGCATCGGCTTCATGAATGGCCCCAACCGCTCCCACCACCGATGAGTCGGTGCGCCAATTGACGGATTGAGAAGTGGCGGGGTTGCCTTGCCAGCCCAAAATAAGGCGGTCGGGAAAACGCGTAGGCGTGTAAGGCTTATGGGTTTGGGCCTTGCCGACAAAAGCAATCAGCCCGCAGGCAAGCATAAAACTAAGAGAAAGACTTTTCATAGGGGTTGGTTATTAGAAACGTGATGGGCCGAAATTGTACGGGTTTAAAAACCAAACTTACTTCATAGGCCGCTGATTTTATAATTTCGTTTATTATCAAATGCTTAATTCACAAATCGGGTGCTTTTGGACGAAAAAATGCGCAGTAAGGCCCCAACTTGGGGTGACCCCAGTACCCTTGCAATGAATGGTGGGTTAGGGGTGCGTAATTTGGTCCATGATGGCATTGGCACGGGCGCCCGTTTCGCCCGTGCTTGGGCATGGGCCTTTACCGCGCAATTGCTGCACAATGGTCTCAATCAAAGGTTGTTGGACGTGTTCAGGATAAGGAATCAAGTACTCGTCGGTGCCATCGGCAGTTTCTACTTTGATGGTAAACCGTTCAAAAAAAGAAAACGTAATTTTCCCTTTAGAACCGATGAGTTGAGATTCGTCGAGGCGTTGCTCTGGGTTGAGCGTATAGCACCAGCTTCCTGTGCCCAACACCCCCGATTCAAACTCAAAATTGGCAACAGTGATGTCGTCGGCTTCGTATAACCCCGCCTGATTTCGAGAAATACCCTGCGCTGATTTAACGGGGCCGAGCACGTATTCCAGAAAATCAAACTGATGAGACGCTAAGTCATGAAAGTGACCACCGCCCGAAATAGCGGGGTCTACACGCCAGCGCGGACGCGCGCCTTTGCCAATTTCTTCGGCGTAGGGATTATAATGGATTTGCACCGTTACCAACCGAATATCACCGATAACTTTTTGGTCGATGAGTTCTTTGAGTTTTACAAAATAAGGCAACGTACGACGGTAATATGCCACAAAAAGCGGCACGCCCGTTTCGCGACTGACCTGATTCATGGCTTCGCATTCGGCGGCGTTGCGCGCCATGGGTTTTTCCACATATACGGCTTTGCCTGCCTTCATGGCTCGGGTGGCGTAGTCAAGGTGCACGTCGGGCGGCGTGGCGATGTAGATGGCGTTGACCTCAGGGTCGTTGATTAAGTCATCAACGTTGGTGTACCACTTAGGTACGCCGTGGCGTTGTGCGTAATCAGCGGCTTTTTCGGCGCTACGGCCCATGACGGCCACCAACGACGAGTGAGGTATTTTGCTGAACGCCGGGCCGCTCTTCTTTTCGGTTACGTTTCCGCAGCCAATCATCCCCCATTTGATTTGTTCCATGTTTGTCTAATGCTCAATTTGTAGAAACTGCTTATTTTTAATTACATGTCTATAAAGGCCAAAAAAAGGGAAGATTACCAGTTCGGACAATTGTTTTTATGCATTTACAAATTCCTAGACCGTCAGGGAGGTGGCAGTATCTGCGTTTGGGCTATCTCCTGCGGCCTGTTTGATGATACTCAAATCATGTTGTAAGCGTTGGCTGAAAAGCGCCACGTCAAAGCTGTGTACCACCATGTTGGCTCCTTCTTTCATCCATTTGATTTGGCGCTCGGGCTCCAGCGAAAAGTGAATACCAATCGAAAGCCCTTTGGCGCGGGTTTGATGAATAATATTCCGGACGGCCGCTTCAAAGTCGGGGTGGTCGTACTGCTCAGGCAGGCCCAAACTCACCGACAAATCGTGCGGACCGATAAACACCGCATCCAATCCAGGTACCGACAAAAGGGCGTCGAGCCGCTCCAGCGCGGGTACGCTTTCGATGTTGGCAATGCAAAGATTGGCGGCGTTGTGGTTGGAGATGTATTGTTTTAATTCAGGCGTCATTTCTTCGGCACTCGTCAGGTAATGCTGTAATTTTTCTCCCTTAAGTGGTCGCAATTTAACGGCCCCTACCAACTCCTGAATTTGGGTCGTTGATTCCAAATAAGGCGCTACCACGCCCAATGCTCCGCCGTCGATTACCTGACAAGCCAAAAAAGGATTGGGCTCAGGAATCCGCACGATGGGCGTAATGCCCAGTGCCCTGAAGATTTGACACATTTTGGCCAATTCGGCGCGGTCGAGTGGGATGTGCTCGGTGTCAATAAACACAAAATCAACGCCAGTACGCTTGATGGCGGCGGGCCACATGGGTGCGGTAGACGTAATGCACGTTCCGTACACATTTTGACCATTTTTTAATTTTTGGAGTAGCGTGGGAGTAATTGAGGTGCTCATGAGTCTTCCTGAATTGGATAGAAACAGTACTTGCCTTTGGACGAATGAGGCTATTTATTGTGTGCAGTATTTTAAGTTATAAATAGTCTTAATCGAATAAAAAAAGGTATTAATGATTGCGTGACTGAAAAACGGATTTTCGGAACACCACTAACTGGATTTACAATTAACGAATAACAAATAATCGTGCTTTAGCACCCAGACCCCAATCATGAAGAACCTTCCCCTTATTGATGTCGCCATCATTTTAATGTATTTAGCCGGAATGGTGGGCGTTGGTGTGTATTTTTCCCGCAAAAACAGCCGCGAAAGCAGCAACAACGCCGAGCAGTTTACCACCGCCTCGGGGCAGATTCCGGGCTGGGCCATCGGTATGTCGATTTATGCGACTTTTCTTAGCAGCAATACCTTTTTGGGCGTGCCAGGCAAGGCCTTCGGGAGCAACTGGAACTCCTTCGTGTTTAGCCTTTCTATGCCTTTGGCGGCGTGGGTAGCTACTAAGTTTTTCATTCCTTTTTACCGAAATACGGGTGAAGTATCGGCCTACACCAATCTCGAAAATCGTTTTGGGCCGTGGGCGCGGTCTTATGCGGTAGTGTGTTTTTTGTTGACGCAGCTTGCCCGTATGGGGTCCATTTTCTTCGGAATTGCTCTTAGTTTACAAGCCCTGACGGGCTACCCGATGGCCACGATTATGGTGGTGGTAGGGATTTGTATTATTCTTTATACGGTCATGGGAGGCATGGAAGCCGTGATTTGGACTGAAGTAGTCCAAGGAGTGATTAAGACGGCGGGTGCGGTGATTATTTTGTGGTTGGTGGTCGATGGTATGTCGGGAGGCGTGGGAAAAATCATCGACATCGGGCAGGCCGACAATAAATTTAGTCTCGGCAGCTACGCGCCAGATTTTTCCCAACCTACTTTTTGGGTCATATTACTTTACGGGTTCTTTATGAACCTCAACAACTTTGGGATGGACCAAAACTACGTGCAGCGCTACCACACCACCACGTCCATCAAAGAGGCGGCCAAGTCGGTGTGGCTATGCGTGTACTTGTATGTGCCTATTTCATTGATATTCTTTGTGTTAGGTTCCGCTTTGTACGCGTATTATCAGGCAAATCCAGAAATGATGGAGGCGGTGAGATTGCAAGCCGCCGCCGATAAGTTGCCTGGTGGAACGCAAGAAGCCATCCAACAATTGGCCGCTACGCTCAAGCCGAGCGATTTTGGCGACAAGGTGATGCCGCACTTTATGGTGACAAAAGTTCCGGCAGGTTTGTTGGGGCTGATTGTTGCTGCGATTTTGTCGGCGGCCATGAGCACCATCAGTTCAGGCATGAACGCTTCGGCCACGGTGTTTTCGGTCGATATTTATCAGCGATACATTAAGTCAAATCTGACCGATAAGCAGTCACTCAGATTACTATACGTTGCCACCACGGTTTTTGGTCTTATGGGCATGGTTACGGGCATTTCCATGATTGGCGTCAAGAGTATTTTGGATGTGTGGTGGGTGCTTTCAGGGATTTTTGCGGGCGGTATGTTGGGGCTGTTTTTGTTGGGAATCATCTCGCGTCAGACCCGCAACGTGGAAGCCCTTACGGCAACCATGATTGGTTTACTCGTCATTCTCTGGATGACCTTTTCGGCCCAAATCCCCGATTCTTTGGCCTATTTGCGGAGTGCGTTTCATCCCAATATGATTATCGTCGTGGGTACGCTCACCATCTTTTTGGTAGGTATTCTTTTGACAAAAATTCGGGGTAAAGTGCCCGAAAATGCCGAAGAACAGACCGTTACTGGGGCATAATTGCAATTTTGAAGGGCTTTGGCACGTTTGTTGATTTTGGGTTCTATGCAACACCCTAATCCTCAAAATCCAATGGAAGCACCAAAAGAATTTGTAGCTTTGCTGCGCGATACGCAATTGATTTTGGATACTATGCCTGGCGAAGCCCTTGATATATCAGTCGTTATTCCACTCTTCAACGAGGAGGAATCGTTACCCGAATTGACCGCTTGGATTGGGCGGATCATGGAGGCGCATCAGTTTAGTTATGAGGTACTGCTGGTCGATGACGGCAGTACCGACGATTCGTGGAAAGTGATTCAGAAACTGGCCGTTAGCGACCCACACATCAAAGGGGTGCGCTTCAACCGAAATTATGGCAAAACGCCTGCCCTGCAAACGGGTTTTCAGCTCGTGCGCGGCAGCGTGGTCATCACGATGGATGCCGACTTGCAGGACAGTCCCGACGAAATCCCCGAGTTGTACCGCATGATTACGGAAGATGGTTTTGACTTGGTGTCGGGTTGGAAACAAAAACGCTACGATCCAATTTCAAAAACCCTGCCCACCAAGCTCTTTAATGCCGTAACCCGCAGTATATCAGGGGTTCATTTGCATGATTTTAACTGCGGACTGAAAGCCTACAAGCAGCGGGTGGTCAAAAACATCACGCTTTATGGCGAAATGCACCGCTATATTCCGGTGGTGGCTAAGTGGAACGGTTTCCGCAAGATCGGGGAGAAAGTAGTACAGCACCAGGCGCGCAAATACGGCAGCACCAAATTTGGGTTGGAGCGCTTTGTGAATGGTTTTCTGGATTTGCTTTCGATTACGTTTGTGCATCGTTTCAGCAAAGCGCCCATGCACTTTTTCGGGCTGTGGGGTACGCTATCATTTTTGCTTGGTTTTGTCATTACGTGTGGTTTAATCATCAAAAAACTCTACCTTATTTTTACCCATGAGCCTTTCCGCAACGTGACCGAAAATCCGCTGTTTTATATGGCCTTGGTCGCCATAGTCATCGGATTTCAGCTATTTTTAGCGGGATTTTTGGGAGAAATGATGGTCAAACAACATACCGTCAAACAGGCCGATTATTTGGTCGTGGAGAAGATAGGGGTTTAAATCCCAGAAATATATTCATAGAACAGGGTATTCTTATAAAATAAGCTTGTGTGGTGTCTTGAGTGCTGTCAGATTCTCAAAACCGAACGGCGCGAGGTTTTGAGAAACCTTATCTGTCGGTTAGAAGTAACCGACAGCACTGCCCAGTTTCTGATTTTCAAAAGTAAACCCTGATTCATAGCAAAAGCGTCCAATGGGTCGCCTGTTGGGCGCTTTTTTATTTGTTACTCTTTCCTTATAAAAATCAGTACCGCTCGAATCCCCCTTAATTTTAAGGAATATCCAATGACTCACAAAGAATCTTGTTTTACTTTTTGATGTCAGCCATTTTTTCAACAAATTGCCATAGCATCAGTCATGAAATGAACATCATTCCTTGATAGATGGCCCCGCCCCAATAGGAATTTTGATTACTACGCACAAATCCTAACCATCTACTTGTATGCGCACCTCCTTTTTCCTCCTGTTTATTGTCTCGCTTTTGGCTTCCCGCACCACAATGATAGCGCAGGAACTGGTCAATAATAGTGAACGCGAAATCGTCTTCAAATCCGTGAACGTCATTCCAATGGATAAAGAACAAGTCATTGAAAATCAAACGGTTATTGTCAAAAACGGTCGAATAACGGCATTGGGCGACGCGGCAAAGGTGAAAGTCAGTAAAGGTGCCTTGGTCATTGATGCAAAAGGAAAATACCTAACCCCTGGTTGGGCTGAAATCCACGCGCACGTTCCCCAAACGGACGATTTTGAACCCATGAAAGAGGTGCTGATGCTTTATCTTGCGAATGGAATCACCACAATTCGAGGGATGCTCGGTCACCAAAAACACCTTGAATTACGAAGTAAAATCAACAATGGAAGTATTCTTGGGCCTCATTTTTACACAACGGGTCCCTCATTTAACGGACAGACCGTAAAAACTGCCGAACGAGGTGCAGAAATGGTACGCGAGCAGAAAGCTGCTGGGTATGATTTTCTAAAATTACACCCAGGGCTCACAAGAGAAACTTTTCCCGCTATCGCCAAAACTGCCAAGGAGGTTGGTATTCCCTTTGTGGGACACGTTTCCTTTAATGTTGGCGTTTGGCGAGCTATTGATGCAAAGTATTCGACTATTGATCATTTGGATGGTTTTATCGAAGCCCTCACCCCAGGAATTGATACGTTGGTCGAACAAGAAGCGGGTCTGTTTGGAGCTTGGATTGCGGATCGGGCCGATGTTTCTCTCATTCCAAAACTAATAGAGGGCCTACGCAACAACCACATACGGGTTGTGCCTACGCAGGCGTTGGCTGAGCGGTGGCAGTCGCCACTTTCTGCGGAGGCGTTTACCAATGCCCCAGAAATGAAATACATGAAGCCCGAACAGGTGAAGGGTTGGGCAAATACGAAAAACACCTATAACAGCAACCCTAACTTCTCAAAAGCGCGCGCCGAAAAATTGATACAAATTCGCCGAAAGCTGCTCTACGAATGTCAGAAAAATGGGGTGGAGATTTTGTTAGGCTCCGATGCTCCCCAAATATTCAATGTACCGGGTTTCTCTATTCACCACGAAATGAAATACCTCGTAGATGCTGGACTGACGCCGTATGAAACTTTGCGTACTGGAACTGTCAACGTAGCTTCTTATTTGAACAAACCAGATTCGGGCATTATCAAGACTGGAAATGTATCAGATTTGGTCTTGCTCAATGGCAATCCCCTGCAAGACATCAATCAGACCCGACAGATTGAAGGTGTGATGATTGGTACAAACTGGCTTTCAAAAGCCTATCTCGAAAAAGAGTTGAAAAAGTTAGAAAAAAAGTAAGCTAAATGATTTTCTCAAAAATCCCCCACCTGTCCGTACATATTCTTCAATTGCGGGTCGCGCTCGGCGTTACGAATGTCTTTTCGCATAGCCTTTACCCCTTCGATATCGGTCAATAATCCCAGTACCTGATAGGCCCCGAACCGTACAAAATAGGCGGGGTGATTGCGGGCCGTGGTTTCGAGCATGGGCAGGGCTTTGCGCTGTACGTCGGCATTGGAGCGGATGAGGTATTTGCCAAAAACCTGTAAGAAATTATAGATTTCGGCCGATTTTAACTTGCTCATTTTTTGCATAAACCATTCATACTGGTCAGGTTTGGCCAAGCCAGCGTAGTAATTGGCCACGGCGGTCACAATCTCGCTGTTAGGGGCATTTTCGAACCGAAGCGCCACGTCAGCAGCATCATCAGGCTTGCCAATCAGGTACGCATCCAAGGCCGCCGACACTACTTGGTAAGAACTGTCGTTGAGTGCTTCGCGAAAGAGTGGGTCGTTGGAATTGTCGCCAAACGAGCCCAACGTAATCACGGCTTCCATACGTACACGTGGGTGGGCATCCACGCGGGCTTTGCTTTGGATGATTCGCTCCACTTCGTTGAATTGCAGCCCGTCGTATTCGGAGAAATTAGAGATGGCCAATTGACGAATCTTCCAGAATTTATCATTCATGGCGCTCATCATCACGTGGCGTACGGTTGAGTCAATCATCTGTCCTTCCAAGCGCGTGATGGCTTCGTAGCGTGCCAGATATTTGTCGCAATGACCGTATTGAAAAATCAATTCAGGTTTCGTTTTTTCGTAGTCTACCTCACCCAACAATTGTTTTTCGACGTCAAAATCCACCAAATCGGGACGTTGTGCAGCGGGAAACTCAAAGGTTTGACGCGCCCGGTTGACCACAATTTCATGGGTATTTTTCTGGCCGTTGACCCACACATCTACTTTGAGCGGTAGGCGGTAAATGGGCGTATAGGTCGAATCCTGCAATTGACTTACTTTCAGCGTTACTTTTCCATCGTTCCAGGTTTTCTCCACCTTGAGGTTGGCGTGACCCGGCGATAAAAACCATTGGTTAAAAAACCAGTTTAGGTCTTCCCCCGTCACGTCTTCAAAGGCTTCGCGCAGGTCGTTGATTTCGGCGGTTCCGTATCCGTGGCGGATAAGGTAGTTGCGAGAAGCCGTAAAAAAGGCCTCGTCGCCTACATATTTGCGAAGCATGTGCAACACCCGCCCGCCTTTGGCGTAAGAGTGATTGTCAAACATGTCTTCCATGTCGGTATAGTTGTACCGAATCAGCGGCTCCTGCTTTTGTTCCGACTCGCCGAGGTATTGTTGCAACTCGCCGTGCCCCCACAAATCGGCTTCTTCCGCGCCTTTTTTGTGTTCATTCCAGAGGTATTCTGAATAGTTGGCGTAGGCTTCGTTGAGCGGCAAATGCACCCACGATTCGCAGGTGACGAGATTACCAAACCAATGGTGCATCAGTTCGTGCGCAATCACATCGTCGGAGTTACCGTCGAGCAGGGCACGGGAATCGTTCTGTACATTTTCTGCATGAACGGTCATGGATGTATTTTCCATGGCACCCGCAACAAAATCACGGACGGCGATTTGGGCGTACTTTTCCCACTGAAATTCTACCCCGAATTTTTCCTCAAAAAACTGAATCATTTCGCGCGTTCGGCCAAAAATTGCTTTGGCATAAGGAGCGTATTGAGGCTCTACATAATAACTCAGTTCTAACCCTGGGCGAATGGTATCGCGTGCTACGGCAAAATCTCCCACCACAAACGCCGCCAGATAAGGTGCGTGTGGCAAGCGCTGCACCCAACGATCGGTGCGGGTAGTGCTGTCAGGATTAAGTTGAGATTCGACCAGTTTGCCATTTGAAAGGGTCTTAAAACGGTTTTCGACAGTCAATCGAAAATCTTGCGTCATTTTTTCGTTGGGGCTGTCGACCGTGGGCATCCAGCAGGAGTTATATTCCGTTTCCCCCTGTGTCCAGATTTGCTGCGGTTTGCCTTCGTCCATGCCGTCGGCGTTGATAAAATAAAGCCCTTTATCCCCTTTTGGCCCTGCCACCCCGACGGGCAGTTCGTTGGGTTTGGCCACATAATCAATCAATACATGTAAAGTATCAAAGCGGCTATAGGTGCGCCGAAGTTTGATAGTAAGCAGACGTTTGTCGTAGGTATATTCGAGAGGGTCATTGATGTATTCAGTAACGACTTGTTTGGTCGTTGAATCTATCCTCATGAGCGTATCAAGCTGAAATATCCCTTTAATATCGAAGCCCTTAGCGTCTAATTCCAGCGTTTTTTGGGGATAAAAATAAGGCTTAAATGTAATAGTGGCCGAGCCGAGTGCATGCTGACGGAGCCAGTCAAAGCGCATATTCAACTGGGTGTGCAAAATATCATTTTTAAGTGCGCGGGTAGGGCGATATGGTCCTTTTTTAGCCGCCCAAAGGGGAGCTTTACGAAGGGTGTCGGTGGGAGTATAACCTTTGGCAAACGAGTGATGAGTGACAAAAAGGAAAATGAAAAGTATAGAGAGATTTTTTACCATTAGCTTCAACCTTTGTGCTTATAATCTTGATAATCAAAACAAAATACCTGCAAAATCGTTTGCGGGTTGCAATTAAGAATAACGCAAAGTTCGGAAACCTATTGGGAAGCACGAAATAAAATTAATAAAAAAAGGCGTCAGATGGTTTGAACGGTACGCCGGTGGGCCCCTCACTCAAACCGTTACATGCTTTGTGATGTTTGTTTATACCCTCAAATGGCGGAGAGAAATTAAGGCTTTTTCGTCAGCCGCTTCCTGATCCTGCTTAAGGATTCGGGCTTTACACCGATGTAGCTTGCTAATTGATACTGCGGAATGCGTTGGATGAGGTCGGGGCGAGATTCCAATAGCCGTAAGTACCGCTGTTCGGGGCTGTCGGTCAAGTAATTCAAGATGGTTTGTTGGTAGTCGGCAAAAGTGTTTTCTACTATTTTTCGAGCAAGGGACTCTAATCGGGGAAATTGATTAAATATTATCTGTGCCGAATCATCATTGCCCAATAGCAAAACCGAATCTTCTTCACACACCCAATAATAGGGAGAGGGGTTGTCTCCCTCAAGATTATTGAGCGCCATTACCCATTGCTCCTCGGTGAAAAATGCCGTTGTTTTTTCTTCACCTTCTGTCAAATTATACTGCCTGATGAGTCCTTTAAGTACAAAAAAGGTTTCTTTGGAAAACTGCCCCTCATGTACTAAAACCGTGCCTTTGGCGTAATTTTTTACCACGGCACTGTTCTTAATGGCGCTTGCTTCGTCCTCCGAAAGAAGCGCTATTTTTGAGAAATAGTGTACGATTTTTTCTCTCATGAGTTTTGTTTTATTGAGCAGTGATTTTCAGTTTAAAACTACATGTAAATCAAATGACTTACTTCTTCGTAATCCTTTTTCTGATTCGGCTCAATGATTCGGGCGTTATACCCAGATAACTCGCCAGTTGGTGCTGTGGTACTCTTTGCAATAAATCAGGGCGATTTTGCAGTAGATTCAAATAACGTTTCTCGGGCGATGAAGTCACAAAACTGGCGAAATCTTCTTGGGTTTGCCCAAAATCCTGCTCTATCATAGAGCGGGTAAGGGTTTCTAATTTCGGATATTTGGCATACATTTCCTGCTCTTCGGTGGGGTCACCCACGATACAGGTAACAGGCTCTGAACAAACAAAATAATATTTTGAAGGCTTTAGCTCAGTGAGGCTCGGTATCGACATAACGGTTTGATATTCAGTAAAAAAACCAATTGATTTCTCTAAGCCATCCTCCAAACTGTATTGTCTTACAAGTCCTTCAATGATATAGTAGCACTTGGTGTGAACCTGCCCCTCGTGTATCAAAACCGTACCTTTTTCAAACGATTTAATGTCAAGCTGTTCCATTACTTCGGCCAGTTCATTATGGCTCAAAGAGGATATTTCGGCGAAGTAATTGATTAGTTTTTGTCGCATAAAGTTACCAAAAAATACTTTCTAAAGATAAATACATAGGATGGTCTCTTTTCAGGAATTTATTTGAAAATAATAATAATCAGGATAAAAGGCAGATAATTTATCCATTTGTCTTTTGCCTTGGTTGTCGTTTTGGTTACATAGTAAGTCAGTGGTGGCATTTGATGAGTATCGAATTTTAGATGAAAAGAAACGGCTCTAAAAAAACACCAGCATTGGCTTTTGTAAAAAAGGGAATGAAAGTGAAAAACAAATTTTGCTTCTTAACCAAAGTCAATGAACGCCCGAAAAACGACCGGTAATTTTGCAGGGTCAAATTCTGAAAAGTGCATCGAAAAGCTATTTAGAATAGTTACTCACTCAAAAATTACCAAAAAAATGAAAAAACTATTAAAAGTGATTTTGCTGATGGGGCTATTTGCCTGCGAAGAAAAAAATACCACCAAAGCGGCCGAAAGCATTGCTGAGGCGAAGTATTTGGACATCAACGGCACCAAACAATTTGTCATGATTCGGGGTAAAAATGACCGTAATCCGGTTTTGTTACATTTGCACGGCGGGCCGGGGGTGTCGGAACTTGGTGGACTCAGAAAGTACAACAAAGACCTTGAAAAAGACTTTGTGGTGGTCTATTGGGACCAACGCAATGCGGGAAAATCGTACGTTGAAAACTTTCCGAAAGCTGAAATTAAAGTAAGTAAATACATTGAAGATGTGAATGTGTTGGCAAAATATCTCAAAAACAGGCTCAACGTAAAGAAACTGTTTTTGGTGGGACATTCGTGGGGATCGCGCTTGGGAATGTACGCCGTTCAGAAATACCCCGAGCATTTCAGTGCGTTTGTTGGTACGGGGCAGGAAGTAGCTGCTGCCGATGGCGAACTGCAATCGTATCAATATACAATGGCGAAGGCAAAAGAGTTTAAGATTGATTCGCTTGTTCAGCAACTCGAATTTATCGGCGAACCCAAAGGTGGCGATTTCAGAACAATGTATGCCTTTCCGGATGCTTTTTCATTACAGAAATACATTCTTTTGGAGTTGAACCGAAAAATATATGATGGGTTTACGATAGAAAAATTATACGCTAATTTTCAGGAATCAGATGAATACACCGCCAAAGAAAAAGAAACGTATTTGACAGGTGCCAATTTTGCCAATGAACACATCGTAAATGATGCTGATTATAACAACTTTGACCTCAGAAAACAGGTTTCGGAAGTAAAAATACCCGTTTTCTTCATTGCAGGTAAGTTCGATTATGTCAATCCAACGCCTTTGGCAAAGCAATATTTTGACTTACTAAAAGCACCCCAAAAAGAATTTATTCTCTACGATAAATCCGGCCACGACCCCGCCTGGGAAGAAGCTCAACGCTTTAATGCTGAGTTGGTCAGGATCTACAAAGCGGTGAAGTAATAAAAGAAGTTGTTTATCAGGCACAAAAAAGGCGTCAGTCAAACCGACTGACGCCTGCGCTTTTGAAGCTGCTTTATTACTATACCAATTCGGCTACTTCCACCAAGTTGTGTTTGGCTAAATACTCGGCAATCTGCACGGCGTTGGTAGCGGCACCTTTGCGGAGGTTATCGGCCACAATCCACAAATTGAGCGTTTTGGGTTGCGATTCGTCGCGACGGATACGACCGACAAACGTCTCATCTTTCCCGTGTGCCGTCAATGGCATCGGATAAATTTTATTTTTTGGATCATCCTGAATCACAACGCCTTCGGCTTGGCCTAAGATGTCGTAGATTTCGCTCAGTTCAAACTCATTTTCAAATTCGATATTGACCGCTTCTGAGTGGCCTCCAATGGTAGGAATGCGCACCGTCGTAGCAGTTACGGCGATGTTGTCGTCCATCATGATTTTCTTGGTCTCATTGGTCATTTTCATTTCCTCTTTGGTGTAGCCGTTGTCCAAAAATACGTCGATGTGCGGCAGTACGTTGAGGTCGATTGGGTGCGGGTACACTTTCGCTACGCTAGTATCGCCCGTACGCTCGGCAAACAGCTGATCTACGGCGGCTTTACCCGTTCCGGTTACGGACTGATACGTCGAAACCACCACGCGCTTGATGCCATAACGCTTGTGCAGTGGGTTCAACACAACCACCATTTGAATGGTCGAACAGTTGGGGTTGGCAATGATTTTATCTTCTTTGGTCAGGGTATACGCGTTGATTTCGGGAACAACCAATTTTTTGGTTGGATCCATGCGCCATGCCGAGGAGTTATCGACCACCGTAATGCCCGCTTCCGCAAATTTAGGAGCCAATTCCAAAGAAGTGCCGCCGCCTGCCGAGAAGATGGCAATCGCAGGTTTTGCAGCAATGGCATCTTCAAAGCTTACGATGGTGTATTGTTTACCCTTGAACGTCACCTGTTTACCTACCGACCTTTCGGATGCGACGGGGATCAATTCTGTGACGGGGAAGTTGCGCTCTTCGAGTACTTTGAGGATTTCGCTGCCTACCAAACCGGTAGCGCCTACTACTGCGATTTTCATTGGTTTGCTTTTGTTTGAGTTAAATTAAAGTTGACAATGGTACATAAAAAAATCGTCACCGTGAAGGTTAAGAATCAGGACAAACACGCTGGCATGGTGGGGTCAATATCCCATCAGGCTCCGCGTGTCTATTTAGATTTCTTTGTGTTCACAGTGACGATAAAAATGTGGGTGCAAAATAAAGGTAAACTTTAAAACTAACCAAGAAAAAAATATCTTTTTTGCAAAAAAGGGCTTTGTTGGTTGTCAAAATGATAAAAAGAAGGGTGAGATTTTGAAAAAATGCTTCTCCGATAAAACACACAAAGTCGCAGATAGGCAAAGTTACAGCTTACCACTGCCAAATTTGCGTAGGGGTAATGCAATAATCCATCTGGACATCAAACGAATCAATGTCGTCGATTTTGAGGATAGGGTCAAACAGCGAAAGGCCCACTTTGATGACATTGGGGCGGCATTGGGCCAAAAAACGGTCATAAAAACCTCGGCCGTAACCTACGCGGTAGCCATTGCGGTCAAAAGTCATCAGTGGTAAAATGACCAAGTCAATACCCGTAACGGCATACTGCAAATTGCAGGTGGGGTCGGGCTCCAGAATGCCCCATTTATTGAGTTGGAGCTTCATGTCGGGAAGCCATTGATAATGCTCCATTTCGCTCGTTTCGGGCAATGCCCGGGGAACAACCACCTGATTATGAAGGTATTTTTCCTGAATAGTATAAATAATGGGAAACGTATCTACCTCATTTTGACGGCGGATGGGCAGATAAATATGAATGGCCTTGAGGTTTTCAATGGCAAAAAAAGAAAAAAAGAGCCGCGCAATGGCCTGACTTCCCTCGGCCACCTCTGCGGTTGTCAATGTTTGACGGCGCTTTCCGAAGAGTTTGCGCAGCTCCTTTTTTTTCATCTTTTTATTTGATTCCGCCCATCCAATCTTTGAGTGGGCGTTGAAGAATAAGCGTTACACTGCCCACGGCCAAACAGAACCATACAATGCTCATAAACATTTCGGGCATTTGCTGTACGTTCTCTTCGTCAAAGCCGCCCGCAAATAAACCCGCAAATAAATTGCCCAAAGCCGCCGCCACAAACCAGATGCCCATGAGTTGGCTTAGGTATTTTTTAGGGGCTAATTTGGTGTATGCACTCAAGCCTACGGGACTCAGACACAATTCACCCAAGGTATGAAACAAATAGGTTGAAATGAGCACGAGCGCCGAGGCTTTTACGCCGGTGAGGGCAATTTTGGCCCCCCAAACCATGATGTAGTACCCTAGACCCAGTAAAAATAAGCCAATCGCAAACTTCACTAATAACGGAGGATTCAGCTTTTTCTTTTCTAACAATACCCATAATCCGCCCAAAACGGGGGCAAAAACCAGAATATAGAAAGGATTAAAATTTTGGAACCAACTGGAAGGCATCCCGAAAGGAAGGTCTGAATAGCGGTCGGCAAAAATTTGGAGCGACGAACCCTGTTGTTCAAATCCCGCCCAAAATAGTACGGCTCCCCAGAACAAGATAAACAGAATTACGATGCGCTTCATCTCGATTTTGGAAAGGTCGGACGCAAACAGCAGGTTGGCAAAATAAATAATCACAATGGCAACCGCAATGATGCCCATAGACGTAGCCACGCCCGATTTGCTGCTCCACGAAAACGTACCGTTGAATTGAAGAATGAGCACAAAAGCCACCAAAAGGGCCGCAAATACCCAAGAAAGTGGGTTGGTTTTTTCATCGCCTTTTTTAACTTCAGAGACTTTAGGGTGCATTCCTTTATCTTGAAGGTAGGGTTCGGCAAAAATACGGTACACCACCAAGCCCAAAAACATCGCTACGGCGGCGGCACCAAAGCCGTAATGCCAGCCTATTTTCTGACCTAAATAGCCCACAATGGTGATACCCAAAAAAGAGCCTAAATTGATACCCATGTAAAAAATGGAAAAAGCGGCATCTCTAATGGCGCCGCCTCCTGGGTATAGCTCACTCACAATCGAGCTGATGTTTGGTTTCAATAAACCCGTTCCGATGGCTACCAATCCCAAACCCGTAAAAAATACCGCTTCGGAAGAAGGAAATGCCAGTACAATGTGGCCCAGCATGATGGCGATACCACCGTACCAAATGGCTTTACGCTGTCCTAAAATATTGTCGGCCAACCAACCGCCTGGCAGCGACAGGAGATAAACTGAAAATGTGTATAATCCATAAATGGCCCCGCCCTCTCCTTCATTGAGCCCCATTCCTCCGCTGGTTTTATCCAGTAAAAAAAGCAGGAGGATGGCCCGCATTCCGTAGTAGGAAAAACGCTCCCACATTTCGGTAAAGAATAATACAAATAAGCCTTTCGGGTGCCCAAATACTGTTTTTTCAGCCATAAAACGGTTGGTTTAGCTTGTTGAAATGAATAGGTTATAAACGTCAATAAATGATTTGTGGTAACCGAACAAAGTACATTTGAAATGCTTAACTCTGTCGGTTACCACAAAAATATAAAAAAAGCCCTATTTGTTGAGTTTTGGCCGATAAGTTGCTTATTTCCAGCCTCCCCCCAAAGACCGATAAAGGTGAATGAGGGAATAATATTGCCGCTTGCGAACGTCAATCAGCTCTATTCTAGATTGCAGCGCATTTTTACGGTTCAAAATAACTTCCAAATACGTAGCCCGGCCCGTCGAAAATAATTCGGAAGCCGTCTGGATGGATTTTGCCAATACATCGGCTTCTGAGGTTTTGAGGGCGTGCAGTTTCTCCAGATTATTGATGAGCACCAGTTGGTTATACACTTCAAAATAGCCGTTCAACATACTCCGTTGGTAATTGTAGAGCGCTTCCACCTGCGCCGCGCGCGCGGTTTTGAGTTCGGCTTTCAGCGCACTTTTGTTGAACAACGGGGCCGTCAGGCCACCGATGATGTTGTACGCAATAGATTGCGGTGTGATTAAAAACTCAGGACGAAACGACTGCAAGCCCAACACCGCCGTCACGTTTAAGGACGGATAAAAGGCGGCTTTGGCAATGTATACGTTGGCTTTGGTGGCCGTTAATTCGTATTCTGCCTGCTTCACATCGGGCCGATTTTTGAGCAATTCTGCCGGAACACCCGCCCTGACGAGCCCTGGCAAAGGAGTCGTAAACCGCGATTTATTTCGGCGTATAGGCTGCGGATAGCGCCCTAGCAGGAAGTTAATTCGGTTTTCTATTTCTACAATTCGTTGGGACACTTCCACTTCAATGCTTTTAGAATTAAGCACTTGCGCTTCAAACTGCTTTACCGCCAATTCGTTGGCGCGGCCCGCATCTTTCTGAATTTGGATGATACTCAACTCATTGTTTTGCAAGGTGATGGTTTCGCGAATGAGGTCTAATTCATTCTCAAACGCCAGCAGTTCATAATACAACAGCGCAATGTCGGCCACAAGGTTGGTAAGCACAAAATTACGGCCTTCGACCGTCGATAAATAGCGCGCCAAGGCCGCTTCTTTGCGCGTGCGTAATTTCCCCCAAATGTCAATCTCCCAAGAGCTTTGCAAGTTGATGTTGAAATCGGGCAGGTATTCGGGGATATTTTGTTTTTCGGAAATATTATTGGAGAAATTGGTGTCGTAATTTCCAATTCCATCCATGGTGTATTTTCCAAACCGACGTTGTCCTGTCGAACCTCCACCTGATACAAAAGGGAGCGTCAATCCTTTGGCTTGCTCTACCTGCGCCCGGCCCATTTCGATGCGCTGAAATGCGATTTGGACATCAATGTTGTTTTGCAGGGCGGTATCAATCAGCGCCGTGAGCGTCGTGTCTGAGAAATAATTCCTCCAATGAATATCGGCCGAATTGCCCTCTTTTTGCGCAACTGGATACGCTTCTGGCATGGGTTTGAGCGTGGGCAGTTGTTCTGGTGTTTTTAATAATTTACACCCTGTAAGTAAAAAAAACAGGGCTGAAACAACAACGGTGGTTTTATATTTATAGGGTAGGTTACGCATCAATTTCCTGATTTAAGTAAATCTCTTTCTTTTTCTTGGGGGTGGAAAAACGCTCGGAAAGGGTCGCAAAAATGACGTACAGCCCCGGAATGATGATTACCCCGAAGATGGTTCCGAAAAGCATTCCTCCTGCGGCGGCGGTTCCGATGGTACGGTTACCAATTGCGCCCGCTCCCGAAGCCATCATGAGTGGAATCAACCCTGCAATAAAAGCAAAGGACGTCATCAAAATAGGCCGCAAACGAGACGCAGCCCCTTCGATGGCCGCCTGCAAGGGCTTCATGCCTTCGTCGCGTTTGAGAATGGCAAATTCTACAATCAGAATGGCGTTTTTTCCCAGCAAACCAATCAGCATTACCAGCGCTACCTGCGCGTAAATGTTGTTTTGCAAACCTAAAATGGCCAAGAAGAAAAACGCCCCAAATATCCCCGTAGGCAGCGACAAAAGCACTGGCAGCGGCAACAAAAAGCTTTCGTATTGGGCCGCAAGTAGCAAATACACAAACACCAAACAGATGATGAAAATGTAAATGGCTTGGTCGCCCGACAGGATTTCGTCACGCGTCATACCCGACCACTCGTAGGTGTAGCCCTTGGGTAGCTTTTGAGCCGCCACCTCTTGTATGGCTTTGATGGCGTCGCCACTACTGAAGCCCGGAGCGGCATCTCCGTTGATCATGGCCGCCGTAAACATATTATAGCGCGTAAGCTGTTCGGGGCCATACACACGCTCCATTCTGACAAAAGCCGAGTAAGGCACCATTTCGCCTTCCGTATTTTTGACGTACAATTTGAGCAGGTCGTCGGGTTGCATACGGTACTCGGGCGATGCCTGAACCATGACCTTGTACATTTGCCCAAAGCGAATAAAATTGGTGGCGTAAAAACTACCAATAAGCGATTGCAGGTTGTTCATGGCGTTGTCCACTGAAACACCTTTTTGGGCGGCTTTTTCGTTGTCAACGTGAATCAAATACTGCGGAAAACTCGCATCATAACTCGTAAAGGCATTGACCACTTCGGGGCGTTTGTTGAGTTCTTCAATAAACGACTTTGTTACTTTTTCCATCGCCTGCAAGTTGCCACTTCCCGTACGGTCTTGAAGACGAAACTCAAACCCACTTGCGTTTCCGTAACCGGGTACGGCAGGAGGAGGAAAAAACTGAATATCAGCGTCTTTGATGTGTTTGGTTTTTTCGGATAACAACGCAATAACATCATCTACCGATTCCTTTCGATTTTCCCAGGGTTTAAGGTTCATCATCCCCATCCCAAACGATGCCCCCGCGCCGTCGGTCATTAAACTAAAGCCCGACAAAGTCGAAATAGACTCTACGGCATCGAGTTTTAGGCTCACTTTTTCAATTTCGTCTACTACGGCCTCGGTCCGTTCGAGGGTAGCCCCCGAAGGAGTCGTGATATTGGCATAAATCGTTCCTTGGTCTTCCGTTGGGATAAAACCCGAAGGCAGAAACAGGTTAGTACCCCACGTAGCCGCAATGAAGAAAACGAGCATCGCGAAGGTCACCACGCGGCGATTGGCAATGGTATTGATAAGCGATTTATAACGGTCTGACACGCCGTTGTACCAATTATTGAAGCCATCAAAGAAACGAGTGAGCAACGTGGCTTTTTGTCCGTGGTGGCTTTTGAGCATGATGGCACAAAGCGCAGGCGTAAGCGTAAGCGCATTGACTCCCGAAATCACAATCGAAATGGCCATCGTAATCGAGAATTGACGATAGAAAACCCCCGACGGGCCGTCCATGAAAGCTACGGGCACAAATACGGCGGTCATAACGAACGTAATGGCCACAATGGCCCCGCTGATTTCGTTCATGGCTTCGATGGTCGCCTCTTTGGCGTTGAGGCCTTTTTCTTCCATTTTGGCGTGAACGGCTTCAACAACGACAATGGCGTTGTCGACCACAATCCCGATGGCCAATACCAAGGCAAACAATGTAAGGAGGTTGATCGAAAACCCGAACATCTGCATAAAGAAAAACGTACCAATAAGCGAGACGGGTACCGCCAAGGCGGGAATCAACGTAGAACGGAAGTCTTGAAGGAAGATAAACACCACCAACGCCACCAAAATAAAGGCTTCAATCAAGGTTTTGATTACTTCGTGGATGGAGGCATCCAAAAAGCGCGATACGTCGTAGCTAATGGTGTATTTCATGCCTGGAGGAAATGACTTCTGTAAATCCGTCATTTTGGCTTTCACGTTGGCAATCACTTGACTCGCGTTGGAGCCGGGGCGTTGTTTGAGCAAAATCGCCGCCGAAGGACGGCCGTTTTCTTTCGACAACACGTTATAGTTCAACGAACCAAATTCAATATCGGCAATGTCTTTGAGGCGTAAAATATCGCCGCTGGGATTCGCCTTAATGATGATGTTTTCGTATTGTGTTTGGTCAGTAAATTTCCCCGTATAGCGAAGTACGTACTGCAACGACTGCGACTTTCGCCCCGAGCTTTCCCCGATTTTTCCGGGGGCTGCTTCTACGTTTTGGTTGCGGAGCGCCGTGATGACATCGTCGGCCGAAACGTTATAGACCGTCATGCGGTCGGGTTTGAGCCACACGCGCATGGAGTACTCGCGTTGCCCCATGATGTTGGCAAAACCCACTCCATCGACACGCTTTAACTCAGCTACGACGTTGATGTCGGCAAAGTTGTACAAAAACTCTTCGTTGGCGGTGGTATCTTCGCTCAAGAGGTTAATGTACATCAACATACTGTTGACCTCTTTTTCGGTCGAAACCCCCGCTTTGATTACCTCCTCGGGCAATTCGTCGAGCACCGTCGCTACCCGCGTTTGAACGTTTACGGAGGCCAAATCAGGGTCGGTGCCAACTTTAAAATAGACCTGAATGATACTGGTACCGTCGTTACCAGATACCGACGTCATGTAGGTCATACCCGGCACTCCATTGATGGCCCGTTCGAGTGGCGTTACCACGGCCTTAGAGCAGGCTTCCGCGTTCGCTCCCGTATATTTGGTAGTTACCGTAACGGCAGGAGGGGCAATGTCGGGGTATTGGGTTACGGGCAATTGAGTCATGGCCAAAAGCCCCAGTAACGTAATAATCAAAGAAATAACGATAGACAGGACGGGCCTGTGAATGAATGTGTTAAACATGCTAAAATTCCTTTAGGGTGAGACAACATTGAATAAACAGACCAGTTATTGCTGCTCCAATTGCGCGATAATCTGCCTTAAAGGAACCATTTGAGGCTCAACCTGCATCCCTACTTTCATATCCTGAATGCCTTCATAAATGATTTTATCGTTCTTGCTCAAGCCCGATTCAAGGATGTATAAGTGCGGAATGCGCAACTTCGGAACAAAACTGCGCATCTGCACTTTGTTCTGACCGTCAAGCACATAGACGTAGACTTTATCCTGAATTTCAAACGTAGATTTTTGGGGAATCACCAAGGCTTGATTGACTTTTTTCAAAATGCGGACTTTGCCGCTAGAGCCGTGCTTGAGGATGCGCTCTGGATTGGCAAAACGCGCCCGGAAAGCAATGCTACCCGTGGCGTTGTCAAATTCTCCTTCGATGGTTTCGACGTAGCCTTTGTGCAAATGCTCTTCGTTGTTGGCCAAAATGAGCGATACTTCATTGCGGTTGGTTTCCTCTTTGTTGCCAGAGGCAAATTCTAGGTATTCTTTTTCCGACACGTTGAAGTAAGCGTAGACTTCGTTGTTGTCAGAAATAGTGGTCAACAGCGTACCCTCGTCAATCAAACTGCCTATTTTGTTGGGGATACGGTCAATGATGCCGTCAAAGGGGGCTTTTATTTCAGAATATGATAGCTTAAGTCGGGCGCTTTGCTCTTCAGATTCGGCCTCTTCTATGCGGGCCAGCAGCGCGTCCAATTTGGCTTTGGCCATGTCGAGTTCGGTTTTGGAAACTACATTTTTATCGACCAACTTTTTGACGTTTTGTAGGTCCAGTTCGGCCGTTTTTGCTTCGGCAATGGCGCTTTTTAAGCCCGCTGTTGCGTGCAAGAGGGCGCCTTTATATTCTTGGTTGCTGATGCGAAAGAGCACTTGCCCTTTTCTAACAGTTTTGCCTTCGTCAACGTGGATACTTTCGATGTATCCTTTGACCCGGGCGCGGATTTCAACGTTTTTTATGGAATGGATATCAGATACATAATCCTGATTATACACTGTGTCAATCGCCACGGGCTGGGTAACTTGAAATTTTTCGCGGGTGTTTTGGGTTCCTTGGTTGGGCGTGGAACATGCCATCATGGACATACCCACAATCGTTAAACATACGAATGGTTTCCTCATTGTAATAATGGTTATTAAACAGAAATGGATAATATAAAAGAACGGACTGAACACCCATAACGGCAGATGTTCGGCATTTAACAAAAAAGAAGCACTTTGAACTAAAGTGTAAAATTAAGCCTGATTCGGTGGGGGTGAATTAGGCTCACTGTAATGCGGTATGAAGTTGTCTAAATAATGGCCAAAATTGCGTGAAAGCCCCTCAGGGTTTCCGCGTTGGATAAATTCCAAATCTAGCGGTGGCCAAATAAGACAAATACTGAATTCTTCTAAAAAATTACTTTCCTCATTTTTATCACTGACAGGAACGTCCTGATGGAAAACCGAAGGATTGAAAATGTTGCCAGCAATCCACTCAAATAGGCTGTTGGCTTGGTGAGAAGTAGAACTTGCCTGATAGAAAAAACCTCTCTCAGAAAAACCCGTCGGACTGACAGTATCCATAGATACGTGAATCATTTGCAAAAGTAATACCCAGCAAATGAACCTTCTTATGATATGTATGCCTTTCGATGGTTTCATATTTGTAAGACAAATATATAGATAAAAGGTTTGTTATCACGCAGATTATGTTAAAAAAATCCAAAAACACTACGTTATAAAGTCCGGTGATTAAGAGTATTGGGCTAAAATTGGGTTTTATATCCCCGAAAATTTATAAAGTCTGATTCAAATCATTCCTACCGCCAGATTAAATTGGTAGGTTGTTGGAGCAATACCAAATTAGCAAAATAAATTGTAAAAATCACCGATGAATATTTTTGTAATTTGGCTTCATTGCTAACTTTGTGAAGTCGCAAAATGACGTACACCTCCTCAAACAATAATGCTCATGAATGCTTTAATGGACAATGCTGAAGTCAAAAAAGACATGGTACAAAACCTGTTAGGACTGGGACAGGTTAAAAAATTCAATTTTAATTTACCCCCAGCGGCGTTGGTTGAACACGCCATTCTCAACGGCGAAGGTGCGTTGGCCGATACGGGTGCGTTGATGGTTGATACTGGAAAATTTACGGGGCGTTCACCAAACGACCGCTACATTGTGAGCGATGATAAAACCCTTCAGGCCGTTTGGTGGAGTGACATAAACATTCCTTTTGATGCCCAAAAATTTGACGCACTGCACCGCAAAATGTTGGATTTTTTGGAGGATAAAACCGTGTACGTGCGTCAGGCCCATGCTTGTGCTCATGACAACTACCGCCTCGGTATCACAGTGGTCAATACGTGGGCTTGGCATAACCTGTTTTGTTACAACCTGTTTATGCGCCCCGAAGAGCAGGCCCTGCTAAATCCAAACGCTGATTTTACCATTATCAATATTCCCGAATTTCAGGCCGACCCACTCACTGATGGTACCCGCAGCGAAAATTTTGCCATTCTAAATCTCAGCAAAAACATCATTCTAATTGGCGGAACGGGCTACGCGGGCGAAATGAAAAAAGGGATTTTTTCGGTGCTCAACTTCAAACTACCCCACGAACGCGGAGTGCTTTCGATGCACTGCTCGGCCAACGTGGGTAAGAAAGGTGATACGGCGATTTTCTTCGGGCTGTCGGGAACGGGGAAAACGACCCTTTCGGCCGACCCGAATCGCTCCCTCATTGGTGACGATGAGCACGGTTGGGCCGACGAAACTGTGTTTAATTTTGAAGGAGGATGCTACGCTAAAGTGGTTGACCTGACCCGCGAAAAAGAGCCCGAAATTTACGACGCCATTCGCTTCGGAACGATTGTTGAAAACACCCGTTTTGTGGAAGGTCAGCGCACCATCAACTATGCCGACCGGTCGGTGACGCAAAATACCCGGACGGCGTATCCCATCCATTATATTCCCAACATCATGCGTCCTTCGCGCGGTGATGCACCCCAAAACATTTTCTTCTTGGCAGCGGATGCCTTTGGCGTTTTACCTCCGATTTCCCGATTAACCGCTGGACAAGCCATGTATCATTTTATTTCGGGCTACACGGCCAAAGTAGCAGGCACCGAAATGGGCGTAAAAGAGCCTCAGGCTACGTTTTCGGCCTGCTTTGGAGCCGCATTTTTGCCGTTGCATCCTACGCGCTACGCAGATTTGTTGGGTAAAAAAATCAACCAACACCAAGTGAATGTATGGTTGATTAACACTGGCTGGTCGGGAGGAGGATACGGCGTGGGCAGTCGGATGAAACTGTCTTACACCCGGGCCATGATTACGGCGGCCCTTAACGGTGATTTAGACCAAGTGAGTTATACAAAACATCCGATTTTTGGCATTGAAATGCCCGATTCGTGCCTGAATGTGCCAAGTGAGCTGTTGCATCCACGCAATACGTGGGAAGACCCCGAAGCTTACGACCACATGGCGTTGCACCTGGCGGGTTTGTTCAGGGATAATTTCAGTAGATACGAAGATTTTGCCAGTCCGCAGATTTTAGCTGGTGGGCCGATTGGCTAAGGAGTACTCATTATCTTTTGTTTAGCCTACGGAGTAATCTGTGGGCTTTTTTTGTATAAAAAACCCTGAAATTAAGCACTTTGATGGTGGTTGCCCGACTTTCGATTTTTGTCTTTTTTTTTCTGGTACAGGAATTGCTATTAATCTTCCCAAAAGTTGTGGAACTTTCGCAAAAATCTAACCAACCCTTCAAGAATGTTTGTCGAAGCCATTGAGCGCGTCAGCGAGTTTACCCGACCTATTCACATCATTACCCGTTTGTATCACCAATCCGACATTTTGCCCGGGGCGGCAACGATGTTTTTTGTCAACGAAAACGGCTATGCCGTTACGTGTCGGCACGTGGCTGAGATTATTGTCAACGCGGCGGCGATTCAGCAAAATTATACGCTGTTTGCGGCCGAATTGCGCAAGTATCAGCGCGACCCTCAGTTACGCCTGCACCAAAAACGACTCGAACAAAAGCATGGCATGGCTTTGGGAACAATCATTACCCAAAAACTGGACTTCATCAATTGCTTTGACAGTCTGACTCATATTGACGTAACCTATCACCAAAAATACGATTTGGCCCTGCTGCGTTTTCGCACCGATGGTAAGTCGTACTACGGCCGCCCTGCCGAATTTCTGTCAGATGCTCAGGCCGTAAAACCTGGCAAAACACTTTGTCGTTTGGGGTATCCTTTTTCAGAATTTAACAATTTTCGGTACAATGCCGACCTTGATGATATTGAGTGGACTGGTGCGGCACCGCACGTGACGCCCGCCTTTCCTATTGATGGCATTGTGACTCGCTTCATCGGCGACGAGACGGGCCAAGCCTACGCCATTGAAATGAGTACGCCCGGGCTGGTGGGTCAAAGTGGCGGGCCCATGTTTGATTCTGACGGAGTGGTGTACGGAATGCAGCAATCAACGCGGCATCTTCATTTAGGTTTTGACATGGTCAACCGCGACGTATGGATTGGTACGCAACGCGCCAAAGTGTCTAATCACCCTTTTCTGCACGTGGGGGTGTGCATCAGCGGAACCATCATTAAGGATTTCTTGCGTCAGCACGGAGTGAAGTTTTACCAGAAAAAATAGGGGGCTTTATTTTAAACCATAATTTCCTCGGAGCAGGTATTCAAAGAATCGGCTCGGCAAAAAACGTTTGAGCCAGAGTGAAAACCGCTGCAAAAATGGCCCAGCGATGTAGTGGATTTTGGGCGAAGAACTATTGATGGCCTGCTCAATGATTTTGGCGATGTAAAGTGGGTCTTCGGCCTTGCTCACTTCGTCGTTAACAATGGTATTCATGGTTTCGACGAAGGAACGATAAGGTGACGCTGGTGAAGGCATGGCCACAAGGCGGGCGGCGTTGATGTTAGTACGGACGTCGCCCGGTAAAATACTACACGCCCGAATGCCAAAGGGTTTCAATTCGATGTTCAGCGTTTCGGTCAGGATTTCGACGGCGGCTTTGCTGGCGCTGTAAATACCCCGAAAGGGTAAGCCCATTCGCCCCGCAATAGATGCTACGTTGATAATCAGTCCATTGCCTTGAAGCCTCATGACTGGAAGCGCCGCGCGGCACATCCGGAGTAGTCCATAAACATTGGTGTTAAAAACCTGTTCAATGAGCGCATCGGGGGTTTCTTCCAGCGCCCCAATGATTCCCAGCCCTGCGTTGTTGATGAGCACATCGAGGCGCTGTTCACGTTGGAGCAGTTGCGCGATGGCCGCCTGAATGGAGGTCTCATCATTCACATCCAGCAGGATGGTTTGAAATGGAACAATTTCGGTAAAAGGTTTTCGGCTGGTGCCGTACACGCGATGCCCTAACTGCGTTAAATATTCCGCCGTTGCGCGGCCAATTCCAGTAGAAGCACCCGTAATTAAAATAACTTTGGACATTTTTTGGGTATATCGTTAACGGTTAATTGGTTAAAGGTATTAATGCGTTTTTTCTTAACGTGCAATCTTTAACGGCAACCAGTTAACTGCCTTACTTTTTAATTTGATTTAACTCTTCCTGCATTTGGTTGACCAGATGCCTAAGGTGGTCCAAAGATACGGTAGGCTCGGGCAAAACCGTACTGAAAAACGCTTTAATTTCCCACACTTCCAACACATCTTTTAGAGGAACTTCAAAGGTCGGAATGGTATTTTTGTCGGAACTGAGCAAGAGTGTGCCTTTGATTTTGACCTGATTATATACCCTACGACACACTACGCCCAGATTTCGGGCCACCAATAAATAGGTTTTACCGTCGGCAATGTCGTACCAATTACCGATAAATTGCCCAATTAAAAAGGCATTCGGATATGTAAAATCATCTCCGGCTTCAAAGGCCCGGTATGCGCCATTTGGTAGGAGCGGCCACTGAAAAACGGGCAAACGTTTGATAAAATCGTTGTTGTTGTGCTTTTCAATGTACTCTTTCCACTGGCTTTGGCGCACGTAAGGAATCAGCTGAGGCGACGTTTTTTCGTACTCGGCGGTTGGCATTTGTACCATCGTAGCCCCGTTGCTGTTGTCGTATTGGTTATTGAAAGCAGGCGGCTGATATGCGGGAGACGGCGGCTGAACTGGAGCAACGGGTTTGGGCGGCTCAATCACAGATGCAACTGGCACAGACGGCGGCGCCGGAATGGATTGCGGACGAGGAACGGCGGCAGGAGGTGTATAGTATTGTTCAAAAATGCTCGATAATGTCTGTGGTTCTACCCCTACTTTAGGCTCCGACACAAGTGGAGTAACGGCGGGCTTGTCTATCGGGAGTAGATTGGGGGTTTCACGGATTTTGCGCAGGTCTTTTTTTAGCAAATCGTCCACCGACACGTTGAAAAGTTTTGACATTAACTTCAACACATCAATGTTAGGATTGGCGCGCTGCTCCTCATACGCGCCTACCGAAGCCCGCTTAATGCCCAAACGACGGGCAAACTGATCCTGCGTCATTCCGTGTAGTTTGCGCAGGTATTTCATATTATCACTGACAATACTCATGGCAATTTTGATAAAAATTTTAGTAAAAGTAGGGAATTTTCAGTTTTACTAAAAATACATCTACAATCTCCTTGAAAATTGTATTTTTGAGGAGAAATAATAAAATAAAAGTTAGACACAGGTTAAAAGTGTCAGGGTAGAAATTGAGGCAGAACGAACAACTTTATTTTTTATAACTCATTAATAATTAACGTATTCCAATATGTCAGTCGCTGAATCAACCTTAACCCGTGACCTACAACGCGTTTTTGACGCCCAACGTAAAAATGCCGTCAACGTGGCATTAACAAACGCAGATGAGCGGGCCGAAAAACTAAAAGTACTGTTGGACTACCTCATGGCCCACCTGCCCGACGTAGAGAAAGCGATGTATGACGATTTTCGCAAACCTGCCGTAGAAGTGCTATTGGGAGAGGTCTATACGATTACGTCAGAGATAAAATTTGCCCGCAAAAACCTAAAAAACTGGATGAAACCCCAACGCGTTCCTACGCCGTTGGGTATGATAGGTACTTCCAATTACATCAAACACGAGCCCAAAGGCAATGTGTTGATTATTTCACCCTGGAATTATCCGTTGGCATTGGCCATCAAACCCCTCATTTCGGCCATTGCGGCAGGCAACGTAGCCATGATGAAGCCTTCAGAGCTTACGCCCCATACTTCGCGTTTTCTTAAAAAAATGATCAGCGATTTGTTTGCCGAAGAAGAAGTTGCCGTTTTTGAGGGAGATGCCGAGGTGGCCACCGAGCTACTGAAACTGCCTTTCAATCATATTTTCTTTACGGGCGCGCCCACAATTGGCAAAATAGTCATGCGAGCCGCCGCCGACCATCTAGCCTCCGTAACACTAGAGCTGGGAGGAAAATCCCCCAATATTATTGACGAAACCGCCGACATCCAAAAAGCTGCCGAAATGACGGCGTGGAGCAAAGGCCTAAACAATGGTCAAACTTGCATCGCGGTAGATTATGTGATGATTCATGCTTCCAAAAAAGACGAGTTCATCACTTCGTATCGGGCTGCACTCCAAAAAATGTACAGTGAAGGCGCGGAAAAATCAGACAGTTATGCGCGCATAGTCAACAATCGGCACTTCAACCGCCTGAAAGGCTATCTGGACGATGCCATCGCTAAAGGAGCCTCGGTGGTGGTGGGCGGAAAAACGCTGGCCGAGCAAAACTACGTGGAGCCTACTTTGCTAACCAACGTCGGCGACGAGATGAAAATCATGCAAGACGAAATCTTTGGCCCGCTGTTACCCGTGTTGACTTATCAAAACAAAGAAGAGGTAATTGCGTACGTGAATGGCAAAGAAAAACCGCTTGCGCTCTACATTCATAGTACGGATTCAAAAAACATTGATTATTTCCTGAACAACACCACGGCGGGCGATACGGTCATCAACGACGTGATGATTCAGTTCGGCAATGCGGAGTTGCCCTTCGGTGGGGTCAACAACAGTGGCATTGGGAAGTCCAATGGGTATTTTGGTTTTCAGGAATTCAGCAACCTGCGGGGCGTGTCTAAACGTCAATTTGGTACCATGAAGTTTCTGTACCCGCCTTATACGGCCAATGTCAGAAAAATCATGGATTTATTTGTGAAGTATTTTTAAATTTACAATGCCGACAAAATCAAGAAAGCGCCCTGAGTTTAAAGATTTATCAACATTTACAAAAGTTAAAGTTACCGACAGCTAAGTGGGTTTTTGGTTAAATGATGGCGTGAAGTTTGGATACCATTTGAATGGTCGGATTTACTGAAAAATGCTTCGCCTATTGAAAGACAAAATTTCAAAGTGAGTGGTTATAATGTGTTTTGGGAAGCTATTAATTAAATCATTGTAATAGAAAATATCCTTTATGGTGAAAAACTTTAGCTTTATCTATATTATATGGCTGCAAAGCTTTTGTTTTTTGCCTAATCACTGATCAGTTTCCCCTACATCTTCGGGCAGCTTGTCTTGCCTCGGCTCCTGCGCGAAGCAGGCCGGAAGCGAATTTGGTTTTTAGTGACTAAATACCCTCCTTTTCCTCTTTTAAAGACATCCCCGCCGCCGTCCATGGGGATAAAATCCATGGAGGGCAAAAACGCAAAATCATCAAGGGGCTGCGCCTGGACGTCAAAAAGTGGGTCGCCGGGAAAGTGATAAGTTTCAAAATCGTAATCAAACAAAAAAATCGTCACAAATCCGTCTGGGCTGTATTTGAGGCTGATGTCGTTGGTGGGCATGAGCTTAAAGGCCTGCTTCAAATCAGCGCGACGCACAAACACATCCTTAAAGTGGTCGTGGTACAGTTTGGCGCGGTTATAGAGATAAATGACGTTGGCGGTATCGTAACTGATGGCAATGTCGAGGTAATGCCCAGAAAAATCCCGCCGGGCTTCTTTCGCAAACAGCACGCCCATGTTGCTGATGGCATTGGGACTCAGGTAGCGTTGATAATTCTCAATGGCGGGTGTTTCTTCGTTTCGATTTTTGTACACATTGCCGATATTGACATAGTACGGTCTTTTTGTGGAGTCAACTTCTAGCGCTTTATCAAAGTCCTGCATCGACAGCGTTGAAAATTTGGCCTCATCTTTGTGGTTGCGCTCATGGCGCTCTCTTAGCGACATATACGACTGAACGATGCCCCGGTTGTTGTAGAGCATGGCGAGTTTTCGTTGCCGTAGTAGGCTGTCGTACAATACTTTTGCGCGGTCGATTTCATCTTTGTTTAAGAGCGAAATCGCCAAGCCGTTGCTCGCATTTACGTTGCTCGGGTCCATGCGGTGCGCCTGCGAAAAGTCATCCATCGCATCGTCGTATTCGCGGCATTTGAGGTAAATATTTCCCCGATTTACGAGCATCCGTACACTTACTTCATCATTAGCCTGAATGGCCCTTTCGAGCCATTTTAGGGAAGAAAGAAAATATCCCTCAATGCGTAAATATTCACTCATGGCCAAACACGGGAGTAGCCCATTGCCCGCGAGCCGAACGGCCGTTTGCACATCGTCTTTGGCGAGTTTTGATTGTTCGGTGTACAAACGGCAAAAAGCACGTGCCGCAAAAAAATCAGCGTGATTGCGGTTTTTTACACTCAGAATCTCGCCTGCTTGCTCAAAACAGCAGACCGCTTCTCCAAAATTTCGTAAGCGATAATTGACCATTCCTAATCCCAGCCAAGCACTTTTTTGGGTTGAGTCCAGGTCGAGCGCGCGTTCAAAAGCCTTCTGTGCTTGTCGTTGGCCGTTGGTGCCTACATACGCATTGCCGAGGCTCAACCACGCTTCGGCCGATGATTCATTGTGGCGGCAGGCCGCATCGTATTCCAACACGGCAAGTTGGTATTTACGCTGTCGATAGAGCGCGTGGCCAAGCCCCAAATGGGCAGAAAAACGATAATAAGGGTCTTTTAATTCTAAATATTCGCGGTACAATACCTCCGCCTGTTCATATTCCTGCTGGGCAAGGTGGGTGTTCCCGCGCTGAACCAACAATCTCGGCCCCGTAGCTCTTCGTCCCGTTTTGAGGGTAAATTTTTCGGCTTTTTGGTAGAGTTTTTCGGCATTTTTGTAATCACCCAACCGAAAAAAAATGTTGGCGTACAGTTCGTGAAATTCGGCGGCTTTGGCAAATCCAATCCGTTTGGTGTGCTCTTGCGCTCCCGATAGATTATTGAGACGGTACTCGGCCAAGGCCATATTGAACAACAGCGTGTCGGTGGGTTGGGCCAACGCCCAAGTAGCCAAGCTTTTATTAATTTCTCCTTTTTGCGCTTCCCAAACCCCTTTGTTGTGCAGATACCGCCGCCCAACACCCGTTTGTGTCATTATTTCTAAGGCATCATTGTAGTTTTTGAGCAAACCTGTTATGAGTGAGAGATTGTACAATAAGGTATCATTGACGGAGGAATGTTCCTGCGCTTGCAAGAAGAGTGATTGGGACGTCTGAAGTTTAAGTTGATAAGCCTGTTGAATACCTGCATTATTCAGTTGACGAAAGCGTTTATCCGTCATTTTCGGCGCTTTGGCGGGGAGAGGTGCGGGGCTATGTCGAGGGATAATTGCGACCCCAGCGGTGGGCTTTAAAGGCATAGAAATACTCGTGTCAGTCGAATCAACTTCCATTGCCAATGCAGGCAATACCGAAGTCAGTATCAACAAGAACAATCCTTGAAAAAGCCCTTTTAGAGTCATAACGGACCAATATTTTGGGTAGCTATCAATACAATCTTTCACACGAACCGTGCCATTTAGACTACTTTTCTTAAAACAAAATATTGGGTTTGGAAGAGAGAAATTATATACCAATAAAAACAATGGTACAGAGACTGTTGGTAAAAATACCAGTTAAGGCTTATAAAACAAATATAGGCAGGGAAGAATATTGCTGGCTTTTATTATTTGGCAAGCGTCTTTTATAGATTTGTTACGTGAAAAAATGGCCAAATGCTACTTATAGAGTCAGTTAAAAATTGTTCTCTATGAAATTAAGTTCTTTGTCTAAAATCACGATTGCCAGCGCGGCCCTTCTCGTTTCGGCGTGGTATTCTGGCGCTGATGATAAAAACCGATACACGGGTTGGAGTGAATTTTTGGGCGGTCCCGAGCGAACGCATTATTCGAGCCTCACCCAAATTACGACCGAAAACGTCAAAGGTTTACAGGTCGCGTGGGAGTATCATTCAGGCGATACTACGGGGCAAATTCAGTGCAATCCCATCATGGTCGATGGCATCCTGTACGGCACTACGGCCTCTGTGCAGGTATTTGCGCTGGATGCCGCAACGGGAAAAGAACTTTGGAAATACAAAGACTCCAAAGACCCTCAATGGTTTAATACCAACCGGGGCGTGACCTACTGGGAAGACGGCAACGACAAACGTATCTTTTTCAGCGCGGGGCAGTGGCTCTACGCACTGGAAGCAAAAACGGGAAGACCTATTGAATCTTTCGGCGAAAACGGTCGGATGGACTTACACAATGGTTTGCCAGCATCGGCAAAAGATAAATTTATCTGTTCTAATACCCCAGGTACTATTTTTAAAGATTTGATTATCATGCCCGTACGCCTGTCAGAAGGCCCTGATGCGGCTCCAGGCCACATTCGGGCTTTTAACGTACGCACCGGCAAACTGGCATGGACCTTCCGGACCATTCCACATCCTGGCGAAGTGGGCTACGAAACTTGGGGGAAAAATAACTACAAAAATGAAGACGTAGGCGCAGCCAACAACTGGGCTGGTATGGCCGTAGACCGCGACCGGGGCATTCTTTTTGTGCCCACTGGCTCGGCGGGGTATGATTTCTACGGCGGCAATCGGCCCGGCCAAAACTTGTTTGCCAATTGTTTGTTGGCACTCGATGCCGCTACTGGCAAGCGACTTTGGCATTTTCAATTTGTGCACCACGACGTATGGGACCGCGATTTGCCTTCGGCTCCCACGCTTGTGACGGTCAATCGAGACGGGAAAAAGATTGATGCCGTGGCGCAGATTACCAAGTCAGGTTTTGTGTTTGTCTTTGACCGAGTGACGGGAAAATCGCTCTTCCCCATCAAAGAAATTCCAGTGCCCACCAATGGAGTGCCCGGCGAAAAACCTTGGCCTACCCAGCCCGTACCGCTCAAGCCGGCGCCTTTTTCGCGGCAAACGCTGACTATGGACGAAATTAATCCTTTCGCCGCCAATCGGGATGAATTGGCCGCTATGCTACGCAGTGTACGTCATCGCAATCAGTTTGAGCAACCAAGCAAAGAAGGAACGTTGATTTTTCCCGGCTACGACGGTGGTGGGGAGTGGGGCGGAGCGGGCTACGACCCCGAAACGGGCATCTTGTACGTAAATTCGAATGAAATGCCTTGGATTATGACGATTGTGGACAAACCAAAAATGGATAAGTTGGCGATGCTCCCCACGGGCGAACGCGCCTACGTGCAGTACTGCACCGCCTGCCACGGTGCCGACCGCAAAGGAAATCCCAAGAGTGGGTATCCGTCGTTGGTAGACATTAATACCCGTCGCGACCGGGCCTACATTCACACGTTGGTCAGCAATGGAAAAGGAATGATGCCGGGATTTTCGTACCTAAAACCCGCCGAAAAAGACGCGCTGATTGCCTTTTTGTTTGGAGAAGAGAAAAAAGAAGCTGGCAGCGCGGCAGTAGTAGATAAGTTTTCGAGTGTGCCTTACAAAACCACGGGTTACAATAAATTTTTGGATAAAGACGGCTACCCCGGCATCAATCCACCTTGGGGGCAGTTGAGCGCCATCAACCTCAATACGGGTGAATACGCTTGGAAAATCACGTTAGGAGAGTTTAAAGAGCTGACGGCGAAAGGAATAGCCCCGACGGGTTGCGAAAACTACGGTGGCCCAGTCATTACGGCGGGCGGTGTGTTATTTATTGCCGCCACCAAAGACGGAATGTTTAGGGCGTTTAACAAAAAAACGGGGCAGCTATTGTTTGAAACCAAACTCCCAGCGGCGGGTTTTGCCACGCCAAGCACCTATCAGGCCAACGGAAAACAGTACGTGGTCATTGCCTGCGGTGGCACCAAGCTCGGCACGCCCAAAGGCGACAGTTACGTAGCCTTCGCGTTGCCATAGATTATACATTTTTTTGTCAAGAAAATTAATACAGAACGGGTGGTTTTGCAAGCGTTAGCTGCAAAACCACCCGTTTTTCGTGTTCCCCCAATGGGTCTTAAATCTGCGAATAGGCCGTGGGTTCCAGAAAGATACGCGCAATTCTCGAAACGCTATTGGCGTATTCGGGCGCTTGCGAAAGCTGCTTCCAGTCGGGGTCAGCGCTAAACTGCGCCCAGTTGGCGTTGCGCTCTTCCATGTTTTTAAAGGTTAGCATATAGGTCAGACATGGCATACGCGGCCCGATAAGGACTTCGCCAAAGAAGACAATATTGAGTTTGACTTTGTTAAAAATAGCAATTTCTCCTTCGTTAAACATCTTGATTTTGCGACGGGCGGCGTCTTCGTTGTAGCTTTCGTAGGTTCGGAGTTCCATGATACGCGGTTCTTTGGCGGGCGTAGCCAATTTGGGCATCCCGTCAAAGGCAACCATCAGGGAACTACTCATTCGGTCAAACGTAGCTTTATCGACGGGAGTTTTTAGGTACGCATCGGCGGCGCTGAGGTAGTCGGCATCGGTTTTCAGTTGACCGTGAATCTGGAAATATTGCTCCTGCGTAGCGTAGGCAATCAGCACGTGCAATTTAGCGGGGTCGTCCTTGCTCATTTCCTTAAACACCCCCACTTTACTGGCTCCCATGCGGTTGAGCGCAGGCATCAAGGCGGTTTGTATGTAGGCTTCCAAACGACCCATGCCGCCCATTTTAGTCTCGTACGACCGCAATTCGTAGACTTCTTTATCGTTTTTTTTAACTGATTGAGCAGCTAATTTTGGCGAAACGGCCCCGAGCCCAAGCAAGGAGGAGGCCGCCATAAACTTTCTTCTTTTCATTCGTATGTGATAGGTTATTGCTTAGAAAAGCCACAATAACCCATGAACTACGGTTATACGCACGGATTATTTTTCAATAATGGCCCGAATTTTTGCGCGTAGTTGCAAACTGGTCGCGTTGCTCAGTTTTTGTTCCGTTTTCGTAAAAATAATCCCTACGACATTGTTCTTGGAATCCTGCCAGGGATGCGTCCCGAAAAGCCCCGGGCTGCTGGTTTCGAAGACATTTCCTGAAGTGTTGACCACATCCAGCCAATTGCCGATTCCGTAACGGACCACGGGAGTCGGAAAATTGGAATAGGGATTGGAAGGATAAGGCGTACCTTCAATGACCGCACCCCTTGTTTGGTCGTTGAGCATTTCGGCGACGGACTTTTCACTCAAAATACGTTTTCCATTAAAAGTGCCTTTGTTGGCAATCATTTCCAAAAAGTTCAAGTAACTGTGGGCCGACGTCCACACCCCTCCCGCAATGAGGGGATTTTTGGCACCTGTGAGTAAGTAAGAAGCGGACATTTCGCAGGGGATGGCAACTTTTTCGTTAAATAAAGTTTGCCATAATTTACCAGACACTACTTCGGCAATGCGGCCCGCGATGTGCATTCCTACGCTACCGTAGTTGAAAGTAGTACCTGGCCGATGGAGTAAAGGGGTGTAAGTGGCCAATGAATCCACCGCTTCGGCCAAGGTCAGATTGGCACGATATTCGTAATTTTGGGGTGAATCTCCAGGAAATCCCGACGTGTGCGAAAACAACTGTCGGATGGTAATATGCCCTTTTTTATACTGCGTGAAAATAGGAAGAAAACTACCGACGGTATCATCAAGGGCTAATTTTTTGTCATCTACCAACGACATTATCACCGCACCTGAGAGCCATTTAGACGCTGAAGCAATGAGCCGATTGTCGTGTGCGCTCAGGTTAACTTCTTTTTGGTAAATCAGCTTTCCGTTCTGGGCTACCAGCACCACAATATTATTTTGGTAGGCCGCGAGGTTTTCTTCGATAAACGTGTCGACCGTTGAAAAGTCGTACTGTTTGGAAGGTGTTTCGGATGTTTTGCAGGCACATAAGGCAAGGAGTAGAAAGTAAAAGATGGATTTTTTCATGGCATGGTGAAGCGTTAACGTTCAAAATATACACGGAGATTAGATAGTGCCTGTCGGCTTTGGTTTAACTACACGTACTTAATTTGGGCACTTGCATCGTTAATTAGAATACAAACGGTGTAGTTTCGCTCTCACTTCTTCCTTCATTTTCATGTGTAGTGACTTTTTTTGCAACACTGTAAACTTCCTGTGCGTAACGTCTGATAATAAATCAAGTTAGATTTTACGAATACTACCGACACCCAAAAGAATGAAAAGAATGAAAAGAATGAATAAGAAAAACCTGCCTTTATGGATGATGTTGACCATAATCGCATCGCTGTTGATTGCCTGTAAAGATGGCTCGGACGTATTGCCTTCCGAAGACGAAGACAGTATTGAAGTGCATGAAGCGGATAGCGATTACACATGGAACAGTACTGATGTGATTCCTATTGTGCTGAACGGAACCTCAATTACGGCCAATAATGCGGGTGTTAGCGTAGCGGGGGCAGTTGCTACCATCAAAGCGGCGGGAACTTACAGCATCAGCGGCACCTTGACCAACGGCCAAATTGTGGTGAACAATGAAGACAAGGGTGTAGTGAGGATTATCCTTAACGGTGTGGACATTACGAGTTCAAACAGCGCCGCGATTTATATAAAAAAAGCGGGAAAGGCACTTGTCGTTCTGGCCGACAACACCCAAAATAAACTCACCGACGGGGCCACTTACGTTTATGACATACCCGCCGACGAAGAGCCGAACGCGGCCTTGTTCAGCAAGGCAGATTTGACCATTTTTGGTAATGGCGCGCTGACCGTAACTGGCAAATTCAACGACGGCATTGCGAGCAAAGACGGTCTTATCATCAAAAGTGGAACCCTCAACGTAACGGCCGCTGATGACGGCATCCGAGGAAAAGATTATCTCATCATCAAAGACGGGGCAATCAACGTGACGGCAAAAACCGATGGGCTCAAATCCAACAATGACGAAAATACGGCATTGGGCTATATTATTATTGAGAAGGGAACCATGACAATCTCAGCGGGCGACGACGGGATTCATGCCGAAAGCAAGTTGACAATTAACGGAGGAAACATCAACATTACTAAGTCTTACGAAGGAATCGAGAGTAAAATCATCACCGTCAACGACGGCACTATTCACATCGTATCTAGCGACGATGGCCTCAATGCGGCGGGTGGAAGCAGTGAATCAGCAACAGCCTCGGGTAGTTATTATTTTTACATGAATGGCGGCTACATCTGGATGGATGCCAACGGCGACGGCGTGGATGTAAACGGCACAGCCGAAATGACGGGGGGTGTTATAATCGTCAACGGAACCACGGCCAACAACAATGCTGCCGTAGATTATGATCGCTCTTTCAAGATTACGGGAGGGTATCTGTTGGCGGTGGGTAGCTCTGGAATGGCGCAAATTCCAGGTACAAGCTCGACGCAAAATTCAGTGTTGATTACCCTTACTACGGCGCAGCAGGCGGGCTCTTTGGTACATATTCAGGACAGTGAAGGCAAAGATATTCTAACCTTCAAATCCACCAAAAAATACCAATCTGTGGCGTTTTCCTCCCCCGAACTCAAAAAAGACACCTCCTACGACGTCTTTTTGGGAGGAAGCTCAACGGGCACAGTCACCGACGGCCTGTACAAAGATGGTATCTATACCTCGGGTACGAAAGCGGGTACAGTAAGCATTACGAGTGTGGCAACTAAGGTAAAATTGTAGCTTGTACTGGGTAAAAAGCACTCAGAATGAAAGAAATTCCTATTAATAGCCCAAAAACGAAGGCGGATTTAAACATCCGCCTTCATCAATAAATATCTATCGGGCAATCAACCCGCCGTCGAGCACCAACTCGGCACCCGTCATAAAAGAAGACTCGTCGGAGGCAATGAACAATGCGCCGTAGGCGAGTTCTTTCGGGTCGGCGAGGCGTCCCTATGGCGAGGTGTTTTTGATGAGTTCTTCGGCGCCGGGTACGTGCGTAAAGAAATCGGTCATGGGGGTCAGTACACCGCCCGGGTGTAGGGAGTTTACGCGAATGTTATCTTTAGCATATTCAATGGCCATATCTTTGGTCAACAGCCGAAGCCCACCTTTGGAGGCCGTATAGGCTGGCCCGTTACCGCCCACGTTGCCCGCAATGGACGCCACGTTTATGATACTTCCGCCGCCGTTTTGTTTCATGGCTGGTACCACCGCTTTCACACCCAGAAAAGGCCCTGTTAGGTTGATAGCAATGATTTTGTCCCAACTGGCTTTCTCGGTATTGTCGGTGGTTGCTCCTGCGGGATAGACGCCCGCGTTGTTGACCAAAATATCAATTTTTCCGTATAATTCAACGGCTTTGTCGGCCACTTTTTTCCAATCTGCTTCCGATGTTACATCGTGGGCAATGCATTCAATGGTTAACCCTGCCTTTTGGGCTTCGGTGACCCATTGTTGCATTTTTTCAAACTGAACATCGGTGGCTAGTACTTTGGCCCCCTCTTGGGCAAACAGCTTGGCTTCGGATTCTCCCATGCCTCCTGCGGCTCCCGTAATGATGGCAACTTTGTTTTGTAAACGGCTCATATTCTTTTGGTTAAAATGGTGTACTAAAGTGTTTTTTCGGCGATAACAATGTTTTCAATTCCTTTCAGTAGCGCATCGGGCGTGAACGAAATACTGTCGATTCCTTCTTTTACCAGAAATTGGGCAAAGGCTGGATAGTCGCTTGGGGCTTGTCCGCAGAGGCCAATTTTAGTGCCTGATTGTTTGGCCGACTGAATCACCATCGCCAACATTTCTTTCACGGCGGCGTTGTTTTCATCAAACAATCCGCTGATGATGGACGAGTCGCGGTCGATGCCAAGGGTAAGTTGGGTGAGGTCGTTGGAGCCGATGGAAAATCCGTCAAAAATTTCGGCAAACTGTTTCGCCAAAATCACATTGCTCGGAATTTCGGCCATGACGTAGACTTCCAAACCGTTTTTGGTTCGTTCCAACCCAAAGCTTTTCATCACCTCCAAGACTTTGCGGCCTTCGTCTACGGTACGACAAAAAGGAATCATCACCTTCACGTTGGTGAGGCCCATTTCGTCCCGAACGATGCGGATGGCCTCGCATTCCATGCCAAATCCTTCGCGGTAACGTTCATGATAATACCTCGATGCGCCCCGGAAACCCAACATTGGGTTTTCTTCTTTGGGTTCATAAAGCGCCCCGCCAATCAGTTGACTATATTCGTTGGTTTTGAAATCACTCATCCGGATGATGACATCCTTGGGATAAAAGGCCGCCGCCACCGTGGCCACGGCCTCGGAGAGTTTTTCAATAAAGTATTTCTTTTTGTCGTGATAATGCCGCGTGATGGCTTCAATCGCCTTTTTGTCGTTGCTTTCGGGCAGGGTGTCGTATAGCACGAGTGCCATCGGGTGAATCCGAATGGCGTTGGCAATGATAAACTCCATGCGCAGCAAACCCACGCCCTCATTGGGATAAAACGAGAGTCGGAAAGCGTTGTCGGGGTCGGCCAAAATAAACATCGGCTTGGTGCGGGTCTGGGTATCGTTGCCAAAATTGATTTCGTGCTCTTCCCATTCCAATTTACCGTCATACACCCGCCCTTCATCTCCTTCAATGCAAGAAACGGTGATGATTTGGCCATCTTTGAGTTTTTGGGTCGCATCCATCGTGCCCACTACCGCGTGAATACCCAATTCACGCGCCACAATCGACGCGTGACTGGTGCGCCCTCCTTTGTT
Organism: Runella aurantiaca; assembly: GCF_003339505.1. Classification (GTDB taxonomy): domain Bacteria; phylum Bacteroidota; class Bacteroidia; order Cytophagales; family Spirosomataceae; genus Runella; species Runella aurantiaca. Next base: position 477,936 of record NZ_QPIW01000002.1, read on the forward strand.
GGTCACGATGCTGACCGCTTTTTTGAGAAGTGCGTTCCAGTCGGGATTGGTAATGTCGGCCACAATAATGTCACCTTGTTGGACTTTCCCCGCATCTGCCAGCGAGTCCACTATGCTCACCCGACCGCTTACAATGGAGCGCCCCACGGCCTTGCCTTTACAGATGGGCAACGCGCTCGAATGAATTTTATATTCTTTGATGCCAATGCCTTTGGCCTGTTTTTGGGTTTGTACGGTCTCGGGGCGAGCCTGCACAATAAACAGCTCTCCCGTCAGCCCGTCTTTGGCCCATTCGATGTCCATGGGCATTCCGTAGTGTTGTTCGATTTGAGAACACCAGCGCCCAAGCTGCTCGACATCCGTGTCCGAAAGGCAGTATACGTCTCGCTTTTCGCGGGGTGTGGCAATGTTGATAATTGGCCGCTCGGTGCCCGTCGAATACACCATCATGTTTTCTTTGGCTCCCATGCGGTGCTGGATAATGCTCCGTTGCCCCGCTTGAATGGCGGGTTTGAACAGGTAAAATTCGTCGGGGTTCACGGCTCCTTGCACGACGTTTTCGCCCAGTCCCCAAGCACCGGTGAGGTAAATTACGTTGGTAAAACCCGTCTCGGGGTCCAGCGTAAAAGCCACGCCCGCCGAGCCTTTGTCCGACCGAATCATCTGCTGCACCCCCACCGAAAGCGCCACTTTCAAGTGCTCAAATCCGTTGTCGATACGGTATTTGATGGCGCGGTTGTTGAACAGCGAAACGTAACATTTTATCACTGCGTTCAACAGGTTGTCTTCGCCTTCGACGTTCAAAAAAGAATCGTGCTGCCCTGCGAAACTAGCCGTTGGCAGATCTTCGGCGGTGGCACTGCTCCTTACGGCCACCGAAATAGGCGCATTGTTCGCCAAAAGGTGATAGGCAAGCAGCGTTTCCTGCTTTACGACTTCTGGAAGCACCCCGCTACCAATCAAATCACGGCATTTTTGACCGATTTCGGGGAGGTTAGAGAGGGTGTTGATATCCAGTTCCGCAAGCCATTCGGTGAGTGGTTCCACAAATCTATTTTCATGCAGAAACAACCGAAAAGCATCGGCGGTCAGCGCAAATCCATCGGGGATTTGGATGCCCTGCGGTGAAAGAGTGCTGAGCATTTCGCCCAACGAAGCATTTTTGCCACCCACCGACGGCAGGTCAGTGAGCTTTATATCCCTGAAATTGACGGAGTAATTCATAACACGTTGATTGCATTACATTCGGTCGGCTAAAAAGCGATTAAACTCCGCTTTTAGATCGGCATAGATTTCTTTGAAGGTGGTGATTTTAGCGTGGGTGGCTTGGTGGTCGCCAAAAAGGTGGCGGTCTATCGCCACGGGGTTTTCTTTGGCATAATTGGCCAGCCATTGCTCATGAATAACCGCTTCGTGATTGAGCGTGTCCAATTGCTCTTGTTGAATAATGAATTGATTTTGGAAATGTTCAACCTGTATTTTTACCTCTTGGGCGGTGTTTTCAGCAGCGATTTCTTCCAGTCTTTTGTTGAAAATGCTCAATTCGTCTGCGTAAAATTTCGCCTCCGTCAGCCATGTTTGATGTTCAGCGTGCAATTCGTCGATGTGTTTTTTCTGTGTTTCCATGTTCTACCAAAGGAGTTAAATTCCTTGGAGTAAGGTCATGAATTCGGAGGCAGCAAGGAATGACAATTGTCAGGTTTTAAGCTGATATTTTATAGAAAATACATGTTTTTGTATTGATAAACAGATGGTTATATGTTTTTGTATTGAAGCGATGGGCGACCTATCATTCTCTGTACCATCTTGAGAGAGGCTCCTCTATGGCGCAAAAAAAAGGCGGTGAAAAACACCGCCACTGGCACAAACCCAAAAACTGACTTCTTGCTCTTAAATCAATATTGATGAAACGCATCGGATACAAACGATAGCACCGTGGGTAAGGCTTTGCGCCAATACGTCCAAGTATGCCCGCCGTCGTGAATGCGGAATTCGTGCGGAATTTCTTTCTTTCGCATCGCTATGTGTACCAAAGAGTTACCCTCAAAAAGAAAATCATCATCGCCACAATCTATGTACCAGCGCACCGCCTTTTTTTGGTCGTCGGGTACATTTTTGATTAATTCCAACACACTCTGACGCTTGTAGTACGCTTCCATTTCGGCATCGGTGTAAGTCACATCGGGCTTCGTTCGTTTTAACTGGGCTTTTACATCCTCCAAAGTAAGCGGCCCCGTAGCTGCGCTGAGCGGGCAGGCCGACGAGAACAACTCTGGATGATGCAGCGCGTAGGTAAACGAGCCGCCGCCGCCCATAGATAAACCCGCCACCGCTCTAAACCGTTTTTCGGTCTTAATCCGGTAGGTTTTCTCCACGTAAGGCATCAATTCCTGAAAGAAAAAATCCTCGTAACGCCATTCATTTTTGGGGTCGTTGGCGTAGCCACGGGTGCCCGTGTTGGCATCGGGCATAACGATTATCATGGGCGTAGCGGTGCCATCACTGAATGCTTTTTCGGCAATATGCTGTACTTCACCAAATTGCACCCAGCCCGTTTGGTCGTCGCCAGCGCCGTGGAGGAGGTACAGTACGGGATACGTACGCTGCGAGGTCTCATAATTGGGTGGTAGATAAATGGCAAATTTTCGATCGCTTTTCAGGATTTTACTCGGCACACTCAGATTATCAAATACTTTGCCCGATTGAGCTATCAGCAGTTGAGTGGCCACGAACAGCGCTACAACGGTAAAAAGAAATGGTTTTTGCATGGTATTTCAGAGATTTCGGAGGTTTAAAAACCAAATAGCAGATTTGGAATGTACGTCTAAAAGGAAAACAAGGGTAGATTTTTACTTCCCTGATTTCCACCGAAAAAGACTCAAAAACCAGTTTATTTGGGCATCGGGGTAGAGTGCATTTGAGTCAGCCACCAGCGGCGGTTTTTCTTAACCAAAATGGCACTTTCTAGCCATTTGACGGTTCTTTTTTCGTTGGTCTCGGCATGGGTTAGCGAGGCGGTATTGTAATACCCCACCCACGCAATGTCTTTTTTGACGTTGATCCGAATGAAGTTAAAGGCATTGGTTCTTACCCACACCCGCTTCTGCGCCTGCCGTTTGGCCACGAAGTTACGCAAGGTATCAGTTGTCCAGAGATACCCCACTTCGTAGAGTTCAAACTCGGGCGTGCAGTTGCGCTCCATGTATTTGAGGTCATTTTGGGAGAACAGCTCAAAAAAATCGGCAATGACATTTTTAATGGCCACGGTGTCTTTCGCCAACTCCTGAGCGAAACTACTCAAGGGCAGATATCCTAAAAGGCAAACAAGGAGAATTTTTTTCATGGGTTTGTCGAAGTAAGCAGGCAATTAACCGATTTTACGGCGTTTGGGCAAGGAAAATTAGCAAAACGGCTTAATAACCTTCTTAAGTAGAATGTAGACCTCATTGATAAAACACAAAATTTGTAAAAGCTTCGGTAATGCTAAAATGACATAGGCTGCCCCGCATAGCAGGACAGCCTATTTTTGTATTAAGGATAAATTTTACTGAGGCATGTACACTTTGATGACGCCATCGTTCTCGCTGCTGACCACAAACAAACTCTTTTTAACGGGGCTGTTTTGGGCGGGAATAAACAAAACGCCTTCTGGAGCATCGCCGCTTTTGAGTATTTGTAAAAATACCGGCAGAGTGGGGTTAGTTACGTCGTAGATTGCCACCGCATCTGCTCTTTCCATACCCACAAAAGCAATCTTACGACCGCCTACCGTACCAACCGCGATGCCTTCGGGTTCTACGCCTTTATCGTCGCTTCGACCGTCATCGTATACACCTGCAGTTACGGCGCGTTTTTCGAGGTCGTTTTTACTGTCGAATACCAAGCTACCATTGGCACCATTCCAAACACTAAACGAACGGGCACCTAAGGAGTAAAGTGCTTCGAGTTCGCCATCCCCGTCGGTGTTTCCGAGGGTTGTGGTGATGTTTAGGCGGCCCAATTGCGTCGCTTGTTTCAGCGTGACAGCCGTGGGGAACACGGCAGGGTCAAGCGTAACGGCATTGGCGCTTATCCTGCGTATCTCCGAGAATCCGGTGTATTCGCGGGCATCTCCTTCATTGGCGGTAAATAAATAAGGGGTTCCGCCAGTTTCTACTACGGCAATTGCGTCGGGTTGATACATGCCAAATACGGGCCATTTCTTAAACGCTACGGCATTGTCCTGATCACTTACGTCGATGGCGTTTTCGTCCAAATTGTAATTTTTGAAGCCTAACGGAAAAATGTCAGTGATGGTTTTTGACGCGAGATTGATTTTGGCAATGGCATTGTTTTCCTGCAAGGTCACCCACGCCGTTTTTGAATCTTCAGAAACGGTAATGTATTCAGGCTCAATATCTTTAACGATGTCGGCGCCAGGGCCGTATAGCCGAAAACCCTTAGCCATCAATGCGGAGAGTTGGGGGGCAAAAGCCGCAAAATCAAGCGTAACAACCGAATAGTTGTTGTCTACCGAAATGATAGAAACAGTACCAGCGGGGTCGACGGTGTAAGCGTCGTTTGGCTCGCCTTCATTGGCAGTAAGAATAAATCGCCCGTCGGGTGAGTAAGTTATCATATCGGGCAATGCTCCCACGGGAATCACCTTTAATTCTTTGTAATCTATGGTGTTGAAGATAACCACTTTCCCGTTTTCTTGCTTATTGAGGGATTCAATGGCTGCTGCCAGTTGACCTTTGTATACACTTACGCTGTTGACCGCTCCGCCGTAAGGGGCCATGCTGATGCTCCCGATTACTTTCATCGCCGCAGGATTGCTAAAATCAATCACGTCGATTTTGTTGATGGGGTTATTCCCCGCTACGTTATTGTTGACCACAAAGAGCCGACCCGTGACGGGGTCGTAGGCGCTGATTTCAGCCGCGCCAATATCGCCAATGTCGATACTACCTATTTCGGCAAAAGTAGAGGGGTTTTCGTTGGCGGGGTCAAGACGGTGATCGTCGCAACTGATGATGACGAATAACAGCGCGAGAGAGAGTAATATTTTTTGCATAGCGTTTTATTTGCAAAAGTACCCTCCCGGTATTACGCGGATATGAATAAACCATTAAGTGATGGTTAAATGTAAGAAGGACGTTTTGTACTATTGGGCTATTTTGCAAAAAACAACCAAAGACTTTTAAATGGCTCAAACCCTTAGCGAGCCACGAAACCCTCGGGCAGCGTAGTAAGATTCGGCACCGTTGTGATACAAAAAGACGGTGTCGTAGCGACGGTCGCAAAAGAGGGCACCACCGCGCTTTCTAATTTCGGCGGGCGTTTGTACCCAGCTTGAGGTTTTCAGATCAAAATTCCCCAATTGCTGCAACTGTCGGTATTGTTCTTCCGTTAAAAGCGCAATGCCCATGTCGGCGGCCATCTCAACGGCACTGTTTTCAGGTTTATGTTCTTTCCGTGACTCCAGTGCTTCATGGTCATAACATACACTTCTGCGACCTTTAGGACTTTCTGCTGCGCAATCATAAAAAATAAACTCGTCGGTCTTTGCATCATAGCCCACCACATCGGGTTCGCCACCGCTGATTTCCATTTCATCAAGCGACCACAGTTTTTCGGGGTTGGCTTCCAGCTTTGCCAGTACGTTAGTCCATTCCAACTCCTGGTGTCGGTTTTTGTTTTTCTCAAAGCGCGCCTTCAATACGCTGAGTAGTTCTTCCCGTTGGTCCGACGACAACTCCTTTTTAGTGTTATTCATGGTTTTTTAAGTTTATTGACTATTTATTGAGCAACAAAATTGGTTTTTCTATCGGCGGGTCTGAAATACCACGATACCGCCGTCAGGATTAGTAACAATAACGGGCCGAACAGCTCTTTTGGGGAATCACCCAACAAAATATGTGAAAATACCGCTCCCGACATGGCAAAGAAAAAGCCTGCATACGCCCATTCTTTCACTAACGGAAATTTGGGAATAAGCACAGCTACCACTCCCAATAGTTTCCAAATACCTAGCAGGGTTAGGAAATACACAGGATAGCCCAAATGAGCAAACATATCCACTTCTTCTTTCATTTTTAATAACTGTACAATTCCAGTGGATAGCATTCCCAAGGCCAACCAGACAGTAGCTATCCAGTAAATGATTTTATTCCGTTTTGTCATAATGGATTATTTTAATGGGTTTAGAATGTCCTGTATTCGGTTATGAGCCATGTTGATGCCTTGCGCAAAGGGTAACTTGAGCATTTGGTCTCGGTCGGCCACGGAGCGATAAAGGATATGCATAGTGAGTTTGCTGGTGGCATCGGTGAGTTTTTCAAATTCCAAAAACTCCAACTGAATGGGAAATCGGTATGCCGAAGCGGGGGTATTTTCCATTTCAAACGTCCGGGTGATTTTCTCGGTTGGCACAAATTCATGGATTACGCCGTTGAAACCGTGTTTGTTTCCCTTCGGGTCGGTGGTTTCAAATTGATAACTGCCGTGCTTTTTGTTCTCCAATTTCAGCACCTTCGTTCCCATCCACTGCTCCACAATGTTGGGCTCTTCGTAGGCTTTAAACAATAATTCTAGGGGCAAATCAAATTCCCTCGTAATCGTCAAGTCCTGTTTGCCGTCTTCGGCGTGGATTTTTGTTTTTTGTTCCATGCTGTTTTATTTTTCTGTTTTGTAATTTTTCATAATCGCTTCCAATTTGTTAAATCGGTCGTCCCACATTTGGCGGAAGGGCTCAATAAAATCATCTACTTCTTTCATTTTCAGCGCATTGAGGTGGTAGTAGATTTCCCTGCCGTTTTGTTGTTGTTGCAGCAATTCACACTCGGTGAGTATTTGTAGGTGTTTGGAAACCGTCGGGCGGGCGGTGTCAAAGTTGGCCGCGATGGCCCCCGCCGTCATAGCTTGCGAAGCCACCAGCAGCAGAATAGCCCTCCGTGTGGGGTCGGCGATGGCTTGAAATACGTCTCGTCGTAAGTTCATCGTGTAGTCATTTGACTACAAATATATACGTAGCTATTTGACTACGCAATTTTTTTTGAGATTTTTTTTAGGGGGGAAACCTCGGAGTATTCCTCACCCTTGGTCTACGGGGACACAGGTCAAGGGGGGGGCTTTCAATGAGAAAACTAGAGAAAATAAGGATAAATACGGATGAATTAAATAGGATCTGGCATAATAATTTCGGCTTCTACACCGATTTGAGCCAATAAATACAATAATCCACTTCCATCAATTAATTCTATGGGTTTATCCTTTGAAAATGTATATGCATCAGCACCATACCAACTTGTTGAGACTAAAATCCCTTTAGTAGCACCTTCATTTATCATTGTACCATACAAGTCTCTAACTGCTGAAACTCCGACTAAGTTTTTATACCTCTTCGCTTGAATAACAATTTTTCCACCAAGAACAGGGCGTAAATCAAAAGCAACAGCATCAATACCTCCGTCTTTCGATGACCTCGTTTGTTTTGTTTCAAGTCCCATTTTTGAAAATAGGTTTGTAACAAGGTTTTCAAATTCAAATGGGTTTAAATCCATTAAATTGGGTCTATTGCTGAGAGAAGAAACTATATCTTGTTCTGTAACATATCTTTTATCTACCATTGAAAACTCTTTAATAGGTTTAACTGGAAAAAGTCCACTTAGTGAGGGAGATATTTTGGCGGATAAACTCTGAATACATTGTATAGGCTCAACTCTTGAAAGATTTATGTTAGCAAATTCATCTTTAGAAACAGATATGCTTAAAAGAATTGGAAAAATAGTTTTTCCATTAGCTTTATCTATAGTCTCAACAAATCCGTTAAAAATTACTACTGAAATAAACCCTCCTTGATCAGCCTCTATCACCTCATGTATGGTTCTAATCGCCAAGCTTGTAACCAGGTTTTTATAACAATTATCAATATCAGCTTTCTTTCTAAACTTTTCCTCAATAACATCTTTTGTTTTGATATATTTGTACTCCAAAACATTAGGAATTATATCAATATTGGGCAATTTAAATTCTATTAAAAGCTCTCCTGCATCTTTATTGTATGCTAATTTGAAGTCTCGGTCCCAATCAAAAAGGTAATCAGAGTTTTCAAGAACAATACTGACATAAGCTGAAACCGATTCTTCATCTCCTGATAAATAAGAGGCTTTAAAATCATCTACATCTTGACATTTCCTTTGAAAATCTAAGTCGTACTTTTTTTTAATCTCCTGCAATTCTCTTTTGTATAATTCTATTTCATTCTTTCTTTTACTTACTTCTGATTTCCATTTTTCATATGCTGCTTTAAAATTTGATTCTGCTTCCTCAATTTTATCAATCCAAATTTGTTTTGAAGATTTAAATAAATATCCCCATATAGGCATTTTTCCAACAGAATTAATAAACGTTTCTTCTTCTGGTTCATTTGGAAAAACAAGCATACCTTCAGGTATTTCTTCAGATGGAGCCTTATATTTTGGTTTTAGAGTTTCAAAATTAATTGTATCATCTATTCTTAGAGTTTCATTAATAATCCCAGAATTCAAATAGAAAAATTTTTCATTATCCTCATTAGTTAATTCTAAGGCTTCTTCGATTCTTAATTCTAAATATTCTTGTTTTGCTCTTTTGGCATTTTCTTTCTCAAATTTAACGTATTCTCTTTCTAGCTGTTTTTGATGCCTTGCTCTGGCGGAAGCCTCTCTACGTTGAGCAGCTTCATATCTTCGTGAAGCCCTTGCTCCTGCTCTTGCCGCTGAAACCAATACCCTAGTAAAACTACGAGCCATAAAAAAGTATTGAAAGGTTAATTATTTTGATATTGTTGTAAATAGTAAACTAAATGACGTGGGCTTCTACTCAACAAAATCAAAAAACTTATCCAACGACAAAACCCCACAAAAAAGGCGTCGGTTTTCCAACGCTTTTTTTGTTTTTTAAGACTATTTATCACTTCGCTTCCTCCACTGGCGGCGGTACACCAAAGCGCTTTTGGGCGCCTTTCAACTCGTCGTGGGAGTTGATGAGGATGAGCGTCAGGAGCGCAAAAACGACCAGCAAAATGCCGAAATTGACGCCCCATTTCTTGGGCGCAAGTGGTTTGGCGCTAAACTCGGGTTGGGCTTTTCCAATCAACAGGGCCACGATGACCCAATTGACGATGTAGAGATACTGCTCAATGCGGTAACCACTCATAAAAGCACCCGTCACCAACAGGCTGAACATCACATACAGCCCCCAATGACCGAGGAAAAGGGTATAAATTTCGTTGGCGCTGTAAGCAAGCGGATTAGGTTTGTTTTGATAAAAACGCACCCACCAAAAGGCCGTAAACGCCACCACCAAACCAATCGAAGTCCATTGTACTCCCACCAGTACGGGGCTGTCTTCGGCCAAAGCCAACTTACTAAAAATACCCTGAAGGCGCTCTAAGTCAAAGGATTGATCCCAGACAATAAATGGAATCACCAACACCACCATCAGCAACGGAAACCAAACCTTAGATTTGGGTTGGGCATCGTCGGTCTTTTCCCATTGAGAAGTCAGCGTGCCGTAAGTCATGCCGAGTCCGCCGAAAAAGCCTAACGAATATTCCATTACGTTCCAGAAATTGAACTTAATGCCCGAAATATGGCCAAGTACTTGCAGAAAATTTCCAAAACCAAAGCCAAAGCCGCCGCCCAATCCTGTAAACACGGCCACGCGCAAGGCTGAATAATGCTTATTTCGGACCAGATACCACGTCAAAGCCACGGCCGAGCCAAAGCAAGCCGCCCACATTTCGGAGCGCGGTGGGGTCATGCGCCATTCAAATTCTTCAATCATAAAGAAGTAAAAAACAATCGCCCCAACCACCATTTCAATGATTACTTCGTGCCATTTGACGGGCTTAGCAGCTGAATTTTCCAACGCTAATCCAAACAAACCACCTCCTACAAAACCGTACAAACCTCCAATCACAAACAGCATCAGCAAGCCGTAATAGACGTTTACAAGCTCAATTCCGCGCCCGTAGCCCACCACGATTCCATAACTCGCCAAGCCGCCCAAGCCCCAGCCAATAGCCCCTGCAAGGGTAGCGGCAAAGGCTTTGGCGTACCAATCGGCACGTTTGGCCACGAGCAAAACGCTCAACGAACCAATGGCCCCCGCCCAAGCAGCGCCGTGTTCGTGACCGAATTGTCCGCGAATGGCCCAGGCCGTCCCGAGCGCCATTCCTACCATGAGCATCGCAAAATAGAGTTGTTTGTTTTTCATCTTGAAAGAAGGTATTTTAAAGGTTTAGTGTCGTTTGTAGTTTATACAGTTTTATCGAAAAAAAAGGCTACTTTAAGGTGTATTTTGGGTCACACAGTTGCACAAAGTTTTTCTCTGTGTAACTCAGTTTCTCTGCGGCAGGCGCTCCTGTGGTTAATCAAAAGGCGCTGAGTAAAAGAATAGCCCAAAACGCCCCCAAAACAGTATTATAGCTTATACTAAGAAACCCATTATAATAAAGTGGAAATAGCCGAAAAAACCGTCAAGAAGATCTTTTCTTGGCCCATATTTGATGAAACCGAAGTAGAAGCCGTGGCCGAAGTGGTCAGGAGTGGCAAATGGGGAAATCCCGATTGCGGCGATTTGGTCGAGGCGTTTGAGAAAGAATTTGCCGTGTATTGCGGCAGTAAGTACGCCGTTAGCTGCGTCAACGGCTCGGTGTCGTTGCGGTTGGCGCTGATTGCCTGCGGCGTAAAGCCCGGCGATGAAGTCATCGTACCGCCTTATACGTTCATTGCCACGGCCTCCACGGTCATCGAAGCCAACTGCGTGCCCGTTTTTGTTGACTTGGACCCCGATACGTACAACATTAGCCCCCAAGCCATCGAGGCCGCCATTACGCCGCGCACCAAAGTTATTATTCCCGTGCATTTCGGTGGACAGGCCTGCGACATGGAAGCCATCATGGACATTGCCAAACGTCACAATCTGCGCGTCATTGAAGATGCCGCCCACGCGCACGGAGCTGAATACAAAGGCAAAAAACTAGGCTCCATCGGCGATGTGGGCAGTTTTAGTTTTCAATCTTCCAAAAACCTCACGGCGGGCGAAGGTGGAATTGTGGTGACCGACGATGATGAACTCTACGCCATGATGAACTCCCTGCGCAACGTGGGGCGCATCGAAGGCGGACAATGGTACGACCACTATAATCCAGGTTGTAATTACCGCATTACGCAAATGCAGGCGGTATTGCTCTCCGCTCAACTCAAACGCTTGGAGGCGCAGACCCTCACACGAAACGAAAATGGGCTATATTTGAACCAATTGTTGGACCAAATCGACGGTGTTACCCCGTTAAAACGCGATTCAGACATCACCCTGCACTGCTACCATATTTATATTTTCAAATATGACAAAACGTACTTTGGCGGACTGAGCAAAACCGAATTTGTGGAGCGTTTGGCGGCAGAGGGCGTGCCATGTTTCCGAGGCTACCCGCATCCGTTGTACAAACAGCCGTTGTTTCAAAACAAGAATTTTATGTGCTACGCCATTCCTGACGATGTAGACTATACGCAGGTCCATTGTCCCGTGGCGGAGCGCGCGTGCAGCGACGAAGCCGTGTGGATTTTGCAACACGCGATGTTGGGAACCAAAGAAGATATGGAGTCCTTCGCGGAAGCCATCCGAAAAGTTCAAAGTGAAGTTATTTAATAATTTTACTGCAATGGACGCAATAGAATTTCGCAATAGACGCAATTTTTTCTCTTTGCGCCTATTGCGGTTAACCATTGTGCCCATTGCGGTTAAGGAAATATTGCGAACTATTATGAATAAAAATTGCAAAATTCTTCTTGCCTCTTTAGTTAATCTATTATTTCTCACAAGCTGTGGGTCAAAAATCACCATTGAAGACCGCGCCCTCCGCGACGGTTGGATGATTGCCTCCTCCAAAGAAGTAACAGGCGATGCCAAAGCCCTCTCGGAGAAAATCAACGCTTCCGACAAATGGTACAAAGCCACGTTGCCCACCACCGTTTTGGGTGCTTTGGTTGACGCGGGCGAGTACAAGGATGTGTTTGTAGGAAAGAACCTGGAAAAAGTGCCGCGTGCCCGTTTTGAAAACAACTGGTGGTTCAGAAATACCTTTACCGTTGAAGACTTTGATGCGCAAAAAGAACAATTGCGATTGTTGGTAGAAGGCATCAATTACCGCGCAAATTTTTGGGTAAACGGAAAGCAAATCGCCACGCAGGATACGCTGTTTGGCGCATTTCGTCAGTTTGATCTGGACATTACTCAAGCGGCCAAAAAGGGAGAAAATACGCTTTTGGTGGAGATTTTTCCGCCCAAAGTTCGAGATTTTTACATGGGTTACGTCGATTGGGCACCCACACCTCCCGATCATTTCATGGGTATTTACCGCGACATTCGCCTTAAACGTTCGGGTAAAGTATCGCTTAATGCGCCGTTTGTAGCCCCCGATGTAGATACGAAAGACCTAGCCAAAGCGAGCGTAACCGTCAGTACCGAAGTACATAACCACGGCAGCGAAGCCAAAACGGTAGAAGTTTCGGGCAAAATAGAAGACATTACGTTTAAGAAAACCGTCCAATTGGCCCCCAACGAGCGGCAGGAAGTGAAGTTTACACCGCAGGAATTTGCGCAATTGAACCTCAAAAACCCACGCCTTTGGTGGCCGAATGGCTTGGGAGAACCCGCGATGTATAAACTCGAATTGGAGGTCAAAGAGCAAGGAACGGTGCAAGACAGCCAATCCACAAAATTTGGCGTACGAAAAATTGAAACCGCACTCAACGACAAAGGCGTACGCGGCTACAAGGTCAACGGCCGCGACGTACTCATCAAAAGCGGGGGTTGGGTAGACGATTTGTTTTTGCGGTTCATGCCCGAAAAAGACGCAGCGCAATTGCGTTACGTCAAAGAAATGAACCTCAATTCGCTGCGTTTTGAGGGGATTTGGGGCAACAATCATCACCTCTATGACCTCTGCGACGAAAACGGAATTCTGCTCATGGTCGGTTGGAGTTGTCAGTGGGAATGGCCAGATTATCTGGGCATGGAGCTGAAAATAAAACCCGGCGATGAAAACTTACCTATCAATGAAGGCGTGGATCTGTACGCGGTAAAACTCACGCCGCAGGAAGAGATTTTGCTTTCCAACTATTTCCGCGACCAAGTGAAATGGCTGCGCAATCACCCAAGCATCTTCACGTGGGCGGGCGGCAGCGATGCCATGCCGAAGCCTTCGTTGGAAAAAATGTACCAAGAGACCCTGAAAAAATATGACCCCACGCGGGAGTTTTTGGTATCGTCGGGGGCATTTGTGAGCACGATTTCGGGCTCGTCGGGTATGAAAATGAACGGGCCGTACGAATACGTGCCGCCGGTGTATTGGTATGAAGATAAAAAATTGGGCGGTGCTTATGGCTTCAATTCCGAAGTGGGCCCCGGCCCGCAGATTCCGCCCGTAGAAAGCATCAAAAAGATGATTCCTGAAGCGGATTTGTGGCCTGCCGACAACAAAATGTGGAATTATCATTCGGGACGTAAAGACTTCAATACGATGGGGGTATACCTCAAAGCCCTCAACAACAAATACGGCACACCGACCAATTTGGACGATTTGGCGATGAAAGCGCAGTTGATGAACTACGAAGCGATTCGTCCCATGTTTGAGGCGCATATTATCAATCGCCCTACGGCTACGGGCGTAGTGCAGTGGATGCTCAATTCGCCGTGGCCAGAGTTTTATTGGCAGTTGTACGATTATTACCTGATGCCGACGGGCGCGTATTACGGCACCAAAAAAGCCGCTCAACCGCTCAACGTGGTGTATGATTATTTCAATCGTACTCTTCATGTGAGTAACGACACCCGTGCCGCCATCAAAGGCTATCAGGCGGAAGTGAAGCTGTTGGACCAAAATTCAAAAGTGATTTTTGAGCAAAAACAAACGTTTGATGTAGCAGAAAATACCGTTCAGAAATGGCTGCAACTTCCTGCATTACAGGGTAAAAATCAAGTCTTTTTCCTATCGTTGAAACTCAAAAATGCGGCCGGTGAAGTCGTGGCCGATAACTTCTATTGGCTGCCTACGAAGACCGATGAGCTGGACTGGAAACAGTATTTTTGGTTTTATACACCCCAAAAACAATACGCGGATTTTACGGCATTGAATACATTACCCAAAGTAAAACTCCAAACTGAAAAGGCCATCAAAGAGCAGGGCGACGAGTACGAAGTGGCCGTAAAACTGACCAATCCTTCGGATAAAGTGGCGTTTTTCATCGAACTGGAATTGGCCAAAGATGCCAAAGGCGCGGCGATTTTGCCCGTTTTTTGGACGGATAACTACGTGTCATTGTTGCCGGGTGAAACCAAAACCGTCAGTGTGAAATGCTACAAAAAAGATGCTGATAATAAAGCTCCAGCGGTGCGAGTGAAGGGGTATAATTTGGAAGAGATTTTGGCTTTGTAAGCCAGTATTATTTGTCATGCTGAAAGCATCTATGGCGTAGAATGAGCGCTTTTTAGATGCTTTCAGCATGACAAAATACCTATTTCGCATTCTCTACCCAATGATGAAACGCCTCCACATTCGGAGCTCCTTCTTCGGCGAAATGCGTGATGCCTTCTCTTTTTACAATGGTATTGAATTTTAAATAGGTACCATCCACCCGCGAAAACGTTGGGTTTTTGCGGCATTTTAAGTACAACAACGGCAGCGAAGCCATTTCAACACGACGTAAAATTTCATCATTGTCCGCTACTTTTTCGGCCTCTTTGAAGAGCTTGGAGGCCTGTTGGACAAAATCGCCCGCGAAAATGACATCATCAGGTTTGAGTCCCAAATGAATGTGCGTGTCGGGGGTAATTCTTCCCTGAAGCAAATCATAATATTGGCGAATGTACTTACCCGCGCGGCCGTAGTAGCCAACCATAAAATCATCCACCACTTCGTTGGCGTTGCACTCCGGATTCCAGAGTAACTTGGAAATCAGGTAGGCCTTCAACTCCGCAAATTCTCCGCCGCGACTCTGGTAAGCCGCCTGCTCCATGATACCGATGGCGTTGTTTTCCTGAAAGGTCTTGATGTTGGGTTGCAGTACCTTGAAATTAGGATACGGCATGATGTAATGCCCAAAATTGACCACATAATCCCAGATGTACATGTGCGGGGCCAAGGTCGACCAGCCTTTGAGGTCTTGCAAAAACGATTGATTTTCGGGGCAAGATTTGAAATCATGCGCAAAACAGCACTCAATGCTGCAAAGCCGCACCACGACATTGTTGCGCGGACGAATGCTTTTGGGCGGCGTGCGGGTGTATTGATAGGCCAACGTTCCGATAAATTTATTTGGAAACTCCTTTTCCACGGCCTCGGCTACTTGATTTACAAACCAAATATTGATGCCCGATTCGCCGCCTTCACGCTGCACAATTGCCTGACATTTATCGCATTGGCACGGGTTGTACCAGTCGTTTTGCGATACATCATAGATCAGGTAGTCGGGACTTTCGCGCATCCGTTTTTTGATGCGGTCGGTGATGATTTGCAACACATCTGGATTGGAAAGGCACAATTGTGCGCGGTCGTGGGTACGTTTGCCTTCAATCAAACTGTAATATTCCGGGTGCTTACCGAAAAACTCCGCAGGCGGCATGAGCGGATAAAAGGTGTGCACCGACCAATATGCCTCCACGCCGCCGGGCTGTTGCCGCTGATTCATCGCACCGTTCATCTTGTTGCGTGCCGCCCACGTCGGGTCAAAGGCTTCGTAATAAAAATCATTGCGCACCCGTACGCCCGGCGCTTCCGAATGGTCAAAATGGGTGAAGACCAACTCGTCTCTTTTGGGAATGACCTGCACCGTGGGCGTATAAAACCGACAACCCAATTCGTTTTCCAGAAAAGTCATCACGCCGTACATGGTGCCGCGTTGACTGCCGCCGTAAATCAAAATATCCTGTCCTGTGTTGCAATAACGAAACGATTCGTCAAGTTCGGCAGGTGGGGTAGCATCGGTTTTTGTTTTGATAAACTCATTAAAACCTAGCACAATTTGTGGTCCGTCGAAAGGTTGATTTAAAGACTGAATCGGCAATTCTGCCCCGCTGATTTCTTTCAGCCACCGCTGCAATTCCTGCGCGGCCCACTGCTCGGAAGCGGAGGCCGTGGCAGCCAACGCAATGCGATAACTTGATTTTTTATGAGAAAACAGCGTGTAATTAATGCGCTTTCCTGCCTCAAATGGGATGAGTTGCATCAATTTTTCTCCGTTTTTCAGTTGAATGTCAACCTGCGCCGTAAACGGCTGTAAATGACTGATTTTTAAATTAAGCGGATGGGTAAAGTCGCGACCTCTCTGTTCGGCTAGCACCACCTTTTTTTGGTTGTCACGGATGGAATACTGAATACTTTGGATCAATTCATTCAGCACCGTGGTCGATAACTCAGAAGCCAATTCGGCTTCGCCGTTTTCCTTGGTGGTCACTTTGAAAATGCCCCCGTTCGCAGTCAGTTTTTGGGTCGAAAAGGGGAACAATCGAACGCAGAACTCCCACCGATTGCCCCGCTCTTCTACTTTGAGAAGCAATGTGTTAGTGCCTTTTTTGAGGGTAACGGGGATGACGTCATCATCGACGGTCAGGCCGCGCGCGCCGGGTGCATCCCACACTTCTACCCCGTTGACCCACAATCGTCCGCCGTCGTTGGTGCCCAGCGTTACAAACCAAATGCCCGCTTCGGGAGCCTGCACTTCGGTGTAGGCGTAGGCACAAATGTTGTCTTCCTGCGAAATGGTTTTGTTCAAATCAATGATGGAATCCGAAGTGGTATGCTGCTGCCATTTGGCGGTGCCGTTGGGGTGTTTGACCGCGTCGCCTGCCTTGATTTTTGGATTTTTTTCACCGCCGATTTTGCCTAAAAAGTCGTTGTTAAATCCCACCAAATGGTCCCATTGTTGAAACGCATCCTTGGGTTTTTCCAACGAAAACGGCCCACACAACAGCCACGTCTGGAGCCATTTCCCTGCTGCGATGGGTTGAGGAGTAACTTTTTGGGCGGAGCTTTTTCCCGTAAAGAAGAATGTGAAAAAACAGAGGTATAGAGTAAATTTTTTCATGGTAGAAGGTTTAGGAAGAGGGATATATGAAGTACCTTTTTTAGGGAGAAAAAGGCTATTGTCCATCTTGTCATGCCGACGACAGGACCGGGCCGCCGTCCTTTAGTCCCTTTTTTATTTATTGTGCTTCATTGATAGGGTTTTAGGCCCTTACAGGGTGACAAAGCGAGGTGACAAAAGAGGGCTTTTGATATTCTTCAATAGCCCAAACCTTTACCGTATGAGTAATACAACAACATTCATTTGATTTACAAACCCATGTTTTCTAAAAATACTTTTTATCTCTTTAGCCTCCTTCTTTGCAGCGTACTGACGCTGAACGCGCAACCTATTTCCCTCAAAAATGCGACGATAATCGTTGCGCCGTCGGTGCCATCGCCTATGAAGGAAACCGCCGCGCGGATGTTGACGGAAGAAATTGCAAAGCGCACAAATATAACGCTTAAAACAGCAACTGCTTGGCCTAAAACAAATGCCATTACGGTGGCGCTTGTACTTTCCGGTGACCGTGAATTGTTGGGGAAAACCATTCCTGTTCGAGACGATAAAAGTGGGGCAGAATACCGGGCAGAAGGCTTTCGGGTGGTGAGTGAAGCCAACGAAAAAGGCGGGGTTGTGTGGATCATCGGGGCCGATGCGCGCGGGGTTTTGTTTGGAACAGGTTGGTTATTGCGGAAACTTCAGTTGGCAAACGGCGTGGCGCAGTTGGACACTAAAGTGGATTTTGCTTCCTCGCCAGCGTATCCCATTCGGGGGCATCAGTTGGGGTATCGCCATACCGCCAACTCGTACGATGCGTGGAGTGTGGCGCAGTATGAACAGTATTTCAGGGAGTTAGCCATTTTTGGTGCCAATGCCGTGGAAGGAATTCCGTTTCACGAAGATGAAAAACCCAATCCGCATTTTAAGATTCCTGCCTCAGAAATGCGTATAAAAATGGGGGAATTATGCCAACTGTATGACATGGATTATTGGGTTTGGACACCTGTTACATTTGAGTTGACCGACAAAGAAAAACGCGCCGCCGAACTCAAACTGCACGAAGAATTTTATAAAAACTGTCCGCGCCTTGACCATATTTTTGTACCCGGCGGTGACCCTGGCGACAACCATCCGAGCGAGGTGATGCCGTTTTTGAAAGACCTATACCAAATTCTCACCAAATACCATCCCAAAGCTAAAGTCTGGATTTCGTTGCAGGGTTTCAGCGTGGAGCAGGTGGATTATTTTTATCGGTATTTGGCCGAAAATAATCCTGATTGGTTGCAGGGCGTAGTCTCAGGGCCGAGCAGTCCGCCGATGGCGGAGACGCGCTTTCGTTTACCGAAAAAATACCAACACCGGGAGTATCCCGACATCACGCACAATGTCCGTTGTGAGTTTCCAGTGCGGGGTTGGGACCAAGCTTATGCACTGACATTAGGGCGTGAAGCGTCCAATCCGCGTCCGTATGCCTTTGCCGAAATCCATCAGACTTATGCACCGTTTACCGACGGGTTTGTCTCTTATTCCGACGGTTGTCACGACGATATTAATAAAGTAATTTGGAGTATGCGCGGCTGGAATCCGCAGACGGATGTGCGAGAAATTTTGACCGATTATACGAATTTCTTTTTTGGGAAAACCGTTACGGAATCCGCCGCCGACGGGATTGCGGCGCTTGAAAATAACTGGAAAGGGCCGCTCGTTCAAAACGGCGGCGTAGAGGCGACGTTTGCATTTTGGAAAAATCTCGAAACCACGAATCCAGCCTTAAAAGGCAACTGGCGCTGGCAGATGCTGTTGCTGCGGGCCTATTATGATACCTATACAAAACGCAGATTGACCTACGAGCAATCACTTGAAAAACAGGCAAATGCGCTATTGTTGGAAGCTCCAAAAGTTGGTGTGGAAAAGGCCATGCAAGCGGCGTTGGAAACGGTGAACAAAGCTGATAAAGTAAATATTGCACCCGAATTGCGTCAGAAAATTGAGCAGCTGTGTGCCGATTTATTTGCTTCGATTGGCTTACAAACGAGCGTACAGAAGCATCAAGCCAAAAGTCACGAGCGCGGGGCTGTATTGGATTTAGTAGATTACCCGCTCAATAACCGTTGGTGGCTAGCCGATGAATTCAAGAAAATCAATGCATTGCCTTCCAACGAAGCCAAATTGCAACGACTCAAAACAATCAGTACGTGGGAAAACCCCGGCCCGGGAAGTTTTTACGATGATGTTTCGAGCGTGGCCAAAGGCCCACGCGTCAAGACGTTTTCCGACGATGCGACGGACGTGGCGTGGTGGCAGGACGGTTTCAGTCGGACGCGGCTTTCGTCGCAGTTATTTCAGAAATGTCCTGAATTGGTCTATGACAATCTGCAACCGGGTGCGCGCTACATTATCCGAGTGGTAGGCGAAGGTGAAGCTTTGTTGCGGGTAGATAACCATCGCCTGCAACCGACTGTTTATAATCGCGAAACCGAGAGTGTGAAAGAGTGGATCGTGCCGCTTTCGCTGACGCAGGATGGGAAATTGCACGTGACGTTTGATGAGCCGGAAGAGTCGCATTTGAACTGGCGCAAGCAGTCTAAGATTTCGGATGTTTGGTTGTTGAAACAGTAAGATATGAAAGAACTCTTGCCGGTTTCGGGCATTATTACCGTTTTGAATACACCTTTTGACGGGCAAAATCGTGTCGATGAAGCTTCGCTTCGACGTAATGTACAGTATGGTTTGGCATCAGGCGTAGCGGGTTTTTTGGTGCCAGCAATGGCTTCGGAGGTGTATTCATTGGAAATAGCGGAGCGGTTGCGCATGGTGGAAATCGTGACGGAGGAAGTGGCGGGACGTGTTCCGATCTTTGCAGGCGCGGGTGAACGCAACGCTGCCCGACAACAGGAAATGGTACGGCACTACGTACAAATGGGTTGCCGACATGTATTGTTTCAAATTCCGTTTGAGAACGAAACCCAATTCAAAAAGCAATTTTATGACTTGGCTGCCATCGGTCCCGAAATCATCATGTTGCAGGATTGGGATGCCAACGGTGTGGGCCTCTCGGATGCGCTCATTGTAGAACTTTTCAAGGAAGTAGACGCTTTTCGCAGTCTGAAAATAGAGACTGTCCCTGCGGGTGTGAAGTACAGTCGTATATTGGAATTGACTGATGGAAAGCTGCATTTGAGCGGTGGCTGGGCCGTGACGCAGATGATAGAGGGCCTGAAACGCGGCGTTCACGCGTTTATGCCCACGGGCATGCACTTGATTTATACGACGATTTATAAGTATTTCAAAATGGGAGAAATCGAAAAAGCCGAAGCCTTGTTTTATCGGTTGCTCCCCGTGTTGAGTTTCTCCAACCAACACCTCGATATTTCGATTCATTTCTTCAAACGTCTTCTGCACCGCCAAGGGATTTACAGCACGCCCAATACGCGGGCGGCGCTTTTGCCGTTTGATGCCGTTCATGAGCAGATGGCAGAGGCGCTGATTGAGCGAGTGATGACGATGGAAGCGGAATTGAGGGAAGGGTAATTGGTATTTGTAAAGAACTTTTTTGTTATCTTTGGTAAAGAATAAAATAACAAAAGTATGTCAACTTTAGAATTGAAAGCGGAGATTCATAAGAAAATTGATGCCCTGGATAACGTTGCCGAACTGATTGACCTGAATCTGTCTTTAGATTGGTTTATGCAGCAAAAGTTGACAGATGAGGAAAAAACAGTCTTAGAAAGATTAAATCAGGCCAAAAAAAGCGCGGATGAAGGGACAGGGATTTTGCACGATGACGTAATGAAAGAAGCAAAGCAATGGCTAAAAAGGTAATTTGGCAATCCAACGCAAAAGAAGATTTTAGGGAGATTGTCAATTACCTACTGGAAACATGGCCTTCTGATGTAGCTGAGAAATTTATGGATCAGTTGATAAAGTTCAGGACTTAATTCAACTTCACCCAAGTTTAGGCATGAGAGTAGGGCGATTACGTTCAGTCCGGAAAATTGCCGTCCCTCCTTATTATTCGTTGTACTATACTTCATTGAACGAAGAAATTTGGATTCTCAATATTTTGGATAATCGTCAAAATCCTGAAAAAATCTGATAGGCTAAATTTTCCTTCTTTATATGTCAGTAATTTTATGATTCTATGGCATTAGACTTTTATAGGCTTGATAACAATGAATACCTGTTTAAACTCGAAGGCAAGGAGTTAGCTGATTTAGCTGAAATATTTAACATGTTCACTCAATGGACGGGACTTTTCATCGACCCATACGGAGACATAAAATTGCCTTTAGAAAATCAGGAAATATTAATCAGGGTTATTGATGAATACATTACCTCGACGGATCTTAATAAAGACAAAGCTAAGACAAGTTCAATTTTGGGATTTAAAGGACTTCTTCTGTATTTCACTAAAAACAAAGTTGATTTGCAATTGAAGGAGGATTGAATATTTAGGTTAATAAAAGCAAGGGGGGAAGATGGAAAACACCCTCAACGGCGCTAATTCCCTTTCACAAGTACGTTTTACCTATATGTCAAAAGAGATTTCACAAAGCGAAATAAAAATGCCAATTATGGTATTTTTGGATACGGATATGTTTATAAAAAATGACGAAAAATTTATTGTTAGAAAATCATCTGTACCTTTTTACAACAGTAATCATGTAACTATCATTGACAGTGCAGGAAAAATGTTCAACGTTGATAGTATCGAACTAATAGGGACAATGATTTGGTGGCACTTTTTTAAGAACGGTTTTTATGATTATTACAATGCCTACATTAGAGTAAAAGATGTTCGAGAAATCAGCCTTAAAGAGTTTAAGGGAAAAATATTATTGTTCATTGAGCAAAATCCTAGATATGGGTGGAGCAGGGTTGCAAAAATAAGTCAAATTAAGAATTCTGTTAATTACGCCACCTCATTCCAGCAACTTATAAGTTATTTTAAATACTTTGAAGCCTAAGTTAGTTTCCCCGTCAAGTCCCTTCTAATAAAAAATTGAGGGTGGAAAACACCCTCAACAGCGCTAAAAACCTTCTACAATTTAACACTCACACTTTTACCCGCATAGACCCCCTGCGGCAAGTCCACCACCAATAAGGTCGTATTTTGTTTGCTGTCTGAGACGGAAAAATAGCCTTCTCCTTTGGCGGTGTAAATGCCCGACACGGTGAGGGTCATGCGGCTTAATTTGCGGGAAGGATCGGCGAGGGTGAGTTCTTTCAGTCGATTGCCGTTCATTTTGAGCATTGCCATACCTTGGCTGTCCATTTTTAGTTTTGAACCTTTGGCAATTTCCACTTCGCCGTTCTTGTAAAAAGCCAATTGAATAATTCCTAAGTTTGTGTGCTTTACGGCCTGTAAATCAGGGGTATTGGAAAGAATTTCGATGGAGCGATTCGCGCTGCCGGCTAGTTGTTGCTCCGACACATTGGGCACCACAATGTATTGGTAAGAAGCGCCGTTGGGTTTGTTGCCGTGATTGAACCACAATTTAAACACGTCCTCTTTGACCTCCTCTTTGCTGATGTTTTTCTGGTCCGTAATGTCCGACCAACGCCCCGTTTCTGGCTGATTGGACAGGTTGATGGTGGTGGGCTCGGGGAAAATGTACCCTACTTTGTCGTGGTAAACCCATTTCACCTTTTCGGCCACTCGGTTGCCTTGCGGGAGGGTCTTTTTGGTGCCGTCCTGCATGATGGTTACGTCGCTTCGCATCAATACCTGATTGATGGTGGTGGCAACGGGCAGATCGGGTTTTGATTTGATGTCGGTGCCGAGACAAACGTACTCTTCGTCGAAAAAGAACCACGATTTTTTGGCTTCGGTCATATCGTGCGGGCTTTTGAAATCAAAGGCTACGGCTCCGTACAAACCATCGGTCACGGCCCCTACAAAGTTCGTCAACCCTTCTTTCTGAATGTCTTCTGGACCGTATAATCTGGCCTTTTGCATGATGGTGGTGCCCGATATTTTTTGCCAATCATACACTGCCCAAATGTTGTGGTATTCGTCGCCTTTGAGCATCAGGTAGTTGGTGCCGTCGGCGCGATGATGGGTGGTTTTGCCTGGGCCGTTGTAGGGCTCTTCCATGTTGCGGTTGCGGGTAGAAAACATCCGGACGGTAGTATAAAACCCGGGCCGCTGAAACACAAAATGCTCGGTTTGCCAGAAGAATTTGGCGAACGATTGCGATGGTTTCGCTTCTCCTTTTCGAAGTCGAATGATTTCTTCCAACTCTTTTTTACGGTAATCGGTACTGACCAAAACCCGTTCGATTTCGAGGGTGCTTTGCGGCTGAAAAGAAGCTACTTTCTGTGAAATGCTGCGGTTTTTTACGCTGATGTCTTCGTATACTCCGTACACCATTTGTTTGTAAATTCCGTCCAAATAATAATCCACGAGCTGGTTTATTTTTTCTTTGGAAAACTGATACTTGGTGCCAGCCACATAAAACGACCACTCGCCGTACGCGTTGGCGTATTTGCCGTAGCCGTACGAGGAGGTATTATTGACGCGGTCGACGCGGTGGTGAAAACTGTAATCGTGCTGAATGCCGCGCTCGCCCGTCGCAAATTTCATTTCTCCTTCAATGATTTTGATGATGTTGTCAAACTCCTTTGCATCATTTCTGAAGAGTAAATTTTTGGCCAGAATCCCCGCAATCACGATTCGGTCGCCGCTTTGACGGGCACCCGACGCGCTCATATTGGCGCGGCCAATCATGGGTTGAGCTTTTTCTACCAAGTCTTTGGGCAATTCATCGCCGATGACCAGCATCAGATTCCCCAAGTTAGTGGGCGTCGTGATTTGATTGTCGTGCCAGTTGTCACCCACAAAATCATATTTTACCCAATACTCCAATCCTTTCGTTATCAGGTCTTTTACTTTTTTGTTTTGATAAAAAGCGGAGGTTTTGGTTTTATAGGCTTTGGCCAAATACACCAAATCGCGGGTGTGGCCTCCGTGCGGAAAGCTCGCGGTTCGGCTGAGGTCAGCGTAGTTGATTCCCTGAAAACTGCCGTCGTCGTTCATTTTGGCGATGATGGCTTCGATGGCCTTGTCATTGACGTTGCTGCTCATCAATTCGGTGACGATTCGCCCTTTGATGGTTTCTAAATCTTTATTTTGGGCGTGGCAGAAAGTGGCAAATGCGCTACCAAACAGGACCATCAATAATGTCTTGATACTTCGTTTCATGGTGGATAAACTGGAGGATTAGGGTTTCATTGGCCATGGGAGAACGGCCCTTCTGATAAAAAAGAAGGCTACATAAAGAACTTACTTGACCAGCTTAAAAACCGCAGCCCGAGTTCTCCGAAAAAGTGTCTATAATCCGTTTTTGAGCATCTCCACTGCCAAGAGACAATCTGTCATTATTTTTTCTTCACTATGGCATAAATGCCTTTATCGCCATACTTGCTGGCTTCTTTTAGCTTGATTTCTAAGTCCTTGATTTTGTCAGTGTCGTTTTTCTGAACATACACATTGAGCATAGCATGATAAACGTAGGCACTATTGGGAAATCTTTTGAGCAGTGAAGTGTAAGTTTCAAGGGCTTTATCCCATTGGGTTGCTTTTTCGTGCGTTCGGGCGAGGCTCATGGCCACAGGACGCGCATACAGCGGAGGTTCGCCGTAGCCTAACTCAAGTTCTTGTTTTTGGGCTTTTTCCAGTAGCTTTATCGCCTGCGTATAATTGCCCTCCTCGCTTTTGAGGCAACCTTGCAGTTCCAAAGAGGCCGTATTCAGCGGGTTTTGTAGCCATTTGCTTAGGGTGCTGTCTTTTCCCGCTTGTTTTTCGTTGCGCCACAAAAAAGCGTCTAAACTGTTGGAGAGCTGGGTGGCTTCATTGAGTTTGCCTTTTGCAAGGGCATCCATGCCTTTGCAAAAGAGCAACAAGCCATTTCTAAAATCCATGTTTGACACACTATACACGGTGTCTTTGTCGAGAATTTTTTCCAACTGCGCCGCGGCCTTGTCCCAATATCCAAACGCCATTTCCATTTTGGCGGGTGCCAATGTGCCTTGCTGAAAAAACGTACCGTCGTAGGCTTTTTTTCGCTCTTTGGTCACGGGCATACTTTTCAGTTTTTCGGCATAATACAACGCTTCATTGTGTCTACCGTCGTGGACGCAATTATTAATTAAGTAATTGATATTGTGGATGTAATTCCAGTTGTCCACTTCCTGAATGCCCTCGTTTTTCATGTAAGCCGAATCCACTTTTACCGCCGCTACAAACGAATCGTGGGCTTTTTTGTAATCGCCTACTCGGTTGTAAATATGCCCTGGCATGTGGACAATGTGGCCTGATGTGGGGGCGAGCGAGGTCAATAAATCGGCACTTTTCAGGGCTTTTTCAGGGCAACAATGCTCCATCTGATGAATCCAATAGTGATGAAAGGCGTGGTTGTTGGGGTCGGCTCGTTGTATATCTCGTAGCAGGTATTCACTGTAAATCATGCCATCGTTGGGATTTAAATCAGTGTCAAAACCGCTCATTTTACCTAAGGCCAAAAACAACTTAGCATCAATATCTTCGGGAAATTTATGGACAATCATCTCGTACTTTTTGAGCATTTCTGGATAGGCTTTTTCTTTGAGCGAATCGTCCAAAAGCGCCAGTTGGGCATACAGCTTTTCGTGTTCGTTGGCGGTTTTAAGTAGCTTTTTCAATTGTTTTACGGCATTTTTTTTCTGACCTGCCAGTACGCTGTCTTCCTCGGGGCCAGGGGTTTGGAGTAGTCCCCAATACGGCATTACGGCGGTAGAATCCTGCCGAATGGCTTCTTTGAAGGCGCGGTAGGCCTCAAAATCCCAAAAATCGTGCAATAGGTTAAGTCCTTGATTGAAATACTGTTGTGCTTTTTCGGATTTGGTCTCAATCTTCATTTTTGAGCCCCCGATTCCTGTCATCAACTTGGGGGCTGGGAGGTTATGAATATAAAAGTTTTGTTTTCGTGATGCCTGCATGTGGGCGAGGTGATTATGGCTGTTTTTGGTATCGTCCACGTGGTGGTCGTGCTGGGCGTAGGCATTTGTGTTGGCGGTGAGGCCACAGCTAACGGCGAAGGAAAGAAGGAGCAGGGTAGCGTTTCTCATATACTTGAATTCAAGATCTAAATACAACTTAAACAATTGTTTTACAATGAGTTAAATAAACCTTTTTCACTCTGGACACTGCCTACTGAATACTACTTATGTTCAGCTTTGTTGCTTCAATAATTCAGAAATATTTCCTGTATTTTTTCTCGGTCTTTCGTTCTGGTGAGTGCCAACATCAATAAAATCCGGGCTTTTTGAGGATTATGGTCAAGGGCCGCTACCGTGTTCATTTTAACGTCGTTAAACTCATCTTCGGTGGCAATTGTGGTATTGCCTGAAACTACTCGGGAGGAACGCACGATGATGGTTTTTTTTGACTTTGCCTTTTGAATAGCCTCCTGAACGGCTTGATTGTAATGGCCGTTTCCGACACCGCCAATCACAATGCCGTCTATGTTTTCGTTGAGCAGTGCATTTAAGGGTACAGCAGAGGCATCTACATACATGGAAACAATTTCCACTCTGGGTAAAGTGGAAATTGTACTGAGGTCAAAAAAAGGTTTTGGGCCAGTGGAGATGGGCTGGTTGTGGTAGTTCACCTGACCATCATGTATTTTGCCGATTGGGCCAGTATTGGGTGAATCAAACGCATTGACATCAAGCGTATTGATCTTTGTTACGTTTTTTGCGTCATAAATTCGTTCATTAAAGCTCAGTATCACCCCTTTGCCTTGGCTTTGGGGAGCAGCCGCCACCAAAATAGCATCGTAGAGGTTTTTGGGGCCATCTGTGCTGATGGTGGTCGAAGGACGCATGGAGCCAGTAAGCACCACTGGTTTGGCTGAACCAGTGGTGAGGCTTAAAAAATAGGCGGTTTCTTCCTGCGTATCGGTGCCGTGCGTTATGACAATACCATCCGCTTCATTTTTAGTGACTATTTCATTGATTCGTTTTGCCAATTTCAACCAAATCTCAATCGTGATTTTGTAACTGCCGACAGAGGCTATTTGCTCGCCCTGTACATCTACCAACTTATTGATGGAGGGAATGGCAACCAACAAATCCTGAATGGGTATTTTCCCCGCTTCATAAGCGGCTCGGTCTGGATTGGCCCCTTTTCCGGCAATGGTTCCTCCAGTGGCCAAGATGATTACTTTTGGCTTTTGGGCATTTGCCTTCAAATGAAGCAAACAGAGCGTGAATAGAAGGAAGAACGCATTTTTCATCGTAAAACAGTCACGGGGTTTAGTGGGCTACTCATCATTCTTTTCCTTCGCTCTTGGGTCGGGCGTTATTTTGATCTGATACTCTTTGGGAGGAACTGCCTGCATAAGGTGTTGTATAAAATAGTCCCACCGCTTACGCATCATATAATAAGTGTTGTCTCCGTAGCCGTGGCGCGCATTGGGGAAAATAAGAAAATCAAAGTCTTTGTTGGCTTTAATCAACGCATCCGCCACCAAATAAGAATTGTAAGGAGGAACGTTATCGTCCATGCCGCCATGCACCAGCAATAATTTTCCTTTTAAATTTGGGGCGTATACCTGATTCGCCTGTTGTTCATAGTTAGAAACGCCCATTTCGCCTTTTGTTTCCAATCCGATGTATCGTTCGCCCCAGTCATCTTCGTAGTTTCTGTTTTCATGATTGCCCGATTCCGAAATACCAACTTTAAAGAAATCAGGGTATTTGAACATCGCGGAAGCCGTCGCATATCCTCCTCCGGAATGTCCCCAAATACCGACGCTGTTCAAATTCAAATACGTATATTTTTCGGCCAGTTGTCGTAGTCCCGCTATTTGGTCGGGCAAAGTGTTTTCACCCATATTGCCGTAGCAGGCATCATGAAAAGATTTGGAGCGGTTGGGGTTACAACTGCCTTCCAAAACCACCACCACGAAGCCCAATTCGGCCAACGCCTGATTATCTCTGGTGGCTCCTAAAAAGCTCCACGAGCCCACGCTACCGCCCTGCGGGCCAGGATAGATATACACAATCACAGGGTATTTTTCGGAAGGATTTAGGTTGGAGGGAGTAAACATCTGGCCATACAAATCCCATTTATTGTCGGCTGATTTTACGCTAAAAGGAGTGGGCGGCGTCCAGCCAATGGCTTTTAAACGGGTTATATCGGTCTTCTCTAAGGTAGTAATCAATGCACCTTTTATATCGCGTACTTCGGTCACGGGCGGTACGTTTGATTGTGAATAGGTATCGGTAAAATATTTTCCGTCGGGCGAAAAACTAATCGTGTGGTGGCCATTACCGGGGGTAAGCAACGTTACATTTTTTCCACTGAAATCCACCCGGTATACGTAAGAGAAATAGGGATTTTGTTTGGCTTCTTTTCCTTTCGCTTCAAAATAAATGACCCGTTGCGCAGCATCTATTTTCAGAATACGAGTGACCACAAAATTACCGTCAGTGATTTGGTTTTTAACTTTTCCAGTCGTGGCGTCGTAGAGGTATAAATGCCCCCAATCGGACCTTTCCGAATACCAGATAAGTTCATTGGTCTTCGGCAGAAACTTCCAGTTGACGGCACCCTGTCCAGATTCGTATTGGGTGTTTACTTTTTCCTCAAAAATAGCCTTTACCTCCCCGGTTTCGGCATTGGCAATTTGTAGTCTAGCCTGTTTGTGATCTCGGCTCGTGGATACAAAAGCCAGTTGCTTGCCGTCATCGCTCCAGTCCGCATCATCCATTTCGCCATTGTGCGATATATCATCGCCCCGGGTGCTGCGTCGGTCGTCGGCATTTAAGGCCAGGCGAATCACCTTGGGCGAGTCGGTCACTTCAATAATGACTCGATGAATTTTGATGACGGCCGAGTCGGTCGGCAAGGGATATTTCCATTCTTCCAATTCGGGCGCTCCCACCGTTGTTTTTACCAAATACATATTTTTGGTATGTCGTTGGTCTTGCTGATAAGTGGCAATTTTTTTAGAATCAGGCGACCATTTTACAATGGCTTTGGCCGAATGTCGCCAGCCGGCATTATCGGTGGCGTAGCCAAAATCCTTGACGCCATCGGTGGTGAGGGCCGTTTCTTTGCCGGTACTTAGGTCTTTTGCCCACAAATTCCAATTGCGGATAAAGACAACCTTTTTGCCGTCAGGCGACAGCGATTCTATGTTGGAAATTTTGGGCGGAGTGGGCGCGGCAGCTGTGCCTTCCAACAATTCTTTTTTTGAATTTGCCGTACTTTTTTTGCCATCAGCGGGATTGTATAACACGTATTTTGATTCATTGGCCGTCAAAATACGGTACCAAAGTCGGCCATCGGACAACCACTGCGGCTGTATCTGATTGTCAATATACTTGGTTGCATTGGGGATGAGCATAGTGGCGGCACGATCGTAATCGGCCGCTGTAAAAGTCTTTTGGGCTTGAGCATTGGCTGAAATCGTAAAAAACAACAGCCACGCGATGAGATATTTTTTTTGCATCAAAAAAGAATTTTAAGACTTAAAAATGGATAAATATGCGTTGAAAAATGGGAGGACAGAATTCTATGCATTTTACAAAAACAAAGAAAACAATACTAATTGATGGTAGGAAAAGAAAGTGAGTATTTTAGGGGGGTACTATTCTAAAGCCAAGAAGCATTGGGAAAGTGTAACAATACCCTTCGTTTAAAGAGGGAGCTTCATAGTAAACGTCGTTCCTTCTCCCTCCACACTCTCCACCTCTATGGTCCGGTTTCTCCTAACAAATTATTTTCCTTCGCCATTTGGAGCGCCTTGAATTGCATAGCCAATGATTTAGGAATATTTCCTAAATCAAGCATTACACGCCCATAATTAGTGGTATTACGAATCATGCCTTTTGGAAATTTGATTTTCTCAGCCAATGCCATTCTTTTTTCTCCAAAAAATACGGCAGAGTCGGGTTTTGAGGGGCGGTAACCATTACATAATTGTGCCATGATCAGCACACGGCTTGTATCTGTTTTGGCAATCGCCAATTCGTATTTTAAGCTGTCTATTCTTTGTCGGTTTTGGGCAAAGCCAAAACTACTTATGAGGGCGAGAAGGAAGGCCAGGGTTTTCATCATCCATTGGTTTTGAGAGATAATTTAATAGTAAATTCCGACCCCTCATTAAACCGCATGAAACCACTCACAGAATGATTGCCAGAAAGGGTATTTATAAAAGTTAAGTACTGAAAAATGGTAGAATAGTAAGACAAGCAGGGCAAGGGGAAAGACATTCCACCGTTTATTAGAACGTACATCCCAAATACATAAACCCAGCAGCATCAGGTCGGCCATTAGAAACCCGATGACGGGAACAACGGGCATTCTGTCAATGGTGGGTACATAGGCAATTAACGAAGGAATGTAATTGCCAATAATACGGTCGGTGATGGGCGTAAACATCGGAAACGCCGTACAAATCATGTAGCGGGCGTGGATGTTGGCTTTGCGTTTATGATAAATGGCCAATCCATAAAAAATCAAATATGCGATTAACGCATTGACCACCAACGCCACAAAAAAATAACCTGTGCTTCCAAGCTGTTCAAACTTTGATAAACTGTATTTGAGTAAGTCCAGGGTGGTAAGTACCAATATCGGTACCAGCAGATACGAGAATTTTCCGAGTGTTCTATGAAGTCGCACTTTTTTAGTCCGTATCAAATACGGCTGAATGATCAGTATAACAAGCCACAGGATAAGGGCCATGCCGTGGGTGTGCATACGGTAGTTTTCTTGGTCAAAAATTCTGGTAAAATAGGAGTTCCAGAAACCCACAATCGCACACAAAAAGAAGACGATAAAGAAAATAATGATGTAGCGGTAATTAATGGATTGGGTTGGTTTCATTGTTCGTGATTTTTAAGATTTAGGCATCATAATCCATTGCATAAATCTCGACCAGAAGTTAATTTATTTTACTCTGTTATACTTTTTCAATACATCAATCACCTTTTTATGTGGCAGGGCATAGGCTTTATTGCCGTTGATACCTTCCATTGTTTCGGCGGCCACCATGGCGTTGATGATGGCTTCTTCGGTAGCCTGCACAGTGGCTTCAAATAAAGGATTGATTAAATCGTTGGGCAATTGGTCTACTTTTGTGAAAATCTCACGCTGAAATGCTGCGGGATTGGCGGTCGAAAACGCAATAAAAATATCGCCCGAGCCATTTTCACCCCGACCGCCCACTTTGCCTACGCCAATAGGAACCCGCGCCGAGATTCTTTTTAACTGATGCGGCAGCAGTGGCGCATCAGTTGCCACCACAACAATGATGGAGCCATCGCCGGGTTGGTAGGAAGGAGGAGCTTTGAACTGGTAGTTTAAAGTATCTTTCAACTCCTGTCCTACGGATACGCCTGCAATGGTGAAGTTTTTTTTGTCACCAAAGTTGGATTGAACCAATACGCCTACCGTATAGGTGGAGTCTTTAATTTTGACAATTCTGGAAGAGCTACCCGTTCCTCCTTTAAAACCCAGACACATCATACCCGTACCACCGCCTACATTGCCTTCTTGTATTACGCCTGACTTGGCGGTATTTAAAGCTTCGAAGGCATGTTTTTCTTCGACATGAAATCCATAAATATCATTTAAAAAGCCGTCGTAAGTCTCGGCTACGACGGGATAGGTGTACCAAAAATCTTCTTTATACCAACCCGTTTTTACATACCATTTCAAGACAGCATCTCGTACTACACCCACGCTATTCGTGTTGGTTATCATTATCGGTCCTTCTAAAAAACCTGATTCGGTGATCCAAGTAGTACCGGTCATTTCACCGTTGCCATTCAATGAATACCAGTTGGCAAATACGGGTTTATTGTTTCTTCCTCTTGGCAATATAGCCGTAACGCCCGTTCTGACAGGTCCTCTGCCGCGTATATTTTTACCTTGACCAGAAATAATGGTGCTATAGCCCACTTCCACGCCTTTTACATCCGTGATGGCATTGAATTTTCCCGTTGTACCTTCAAAAGGAATTCCGATTTCTCTGGCGCGGGGTTGTTGGGCGTAGCTGAAGTATTGACTCAATAAGGAGACCATAAAGAACAAAATGATTTTCATGATTTATGATTAGATAAATATAGTAGGACGGGTTAGTTGTTATTGGACTTTTGGCACAAAACAATTCAAGAATCTGACACATAAAAAACCAAGCCTCTTGGTTGGCTCCAGCAACTGCTTTGCGTTTGTTGAAAGTAAAAAACGGTTTGCGAATATTTATCCCTTTGTGGTTATTATGTATCCATATGTTTTATTTGTCACTTTAAAATGCTTAAATAAAATCAAGAAGACGATTATAATGTTTTTTTGGTATATTAGCAAATCATAAACCTTTACTACAAACACATGAAAAAGCTACTAGTACTTTCAATGGTCTCGCTCTTTTTATTGGCAGGATGCGAAAGAGAATCCTCCTTAAATGTTACTGAAAACAACACTACGCAGGAAGCTAATTTATCATTGGCAAAAGAAAGATTAAATGCCTTAATTAAAGAAGGCAAATTGGTTCCTAAGTTTGGTTCGGCTTTAGCAAAAACGGCCCCCGGAGCTTCAAATGCGCGGGCTGGAGTTCAATCATCTATTTGGTCAAAAACCGCTGATTATACTTATTACCAATCTTTGGTACAAAGGGCAATTAATCCTGATGACTATGAGTGCGGACCGACCGAAATTGATGGATATATTCCACCGCTTATTGTGGGTTGGACAAGTAGTGATTTTTTCTTTTACAATAACTTCGGTGATTTTGCTTTTTTGGAAGCGTATTTTCTAGACAATACCGATGGTGGAGATTCTTTTGGTACGAATGGTCAATTTACCAACGTGACCAACCGTGTTTTTAAAGATTTAAAGCGATTCTGGAACATACCCACTGATATTCAGATTGCGGACGCCCACGGAACCATTTATAACAATGTGCCTCTGGTAGTAGCGATGATTAAGGAATTTTTTACGTATGGTGGAGGGCCTGTTCCTGACGATATCGCCTTAGATTTAGCATTGACATTGCAAGCGGTATTTGGCTCCCCTAAATTTCATTATTTTAACAATCCTTTGTTGACGTTTAATGCCTTTGCTTCGACTGCTGAGCCGGCTTACGGTCTTCCCAAAAAAATTGTAATGGGCGATGGTATTCAACAGGCGTATGCTGATCTGGGCTACAGCGATGTGGCCACACAGGCCATATTGGCTCACGAGTATGGCCACCATGTGCAGTTTGCTCAAAATGTGGATTTTGGCAATAGTCCTGAAGGTACCAGAAGAACGGAATTAATGGCCGATGCCTTCGCTGCTTATTTTCTCACCCACAAACGTGGAGCTGCTTTAAATTGGCAAAGAGTTCAAGAATTTTTGGGTGTTTTTTATTCAATAGGAGACTGTGCATTTGACAATGATGGACATCATGGTACGCCAAATCAAAGAATGAAAGCGGCTGAATTTGGGTATGAACTTGCCAATCAGGCCCAAAAACAAGGCCAGATATTAACAAGTGAAGCGTTTATTGCTCTATTTGATGCCGAACTACCCGCTCTTGTTGCACCTGATGCCGATTAATTAATCCTTCTATCCTTCAGAGTAGATTCCTAAATCTGCTCTGAAGGATAATTAATATAGACACTATTTCGATGATTTAATTATCGTATCTGCCAACCTTAGAAGTTAAAGGGAGTTTAATAAAACACATCCGCCCAAAACCTCCCAAAAGCCAACCAAGCCGCTGAATTGCGGGCGTTATACATAAAAACAAAGAAAAAAAATACCAAAGTAACTATGGCATCGGGTTTCCAATCTTTCTTTTTTTAGATGTCATACACCCATAAAATAGCTGCAATACCGACACTCATGTACATTTCGTACATCACTTCCGATGCAAAATATTCATAAAATACTCTGCATTATGCCCAAAATGAATGATTTTGGTATTGATGACTTCTAGCTGGTTGATTCCTTTTTCGGTTGACATTTATTCGTATTTATTGTTATCACCCTTTTAAAACGGCTATTTTTTTGCCCCACTTTTATCCACGTATTCCCAGGCATCGCTCACCCAGCTACGGTTTTCGCCCTCTTTGACGGTTTGGCATTGGTTACTTACTTTGGCTTTGCCGTTTTCAAATGGATAGGCGCAGTCAAACTGCGGCTCAATGACAATGGCGTAGGTATTGGCGTCTGCATAGCCAATTTTGCCGTTTTTTACCACCCTTATCAACCCCTCCGACGGGTAATCGGGGCCGTTGTCGTAAATGAATACTGCGTAGAGGGCCATTTTTTTATTGTCCATGATGACCCATTTGCCATCGTTGATTTGGGTCATAGTTAGTAGAGTAGCAGCAGCAGCCTTGGTCTGTTTTTCCTTGTTATCGGTGGTTGAAGTACAAGCGGCACCCGTGAGTAATACCCCAACAAGGAGCAGTAATAGGGTTTGGTGAGGGGTGTTTTTCATAAATTGATTTATTATTTTGAAAAGGAAATGATTACTTCAAAGCATCCCATTCTTCTCGGGTAGCTTTGGCTTTCTGGTATTCCATCAAACATAGCCACTTGCCATCACGCTTTACCAGCAATGCTTCTAAATGTGTATAACTCTCGGCAATGAGCTTGCCCGTGCTATCGTGGGAGGTGAAATAGAAAATCCCTGTTTCGTGTGCCGTAGTTTCGCCACCTATTCTTTGTGAAAAACGAAACGAGACATTGTCCATCTGCTTACCCTGTTTGGTATTCGTAAAACCTTGCTTCCAGCGGGCCAATGCCTCGGTCATTGGATAGGATTGTTTATTTTTTCCTGTGGTCGTTACCAAGACGGCATTTGGGTGGCAAGTAGCTTTGTAACCTTCAAAATCACCTTCTTTTACCGTTCGGGATATTTCCTTCCAATAACTCTTGTCTATTTCGGCTATTCGCAGAGCGTCTGTATTAGATTGGCTTAGCACTTTTGTGGTTGCTGCACAGGCAAGAAGCAGGGTTGCCAGAAAAAGGATGTTTTTTTTCATTATTAATATAGGTTAAAAGTAATTGATTTATTGCATTACTAAGTTGTAATACATAAATTTATGATAAATTTTATGTATTACAGTATGAAAATTAACAGAACTATTCGACACCAAGTTGAAAACAGAATGGTCCCTGGCAAAGTAGTCGTACTTTTAGGGCCTCGACAAGTAGGTAAAACCACCTTGCTCAAAGAGGTTCTTGCCAAAGAGTCCGCTCCGTTTCTATTCGTTTCTGGCGAAGACCGAGCCGTTCAAACTTGGCTGGGTAGTCAAAGCATCGAAACACTTCGGCAAAACATCGGCAAACACCAACTACTTGTGGTGGACGAAGCCCAACATGTACCCAATATCGGTTTGAATCTCAAACTGCTCATTGACCATCTTCCACACCTTCGGATTTTGGCAACGGGTTCTTCTTCCTTCGACCTCTCAAATCAGACTGGCGAACCCTTAGTCGGACGGAAATGGGAGTTTGAATTGTACCCAATCGCTCAACTCGAACTTGCCGCTACCGAAGCACCCTTTCAGACCGAAGAATTGCTATCGCAACGCCTCATTTATGGCAGCTACCCCGAAATCATCACGACTGTTGGGCTTTCGGACAAGCGAGAACTACTCAACGGCATTGTCAATGGCTACCTTTACAAAGACCTGTTGATGTTTGAAGAAATCAGGAAGTCCAAAAAAATTGTTGAAATCCTGAGCCTCTTGGCATTTCAAATCGGAAGCCTCGTATCAGTGCATGAACTCAGCCAAGCGACGGGGATGAATACCCGCACGATGGAAAAATACCTCGATTTATTGGAAAAAGTCTTTGTCATCAAGCGGCTTGGTGGTTATTCAAGAAACCTGCGAAAAGAAATATCCAAAGGCTCGAAATACTATTTTTGGGACAATGGTATCCGCAACGCCATCATCAATAATTTCAATGAACTCAACTTGCGGAACGATGTCGGTGCTTTGTGGGAAAACTACCTCATCATAGAGCGACTCAAAAAACAAGGCTACACGAAACTGTTTTCTAATAACTACTTTTGGCGTACCTACGACCAAAAAGAGGTAGATTTCGTAGAGGAGCGAGACGGGCGACTCTACGGATTTGAGTTCAAATGGACTTCCAAATCAAGCCTAAAACCACCTTCGCTTTGGCTCGAAACCTACCCAGAGGCCACTTTTGAGGTTATTCATCCTGCTAACTACCTTTCGTTTATTGCAGGTTTATGAGTGTTTTTTTGTTCGAGTGTTATGAGGTGGAAACACCAGACAATTTAGTAATAGACATCAAACTTACCCATTTGTAGCTTTTTCGGATGCAATAAAAGGTTGTAGTTTTTTGTGGTAGTATCGGGCGTGGGCGACCCGATAGTTCTCTCCGTCACTTCCCTTTTACCGATACGGTTGTCTCCATTTCTCCTTTCTCATTGGTAAAATTTTCCATCATTTTTATGGCACCAGAAGGCATAACTTCAAAAGCAAAAGAGAGTTGATACTTGGGTGGCACCCCCGATATCGTGAAAGTGTTGTTGGTGATGTATTCTAAATTCATCCCGAAAGGCATACCATTTGCTTTATCGCCTTTTATCCATAATTGTTTGTCTTTTTTGATAAGTTCGGTTTTTTTATTTGCATCTTTTTCATTCACATAAATGCCAATCAAACGGTCAAGTGCCGCAGGTTCTGCGGCGAGTTTTTTAGCCATACTGACGTCAAAAGATACTTTTTTGCTTCCATCTTTCAGATTTTGGACTTCCAGAATCCTTCTTTTGGCGGTTGGAGAAGCCGAACTACTATCCTTTTCAAGCCAAGGGTCGCCCGTGAAATAAAGTTGTGTCACCAATGGCTGATAGCCTTCGGCAGAAATCATCATGTGAAAATGCGCTGGTCGGTAGTTGTTGCCCTCACCGTAAGGAACTGGCAAAATGGTTTTGAAAGAGTAATTACCTCCATTATCGGAATAGAGCGTACCTCGATATTTAAAATCAGCCGATTCGTTGTCATATACGCCGTTGCCGTTGCAATGCCAAAGTTCTATTTTGGCGTTTTTGTAAGGTGTGATGCAATCGTCGTGTTTGATTTTGCCAAATAATTCAATCGGGGCGCCTTTTTCGCCTTTAATGACGAGGCTGCTCCGAATTGGGCTGTCGGGACGGTAAAATGGGCCTAAAATATCGGAGGTTGTTTCGCAGTCGCCCACGTAGCGGTCGTCTTCTAAACGTACAAAGCCAGTAGTCGATACCGCAATGGCTGATAAAGCCGAGGTTTTCAAAAATGTTCTTCTTTTCATTGTTGTTAAGTGTTTTATTGTAAAAAATGGAAAAATTTTGAGAGATTTTTACCTTTTAAACGGCTGCAATTTCCAATACGTCAAACTCCGCCAGAGCCATTCCACAGGGCCATAATTAAAATTTTCTACCGGTTTGAACAGTTCCTGTTGAATTGACCAAGAACACAGTCTGATTCAAATCACTCGAAATTGGGGTTGTGTTCATTACTTGGTCAATCCATTTTACGAATTCCGATTCCTGCAAATGACATTTCTGTACTTGCCAAATTTGAGGTTACGGTGATATTTATGGTTCCACTCGGCGATGAAGTAATTATCTTACCAAAGGTTGGCAGAGGTTTGGGTGAAGAAACCTGATCATTAACCAACAAAATATTTGAACTGGCATTTTGAGTAAATGAAACTGGATTCCCGCTCCCTTCAATCGTTACGCTTTGATTCATAGGACCGAAAACTCCCACTCCAAAAACAAATACAACATATTTTGTATTCGCCTGCAATCCGCTCCAATTAAAAGTAGCAGTTCCTCTTGCATAAGTTACTCCTGTAAGACCTGAAAGCGACCGGGCATGTTGGGGTAAACTAAAAGTACTCGATGTAAAACCACAACCGCCAATCCCACAATTAGTGGCATTCATAGAGAGGTCAATACCTGTCGGAGTACCGTCATCCAAAGGGATATTTGTCAGTGACTGGTTTCGTATGTCGGAAATTCTGACCCAATTGGTAGGTGAAGTTGTCGAACTTGTTGCATCAAAATCAATCCCGATGATAGGTGGAATTTGTGCATCTGCCACACTCACTGAAACTGGTTGCCCGTTCATTCCGAGCGGATAATTTACTAAATCATCACTTGCAGAAATAGAATGTTGAATTAGTCCACTATGCGTTCCTTCAGAACGATTGTCAGATTTGCCTCTTACAATGATGGTTCGAGGGGTTGTATTGTTTAAAACAATGGTTCGACTTGAACTGAAATTTGTACCATCCAAACTGATTTCTGTTTGATTATCAGCCGTAAGATTTAGTAAAACCGCACCCGAGGGGGTTGTGAGAAGCCTCACTGAATAGGTATCGGTTTGTCCGTTTTCGCTGACTAAAGTATTTTCAGCGGTAACAGAAATGCCAATTCCGGCGATACTTGTATTTGGGGTAATCGTAAAATTAGAACTGTTGATGGCGAAAAAATAATTATCAACCGCTTGAACCTTAATTCTGGCTTGAGTGGTATTGATATTTGGCATTGTTACGACCTGAGAGCCATCATTTGCTGTACTATTTGTTATGACTATCGGGTAGGTAAAACCACCATCAGTAGAAAGGCTGATTTTTACGTTAGAAGCATTTATGGGGGCTAAATTTGTTCCGTTTACATTCCAAGTGATGGCTTGATTAGTCCCACCGGTATAAGTAACCGCGGTATTTTGACTGGTTATGGTAAAAGGGCCTCCATTGTTCACAACAGTAATTCTTATATCATCTGAGTGGGTACCGCTTTGATTTACCATCGTACCGTTATAATTAAATTGATGACTATCGTTTACCGTTAATCTAAAATTCAAATCCCTTGCCAAAGTAGGCATATCCTCTTCAGTAGTAGAGAAGGTGTTGGCGATTATGCTGCTTATTTTGGGATACGTTCTCGAAGGAACTAAAGACGGCACTAATCTCGAAAACAATGCTCCTTGCGTTTTTTTCGGTGCGGGTAAGTTTTGCATGGTACTGCCATCTAATTGATCCCACACGTAAGTTAAAACATCCCCAACATCAGGATCAGAAGCAGTGGCAAAAAGGGTAAAAGGGGTATTGACAGGAATCGCTCGGTCCGGGCCTGCATTCACGGTCGGTACGGTATTTCCGGTTGGTATGTTTTTACCTACGGTCGGTACCGTATTCAATAAATACTTGGCTAACTGATGATAAGAATTAGAATGTGCATACGGGTCGGTGTTTCCGCCATGAACAGACCTACCTGCATTTTCTGGTTCATAGTTTGTTGAATTTCCGTTATTGATTGTATGTGCCTGCGAAAACTGATGCCCGATTTCATGCCGCGAAACAGGAATATCAAACCCACTAGAATAGCCTGCTTTAAACCATCCCGCGCATCCTCCCCCATAACTACTGCTGAGAATAACATGACTTATGTCGTAATTGGCAGCACCGATGGCATTATCAATAACTGATTCCTGATTATTTAAGATATTTGCGGCATTGATACATCCTCCTCCCCACATAGGTGGCCACGGGTCTGTTGCGGCTTTGGGATAGATGATTGACAATAAGAGATTATCAGGCACAAGTTCGAAGCGAACACTGTATTCTCTTCCGTACATATTATTAATTTCCGCAATCCAAAGTTTCATTATACGTAAAACTTCTGCTTTTTTTTCGGTATCATTTGCCCCCGGCACTGATTGGGTAAATTCTCCGTTGACAGAAACGGCCAATCTTAGTACACGTAAGCTACTGCCTCTTGCTAAATTTGTTCCAATGAACGGAGAAGGGACATTTTGAGCAGTGAGAAACAACGGAATGAGGAGCAATAAAAACGTAAGTTTGATTTTCATAGATGGGATGTACGGAACGCTGTACCGTTTGGGGTTAAGAGATAAAATTGGATTGGGAGAAACAATAAGCTGGACCAACCCACAAATCCTAAAATCAATCAAAGGCGAAAAGCACTGAAAACTGTGTGGGGGTGGCGGGTTTATTTACCGAAGGGAATCAATTACACCCGCCGACCGCCGCAGAAAACACCGCCCCGTTGTCGGCCCTGAACCCATTGGTTAGCTCAATAGATTTGGCGCGGTAAGTCACGTTGGCCGTGCCCGTTATTTTGTTAGTCGCCGTTATTTTTCCGTTGACGCTCGACGCCGTTTTTAGAATCGCCCCCGTAGCGTAATCATCGGCGGGGCTGGCGAGGGTGACGGCGGCGGCGTTGGAGCCTACGCTTACCACGACACTTGCCGAACTGACACAACCGTAGCCGTTGGTCATGGTGGCCGTGTAAGTATCCGTCGTGGTGGCTACAATGGCGGGTGAAGTGGCTCCGCTCGGCGACCACTG
Organism: Runella aurantiaca; assembly: GCF_003339505.1. Classification (GTDB taxonomy): domain Bacteria; phylum Bacteroidota; class Bacteroidia; order Cytophagales; family Spirosomataceae; genus Runella; species Runella aurantiaca. Next base: position 518,415 of record NZ_QPIW01000002.1, read on the forward strand.
TACTGCATTTAAAGGAGAGACGGTTTGCCAAGTGAGACCGTTTACAAATGTTCCGGTATTGCCATTACTGGTGGCGTCTGCGGTCGTGTTACCGGTGCCTTCGTCAAATTTGTAATAGGCCACCAATCCGGCACTGTTGCCGGGTATGGTATTGGTCATGTTATTGAAAATTTGAGCTTGGGTTCTCACCACATTCCATATCCGAAGTTCGTCCATAGTGCCGTTGAAATGATTACACTGGCAAGAAGTAGGTTGCTGTCGGCCAATGTTCAAGGGCTGATTATCTTGTAAAATCGTAGTGGTTGCTGTTCCGGAGGCGACTCCGTTGATGAAAAAGGTCAGCGCACCGGCATTGAACGTAATGGCTACGTGTGTCCAAGTGTTTTCGGGCACTATACCCGTTGAATATTTCCACGTGCCTGTACTTAACTCGTAGAAACCCAATTTATTTCCATTCCCATTGGCATTCAACGACCATAAATAGTTGTAATTTCCTTTATCTACAATGGTTGAATTAATGCCTGAATAATTGACCCAAGCTTCCATCGTAAAACTGGTGGTCAGGTTTAAGCTGGTGCTGTGCGGAACGGTAACGTATTGGCTATTGGTTTTTGCAAAACGTAGCGCCCTGTTAGGGCCTGTTGCGTTTAGTGGGGAAGCTACTTGCCAAGTGGGACCGTTTACAAATGTTCCGGTATTGCCGTTACTGGTGGCATCTGCGGTCGTGTTACCGGTGCCTTCGTCAAATTTGTAATAGGCCACCAATCCGGCACTGTTGCCGGGTATGGTATTGGTCATGTTATTGAAAATTTGAGCTTGGGTTCTCACCACATTCCATATCCGAAGTTCGTCCATAGTGCCGTTGAAATGATTACACTGGCAAGAAGTAGGTTGCTGTCGGCCAATGTTCAAGGGCTGATTATCTTGTAAAATCGTAGTGGTTGCTGTTCCGGAGGCGACTCCGTTGATGAAAAAGGTCAGCGCACCGGCATTGAACGTAATGGCTACGTGTGTCCAAGTGTTTTCGGGCACTATACCCGTTGAATATTTCCACGTGCCTGTACTTAACTCGTAGAAACCCAATTTATTTCCATTCCCATTGGCATTCAACGACCATAAATAGTTGTAATTTCCTTTATCTACAATGGTCGAATTAATGCCTGAATAGTTGACCCAAGCTTCCATCGTAAAACTGGTGGTCAGGTTTAAGCTGGTACTGTGCGGAACGGTAACGTATTGGCTATTGGTTTTTACAAAATTCAGCGCATTGTTAGGGCCTACATTTGAATTGAGGGTAACTGAACCACCACTACAAAAGGCCGTCGGTCCGCTGGCGGTGACGGTGGGGGCGGCGGGTTTGGGATTGACCGTTACCGTAAAATCAGTAAAAGGACTTTGACAGCCTTCTTGGGTTTCAACGCGGACTTTGTAGGCCGTTGTCGCTGTTAGATTGGGCAAGGTTAAGGTTGAGCCAACGTTCACCACATTCGTCCCCGTCGCATCAAACCACCGCACCGTATTACCGGGAGAATTGACCGTTATTGAGGTACTTTCGTTGGAACAGACTGCGGTATTTACCACAACAGGCGCCGCGGGTGTGGACGAGGCATTTATCGTCACTTCACCCGTTTTGTATTCGCCGTCGGTATTTCTTACGACGACGTAATACGTGGTTGTGCCGACGGGCGGCGTGACGGTGGCGTTACTCAACGCTTCGGCATCGTAGGTACTGAGGTCGCTACCACCAATGCGGCTCTGTCCCCACGACCGCGCCGAACCATCGTTGTAAAGCGTTAAAACGGTGGACAAAATGCCCGTTATACTGAGGGGTGTTGCCGTGGTTGTCGGCGGCACGTCAGTTGCTGCGCCATCGCCCCAAACGACGGTTGAGCCATTTGTAAGTAGCGCGTAGCTTGTATTCCAACCCGCAAGCACTTGTTTGACAGGCGCGGCAAAAGTTGGTATGTTTATTTCGCCGTAACGGTTGTAGCCCCAACCTTGCACTTGTCCGTTACTCAAAAGGGCTAAACCGTGGTACAATCCGATTGAAACCGCCGAAACTGGTGCGGCAAAAGTCGGCGGCTCGTTGAGGGCTGGGAAAATACTTGGCGAGGGAGAGGGTGCGCCCCAAACTTTTACCGTTCCATCAACGGACAGCGCGGCGTTGTTTTCGCTTGTCGAATTTAAGTCTTTGATGCGACTTGGGAAAGCGGGAAAATTCAATTGTCCTCGACTGTTATTGCCCCAACCAACAAGCGAACCATTCATCAACAAAGCTAAACTGTTGTTGAGACCCGCGCTTAGTTTAATCGGAGGCGCGGCAAACGTTGGTATGTTGATTTGGCCGTTACCATTGTCACCCCACCCAACGACCGAGCCGTTGGTCAACAACGCTAGACCGTAGTTGCCATTGGCCGCAATTTGTTTAATGGGCCCGGCGAACACCGGAAAAGTTAACTTCCCATAAGCGTTATCGCCCCAACCCGTGAGCGTTCCGTTACTCAATAAAACGAAGTGAAAATTATAACCCGATGTCCCTTGAACGGCTTGCGGTTTTTTTGACCACACAACTGAACTGCCACCCGAAGTCGTGATAAGGCTGTTGAGATTGACCGAACCGCCGCATACAGTGAGGCTGCTTGTGTTAACCGTTAAGGAAGGCAACGTCCCAACCACAATATTGCTCGTACTCGCCGTGCAACCGTTGGCATCGGTTACGGTAAGGGCATACGTTCCCGCTGCAAGGCCCGTGAACACACCCGCGTAAGGTTGCGTCCCGACATTAGGTAAAATCGAAGCCGTGTAAGGTTTTGACCCACTGATGCCACTAACGATAATCTGACCGTCTGAAACACCTGAATTGGCCTTTGATACTGAGGGGGCGTCTATACTAAAAGGTGGTTGCGCGGTAAGCGTTGCGCTGAAAGTGACCGAGCAGGTGCCGTTCGTCGTGGGTGTGGCGGTGAAATTATACGTTCCCGCGGGTAGGTTATTGAACGTTCCTGATGGACTTTGTGTACCGACATTGGGCGAAATATTGTAGTTAAACGTGTTGGAATTGCCAATCGGTGTGGCGACAATGCGCCCTATATTACCAGGGCAATTGGTGATTTGAGACGCAGTTGAAAAGGCAAACGGCGTGCTAATCGTCAAATTTTTTGAGACCGTACAGCCGTTTGCATCGGTTGCCGTGAAGGTGTAAGTACCCGACGTTAAGCCCGTAAACGTCCCCGAAACGGCTTGGTTGCCCACATCTGGCGATACCGAAAACGTTTTACCGCCAGTTCCACCCGTTGAAGTCACCACCACTTCAAGCCCGTTGCAAGTGCCTGTCGTATTGGTTGGTGTGCCGATTGTGATGTCTAACCGGTTGGTATAGATGCAGAAATTCACTCTGTTTCTAATCAAATTACCAGGCAAAGTCCCAAATCCGTTAGCGGGGTTTATACCCGCCGCCGCCAAATGACAATAACTCATCACTGTACCGCCGTTAACGGGTGCAGGTCCACGCGGACAGCCGCCTTCGGTGGCACTACAATTGTCAATGGCACCCCCCGGCCAGGTGCAACTGTGCGTATGCCGCGAGCCGAAGTTATGCCCGATTTCGTGCGTAATGACATTCACATTCCACGAATACGTGGGGACATTGACAACTGTTGAAGTGATACTGCCACTTATGGCGGCGCCTTTATTGCACAAACTCTCGAAGCCGTCGGCAATGCCACCGCCCAAATCACGGGCAGAAATCAGGTGCGCCAAATCGCCCGTGTAAGCCGTGCCGACCTGCGCGACAAAAAGGTTGAGGAAGGTTTGGGTATTGTTTGCTGAAACGTAAGGGTCGGTGGTGTCCCAGATTTTGAGTTGGGAGATTTGAACCGGGATGTTTTCGTTGGCGTACATCACCGCGACTTGTCCAAATAGAGCGTTGACAAAATTGGTCGCCGTGGTCATATTCGAGCCTTGCGCGGTGAAAATGCTGTTGTCGGCCTCAAAATAGATTTGAACGGGACGCGCCGAGCAACCCGAATTGGTCGAACTCGGCGCAACCATCGCTTGGTCAATCAGATTGGTCACGTCCTCTTTTACGTTGCAATTGAATATCGGTTTCTCTACTAATTCGTTGTCATTATAAAAAATGTAATTCGACTCGTTCTTCAATTTGGCCAGTACGTAAGTTCCTTTCTGGTTAGCAATGAAGCCGCTCAATTCGCCATTTATCAACGCCAACGATGCAATGGAGTTATCGTCGCCTTTAATGATGCCTTTATAAAAAATCCCTCTGTCAACGCTAACCGTTTGGTTTTGGGCATCCATGACTTTGTACGATTCGCCAAAAATTTCCATTGGAATGAGTTCCAGCGTCAGGGTATTCTTGGCTGAGATAGGTATGGAAAATTCCATAAAAGATGGATTCTCCCGCGCGAGTTGAGCCAAAACGGTTTCACTGGCCGCAAACTGCACGGCGGTATGGTTGGCTACAAAGGGCTGGTTAGCAAGCACCGACAGCGTCGTTGCCGTATTGAAAGCCTGTACCGTTCGGGGTTGGGCACTTCTCCGCGCCGCGATTACGTCTTTCAACACTTGTTTCTGAGCGAATAGACTCGACGAGACGAGGCATAGACAGAGGAGTATGGAAAACTTTTTCATAAGAACTGTTTACTAAGTTGTAGAATGAACACAAGGCGGCCACCCATCAATTACACCCCCCCACCGCCGCACTAAACACCGCCCCGTTGTCGGCCCTGAACCCATTGGTTAGCTCAATAGACTTCGCGCGGTAATTCACATTGGCTGTACCCGTCACTTTGTTGGTGGCCGTTATTTTTCCGTTCATGCTCGATGCCGTTTTTAGAATCGCCCCCGTAGCGTAATCATCGGCGGGGCTGGCGAGGTTGACGGCGGCGGCGTTGGAACCTGCACTTACGACGATACTCGACGGATTGGGACAACCATACACGTTTGTAAGCGTGGCTGAATAGGTCCCCGCAGTGGTGGCTACGATGCTTGGAGTAGTGGCGCCATTCGACCAGAGTACCGCGTTCACGGGCGATGTGGTGGGCACTTGCCAGGTCGGATTGTTCACCAATGTACCGTTATTGCCATTTCCAGTGGCATCAGCCGTGGTGGTGCCAGTGCCTTCGTCAAATTTGTAATAAGCAACCAAACCGTAGATACCAATTGGCACCGACTGATTCAACCAATAGAGCATTTCGCCTTCGGCTCTTGCATAGTTCCATATCCGTAGCTCGTCCATTGCACCGTTGAAATGATTACACGCACAAAAAGTAGGTTGCTGTCTACCGATGTTCAGCGGTTGATTATCTTGTGCAATAGTTACACCCGTATGAACTCCTGAAGATACTCCATTGATGTAAAATGTAAGTGTACCATTATCGAAACTAATCGCCACGTGCGTCCATGTATTTTCGGGAACACTTCCTGTCGAATACACCCACGTTCCAGTGCTTAGGGTAAAGAAGCCCATTTTGTTGGCGTTTCCATTGGCGTTTAATGACCACAAATGGCTATAATTTCCCTTATCCAATATGGTTGAGTTTACCCCCGAATAATTTACCCAGGCCTCCATCATAAAAGCAGTTCCGAAATTGAAGCTGGTACTGTGGGGGACGGTGACGTACTGGCTACTGGTTTTCACAAAATTCAGGGCGTTGTTGTTGCCAATGTTAGAATTGAGCGTTACCGAACCGCCGCTGCAAATGGTAGTGGGGCCATTTGCGGTAACGTTCAATGCGTTTGGTATGGGATTGACTAATACAAAAACATTCACAAACGAACTTACCGAAGCTCCCTGCTCGCATCGAACCTTGTAAATGGTAGGGATAGGGGTAGAAAGTACTGGGGTGATGTATGGAGAGCCTGCCGATAGAAAAGCATTGGTATAGAAATTGTACCAATTGGGCGTACCTACGTTACATGTTGCGGACAACGAAGCCGTTGAGCCTGCACAAATGGTTGGATTAGACGTGCCGGTCGGAACAGAAGCAACGCTGAATGCATACCGAAGAACTGATACAACATTCGAGGTCTCTGTAGTGACCGATAAGTCAGGTCTATTATCGCCATCTAAATCTCCAATGCACACATAGCGTGGACCAGTGGCAGTTGTAAAATCGACTTTGGCAGCAAAAGAATTTGAGTTTATATCTCCAATCGTGGCCGTATTTCGATAGATAGAAACCGAATTTGTTCCAAGGTTAACAGATAATAAATCCAATTTTCCATCTCCATCAATATCAGCCAAATTTGTTGCCGAACAAGCTGTACCTGTCGCTATGTCAAATTTTGCAGCGAAAGAGTTTGCATCAATGGTGCCATTGGTTATCGTATTTCTAAGAATAGACATCGAATTTCCTGTAAAATTGGCAGCGGCAATGTCAATTTTATTATCGCCATCAATATCACCAATACTAAACCCGAACGGCAATGCACCCACGGCGAAATCTACCTTAGCGGCAAAAGAATTGGTATTTATTGTGCCGGGAGTACTCGTATTTTTGAAAACCGAAATGTTGCTGAGACCATTGTTACATACAACAATGTCCAATTTTCCATCACCATCAAAATCTCCACTACCAATATAGTTTGAACTATTACCCGGAGTCAAAGCGAAATCTACCCTTGCTTCAAAAGAAATACTCCCGTATGTAGAAGTATTTCTCAAAACCGACATCACGTTACCAGAATGTGCAATGGCTAATTCGGGTTTTCCATCGACATCAAAATCAGCAATATTGACCGAACGAGGCCCAGTACCGGTAGTGAAATCAATTTTGGTGGCAAAACTGATAGTTCCAATTGTTGATGTATTTCTGTAAACTGAAAGATTATTGCTGTTAAAATTGGTAACGACAACTTCGGGTTTTCCATCGCCATCAATATCCCCAATGGCTAAACCTCGGGGATTGGTATTAGTTGAATAATCTACCTTTTCCGCAAACGAGCCTGTATTGATAGAGCCCACAGTGGCAGTATTCCGCAAAACCGACATCGTATTTGCACTAAAATTCACCGTTACTAAATCAGACTTTCCATCACCATCCAAATCGCCCATGGCCATATTTAAGGCCTCGGTAGATGCTGCAAAATCAACCTTTGTCTCAAAACTGGAAGCGGCGATGCTTCCACCCGCGTAGGTGACATTGAACGGTTTGGCACTACTGCCCGTCAGGCCGGTGGTTAGGTTGAGTACCGTTATCGGCTGGAAAGTAGCCCCCGCCGGTACGGTTACGGTCAAGCTGGTAGTAGAGGCGGCGGTAACAGCAGCTCTGGTAGCCCCAAAATAGACCGTGTTCTGGATGGGCATGGCGTCAAAATAGATACCGCTGATGGTTACGCTCGTACCTACTGCACCGCTCGCGGGAGCGAAGGTAGTGATGGTGGGCTTTTGGGCTTGTAATGAAACAACGTTGAGTAAAGTCAGTAAGACGCAAAATAGAGTTTTCATAATGATAAAATGGATTTATGCGATACAAGGGTGATGAGCGTTTGGTCGTAGTTGCTATCTATGTGGTCAATGAGTTTTTCTTGGTTAAAATGAAGGCAAAAATTCATTTTAACGGCAGTATTTTTGTGTTTCAATACCATTTCATTCGTAAGGTCTATGACTACTTTTGTACCTAAACGCTTGGTTGTTTTTTCTGCTGTATGCGTTTCTACGGGTAGGTAGGTAGCATTCACAATTCTCATAGATTGTATGCCGGCGGTTATCTGATAGCTTTTCCAATAATTGATTACGGCCATTTTACCCATCAATTTTGTACCATCGGGCAACTCGTATTCTACGCTGTCGGCCAGCATCTCGGCAAAAGCATCTAATTCAAACCCGGCTAAATAATCCAGCGATTTTTCGGCAAGGATCGCGTAAACGGGCGAGGCAATCTCGTAGTCTGCTTTGTCTTTTTTGGTGGAATCGCAAGCTCCCAGCCCCAAAACCACAGCCATTATTTTGACAAATCCAAGTCTTGCTTTCATAGTTGTTTTGTTAAAAAACGCGAATGCCTTTTTACAACTGCTATCATCTACTCACAAATTCATCAAACTACTGCGCCTTCTTCGGGCTACTTTGGCTGCGGTGCCGTCGGCCATAAAAACTACCTTCTGCTGATCACAAAAGCCCGTTACAAACGCCCGATTGACGATGCACCGCTTATGAATCCTGATAAACTGACTCGGCAAAAACAGGCCGTAGTTGCCAATGGTCTTGGTAGAAACATGGGTTTGGCCATTTTGTAGCACAAAAACCGTATAGTTTCCAGAGCCCTCGAGGCGCACCACGTCTTGCCACGCAAAGGGCAGGCTGTGGTTGTAGGCGTAATAACAGGCAGGAATTTGAATAGCGTTCATAGTAAAGTTAGAATCAATCTCTTCCATTGACTTCACAAAGGTAAAGCACCCCCTCCGGCAGGGCTTGGTATATTGTTCCAAAAACTATGTGTATTGTTGCACGAGGCTCAAAAACTATGTTTATTGTTGCAAAAACTATGTTTTTCACTTTTTTGGCAAACAAGTCGTTCAGTTTGTGAGGTTGAAACCCACAAAAACGGGCGGCTCTTTGTTGGTTGGAGCAACGACAAAAAGCAGCAGCAGAATAAGAAAAGCGGGGAGCTATGGGGTAGAAAAAGCGGGGTTGAGCAATCCTAGTTTTTGCAAAATGGCGTTGAAGCGAGCGTCGTTGTGCAGAAAAACAAACAAAGGCGACACTTTCAAATAATTGGGCGAATCGCTTTTCTCGGCGGCCAATTGAAGGTATTTCAAACAGTTGTCCCGGGCGCCCAAACCGGCATATACAGTGGCAAAATACTTGTAATTGTCGGGAATGGGGGGCAGGCTTTTCAAGTACAACTCTGCCTCAGACTGCTGCCCCAATTTGGCTTTTGTATAGGCAATCAATGTCTTGTAATAAATCCTGGCACTCAGTTGGTCGCACTGCAAAAACTCTGCCAGCGCGGCTTTGTATTCTTGGCGTTTGAGGTAGTAAAATGCCTTTGCGTTATGAAACAAATGGGTTTCGTTAAAAACAAGCTGACCGTCTTCGATGGCTTTCTCGGCGGTGGCCAATTGCCCCGCATAAGCGCAGCCAATGATGTGCCCGCTGTAGATGGTGCTGGAGAGTGGGTCGAGCGAAACTGCCTTGGTGCTGTATTTAATGGCTTCTTCCATTTGCCCGATTGACCGGAGCGTCAGGCTGTACCAATAGGTGATGAGGGCATCATTGGGGCTGAATTTTAGCGCAATGTGCAGCGTTGTCATTGCCTGTTCCCACTTATTTTGAACCTTGTAAATAAGGCCCAATACTGCATAAGCCCTGCCGTTTTCGGCATCAAGCCTGATGGCGGTCAGCGCGTTTTTTTCAGCCATTTTATAGGCCGTTTCTACTTCCATAAACTGGTCTTCGCCCATCAAAAAGTAAGCAATGGCCTTGTCTGCGTAGGCATCAGCAAAACCAGCATCAAGCTCAATGGCCTTGTCAAATTTGGTGATGCCTGCCTCCGTTTTTTCTTTGGTGCGGGTTTGCAGCAACTGCCTGCCTTGCAGGTATTGATTGTAAGCGGGCAGGCTTTGGGTGGGGGTTTTGTCTAATTTATGGGTCAATTTTTGGTTCAATTCTCCCGCCACTTCCTTCGAGACGGTGTTCATGTAGCTAAAAATATTCTTGGTATCGCCTTCAAATTTTTTGGTCCAAACCACCCTGTCGTCTTTTGCCCTGACCAGTTCAACCGTAATCCTGACTTGGTTCTCAATTTGTAGTACTGTGCCATTCAGAAGATAATTCACCCGCAGTTCTTGGGCAATTTGTGGAATGGTTTTTGGGGTATTGGCGTATTTGTTGGAAGAAGTGGTAGAGATAATTTTGAGTTCGTTGAAAGATGCCAACGAACTGTGGATTTGCTCCATTACGCCCTCACTGAAATAAGATTTTTGGGCTTCGCCCAAGTTTTTGAAGGGCAAAATGGCCACCGAGTTTTCGGGAATTGCTGTTAGCTCGCTGTTACTTTTGAAAATTTGCGAGTGAGCCATGAAATAATAACCGATGCCAATAACGACAAAAAGCACCACAAGAGCGTACATTTTGCTGAAATCAGGCGTTGAAGCGGCCGAAATGTCAACAGGATTGCGGGCAAAAGCGGCAGGCGGCTCTTGAACCCGCGCAGGTTCGGGCAGGTATTCGACTTCATTTTTCGGCTTCTGAACGCTATTTTTTTGTTCTTCAACACGCTTCTTAAAATCCCTGGGACTGATATTAAATTCTTCAATAAAATACTTGCTGAAATTGGCGTGGCTACTGATACCAACGGCATCGGTAATTTCCGAAATGCGTAAATTGGTGGTACTGAGGAGAATTTTTGCTTTTTCCAGTCTTTTTTTACGAATGTAGAGCGTCGTCGAAAGTTGGGTTTCTTCAATCAACATGCGGTGCAGTTGCGAGCGGCTCACTCCTAATTCTTGGCAAACAGCATTGAGTGCAAAATCCGGGTTGTCCAGATTTGCTTCTATGAGGTTGTCCAGTTTTTTAAGAATAGTAGGTTCAGGATTCATTCAACCACTTTTATCCCGTTGCAACAACTTGCAAAAGCAACAAACCTACACAAAATAGGTTTTATATTTTTCCTGTTTGATTACAAAAATCAGGGCAAATACACGAATTTTTTTTGAAATACACCCATAGATGCAACTGATTCTGCATGGGTACACCACCTAATCATAGTTGAAGGCATCCATCCTAGCAACTATATACCATTTATTACTGCATCGTAAGGAGTTGTGTTTTTTGTGTTATGACCGCTTCATCGGCTGCATTTTCCAATACGTCAAACTCCGCCACAGCCATTCCAGCGGGCCAAAACGAAAATGCCGCAGCCATATTGGGTTGATAATCAACTGAAAAGCCCAAATTGCAAAGGCCACGAAGTAAATTTGATAGAATTCCAGTTCGGCAAAATAGTTGAGACCGTAGCCAAAAAAGAACAGCGTACATATCACCGAGTGTGAGATATAATTGGTGAAAGCCATGCGGCCTACGGCCACCAAGCGGTTCATCAAGCCCTGCACCACGCCCGATTGGTAGAGCAAAATCAGCGAAGCGGCATGACCCATCACCAACAGAATACGCTGAAAAGGATAAATCAAATTGACCCAGTTGATGGGCACTTGCTCCATGCGGGCGAGGTTGGCTTCGAGTGTAGAGAAGTGATGAAAAGCGTAATAATTGGCGTAAATCACCAGCGGCAAGCCAAGGCCATATCCGATTTTGATAACCGTCCAATAATCTTTGTTTGACCACGCGCCCGTCAGAAAACCCCATTTGAAAAGTGCCAACCCCAACAGCATCAGCGCCAACGAATCCCAGACTTCAAAGGGCAGATATTTGGTCTGAATGTCAAAAGCAATGGGGCGCAAATAACCAGCCACGGTACTGTAGTCCGACTTCATCTTTTTGGTATTTGTCTTGGCATCTTCACGGTTGGGAATCATGGTTTTTTCGATTTCCCGCCATTCGGTCAATGCCTTGTTTTGGGTTGCGGTCAACGTTTGATTCTGACTTTTGGCTTTGGAGGCTTCCACATAAGCAATTCGTTTTTCGCGGATGTCTTGGTACTGAATCGTGCCTGCCACAAAACTAACCACTGCTACAATGGGTACCGCCCATACCAAGTATTTGGGCGGTACATTACGAAAAAGATACAAAATCATGCCGCAAACGGCATAGAGATAAAGAATCTCCCCAATCCAAAGAATCAAGTGGGAGTGTATCAATCCAAACAACAGCAACCAAAACATCCGACGGTAATAGAGGGCATGAACCGAAATGTCTTTGGTGCCTTTGTTGGCAATAAACAGCAACACGCCCGCCCCAAACACCATCCCGAACATGGCCCTCATTTTGCCCTCAAAAAAAATACCGATGAATTGATAGAGCCAAAAGTTTGGGTTGTCGGGGTCATTTTTGAAGACTTCAAACGAATAATCTGCCATTGAAAAGCCTGGAATATTCATTAATAAAATGCCGAGTAACGCAAATCCTCGCAGCATATCAATAATGGCAATGCGGCTGGATTCAGCAACAGGGGCAACGGCTGTTGTTTCAGAAGAAATGAGTTGTTCCATTGGTTTTTGAGAGGGTTTAAGTAGGGTAATATATGGGCTTCTTTCTTACGGGTTACACAACAAAGATAAAAAGCGGGTTTCTGAAAGGCTTCTCTTATTGTTCCAAAGACTTTGTTTATTGTTCCAAAAACTTTGTCTATTGTTCCAAAGTGTGAGTTTCTATGTATTAACTACCTCTTAGCGCTGGGTATGATGACGAATTTAAGGGAAGCAAAATCTTCATTCTATCCCTAAAATCGGGCTTCTATCCCAGAAATTTTGGAGGCTCTGAATGGCAAAATAGCTTTGGTACATTATCAAAAAGCAGGAAGCCGAAAATGCTGATTCAGAGTAGGCAACAAATAGTAAATCTTTACCTAAATGAAAACTTTAAAAACCCTTGGAATGATTCTGTTCATTGGCCTTACATTAACATCTTATGCCCAAGAGCGGGGGCGTTCTTTTAGCCCTAATTATCAAGGCTATTATTATTTACGGACGGCATTCACGGGCGACGCCCTATCTCTTGAAAGTAATGGTTCAGCGAGTAATGTTATGAGTGGTGCCTCCTTCATGTCTTCTCAAAAAGGTGCGACTGGAACAATGTGGAAATTGGTGCCAGATGCTAAAAATAAAGGTTGGTATCGCTTGAAATCGCAAGATCAGGGCGAAGGCAGATGTTTGGAAGCTAATACTGCCGGGGGAGAGAAAGATGGTCGGTCTTTTATGGATAATTGTCAAGATGTAACCGGTCAACTATGGCGATTAGATTTAGTGAGTGCCAACAACGGAGACCACCTCTATAGATTACGTACAATGCTACACGGTAATAACTTCTCTCTGGAAGGCAATAAGCCCGAAAATAAGTCTGTATATTCTGGCAATGCGTTTATGGATAAAACTCAAAATGTTTCGGGCCAAATGTGGAGATTAGTACCAGTGCAATAAATAAACAATCAATGTCTCTACGTAACACAACGTGTTTAATTTATAGTATTGATACATGCCCCTGTGAATGTAAAGGATTCTAACTGTAGCAGTTATTCATGTCTTATACTATTTTCTCAATACCAGCTACTGTTATCAATTGAAAATCTCAACATTTTCTTTACAAAAAAACAATGCTGTGAAGGAGTTTTATGGTCTGAAAGGTTAATAAATAGAATCCTGCAACAAAGCAGGAAGATTTATTAAAAAACGCATAAATTCACCTTTATTTTCAATCAATTTGATAGTAAAGGTGAATTTATGCTTTCCTATTATCCAAGCAGTTATGCCCAACAGCCGTCTTAAAATATCAATTTTATTTTTCATCACGGCTTTGGCTACCTCTGGCTTTGGTCAACCACTTAGTTTGCCCACGAAAGAGGTCGATAGACTGAAACAAAATCTGACGGTTTTTAAAGAAGACACCAATCGAGTTGTCAACTTATGGCGTTTGGCAAGGTACCATACCATGACCGAGCCGCGTCAGGCGGTGCTGTATGCCACCGAGGCCATCACACTCGCCCGAAAACTCAATTATACCTACGGCGAATTGATCTCAATGCAGGCGTTGAGTTTTGTATCAACCATTACAGGCGACTGGCAAAATGGGATGCAAACGGCTTATGAAGGTTTGAAAATAAGTCAAACCAAATACCCCAAATTAGAAATCGTATTTTATAATTTGATAGCACTCGTTTATGAAAAACAACAAGATAGTAAACAGCGGCTGGAATGGCTATTGAAAGCCTATCATCACCCCGAAATCAATTCCTTACCCAACAACGGCAAATGGCTGATTTACCATAACATTGGTGAGGTTTACGAAAACCTAAATGAATATGATTCTGCAATGAAATATTCGGAAATAATAGATATTAATTGCCGAAAACTAAATATTCCCATAGAGGTATCGTATGCCAATGCAATAATGGGCAGAGTGGAAAAAAAACGAAAAAACTATGCAGAAGCATTGCAATACTTAAAAATCGCAATGAGTTTTTCGAACAAATTTGGTAATCCTTTTTTAGAATCAGAACAATCGGTTGATTTGGCCAGCGTTTTTCATGCAATCCATCAACCAGACTCCGCTATTTTTTATGCCGAAAAGGCCTTAGATGGGGGTAGAAAATTTAAAAATTTAGTACTGACAGCAAGTGCCGCAAAACTTTTAGCTGAGATATATGAACATAAAAATCCCTCAAAGGCCATCAGTTATTTAAAAATTTTGAATGCTACTAATGATAGCCTTTATACCGCTACAAGAATTATTCAGACACAAAATATTGTAAACACGATACAACAACGTGAGCGAGATTTAAAAGAAGCAAAAAAAGATTACGATAACTCAATAAGGCAGAATGCACTCATCGGATTTCTCATTTCTTTAGGCTTACTGACATTGATTTTGATACGAAACAACCGTCAGAAACAAAAAGGTGTGGCTATTTTGAAGGATAAAAACAGAGAAATAAGCCTTCAAAAAGATGAAATTGAAAAAACAATGGAGCAGAAGCAAATGCTACTTTCTGAGTTGCAACACCGAGTAAAAAATAATTTACAGTACGTTATCAGCATCTTAGAAATCCAGAAAGAATCTGTTAATTATAGCAATATTGACGACTTGATTAAGAGCAACCAAAATCGGATTCATTCGATTGCTCTGCTTCATAAAAAATTAAATTTAACCGATAGTGTCAATGACGTTGATTTGAAAAGATACATAACAGATCTCTCCGAACTCGTCAAAGATTCGTATGATAATAAATTTAAAAATGTGAATTTGTTTATTACTTGTACAATCGAAACTTTTCCTATCTCGAAGGCTTTGCCTTTAGGTCTGATAATCGTCGAATTGGTCAGTAATAGCATGAAACACGCCTTCAAAAACCAGCAAAATGGTATCATCAATATCGAAATTACGTATGACGCACATTCAAAGAAGAATTGCCTATACTACATTGACAATGGCGAAGGTTTTGATTTTGTAAATGTAGAGACCAAAGGGCTGGGCGTAGAAATAATGAAAGGTCTGATTGATCAACTCAATGGTAAAATAGAAACATCCCTCAAAAAAGGCTTTGAACTGAAAATCTATTTTTAAAGATGAATTCAAAGGTAATATTGGTCGTAGAAGATGATTTTTTGAATAGAAGACTAACCAAAAAAATTCTTCAAGAAAATGGTTATCAGGTTTTAGAAGCAAAAAATGCCGATGAAGCCTTGAAGATTCTCCATAAAGAATTGGTTGACCTTGCCATTCTCGACATCAACCTTGGTGATGGCGAAATGGACGGTATCAGCTTGGGAAATCTCATTCAAAACAAACAAAAAGTACCATTTATTTATCTCACGGCCTACGAAAACGCTAAAGTTATTAGCGAAGCCGTAGCAACTTCGCCCTATTCATACCTGACAAAACCATTCAAAAACAGCGACTTGGTTGCCTCTGTCGAATTGGCAATTATCAAATCATCCAAAGAAGACAAACCAAAGCCTACAATTTTGGTAAAAGATGGTGAGTACAAGGTTGCCTTGCCAATAGAAGATATCAACTATATCACATCAGAAGGCAACTATTTACTGTTTCACACCGATAAAAAAACCTATAAATGCCGCTCGACCATTGAGCAGATTCTTAAAGTTCTGCCGTCATTATCATTTGTACAAATTCATCGAGCTTTTATTGTCAATAAAAACAAAGTTGAAAAGTTCAATTCTAAAAGTGTGATAGTAGGCAATGTAGAAATTCCGTTGTCGAAAAAAGACTTCCCCAATAATTTTTCGACCATGAGTTAACACTTTCAAAATCTGAGATGATAGCCGCTACCTTATTTTGGCACAAAAGGAAAAATAATATGTTTAGTCCTAGATTTTAGAGGTAATAATATCGTTAAATCAAGTCTTATTAATCTTTGGTCGTTTTACTTTTCCACCAGTTTTGGTTGGGTTGGTAATCTACCCTCAGAAAATTAAGCCTTTCTTTTTCGAGTTTTGGCATCAATACTTCTACATTATTTTGGTGTTTTTTATGGGCCAATTCAAGGTTAAACTCAGGGTCTGGAACGGGATAATTGGCGTTTACGCTTTTCAGCCAATTGAGCAGTTTCGCCTTCAGGTTTTGCGTTTCCTTTTGATTTTTTGCGGCTAAATCGGTTTGTTCGTAGGGGTCTTTGGCTAAATCATACAGCTCGTCATGCCCATCTTCCCAATAGTGAATCAGCTTCAAATTTTTATACCTGATGGTAGAGTTTGGCTGACCTCCTTGATTTCCATAATGCGGATAATGCCAATACAATTCCCTGTCTTTTAATGTTTTATTTTCAAACAAGGGCTTTAAGCTAACGCCGTCTATGTGTTGTTTTGGCAAAAGCGGAATATTGGCAAAATCTAAAAGTGTCGGGAAGAAATCGGCGCCCGTTGCTGGAAAATCAATTTGTTTGACCTGCTTTTTCAACCAGGGGATTTTAATGAAGTAAGGTTCCCTGATGCCCCCCTCCCATTGATAGCCCTTTCCCCCACGCAGCGGTAAATTGGACGTCGAAAAAGCATCCCCCGACGCAACGCCTCCGTTGTCGGATGTGAAAATGATGATGGTATTTTCTTCCAAATTCAACCGTTTCAAAGTATTCAACACTTCACCAACGGCATCGTCCATGCTTTCTACCAAACCGCCATACACGGGATTGTCTTGCACTTGCCGAATCGGCAAATCTATTTCCATCACGTAGCCGTTTTTGGCAAGTCCATTTTTCTCGGCTTTCTCACGGTACTTTTTCCATTTTGCTTCGGTGGTTTGAATGGGTCCATGCACCGCGTAAAATGATAAAAAGGCAAAAAATGGCGTATCTTTTTGTTGCTCGATAAACGCCGAAGTCTCCTTGGCCAGTCTCATTTCGAGGTTTTCACCGTCATTGACGTTGGGCAACGAAGGGTTTTCCCAAGGAGAAAAATACCCACCTTTGGGGCTGCCTACTTCCCAGCCGCCTTTGTTGATGTCAAAACCGTGGTCTTCTGGGTAGCTTCCTTTTTCGCCTAAGTGCCATTTGCCGGCAAAAAAAGTTTTGTACCCGTTGGCTTTCATTACCTCCGGCAAGATTACATCGGCTTTGGATAACTCATGTACGTATTCAGCAGGCAATAACTTCGAGAACCGTTTTTCGGTCCGCCATTCCGTGCCTGATTTTGCCCCAATCCAGTCGGTTATGCCATGCCTCGCCGTAAATTTGCCAGTCATTATGCTTGCTCTCGAAGGGCTACACACCGCACTACACGCATATCCTTGCGTGAAAACAGTGCCTTCATTGGCAATTCTGTCCACATTGGGGGTTTCGTAAAACTTGCTTCCTGTACAGCTTAAATCTTTCAGCCCCAGGTCATCCACGAGGATAAAAACAACATTTGGTTTTTGGGGTGCTTGGCCTTTACTATTTTGCGCTTTTAGATTGGGAAAAGCCAAAAACAACACGATTGTGTATTTTATGAGCATACGCAACGGACTTCTAAAGGCTTTATCCATTTTATTCACCCAAAAATCATTTTCTGAAAGGGATACATTGAGGCTTAAATTCATCTTTTTAAAGCAAGTTTTTACATCAAACAGCATTGAATCGTCTTTTATTTTGAAAAAAATTAGAACCATTCAGCATGTTGCACTAAAGCAGGGTTTACGTCAAGCTCCCGCTGCTGTATGGGCCATACATTGTGTCGGGGAGCGGCAAATATACGGTTTTGAATGGATGGAGCTTGTACCTTATCCACCTTAATATAATTATATCCGGCCCTTTCTTTCAATATACCCCAACGTTTGAAGTCATAAAAACGCAAACCTTCAAAGAAGCCCTAAGGTGCCATTTGCCCACGAGCATACTCTGGTAGCCCGAACGCTCCAGCACATCGGCCATTGTTTCTTCAGTGAGAGGCGAGCCCATTGTGCTAGACGATTACATTAGGGTTTTGAGCTTGGGATTCGACTGATTTTACCCCTTTTTTGGAAACAAAGGCCGCCATTGTGAGAACGAAGGCAGTTGAGAATAGGAATACTATTTTTTGGATGGTCATTGTTTTTAGGGAGAGGCGGTCTTCAATATTTCTTAAGTAGAATCATAAGTAAGAAACATAATCAATTTGAGGTTTTACAATCACCTAATGATTATTGAATTTCTCTGATTTCTAAACGTAGGTCAACAGAAAGCCACTCCACCCCTTGGTTGGTGTCAAAAAAGTGTGAAGCTTTTTAATTTAAGCCAAAAATCAAGTAGAAGAAGTATTCTAACATCTATGATTTTTGTAGAATACCTAGTAAGCCCGATTTAATAGACAATATAATCGGGGCAATAGGGTAAAGGGGTTTGAAGATTTCCTGTGGTATTTTGCTCAAACAATCGGTTTTACTGAGAAAGCCAAACACCTCCTCAGTAAAACCTTAGATGATTACTTCGTTTTTACGTCATCGTTGTAAATATCTCGTACGCACAGGTATTTACCGTCACGTTTTTCCCAGATTGCCATGTACTTACCCGTAGAAATCACCTTTCCAGAGGCATCTTTGACCGTTGATTTGCCCACTTCCGTAACGGTATTTTCGTCGCCAAATACATCCATAACTTCATAGGCACTCGTAGAACCTTTGGCTTTTTTGGCAAAGTTTGTCTCAATGTCCTTTTGAAGGGCCGCTTTGCCTACTACCATTGGCGCGTTATTGGACAAACTCGCGGCATCGTCGGCATAAAAAGCCACGAGTGCCTTTGCGTCACGGGCGTTGTCGGCGGCGGCCCAGGCTGTTTCTAAGGCTTGTATTTCTGTTTTTATGGCCGCCATGTCTGGCTTGGTCACTGCTTGTTCGGTAGTCTCCGCAGCGGACTTGGTTGTAGTGTCGGTAGTAGGCGAATTACACCCGATGGTTAATAAAGCAACGGCTAAAGTTGCAGGTAGGAAAAAGTTACTGTTTTTCATTGTTTTGAGTTATTTATTTTTTGCCTGTGCTGACCGGTCGCTTCGGCAATACGATTTCGACAGCTCCGTTTTTGGTATTAATTTTCGGCTACTCTTTCCAATATTCCACCGTGCCTTTTCGATTGTTTTGGGACATAAAGTTCAATGTACATTTGACACCCCCCGACCCCAATAGCTCAAAGGTGTAGGTTTCAAACGTTCCTTTGTGCATCCCTACGTAGTCAAACGTATTGTTTCCGATGTAGCGAAATTGCCTACCAAATACTTCGTTTTTTAGCCAAAGCGCGTTATTCTTTTTGAAAAACTCTTTGCTTTTGGTTTTATCTTCTTTGCTCACATAAGTGCCTAATAATCTATCAATTGCCATTGGGTCAGCCATCATAATTTTTGCCATCGACACGTCGTAAAACACCTTCTTTGCGTTGCCTGAATCAGATACTTTCAGGACTCTTTTTTTGGCAAAATCGGAGTTGGCGTAAGCGTCTTTCTCAATGTGCTTGTCGCCATTGAAGTAGAGCTGCGTCACCAACGGTTGGTAACCTTCGGCGGTAATCATCATGTGGTAATGGGCAGGTCTGATTTGGCCCCCACCCGCATCATAGGCAACGGGCAAAATCGTTTGGAAGGAATAATTGCCGTTTTCGTCAGAAAAAGTGGTACCACGGTATTTGAACTCCGAAGTAGCGTTGTCGTAAACCCCATTTCCATCGCAATGCCACAGTTCAATTTTGGCGTTTTTGTAGGGAGTTGTGCAGTCTTGGTGCTTGATTTTACCGACCAATTCCACCAATTCTCC
The DNA here is from genome assembly GCF_003339505.1 of Runella aurantiaca. Taxonomy (GTDB): domain Bacteria; phylum Bacteroidota; class Bacteroidia; order Cytophagales; family Spirosomataceae; genus Runella; species Runella aurantiaca. Next base: position 538,255 of record NZ_QPIW01000002.1, read on the forward strand.
TTTTTCTCCTTTGATGACCAAATTGCTGCGAACGGGGCTGTCGGGCCGATAAAAAGGCCCTAAAATGTCGGAGGTAGTTTCGCAATCCCCCACGTATCGGTCGCCTTCTGGACGAACAAAACCAGTGGCTGACACCGCAATAGCTGATAAAGCTGTGCTCTTCAAAAATGTTCTTCTTTTCATGATAGAGGTAGTTAAAATAGGGTAAAGGAATGTTTGTAGGTCATGGGTAAAGAGTTACTGTACCCGCGACCTTTCTTCTGCTTCTGCTTTTTTGGCTGCCGCTTTCATTTTCTGGTTGCCAAAGTTTTGCGACCAAGCGACTTTAAATTTAGGCTGGGTAAATTGTATCCTCATATTAATATACTGCTGTTGTTCGGGCAAATCCAAGTTGATCCGATAGACCGATGAGTTGAAAATATTGTCGTAACCGATGCTGAGTTTACCGCCATTCTTACCCATCTTGCTTTGTAAACCGACATTCAATTCACCAAAAGCTTTCCTTTTAAAGATTCCCAACAAGCCACCGGAATTGTAATTTCCTGATATTTCAAAAGTGATTTTTTTGGATAAACTGAAGGTCTGTACGCTGTATAAAGTCAAGTAAGGGAATTTTACAGTGATTAGAGCCCCATTGTTATAACCACTCACTTGACTAAAAACGCCCGCAAGGTTAGTGTACATGTTCCACCATTTGGCGGGGCTGTAAGGCTGCCCTATTGTCAGCGAATAGGTTTTCAGGCTTTTCTGATTTTCAGCTACGTAGTAGAGTTTGTTGCTGCCCGGTTTTATCTGTGCCTGAAAAGCGGCAATTGGATTCGATGTATAGCTATATTGAAGACTGAACAAGGTACTTTTGACGCGATAATCGGTTTTTAAGTTGTCTGAAATAGCAGGTTGCAAAGCCGCATTTCCTGATAAAAAAGTATTTGGGTCCAGAAAAAGGATAAACGGGGCCAAATCATTGAAAGTTGGGCGAGTGATGCGGCGGCTGTAGGAGAAGCTGAGGGTTTTGTTTTTATTATAATCATGCGATACAAACAGGCTTGGGAATAACCGCCCGTATTGGCGGTCGACGATATTGGGTATTTCTTCCGAACCCAAATTCGACTGCGTGTATTCATAGCGTAAACCACTTTTTACGGTCGTTTTCTCACCCCATTTGGTTTCATAAGAAATATAAGCCGCACCGATACTTTCTTTCAGCGTGTATTTAGCCGTGAAATCGGGGTCGGATACCCATCTATTGAGAAGGAAGGTTTCAACCCCCACGTTGTTGTTGAAATGAGACATCACGGCTTTTATGCCCATTTCCAATTTGCCTTTTTTGCCGAAATCGCGGACATAATCCATTTTCACAACCCCAAAATTGATAGGCGTAATTTTGCTGGTGTGCATTGGTTGCTCAAAAAGTAAATTGTTTTTGCCATCCAGCCACTTGTTGTCATAATGGACAGATTGTTCGTTGTAGTAATGTAGGTAATCGGCAGTAAGCGACAACACCTCGTTTTCCCGTAAAACATGTCGAATATTAAAATTTAAGCCAATATGCTTCAACCGATTGACATTATTGATTTTGAGTTGAACGAGGGTGTCCACCACCTTATTACGAGAAAATTGTGAGTTATTCAATCCATTCTTCATCTCAAATTTATTGGCTAAGGCCGACACGCCCACACCGATTGTCGTTTTGGTATTTAATTGATAATCAAGCCCAAGACGCAAATTTTGGTTGTTTGTCTTTTGTGGACGGAAGGTCGAGGTCTCTGTTTCAACTAAATTATTCCCCAACAAAATGCGCCGATATGTCCAAATGGTTTGCTCTTGTCCAAAATGTACATAGTCATACGCAGCATAAAGTGTTACTTTTTTGTGTCGGTAATTCAGGTTTATACTGCCATTTCCAACGCCGCCTTTGCCATACCCTGCCGTAAGCGCATACGAGCCATTGAAGCCTTCATTTTGATTTTTTTTCAGGACAATATTGATGTACCCAGCATTGCCTTCGGCGTCTAAATTGGAGGGCGGCGTGGACATCAATTCGATTTTTTCAATGTTACCTGCGCTCATGCCGCTCAACATTTGTACCGCAGCATCGGCAGTCATGTAGTTGAGTTTGCCATTGATCATGACCACTATACCACTCTTGCCAGAAAGAGAAATTGTGTTGTCTTGGCGATTTACCATCACGCCTGGAGAGCGCTCAAGAACATCCAGCGCGGTGCTGCCTGCCGATGTAATCGAACTTTCAACGTTTATCACAAGGCGGTCAATTTTTTGCTCAAATAGCGGCTTTTTGGCAATGACTTCAACGGTGTTTAATTCCATATTTTCTGATAAAGCAATCACTCCCAAGTCCATCGTTGGGGACTGCGAAATCAGCTGAAAGAAAGCTGTATTTTTTTTAGAAAAACCCAGCATGCTCACTTCACAGAAATAAGCACCTTCTTTGATATTTTGAATCGTGAATGAACCGTCTTCTTTGGCAACATCTCCTTTTACAAAAGAAGAATCTTTGGCACTTAAGACTAAAATATTGGCAAAGGGCAGCGGTTTCCCCACATTATCGGCAACTTTGCCTAAAATTTGCGTTTGTCCTAGAGTAGGTTGGCTTATAGACAACAAAACTAATACAGCCCAAATATTATATTTAATCAAGATTTTCATCCTTTAAGCTTTTATATGAGGTACGTAGGGGGGGAAATATTCTACTCCAGTGAAAAAAACTGCTACTCCACGCGCGCTTTCTCTTCTGCTTCTGCTCTTTTGGCCGCTGCTTTCATCTTTTGATTGCCAAAGTTTTGCGACCAAGCCACTTTGAATTTAGGCTGGGTAAATTGCATTCTCGTTTCAAAATACTGCTGCTGTTCGGGCAAATTCAAATTAATTCGGTAGATTGATGAATTGAAAATATTGTCATAGCCGATGCTGAGTTTACCGCCATTCTTACCCATTTTCTTTTGTAAACCGACATTCAATTCACCAAACGCTTTCATTTTAGAGATGCCCCACAACCCACCGGAATTGTAATAACCTGATACTTCCAAAGTGACTTTTTTGGTCAAACTAAACGTCTGTACGTTGTATAGAGTCACATTCGGGAATTTGACCGTTACCAAATATCCGTTGTTATAAGCATTTACGACGCTGAATACTCCCGCAAGATTGGTGTACGTTGTCCACCATTTAACGGGGCTATAAGGCTGCCCGATGGTCAACGAATACGTTTGCAAGTTTTTTTGATTTTCCGCCACGTAATAGAGTTTGTTGCTGCCGGGTTTTATGCGCGCCTGAAAACCCGCAATGGGGTTCGACGTGTAGCTATATTGCAAACTAAACAAGGTGCTTTTGAAACGATAATCGGCTTTTAAGTTGTCGGAGAGGGCAGGTTGCAAGGCCGCATTGCCCGACAAAAAAGTATTTGGGTCAATAAAAAAGGTAAACGGTGCCAAATCCTTGAACGTAGGGCGCGTAATGCGGCGACTATACGAAAAGCTCAATGTTTTATTTTTATTGTAATCATGCGTCAAAAACAGGCTTGGAAATAATCGCCCGTATTTTCGGTCAACGATATTGGGCGTTTCTTCCGAACCCAAATTCGATTGCGTGTATTCAAAACGCAGCCCCCCCTTCACCGTGGTTTTCGGGCCCCATTTTGTTTCATACGAAGTATATGCGGCACCGATACTCTCTTTCAAACTGTATTTTGCCGTGAAATCAGGGTCGGCTTTCCACGCATTAAACATGAGGGTTTCAACGCCTACATTGTTCTTAAATTGAGACATTACGGCCTTCACTCCCATCTCCAACTTCCCTTTTTTGCCGAAATCTCGGCTATAATCCATTTTCACAATCCCAAAATTGATGGGTGTGATTTTGATACTTCGTACTGTTTGATTGAATAGTAAATTGTTTTTACCATCAAACCACGTATTGTTATAATTTACGGGTTGGTCGTTGTCATAATGCAAATAATCGACCCCAAATGACAGCACTTCATTTTCACGCATTGTGCGCTGAACCCCAAAACTTGCCCCTACGTGTTTCCAAAGATTCACTTCGTTGATTTTGAGACGAATCAGGGTATCCACCACGTTGTTTCGTGAAAGGGTTGATTCATTCAGCGTGTTGTTCATGGCGTATTTTTTAGAAAAAGCCGATACCGCAACGCTCACCGTTGTCTTGGTATCCATCTGATAATCAAGCCCAATACGCACATTGTGGTTGTTATCGCTGGGGTGGCGCAAGGCAGAAGTCTCGGTTTCTAGCAAATTATTTCCCAACACAATGCGTCGATACGTCCGACTGTTTTGCTCCTGACCCAAATGCACGTAGTCGTAGGAGCCATAAACCGTTATTTTTTTGTGTCTATAATTCAGGTTGAAGCTACTATTTCCAACGGCGCCTCTGCCATAACCCGCCGTAAGTGCATACGAGCCACTGAAGCCTTCATTTTGATTTTTTTTCAGGAGAATATTGATGTACCCTGCATTGCCTTCGGCGTCTAAATTGGAAGGCGGTGTAGACAATAATTCGATTTTCTCAATGCTCCCAGCACTCATGCCGCTCAACATTTGTACGGCGGCATCGGAGCTCATATAATTAAGCTTACCATTGATCATAACCACCACGCCACTCTTGCCAGAAAGCGAAATTGTGTTGTCTTGGCGATTGACCATCACGCCCGGAGAGCGCTCAAGAACATCCAGCGCGGTGCTGCCTGCCGATGTAATCGAACTTTCAACATTTATCACAAGGCGGTCAATTTTTTGCTCAAATAGCGGCTTTTTGGCAACGATTTCAACGGTGTTCAATTCCGTATTTTCTGTTAAAGCAACCACTCCCAAATCCATCGTCGGGGACTGCGGAATCAGTTGAAAGAACGTTGTATTTTTTTTAGAAAAACCCAGCATGCTCACTTCACAGAAATAAGCACCTTCTTTGATATTTTGAATCGTGAATGAACCGTCTTCTTTGGCAACATCTCCTTTTACAAAAGAAGAATCTTTGGCACTTAAGACTAAAATATTGGCAAAGGGCAGCGGTTTCCCCACATTATCGGAAACTTTGCCTAAAATTTGCATTTGTGCAGCAACAGATTGGCTTATAAAAACCACAACCGATACAATGCAAATGACTGAACGAATAGAGGATTTCATTTTTGTAAGGGTTTCAAGAAGTGAATGATAAAATTCTGTACACTCCTCAGAGGAGAAATTCAAACTGAACCCTTCGAAACCAACGACGGCTTTTATCTTTTTCGTTGGCCCGATTACGTATTGTAGTAAGCTTGGGCATCATTTGTAAATCAAAATTTGACAACAAATAATGCCCTTTCAAAAAACTTGACAGTCAGCTGATTATCGTGCCGAATCTAGCAATTCCCACAACTCCTGATTTACCATACTCCTCGCGTCAAAAATCTTTTTTTCGTAGGCTTTGGCGGTCATACCAGGATGCACTTTTGCTAAGATTTTTTGAAAATCGGAAGCCGCCGCCATGTCTTCCCACTTGTTGTAAAAATCAGAAGTGACGTAATTAAACGGTTGCCCTTCTCCGCCCAACACGCGGCTGTAAAGCCCCCATGCCGAGCGTCCACCTGTTTTCATCATTTCGACGTGCATCGGTTTCACCAACTTGGTTTCCATGTTGTAATACTCCTCCGCTTTTTCGTCTTTTACTTTCATGAAATTGATCATTTGATACTTGGCGAATGTGGTGGCCTTGGGGTCGGCGGCTACGAAATCAACGCCGTAATACACATTGCTTTGGGTCAGATTCCGCAGTTTTCCAGTTTCGTTCGCAATGGCAAGTTGTTCTTTGGTCAACAATTTCTCGACATCACTAGCGAGCAAATTCCCGTACGGGTTTTCCAACTTTTTCCATCCCTGAACCACCGTTACGGTGACATAATCATAGGGTCGGTCGGTGCCACTTGGCATCCGGACGGCATACAAGCTCCACGAAGTAATCAGGCCGAGTTTGATGCGCTCCTGATGAATACGCTTCCAGACCTCACGTTCGGCTTTGAGGTATTGGTCATCCATCCCGGGAGTTGCTTTCATCGTTTCGACGATAAAAAAGGAAGGCTCGGGGTTCTGGGCCAGAAGCGAAAGGGTGCTCAATACAAGGGCAACGAAGAGCACGAAATGTTTAACATTTTTCATTTGTAAAGGAGGATTTAGGGTAAAACGATAGACTTAAAAGCAGACTCAAAGATAGCTTGCTTAACATAGACGACTTTAGTGTATTGTTGCAGAAACTTAGTGTATTGTTGCAAAAAGTTAGTCTATTGTTCCATCGACTCAAAAACGCCCTATAATCTTCCCTGTTCTAATTATTTTTCTCTCTGATTATCAATATTTTGAGCTGTACTGAAAAGCCTATTTTTTGCACATTTTTCAATTCCAAAAAATCTTAAAAAAGACATGTTTTAGAGAGATTCTGCGCCCATGATAAGCGTCATAAACTGCTCCCACCAAACCATGTCCTGCGCAATAAAATAGAGCCCTTGGCTGATGGAATAAATGACGAGGCAAATCTCCAGCGTTTTGGTGTTGCGTCCGGCCTTGTTGTCGAGCCACAGAAGATAGGTTAATAGAATGATAATCAGTACAAACGCGAAGGTTTCGACGGGTATTCCAAAAGGGAAGATAGAGATGCCTACCACCATAAACCAAATCCGATCTATGGTAGGCCCCAGCACGGTCAAAGCAGCCGCCAGCATGTAACGGGCATGCACATACGTGCTTTTGCGATTGAGAATGGCCAAGGTATAGAATAAGCCCAGCCAAAAAAGATAAAACATGGGCAAAGCTTGGTATTTGGCCGACAGGTGCAGTAATTCTTCCTGCGTGTATTTAGGTATTCCCTTGACGGCCTCTTTCGCAATCAAGTCCATGTACACGAAATAGCCGTGTTTTGTCATCAAAAAAGCTGAAATCAAGAGAAGTGGCACAAGCACATAACTGACTTTCCCAACCCTCCGATGCCAGGCCTTTTTTTTGTATTTAATCAAAAATGGCTGAACGATAAGCATTACAACCCACGCGGTCATCAGTCCAAAATGAACGTGGATAATTGTGGCCTTGGGTTCAAAAAACACCGAAAAATAGGTGTGATAAAAACCACCGAAAACCAATAGGATTATGATCAAAAACCAATAACCGAGGTTGGGGTACAGGGGGTAGGCTTTAGGGGTTGTTTTCACCAAATGGATTTGATTAATTGTTCAATTCCCAACATTTTACCTCACACTGATTCCTCGTTTGTGAAATGAAAAATTATCAGCGCATGTTACTTGCTATCATCGTTGTACATCTCTCTGATGCACAAATACTCTCGGCCGCGTTTTTCAAAAAGTGCCATGTATTTGCCACTGCCGACCACTTTCCCCATCGAGTCTTTCATGGTGGTTTTGCCCACTTCCAACACTTGCTTTCCTTCCGAAAACACCTCGATGGTTTCAAAAGAATGGGTCAATTTTTGGCTAAGGTTTTGCTTTTCCTGAAACTGCCGGATGGCATCTTTCCCAACCAGCATGGGCGAATCATCGGGCATTGACACCGCATCGTCGGCATAGAAAGCCATGAGTTCGGGGATATTTTTGGTATTAACGGCAATGGCCCAATTGTTTTCTAGGGTTTCAATATCGGTACGGATTTGGGCTAAGTCAGGCTGGGCGTTTTCATCCGTATTTTCACCCTGCAAAGCAGTACAAGCACTGAACATAACAAATATACACCCGATTTGAAGAAGAGATTTCATTTTGTCAAACTTTTTAAAAACAACCCACTCATAGACAACCAATTAAACATTAAAGTATTCTCCGAAAGCGCTTTTGCTTCCGGAGAATACAATGCTTTTTTTACAACTTATTGACCTTCACAACCGCTTCGTGGTTTTGGCTGTCGCGGCAGCGAATCAGGTACAGTCCGTCGGGCAGCTGCTTCAAATCAAAGGAGAGTTGGTTGGCTCCTTCGTTCATCTGCTCGGCCTTTTGCACCAATGGGCGACCAATCAAATCTACCACTTCAATCCGTGCTAATCCCTTGCTGACGTTGCGCAAATCAACCGTTACCAAACCTGCGGTCGGATTAGGATACACCTGCATCATCAGGGCCGTTGGGCGCATTGCTTCGTCGGACTCCACGCCGATGCGGGCATTGCTTGGGGTACCGCAAGGCGTGATACCGCAGGCGCCCAGCGTGGCACCGTTGGCTAAAAGAGCAGGTACGGCCGTCGGCGCTACGCAGAGCGCCTTGCCTCCAAAACAAACTAACACTTTTTCGACGGCATTGGAATTGCCGCAATGTACGTCAATCACTTCTACCGTTACCTCATCAGTGGAGGTACAGCCGTTGGCGTCGGTCACCGTAACGGTGTAGGTGGTTGTAACCGTAGGACACACTTCTACCGTAGCACCCGCTAGATTTCCGGGCGACCAATTGTACGTAAACCCTCCCGCGGCACCCGTGGCCGAGGCGGTCAGATTGGTACAATTGCTGCCGTAGCCATTGTACACAAATTTGCAGCTACCCGCATCCACCGAAGGAGGAGTCTTCAGGGTAATTACCACGGGGTTGCTGGCGTAGGTCGTTGTGCACGTAGGAAAAGCCTGCGAACGTACTTTGATGGCGTAATTGCCAGCGGCAAGGCCGCCGAAAGTGGCACTGCTTTGCCAAGTGCTCCCGTTGTCGATGCTGTACTCCAACGTGCCGCTACCCGTGGCGTTGACCACAATGGCCCCCGTAGGAGTGGTGCAGGTGGATTGCGTAACAGTAGGTGCATTGATGGTAATGGCGGGGCAAACAGCATTGCCAGTTACGGCAAAATCATACACCGCTTCGTCGCAATCATTGTTGTTGACGGTGATGGTGGCATTCTGGACGCCCGTTGCGGTGGGCGAAAAGGTAACCGTGAAAGTAGCCGAACCGCCTGCCGCAATTGGACTGGCAGGAGATAAAGCACCTACCGTAAACAGCGCGTTGTTGGAAACAATGCTGCTGATGTTGAGGGGAGTACTGCCCGTATTTTGAATTGTAAAGGTTTGTACTCCATTGCTGCTCACATTTCCAAAATCGGTTCCTTTGGCCGCCGTAGGCGTATTGTCGCCATCGGGGATATTAGTGAGAGGAGAACCTCCCTGAAGATTAATTTCCTGCAAGACGCCTTGGTACTCATAAGCTCCCAAATCCACGATACCGTTATTGAAGACACGGGGATTACCGTCGAGGTCGGTGATGATGCCGCTGGGGATGAGGGTATTATCACCCACGTTGATGGCGGGGGAGCAGGGTCTTAGGCGGAGGTTGCCCGCTGTGCCGAGACCTACAGGTGGTTGACTGACAAAGAGCGGGTCTCGGGTGCCATCGAATACACCCGAGCCTAAGTTAAGCCCTTTGACCAAGGTGTTGGTGTAGGTAGGGTTGCTGGGGAAATCATTATCAGGTTGATTAAACACTTCGGTGCTGTTGCCCCAGAGGATGCAATTCCTGAGGGTTGAGTTGCAGGAACCGTTATTGTACATCCCGCCGCCGTTGTAAGTAGCCATATTCCCTGAGAAGCTACAGTTGGTCAGGGTTGGGCTGCTGTAAAATTCATTGTACATCCCCCCGGCACCTGAAGCCAGATTTCCCGAAAAGCTACAATTGGTCAGGGTTGGGCTGCTGGAAGAAAAATTGGCCATCCCCCCGCCTGCATTCGCCTGATTTCCCGAAAAGCTACAGTGGGTCAACGTGGGGCTGGAAATATTGTTGTACATCCCCCCGCCGTCGGACGCCTGATTCCCCGAGAAGCTGCAGTGGGTTACCGAGGGGCTGGAAGAAAAATTGCACATCCCCCCGCCGTAGCCATTCAGAGCCGTTCCATTGGCTAAGCCGCCCGTGATGGTAAAGCCATCCAGCACGGCGCTGTTGTTCAGTCCGTTGTTGTTATTAAAAATCACGTTGTAGCTATTGCCATTGTCGAGGGCGTTGTTTTTATCAATGTCGCCGCTGAGAATAGTCGGGTTGGCTGCCCAGTTGCGTTGAGAGAGCATGGTTTCATTTCCATTACCAGAGAATCCGCCGTAGATAGCCACGCCGTTTTTCATTGTGAAGCTGGCGGCACGGTCGTTGTTGGCAAAGCTCCCGCCTTCGTCGGGGTAGTAAGTGCCTTTGGCTACCCAGATTTGGGTAACGCTGGAGCAACTGAGCTGCAAAGCTTCTTGGAGGGTTTTGAAGGCCGTAGCCCAGCTTGTGCCATCACCACTGCTGGCTACGGCTTGGTTGACGTACAAGGTGGTAGGTAGCGAGCCCTGAAACTCGTACGCTCCCATGTCAGTCGTACCCACCCGAGCATTGCCGAGTATATCCGTAGTGGGTGCGCCTGCGTCGGTACCTGTATTAATGGCGGGCGAGCAACCACTTAAACGTAGACCATCATCTGCTGTCATCCATTGGTTGTCTACCCCATCGGGGTCGGCGGCGTTGACAAAGAGGGGGTTTACGTTCAGATTTCCTGTACCCGCATAGCCACCCTGCACAATGGAGTACGTAACGATGGGGGTGCTACTTAAGACGTTGACAATCTCACTGCTGTTGCCCCAGAGGATGCAGTTGGTCACCACTGGGTTGGCGAAGCGGTTGTACATCGCGCCGCCATTGGGTGCCGTATTGCCCGAGAAAGTGACATTGCTGAGGCTGGGCGAAGAGGTGACGTTAAACATCCCGCCGCCGTTAATGGTAGCACTATTCCCCGAAAAAGTAACATTACTAAGGCTGGCGCGGGCAGTGGAAGCTTCGCTAAACATCCCGCCACCGAATTCAGCGCTATTCCCCGAAAAAGTGACATTGCTGAGGCTGGGAGTGGAGTTGTGATTAAACATCCCGCCGCCGTATTGAGCGCTATTCCCCGAAAAAGTAATATTGCTAAGGCTGGGAGAGGACTCAAAGTTAAGCATCCCACCGCCCCAAGAGGTGGGCGCATTCCCACCCGTGATGGTAAAACCGTCGAGTACGGCGGTGCTGGTCAGAGAGTTACTGTAGTTACGAATGACTTGGAGGCTGTTATTGCTCGCATCGTTGTCTTGTTGAATCTCCCCGCTCAAAATGGTGGTATTGGCCGTTAAGTTGCGTTCAGAAAGCATGGTTTCGGTTCCATTGCCTGAGAAGCCCCCGTAAATGGCCACGCCGTTTTTCATTGTGAAGCTGGCGGCACGGTCATCATTGGCAAAGGAGCCGCCTTCATCGGGGTAGTAGATGCCTTGGGCTACCCAGATTTGGTCGCCGTTTTGCGCCGCCGTCAAGGCTGCGTGTAGGTTGTTGTAAGCATTGGGCCAAGAAAGGCCGTCGCTCGTACCACCCACTACACTGGCGTTGACGTAACGAACCACGCCCCAACTTTGTACGGATGTACAGATGATTAGGCAGAGGAAGAAGAATTTTCTCATTGAATCAAAAACAGTAGGGTAAAAGACCTTCATAAATAGATAGGATTGGGAAAATAATAGAGAGTTTTTCATACGAAACGCGTGTTAAAAAAAGTAGGGTAAAGTGTAATTGTAAACGTGTAAAAAGTGGAAAATCCCAAGCGTGAAAACGCATCCACGAAAGCCGCTAAGGGCTGGCATTTCGAGCACCGAATCAAGAAGGCATGGCAGTAATAAGCACAGGTGGGCACCTGCTAAAACAGCAAAGAGTTTTCATCCAATTTTGGTTTAAGGGTTTAGAGAATAGCCGTTATGCCATTGTTTTGGCAAAGCTAAGGAGCTATAAATTGAAGCTGTTTGTCTATTTGGGCAATTAGTTAGTCTATCGTTCCAGACTTAGTTTATTGTTCCAAAAACTTAGTTTATTGTTCCAAAACCCTTTTTGAAGGGCAAAAGGGGCACTAAACCGATCAATAAAAAGTCGGCAATGAGATAAAAAAAAACAGCGGTCAGTCTTAGGCTTATTGAGGCAGTGATTTAGAATCCATTAAGTCAAACTTGCGAAGGATGGCCTCAAAACGGGGGTCTTGTCGGTGAATTTTGAACGTTGGGTTTACCAGAATATCGGAGTGTATGACGCCCAAATCGGCCGCTTTTTGTAAGTAAACCATGCTGCTGTCTTTCTCCCCCATGCCTGCGTACACCATCGACTTAGAAAGGTAATCTTGCGGGTGATTTCCCAACGATTTTAGATACGACACCGACGAAGTTTTATTGCCTTGACGGGCTTCGCAATAGTAGATGAGCGTGCTGAAATATTTCATATTTGGATTCAACTCCTGCACTTTTTTGAATTCTTTCAGCGCCTGCGCGTAGTTGTCCCGAATCAAATAATAGTAACCCCTCGCCATGTAATACACAAAGGAATCATCGAAAATCAACTGGCCGTCTTTGATGCTTTTTTCGGCCAAATCGTACTGTCCAGCGTAGGCACAATTCAAGACATGCCCACCCAAAATAACGGGGTACAACGGGTCGATGGCCATGGCTTTGGCGCTGTATTGGAGCGCCTCCTCTGGGCGGCCCATCGAGCGCATCAACAAGCTGTACCAATAAATGGTTTGGGCGTCGTTGGGGCGGTATTTCAAGGCAATGGTGTACGATGTCTTGGCTTGCTGCCACTTAAACTGATCACGGTACACATTCCCCAAGGTGGCGTAAGCCGTGGCATTTTGTGCATCCAACTGAATCGCTTTTAGCGCGTTTTGTTCGGCGACATTGCCGCTAGCCACCATATCGGCATAGCCCATATTTCCCCTGAGATGACTGGCAATCGCTTTGTAAGCGTAGGCTTCCGCAAAATCGGGGTCGAGCGCCAGCGCACGTTCAAACTTGAGGATGCTCGCGGCCAATTTTTCTTGGGTACGCTCAATCATGAGCAAGCGTCCCTGCAAAAATTCGTTGTAAGCCTCGGCGTTTTTTGTCGGAACTCGGTCCAATTTATTCGCCAATTCGGGCGTAATCTTTTGGTTAAGTTCTAAGGCAAGTTCTTTGACGACTTCGTTCATCAGGTTGAAAAAATTCTTCAAATCTCCTTCCTGATTTTTGGTCCAAACCGTGATACCATCTTGGGTACGGACCAATTCTAGCGCCACTTGCGCCTTGTTGTTCTTTTCATCGACGCGTCCCTGCAAAATATACGCCACCTGAAGTTCGGCCCCAATCTGCCGAACCGTCTTTCCGCTGTCTTTGTATTCGTTGGAAGACCGCCGAGCAATCACTTTAAGGTTTTCAATGAGCGACAGTGAACGGTGGATTTCTTCCATTACCCCTTCGGCCAGCGATTCGCCGTTAGCATCGCTTTTGAAGGGTAAAATGGCAACGGAGTTATCAAAAAGTTCGTTGTAATTAGCCACGCCGAACGCATTGGTCGAGCGTGAACTCCCCTGACTTTTCCAAAAATACACCCCAATCACAAACCATATCGCCAAAAAAATGCCGCCCCATATGTACCGATACGTTTTGTCTGAACGATGCACCGAAACGCCCTGAACCATGGGCCCGCTCACCGTAAAGGTGCTGCTCGCTGGGGCAGAGATATTTTTTTGCTTTCTGAATTCGGTCGGACTAACCGCAAATTCTTCAAAGAAGTACTTACTAAAATTTTGGGGGCTGTCTATTCCGATCAAATCCGCAATTTCGGCAATGCGCCGATCGGTCGTTGCCAGTAGCTCTTTTGCTTTGTGCAATCTTATTTTTCGGATGTACAGCGTGGTCGAAAGTTGAGTTTGGTCTTTGATAATCCGGTGCAGGTGCGTCCGGCTGATACCCAATTCTTTATAGACCTGATCTAATGAAAACGTAGGATTATCAAGGTTTTCCTCAACAATTCGGGTTAATTTCTCAATGATTACATTTTCTGGTACACTCATACGACCAACTTGGGAATCAAATACTAAGGCCATGTTTGGGTATAAAGTTAAGGTCTTTAATGATATTTTTGGAATATTTTATTGGACAATAAATATCCTTGATTAAAGATTATTCTGTTAGCCTGTATTTTGGATTTCTGAGCTGGCTAACCGTCGCGGTACACCTACCGAAAATACCTTACATCAATACCTTTCGAAAACCATAGAAGGCACGTTCAATCAGGCGAAGGTCGGCGGTTACGATTTCTGCCGTACCCGCCATTTCTGACTTACAAACAAAGGTCTGGTTGTAGGTGCTTTTCAGCCCTTTAGGTAGCGCCACCATGACGCGGTAATAGCGCACATTCAGCGAAGGCGCAAGGCTCAGCACTCGCCCTTCGAGCATCCCAAATTCCTGATAGGGATAGTCGTCTAGTTTGATGATGACTTTTTGACCCACCTCGGCCTTTCCCATGCCATGAACAGGGATGTCCATCGTGGCAATAAACTGTATTTTTGTTGGCATCACGGCAAAGAGCGTATCCGAAACACTGAGGTGCTGGTTTTCAGTTAAGTTCTTCAAAAAGACCAGCTTACCATCGGCGGGAGCCGTAATGAGGTAGTTTTGTTGCCAGTTGCGCAGGCTGTTTTCAATGTTATGAACACTGCGTTCGATGTTGTCGAGATAAAGACGTTTTCTTTCCAAAAAAGTCTGATCAAACACCCGCAACTCTGCTTCCAATTCATTGATTTTTAAATTATTATCAAGGGTGTTTTTAAGAAATTCTTCACGCTCTCGTTGTTTTTTCAAATGTTTATTCTTGCTCGCGATGTACTCAAATTTACTGTAAATCCCTTCGTTAAACAGCTTTTCGTCGCTGAGAAAATGCTCTTTTTCATTAGCAAATTCCTCTTCATTGAGCATTTTCTGACGCTCGTTGACGGCGGCTAATGCACGAAGTTGCTCCGCTTGTTGTTGCATCGTTTGCCCCTGCGCCGATTGGTAAGTATCTGACTGAATGCGTTTGAAATCTCGGTAATTTTGGCGAAGTGCGTTAAAATCTTCCTGTAAATCTCCCCAGACAAAGTTGTTGCTTGGAAACACAATTTCGCGTTGGGGATTTTGTAAAAAAGCCTGCGCATCGCTGATTAATTGCTGCATGGTGGGGATATTTTCTAGCCGCGTTGTATTTTCCGTTTCGGCCAAAACATCTCCTTTTTTTACCATCATTTCGTCCTTGGCCAACAGCCGTACCATGCGTCCACCCATGGGCACTACCACCCGAATGGGCGGCACCTGCGTGGTGACAATGGCGTTTCCTTTCAACACTTCGGGGTATTTAATGACCCACGTACCAACAAAAAACAATAGTACAATTCCTGACATCACCCCCGCTCCCGTACGAATCACCCAACTGGGTGTTTCGCTCAAAATACTGAGCATTTCTTCTCCTAACTGATTATCTGAGTACTTTTTCATGATTGCGTTTACGTTATTGGATTGACTAAAATCGACGATTGAATTGTTTTGAGGGTCATTCTCTACTTCGGTCAGAGGCAAGCCCTGCCCCTACTAGGCCGCGGCTTCTAACTGTGTGGTGAGCAGTTCATAATAGCGCCCCTCCAAGGCAAGAAGCTCTTCATGGGTACCTTTTTCTTTAATTTGCCCTTCTTCAATGACCACAATTTGATCGGCATTGCGAATCGTGCTGAGGCGGTGTGCCACTACCACTACGGTGCGACCATTGAAAAATTCGTCCAGATTTTTCATTATTATCTGTTGATTCTGAACGTCTAAAGCGCTAGTACCTTCGTCAAAAAACAAGAATTCGGGGTCTTTGTAAACTGCACGGGCAATGAGTATACGTTGCTTCTGTCCTTGGCTGATACTGCCGTGTTCGCTGCCGATGGTGGTATGATAACCCAGCGGCGTGGACTCAATCCACTCGTGGATATTTGCCACCCGAGCGGCATTGTGCAAACGCTCCATGTCGGGGTCGTTATCGCCAAGGGCGATGTTGTTCAGAATCGAATCCGAAAATATCACCCCGTCCGACATCACCACTCCACATTCGCTCCGCCAAGCCCGTGTTGAAATATTGTTGAGACTGAGTTTTCCGAGCGACAATTCCCCAGAAGTGGGTGCGTAATGTTTCATCAACAATTTGAGGAGAGTGGTTTTGCCGCTGCCACTCGAACCCACGATGGCCGTTGTTTTGCCCGCAGGAATGTAGAGCCGAATATCCCTGAGGGTACTATTTTTGGCATTTGGATAGTGGAAATTCACATTACGCAAAACCAAGGGCTGTTTCTCCGACAACTGTGTCACTTTTGTAAAATCATCACCTTCTTCTTCGGGCATTTGATGCACCGCGTTGATGCGCTCGGTGCTGATGCGGGCATCCTGAATCTGCTGAAGGTAGGCAAAAAGCTGTTCGGTGGGGCCGTTGGTTTGACCCAACATTTGCTGCACGGCTAGCATGGCTCCCAGCGAAAGGTCGCCGTCAAGAACGGCCTTTGCCGACAAAAACGTGATAATCAACACCTTAGTTTCGTTGATGAGTAAGCCGCCGATTTGCTGAACCTGCGAGAGCTTAAGCAGTTTGATATTTTGTCGAAAAAGCTTGGCCCGAATCTGCTCCCAATCCCAGCGTTTGAGCATTTCAGCGTTGGCCAGCTTAATGTCGGGCATTCCCTGAACGAGTTGAACCAGTTTATTTTGTTCTTGTTCGGCCATTTTTGCCCGCATGAAATCATGCTCGCGGCGTTTTTTCATGAAAATCGAAATCCAACTGATATAGAGCAGCGTAGCTCCCAGAAAAATGCCGAAGATGGTCAAGTCGTAGAGGGCAAAAATAAGGGTGTAAATGACCAGATTCAGTACCGAAAACAAGATGGCAATCAGGTGCGTGGAAAGAAAAGTTTCGATGCGTTTTTGGTCTTCGATGCGCTGCATCACCTCTCCCACGGCTTTTTCGTTGAAATAACTGATGGGCAAACGCATGATTTTGGCAATAAAATCGGTTAATAACGACACCCCAACGCGGGTACTGACGTAGAGCAAAAGCCAACCTCGAATGGCTTCGAGCGAGTTTCGCCCCACCATCAGCATCAATTGCCCCGCCAGAAAAATGTAGATAAAGTTTAGGTTATGGTTCATTACCCCCACATCCACAATGGACTGGGTAAGAAAAGGAAAAATGAGTTTGAGAATGGTTCCGACAATCATGCCCAACCACAACTGCCACATCAATTTGGGGTATTTTTTTAAATAGACCGCCAAAGAACGTAATCCCTGCGGCTTGACGTCGGTGGGCGCTTCGGCATCCTGAAAAAACGCGGGCGTAGGGTCGAGCAACAATACGGTTCCTTCTTCCGCACCTGCTGGTAGCCAATGTTTACAAAATTCATCGGCCGATACCGTCAGCGGAGTTTTGTCGGTACCAATAGAAACCTGATTCTGAACGATGTTGGAAACTACCACAAACCCGTGATTATCCCATTTTACAATGCAGGGCAGCGGAATTTCCCGTTTGAGGGTTGAAAAAGAAATACTGATACAACGGGCTCTGAAACCAATGGACTCGGCGGTTTCGGCAAGGTCTCTCAGGGTTTTACTTCCATGTTTGGAAGCACTTTTGCTACGAAGTTCAACGGGTGAAATCACCTTCCCGTAGTGGCGTGCTACGCTTCGTAAACATTTCAGGGCAGCGTCATGATGCTCCTTTTGACCAAGATGGGCATAGAGGCCCAATGAATGATTGGTTATCATAATGGGAAAATGGAGAAAATGGTTGTTGGTTACGAAAAAGCAGCAATCGGAGAATGGAGGCGAAGTCGAGCTGAATCGCCGCCATTCACGTGGACAAGACGGTACAATCAGCGTATGAGTTTATCAACAGCAGAGGACAGCGCTGTGATGTTGAACTCCGGCGTTTTGCTGCATCAGCAGAAAACAGGACAATGAGGCGAAGGACATGCCGGACCCTATGGATTTATTTTTTTAATGCATCAACCGATAAGCCGATTCGTGCACAAAAAGGAAAAGGTGATGCGGAGTAAAGGGTATAATTTGGGGCTGACAACGAGCCGGGTTGTTGGTAATTTAGGGTCTAATTTTTAGAACCCATTCAGTTGCATACGAGGATGCAGGGGGCAGAAATTTTAAAAGTCTTTCATACTCTGTGTCATTTTGTTGAGTCAAAAGTGACACAAAACCAAGAACTGACAAATAACTTTAGACAAGAAGCGACTTAACTTAGGTTAAGTATTTTTTTTGCTCGAAATCCGCCGACGCAACCGACTCAGAGAGGCCGGTTCGATGCCAAGATAAGACGCAATATGGTGCAGGGGTATCCGCTGAAATATCTGTGAGTGTTTTTTTAAGAGGTGTAAATAGCGCTCTTCGGGCGTAAAAGCTTTGACTTCGGTCAGGCGGTGAATCACGCTAAATACGTACCTTCTCATGCGTTCTTCGTGCCAATGTTTTAAGGAAGGGAACTGCTCTTTGAGTTTTTCAAATTCAGCAATTGAGATAGACAGAATCTCACAGTCTTCGATGGCCTGACAATACAGCCGGCTGGGTTTGCCCGTAATCATGCTTTCTAAGTCACCAATCCACCAATCTTCAAATGAAAAATAGAGGATATGTTCTTCGCCTTTTTCGTTGATGGTATAGGTGCGCGTACTGCCTTTGCTGAGGTACGAATTAAAGGCATTGATTTGGCCGGGTTTTACATAAAAGAAATTTCGAGGCAGAAACTCCCTTCTGAAATGAGAAAGCACCAATTCAAACTCGTCTTCTTTCAACCCAATTTCTTTCAAAAAAATATCAACAAACGCAGGAGAAAGTTCAGAACGGTAGATTTGCATAGTACACTAACGAGTTTTTGAGTTATGAATGTTGGGCCGCCGCACCATTTACCCTTTTGGGACATACAACTCAAATATACGAGTTATGTTCAATATTGTGCAAAACCACCGTGTTTTGGGTGCTTCCGTGCAATACATTTCATTGATTAGTAACGATTTAATGCCTATAACTCCCGAATCCGAATGTTTCGAAAAGCCGCTTCGTCGCCGTGGTCTTGGAGAAGAATATGCCCAGGGGCAGTTCCGAAATCCTTTACGTCTTTAAACTTGCTTTCGGCTTTGGCTTTCATAAATTCAGGGCTGCCGATGGTATACTCGACCACTTTGACGCCATTGAGCCAGTGCGTTACGCGCGTACCTTCCACCCTGATACGGCCTTTGTTCCACTCACCGATGGGTTTTAATTGGCGCGAAACGGGTGCAAACAACTCGTACAATCCTGCGGTACGGCGTTTGTCGTTGGTATCGTTGGCAATGTCCTTGTTGCCGGCATCGTCGATGAGCTGATATTCACAGCCCAAGATGGCCCCGTCTGGGTATTTTTTGGCGAAATATTTCAATCCTGTATTTGCTCCCAAGGCCAGTTTAAATTCAAACTCCAAGTCAAACTGCGCAAACATCTTTTTGGTAATAATGTCGCCACCCCGCACTACGGCTTTGCTTTCGCCTTTCCCTTGATTAACCACCAGAATTTTATTATCAATGGCCCAACCTGTCTTGGGAAATTGGTCCGATTTGGCCGAAACCCACTGCTCAGTAGAGGTGCCGTTAAAAAGTGGAATCCAATCGTTTGGGAAGTAGACATTCACCTCGGGGTGCATCGTATACATCCGGTACTGCTTGCCGTCATGTACCAGTAACCCGCTGGATTTATCGTTGCCGATGATGGGGTTATTTTCATATTTTTTCCAGTGAATCAAATCCTTAGAAACCGCCACGTTCATCGACCATTCGCGCCAATCTTTAAAGGCGGAGGCGTGATAATAGCCGTAGTACAGTCCTTTGTATTTGATAATTTGATTCATGGCTACGGCATATTGGTCGTAGGTTTCGGGCCCCATTTTCAACACGGGTTCGTCTTGCACGTTCGTCCAGATTTTCAGGTCTTTGGAAGTAGCCAGCCAAATACCCAAGTCGCCGCGTTCATAAAAAAGATACCACGTACCCTTTTCTTGCCAAATCGCAGGAGTGCCGTACGCCCCTTTGGAAATTGGGTTTCCGTTGGTGAGCCGAACATCCAGCGCGCCCTTTTCCTGCCAATGAATGCGGTCGGTGGAGGTGAGCAAATGCGCTACGTCGTTTCTGCCTTCGGCAAACATATAATATAAGCCGTCGGACTTAATGACCGACATATCTTCGACCCAATCCAAATCATAAATGGGATTCGACGAATGGCGCGTCCACGTGAGTCCGTCGGGAGAAGTGGCGTAGCCCAAATGCATGACGGCATTTTTTTCCTTTTTGTAGCCCGTGTACCACAAATGGTAGGTGTTTCCTTCGCGTAAAATGTAGCCGCGTTCCCTGATTTTTTCGTCCCAAGTGCCGGGCTTACCCGTTCCTGCAAAAACAGGATTTTGGGCGTAGGATTTGAAATTGACAATTTCACCCGGAAATTCATCAGATGCCGTTGGTAGTGTTCTCACTGCCAACGTTTTATTGCCATTGGCAGTGTTCTCATCGCCAGCCTCGTTAGGCGAATAACCAAGGGTAAAAGCCACCATGAGTGGCGTTAAAAGCGTTACTATTTTCATGGTTATTTCATCATTTTATCGCGAGCGGCCTTGAATTCAGAGCCTTTTTTCCATCCCGGAAAAGTGCTTTCGTTGCTGATGCGGTGCCCCACTTCGTACAACAGTTTCATGTCTTCGACGATACCCGTCAAATCCCATTTCCCGTCATACTCGTCGGTGGGCATGTGGTAGCGGTAGAGATTAAACTGCTCTTTTTGGGCTTTGCCCCAATCTTCGCCGTGCTGACGGGAAATCACGCCGTTTTCGATGTACAACGACGGTACACCTACTTTGGCAAAATTAAAATGGTCGGAACGAAAGTACCACCCTCCCGACGGATTGGGCTCACCGCGCGTGAATCGGTCTTGCTTTTTGGCCGCGGCCTCAATGTAATCATCCAAATCTGACTGACCTTTTCCGACCACAATCACGTCTTTGGTTCGACCAAAAGGCTGCAAAACGTCCATGTTGATGTCGGCCACGGTTTTGTCAAGCGGGAAGATGGGATGTGTACAATAATATTCTGAGCCTAACAAACCCTGCTCTTCGGCCGTTACGACCATAAACACAATTGAGCGGGCGGGTTTCTTTTTGAGTTTGGTAAAAGCCGTCGCTATTTCCAATACCGCCGCGGTGCCTGAGGCGTCATCGGCGGCTCCGTTGTAGATAGAATCTCCGTTAATCGGCTCGCCCTTGCCGAGGTGATCCCAGTGGGCGGTGTACACCACGTACTCGTTGGCGCGGGTTGTGCCCGACAGCACCGCCATCACGTTATGAGAGGTGGATTTTTTGGTTTCATTGTCAATGGTCAACAAAGTTTTTACGCCCAGCGGCACGGGTTTAAACCCTTTTTTGCTGGCTTCGTGCATTACATCGGGCTTAACCCCTGCGAGTTGGAAGAGTTTTTTGGCCGATTCCAGCGTAATCCAACCTTCCATCGCGGCCCGTGAGCGGTTGTCGTCGGCAGCTTGGAGGTAGAGTTTTGATTTTGACCAGCCGCTTCGCACCACCGACCAGCCATAACTCGCCGGGCCCGTATCGTGAATGATGAGCACGCCAGCCGCGCCTTGGCGAGCCGCCTCTTCAAATTTGTACGTCCACCGACCGTAATAGGTCATCGTATTTCCTTTAAACAAGTTGTCGTCTACAATCCCTGGGTCGTTGACCAACACCAATACGGTTTTACCTTTGACGTCCAGCCCAGCGTAGTCGTTCCAACCGTATTCGGGCGCTACAATGCCATAACCCGCAAACACCATTTCGGAGTTTTCGACCTTTACTTGGTCTTGCACGCGGCGCGTAGCGGCCACGAAATCCGTCAGGTAGTTGAGAGAAATCTCCCCACTTTTGCCTTTCATGACCAAAGGCCCCGCGGGTTTGGACAAAATATCTACCATAGGCACCTCTTGAAAATAGCTCTTGCCATTGCCGGGTTTTAGGCCTAATTTTTCAAATTCGGTTTTTAAGTAGTTGATGGTTTTGGTTTCGCCAACGCTGAACGGCTTACGGCCTTCAAAGGCGTCGGAAGCCAGTACTTGAATATGCTTTGCAAATGCCTTGCCGTCGACGAGCGCATCGTCGGCGGTGTGGCTTACCAAAAAGACACTGCTCAAAAGGAGACAGAAAAAAATCAATTTGTTCATGGGATGATTACGGGGTCAGTGAATCACCAAAGATAGGAAGATAGGCCCCATAAATTCAAGAATGTAAAACGTATCTACCCAAATCATTTTTTTCGCTCACCCCAAAAAAAGCCTCCTCTCGATACCCAGAAGGTGACAAGATGAGGCAATACACTTAAAATCAGCCCTGAATCAATACTCCAATTTCAACGTCCACTCTGAGCCTCCTTGGTTGATGGTGCGCTGGGTGAGAATCCCTTTGGCGTCGTATTGGTAGCGGAACGTAGTCGATTGTTTGAGGCCTGTCGAAGCCGCCGTGCTGATTTGTTTGCCAGGGTTATTGACTTGAAATTTTACCCAAGGTACGTACGGGAAAAACGATAGTTGGTCGAAGGGGTTGGCTGCGCTGTCAAAGTCACTGTAATCAAGCGTTTCGTACAAAGAATATTTGCCTTCCATGAAGAGAAAATAATCTACATGCACGCAATTTCCTTTGGTATCGTAGGTGTATTTCCATTTGGTTTTGGCGGGCGCATCCGACATTTGGCGGTCATCGGGCACAACCTCCTCCCGCTCACTGACGCGGCCTTTAGCATCAAAAAGAAAATAAGTCGTAGAAATCAGGCGATTAGAGGCTCGGCTTTCGACCCGTTCCAACGTGCCGTTTGTGTAAAAATAACGGTGGTCGCCGGCCTGCGAGCGCACTGTAGTGAGCTGTCCAGCGGTGTTGTACTCAAAATTATTTTCGATGCGTTTGATTTGACTCGGGTCTGATTGAACATACTGCCATTGCGAAACGTGTCGGGTAATGCGCCCGCTGCTGTCGTAATCAAATGACTGATAATCAATCTCCGTAGCGCTCGCCTTGCGTAATTTTAAAGCATTCGTTTCGGTTTCGTCGGGAGGCTTGGGGAGGTCATCATTGCTTTTGCAGGCAGTCATCATCAACGCTACCACAACGACTGGAGTCGTCATTTTTAACAAATGTGCTTTCATAAAATAGTGGCTGTTTCTAATAAAACGGATACTGAATTCCGACCCAAAATTGCTTTATTTATCATTAAATTACGAAACTATCTCTCTTGAATTGTGGGAAATAAGCGATGAAATGTCGAAAAAAGTAGCTATGCTGTGCAATGAGTCGCAGGTACAGAAACACTGCTTTTTTAGCAAATAGCTAACGAACATTAGCACGCTTTCAGCATCATTTTTTATCTTAAACTCATAATTGCTATTTGTTATGAATTTAACCAAGATTTTGATTGCAACCTTCCTGTTTCTTTTGGGTTCTTTTGGCCATTGGTACATCATGTATTGGCAGTTTAAATCTCCCAAATGGATTTCCTCTATCTATCCTTATTTGCTGGGGATTGCCTGTACTTGGCTGTGGATCAAAGCCTCGGAGTACGGCGTAAAAGGCTTTAACGGCTCCATGTGGTCCAATCGGTTTTTGTTTTTCGTAACGGGCGTTTTTGTGGGCTCGTTCCTTTACCCGATTCATTTTGGGCAGACCTTCAACCTAAAAGTCGCCATTCAGCTTTTGTTGGCGCTGGCCATTATTGTCGTTTCTATTCTCTAAACCCTCATTAAGCTTTTGATATATTTAATTTTAACCCAAAAAACACCCATGAAACGTACTTCCATTTCGCTGTTATCTTTCTTTCTATCAGTTCTTTTTCTGTTTTCTTGCGGCGGTGATGCCGCCGAACTGGAACGCCTGCAAAAAGAAAACTTGGAACTAAAAGCACAATTGCAGGAATTGAACGCCGCACAATCTGCCAAGAAAGTAAGGTACATTTTGAAAATACGATTGAAACAGGCAAATTTCTCGCTTAGCATCAAAAAGCACATCAAAAACGCCGTCAACGCCATTGATTTTGAACTTCCAGTCGACAAGGATTTCTACGACAGTGTATCGAAAGGCACCGAAATTGTGGATAAATTCCGCTTTGGTTCTTTCGTATTATACGGCAGTTTTGGCGACTGGGAAATGACCGTCAAAGACAAAGAAATTCGAGAAATGTAGCAGATTAGGGCGGTAAACAATAGTAAAAAAAGCCGCAAACGGAGTTATAGGAAGTAGATACCTAAACCTACAACCTGACACAATGAATTCAGCTTCTTCTTCAAGCCGCCTAGCCTCGCTTGATGCGCTTCGTGGCTTTGATATGCTCATGATTTCTGGCGGTGGTGCCTTTCTTTTTTTGATGGGCGGCAAAACCAACATTGGTTTTATTGATGCCATTGCGGCGCAATTTCACCACCCCGATTGGGACGGATTCACCTTCTACGATTTTATCTTTCCGCTGTTTTTGTTCATGGCGGGCGTGTCCCTTTCCATCAGTCTCAAAAACGGCGTCGCCAAGGGTATTCCCCAATCCAAACTCTTGGAAAAGGTATTTAAGCGAATGCTCATTTTATTTTTTCTGGGAATATTAGACAAAAACGCCCCCGTTGATTTTTTTGACCCCGCCCATATTCGCTACGGAACTGTGCTCGGGCGCATCGGAATTGCCACTTTTTTGGTAGCTATTTTATACCTAAATACTGGCTGGAAAACGCATCTTGTCGTCGCATTCTCCATTCTTGGGCTATATTACGCGGCATTGATGCTGATTTCGGTTGGTGATTACGGCGGTGGCGACCTTAGCTTTGAGGGAAATTTGGTGGGGTGGATTGACCGATCTTTCATGCCCGGACGCCTCAAGCAAACCACCTACGACGAGCTGGCCATGACTACCCAACTCTCGGCTACCTGCTTGACTATTTTTGGCAGTTTGGCGGGCAAAGTACTATTGGACAAAACCACCGCCAACATCAAATTGATTCGGCTCATTGGCATGGGGGCCATTGGCATCGTGGCGGGTTTGGCGTGGGCTACGGTTTTTCCGCTCAACAAACACTTGTGGTCTAGCTCCTTTATTCTGCTGACGGCTGGCATGGCTTGTCTTTTGGTCGCCCTTTTTTATTGGGTAATGGATGTGTTAAAATTTACCAAATGGGCCTTTTTCTTCAAGGTTATCGGCATGAACTCGTTGGTGATTTACATGGCCTGTCGCTTTGTCGATTTCGGCGAGTCGTCGCGACTGCTCTTTGCGGGATTGTACGGCCACGCTCCCGAAAAATGGCATGAAGTATTCAACGCTCTGGGCGGGCTGATCTTGGTGTGGCTGGTGCTGTACGTGATGTATCGCCACAAGATTTTTGTGAAGGTGTAAAGCGTATTTTAACACGCCAGTGGTTTTATCCCCATACATTACAAAAGCACAAGTATCAATAACAAAAAGAGGGTGGTGAAAACACTACCCTCGGCAAGAACCCAAATTTCGTAACCGTATCGTCATAACCTTCCACCCGTGGATTGGAGTTTTTTTCTGGGTTAAGAAGGTGTTTTGGGCGCTTATTTACTCCCCACGCTAAAGTATGGAGTTGCGGGAGAGGATGGCCTAGGTGCTTAGGTTGGTACGGACACCAAACTTTGGCAAGTAGCCCTTTGGCCACTGCTCCCACGCTTTTTGTGCTGGCAATGGCAAAGCCAAATTCACCTACTACCTCGCCTCGGTCTTGTGCAGAGCCATTGACAAATTTATCAATACTACTATTTATAGCGTTACCAAAATCAAAAACAGCTCCAAATTCATTCTGCCATCGAATCTGTATAAATTTGCTTGAACTCTAACCCTGTAAAGCCCAAATATTCATAAAGGGATTTAAATTCATCTTCATCGCCTTTAATTCCCGAATAGGTCAATATCTCTATTTTACTCGTTTCTGGAATTTTAAATAGTGAAGATTCCGAAAAACGATTAGTATGAAAATACTAAAGCCGAAGATATTTTGTAACTATCTGATTATAGGATATTTGGATGTCAATCCATCGAATCATTATTTCAATATATTCAGTGCATAAGCGTATAAAATTATCATTTGCGTTTTTGAGACCTC
>NZ_QPIW01000020.1 GCF_003339505.1 Runella aurantiaca
TTGACTGTGCAAAATCGTTACGATTTGCTCCTCTGTAAAATTGCTTTTTTTCATTTGGATACCGTTTAAAAGTGAAATTTATAATTTTTTCTACTTTTAAATGGATACGGTTCGGGGAATGAGGACAATTTAGTTTTTTTGACGCAGCCATTTCTGCGCGACATGGCCGACACCAAGAAGCCCAAAAATCTACATATATAATTTTAAAGTTGTTTTTTCTTATTACATTATCCCAAGAGTAAATTATAGTTTTATCATTTATATTTATCAATGATAGTTTATCAAACTTTAATGCCTCAAGCTGAGGTTGATAGTTTTGAATAGCATAGCTCTTAAAAACTGGATGACTAGCATCGTTCAAGTATGATTGATAAATAGGGAATGCCAAACTTTGATTTTCTTTAAAAGCTAATCGCAGGATATCAAAAAGTAAGATTTCTTTTGTGTTACCAGTCAAGTTATTTAGAACAGTATTATAAAGCTTTCCCCAATCAGTAGGTCTCTCTTGTTTTGCCAAAAAAACTACGTAATTTAAAATTGATGAACGATACTCTGGGTGGTAATAAAAAGCTTCATCCATCTTAATGAGTTCAAACATTTTTTTTACAATTAAAGAATCTTCTTTTTTTCGAGAAGTTACATACGGCGAATAGTATGGAAAAGTAATATTACTCAATGACTGATAATAAAAACTGTTTTGAATTTGCAATTTAAAAATATCTCTAATTTTATATTTTAACGAATAATTTTCCAAAAACTCCACTCGTTTTTTGTATAAATTTTCTTGAATATTAATACGCATATTAGATGATGTTGAGAACGGCAATTCTCCTACCATAAATCCTTCAAATTCTCCAACGTTCTCATTCAATTGCCTAAAAAAATCAAGTTCATTAGTTCTTACTTGACTATTTTCACAATAGAATATTGTTTCGTCTTTAGTATTTTTTGAAATAACTACTGTATCATTAGGGTAAACCACAAATGAAGTATATTTATTCGGCCGTGTTCCTTTGCTCCCGTCAACTGTAATGATTCTAATCGGAAAATCAGTTTCAATTGTCTGTATTTTTTTAGTACTCTTTTCAAATACAAACTGTTCTGGTTTCTCGTAAAAAGCATTTGTCCAATAAAATATTAATGGAGAATCACTCTTCTTATAGTCAATAAATAACTTAATTTCTCCATTTTTAACTTTAGATTGCGAGTAACAGCAAAACGAAAGTAAACAGTTAAAAACAACATTTATTAAAAAGTTCTTTTTCATGTGCTTTTTGATTTTAATTTTTTCGAATGAAGCTGTTTAAACTTTTATTTTTTAGTCTAAAATTAGTTAAATATGCACTAAGTTTAGACTAAAACTTAGCTTTCATGTTTTGATAAATAGCGATAATAATAAATATAGACTCAAGCAAATCTTTAAAAATCAGCCTTGAGAAAAGTTCAAACAACTTCGATTAATATATTTTAGGGAAGGTATATTAACCCCTCCCTAAAAATCAATTAGCATCCGCTATCACAACACCAGCCATAACCTGCACCATATTGGAGGTTATATTGTTTCGATTTTTTCTTCGCTTGATTTTTACTCATTGAACCTGGGGCTAAGTGCATTTGGCCATTAGAGTCCAGACTCCATAAATAACAAGCTCCTCCCTTTACACTTTTCATTTCAGCCCTCGTAAGAGCTGAATCCATAAAATTTGATAATCTGTTCATGGTTTTCATTGAGCGGCTTACCGCCATTGTTAAATTGTTTAAAAAATTGATTTATTTGAATTGGCCAATTCCAACATTAGAATAATAAGTACAGAGTTTAGGCAACTCTCGCACTTGGTAAAATTTAGGCAGCTCTACTGCATTTAAAAAAGTAGTAGGGGCTGTCATTACTCCTGCTAATTCAAGCCAACGAATATGTAATTGCAGCTGTTGAATAGCAGCCTCGCTTAGATAATCACCTTTCGTTTGCTCACTCCATTCATCATAATATCTTTCGCTTGTTCCAAACCAATGATGTATTGCGTCTTGCATCTGATCAGTGGGCAAACTCAGTATTTGTCTCGCTACTTTGCTTGCTACATAATCATCTAAAAAACCTGCCGCCAAAATGATTTTCACCTGCACTGTATCATTTGTTTCAAGCCATTTTTTGAGTTCCAAATAATTACGTCGGCAAGCTGCACAGGTGGGGTTTGTGACCATAATCAACGTATTTTCAGCCTCAAGATTCCCCAATGTAATTACCTGCATCCCTTCAAAAATCGGTGGTAATACACGCTGCTTGCTCATTAACCCCTGCAAATAATCCGGGTCAAATTTTAGTTTTTGAAATTCCCGAAATAAGGAATCATAGCGGGTAGATTTCTGTAAGTGTCCTTTAAATAACGCCCAAGGGGCAGGTACAACAGCAAAAGCACCTAACAAATACACTATCGAAGCAGACGAAAAATCAAACATCAGCAAAGGTTGTCCTTCATCGGAGAAAAGGGCAGAAATTCCCAACCCAAACTCTATCCAAAGCAATCCCTGAACCGTCAAACACAACACACACCACTCCCGCGCTACACGCCATTGGTAGTAAACAGACCAAAAGGTATACGGCAAAGAAAGAAGGGTCAAAATGAAAAGTGCTGTGTGTAAAATAGTAAGCTGTATACTGTTCCCTGTCCACATACCTGTTGCCAAAGCTATTAGGCTGCCCGTAAAATAAAACAGCCCTATCTCACTCCAACTCAACCACTCGGTTACTTTAGCAGCGGGTGATTGAAGGATATTTTGGCAATTACTACGGCTATTGATTTGGCATACTTTCTGTAAAAAAGAGTTTTGGGAGTCAATGCCGTACCAAACCAACATCCGCTCACAATGGTTCCTGCTAATTTGGTCGCTAAAAGGCCATAATAGGAAAGATGGGAGGTAAAAGGGAATTTTTGAAGCAAACTCCACAGAACTACACCTAAACATACCAATATCGCGCTCATAATGAATGGAATACGTAAAGACCCAATCCATTCTCGACGACGGTTTTTGGTATACTCACGCTCACCCGAAGTTGCATCGGGTGCTATCAATAAGGCAACGCCCGTCCATTTATGTACAAAATCGTTGTAACTATCTGTTTGCCAACCACGTTGGGAATGCAGCCACTCTACGGTGCTGCCAACTTTTCGGACGGGCACAAACACTCCACTATCAACCTGCAATTGCGCCAAAGCAGGAAGGGGTATTTCAGGCAAACGGTCGGGTGTAAGGCGCGTAGCCATATTGGGTACGTTGAAATCGGTCAATACATCACTCAGCGCACTTAGGCTTGGGAAATCAGGATGTTGCCATAGCGCATTGCGCAAACTACGCGCCGTAACGCGTACCTTACTCAGGTAGAGGAGCATATTGGTAGCTTCAAAGGCGTTTTTTTCAGAAGGGTTTAGTTTCATAGATTTTTATTTTTATCACCCTGCAAGGGTCTAAACTATCTTAGGCCAATACCGCTGAATACTTATCCACAAGAAGGCTCTGCACTGCCCCTTTTATTTTCTCTTCCTTGTATTCGTCTACTATTACTTCCCTAAACTGCCTCACTTTCTCGCGAAATGTTTTTTCTTCCAACAATCTTTCAAGCTTCTTTTTCAAATCCCCAACACGCTCATGCGCAAAAGCACCGCGCAGGCCCAGGCCATGATATTCTATTTTGAGGGCATTACCGTTTTGGTCGTAGTGGGGGTCGAGGGGATAGGCCAACATCGGTACGCCGTAATAAATACTCTCTTTGATAGACCCAAACCCCGCGTGAGTAATAAACACGTCGGCGGTGGCCAATACCCGCAGTTGCGGCACTCGGCTAAAAAAGTGCGTGCGGTCGGTGAGCAGTTTTCGGGCGCGGAGGGTTTCTATCACGTATTTGTTTACCGAGCATACTAACCGAACATTCGGCAATTCATTAACCACTGCCAATAAGTTGGTTACAAAGCGTAATAATGTGGCGTCGGCCCCTTCGTGAAAGGTACCAAAACTGCAATAGATCAGCCTCTCGGCAACGGCCGCTCGGCCTAAATCCCTTTTAAGGGGAGGGACTTTATTTTGCTGTAGTCGTAAGTTCACGATATGCTCCCAAGCTTGCTCAAATACGGGATCAAGCTCAGTATCTTGCCGATGCTCGCGCATACACAGCCCCAAATAGTGCTGATTAGGCTTGCGTATTTCGGGGGCAAATTCAAACTCCAACGGAGCCAATATCAATTCGGGTACGTTGGCAATCACCTGCGTCACGGTCGCATTTAGGGCCAAGGGATAATCAGGCAGCGCCTCCGCCAACTGCTGTATTCGTTGTCGATGGCGAGCAATAGTCCATTGTATAAGCCAATACCTCACCCCAACCCCTCTCCATGTTGGAGAGGGACTTTTTTTTCTTTTCTTTTCCAAATGAAGAAGGGGTTGGGACGGTACGCCGCGCGGAATGAGGTAACGATCCGGTACACTCGGCCAATCCCGCACCCGATAGGTAGAAGGCATGGGATTGAAAAACAATAACTTAAACTCACTTCGGCGTGGGTTCAACACCCAGAAATCGGTACAGACAAACAAATCTATCAAAATGGCTGATGGGCGAATCTCATCAATGAGCGCGTCTAATTCACGCTTACGCTCCCAATACAATTCGTCGGTACGGTAGGCTTTCAGCAGTCGCCAATAAGTGAGCTTTTGTTTTTTGGAAGCCAAAAAAGAGGTTTCCATGTGGTAACCTATTCTATACCCTGAATTCTTTACGGCTTGGTAGCCGTTCTTCACCACGATTTCGGCCAATACTTGGCTTGTTACGGCATAGTACACTTCGTATTCATCCGCCAACAAATCCGCCAAGTACAGCGAGGGCAATACGTGGCTTCGGATGGCGGCAGGAAGAATCAATACGCGGGGTTTCATGTGGTAGTTTTTTCAACCTTCAACCTTGATAAGGTTTAAAACCTTATCAAGGTTAGGTTAGCACACCACAAAAGACTATACTTTTTTCAAGAAACAGTATCGGTTTTCCGATATTTTCAATCGGTTTTCCGATTTTTTTTGCTTGAAGACCGTTTGATAAGTTTTCGATAAAAGGCATACATCATCTATACGATTTTTTTATCTTGCGACGTTACACAGCTATAGCCGTCCCTACTTTAATTATACGTGAACGTTATGGACTACTCTCGAAAGAGCGTATCTATCCACTATTTATCGATATATGTATGACACTTGGGACCCTTTTACTAAACCTACGCCATGAGCACAATTTATCGCAGAAAGACGTAGCCGCCGCCGTCAACGTGGCGCAAAGCACCTACTGCGACTGGGAAAGTGATAAACACTTGCCCAAAATCGCCTACATTCGGCCATTGGCCGCCCTTTTTAAGGTAAAAGAAGAAGTGCTCCTGCACAGGATTTATGGGCAAAATGCCGCTACCGAAACAGAGCTACATCGCCTAAAAACCGAAAACGAGTATTTACGCCAACGCGACGCCAAACAGGAAGAAACTATCCAGGTATTGGAAAATACCATAAAGAAGCTTTCTCAAACCAATTCTTCAAATGGAAAAATAAATGAACAGATGGGGGGGGGCGGCAACACCTTGATTTCCAGTAAATTAAAAAAGGGATAACCTGCTGAGGCTATCCCTTTTTTAATACAATTCGACCGAATTGGTTTACTTCTTTTCGCCGCCCCCTTTTGGTGGGTTGTTGGTTTTATTGGGATTGGCGGCATTGGCCGAAGGATTTCCTCCTCCTCCGCCTTTTTTCTTTTTATTTCTGTTACGATTACCGCTTTGTTGCTGGTCACGGTCGCGGCTGCTGAATTTCTTATCCATCTTCGCCAAATCGCTATTGATGCCGGGAGCAGGCAACAACGATACAAGCTCTTCGATTTCGAGCACTTCCAACGAAACGGGCTTTTGTCCTTTGGTATTAAGGCTCAATATCCGATTGACGTTTTCTAGCGAAATTGGGTGCCAAGTGGTGCTGTCATTCTCGTAGCCAAACCACATGATTTTCTTGAAAATATCCGTTTTTTGCAGGTGTGCTTTTCCCTTTTGGGTTTGAAGCGGCGCATCTACGTGCGGAATATCCTTGAGGGCATCAATGTAGGTTTCGAGTTCGTAATTCAGGCAGCATTTCAAGCGCCCGCACTGACCCGACAATTTGGTCGGATTCAGCGATAGGTTTTGGTAACGAGCCGCCGAAGTGGTGATATTTTTGAAATCGGTCAACCACGTAGAGCAGCATAACTCACGGCCACAGGCTCCGATACCACCCAAACGTCCCGCCTCTTGACGAAGGCTAATCTGGCGCATCTCGATTCGCGCCTTAAATTCTCCCGCCAATACTTTGATTAATTCACGAAAATCGACGCGCTCGTCGGCTGAATAATAAAAAGTAGCTTTGGTATTGTCTGACTGAAACTCTACATCTGAGAGTTTCATATTAAGTTTCATGTCTTTGACCAACTCTCGGGCGCGGTACATGGTGGTGAGGTCGCGGGCGATACTTTGCTCGTGCTTTTCCAAATCGCGCGGAGTGGCTACGCGATAAATGCTCTTCAGGTTTTCGTCGTTGGCCACTTTCTTTTTGACCATTTGCAGGCGAACCAAATCTCCCTGCAATGATACTGAGCCAATATGATAGCCCGAGGCCATCTCGCACACGACGTAGTCGCCAGTGTGCAAATCGAGTTGATTTATGTTGCGAAAATACTCTTTACGTCCGCCCTTAAATTTCACTTCTACGACATCAAACCGTTTCATCACTGGCACGTCCATGTCGCTGAGCCAATCAAAAACGTTCATTTTATTACAGCCACCTGTTCCACAAGCGCCATTATTTTGACAACCGGACGTTTTTTCAGTCAAGCCACGAGTACCGCAGCCGCCGGTTGAACATGATTTACAACTCATAGTATATAGTTTACACGGGGCCGCCCGTGCGGTTAGCAGTTGGCAGTTTACAGTCAGTAAGCAATGAATCTTTGCCTACTGTCCACTGCTTACTGCCCCTAGTCGTTATAACGGATCAAATCCAATCCAATATCTTTGCGATAATATTTACCTTCAAATTGTACCGTTGCTGCTGCTTTCTGAGACTTATTAACGGCTCCTTCGAGCGAGTTTGCCAAGGCTGTTAAAGTCAACACACGGCCTCCGTTGCTGAGTACCTCGCCATTTCCATTGGAGGCGGTCCCAGCGTGGAAGACGAGCACGTCTTCTATTCTTTCTAACTCTGCAATTTTCTTGCCTTTTTCATACGCTTCAGGATACCCCCCCGACACAAGCACCGTGGTCACGGCCGTTTGCGCCGAAATCAGCAAATCACTTTCCGCCAATTTTTGGTCGGCGGCGGCGAGCAGAAGCGTCACGAAATCGGACTGAATACGCGGCAATACCACCTCGGTTTCGGGGTCGCCCATGCGCGCATTGTATTCAATCACGTAAGGTTCGCCTTTTACGTTCATTAAACCGATAAAAATAAACCCAACATAGCGGATTCCTTCGGCCTGTAAGCCCGACAAAGTAGGCTTAACGATTTTATTTTCTACCTTCCGCAGGAAGTTTTCATCGGCAAACACAACCGGTGACACCGCCCCCATTCCGCCCGTATTGGGGCCCGTGTCTTTTTCTCCGATTCGCTTGTAATCTTTTGCCTCTGGCAAAATTTTATAGTTGATACCGTCCGTCAATACAAAAACAGAAAGTTCGATTCCTCTTAGAAACTGCTCAACGACCACTTTGTTTCCAGCATCGCCAAACTTGGCATCTACCAGCATATCTTGCATGGCGGCTTTGGCCGTGGCGATGTTCTCCGCAATAATGACTCCCTTGCCAGCGGCTAATCCATCGGCTTTCAAAACAATGGGTAAAGCGTGTGATTCCAGAAAGGCAAGCCCTTCTTCGAGCGTTTCGGAGGTAAATGTGCGAGAAGATGCCGTAGGAATCCCGTACTTCAACATGAAGTTTTTGGAGAAATCCTTACTTCCTTCCAGTTGGGCGCCCAGTCGGTCGGGGCCTACAATTTTGACTCTTGAAAGCTCAGGGCGTGCTTTCAAAAAATCAACAATTCCATTGACCAGCGGCTCTTCTGGCCCCACAATCACCAATTTAATTTTTAAGTCCACAATTGCTTTCGCAGTTGCTTCAAAGTCATTATAGCTAAAGGGGAGATTGGTCGCTACTTGAGCGGTACCTGCATTGCCAGGGGCTACATACAACTCATCACAGTGTGGGCTTTGCGCAATTTTCCAAGCAAAAGCGTGTTCACGTCCGCCCGAACCAAGGATTAGAATGTTCATCTTTTTAGTATAAAAGGGATCGCTACGAGTACAATGTTGAGTAATCATAAAATTAAGAACAAACGCGGGTTTGTTCTTAATTTTATGGGGTTAGCTTTCCACCTAGTTTGCTACTTCTGACAAGAATTTGATACGCATCAATCGGAGTTCGTCCTCGGTGACATCTTCCTCCGCCAACTCATCCATGGCCACTGCGATACTATCGGTTTCGGTTGCCATGAAGTAATCGTAAATATCCCGTTGGCGGTCACGGTCCATAATCTGATTGATGTAGTAATCCAGGTTTAGTTTTGTACCGGAGTAGCAAATGTGTTCAATCTCCTCAATCAACTCGTCCATCCCAAGCCCTTTTGCTTCCGCAATCTCATCCAAATCCACTTTTCGGTCTATCTGCTGAATAATAAAAATCTTCACTTTAGACTTATTAGCTGCTGATTTTACAACTACGTCTTTGGCGGTTTCTATCTCATTTTCTTCAACGTATTTGGTGATTAAATCAATAAACGGTCGTCCAAATTTCGACACTTTTCCCATTCCAACCCCATTAATTTGGGCCATTTCCTGGGACGTAGTGGGATAAGTAGTGGCCATTTCTTCCAACGACGGATCTTGGAAAATCACGTACGGAGGAAGGTTTTTTTCTTTCGCCAGTTTCTTACGCAGTGCTTTTAATAAACCTAAAAGCGCTTCATCGTAGGCATTGCCCCCACCAGCAGGGGCAAGATCCGTTACATCTTCTTCATCGTTTGCTTTCTGAATCTCACTTTCATCAAACGTATGGTCTTTTGAAATCGTAATCGGATAAGGGTCTTTGATAAATTTACGTCCCTTTTCCGTCATTTTTAAGACCCCGAAATTTTCGGAGTCTTTAGACAGAAATCCAAAAATCACCAGTTGACGAATCATGGAGCGCCAGAACTCTACTCCGTATTCCTCTCCTTCTTCTTCATCTTTGAATTTACCAGCGCCGTACATTTCGAGCTTGTTGTGCTCGTAGCTTGTTACATAGATGTTGTCGGTCGCCGTAATCAAGTCGGCAATATGGTCTCCGTCAAATCGCTCGTCCGTTTGGTCGATGGCTTTAAGGACCAAAACTGCCTCTTCCTGAATCCTCATCCGCTGGGTAGGCTTAACGCAATTGTCGCAAAACCCGCAGTCTTTTTCCATGTACTCTCCAAAATAACTCAACAACTGACGGCGGCGACACGCGCCGAGGTTGGCGTAGGCCACCATTTCATTGAGCAAATGGCGCGCGTTGTCACGTTCGGTAACGGACTTATCTTTGTTGAATTTCTCCAGTTTCTGAATATCGTCGATGCAGTAAAACATGACGCAATTTCCTTCCAGGCCATCGCGTCCAGCACGTCCTGTTTCTTGATAATAACCTTCCAGCGACTTGGGCGCGTCGTAGTGAATCACAAAACGCACGTCGGGCTTGTCAATGCCCATTCCAAAAGCAATCGTTGCCACAATCACATCGGCTTCCTCATTGAGAAAGGCATCCTGATTGTGCATCCGCGTCGAAGAGTCCAATCCTGCGTGATAGGGCAGTGCCTTTACATCATTCACATTCAGCAAATTGGCTACTTCTTCCACCGTTTTACGGCTCAGACAATAGATGATACCTGATTTACCTTTGTTGTTTTTAATGTATTTGATGAGTTGTTTATTAACATCTCCTAATTTAGGACGAACTTCGTAGTATAGGTTTTTACGGTTAAACGACGTTTTAAACATCGCCGCTTCTTCCATCCTTAAGTTTTTGACAATATCCTGCTGTACTTTAGGCGTAGCGGTGGCAGTCAATGCGATAAGTGGCAACTCAGGGTTGATGTTATCAATAATTCCTCGGATTCGACGGTATTCAGGTCGAAAATCATGGCCCCACTCAGAAATACAGTGCGCTTCGTCTACCGCCACAAAAGAAATATTGGCTCTTTGCAGAAAATCAAGGTTCTCCTCTTTGGTCAACGATTCTGGAGCAATGTATAACAGTTTTAGTGTCCCGTCTAAGGCATCTTTTTTAACCTTATTAATTTCAGCCTTGTTGAGAGTTGAATTCAAAAATTGGGCATTGATTCCGAAAGCATTGAGTTGATCCACCTGATTTTTCATCAACGCAATAAGGGGCGAGATAACGATAGCAATGCCTTCGGTTGTTATCGCTGGCAGCTGATAGCACAGGGATTTCCCAGCACCAGTAGGCATAATAACGAAGGTGTTATTACCGCCCATGATGCTATTAATGATAGCCTCCTGCTCTCCTCTAAACTGACTGTAACCAAATATTTCTTTGAGTCGCTCTTTAAGCGTATGCTGTACGCCTGTGTCTACCTGAATCATCCTCGTGACTTATAAATTTTAGTGGCTTTTACTCTCCTGATTTACAGGGATTTGTATAGCTTTTGTGGTGAGTTGGAATGTAAAAGAATAACGATTATCAAGAGTTATGCCAATCCGTTGTAATCGGACCCTGAACTCCAGTATCTAAGTTTGAAATTAGTAAAAATTATCAAATTTGACACAACAAATTTTTATCCGTAAAAAAAACATTTTTTTTTACCGAACTACCCAAAATGACTAACAACCTACTGACAGCCAAAACCTTGCAGGGTTTTTATTTAGTAAAATAGGCAGAAAATTTGTTTAAAAATATCCATAATACGTCCGTTTATTTATCGCATCCGCTCCTGCGAACGAACAAATTTCTCGTCGCGACGTATAAAACGGTTGGCAAGTACGTTGGCCAACATGGCTAATATAAGGGAATAAAAACCAAGTCCGAAATCTCCATTGGCGGCGGGATCAAAAAGATTTTTAGCTTTTCCAAACACAAAATACATGACCAAACCCATTATAATCGTCATAAGGACGGAGTTGGCAGCACATAATCCCGACTGGAGCAAACGGTTTTTGTATTGAGACAACGCAAAAGCAGCCAATGCGGCCACCAATGCCCCCAGCAAAGTAAGGTACCACACTGGCGTAATAGCCGCGCTAGTGCCTTGCTGATGGATCAGCCGCAGGGCCGTCAAATGAACCGATTGAGTTGTATCTAATGCTGTTTTATCCCAAATAGGCAGAGAAATCATACCGCCCATTCCTACGGCAACCAAAGCTAAAAAAAGTGACTGAATACGCTGTAACATAACTCGTTAGTAGTTATTCTTATTTGTTTTTAATGATTTATTTACTAATAAAGGATGGCAAAGGTAATCAATTGACTATAATTTTGATACACCCACCAGAGGGAAGATTTCAAACCGTCTTACCAACGCAAACGTTGGACCACAGCACATCATTTTGATAGATAAACTTTATTTTTACGAAAAAATCAGCTTTTAAAAGAATCGAGTATGCTTTCAAAAACGTTCGGCAGTGCAGTGTATGGCGTCAATGCCACCATCATTACCATTGAAGTAACAGTAGGTCAGGGAATGCGTTTTTTTATGGTGGGATTGCCCGACAGTGCCGTCAAAGAAAGTGAGCAACGCGTGGAAGCATCTCTGAAATACTTTAATTACCGTATGCCTCGCCAAAAGGTGGTCGTCAATCTGGCACCTGCGGATATCCGAAAAGAAGGCTCGGCCTATGATTTACCTATTGCTCTGTGTGTACTTCAAGCATCCGACCAATTGGTTGCCCAGAAAAACTTGGAAGACTATATTATCATGGGAGAGCTTTCACTAGATGGCAACCTCCGACCCATCAAAGGGGTATTACCCATTGCCATCGAAGCCCGTAAATTAGGATTCAAAGGATTTATTCTTCCCGCCGCCAACGCCCACGAGGCGGCGATTGTCAATAACCTAGACGTCATTCCTGTCGAAAATCTTAAAGATGCCATCGAGTTTTTTGAAGGCACCAAAGACATCACACCCGTAACCATTGATACCCGGGATATTTTCCTGAGCACCCACAACGAATACGATGCTGATTTTGAGCATGTTCAGGGACAGGAAAACATCAAACGCGCACTCGAAATTTCGGCGGCGGGCGGACACAATGCCATCATGATTGGCCCTCCGGGTTCGGGAAAAACCATGTTGGCCAAGCGAATTCCGTCCATTTTGCCTCCTCTAACGCTCCACGAAGCCCTCGAAACGACCAAAATTCATTCTGTAGCGGGGAAATTGGGGACAAAAGCCGCGCTTATTTCACGACGTCCGTTTCGGGCACCCCACCATACCGTAAGCGACGCCGCCTTGGTGGGTGGCGGTTCGTTTCCCCAACCTGGCGAAATCTCGCTGGCGCATAACGGAGTGCTATTTTTGGACGAACTTCCCGAATTCAAACGTACAGTTTTGGAAGTGATGCGACAACCGCTCGAAGAACGCCGCGTAACCATTTCACGTACGAAATGGGCCATTGAATTTCCTGCCAATTTTATGCTCATTGCCAGCATGAACCCTTGTCCGTGCGGCTATTATAACCATCCCGAAAAAGAATGTGTCTGCCCACCAGGAGCGGTACAGCGCTATCTGAACAAAATCAGCGGTCCCCTCCTCGACCGCATTGATTTGCACGTAGAAGTCACGCCCGTTTCGTTTGACCAAATTGCCTCTACCCGCAAATCCGAAAACAGCGTCGCCATCCGCGAGCGCGTCATCAAGGCGCGCGAAATCCAAACCGAGCGTTTTAAAGAAAATACGGGTATTTACTGCAATGCCATGATGCCATCGCAAATGGTGAAAGAAATTTGTGACATTAATCCTGCGGGCAAGATTCTGCTCAAAACCGCCATGGAACGCCTCGGACTTTCGGCGCGGGCATACGACCGTATCCTGAAAGTATCACGCACTATTGCCGACTTAGCCGCCAGCCCAGACATCAAAATTGAACACTTAGCCGAAGCCATTCAGTACCGGAGTTTGGATAGAGAAAGTTGGGCGGGGTAGAGCTATATTTGTTTTAATGGTTAAATTTGCGCTACTATGTCAAAAATATTCTTCGAACAATCGAGACCTACATTTTCGGAAATTATAGGGAACGGAAAAACCTTTGAAGTTCCTAATTATCAACGAAATTATAGTTGGCACTATGATGAGTGGGAGGATTTGTGGTTAGATATTGAAGAGCTCAACTCAGACGACAATCATTACATGGGTTATGTGGTTCTAAAGCGTACGCCCAATCCTAAACATTATGAAATAATTGACGGGCAACAACGAATTACGACGCTAAGTATTATTTGTTTGGCATGTATCAGTCTGTTACAGGATTGGATAAACGACGATATTGAGGCTGAAGACAATCGAAAAAGATTAGAATTAATACGAACAGGTTATATCGGCTTTTTGGAAGGGCGTACGCTGGTTACTAAAGCAAAGCTTAGATTAAACCGGATTAACGAATATTTTTTCAGAAGTTACTTGGTCCAGTTGCGTAAACCCAGTAATATAAGCAGCGAAAAACCTTCCGTTCAAAAATTGTACAAAGCTTTTACTTATTTTAAAAAAAAGGTAGAAGAAAAGTTTGAGTCAAATAAATCTGGTGCGGCTTTGTTTGATTTTGTAGACGGTAATTTAGGCAGCAATTTATTTTTCACACTTATTGAAGTAGGTGATGATACAAATGCTTACAAAATTTTTGAAACTCTTAATGCAAGAGGGGTAAAACTGTCGGCTTCTGATTTACTGAAAAATTATTTATTTTCTCTTATCTTATCTGATTCACCTGCATTGGTAGAAGATTTAGATATGAAATGGGACGCCATAAACGACATCCTTGGAAATACAGAAGTTACCACCTATTTACGCCATTATTGGAATGCTCGCCAAAATAAAATCGAACGAAAATCCACCTTATTCAAGGCGTTAAAAAGAAAGGTGGCCAAGCAGCAGGAAGCATTGGATTTATTAAACAGCTTGGAAGAAAATGTAAGTGTATATGCAGCATTAAGCGATGAAAATAATGCATTGTGGTCGGATGATGAGAGAAAATCCATTAAAGAGC
Organism: Runella aurantiaca; assembly: GCF_003339505.1. Classification (GTDB taxonomy): domain Bacteria; phylum Bacteroidota; class Bacteroidia; order Cytophagales; family Spirosomataceae; genus Runella; species Runella aurantiaca. Next base: position 14,270 of record NZ_QPIW01000020.1, read on the forward strand.
TGAATTTATTTGACGTAACTCAGTGCTACTCTTTATTGCTTGTAGCGAAAGAGAAGTTAGCACCTAGCGAATTTGTAAAGCTACTTAAGGATATAGTTGTTATAAGTTTCAGGTATAATATCATAGGCGGACAAAATCCCAATGAGTTGGAAAGGGTATATAACGACACTGCCAACAAAGTGTTCAGGGGAGAACTAACAACCGCAAAGGCAATTTTTAAATCATTGGAAAGCGTATATATAGCGGATACAAATTTCAAAAATGACTTTGCTACAAAATCAATTAATACAAATAAAGCAAATCAACTCGTTAAGTATATCCTCTCAAAACTTGAAAGGCAATACGGAGGAAACGAAATAGATTTAAACGATAAGTCGGTAACGATTGAACATATTCTACCCGAAAAGCCCACGGATGAGTGGATTGAAGCGTTCCACAACACAGATACTTCCCAATATATCTACCGAATTGGAAATTTAACGTTATTAAAAACCAACACCAATAATACTGTTGGAAGAAAACTCTTTGGAGATAAATACTCTGAATACAAAAAAAGTGATTTTAAATTAACAAATTCACATCTTGAGTATGATAAATGGGATGCAAGTACAATAAGCAGCAGGCAAAGAGACATGGCTACCAAAGTTATCTCCATTTGGAAAATAAATTATTTATAGCCAATTCTCCCCTACGTCACATCCCTATACAGCTCCTCCACAACCCTGCGGCCTGATTCAATCGCGCCGTGAACGGTGCCGCTGTGGCCGCCGTAGTGCGTAGCCTCCCCTGCAAAATAAACTTTGCGCTGCACGGGCAACGACAGCGTTTGGCGGGTCAGGAGTCCGCCGCCACCCACGATGGGATATGAGTAAGCACCCTTAATAAAAGGGTCTTTGCCCCAATCCATGAGACGGGCATTCGTAAGGGCACCAGAGGCAACGCCTTTCCCATAAATCACATCCAACTCTTTGATGATGCTTTGAATCGCCGCCGCGCTCGATTGCGCACTGAGGGCTTCGGCTCTTTCACCCATCGTCAAGCCCGTCAAAACAAAGGATTTTGTGCTGCGCCCGTTTGAACTTACCCGGTATTCAGGCACTGCGCCCGATGTATACACCGAATCTGTGGCGGCATCCCAAAAACGTCTATTGAACTCCAATATTACTTTCATTCCCGCCCCCATACCAATACTCCTAATGGAAGCAATCTTAGATTCTGGTAGCGCGGGAGTAAACTGTAAATCAGTGCTTTGCAGCACAGCGAGCGGCACCGTTATAATCACCTTGTCTACGTAGCGCCGCTGGGCTTGGGCATCTTCCAGCATGATGCGTTCGTTGGTATAATCAATGCGCTTGATTTGCGTATTAAGGACAACCCTTGGCAGTATATTTTTGAATTTTTCTTCTAAAACAGAAGTTAACGACCGATTTGCGAGCAAGAACTCTCCCTCTCCCGCAGACCAAGCTTGGCGCTCCTCGGTTGTGCCCAAAACACTCAGGCGGTTGGCCGACGTACCGTGGGCATTGGCCACCAAGGCATCGGCGATGTGCCGCACTCCAGACGCTAATTTGGCCGATTCCATGTATTGAAGCAAGGTAGTGTCGGCCCCCGAATAATTCATTGCCTGTTGAACCAAAGACACCGCCGCTTTAAAATCAGCGTTATTGCTCCATTGGGATTCGGAAAGAACCTGATTACCAATTTGATAGAAATCTGTCGAGATGTTAGGCACAAAAGGCGCCCCCGATTCTTTGACCCAATCGCACCAGAGCGAGCGATTTCCCTGAATTTTTTCGGCTCCCAGCTCAAGGTCGAAATCTGTAAAACCTTTCAACGAACGAATGCGCCCGCCAATTTGGTCGGCCGCTTCATAAATGGTATAATTTGCTTTCTTTTCTGCCAACAAATAGCCGGCATACAGTCCCGCCGCCCCCGCTCCGATAATGGCAATCTGTCCTTTGTACTCACGCTCCGCATAGGGGTCTTCTTCTTTACAACTGCCAAAGGCAATGGCTCCAGTGGAAAGGACGGTATTTTTGATAAAATCGCGACGTTGCATAGTGGTGAGTTAATGAGGATTCAAGAGTACTTTTGCATGCTTTTAAAAGTTCCCGTTCTCTACTTTTCAATTACACATTTATTCAAAAACGCTTACTTGGCTATCATCCGTACATTCGTTAAGCAATTCTTGGTTGGTTTTGCGTAAAACAGGATGCACAAAATCAGGGGCGATTTCGACCAAAGGCACCAAGGTAAAACGACGTTGGTGCAATCTGGGATGAGGTAAATGTAGGTTTTCTGTATCCAAAATCAGGTCAGAATAATACAGCATGTCAATGTCTATCACTCTTGCCCCCCACCGTAAACGCCGTTCGCGTCCCAGTTGTTTTTCAATTTCAAGCGTTTGATTCAGCAATTCTTCGGGCGTCAAAACCGTTTCAATTCTAATTACCTGATTCAAAAAAGCGGGCTGGTCAGTCACGCCCCAAGGAGCCGTTTCGTACAAATGCGACTGCAACATAACGGGCGCAATTCGTTCCGAAATCAAGTCCGTTGCTTTCGCTAAGGTAGCTTCTCGTTCGCCCAAATTTGCACCTAACAATAAAAAAACTGATTGCTGATTCATGCCGTAAAGGTAGGAAAACAAAAATAATGAAAAGAAACGGCCGCCTTTTGTCTTTCAATAAAAATTGCTAACGCTTTACACACATGAACATTATTACTAAAATAAACGTAACGGTCTTTGGTATTTTGTCGGCGCTGTCCTGCCTTGCGCAGCAAGAAATCGCACTTTATCCAGACGCCGTTCCCAACGCAAAAGACGTTGTGAATGAAGAAGTAAAAACGGCTTCAAACATCGTTTCCAAAGTTTCTCAACCTACCCTCACGGTATTTTTACCTCCAAAAGACAAAGCTACGGGGGCATCCGTAATCATCTGCCCAGGAGGCGGTTATGGTGTTTTGGTCATCAAAAGAGAAGGCTACGATGTGGCCGAGGCTTTTACCAAGCAGGGCATAGCGGCATTTGTGCTTAAATACCGACTACCCAGCGAAAAAACCATGATTGACCCTTCTATCGGGCCACTGCAAGATGCCCAGCAGGCCATCAAAACCATTCGTCAACGCGCCGGTGAATGGAACGTTGACCCCAAGAAAATCGGCATTATGGGCTTTTCCGCAGGTGGTCATTTGGCGGCTACGGCAGGCACGCATTTTGAAAAACCCGTCCTTGCCACGACCGACGGCATCAGCGTTCGACCAGATTTTATGATTTTGGTGTACCCCGTCATCAGTTTCATGGATGGCATCGGCCACAAAGGGTCGGGGGTAAATCTTCTGGGCAAAAATGCTTCTTCTGCGCAAATCAAGCTTTTTTCAAACGAACTTCAAGTAACTTCTTCAACTCCACCGGCTTTCATCACCCACGCCAGCGACGATACCGTGGTGCCCGTTTCCAACAGTCTGCTTTTTTACGAAGCCCTCCAACGAAACGCGGTTTCGAGCGAACTGCACATCTATTCAAAAGGGGAACATGGCTATTTGAAAGTTCCCGCTTTTGACGAGTGGTTTGGCCGTTGCCTGCATTGGATGGGAACGGCAGGTTTTGTTAAATAGGCTGCGCGAGGTAAGAAATACGAAGTAAGAGGTAAGAAATAAGACCCTTAGACTACTTTCCTCCCACTTCATACTTCCCAACTCTTACCTCCTATTGCAAATTTTCCATTTCTCCTTTCCAACCTTTTCCTTCCGTTGGCTGCTCTTTGAGATTGAAAGCCAAATTCATGACCGAAAAAGAACTGATTCAACGCTGTCTTTCCAACGACCGGGCCGCCCAACGTCTTTTGTACGACCGTTATAAATCGGCCATGTACACGTTGGCCTACCGCATCAGGGGCGATTTTGACGAAGCCAACAGTGCCTTGCAGGACACGTTTTTGTCGGTGTTTCGCAACTTGGCCCAATATCGTGGTGAGGCTACGCTAGGCGCTTGGATTAAGTCGATTTTGGTTCGAAAGGCGTATCACAATGCCCAAATAAAACGACAGTATATTTTGATGGATGAAATCCCGACCGACACCACAACCATCAATTGGGGAAACGATTCTATTGAGGCTGCGCATTTGGAAAAAGCCATTTTGAACTTGCCCGAAGGCACACGAACCGTATTTGTATTGACCGAAATCGAAGGCTATACGCACCGCGAGGTAGCCGAAATGCTGGGCGTGTCGGAGGGAACCTCTAAGTCGCAACTATTTTACGCAAAAAAACGGCTGAGAGAAATGTTGAAAAGTACACTGTAGGGGCAGGGCTTGCCTCTGCCCAAAGAGTGGATTGGGCATTGAGAGTGGATTGGGATTCTCAAATCCCAACCGCCAGTTTCAAAGAAGCCTTTAAGGTTTTACAGTCAAGACAGTGCTTTCGGATTCTCAAATCCGAACCAATAAACAAACAAGACGCAGGATGAAAAATTCATTGAAAGATACACTTCCGCAGTATTCTCCGCCCGAATCGGTCTGGGAAAATATTGAGCAGACTCTCAATGAAGCGCCTTTGCAGGAAGCTATGGGCAAGCTACCAACCTACGAGCCGCCCGTTCAGGCTTGGGTTGAGATTGCCGCCCAACTGCCAAACCCGCCAAGAACGTGGTGGCGATATGCGGCCGCCGCCGCAGTGGTGTTGGCGGTAGGAATTGGTGGGTATGTAGCCATGCAACCAAACGCCGAAAAGGCAGCCATTTCGTATTCACAGGAAAAAATAAATCCCAAAACAATGGTCGCACCAGACAAGACCATTGACCAACAATACGCTCAATTACAGGCACTTTGCGAAGATAGGGTAACGGTTTGTGAAAAACCCGAATTTAAACATCTCAAACAGGAACTTGACAATCTCACAGCGGCAAGCAACCAACTCAAAGACGCGCTCGGCTCATACAATACCGATGCGACTTTGTCGGCCCAACTGTCTGAAATAGACCAGGAACGCGCCGATATTCTTCGAAAACTTAATGAAAGAATATAACCACTACAGCCAGCCACAACAAAAGCAGCCATGAAAAAACGAATCATTTTCAATCTATGGAGATTCCCCCCACCCTTTCAAAATGAATGGAAGCCATCGGGCCATTATCATTGCACCCGACGGCTCCTGTTCATTTTTACATTGCTCATTTTGCATTTTACAATTTGCGGTTTAGATGCTTCTGCGCAAACCCTGCAGGTAGTAACCAAAACGGTCGAGAAAACATTTGCGGCCGACCGATACCCCAAAGTTAGGGTGTGGGGCGAGCGCAGCGACATTGAAATAACGCCCTGGAACCACAATGAAATCAAAGCCGTCGTTGAACTGACGGCCAAACATCCCGACCAGCACACGGCCGAAAAAGACCTCGAAACCCTGCATTATACCGCCGACAAATCGGGCAGAACCGTGAGCCTGCACAATTTTGTGGTATTGACCAAAAACGGAGCCAAGCCTCAATCCAACCTCAAAGCACGTTTTACGCTGTTTGTTCCGGCAAATTGTGCGGTAGAAATTCAAAACAGTTTCGGCAAAACAACCGTCAAAGGACTCCAAACGGTAATGCAGCTGCAAACAGAATTTTGCACGGTAGAACTAACCGACCTGCGCGGAAACATAACCTCTCGCACGCAATTCGGCGCTTTGAAAGCCGACAACCTCAGCGGTACGCTCAGCGTAGTGGCGGAGCGCACCGACCTGCTGCTCCAACAAATCAAAGGCGAATGCCGCGTACGGGCGCAGTACGGAAGCCTTGACATTCAGACCGACAAGTCGCAGGTAAAACTGGACGTAGAAACCAAAAACACTGAACTCCGCAACGGCACCACCGTGGCCAAGCATTAACCCATTACCAGCTAACAACCATGAAAAAGTTAATTCATTTTCTGTTTTTTGTCATTCCGACGACAGGAGGAATCTCTATCGCCTTCGCCCAAAGCGACTCCGTCCGTATCACGCATACGCAGGAAACGGGAACGCTTGAAAAACAGCGGTTTATTGACCAGTATGATTATGTTTTTATGACTAAAGAGCCGACGAAGTGGATGCTGAAGGGGTATGGGAATATTAACAATCTCATCGGTTTCAACATTTTTCAAAGAGGGTATATAAAAAGAATTGTTGATTTTAAATTGGGCGTAGAGCGAAAGTTAAGCCCTTCATTTTCAATAGAAATAGACGTAGCGCGTGTTTCTAAGGTTCCTCTTACAGAAGCTGGCCTTATTGATTATTCGAATTTTTACTCATCAAATGGTGACAAACGTTGGGCTACATCCGCCGAACTGAGGTGGTACTATGACATGGCAAAGCGTATTCGAAAGGGAAAAAGCAGTAACAATTTTTCGGGGAATTATCTATCGCTCAGGTATGAAAGATTATGGCAAAATGAAAATTCAGTGGCTACGGGGCTTTCTGGTACAAATGGAAAATGGAATACCGACTATTTCGGCAGTTATTACCATTCTCAACTCAGCTTGAATTATGGAATCCAGCGACGCTTTTTCAGATACGGTCTCATTGATTTTTCAATCGCATTAAACCGCAACACGAATCAGCAAATCCACCGGAAACTTACTTTCTTAGACGGCGACAATTCAATCAAGCAACCAATGGACTGGAGCAATATTCAAGAAAGTATTACTTCAACTCCTCAACACAATTGGCTCATCACAACCAATTTCAAAGTAGGTGTAGCTTTGGCCGACTTCAAAAAAACGGCTAGAATCCCTGCTTGTGATGTATTTCAATGCTTTGAAAACGAGAACAACCTATGGAAAATCAGTTGGCCTCGGATTAGCCTCAGCACCTCTTTGCAGGCGCTTAATGGAAGTATTGGTTACGAACAAAAAATTGCCAAATCTGCATTTTCAATCAATACCTATCTGAACTTATATACCTTAAATGCAGTTCAAGAAAACGCTCAACAATATGACTCATTCACAGAGACTTATTTCACCAGTAACAGTCAAAGTCTAAGTCTGGGCGCGCAGTTATACATTCAGCCACGCTGGTATTTTTTGATGAATCGTCAGGTTCGTTTGGGTAAATCAGGCAATAATTTATCAGGTGTTTATGCGGGTTTGAACAATGTTTTTTTTGGGTCATACGGGTTTATAAAAAACGACCGATATAAACACAATTTCGACTTTACTCCAATGTTTATAAATACGGGATTATTAATTGGCTATCAAAGGAAATTATTTAAAAATGGATTCATTGACCTAAATATTTCAAAAATGCTGTTGGACCGCCATCCCTATTCATTAGGTCCAAGCAACTTCATTTTTGACTTCAAACTCGGCTTTGCCCTCTAAACCTCCATAGCCATGAAAAAATTACTCCTCTTCCTTTGTTCGACTTTCTTTGTCATTCTGACGATAGGAGGAATCTCTACCGCCTTCGCTCAAAGCGACTCCGTCCGCATTACGCATTCGCAGGAGACAAATACCCTCAAAAATCAGCGGTATGTTGCTTCGTATGACTATGCTTTGCTGAAAAATGAGCCTACCAAATGGATGATAAAAGCCTACGGAATTCATTTAATTGATTATCGGCTTGGTGTGGAACGTAAACTAACAACCTCTTTTTCAATAGCCTTAGATGTTGCTCACAACAAGTCTGCAGATTTTGACCGCTATCTTAAACGCTGGGTTAGTGGAGCTGAAGTACGCTGGTATTATGATATAAAAAATCGTATCCGGAAAGGAAAAAGCAGTAATCAATTTTCGGGCAATTATTTCGCTCTACGTTACGAAACGGCCTGGAAAAACCCCGAGTCAGAAGCCGCGTGGAGAAAAGACATTAATAACCGAGAATTATACCCCGACAATAGTAATCTTTGGAAAACCGACTATTATTCAGACTACTACAATTCGCAGGTAAGTCTAACGTATGGGATGCAGCGCCGTTTTTTCCGTTTTGGATTCCTTGATTTTTTTGTCTCTTTAAATAATAGGATCGGAAGGCAAATCCACCGCAATGTTGTTTTTTTAGACGGCAATAACACTGGAGCTCCTCGAAATAGACCAGACCCCAATGACCTTTTTCAAACCGTTGAAGTCTCACCTATCAACTATTGGAACCTGACCACCGGATTTAAGTTCGGAGTTACTTTTGCTGATTTGAAAAAAGCCCGTCCAAGCCGCAAAGGTGAACTATTCAGTGTAGGCGAAAACGAACAAAAATTATGGAAAATCAATTGGCCTGTTTTAGAAATCACGTCTTCTTCTCAATCGTTGAACAGCAGTATCGGCTATGAGCACAAAATCGGCCAATCGGCCTTTTCCATTAATACCTATCTTGATTTGTTCTTTTCTAAATTTTTCGGTAAAAATGCACGCCTATACGACACGGCTACCCAAACAGAATTTATAACCAATGTCCGAGAAACCAGCATTGGCGGCATTTTATCAATTCAACCGCGCTGGTACTTTCTAAAGAATCTTCCAGCCCCTTTGAGGCCGGAAGGCAACAATTTATCAGGTGTTTATGTTGGGAACAACACCACTTTTTGGGGTTTATATGGGCTCTCCACAACCAACCGTTATTCAAATAAATACAGTGATAAACCTCAATTTATAAATACAGGACTACTGTTGGGCTATCAACAAAAACTGTTTAAAAATGGGTTTGTAGACTTAAATATATCGAAAGGATTTTTCAATAACCACCCCTACTATTACACTTACTATTTATGGATGCCCAATATGTTGCATTTATGGACGCCCCATTCATTCCTAAGGAACAATTTTATTTTTGACTTCAAACTCGGCTTCGCCTTCTAAATCATAAACAAACCACGCCTTCCCGAATGGTTTTCATGGAAATTTAACTTTATTGTTCAACCCTGAACCACCAACAAAAGCATCCCTGCGTTTTTTGGCGTTTTTATGTACTTTTGTCAAATCAATTACCGCCTTAACACCTGATTTGACGTAAGAATGAATTATATAAAAGCATTTGCCCCAGCCACCGTTGCCAACGTAGCCTGCGGATTTGATATTTTTGGATTTGCACTAGACGAGCCCGGCGACATCGTAGAACTCCGCAAACGCGACGAGCCTGGCGTAATTATCAAAGACATCATCGGCGACGACGGCCGCCTGCCGCGCGAACCCGAGCGCAACGCCGTGTCGGTGGTGATGCTTAAATTTCTGGAACACATCGGCTCTACCCAAGGGGTGGAAGTAACACTTCACAAAAACATGCCTTTGGGCAGCGGGATGGGCTCCAGCTCAGCCAGCTCGGTGGTGGGTATTTTTGCCATCAATGAGCTGTTGGGCCGTCCACTTACGCAACGAGAATTGCTGCCATTTGCGATGGAAGGCGAGCGCATCGCCTGCGGTGCGGCCCACGCCGACAACGTAGGGCCATCCTTGTTGGGTGGGTTTGTCGTTATTCGCAGCTACTCTCCACTCGATGTCTTCAAAGTAAAAGTTCCAGACGAACTGTATTGCACCTTGGTCCATCCCGACGTAGAGGTCAATACCAAAGATGCCCGTTATATATTGCGTAACGAGGTTTCGCTCAAAAATACCATTTCTCAAATGGGCAACGTTGCGGGGCTGATTGCGGGGCTGATGCAGGAAGATTACGACTTGGTCAGCCGTTCGATGGTGGATGTCATCATCGAGCCAGTACGCTCTATTCTTATTCCTGAGTTTGACCACGTAAAACAGGCCGCCCTCGACAGCGGCGCGTTGGGGTGCAGTATTTCTGGTGCCGGCCCGTCCATGTTTGCTCTCAGCCGTGGCCGCGACACCGCCGAGCGCGTAGCCAAAACCATGAGCGAAGCCTTCGGCAGCGTAGGCATTACCACCAAAAGTTACGTATCTCAAATCAACCAACAAGGCCCCAAAGTGCTGGAAACAGCGTAAACTCTATTTGTCATGCTGAAAGCATCTATAAAATCGCTCATTGCAGTTTCATTCGTCACCTCTTTCCTTTCGTTTTCTGTTTCTGCTCAATCCCTCAAAAAACTGCCCGAAACCAAGTATTCACGGGCCGAAGTAGAAATGAATATGCGCTTTTTAGCTTCTGACGAGTTGCAGGGGCGGCGCACGGGCGAACAGGGCAACTTGGTCGCCGCGCGGTACCTCGCGGAGCAGTTTCGGTACTTGGGCATCAAGCCCGCTCCCGGCCAAACGACCTATTTGCAACCCGTTCCGTTTGTGATTCAAAAAAGCGCCAAAGAAGGCCTTTTAATTGCCAACAGTGATACCTTACACTCGGGCAAAGAATTTGTCATTTTGGGAGGCGGCCCCGCCAACTTCAGCGCCGATGTGGTTTTTGTGGGCTATGGCCAAGCCGCTGATTATACAAAAGATGTGAAAGGCAAAATCGTAGTGGCGCAGGTAGGAACGCCCGAATCAAAAACGCCACAGGAAATCTTTGCCGCCGCCAACGATAAACGCAAACTTGCCACCGAAAAAGGAGCCGCCTTACTCATTGAATTATTTACCGCCCAAATCCCGTGGAATTTTGCCTCTCGGTATTTCGGAAATGAAAAACTGAGTTTGGACAATGGCGGAAGCAACGGAGTAACGCACGTTTGGGTCAATGGCCAGCAAAAAAAATACGTGGATTTATTCAAAAGCGGTGCCACCTCAGCCAAGTTTCAAACCACAGGCCGTGACCAACAAAATATCAATTCCTATAATGTGGTAGGAGTAATTGAAGGAACCGACCCCGTGCTCAAAAACGAATACATTGTGGTGTCGGCGCACTTTGACCACGTAGGCATGGGCAAAAAAGGTGGCAATACCTACACCCCAGCCGACAGTATTTTTAACGGTGCCCGCGACAATGCTTTCGGAACGGTAGCCATGCTGACCGCCGCCAAGACTTTATCTATCCAACCCGCAAAACGTTCAATTTTATTGATTGGTTATACGGCCGAAGAAGTGGGATTATTGGGCAGCAAATATTATGCAGAGCACCCGTTGGTTCCGCTGAATCAGTGCGTGTTTAACCTCAACAGCGACGGCGCTGGCTACAGCGACAAAACGCTAGTTTCGGTCATTGGTCTCGACCGCACCAACTGCAAAGCGGAAATCGAAGCGGGTTGTAAAGCGTTTGGATTAGGCGTTTTCGGCGACCCTGCGCCCGAACAGGGCCTTTTTGACCGCTCAGATAACGTAAACTTGGCGGCCAAGGGCATTCCCGCCCCCGATTTTGCCCCTGGATTCAAAAGTTTTGACGGTGAGATTGCCAAGTATTATCACCAAGCCACCGACAATCCTGACTCGGTTGATTTTGACTATCTGTTGAAATTCTGCCAATCTTTTGCCTATTCTGCCCGACTCATTGCCAACAAACCCGTTCGCCCTTACTGGATTGCGGGAGATAAGTATGAGCCCGCCGCCAAGGCGCTTTATGGGAAATAAGTGATTGTTTTTTGCTAATTTTGTTAAAAAACTCATTCATTTATGAAAGCAGTTGACCAATTGCCGCTTAACGAAGTTCAACTCAGTCTACTCAGGATGTTTGCACGCCCTATGTCAGAAGAGCAAACACTGAAAATAAGAAGAGCGCTTGTTCAGTTTTTATCTGATGAATTGGATGACGAAATTGAGAAAGTTGTCAAACAAAAGAATATTACAGAGAAGGATTATGATAAACTGCGCAATCAGCATCAACGCACACCTAAGCAATGAGAGTTGTTATTGATACGAATGTCTTACGTACAACCATAAAAAAAGGAAACTTTGAACGATTTATTTATGATGCCTTTAGAGCAGAAGTTTTTGAATGGGTAGTGAGTACAGAAATTTTAAATGAGTATCCCGAAAAACTAACTGAATTTTATTCATCCGAAACCGCAGATTTGGTTCTAAATATCTTGATGGCTGCCCCTAATGTAATTCTTACCGAACCTGCCTTTCGCTGGAATCTGATTAGTGACGACCCCGATGATAATAAGTTTGCTGACTTAGCGATTTCTACAAATGCCTTTTGTTTAGTTACTTACGACCGTCATTTTAATATCTTCAAAGGGATTTCTTTTCCAAAACTTAAAGTCGTTAAACCAAAAGAATTTCAAAAAATAATCAATTGGCCTTAGTGCTCTTACTCCCACATGATTCGTAAAGCCGTTATACCTGCCGCTGGTTTAGGAACTCGCTTCTTACCCGCAACCAAGTCTCAACCCAAAGAAATGCTCCCCATCATCGACACGCCCACCATTCAGTACGTGGTGCAGGAAGCCGTCGATTCGGGCATTGAAGACATTCTTATCATTACAGGTCGCGGTAAGCGCGCCATCGAAGACCACTTTGACCGTAATGTAGAACTGGAAGCCAAATTGGAAGAAAAACAGGATGAACTCCTTTGGAACGAAATGCGCCGTTTGTCCGACATGGCCAATATCCACTACGTTCGTCAGCGTGAAACCAACGGCCTCGGCGATGCCATCTATTACGCCAAACAACACGTTGGCAATGAACCCTTTGCGGTACTCTTGGGCGACACTATCATGGATTCGGTCATCCCCGTTACGCAGCAATTGATTGATACCTACGAGCAATACCAAAGCACCGTGATTGCGGTCGAAACCGTGCCACGCGAGAAAGTCAACCGCTACGGAATCGTAGGCGGAACGGCACTGAGCGATACCATCATGCAGTTGGACGCCCTCATCGAAAAGCCTTCCATTGAGGCCGCACCTTCTACCCTAGCCATTGCGGGACGGTATATACTTTCGCCCGAAATCTTTACGGCGATTGAACAAACGGGCAAAGGTAAAGGCGGCGAAATCCAACTCACCGACGCCTTTCAAATCTTGCTGCGCCGCGAAAGCATCTACGCCCACCGCATTGAAGGCGAGCGCCACGATATTGGAAATAAACTTGATTTCTTGAAAACAACGGTAAAATTTGCCCTTAAACGCAAGGAATTTTCGGCTCCGTTCTTGAAGTTTTTGAGAGCAACTTTGGCCGAGTATGAGAAATAACCATGACCGAGTGAAAATATATAAAGTCTGTGTAGACTTCCCTCTGTTCGTTCATAGCTAGCGTCTTATTGGCTTTAGGTTTCATGTTAATATATTTCTCCATTTTAATCTTAAAAACAACGCGACTGCCAGTGGTCTCTGGGTTGATGATACCACTGGCAATATTGTTTATTTTTAGTGTGCCCTCACACGCCCAGTTAGTGGAGCTGGATTTAAAGCCTGATACGTCATTATTGGGAAAATATTCTTTTTATGTCCAATCAGTAGAAGATGTTAGAAGAGACCGGCTGAGCATTGGTTTTATCCGCTCAGACTCAACAGGTCGCTATTTTTTTGCCGATTTGAAAGGGGGGCTTGTTCCTTCTTTGGAAAATTTCTTAAAATATTCGATCAAGATGGATGAGGTTAGTTTCTCGATTGTCTTAGCCATCACCAAACTTAAAATAAACGAATATAAAACAGAATATGGGGAAAAAGGACGAATAGATTTAGGGTTAGTATGGATTGAACCTGACAGTATCAGGAAAAATATTTTGTATGAGTCAAATCAGTCTATCGAAATAGAAGGAAATGACGTAACTCCATTTTGGCTTGAAATAATCAAAGCAGGGATAAGAACTGGTTGTATTGAGTTTGATTCACTCTATCGTCATCATAAGCTTCCTGTCCCAAAAACCCTTCAATCATTCGATGAATTAATTTTAACGGCTGACCCACCTGCGGTTACAATTCAAAACCCTGAATTGCACATCTCAACGGCTTCACAACTTAATGAAGGTATTTATACTAATTGGAACGAAATGGCTACCAACAGTCCTTCCAACAAAAGTAAATTTACTTACACCCTGAGTTCGGGAGTTTTAATTGAGCTTTATAATGAGAAAGACCAAAGAATTACCAAAGCATTTGGTTTTTCAATTGACAATAAGCTGTATGTCAACAAGAAAAGATATATTCAGAAAGAAGGGTATGCACGGGTAGTAGAAGTAGGTCGGTATTTGGCTTGGTATGACGATATAAACGGAGCCCCCTTGATAAAAGACCCACTCTATAAGAATTCCACAAAACCCGTTCTGATGGCTTATCCTTCTTCCTTATCCAAAACTATGTCTTCATTTGCCTTACAACGTGTTTTTACCAAAGCGTTGCCAACGGGTGCCAGTGCATTGTTGGGAGTAGCAGGTGGGATTGCGTTTATTGTAGCGATTGAAAGGAATGCACTGGAATGTATTATCATGGATACGGAGACAGGAGCCGTATTACCACTCAATACGGTCCAATTTCAAAATTTAATACGTCAGGATGAAGTTCTTTGGAAGGATTTTCAAGAAAATAACTCTAAAATACGAAGAGCTCAAAAACAAATTGAATGGATAAAAAAGTTTAATCAGAGAAATCCTTTAGTTAATATCAGTTCAAAATAACCACTCGCAGGCTCACAACAGTCAATGACAAAATTTCATGCCCAATCTCCTCCTCATCGACGATGAAATCAAACTCCGGGGGCTGCTCAAACGCATTCTGGAGCTAGAAGGCTATCACGTGAGCGAAGCCGACAATGCGCATTCAGCTTTTAAGATTCTGGAAAAACAAGACATTCAGGTGGTGGTGTGCGACGTAAAACTACCTGATGCCCACGGTGTTGAACTTACCCAACGCCTCAAAACGCAATTTCCGCTTGTTGAAGTTATCCTGCTGACGGCCTACGGCACCATAGCCGACGGGGTACAGGCCGTAAAAAATGGTGCATTTGACTACCTTACCAAAGGCGACGACAACGACCGCATTGTGCCGCTGGTAGCGCGGGCCACCGAGAAAGCCGAGCTTCGGCAGAAAGTCCATCGGCTAGAGGAAAAAGTAAGTCAAAAATTTGGGTTCGGAAGTATCATCGGAACCTCAAAACCTATTCAGGAGGCCATAGAATTGGCCCAAAAAGTAGCCGTAACGGATACTACGGTGTTGCTTTTGGGCGAAACCGGCACGGGCAAAGAAGTATTTGCCCAAGCCATCCATCAACAAAGTCCACGACGCGATAAACCTTTTGTGGCGCTCAATTGCAGTGCATTCAGTCGCGAGATATTGGAAAGCGAACTCTTTGGCCATCGCGCGGGGGCTTTTACGGGTGCGCTAAAAGACAAAAAAGGCTTGATGGAAGAAGCCCATGGCGGCACGTTGTTTCTGGATGAAATCGGAGAAATGAGCCCCGATTTGCAAGCCAAGCTCCTGCGTGTTCTGGAAACGAATACGTTCTACAAAGTAGGCGACACCAAGCCCACCCAAGTCAGCGTTCGGTTTGTGGCTGCCACCAACCGCGACTTACAAAAAGAAGCTGAAAGCCAACACTTTCGCCTCGATTTATACTACCGTTTGTCAGTTTTTGAGATAAAACTTCCATCTCTTCGCAGTCGCGTTGAAGATATTCCATTATTGGCCGCGCATTTTGTCCAAATCTATGCGGCTAAAATGAACCGCCCAGCGCCCAAATTAGCTGTGTCATTTTTAGAAAAGCTAAAGCAAAGTGCATGGAAAGGCAATATCCGTGAGTTGAAAAATGTGATTGAACGCGCCGTTATTCTGGCCAACCATGATGAATTAACCCCTCGGGAGCTTCCTTTTGAAATGCAGTTTGGCACCGCCAATTTCACCCCAGGTGTAGCAACATTGGCCGAAATTGAAAAACAGCATATTGACTGGATGTTGCACCATACCCAACACAACAAAACCGAAACCGCCCGCCTCCTCGGCATCGGTCTCACGACGCTGTATCGGAAGATTGAAGAATATGAATTGTAGCGCCGCAAAATTTTGCGGCGCTACCCTATCAAAATGAAAACCAACCCTTCCAAAATGGAAGGGTTTTTTATTTTTTAATTTATAAAAAACACCATAAACTCCTCTTTTTTAATACCTTAACTACTTCCCTTTTCGTCAGGCACAGCTTTGGCATACCTAAGTGTGTCTCATTAAAACAAATTCTCATTATGGGTATGCTTATCATTCTTCTTTTCACGGGCATTGGGTGCTTTGTCCTGTTCTACGGTTCTATTCGATTCTTTGAAAAAATCTAACGCTATGTTCACCGCTCTATTCATCCTTGCTTTGGCTGTGTTTGGCTACTTGGTGTACGTCTTACTTAAGCCTGAAAAATTCTAGAAACCTCATTAAAATCATGTTACAGGAAATTCTCGGTATCGGTTTAATTTTTGTCCTTACGGTTTTGTTGGCGCTGCCTTTGGGACGCTATATTGCCAAGGTGTATTTAGGCCAACCTACGTGGCTAGACTTTATGTCGCCGCTCGAAAACTTTATTTATAAAGTATGCCGCATCAATCCCAAAAAGGAAATGACGTGGCAGGAAAATTTGGCTGCCCTTTTGACCATTAATTTTGTCTGGTTTTTCTGGATGATGTTTATCTTGATGAATCAAGGATGGCTACCGCTCAATCCAGACGGTAATCCATCGATGAGTGCTGATTTAGCGTTTAATACCGCCGTTTCCTTTTTGGTCAATTGCAATCTGCAACACTATTCGGGCGAAACGGGGGTCACGTATTTTTCGCAGTTGGCGGGATTGATGTTTATGCAGTTTGTAACAGCAGGAACGGGCATGGCGGCGGCGGCAATGGTATTTAAAGCCATGAAAGAGCACCAAACCAGTCAATTAGGCAATTTTTATAGTTATTTCCTCAAATCATGCACCCGTATTTTATTACCTGTCGCGCTAGTATCCGCCGTTATTTTGGTCTTCAACGGAACACCCATGAACTGGGAGGGAAAGGCGAATATCGTTACGGTGCAGGGTGATTCGGTACAGGTATCACGCGGACCAGCGGCAGCCATGATTGCCATCAAACAGGCAGGAACCAACGGCGGTGGGTATTTTGGGGTCAATTCAGCGCACCCGCTGGAGAATCCGAATTACTTAACCAACATCGTCGAAAACATACTTATCATCCTCATTCCCATTGCTTTTGTGTTTGCGCTCGGCTTTTATCTTAATCGAAAAAAACTCGCGTGGATGATTTTTGGCGTAATGACCCTCGGCTTTTTTCTCCTGCTGAGCGTCTCCGTTTATTTTGAAATGCAAGGGAACCCCGCCATCACAAAAATGAATATCAACCAATCATTGGGCAGTATGGAAGGCAAGGAAATACGGTTTGGCGCGGCGGCTTCTGCTTTTTGGGGCATCACCACCACCACTACTTCCAACGGCTCGGTCAACGCCATGCACGATAGCATGACGCCGCTTTCGGGGGCCATGCAACTCATTGATATGATGATTAATGCCCTGTATGGAGGCGTCGGAGTTGGCTTTCTGAACTTCTACATTTTTATCATCATTGCGGTCTTCATTTCGGGATTGATGGTAGGACGTACGCCCGAATTTTTGGGTAAAAAAATCGAAGCGAAGGAGATGAAAATTGCCACCATCATCGCGTTACTGCACACCTTTTTGATTCTGTCTTTTACGGCACTTTCAAGTTATGTATTTACCCAAGACCCAAGCGTGGGCTGGCTCAACAACCCTGGCTTTCATGGATTTTCAGAAATGCTGTATGAATACACTTCTTCTTCGGCTAACAATGGATCAGGTTTTGAGGGCTTGGGCGACAATACTCCTTTTTGGAACATTACCTGTGGTATTGTGCTGATTATGAGCCGTTATCTACCCATCATTGGGCCGATTGCAATTGCGGGTATTTTGGCAAACAAGAAGTACATTCCCGAATCAGCAGGAACGCTCAAAACTGACACCGCTACGTTTGGATTTATGGTTTTTGCCGTGATTTTCATCATCGCCGCGCTGTCGTTTTTCCCTGCATTGGCGCTGGGGCCGTTGGCGGAGTTTTTTAGCCTTCGCTGAGTTGGGACGCAATATAGGTCAAGACCTTTTCAATGGTCATTGTCTCGGAGGGTAACACATTGGTTTCGGAACCGACGTGTTTATGAAAAGGAGAAGTTGAAAGATGTGGATAATCATGGGCATTATCCCAGCGGAGAATCAGAGAAGCATCAGCTCTTTGCCACTGATAAGCGTAGTCAATTTTATTTTTTCAAAAACAGTTACCTCTTTAACATATAAAATGCTATCGGTAACCAATTCAACCTTATATCTTAAAATATGAATGCGCGGGGTGATAAGTTCTTTGATTAAAATGGATTTTGTGATAATCGCATCAAAAGCTGCTAAATCAGGTAAAGGCATCAGTCTTCTAACGTTTTCAGTTTGCTTTCTACCAATTCAATCGCTTTTAAACAAACCCTCCATTCCATTTCATCATCTTCTTTCTCAAATAAACCAAACTTGATAATTGAATCAAACTTTTCAAGAAATGACTGAAAATTCTTCTCATACTTATTTTCAAACTCAGTTACTTCCTGCTGATAAATACCTATTTCGTTACGCAAAGCCTCTTTGGCTTTTTCCAAAGCAAATGCATCTACTGAATCATACCCTAATTCATGAATTGCGGCAGCCAATGCTTCGGTTTGTTGAATAGACATAGCTTACTAATTTTTTCTTCAAAATTACAAAAAATATGAAACGTTCTCAATCCACCTCTCTCTTTCAGGGAGGTATGGCAAAAACCGCTCTTTTAGAGTCGTTTATCAAACTCAATCCCCGTGTCATGTTCCGTAATCCTGTCATGTTTGCGGTCGAAATCGGAACACTTGTGATGCTTTTGGTGTGCCTGCAAATTGCCGTTGGCGGTGCCGCTTCCCAAGGAAGTTTAGTCTATAACGTTATTATATTCTCGGTTCTTTTGCTCACCTTGCTTTTTGCCAATTTTGCCGAAGCACTGGCCGAAGCACGCGGCAAAGCCCAAGCCGACAGCCTCCGCAAAACCCGCGAAGAAACCCCCGCCAAGGTCATCCGAACCCTCGGTCGACTAAAAGTGAACGAACTTCAAATCATTCCTTCCTCCCAACTTGAAAAAGGCGATGTGTTTGTGTGCGAAGCAGGCGATATTATTCCGACCGACGGTGAAATCATCGAAGGACTAGCCACCATCGACGAGTCCGCCATTACGGGAGAATCCGCGCCTGTGATTCGCGAAGCGGGCGGCGACAAATCGTCGGTGACGGGTGGCACAAAAGTGCTTTCTGACCACATCAAAGTAAAAGTAACAACGCAACCCGGAGAGAGTTTTCTGGACAAAATGATTGCTCTGGTCGAAGGTGCATCTCGTCAGAAAACACCGAACGAAATCGCGCTAACTATTTTATTGGCAGGCTTTACGCTCATCTTCGTCATCGTCTGCGTTACGCTCAAACCCTTTGCCGATTATTCCCACACATACATTCCCGTTTCTGCCTTCATTGCGCTCTTTGTCTGCCTGATTCCTACCACCATCGGAGGTTTACTTTCAGCCATCGGGATTGCTGGGATGGACCGCTCCCTGCGCGCCAACGTAATCACTAAATCGGGAAAGGCCGTGGAAACCGCAGGCGACATTGATACACTTTTATTGGACAAAACAGGAACCATCACCATCGGGAATCGCAAAGCAACAAACTTCTGGCCCACGACAGGTATCAGTGAAGAACGCTTTACAGCCTCTGCGCTGTTTTCTTCTCTAGCCGACGAAACCCCCGAGGGGAAATCCATTATTGAGTTAGGTCAACAAAAAGGGGGAAAACTGCCCACGATGCCCCAAAATGCCGAAATGATTACATTCACCGCCGAAACTCGCTCTTCTGGAATTAATCTGCCCCCCAATATCCGCATCCGAAAAGGCGCGCAGGATTCGATTCGAATGATGGTGGAAAGAGCAGGCAACATATTTCCAGATGATACGGCCCAAAAAGTGCGCGAAATTGCCACAAACGGGGGTACGCCGCTGGTAGTTTCAGAAAACGAAAAAGTGTTGGGCGTTATCGAATTGCAGGATGTGATCAAACCAGGCATTCAGGAGCGTTTTGAACGGTTACGCAAAATGGGTGTCAAAACGGTCATGGTCACAGGTGATAACCCACTCACGGCCAAATACATCGCCACCGTAGCGGGTGTGGATGATTTTATTGCCGAAGCCAAACCCGAAGATAAAATGAACTACATCAAAGCCGAACAAGCCAACGGCAAACTCGTAGCCATGATGGGCGACGGCACCAACGATGCCCCAGCCCTAGCCCAAGCCGACGTGGGCGTAGCCATGAACAGCGGAACACAAGCGGCCAAAGAAGCGGGCAACATGGTCGATTTGGACAATGACCCCACCAAGCTCATTGAAATCGTGGAAATCGGCAAACAACTGCTGATGACACGCGGCACGCTTACGACCTTCTCCATTGCCAACGACGTAGCCAAATACTTTGCGATTGTGCCCGCATTGTTTATGACATCTATTCCAGCCTTACAAGCGCTCAATATCATGCATTTGGCCAGTCCAGAAAGCGCCATTCTGTCGGCGGTGATTTTCAACGCCATCATCATTCCATTGTTGATTCCATTGGCTTTGAAAGGAGTGACCTACAAGCCCATCGGAGCAAGTGCGCTGTTACGCCGCAATTTGCTGATTTATGGCCTCGGCGGGTTGATAGTGCCGTTTATTGGCATCAAACTCATTGATCTGATTGTAGGAAGTTGGCTGTAATTGGTTAGTGCTGTTGGTAGTTAGTGTTGTTGATTACTCCAACAAGGGTTTCTCAAAACCCATTGCATCTTTCAAGTATAATTTAATTCAAAAGTATTCAAATGAAAACACACATCGTACCCGCCTTATTAATGACCGCTACTCTGTTTGTATTGCTGGTGGTTATCTATCCCTTAATTGTATGGGGATTTGCTCAATTTGCGCCCGAAAAAGGTCAGGGCGAAACAGTTTCGGTCAATGGCAAAGTCGTAGGTTTTGCTAAAGTAGGCCAAAAATTTACAGAAGATAAGTACTTTTGGTCACGCCCATCGGCGGTGGAATACAACGCGGCCAGTTCGGGAGGCTCCAACAAAGGCCCTTCCAATTCTGATTATTTGGCGCAGGTACAAGCTCGGATTGACACGTTTTTGGTGCATAATCCAACCATCCCCAAATCAGCTATTCCCGCCGAACTCGTGACGGCTTCGGGAAGTGGACTTGACCCCGACCTATCGCCACAAGGGGCCGAGGTACAGGTTGCCCGAATTGCAAAAATCAGAAACCTCCCTGAAGATAAAGTCAACGAATTGGTTAAAACACATACCCAAGGCCCACTTTTGGGCTTATTTGGGCCTTCGAAAGTAAATATTTTGGCATTGAATTTGGCTTTGGATAACTTGTAACCAAACGGCAGTTGCCAAAAATCAGAAATTACCATGAAAAAGTTTGTAACTGTCGCACTAGCCTACGTGCTGTGCACACCCTTATTTGCCCAAACCATTGATTCTACGGCCAAGCTTGTCCTATCTGGCTACGTAGAAGCCTATTACAGCTATGATTTCAACCAGCCCGCCAACAATGACCGTCCACCGTTTGTATACAGTCACAATCGACACAATGAATTCAACCTCAATTTGGGGTTTATCAAAGCCGCTTACGTTGACGAGCGAATTCGCGGAAACATTGCCCTGATGGCGGGAACTTACCCCAACGCAAATTTGGCCGCTGAGCCTGCTACCTTGCGCAATATTTTTGAAGCCAATGCCGGCCTTAAACTCGCAAAAACCAAAAATTTATGGCTCGATGCAGGCGTGTTTGCTTCACACATCGGTTTTGAAAGCGCCATCTCAAAAGATTGTCGAACGCTCTCCCGCAGCCTCATGGCCGACAATACGCCTTATTATGAGACTGGCGTTAAAATTGGCTATACCACCGACAACGGAAAATGGTTTTTATCTGGATTGGTACTCAATGGTTGGCAACAAATTCGACGGACTGATGAAAATACCCGCTTGGCCGTAGGCACCCAAATCACCTTTAAACCAAACGCTAAGGTTACGCTCAATTCCAGTACTTTTTTGGGCAGTCGCCCCGACAACACTAACCGCAATCGTTTTTTTCATAACCTCTACGGAATTGTTCAATTAACCAAAAAATGGGAGTTAATTGCCGATTTTGACTACGGAATAGACCAACAACAAACTCGTTCGTCTATTTACGACGCTTGGACAAGTTGGGCGGCTATTTTAAAATACCAACTCAGCTCAAAAGTGGGCGTTGCGGGGCGTGTTGAAAATTATAGCGACCCCAAAGGATTGGTCATCACCACTACCTCACCAAACGGTTTCCGCGTCAATGGCTATTCATTCAACCTAGACTATGCCCCTATTTCGAATGCATTGTGCAGGATTGAAGCCCGTAGTTTGACGGGCAAAGACGATTTGTTTGAAAAAGCAGGCCGAAAAACCACCACCGATTTTATTATTACTACCTCATTGGCCGTGTCATTCTAAAAACAATGCCTAATTCTACCGAACAAAACGCCCAGTATTTCCTCGACCTCATCAAAAAATCGCGACGGGGTAAGTTGAAGGTTTATATTGGCATGAGTGCAGGCGTGGGCAAAACCTACCGAATGTTGCAGGAAGCCCACGCACTTTTGCGCAATGGGGTGGACATTAAAATCGGCTTTATTGAAACCCACCGACGCACGGATACGCACGCCCTGCTCGACGGCTTACCGCTCATCCCCCATCGTAGCGTTTTTTATAAGGGGAAAGAAATGGAGGAAATGGATTTACAGACCATTCTTAACTTTCATCCCGAAGTAGTGATTGTGGATGAACTCGCACATACCAATATCTATGGCTCTAAAAACGAGAAGCGTTGGCAGGATGTATTAGATATTCTGAATGCAGGAATCAACGTTATTTCGGCCGTCAATATTCAGCACCTCGAAAGCCTTAATAATGACGTTTTTCGAATCACGGGGATTGAAGTTAAAGAAACCGTCCCCGATAGTATCTTGCAGCAAGCCGACGAAGTGGTCAACATTGACCTCACCGCCGATGAACTCATTGCCCGCCTCAAAGAAGGCAAGATTTATGACCCTACTAAAATCGAAACCGCGCTCAATCATTTTTTTAAGGCCGAAAAAATCCTGCAACTACGCGAACTGGCCCTGAAAGAAGTGGCCTCGCAGGTGGAACGAAAGGTGGAATTGGAAGTGCCAAAAAATGCAAACTTGCGCTCCGAACGATTTTTGGCTTGCATCAGTTCTAACCACGAAATAGCAAAAAAAATACTGCGTAAAACCGCGCGTTTAGCGAGTTATTACCAAGGAAAATGGTATGTATTGTACGTTCAGACTTCGGCGGAAGATACCGACAAAATCGGTCTTGCTGCCCAACGTCATCTTATCAATAATTTTAAATTAGCTACCGAATTTGGGGCTGAAGTGATTCGGGTCAAAAGCAACGAAGTAGCTCAAACCATTTTTGACACCGCACAAAAACATAACATTACAACCGTCTGCATTGGAAAACCTCACGGCAATTTTTGGAAAAACATTACAGGCAACTCCTTATTTTTCAGCCTATTGAACAAAGTTTCCGATACTGACATTGATTTAGTAGTTATCAGTTAAAAATTATAAATACCCGCTGGCCCCAGCCGATGCGGAGGGTTAGAGTGAGATCATGAAACTAAAAACCAAACTTCGACTTGCGCTTACCTTTTTGTTTGCCGTCATCGTATTGCTCGGCAGCCTAGGGGCTTGGTACCTCAAAAAACTCTCCTCTGAAGCGCAGGAGATATTGAAAGACAATTACATCTCGCTCGAATACGTACGCAACATGCGCAACGTGATTGACGAAAACGCCTGGAAAAACGAAGACATTGCCCTTTTTGAAAAAAGCCTTGTTTACCAAGAACAAAACATTACCGAAATAGGCGAGGCCGAAACAACCCAGCAGCTTCGAAGCCACTTCAATGCTTTCCGCAAAAGCCCCGACAGTAGCCGTATTCTCCTGATTACGAAACAGTTAACCAAAATTGCCGATGTCAATATGCAAGCCATTGTGCGCAAGAATGAGCAGGTAAAAAAAACGTCGGATGAGGTCTATTCTTACATGGTGCTCATTGCCACGGTATGCGCGTTGGTGGCGTTTTCGTTTATCATCAACTTTCCTAATACCATCGCTGAGCCCATCCAACAATTGACCGAAGGCTTGCAGGAAATCAGCCGTAAAAACTACGAGTCTCGGCTCGGCGTGGAGCGTAAGGACGAACTCGGAGAAATGGCGCGGGCTTTTAACCTGATGGCCGAAAAACTGGACGAATACGAACACAGCAGTTTGGCCAGGGTGCTTTTCGAAAAACGTCGCACCGAGACCATCATCAACCAAATGAACGACGCCATTGTGGGCTTGGATGAAAGCGACCACTTACTTTTTATCAATTCAATTGGAGCCGACATGCTCGGTCTGGATGCTTCTCAACTGGCAGGTAAATATGCCCCCGATGTGGCCCTCAAAAATGATTTATTGCGAACATTATTAAACGACACTACCCCGCTCAAGCCCCTCAAAATAGTAACAAACGAGCGGGAAAGCTATTTTACCAAAGAGGTTTTAGACGTAAAAAATGGTGAACAACGCATCGGGAAAGTAATTATCCTTAAAAACATTACGCCCTTTCACGAACTTGACCAAGCCAAAACCAATTTCATCGCCACGATTTCGCACGAATTGAAAACGCCGATTTCGGGCATTAAAATGAGCCTAAAACTTCTTGAAAATGAGCGCATTGGACCATTGAATGAAGAACAAAAATACTTAATTAACCAAATACAGGATGACAGTCAACGGCTGCTCAACATTACGGGCGAGCTCCTTGACCTGTCGCAGGTAGAAACGGGCAACATTCAACTCAATTTCAGAAGCATCCTACCACAGGAAGTTATTAAGGCAGCTACCGAAGCGTTACTTTTTTCGGCAGAGCAAAAACAGATAGAATTACAGTGTCAACTTCCTGCTGATTTACCCGCTATTCAGGCAGATTTAGACAAAACGATGTGGGTTTTGATGAATTTTCTTTCCAACGCGATTCGATATAGCCCCGAAAAATCAACCATTACGGTAGAGGCTCAGGTCAGCAATGACCAAAAACACGTGCTTTTTTCGGTACAGGATTTTGGAAAAGGAATTGAGTCAAAATACCAAGAACGCATCTTCGACCGCTATTTTCAGGTTCCAAACAACGGCCAGTCTAAATCAGGAACGGGGCTTGGGTTGGCCATTTCCAAAGAATTTATCGAAGCACAAAAGGGACGTATCGGCGTTGAAAGTGAATTGGGCAACGGCAGTCGTTTTTGGTTTCAACTGCCGTTGGCTTAGCCGATTATCAGGACGGTTCATGGTCGGGTCGAGTATTTACCCAAAGCCGCCGAATCGATATCAGATGCGCAAAAAGCACGACAGGCACTACAAAACCGGGAAGCCATATGAACGAAGGTTTTAATACAGCCACATTGGGTTGCTCAAAGCTCAATTGCTGAAATGGAAATGGTGCCGCCAATACTGCGGTAGTGACGATATTGATCAACAACCCTAAAGCACCGATATTCCACCAACCTAACACTTTGGCAGACCACTTTTTTTGATAAAAAACCATAAAAATCATGAGCGGAGCGGTTAAGCCCGCCCAAATATCCCAATTACGCCCTTCAAAAGTCATCACTTGCGGAATTTGTCCCGCCACAAACAATTTAAACAACAGCAACTCCACGCCAATCCGCAGGATATGGACCCACGTCAGCGAACGAAGCGATAAACGATCCATCCATTGTCGGCCCTTTGCCTGTCCAAATACCATGACTATAAAAAGCAAAGGAGGAATAACTGCAATCAAAAAACGTGGAGGTGTCGCTGCTATATCCAGAAAAAAAGTTTTTTGGGCGGCAAAATAAAGTAAACCCAACCACAAAATACAACCTATGAGCGTAAAAGCGGCTTGTTTTGGCGCTACCCTGCGAATTGTAAAGTAAATACCAGCAACGAGTAAAATGACCAACAAAGCAAAGCAGACGGAGAGCAAAGCGGGAATCTGTACGTGAAGATAATCAAGTTTAGGAGACATGGTTGTTAAAATTAAAGCTGGGCAAAACTACCCGGCCACAAAGAAAACATGCCTGATGGATGGATGGATAAGGCCAAATCCATTTTTAAAATGAATGGTACAGTATTTCAGAATGAATGGTCAGTTGCCTGCAGCGGCTTGCAACCACTTCCTAAATTCAGCACTTCGATAACGGCTCACCACGACTTGTTCTGTCGGCTGGTGTTGGTGCATGGGAGGGAACAGGGATACAATCAATTTGCGATTTACATCATCCTTTACTTCTTTCACCGCCCCCAAACCCGCTAGGATCTGCCGATTCAGCGGGAAGAAATATTGCCCCGCAAGCCGTTCCGTGAGCTGGGTCAGCGACTGATAACTTGTGGCCATCTTTGTGCCATCGGTCTTTACCAAAAGGACCATCCCGCCCGTAGAATAGAAATACGCGATCTCCGTAGGTTGCAGAATGAGCTGGCTGTGGTTGACTTCCACCCGAATCAGGTGCGGTGAATTCATTGTCGGTTCTTCTTTCCTTTGTCTGTCAAGCTCAGCCACCGACTTATCTTTTTGCCAATAAATTGTTCGAACCAAATACAATCCGATAAAAGACCCGTTGACGATCGTAGCGATGGTCGCACACACCACCGCCCCCGTCATGAACACCGAAGCGGCGGGCCAATACCCTGCGTAGACAAATTGTGACAAAGGGAATACCAACAGAAAAGTAAACAAAGTCGCCATGCCATTGACGACCATTTGGCGCCCTATACGTCGTACAGGATTGACATGAAAGGGCATTTTGGAATCCATCCATCGAAAAAGACGGACATTGACCTCCCAACACGAAAACATCACCGTCAGGACGGTCAAGAAGTACGGAAGCGGAAATTGGTAGGAAACATGCCAGGGAAACTGCTTTGTAAACACAACATGTGACGCCACCAAAGCCGCAATCGGAATGGCAATTGCCCTTGCGGCCCGGTCCTGTCGTTGCGAAAATGCCTTTTCCATATGGCAAACGTTACGGCAATTTTGACACTTTATTCTTCGTCAAAATCCTTATACACCAGTCCAATCTCTTGCCGCACGGCATCCAGCAACGAAATCAGGTTCATGCTATCGGTCAACGACCAGCTCTCGCTTTCCAGTTTACCGGCGCTTAAACACGCATTTACCTCTTCTATTTCATACTGATACCCCCAAGTTGGGCGGTCGAAAGTAAAGGTTTCGGTAGTTTCGTCGTCATAAGTGACCGTCACCGCCTTGCTTTCGTGCCAGCGCGAATCAATGGCTATGCTCCCTTTTTCTCCATATATAAACGCCTCGCATGGCGTATTGGCCATGAAAGTACAATCCAAAAAGGCAAACTGTTCGCCGGCATAGGTCAACGTCATGCCTGTCGATTCATCCACTTTTGTGGCGCCAAAAATAGCCTGCGCCGTAATTTTGGTTGGTTTTCCCAAAATCAGGTATGATAAAAACAACGGATAAATCCCAATGTCCAGCAGTGCGCCTCCTCCCAAATCCTTGTTAAAAGTCCGTTTGTCGACGTCGTAAGGCGCTTTAAATCCAAAGTCGGCCTTCACCCCCAACATTTTGCCAATGGCCCCAGATTCAATAATTTCGAGGGTTTTGAGCGTAGTAGGTAGAAACCTTGTCCATAGTGCTTCCATCAAAAACACATTTTTCCCACGTGCGGTGTGAATCATTTCACTCACTTGGGCAGTATTCATGGCAAAGGGTTTCTCGCACAAAACAGAAATACCAGCGTTGAGGCACAACAACGTATGGTCAAAATGGCCGATGTGCGGCGACGCAATATAGACTGCATCCAATTCTGGGCAATTGATAATTTCTTCGTAGCTGCCATACGTATACGTAGCGCCGTACTCGCGTGCAAACAGCTGCGCCCGGCCCAAGTCGCGGGAGGCTACCGCCGTGAGTTTGGCGTCTGCTACCTGCATTAAGTCTTGGGCAAATTTATGGGCAATGCGCCCCGGCCCGATGATTCCCCAACGTGTCATGTGGATTTTGGTTTGAGTTTAAACAAAGAAACCAATTACAATTTATAACTGCTAAAAAATACCAAAAATTATCATAAGAGTTGCAGAAAGCAACGAATTGCCCTAATTCTATGACAAACTTCCACAAGAATTACCCTAATTTTGTACAAATGTATCAATTACCAATGGTAGCTCCATTGAAGGCAAACCGTATTATTTACTGAATTTACCCTACTATTTAGCCACCCAAATTGACAACTATTTGGCATGGTTCCAAACTCAAATTGGACTTTAGAGGCGATTAATAAAACCTTAAGCATTTCTTTTGCTAAAAATAGCCGCTAAACGATACTGTAAAAAATACCCGTCGGAGGAGGTATCTGTTAGAAATTGTCTAGCTTTGTTAGAGACCTGCATACGTTAAATGAATAAGCTCATTATTATTTTACTTTGTTGTTTTGGGGCAGCAATGGCGCAGCTAAAACCTATCTCCAAAGAGGATAGCTTGCTGAGGTCCTCCAAAAAACAATGGCTAGACTCTCAAACTAAGCCCGCCCAAAAAGCCCAAGCCCTTCAAAGTATCGTTATTTCCTACTTTCAGAGTCAATCTTCTGCCGACTCTCTTGCTTTTTATAATGATTTATACCTCCGTTACGCGTTGCAGCACAAGCTCAACACTTTTATTGTTGACGCTTATGTTCAAAAAGTCAATGCCGAGCGCGGGCGAGGCGATTGGATTGCGTTGATAAAAACCGGACAGGAAGCTCTCCACAAGATAGATTCACTAAAAATATCCGTCTCTGCGCATCACAAAAGCCTTATCATTGATGAAATGGTATATGGGTACATTTTTTTAAGTGATATAGAAAACGCCGTTTCTTATACCCAACAGAGTATCGAGTCCCTCCAAAAAGAGAACCAAAACGGTGCAAACAACTTACAGATTTCGTTGATGTACCTGACTACCGCCCGCGCTTTTGGCTACACCAACGACTACCTTACATCTAGCCGCTACCTAGACAGCTCGCTGGTGTATATCAACCAAACTGACGACATATTACAAAAACACTACATCCTCAACGACTGGGTAAGCATCAAAATTGACCTTAAAAAGTACGCGGAGGTACTTCCTACCGCTTATCAGTGCCTGCGTTTCTTCGAAAAAAACACCAATAATCGCGGCTTGACCGAGATTCAGATGCTCATGGGTCGCCTCTTTTTAGGGTTAAAAAAGTACGATGAAGCGATTTATTTCAGTAAAAAAAACATTGAAAAAATCACCAATGCCCGGATTTTGTACCGGTTGTACGAAACACTGTACCACGCCTATAAAGCCAAAAATCGGTTGTCAGAAGCCCTCATTGCCCACGAACACTACATAGAGTTTAAAGATAAACTATTCAATGAACAAGTCGCTAACGCCAAGGTAGCTTTAGAAAGAAGATTCGCGGAAGAAAAAGCGGCTGTTTTGCTCAACAAAGAAAAGGCCGAAGTGGCGATTCAGAAACGTTATAGAAATTATTTCATTGCAGGCGCTATTCTATTGGCGATTGTCTCGGCGGGTTTGTTTTTTAATCGGAGGCTACTACAAAAACAAAGCCAAAAGATTGAATACCAAAGAGATACAATTGAAAAACTCAACGTCAATCTGGAAGCAAAGGTACAGAGTAGAACTGCCGAATTGCAAAAAGCCTACGACGAAATCAAAGACGCCATGCAACGCGGCCAGAACCTTAAACACAGGCGAATGGCCGCCGACCTGCACGATAACCTTGGGAGCCTTCTTAGCGCAATCAGTATTTCATTGGACAACATCGACCCTCAGCACCTCAATCATCGTGAAAAAAAAATCTACACCAATATCATTTCAATGACTGAAAATGCCTACTCAGAAATCAGGCTCCTCTCCCACAACCTTATGCCCGAAGTGCTCGAAAGAGAGGGTCTACCGCAGGCATTAGAACAGCTTACGAGAAAGCTTAACATGAATCAAAAAATTCATTTTTACCTAAAAATCAGAACGTTACCCACTCTTAACAAAACAGTTTCTCTGAATGTATACGCCATTTGTCTAGAACTCGTTCAGAACATCATCAAACACTCAAAAGCCACCGAATCTACCATTTGCATCTTTGAAAACGGCACAATATTGTGGGTAGAAGTAACCGACAATGGAAAAGGCTTACCAAACAACCAACATAAAGGCTTCGGAATCGGCAACATTCAAACGAGATTGGAGGCAATTAGGGGTGAGTTTTTGATTGATAAGGGCTATTCTAGAGGGACTAAAATTGTAATTTCAGTCCCCTTGGAGGATGATAAAATGGAGAATCCCGAAGTTATTAAATTGTAAATCACAAAATAAATCCTGATTTTCAAAGGTAGTTATGGTAAGCAGTCCACAAACAAAATTATCCTTCCCGCCGCTTTTTATACGCTTTGGCGAAGAAAAACAGCACGACGCCAAACAGCATTACCCCTCCAAAAGCGTACAAAAAGTCAAGCATATCTTTTAAAACCCCCAAAAGTACAATGCTAACCAAAAAGATGGTAGGAAGCTCATTGAGCAGACGAAACTGAAAGGAATCGTAAGGTTTTTGGCCTTTTTCGAGTTTGATGATAATACGTTTACACCAAAGATGATAAATCGTCAGAAGAATGATGATAGAAAATTTGACGTGGAACCAACCCATTTGCCAATAGGCAGGATTGAGAATGGTCATGGTCAGGCCGCAGGTCCAGGTGAGCATCATGGCAGGATTACAAATGATTTTGTAAGCACGCCACTCCATAAGTCCGAATTGTTCCTTAAAAGGTTGACGTAAATGCTCGGGTTTTTGGTCAGCTTCGGCGTGGTAAACAAACATCCGAACCAAATAAAATAAGCCTGCAAACCAGGCTACAGCACCGATAATGTGAAAGGCTTTGATGTAAAAAAGAGCCATGACTTGATGTTAATTGTTAATCGAAATAGAGTAATTTCAATAAAACCCCAAATAACGATTAACAATTAACAATTAACAAGTTTTGGACTATCCAACCAGTAATTTTTGGCCTTTGCGAACCATATTACCCCGTAAGCGATTGATTTTTTTCAAACGAGCTACATCTATTCCGTAGCGTTCGGCAATGGTAGACAAAGTATCTCCATGTTGTACACGATGATACCGAATTTTAATTTTTGCCTGAGCTTTTGCTTTAGAAGGTGCGGCAGCTACCTGCGGTAATGCCTTAAATTCTTTGAGAACAACCAGTCGTTTGCCTCGCTGAATGGAATTTGAACGCAGTTTGTTCCATTTTTTCAGCTCACTTGCACTTACACGATAACGACTGGCAATTTTCCCCAGCGTTTCGCCCTTGCGAACCGTATGGTATACTTTTTTGGTTTTAAGAACTGTATCGGTCTCATCAGCTTCTCCTTCCGTCTCCTCACCATTTTCCAAAACACTACCATTGGAAGCGAGCGCACCAACAGCACTAAAAGGCGATTTTGAAGCAGAATCCCAAATCATTTGACGGTTTTCGGTCAAATAATTATAACAATGATTAGGAACCCGCAACACACAATTCTTCGTTTTTGAGGGCAATTCAGTGTTGATAAGCATAGGGTTCAGCTTATACAGCTCATCCATTGTCATTCCCCCCAACTTTGCGAAAGTCATCAGATTAAAATATCCTGAAACCTGAATCGTATCCGACACCATTGGAAATTCAGGAACATCCGGAAACAGTCCGTGATCGGCATGGTAGTGCATCAAATAAGTCATTGCCACAAACTGAGGTACGTAATGGCGTGTTTGTTTGGGCAGGAAATTATAAATCCCCCAGAATGAACTCGACCCCGAACGGCGCATCGCGCGCTTTACGTTTCCAGGGCCTACGTTGTATGCGGCCAAAGCCATTTCCCAATCCCCAAATGCATTATAAAGGCGTTTTAAGTAACGACAAGCGGCGTCGGTCGATTTTACGGGGTCAAAGCGCTCATCTATGTAATCATCCTGATGCATTCCGTATTCGCGCCCCGTAGCGGGCATAAACTGCCACAAACCACCTGCTCCTGCGTAGGAGATAATGCGAGGATTCAGCCCTGACTCTATCAATGAGAGAAATTTCAACTCACGCGGCATGCCGTATTTTTCCAGGGTTTGCTCGTAGAGTGGAAAAAAAAGATGCATCTGCTCCAGCATTCGCTTAACGAAGTCTGGCTTGCGATAAATAAAGTGTTCAACAAATTGATGTGTAACCTTATGATACCTCAGCGGAATCTCGTTTTGTAACTTGGCCAAACGTTCTCGAATCACCATTTCAGGCACCGTCGAATCCGCGAAGGCTTCCACCTGCAACAGTTCTTCTTCTCCCGTGTTGGTGCTTGTTTCTACATTTTGTGAACGACCGGATGTGCCGGTTCCAAGCCAAAACATTCCCATCAACATTCCTATCCCCGCGATTCGCTTCAATTCCATCATTGCTTTTGGTATTTTCTCGTTAGGTTTTACATTTGTTTTGTTTCGTTTTTGATGGCTGTGTATCTACGCAACAGATGGTTGCGCTGTATTTGTTTCTGTTATTTGATTTGAAAAAGCCAACAATTCGGCCTCTCCAAAAGGTTTTCCCATGATTTGCAATCCCATGGGCAATCCCTGCGCATCTACTCCGTTGGGAATGGAGATGGCGGGATTTCCCACTACATTGGCCTGCACCGTAAAAATATCTGCCAAATACATTTGCAACGGGTCTTCGGTTTTATCCCCAATCGGAAAGGCCGTGGTGGGTGTAGTTGGCATCAGTAAAAAATCATATTTTTCAAATACCCGGTCAGTTTGTTCTTTCATCAACCGACGTACTTTCTGGGCTTTGGTATAATATGCATCATAATAACTCGCGCTCAGTACAAACGTTCCGAGCATAATCCTACGCTTCACTTCTTTTCCAAAGCCTTCACTGCGTGATTTCTTGTAAAGAGAAGTTAAATCTTCCGCATTGCTACTTCTATGGCCGTAACGTACCCCATCAAATCGGGAAAGATTTGAGCTGGATTCGGCCGTTGTGAGAATATAATACGTGGGAAGAATGTACGAAAGTAAATCAAAGTCTACTGGCTCTACCGTATGGCCCTGCTCGCGAAGCACTTCCAATTTAGCCAACATGGCTTGTTTCATTTCTGGCTGCAATCCTTCACTTTCTACCCCCTCGCGCAGGTATCCAATGCGCAGAGGATGTTTGAGAAGGCCCGATAAATGCGTATAATCACCAACGGGTTGCGTTGAGACAGTACTGTCGAATTCGTCAGCACCCGCCATGATTTCTAGCAGTAGTGCCGCATCTTCCACACTTTTGGTGATGGGGCCTATGCAGTCAAACGAAGAACCATACGCCACCAAACCCCAACGCGAAATGCGTCCGTAAGTAGGCTTAAAACCAACCAATCCGCAAAAAGCCGCTGGTTGGCGCACAGAGCCACCCGTATCAGACCCCAGAGAAGCCAAACACATATCGGCCTGCACAGCTACCGCTGACCCTCCTGAGGAGCCACCCGGCACGCGGGTAACGTCGGCGGCGTTTCTAACTACCCCAAAGGCCGAGTTTTCATTGGAAGAGCCCATGGCAAACTCATCGCAATTCTGACGACCGATGATGATGGCATCCTCGTCCAAAATTCGCTGCACGGCAGTTGCCGTAAACTGCGACACGAATCCATCCAGAATGTTACTACCTGCTTGTAAGCCGTGGTCTTTATAGCACAGTACATCTTTGATTCCAACCACCATCCCAGCCAATCGCCCTGCTTTTCCTGCCGCAATTTTTAGGTCAATCTCTTCAGCCCGCTGCCGAGCCTCTTCCCCATAAACTGCCACAAAAGCATTCAATTGAGCGTTTTTCTCTTCAATATTTTTTAGATAATACGCTACCAACTGACGACACGAAACGGAACCGTCATTCAAATCTGCCTGTATTTCACGAAGCGATGTGTAGTACTTCAAAACGAAAGGGGATAAGTAAGATAAACTTAGGTTGGTACAAAATAAAAAATCGGCAGTAGTGCTAACACTACTGCTGATTTTAGGTGTTTGAGCTTATTTTACATTGTAACGTTGAAAAAAACGCCCAATGTATCAAACTTTGTCCTAGCGACTTACGTCATCCAGTCCTTTTTCGATGTTTTCTTTTACCTCTTTAGAGGCATCTTTAAACTCACGAATGCCTTTTCCCAACCCTTTCATGAGTTCAGGAATTTTTTTCGCTCCGAAAAGCAATAATACGATAAGGCCTATCAGAAGGATTTCTTGTCCTCCTAAGCCTAAAATCAAGAAAATCGAAAGCATATTCATCAGAAAAATACAGTTAGTGATTGTTAGCTATGTGTTATTTGAAAACTGCGTTCAACTTTCAAATAACTATTTTATTACTTCAATAAAACGAATTAAGGGGTCAATTTTACCTTATATTTTTAAAATTTAACCCATTTTTAAAATTCTGTTCTGCAAAATTAACAACAATTTCTCGAAATATCAGTCTATTGAGATGGTATTTCGTTTAGATTCCCATTCACGGAAGTCATTCAAGTCGGTGCCAATAGCATTAAAAAGCCATACAATGAGGGCAATATCGTCGGTAAAACCCACCACCGGCAAAATATCCGGAATAAAATCAATGGGCGAAAGAAAATAAATCAACACGGCAATAATGCGCGTCAGTGTTTTCCAAGGCACAATTCTATAATCTCCCGTAGCATAGGCCTTAAGTAATCGTGTCAAAACCCCAACTTTTTCCCTCAAGGCTTCATAGCCCGCCCCTTTCAGCGCGTTGGTTTTGTTTAAAACATCACGTAAAAGTTGCAAAAGACTACCCGTGTTGCGCGCATAACGGCCCGCTTTGCCCGTAGCAGTTTTAAAAAAGACAGACTTCAATACCCGTACAAGAATATTATCAGTAGTAGACCCGGAAGGCATTTTTTACTTAAAAGTTTAATGTTTAAAAGTTATTTTAATCTAAAACCTATAAACGTTAAATACCTTAAAAAGATTTATAAACCCTCTAAAATTAAATTTCACAAAGGGTTATTATTCCGAAATCCATCTTTCACGCAGGCATAGTTGATGAATATGCTCATAGTGGTGCTCGCTGTGCCAAGCATACATAGCAACCACTTCTTGCAAGGCAAATACTCGCTTTGTTTCGGGATGAAAATAGGTACGCTGCAACTCTGCTTCGGTCAGTGAATTAAGCAGCATGACCCAACGCAAATGCAGGTATTTTAGCAACTGCAACGACCAATCTAAGGGCGCGCCTTTCCCATCAGCCAGCTCCGCCCAAAGCGCCTCTTCATAAGGTTTTATGAAGGGGTTGTCTTCGGTCAGTGCCAATTTAAAACGAATGTAGGCATTCATGTGGCTATCGGCCACGTGATGCACTGTTTGAGCAATCGTCCATCCGCCAGCGCGATAGGGGGTCTCTAATTGGCTTGCACTTAACGGATTGACGATATTAAACAGTTTGGAAGGCAAAGCACTGATGGTCTGAATCTGTGATTTGGTTTCAGCCATTGTGTATGTTTTACCAGTTTGAAACCGACCGATAGGATATTTGAGTGATTCCATGCGCTTTTAAATTGTCATTTTAACGAACTGCTGTTTTATTTATCTTCCAAAATCATCCTGCACCCGTACGATATCCTCTTCATCTGAGGGATTTGTGGCATCGGTGTGTTGCCAAATTTCGGCCAAAATCCCCCATTCCGCCAGCCCAACCAGTCGATGACGTTCTCCTTGTTTCAACACAATCAACTCACCAGGCTGATAAGATTTTACTTCTGTTTCCTCGTCGGTTTCACTCGTCACAACGCCAACTGTACCCGATACTACCCGCCAAATTTCGGCGCGGCGGTGGTGGTATTGCCACGAGAGTCGCTTTTCGGGAGCTACTACCAGAATTTTGGGGCTCAATTTTTGGGTAATTTGCAACGAAGAAAGCTCTACAGTTGGAAAATACGTAGCCGCAAATTGAGGGGTTTGCGACTCATCCAAGACAAAAAAGCCTCCCCAAGGGCGAGTCTGGTCTTCTTTCACAACGTTGAATCCTTGCTCAGCCAACGAGGCCGCAATCTTCGAAAATACTTCCTGTTTTGTGGGTACAATCGGTTCCATTAAAAAAATGATATAGGTGAAGCGTAAAGTTAGAAAAATCTTGTAAAGTAATCTCCGTATTTTTGCCCGAATTTTAAACTATTCTCATGTCTTACCCACAGCTAGAAGTCTCATTACCCACCCATAAAAAAATTTATTTTGCCTCTGATTTCCACCTCGGTGCCCCAAATCATACCGAAAGCATGGTTCGTGAAAGACGATTAGTACGCTGGCTGGAGTCGATTCGGCATGATGCCCAAATGATATGCTTAGTGGGTGATTTGTTTGATTTTTGGTACGAACACCGCCGGGTCGTTCCGCAAGGCTTCGTGCGGTTTATGGGAAAATTGGCAGAGCTTACCGATGCGGGAATTCAAATCATTGCCTTCCCCGGCAATCATGACATGTGGATGAGCGGATATTTTGAAAAAGAATTGAATATTCAAACGTTTCGTGAGCCGCTCGAATTATCGGTCAGCGCTCAAGGCAGCACAACTCGTTTTTTTATCACCCACGGCGATGGGCGCGGCCCGGGAGACCATTCGTATAAAGTACTTCAACGAGTATTTGAGAGTCGGTTGGCTCGGTGGTCTTTTGGCAATATCCTTCATCCTGATTGGGCACTTTGGCTGGGGCAAACCTGGGCAAGTCATAGTTGGCGCAAAAACGACAAAGAAATCAAACCTAAGTTTCTGGGTGAAGAAAAGGAATGGTTATTGCTGTACGCCAAAGAAGAGGAGAAAAAAGCACACCACGATTATTATGTATTTGGCCACCGACACATTGAGTTGGATTACCCCGTCAATGACCAAAGTCGCATTTTTATCTTGGGGGATTGGATAGTTGACAATACCTACGCCATATTTGACGGTAAGGCCATGAAGTTGCATAATTATCCCCACCACAGTCCTGAAAAGTAATCGTTATTTTTTCATAACATCCTGACGAGTAATGCTTTCCCTTGGAGCTTGGTTGAGAATCGAACGGTATTCTTTCTTTTTGAGGTCACCGTTTTTGACGGAATTGATGAATTTAGCCCAAGCAAAGGGATTTAAAAATGGAATTGCCGTGGTAAAACTTCGGTTGGCGGCATTTTCACGACCAAAGATTTGCTGATCCATAAAGTTTCGATAGTTGCCCGCCGCACTCAACGGCGTCACCGCCGCCATCTGCATTAGCAACTCCTGACGGGTGTTTTGTTCAAGATTTGCCCGTTCAAATTCATCAGGAAGTTTCATGGCGACAAACGCCTTCTTAAACTCCTCCTCGGTAGCATACGGATAAACCTTTACTTCCGCCAACGTTTTTACGTCTTCTTTCATCAGAATAATGGCCGAATAAGACTCCTCCATGTGCCGACGTGGAATAATGTGGTATTGCTTTTGGTAACCCAAATAACTGAACACAATACTATCGCCCGGAAATACAGGTAACGCAAAGTAGCCACCTTCATCAGCCAATGTACCCCGGCCAGCCCGAGGTATTAAAATATAGGCTTTGCCCAAAGTTTGTGTTCCTTTTACACCTACTACCCTTCCCGTAAACATGATACTTTTGACCTGGCCTTGTGCTTTTACTTCCGACGAAGTTACTGCACTCACCAGTATCGCCAAAATCAAAATAAGGAAGTTGTATTTTATATTAAGTTGCATGATTTACTTTTTATATTCCCGGCCCAAACGTCCTATTTCTTTAACGCCTGGGTTTAGGAAAAAATTTTAACAAATGTCACAATAAAGGGTGTGGAAAGCAATAACCCATCAAATCGGTCTAAAAACCCCCCATGTCCAGGAATCGTACTTCCAGAATCTTTGATTGCAATACTCCGTTTGAACAACGACTCCACAAGGTCACCTAAAGTGCTTGAAACAACCATGAGCGCCCCAATGCAGTACCACTCCCATGGGCGGTGTGATGTAAAATAAGTACCCAGTGCAAACGCAACTACTCCCGCCAACAAGGCACCTCCTGCGGCCCCTTCCCAAGATTTTTTGGGAGATACGCGTTCAAACAATTTTCGTTTTCCAAAATAAGTCCCTGCAAAATAAGCTCCGATGTCAGTAGACCAAAGCAGCAACAAACACCCCAGCACAATTTCATAGTTGTACGTACCACCACGCATGGCCAGTACGCTTAAAAGAGAAAAAGGAATGGCGACGTAAATAATACCCAAAAAAGTGAATGCAATATTCTGAAAAGGTTTGAGATCCCGTTTTTTGTAGAGCTTAATAAAGAATATCATCGTCACCATCGGGCTGATGAGAAAATAATTTTGAAAATCAACGATTTCTTTCTCAATCAAAAATGTAATGACGTTGATAAACACCCCACACATTGTGCCATAATACGTCAGCGGTTGATTTCCATCCAACCCAAGAAGTTTATAAAATTCGAGTTGGGTAAAGATACTTATGCCACAGAAAAGCAACAGGAACGTCCAGTCGGCGTATAAAATTGCGCCCACGATGATGGACACCCCAGCTATGGCAGCAATGATGCGTTGTTGTAAATTTGAAAGACTATCCAAACGAGATTTCATTCACTACAATTGTTTTGGCAATGATAGCATCTTTCACGGGAACATACAACTCACATTTTCCAAAATGGTAACTGCTATCCTGTTTATTGATGATTACAGCGGAGATTCCTTGCTGTTCCAAATATTCGCGCACAATTTCGGCACGGTGCTGAAAACTTGTTTCAAACACTTTTTCCCAGTTGCTAGGTACCATTCGTCAGATTAGTGCTTCGTTGAGAAACTACCTTTAGATTTAACAACAGTGCGGCCGTAAATATCAGCGAAAGAACCGCTCCAATCCAAGATACCGACGATTCTGCTGAGGATATTTCAAAGTCAAGCACTTTGCGGTGAGACAGAAATATGGCTAAAACCGTGAGTCCATTATTAATAAAATGAGCTAAAATAGGAGCCCATAAGTTTCGGGTCCAAAAATACAAATAGCCAAACATTGCCCCTAAAAGCAATCTGGGCACAAATCCATAAAATTGGAGGTGAATAGCGCTAAACAAAGCCGCAGTCAGCCAAACAGAAGCATGTACATCCCTAATTTTATGAAATATTTTCCGCTGAATAATTCCTCGAAACAGTACTTCTTCACCAACGGCAGGAATCACGGCAATGACACACAAGGCAACGACGAATTTCAACCAGGAATCAAAATCGGTCAAAAATTGCGTCATGCCCGCCAATTCATCTTCTTTGTACCGCATCCAATTTTCAACCCGCTGTAGGCCTTCGGGCAAATGAAGGTGGCTGTTCCATTCAATAATCCAACTGTTGAGGGGCAGAAAAGCAATGACTGTAAATAAAACCATCGCCAAAGTCAAAAAGGAGGGAGCAGGTCGACTTATAAACTCTTCCACTCGGTGCTGTTCGGACCAACGCCAATAAACAACGCCAGGAATCAGAAAAGTAAAAAGGTGGGAAACGGAGTGAAGTATCATTAAATACCACCATGCATGAAGAAACAGCTGCGGTTCCTGAATCATCTGCGAAATTTGCTCTAAGTTGCTTGGCCCTCCGAAGAGCACGCCAATCAGAAGAATCACAAGCATAGCCACAATATTACCAATAGACATCCCAAGCAAAACCAGCCCAAGCAATAACATTACATTACGCCAAGGAGGACGTTGCGGAACGCTATGAATAATTTCTGGCTGAATCTCTTCCACAGGTTAGGGTTTTAAACGTACGCAAATATAATATTACCCACAAAAATACGATACCTCTATCTATTTATAAGTTTAAATATACAGAAATACAACGTTTCAATAAAAAAGCAGGCTTCTAGAATCCCTAAAAGCCTGCTTAATATTATAATTGAAAATTTATAATGTTCGTTTTACTTCTTTCATTTCAAAGCTTTCAACAATATCCCCTACTTGAAGGTCATTGAAACCTCTGATGCTAAGTCCGAATTCGAAGCCTGATTTCACTTCGTTTACATCATCTTTGTAACGTTTCAGCTGTGAAATATCGCCTTCGTGTACCACGATAAAGTCGCGGATTACTCTGACTTTATTGTTACGTTTGATAATACCATCAGTTACATAAGAACCTGCTACGGTACCTATCTTACTGATTTTGAACACCTCACGTACTTCTGCGTTACCCACAATTGCTTCTTCCATCGTTGGTTCTAGCATACCCGCCATGGCATCTTTTACTTCGTTGATGGCATCGTAGATAACCGAATACAAACGAATTTCGATTTGCTCCTGCTCAGCGAGTTTTTTCGCATTGTTTGACGGGCGAACCTGGAATCCAACAATGATTGCATCGGAAGCAATCGCTAGGTTAATATCTGATTCTGCAATCTGACCAACCGCCTTATTGATGATATTTACCTGTACTTCTTCCGTCGAAAGTTTGAGTAGCGAATCGGAAAGTGCTTCTACCGAACCGTCCACGTCACCTTTGACGATAATATTCAATTCTTTAAAGGTACCAATTGCTTTTCTTCGGCCGATTTCTTCCAACGTAATGTGTTTACGGGTACGGATGGTTTGCTCACGCATGATTTGCTCACGCTTATTAGCGATTTCACGCGCTTCGCGTTCGTTCTCCATCACGTTAAATTTATCACCCGCTTGAGGAGCACCGTTCAACCCTAAAAGTTGTACAGGGGTCGATGGGCCTGCTTCTTTAAGACGTGCCCCTGTGGCGTCAAACATGGCACGAACCCGTCCAAAGTGCGCACCCGCCAAAATCACATCACCGACTTTCAAGGTACCTGTTTGTACCAAAATCGTTGCCACATATCCACGACCTTTATCAAGCGATGCTTCGACTACCGTTCCAGAAGCTCTACGGTTCGGATTTGCTTTCAGTTCGAGCAAGTCGGCTTCCAGCAACACTTTTTCCATCAAGTCAGGAATACCTACCCCCGATTTTGATGAAATTTCCTGAGTTTGGTATTTACCGCCCCATTCTTCCACCAAAATATTCATGTTGGCTAATGCCTCACGTATCTTTTCGGTGTTAGCTCCAGGCTTATCTATTTTACTAAATGCAAATACAATCGGAACGTTGGCATTCTGAGCGTGATTTATTGCCTCTCTCGTTTGAGGCATGATAGAGTCATCTGCCGCAATGACGATGATAACAACATCCGTCAATTTAGCTCCACGAGCACGCATGGCCGTAAACGCTTCGTGACCTGGTGTATCTAAGAACGCGATTCTACGTCCGCCGTCTGTTTTTACACTGTAGGCGCCAATGTGCTGCGTAATACCCCCTGCTTCACCCGCCGCAACTCGTGTACGACGAATATAGTCAAGCAATGATGTTTTACCGTGGTCAACGTGACCCATGATGGTTACAATCGGTGCACGTTCAAGCAAATCTTCGTCCGCATCTACTTCTACTTTTACATCTCCCTGAATTTCTTCTTCGGCAGATATAAACTCGACTTCATAACCAAATTCATCGGCAATCAGCGTGATACTTTCCGCATCCAAACGTTGGTTGATGGAAACGAACATACCCATGCTCAAACAAACCGAAATTACTTCCTGCACCGATACGTCCATCAAAGATGACAGTTCGTTAGCCGAAATAAACTCTGTTACTTTCAACACTTTGGCATCTTCCTGCTCCTGCATCATGCGCTCTTCGGCAGCATCTGCCCGCAAACGACGACGTTCACGGCGCTTATCTGCGCCAAAGTTCTTACCACTAGTAGTACCGCTCAAGCGGGCATAAGTAGCCTTGATTGAGTCAGCCACTTCTTTGTCGCTGATTTCATCTTTACGCTCTCTACGGCCATTACCGCCTTTTTTATTGGCATTCGTATTCGTATTGTTGGTCGCTGGTCCTTTTTTAGCAGCTCCACCAGCGGTATTTGCATTAGGTGCTGTTGTATTAGGCGTCGCGTTGGCATTAGGAGTTGCATTTGCCGGAGCATTGGTTTTTGAACCATCCCGTTGGCCATGTTGGTACTGCGTGATGGGCCGGTCATTCTGATTCTGTTTTCCCTTATTAGCAGGGTTATTGGGATTAGCTGCCGGGGCATTGTCAGTAACTTTCTCTCCTTTGCGCAACCGTTTACGTTTGCGTTTTTTGTCCTTGTCTTTATCTCGATTTCCTCCGTCACCACCTCGGCGCTCGGTAGGAAGTTCAATCTTTCCTAGAATGGTGAGTCCTTTCAAGGTTTCACCTTTTGCTTCAATCAATACCGGCTCGGGTTCTGGCTCAGGGGCAGGAACTTCTTTAGGAGGCTCGGGTTGTTTTACCTTAACAGGTTGTTGAGGGCGTTCTGTCCGAGGAGTAAACGGCTGTGGTTTAGCAGGTTCTTCCTTGGGTTTTGGTTGAGGTGCAGGTTTGAGTTCCACCACTGGTTCTTGTACCACTTCTACTTTGGGTTCTATGATTGGCTCTACTTTTGGCTCTGCTTTCGGTAACTCCTCAATAGGCTTAATTTCGGGTACGGGTGCGGCTTCCACAGGCAGGACAACTTCTGCTTTGATTTCAACCACAGGCAATGCTACTTCCTTCACAGGCTCTGGCATCGTTACTTCCGGCTTTTTCTCTTCAACAGGTTTTTCTGCCACCGGAGTCTCTTCTATTTTCTTCTCTTCAACAACCACTTCTGGTTTCTTCTCTTCAACAATAATCACCTCTGGTTTTTTCTCTTCAACAACGGGAGGTGCCAGCTTAAGCTCTTCCTCAGGTTTTGGTGGAGTCGGAACGGGTACATTAATTGGTTTGGGAGCATCCAAATCAATTTTCCCAACGACTTTCAGTCCAATAATTGGTGTTTCGGGAAGCTCAGATTCCAGAAGTTTTTCTTCTTTTTCTGGCTGTGGTTCTGAAACAACTGGTTTAGGAGCATTGGCAGCCGACTGCGATGTACGAAAATAAAGTACAGGGCTATCTTCTGACTTAGGTTGTGGCGCAGCAGGTTCCTCTTTTTTGGGGGCAATCCCCCCCAACAGCGCATCCACCTTGAACTCTTTAGACAGAAATTCAAGCTGTTCAGCGTTTAACTTTGTATTGGGATTATTATCAACCTTAAAGCCTTTAGCACCCAAAATACTGGCAACCGCAGCGTGGCTACGATTTAGTATTCGAGCTGCTTGACTAAGGCGCATACTTTT
This sequence comes from Runella aurantiaca, assembly GCF_003339505.1. Lineage (GTDB taxonomy): Bacteria > Bacteroidota > Bacteroidia > Cytophagales > Spirosomataceae > Runella > Runella aurantiaca. Next base: position 57,456 of record NZ_QPIW01000020.1, read on the forward strand.
TTCTTCCGACATACTGGAAATAGACGTACCGAAGTACGAGTTATTGGTTATTCGTTATTAGGGAAACCCTGGAAAATTAACCCAAAGATACAGATTTATTTTTCAACTACGTTTATCTGTTCTCTGTACGTCAAGTATAGTCAGCAATTAACTCGTAAATGTCCCTCTTTCAGTGAGTCATTTTGTCCCAAACTGACTACATTTATTCAAATTCACGACGTAAAATTTCAAGGATTTCTTCTACTGTTTCTTCTTCAAGGTCGGTACGGCGAACAAGCTCTTCTCTACTGATATTGATTACTTGTTTTGCAGTATCCAAACCAATCTTGCGGAACTCTTCAATCATCCACTCGTCAATCTCATCCGTAAATTCGCTCAAATCCACATCTTCCTCGTCTTCTTGGCCTTCTACATCACGGAATACATCTATTTCCATGCTGACCAAACGCCCAGCGAGTTTAATGTTTTGTCCTCCTTTACCGATAGCCAACGAAACTTGATCTGGTTTAAGATAAACAGATACCCTTTTGGTCTCTTTATCTATCACCATTGAAGTGATTTTGGCGGGGCTCAAGGCACGCTGAATGAGCAATTCGAGATTTTCGGTATAATTGATAACGTCAATGTTCTCATTATTCAGTTCTCTCACGATGGTATGAATCCGCGAACCTTTCATCCCGACACAAGCGCCCACGGGATCGATACGGTCATCGTACGACTCTACAGCTACTTTGGCACGCTCGCCGGGCTCACGCACAATCTTACGAATGTTGATAAGTCCGTCGTAGATTTCAGGAATCTCGGTTTCAAACAATCTTTCCAAAAATACGGGAGAAGTACGCGAAAGCGTAATTCTTGGCGTACCATTGTTTAGCTCCACTTTATGAATAACCGCTTTAACGGGCTCTCCTTTACGGTATTTATCCTTAAAGATTTGCTCTTGTTTGGGCAGGACTAATTCATTGCCTTCGGTATCTAAACAGATGAGTTCGTTTTTGAGTATTTGATATACTTCTACATTGAGCAGGTCGCCGACCATGTCTTTGTATTTGAAATACAGCAACTCTTTCTCTAAATCTTTTACCTTCTGAATCAGCGTTTGACGTGCAGTTTGCACCAGACGCCGTCCAAAATCTTCCAATTTTACTTCCTCAGCTACTTCTTCACCCACTTCAAAGTCATCCTGAATTTTGCGGGCTTCAGCCAGAGGAATTTTATCCGGTTCCCAAATATCTTCTGAGTTATCGTCCACGATTTCACGGGTACGCCACATTTCGAGGTCGCCAGTATCGGGGTTGATAATCACATCAAAATTGGTATCAGTACCGTATTTTTTACGAATCATCGTACGAAACACTTCCTCCAATACTTTTATAATCGTAGGACGATCAATATTTTTGGAGCGAGCAAACTCGGCAAACGATTCTATCAATACTACGCTATCCATTTTCTTTCAAAACAGTTAATTGTTATTTGTTAAACACAGAACAATTCTTTAAATCTTAAAACAGTTTATCTAAAAGCAGTGATTGTGCGTTGGGAATTAATCCCCATTTCTAACACTACTTAATTTCACATTATTTTTATCCCACCAAACCAGATTCAATACTTAAAAGCAATATTAAAAATACTATTTTCCTGCGGTATTTAAAACGTAATCTGTACTTGAGCCTTTGCAATGTCGGTATAGGCAAAAGGCAATTCAGCAGGGACTTGGTCTTTTTTCTTCTTTTTCAATTCTTCAAGTATCACAAACCCTTCTTCATCCGCCGAGATTAATTTTCCTTTTTTCTCAACACCGTCTTTTGCGATTACTCTTAACGTACGTCCGATATTCTTACGAAACTGCCTTGGCATTGCCAACGGATAATCCACCCCTGGAGAAGACACCTCCAGCGTATATGCATCGGGCAGCACTTCTTGCGTTTCGAGCATTTCTCCCAATTTCCAGCTGATATCGGCACATTCATCAATGCTGATACCCGCATCGCTGTCAATCAACACAGTTACTTTCTGACGAACTTTTGAGGCGGAGACCTGCACTTCTACGATGAAAAATTTGTCATCCTCCAAAAGGGTAGAAAGTAATTCGACAATTTTTTCCTTTACATTCATTTTTTCCCAACAAAAAAGGGGAATCAATTTCCCCTCAGAATCTTAACCGTAAATTGTGGTGCAAAAGTAACATCTTTTTACTAATTTAACAACATCCTTTTTAATTATTTGCTATGTCACAGCATGTTGTCGTGTATGAGTACGGTATAGTTCGACGCACCTCCGAGGCAGCGGAAAGTATTGATAGCACCCAAAACACGGATGTATTTGTTTCGGACCAGACTTTTGACCTGCTCAAACAGTGGGCTTTTGTTCCCCATGCCGATGCTGTAATTCGTTTTTTTTTGCAAAAAGGCAAAGAGTGCCTCCGCTTCAAAAATTACACGGGTATTTTACAAACATCTGACGGTACCCAATTTGAGATTTTACCGAAAATATCCAAAAATGATACCGTTTTTACAGCAAGGCAGAGCCTACTAAAAATGCTCCGTAGTGTCACTGACCTTCCATTTTATCGGCTTTCTCAAGCGCATTTACAACAGGCCAACCAACCACTGTGGGAAATTTTCATTTCGGCTTTTATTCAAGAAATGGAGCAAATTATACAACAGGGCTTGGAACGGGCTTATCAAACCATTGAAACCGAACAAACATTTGTACGGGGAAAATGGCTACCACACCGTCAAAATGCCCTCCATCCTGAATTACTGTTTACCGCCCATGACGAATTCAACGCCGACATCCTGCCCAATCGCCTGCTGAAAACCTGCGTGTTGTTTTTAGGCAAGCGCAGTCAATATTTGCCCAATCAGGTTCGCCTTCGGCAATTGCGTTTTGCGTTGGAAGACGTCAATACCTCCATGCAAGTAAACGCTGATTTTGCAAAATTGGAAAAACTTGACCGACGTTTTAACCGATATGCACAAGCCTTGAAATGGGCCAAAGTGTTGCTCAATCAACAGTCATGGGCGACGGCTGGCAAAGACGTGAATGACTCGTTATTGTTTCCGACCGAACGATTATTTGAAAATTATGTAGCCCGTGGCGCAAAACGTTATTTAGGCGACCATGAAGTGTCGTATCAGGACGATTTGCATTTTTTGGTCGATGACCATTCGGGCAAGCGCCGCTTTCGGTTACGCCCCGACTTGGTGATTCGCAAAGACCAACAAACCGTAGTTATGGATATGAAGTGGAAAAGGATTGAGCCCACTCTCCCTAATTATGGTATAGAACAAACCGATTTGTATCAATTATACGCTTATGGGCGCAAATACAACGCCGATGCGCTGTTTTTGATTTATCCCGCTCATGAAGATTTTCGGGCACCGCTTCCTCCATTTCGTTTTGAAGAACAATTGGTTTTGACGGTTATTCCCTTTGATATAACGGCACCATTACCAGCAGAAATAGAAAAGATGGAAAATTATTTGGAAATGAAATAGAAGAAAAAAAAGGTCGGTCAGCCCAATGGTAAGCTGACCGACTTTGGTTTTTAGGCATTCAATGCGCGGTTGCCCGTAGCAGCCAAGCAAGCCTCCTTGAAGGCCTCTGTGTACGTGGGGTGCGCGTGCGACATGCGGCTTACGTCTTCGGCTGAGGCTCGGTATTCCATGGCTACCACTGCCTCCGCAATCATATCAGCCGCGCGCGGGCCAATGATATGCGCGCCCAGAATTTCATCCGTTTCTTTATGCGCCAATACTTTTACGGTCCCGTCAATGTCCATACTCGCGCGAGCGCGGCCGAGGGCTTTGAACGGAAACGAACCTGTTTTATAGGCAATTCCTTTGGCTTTTAATTCATCTTCCGTATAACCTACTCCTGCTACTTCAGGCCATGTATAAACTACGTTTGGAATGAGCAGGTAATTGATATGGGGTTTTTGTCCAACGATGGTTTCGGCCACAAACACGCCTTCTTCCTCCGCTTTGTGGGCCAACATCGCCCCGCGAATTACATCACCAATGGCATAGATATTAGAAACTTTGGTTTGAAGCGTGTGTTCATCCACTTCGATTTTTCCGCGTTGGTCGGCCGCAAGGCCCGCATTTTCAAGCGCAAGTCCATCCGTATAGGGTTTACGTCCTACGCTCATCAGGCAGTAATCACCCGTAAAAGTAACGAGTTCTCCTTTGGGGTTTTCTGCCGTTACGATGACCTCATCACCCGTATTTTCCACCGTTTTTACTTTGTGACTAAAATAGAAATCAGCCCCGAGTTTTTTTACCGTCCGCTGAAGCTCTTTGCCCATGGTCGCATCCATTGTCGGAATCATAGCCGAAGCATATTCCACAAAGCTTACTTTAGCCCCGATGCGTGCGTATACAGAACCAAGCTCTGCGCCAATTACGCCCGCGCCAATCACGATGAGGTGTTTGGGAATTTCGTTGAGTTGAAGCGCTTCTGTCGAAGTAATGATGCGTTTTTTATCAATCGTAACACCTGGCAATGACGAAGGCTTTGAGCCCGTGGCGATGACGATATTTTTGGAGGTAATCATTTCAATATCCCCTCCTTCTTTGGTCACCTTTACGGTATTTTTATCTACAAATGAGCCAAGGCCTTGGTAGACATCAATTTTGTTTTTCTTCATCAAAAACTCGACACCTTTGCATACTTGGCTGACTACCTCGCTTTTGCGGGCAATCATTTGGGCCAAATCCACCTTTAGGTTTTCGAGCTTAATGCCGTGTTCGGCAAACGTATGCGAAGCATTGTAGTAGTGCTCTGAAGAATCGAGCAGTGCTTTGGAAGGAATACAACCTACGTTCAGGCAGGTTCCACCAAGGGTTTTATATTTTTCGATAATGGCCGTTTTTAAGCCTAACTGCGCGCAACGAATGGCGCAAATGTAGCCGCCAGGCCCCGAACCGATTACGATAACGTCGTATTGCATTGGATTTATATAACTGTTTTAGTCATTTAATTATTCGAACAATTTCACAAAAAAGGGGCACGGTATACCGAGCCCCTTTTTAATTTATATTCTTACACTTCCAACAGTAACCGTGTAGGGTCTTCGAGCAATTGCTTTACTCTGACGAGGAAGCTTACCGAATCACGGCCGTCGATGGTGCGGTGGTCGTAACTTAGCGCTACGTACATGATGGGTCGAATAACGATTTCTCCATTCACCACGACGGCACGCTCAACGATGTTGTGCATTCCCAAAATCGCCGCCTGTGGAGCGTTGATAATCGGTGTTGAGAGCATCGAACCAAAAATACCACCGTTGGTAATAGTAAAGGTTCCGCCCTGCATTTGGTCAATGGTCAGTTTATTGTCGCGGGCGAGGCCAGCCAAACGAATGATTTCTTTCTCAATTTGAGAGAAGGTCATTTTTTCGGCATTACGAATTACGGGCACCACCAAGCCACGCTCGGTCGAAACCGCAATCGAAATATCGGAGAAATCATTGTAAACGACTTCATCTCCGTCAATGAACGCATTTACTACCGGAAATTCCTGCAAGGCTACCGCGCAAGCCCGGGTAAAGAATGACATAAAGCCTAAGCCTACGCCGTGTTTTTCCTTAAATTTATCTTTGTACTTATTACGCAACTCCATGATGGGCTTCATGTCTACCTCATTGAAGGTTGTCAACATGGCCGTTTCATTTTTAACCGCAACCAAACGACGCGCGATGGTTTTGCGCAGCGACGTCATTTTCACGCGGCGTTGGCCACGGGCATCCGCTACTTTGGAAGCAGGGGCAGGAGCCGCAGGAGCCGCTACTGGCGCTTTAGGTTGTTCAGCTGGAGTAGCCGTTGGAGCAGCTTTGGGTTGTGCTGCGATGGCATCTTCTTTCGTTAATCTTCCGCCAACACCCGACCCTGCTACACTTGCAGGGTCAATGCCTTTTTCGGCCAAAATCTTAGCCGCGGCGGGAGATGGATGCCCTGCTGCATAACTATCATTGGAAGCATTGGCCGTAACTGCCTGACCGTTTGATTGCGGCGTTTCAGCCACTGGAGCAGAAGCCACCGCACTTCCAGCACCCACTTCAATTTTACAGATAACGGCTCCGATTGACAACGTCGAACCCGCTTCGGCTACAATGCGTAGCACTCCTGCAGCTTCGGCAGGGAGTTCGAAAGTAGCTTTGTCTGACTCTAGTTCACAAAGAACTTCGTCCAATTGAACAGTATCACCGTCTTTCTTATTCCAACTGGCGATGGTTACTTCCGTAACGGATTCACCCACCGTTGGCACTTTCATTTCCACTACTTTAGCCGCCGTTGCAGGGGCAACAGAAGCCGCAACGACGGGAGCAGGCGCAGAAGCAACGGGCGCGGGAGCTGACGCAGGAGCAGAAACTGCCTCAACCGATGTTTCAATCACACATATCAGTCCACCAATCGGTAATACATCACCTTCTTGTGCTTTAACACGCAAAACACCGTCAGCCTCAGAAACGACATCGAATGATGCTTTATCTGAGTCTAAACTGCATATTACTTCATCACGTTTGACACTATCACCGTCTTTTTTCACCCAAGAACCAATGGTTACTTCGGTGATAGATTCTCCGACGGTCGGGACTTTTATTTCAATCTGTGACATATATTCAGAATTTGGGAATTGTCAATTTGAAAATGAGTTAGGATGAAAACAGAGAATCTCAGTACTACTTTCAATAGTCTGTTTTCAGGGTATTATTTTAAGAAAAAGCCTGCTCAATGAGTTCTGCCTGTTCTTTTGCGTGTATTTTCATATAGCCTGTTGCTGGTGATGCACTGGCTTTACGGGCAATCACTTTTCCTAAACCAATTTCAGGAAACTCACGCAAAATAAATGACCAATAGCCCATGTTTTCAGGCTCTTCCTGCACCCAAATCACTTCCGCTTTTTTGTATTGATCTAGGTACGCCTGTACTTGTTTTTTGGGGAATGGATACAACTGCTCTACCCGAATAATGGCCACATCTTTACGATTATCTTTTTGTTGTTTGTCCAACAGTTCCCAATAAAGCTTACCAGTACAAAGCAACACTTTTTTTACCTTTTTAGGTTCAGCAAATTCATCTCCGAGGGTTTCGCGGAAAGAAGTTCCTTCGGCAAAATCACTTAAAGGCGATACCGCCATCGGATGACGCAGCATTGATTTGGGCGACATCAAAATGGCAGGCTTTCTGAAAGGCAATGCCAATTGACGACGAATCATGTGGAAATAGTTGGCTGGGGTGGTAATGTTGCAAACATACATGTTATACTCCGCCGACAAAATCAAAAAGCGCTCGGGACGGGCACTTGAGTGCTCAGGTCCCTGACCTTCGTAGCCGTGCGGCAACAACAGCACCAACCCGTTCATGGCATTCCACTTCGACTCCGTAGCGGCAATAAACTGGTCAATCATGATTTGTGCACCATTCACAAAGTCGCCGAATTGTGCTTCCCAGATAACTAATGCATGAGGGTTAGCCATGGCATAACCGTACTCAAAACCCATAACACCGTACTCTGAGAGCAGAGAATTATAGATTTCAAATTTCCCTTGTCCTTCGCCGATGTGCGCTAAGCTGTTGTGATTGGCATTGGTCTCGGCATCATGAAGCACGGCATGGCGGTGCGAGAATGTACCGCGCTGAATATCCTGCCCCGTCATCCGAACGGTTTTACCTTCCGTCAAAATAGAGCCATACGCCAACAATTCTCCCGACGACCAGTTCAATGGTTTTTCGCCCGCAAAAATCTGCTTCCGCTCTTCAATTACTTTTTCGATTTGTTTCAATGCTTTGAAACCTTCGGGTAAACTTGTAAGCGCTTGTCCTACTTTTTCAATTACTTCTTTTGTAATACCAGTAGCGGGTGATTTTTCAAAATCCTCGGGCACCGAACGCCGCAATTCAGCCCAATCGCGTTCGAGCTTAGGGCGTTTGTACGGAAGTTGTTTTTGTTTTACTTTTTGAAGCAAATCCTGCAACTCACCTTCGAGTTCGGCCTTCATTTGATCCGCAATTTGCGCGTCCAACTCTCCACGTTCGGTCAATACCTTCAGGTACAAATCCCGACCGTTGAGCTGTTGTGAAATTTTCGAGTACATCGTCGGTTGCGTAAAACGCGGCTCATCCGATTCATTGTGACCATATTTACGATAACAAACCATGTCCACAAATACATCACGGTTAAACTCCTGACGAAACTCAATGGCGACCTTCATCACAAAAGCTACCGCTTCGGGGTCATTTCCATTGACGTGGAAAATCGGCGCATCCACAATTCTGGCAATGTCTGAACAATAAATAGAAGAACGGTCGTCTTCATGATCGGTGGTAAATCCGATTTGGTTATTTATCACAAAGTGCAACGTTCCGCCCGTATAATACGCGGGAAGGTTAGACATTTGCGTCACTTCATACACAATCCCCTGCCCCGCCACAGCGGCATCTCCGTGAATCAAAATAGGCAATACGGGGTCGTATTTGTCCTGTCCTTCAATATGACCGTAGTGTTCATCGGCACGCGCGCGGGCATATCCCACCACGGCAGGATTAACAGCTTCTAAGTGAGATGGATTCGCCATAAGTTTAAGACTTACGGCTTTCCCTTCTGGCGTTTCGATTTGGCTTTCGTAACCCATATGGTATTTTACGTCGCCATCACTAAATTCATCCAGTTCAACGTTTTCTTCAAATTCGTTAAAGACCTGCTCATAAGGCTTTTGAAGTACGTTGGTCAGTACGTTGAGACGGCCACGGTGCGCCATACCAATTACCACTTCCTCCACCCCAAGCTCAGCGCCCCGGTTGATTGCCACATCCAATGCTGGGATAGTCGCTTCTCCACCTTCCAACGAGAATCTTTTTTTACCTAAAAATTTGGTGTGTAGAAAGTTCTCGAAGGTTACGGCATCGTTCAATTTCTCAAGAATACGTTTCTTTTGCTCAATCGTGGGCGTAAAGTTCAGGTATTCCTGTTCAATCTTCTTTCTTAACCAGCTTTTGGCCCGACGGTCGCGGATGTATTGGTATTCAAAACCTACTTTTTCGGTATAGACTTTACGAAGGGCATCGACAATTTCCCGCAGCTTTGCAGCCCGGCCAAACACTTCAATCCCTGCCTCAAATACCGTTTCTAAATCGGCTTCTGCCAAATTGAAGTCTTTTAAATCCAACTCTGGATACCGATTCTTGCGGGGGCCAAGCGGGTTGGTCTGCGACATTAAATGTCCTCTCTGACGGTAGCCTCTTATCAAGTGAACTACCTCCATTTCTTTGCGGGTATGCGAAGCCGAAATGGATGTTTCAGCCACTGGTGCGGCACCATTGCCATTTGATTTAGGTTTATTTTCGCCGTATTTAGCAGAAAATTCAAACCCTTCAAAGAACCGTTGCCAACTTAAATCAACAGAGTCAGGCTGTTGTAAATATTTTTGGTACAGGTCCTCAATGTACGCAGCTTCTGAATTAGCTATATATGAGTATTTTTCCATTAAAAAAAAATGCTGGTTGAAAGTGGGGCAAATTTAGTTCATGTATTTTGAATTCGTTGCAAAAGTCTTATAGATTTAGTAAAAATCTAATTAGATCTTGGATTAGGCTGAAGTGTAAACACAATTTCGTGGATACCCTTGCCCGCTCCAGGCACGCTGTTGGAGTTGCCGTAGAAGTCTTCTACCCGTCGCGAATTGTAGGTGTAGCCTATTCTTATGTTTTTGGAAACGTCATAGCCCAACAATACTTGAACATAATTAACGCCTCCCAAACGAACAGACAACCCCACCAACGCGGCATTTTTGTAGTGCATCAACGCGTTTAAATCCGTCCTAATTTTTCCTTGCTCGGGTTTTGTAATCAGGATAGATGGAACTACATTCAACCCTTCGCTGATGTCCATTTTTAAACCTGCCTGTAAAAAAATGGGGCGTTGATAATTAAGCAGTCCACTTGTGTTGTTGTATCCATAACTTTGTTTTAAGATTTCAGGCATCGAGATTCCTCCAAAAAACATTTCATCCTGATAATAAATTCCGACGCCCGCACTGGCCAATGCTTTATTGATTCCCCCACCAATGTTGATGGCTGAACGCGACGGCAAAACATTAATTCCCCCTAACGCTCCAATGGAAATTTTTTGAAACTCCGAAAGCTTAAAAATATAGGAAGCACTACCAAAAACTGCCACGTTGACCGCTACCCGGTCATTTAGTCCCTGCAATCCCAATCCGACCTTTCCATCGGCAACGCTCCCATCCATGGCGAAAGACTGGGTAACAGGAAGCCCTTGTATACCCGCCACAAATTGTCGGCGAAGAACGGCATTAAAATAAAAATTTTCACGAATACCCGTAGCCGCAGGGTTGATGGCAATTGGATTAACCAAATATTGTGAATATTGAACTTCACGCTGGGCTTGGGTATAGTGGGCAATTAGAAATAGGCAGCAGGCAGTTAGCAGTTTACAGTTTCCGGCAGAGAAAAGGCGATAAACAGTAGGGAGTAGACATTGTTTTTTCATCATAATACCAGTTGATTCATTTATCAACGCAAAAGAAAGCACTAATCTTGCCAAACCCAATAAAAAGGCAGAAGTCAACCCGAACTTCTACCCTTTTGAAACCAACAATTACAGTTTTGCTTGAAGAAACAATCTTACGATGCCATTCCATAATCATAAAAAAAGCAGAAACTCATCAGAGCCTCTGCTTTTGATAAGCAACCTATTAAACATCTACATTTACAAACTCAAAATCTTTATCTCCGTCCGGCGGTTTTGTTGGTGTTCTTCTTCGGTACAAGGCGCTCCGTCTTTGCATTTGTTCACCAGTTTGCTCTCACCATAGCCTGCGGCAATAATCCTTTTGGAAGAGATTCCCTGATTCACGATGTACGCAACCGCGGCCTTTGCGCGCTTGGTAGACAGTGTTTTATTATACTTGGCAGACGAACGGCTGTCGGTATGAGACCCGAATTCAATCTTCATTTTTGGGTACTTGTTCATGACCTCCACCAGTTTGTTCAACTCAGCAGACGCATCGGTTCTGATGTTCGACTTGTCTAAATCATAATAGATATTTTCGATTTTAATCACATCTCCTTTTTCAAACATGGTGATATTTGCCTCTGATGTTTCCCCACCTTTTACTTTACTGCCCATTGTTCCCAAATTATCTTTTAGGGCTTCAATTGTATAATCACAACCGCTGGGCACTTCAAAAAGATAGGTTCCGTTTGCGTCAGTTACAGCTTCCTGAACACTATCATCACATTCATTCCGAAGTAATACTTTCACGCCCGAGATAGGTTTGCGGTCTTTTTGAGTAGTTACTAAGCCCCGAAGTGTAAATGTTTTGGGTTTTACTTTGATTTTCGTCAGCGGAATATCCAGTTTTATGACTTCGGTTATGTCTAAATCTTTGGCAACAAAATCAACTGAATTGCCAACGTATCCTTCATAAGTTGTTTTAAACACAAAGTCGTTTTCTGGGTCTAGGCATAAGCGTATGCTACCGTTTTTGTCTGTTTGACCAGTTTTTACTTCGGTATCACTTTCACTTTTACCCGCCATTTCCACTACGGCATTTGCCAGTGGCATCTTTGTCTCTGCATCAATGACATTTACAATTATGTCTTGACAGGGATTCAACGGACCAGTTCGTTCGAAGCGAAACAAGTCATCATCATGCCCCCCCTGACGGCGGTTGCTGCTAAAAAAACCGCTGGTACGTTCGGCATCGGTAATCAACCCAAAATCATCTTTGGCAGAATTAATGGGTGTTCCAAGATTTCTGGGCTTTTTGGCCATTACGCCTTCAATAAGCTTGGCATAAAATATATCTAAGCCCCCCAATCCAGCATGACCATCTGATGAGAAATAAAGGTTTCCTTGCGCGTCTACAAACGGAAACATCTCGTTACCCGAACTGTTGACCGCTGGCCCTAAATTGATTGGTGTAGACCAATTGGCCCCGTCGTATTTACTGACGTACAAATCCGTCCCACCAAACCCTCCGGGCATATCTGAAACAAAATACAACAGCTTATCATCCTTTGACAACGCTGGATGCCCTACGGAATATTCGTCGCTGTTGAACGGAAGTTCTTTTAAATCCTTCCAATTGCCATTTGCACTTTCGGCAGAGTACAATTTCAGTTTATTAATCCCGTCTTTGCTTGTTTTATACTTTCCGTTCAGGTAGTTATTACGTGTAAAAAGAATTCTTTTCCCGTCTTTAAAAAAGGCTACGGGCCCTTCATGGTACTTTGAATTAATGGATTTCCCCATATTCTGGGACTCAATCACTGCATTTTTTAAAGGTGCGGTAGTGGTACCATTCACGTTTGCACTGCGGTAGTTTCCAGGAATATGTGAATCATTGGCCGTGGGCGAAGTGTATTCATCTGATCCCAACAAATAAACGCCTTTGACCCGCTCGGTCTTATTGACCAACGTTGACCCTCCAAGTTTACTAGTCTTTTTAGAATTGATTACAGACAAATCAGGGATTTCATACAAGTCCAGAAACGCCGTTTGATTCCAACTGTACACTCGTTTTACGTTTAATCCTTCATTGCGAGCGGAAACAAATACCAAGCCTTTTTTGTAATAAGTGGGGCTAAATTCAGCACGGTTCGTATTTATGTTATCTAGTGACTCTACCGTATAGCTTGCTCTATTTTTAGATAACTTATTAACATCCGTATATAATTTATTAAATTCTTTCCCTCGAATATCATCCTGTTGCAACTGATTATAACGCTCATAGGCATCTTTGGCTTCGTCATATTTTCCATTGCTTGCCAATGCCTGTGCATAATATAAATAACTATTGGCTTGAGCCGTCGAAGGTATTGTACCCTCTCCGACCACCAACCGATAAACTCGCTCGGCATTTTGTGTATCTCTGATTTGACGATAGCTATTCCCTAATTTAATCAGGGTATTTAATTTTGTAGAATCCGTAAGACCCCCTTTAAGCGCCTGTTCGTACAAGTCAATCGCTTTAGAATACGCCATCATTTCATATTGACGATTGGCCTGCTGTAAAGACGACTGTGCTTTTACTTCCTTTACCCAAAGACCAGTGGCCAAAATAATGAGTAAAATGTATGTTTTCATATACTACAATTTAAGATAAAAAAAAGGTATATTCTCCTCTGTTGGTATCGTTAAGAACCCTTCATGAAGAATATACCTTTAACTATTTTTAACAAACAGTCTCCTTAGAAATACCGTGGAGTAAGGATTTTGCTCTTGCTAAATCCAAACTCATAACGCAGCATTATTTCGTGGGTAGGAATGCTTAAAAACTTACGTTCTTGGTTCAAACGATTGCGTGTCCAGTCGTAAGAATATCCCAGTCGGAATTGATCTGAAAGTTGTAATTCCAACATCCCAACCAATGCATCTCCACTTAGCACTTTCCCATTGTCTTCCTGAATCTGTCCAGCATAGGTAGAAAATCGGTTATGACGATAAGACATCCCCACAGCAATCCGGTCGTTAAACCAAAGATTAAGATTTCCGTCCAATGACAATCCAGTTCCCTGTACGTAGCGGGCCATCATAGATGGTTTTAGTTTGATGTTGTTACGTCCAATCACAAACCCACTGATGACATAAAAATGACGGCGTACTTTTGCGCGGTTATCTCCAGAGTCATAATCTGAAAGGTTATTTTCTATCAGATAAGGAACCGAAACACCGATGTAAGAGCGATCGTTACTGAGATAAATACCCGTTCCGAAGTTAGGCAGAATCTTAGAAACATTATTGGCAAAAGCGGGATCCGTCAGGTTATTGCCCAGATTCGCTTTCGATAAATCCCAGCGAAAATTCATGGCTCCCCCTTGCAATCCCAATGCCAAGGTTGAACGCTCGCCTAACTTGATACGAAAAGCGTACGACAACATTGCCCCAGTCCAGTTCTCAAGACCCACTTGGTCGTTGAAGAGTTGAAGGCCAAGCCCTACTTTTTCGCGGTTTACAGGCATATCAATGCTGAACGTGGCCGTTTGAGGAGCGCCAGCCATTCCACCCCATTGGTTGCGGTAAAGAGCAGTTGCGCTCAGCACATCGCGGCTACCAGCGTACGCGGGATTTAGTGCCATCATATTGAACATGTACTGGGAGAACATTTTGTCCTGCTGAGCCCAGGTTTTACTGCTACTGATCAAGCTGATCAGTAGCAGTAACATTGTCCATTTTTGTTTGATGATATTGTTCATCGTTCTTATCGGTTAATGGTCATAAATCGGCTTGTCTTCTTAATCTCACTGCCGTTTTGGTCAACCAGAATCACGTTGTAGAAGTAGGTGCCTACTGGTACTGTTTGATTGTTGGCGCCAATTCCTACGTTTGCTGAGCCTTCCCAGTCATTCTGATAATCGTTATTACGATAAACCAGATTCATCCAGCGGTTATAGATTTCTAAAACAATCTTCGTGCCAGATGGGTGACGAATCACAAATTTATCATTAATACCGTCACCATTTGGAGAGAAGCCTTCAGGAACAAACAATCCACCGTCTGAAGGAATCACAATTGGCGTATACTCTGCCTCTGTCGACTCCGTTGGGTCATTATTTCCGTTCAAATCAGGATTCAAACCATTGGTCGAGATATCAGCAATAGAATTCTGACCGGCAAGTGCTACCCCATAAACTCGGTTGAGATAAGGTGCCGTACGTCCGTCGGTAGTGACATTGACCGTAAAGAACAGAGAGTCTGCTCGTCCACCCGCCAAGCGGCTTTGTTCAGCAATCAAGAGATTTACATCACGATTTCCGTCGAAATCAGGGTTGATGCGTAACGTACTTGAATCGTTGGCCGTTGGAGTACCTACCAATTGATAACTAGCACCCGTGAGCGAACTGTAGACTTTGGTTAATGAATCCAACACCTGAACGTTGGTCAACATACCTGCACCGTAGTTTCTCAAAATAACACGGTAAGTGATGTTCAAACTACCATCGCCTTTGCGCACCGTATCTTTGATTGACATTGCCAAACCAAGCAATCCATTTCCAGGCGTCGAGTTAAGTGATACTGGAGTAGATTCGCTGTTGTTGCGCGGATCAAGGTCATTGTCAGGGTCAGCATTATCGCCCGTCGTTGAAGTGTCCGCAGTCATTACACCGCCTTCTGTATATCCAGCACCAATTGCAATGTTATTGAACGTGGTTACTGAATCAGGATTGTAGAGAGAGATAACCACCGCTAGGTTAATGTTGCGCGTTGTTCCTTTTGGCAAAGTACTTAGCGAGTCAACCAACAAATTGGTGAGTAATCCCTGACCAGTATAGCTTGAGTCAACCACAAATCCAAGGTCTGCCGTTACCAAAGGCTTGCCGATAATAACCGCCTTGTTGCCAAACGTGAGTCCCAAGTTATCTTCTACTTTGATTTTCTTGAGGTCATTTGTTCCAAGGTTGGTCACGCTGATGGTATATGGTATTTTGAACTTACCATCACCAAGCGCTACCGGTGTACCTGCTAACTTAGACAATCCAATCATTGCACTTGGCAAATCGAATCGCACAGGAGTAGGATTGTTGACTGGTGCATTCACCACAACACCTCGGTTTGAAGCATCTGTTACGGTTGTACCGTTTCCGTTTGCCGTTGCAATCACGCTGCCTAAGAACGGTCCACTGTTACCATTTGGTTTAACATTAATGGTAATCAGGATTGTTTCTTCAGCACCTACTGCCATGTTACTGCCAGGACCTAAGATATTCTTATCTGTTGTTCCGTTGTAACCCGCATTCGGTACGAGTGGGCTACCAGCTTCTACGACTGGCACACCTAACACTGCGAACGTAACTGGAGGTGCAAAGCTATTCGTAATGCTATCCAGCAACACGACATCTGTCAGAGGCACATTTCCTACGTTTTTGACCGTTATTTTATAGGTTATATCGTAAGATGTTGTATCCCCTTCACCCTTCTTCTCTATTTTATCAACCGCAAGCGCAACTCCAATTGCTGGAGATATTGTACCATCGCTGATGACAATGCCTGCCGACGCAAGGTTATTTGCGGTATTCGGATCGACTTGGTCAGCATACGTAATTTCGGCTTTGTTAATAACATTATAGCCTGCCGTTGCTGCTTTAGTGACTACCGTCAGCGTTGTACTGTCGCCCGCTGCAATTGCTGGAATGCGGGTTTTAAGTACACCACCTGTGTTTGTCAAGCCAGATGTAGAAATCAACTCCAACTGTGTCGGCATAATATCGCGAACATCTACATTGGTGGCATTGTGCTGTCCGTTGTTCTTAACCACGATGGTGTAAGTAACTTCTTCGCCAATGAGCGCTAACGTTTTATTTGCGGTTTTTGTGATACTCAAGTCAGAGCGTAACGTATCGGTAGCGCAATCGAAGATTTTCACTTCTATTGCTGCTGGTGCACTGTAGCAACCATCTTTCTTATAAGTAACAAAATAAGTACCTTCTCCTACCGCTTCTGGTGTACCAACCAAGCAATCACATCTTGGTTGAGCGGCAGAAGTAAAGATGGTAGTGTAGTTGATATTACCTTCCAGTGCCGTGGTTAAGTCTACGGTATTGCTTGGGCAATCATTCCGCAGATTTTTTACGATTGGCGTTGGTAGGCTTTTCACAACTACCGTAATGTACGCTGAGTTTACAGAGCAGCAAAGGCTATCGTCAACCAAGGCATAGGAATAAGTACCAGGTTCCGTTACATTCCACTGTCTGATACCATCAGAAGCAGGGAACAGGACATTGCCGTCTTTAAACCATTTTACTTTGTAGCCATTTTCGCTTGCTTTCAACTTAACGGTATCTCCTTGGCAGATGGTAATGGTTTCGGGCAGGGTATCTGCTTTGAAAGTGCCATTTATAATAATCTGCGGTCTGAATTTGATTCCCGTAAATATCAGCTTCATCGCATCTACACCTGCTTTACAGTTACCTTCTCCATCTGGGTCGTTGGTGGTAAGGGTGAGTATTATATCACCCTTAATCAAATCTTCCAACGATGGATAGTAAGTTGCATCCAATGCAAGCGAGTTGCTAAAGGTACCCGTACCGTTTGTTGACCATACTGCTCCAGTAGCCACGCCTCCTATTTTACCGTTGAGTTTGTACTGAAGTGCCGCGCAGATTGAGGCATCGGCACCTGCATCAGCGGTTGCAGGGTTCGTTTCACAAGGCGTAGTTTCGCAAGGTGAAATCAATACGGTGATAGCCGTTCCAGCACTGTAGCAACCTGCCGTTGAGCGGAAGAATGCATAGTATGTACCAGACACTCCTACTGCTAAAGGATTAGAAACCAGTGGCGAGCTTGGGGAATTCGTTTGGTGGAATTCCAGAACCAAACCTGCATTAGGTGTATAATTCTTAACCGCAGTGGTTAAATCTACCGTCTTCACAGGACACACATTCGCCAGATTAACAACAATTGGAGCGGTAATGCGTGGTGATACTATCACATTTACGGCATTTGATGCTACGCTTTTGCAAATCGAGTTGTAGCAACATGCTGCAGTATAGATAGTGCTTGCAGCTGGGATAATCGTTAAGGTGCTGCCAATTTGGCCACTTGACCATTGGATGTATCCTGCACAATTACCCAATGCCGTTAGTGTGACAGACTCTCCGAAGCAAAGCGTTGTCTTCGACGCTTCAATGGTTGGAGGTGCAGGCGTTCCTACCGTGATGGTTACAGGAGCAGTTGCTGCACTCTCACAATTACCTACTTTACATTTAACCCAGTAAGAAGTAGTTGCTATCGGAGTTACTTTTATTGAAGTACTTGACGCTCCATTTGACCAGAGTAATGTACCGTTGCAACCTGTTGCTGTCAGGGTGACAGAATCACCTTTACAGATGTTTGTTGCCGAGGCAATAATCGTTGGCGCGTACACTTTAGTTACCGCAACCGTTACCGTGTTGGAAGCACTACTTGTGCAATCGTCTTTTTTACATACTGCGGTGTAAGTTGTCGTTCCCAAAGGTGTAACTGTGATACTGTTGCCAGTAGCGTTGTTTGACCATTGAATGGTTCCACCCTCACATCCTGCGGCTGTAAGCGTTACAGAATCGCCTTCACAAATTACTGCTGAACTGGCCAAAATACTTGGTGCGGTGCAATTACCAACTGTCACGGTAACAGGCACTGATGCTGCACTCGTGCAATTGCCTATCTTACAAATAGCGGTGTATGAAGTAGTCTCTGTAGGATTAACTACGATGCTTGCTCCTAACATTCCGTTCGACCATGTAATTGCGCCATCACAACCTTCTGCTGTCAGTACTGCCGTTTCACCTAATTTAACCGATGATGGCGTAGCTTTCACAATTGGAGGAGTAATTGGAATAACCTTGATGGTGTAATTGTCCGAAATTGGGCTTGAACAATTACCTACTTTACATACCGCTGTATAAGTTGTAGTTTCCGTTGGAGTCACTACAATTGCTGGGCCCGTTGCCCCTGTTGACCAGTAAACAACACCTGCACAGTTTGGTACCTGAAGCGTAACGCTTTCACCAGGGCAAACTTTGTCTGTGCTGCAAATAACTGCTGGTTTTTCAGGTACAGGTACAACCGTCACAGTTGCTGACCCTGGAGCGCTTTCACAATTTCCTATTTTGCAGATTGCAGTATAGGTCGTGGTTTGGTTAACTACCGCTTTAATACTGGCGCCTGTCGCATTCGTGCTCCACTGAACCGTACCTGCACATCCTGCAGCTGTTAGGGTAACTGTATCACCCGCACAGACACTTGAAGATGGACTTACGGTAATAGTTGGAGGCGTAGCATTGTTGCCTACGGTCACTGTTACACTTCCTGGCGCACTGTCGCATTTTCCGCTCGTACGGCATGAAGCAGTGTAGGTAGTAGTAGTATTAGGCTTAACCACAATACTTGTCGTTGTTGCACCTGTATTCCAGATAATAGTACCTGCACAATTGCTTGCTGTCAGGGTAGTGCTATCACCGACACAAATACTTGGTTTAGAGGCTACCACTGTTGGCGCCGGACCGGTAGTTGTTACGGTAATTTTAACTTTATTCGATGGAACACTCACGCAATCCCCTACTTTACATACTGCGGTATATTCAGTAGTTGACGGTGGAGTCACCACAATCGTACTTCCTATCATATTGTTTGACCAGAGAATCGTGCCGTCGCATGTACCCACTGCTTTAAGCGTTACACTTTGACCTGCACAAAGCAGTGTAGAGTCAGCAGAGATAATAGGAGCCGTTGGATTTCCAACTGTTACCGTAATAGGAAGCGAAGGATTGCTTACGCACTGTCCTACGGTACATATAGCGGTATATGTAGTTGTTGCTGTTGGGCTTACGACAATGCTTGCCCCTACAGCCTGATTCGACCAAGTAACTGCTCCTTCACAACCTGAAGCGGTAAGTGTTGTGCTACTACTATTACATATTGTAGTAGACGTGGCTGCAATCGTTGGCGACGCTATTGGTGCTACTTTTATAGTATAACCTTTAGAGGTAGCCTTGCATCCATTCACGTTACATACTGCGGTGTAAGTAGTTGTCTCAGTTGGGTATACCACAATGGCAGGGCCCGTTTCACCAGTAGACCATTCTACTATACCTGGACAATTGTTTACCTGAAGCGTAACACTCTGTCCTTGGCAAACTTTGTCTGTGCTGCAAATAACCACAGGCGTTGGTACACTTGTCGTAACCGTAATTGTTACAAAAGCTGGATTGCTCTTACATGTATTGAGCGAGCAATTACAGTGTCCAATTCTACAGTAGGCCGAGTACGTTGTGTTGGCACTTGGCGTTACGGTAATTTGTGCTCCTGTTTCACCCGTACTCCATACAATTGTACCTGCGCAGTTTGAAGCAGTCAATGTTACTGAGTTTCCTGCACAAATGTTAGTCGACGGACTTGCCGAAATAATCGGTACAGTTGGCGAATTTACATGAATGGTAATCGGGTTTGAAGGTCCACTTTCGCAACCGTTTATCTTACATATTGCCGTATAAGTAGTTGTCTCAAGTGGTTTGACCACTATACTGGCCCCTGTACTTTGATTCGACCATATAATCGTACCGCCTGCACAACCCAGTGCATGAATTACAGAACTGTCGCCTGGACAAATTTCGGTGACTGCACAAGCCAAAATCGGAGGCTCAGGTTGTACACAAGTCGCTATAATCGTTACACGGGACGTATCGTTACCAGCTTTAGTCGGATCGTTATCCGGGCTTTTCACGATAGCAGTGTTTGTTATTGAACCAACAGCATTGATAGTTGCTTTGATTTTCAGGGTACGATTAGCTGCATTGGCCAAGTTACCAATAGTCCAAACACCCGTTACAGCGTTGTATTCAGCAGCAGGATCCGCGCTCACAAACGTCAAGGAAGCAGGCAATACATCACTTACCGTAACATTAGTTGCATTGTTAGGACCTTCATTAGAAGCAACTACATTGTAAGTAATTGTTTGTCCAACAGTATAAGGCCCCGCTTCAAGTACCTGCTTCTCTACAGCTAAGTCTGTCAAGCTTACACAAGACTTAATTGTAAGTTTCAATAAAGCTCCGTTGCTGTATACACCACACTTAGCCACTTCAAACAAGTAGTAGTCGCCAGAAGTGCATACTTTGGTTGGATCAAGTACTTTGGTACCTGGCTGGTGATCGATGGTAGTATACCATTCGAAATAACCGCCTTCCGTCTGAATCGTGCTGTGAATAAAGTTGGCCAAGTTCACGCAAGAATCTGGGCATGTATTCTCACCCATACCACCACTTGTTGGAGTTGGAGGAATGACACATGGAGTGACATTGATCGGCTCGCTATCGTCATCGTCTTCACCTTTCGTGAAGCCGTTGCCTGGCGTCGAATCAACATCTTTCACTGGATTACCATTCACATCGCGGGCGTCGCTGATCTGCGCGTAGTTCGTCAGGCTCGTGCCCGCAAATGACGCATCTACTTTCACCGTGATGTCTACCGAAGCACTCGCTCCTGGCGCCAACGGGCCAGAAATCGCTGTGTTCAAAGTCGCTATCTGACCTACTGCACTCCAGTCTGAATCCAATAACGTCATGCCCACGGGTAAAGAATCACTCAACGCAATCGCACTCGCCGTCATTGAACCTTCGTTCTTCACCGTCAATGTATACGTTACCGTGTCCCCAGCGGCTACGTTGCCACTCTGACCAGAAGCTAAGCTCTTGCTCAACGACAAATCAAACGTCGTCAAACCGGCATCTACCGTCAAATCATTCCGATTACCACTCGTCAACACTATCGCCGAGGTAAAGCCCGTCGTGGGGTTGGCATCGCTGTCACTCACATCGGGTCCGACATTCTGGTTCAAACTCAACTGACACGTGTCTGGCAAACTACTCACAGCAAACTGTACATAGTAGGTCCCCAATGGCAGGTTCGTAAACAAGTACTTCCCGTTAACATCCGTTAGCATTGAATCCAACTTCGCCGTCGGACCACTCACTGTGCCACTCCACAATATCACTTTTACGTTTTGAACCCCTGGCTCGCCTGCATTCTGCTGACCGTTGTCGTTCAAATCTTTCCATACATAATCTCCGATGCTGCCCAGTGGAGTGACATTGATCGGCTCGCTATCGTCATCGTCCTCACCTTTCGTGAAGCCGTTGCCTGGCGTCGAATCAACATCTTTCACTGGATTACCATTCACATCGCGGGCGTCGCTGATCTGCGCGTAGTTCGTCAGGCTCGTGCCCGCAAATGACGCATCTACTTTCACCGTGATGTCTACCGAAGCACTCGCTCCTGGCGCCAACGGGCCAGAAATCGCTGTGTTCAAAGTCGCTATCTGACCTACTGCACTCCAGTCTGAATCCAATAACGTCATGCCCACGGGTAAAGAATCACTCAACGCAATCGCACTCGCCGTCATTGAACCTTCGTTCTTCACCGTCAATGTATACGTTACCGTGTCCCCAGCGGCTACGTTGCCACTCTGACCAGAAGCTAAGCTCTTGCTCAACGACAAATCAAACGTCGTCAAACCGGCATCTACCGTCAAGTTATCTTTATCAATACCACTTTTCGTTGGATCAATAACAACTGCTACGGTAAGACCCGTGATAGGGTTGGCATCGCTGTCACTCACATCGGGTCCGACATTCTGGTTCAAACTCAACTGACATGTATCAGGTAAGCTGTTCACATCAAATTGTACTTGATAGGTTCCACCTGCTAAGCTTGTGAAAGAATAATAACCATTCACATCGGTAAAGGTCGTATCAATGGCCGTGGTTGGAGTTGTACCATTACTGGTCCACAAAATAACACGTACATTTTTCACACCAGGTTCGCCTACATCCTGTTGGCCATTATCGTTCAGGTCTTTCCACACAAAATCCCCAATACTGCCAAGCGGACTATATAGAGCTCCATCAATGGTCAAATTATCCTGAAGTATTCCACCCTTTGTAGGATCAAGGCTTACAACCTGACTAAATCCGTTAGATGGATTAAAGTCATTATCTAAAGCATCATCTCCTCCTTTATTAGTTGAATCACTTAATACACAACCAGAAGGAAGAGAGGCGGCAACGATTTGCACCTGATAATCTCCTGCTGATAGCCCATTAAATGTGTACCAACCAGGGGCACTTCCAACAGGGTTAGCGGTAGTGTACATAGAGTCAACTTGTACAAATACACTGCTGACATTTTTGTATAAACGTACTAATACGTTATTTACCCCCGCTTCACCAACATCCTGAATACCGTCATTATCGGTATCTTTCCAGACAAAATTTCCGATGCTCCCCAGTGGACTGTAAAGACCCGCATCTATAGTCGGATTATCTTTTAATAAACCTCCCATTTCAGGATTAATAGTCACAATTTGACTGAAACCTGTTAGAGGGTCTGCATCACTGTCTAGTGAATCAACTCCTTGATTCTGCTTTGGAGACAACACACATCCATCAAGGAATGAACTGCTTACAAACTGCACTTGGTATTCTCCCGGAAGTAAGCCTGTAAACGCGTATTGTCCTACACCTGCTGTGTAAGTAGAATCTGTTTGTACAAAATTGCCTAGATCATTTTTTTGATACAGACGTACTAATACATTATTTACACCTGGTTCACCGACATCCTGTTGGCCATTGTCGTTCACATCTTTCCACACAAAATCACCAATACTTCCCAGTGGCCCAGGAATAACGATAATTTCGCAACAGCCTGTAGCTGGACATGTATTAACCTGTGCACTAAATCCAAATCGGCCAGTACCTTTTATGGTTAGGGTATCACCACTAACACTTGAACTATCAGAAGGAGCTCCTGTAATTGGCGCTCCATTTTTTGACCATACAACATTCGTATAACCCGGCACATCAAGGGAAACTATATATTCGTCCCCTGGGTACCATAATATAGGAACCGAAAAACAGGAAGTAGCATAGTCATCTTCTCCTAAAACACCATTGTTCGGATCGGAGTCTGAATCCTCCTGACCCGAAGCCATTGATACTACTTCCGCAATGTTGAAATAAACACCGCGACCAATCACCGTGCCTGTCATTTCCAGTTTTACAGAATCTCCAGGGCTTATGACTGGAATCGTCCACAATCCAGCATTGAAAGATCCAACACTTGGCGTACTCGAAACCAGATTTGCCCCTGCTGTCGGAAAGATATCCTTGACAACAACCGTTTTGGCAGTATCAGGTCCTTCATTCTTTGCATAGACAGTATAGGTAATGGATTGGTTGAGGGTAGGTTGTGCGTTGCTGATTGTTTTAGACAATTTAATATCTACAACCTTGGGCGCTTGCTGGCCTAACGCACTAAATACAGTTAACATTAAAACCACGAATATCCCCACTGTAGATGCTAATGATTCCATTAGTCTCTTTGGAGAAACCGAGCTACTCTTATGTATACCTGTATTAGATACTTCCCACTCCTCAAAAGGAGGGGAAGTAGATACCCATCGCTTCGATTTTTCATCGAAACGCGTCCTCGGAATAGGATATCTATCCGGAGGAAGAGAAATGGATAACTTACTCATAATCTGTGAAGTAAATGTTTTGATAGATGTAATATTCGGGGTAAGTTTATAAAGAGATAATGAGTTATCTTCATAAAATGGAGGGGATGCACCTGGTAAATGATAATGACTATCAATAGCCACAGAATTAATAACATATGAAATTTGCCCCTCCTGAGCTAATTTTGATTTGAAGGGTTTATTACAAATAGCACTGTTTTTCACAGGCCTACTTCCAGAATTAACCCAAGGTAGACAGTAAAATGCTTTTGTCAAATAAGACCAAAAAGTCTTTTTGAATAAAACCATCCGTAATGTACGCTTAGTTTTAAAAGCATTTGTAATTTCCAGCTTTCGGGCTGTGGTAAAAAGTGCTTTCATCTGCAATTTATCGTTTATTAATTAGATATACTTTATTGGTAAACTCACCTGCCAACCATCCCAGAACTTCAGCCATAACATGTTTGCCTTTGTATTTACCATTAAATGAGGGCTTTGCCCCACTTATAAAGTATCTAAAATTATGCCAAACTCATATTTATCATCATTTACTTTTGTCAAAAACACATAATAACCTACTTGTCAAATACTTAACAAAAATACAGACGCATTAAGATAGCAGCTAATCTCGGCTTTTTCTTCAATTTAACTACATAAAATGGGCATTATTCGTGGGAGGACAGGATTAGCTAAAACCGTGCCAAGAAGCCCCGTTTTTAGCCACTCCGAGAGCCAGAAATCCCTTCCTAAAGCGTTGAAAAGCGCACTATAACGAATAGACTGCCTTCTTATTTACGAAAAAGGTCATAAGAAGTCACTTATATTTTAGGGAATATTTGCTGGATAAAAATGTAAGCTATCCCATTTTTGAAGACCCATAACCGATTCAAAAAACCACCTTATTGGTATATAAATTAACCAATACTTGTAGTCACAAAAAAAAGCTAAACAGATTGTTTAGCTTTTTTTTGTGACTACAAGTATATTTTTATTGTTAAAAATCATACCCTAAAGTTAGGTATGGAACGGCTTTATTTATTTCTCCATTATCTAACCCCCAAGCGTAATCAAACTTTACATAGAACCCAAATAACATTGTGCGCGCTCCAAGTCCGTAACCCAATAAAAAAGGGTTTCGAAAATTATTTACAGTGGCACTAAAGAAATCCAAACGTATAATTTCAGTATTCAGGCTATTCTGACGATTAAAAGGCCATTGACCTGTCCAAGCAGTACCAACGTCTGTAAAACCTACTAACTGAAAGTTTCTCAGGAAGTTTGACGTAATTGGCCCACGATAAAAATACTTGATTAGGGGCATTCTTAATTCACCATTAAATAATAAATGATTTGTTCCAGAAACCTTATTGATGTTAAATCCTCGGAGATTGGTGGCCAACTCTACAAAAAAGATATCTCTATTATCAATCGGAATCAAAGAGCTGCTCAAACCAACCGCCAAAGGATTCACGCTACGTTCGTCCTGATTGTTACCAGTCCAGTTTTCCATCCCTCCCAAAACACTCTGCTTGGGAGCTTTCCCCCCCGAGCGGGCAAAAGAAACACGGGTGGCAAAAATCAAGTCACGGTGAATTTTTTGGTAATGACGAAAATCTACAACCAGTCGGTTAAAACCTCTTGTTCCTCGTATACCCCCAAATTGGTCGTAACGAACTTTAAAACGTGTTCCTTCCATCATATTCATGCCATTGATTCGGGAGTTATCATACACAAATTCTGCACGAGCACCAAGATAAGATGAAGTAACATCGGCCGCTGAAATGTTGCTTACATCCAACAATTTAGATTCGGCATAGAATGGTGTTAATGAAACACGGGCATTGTTGCTAAAAGGATATGACGCCGTAAAGGCCACCCGATTGTAGCGGTATTTTTGGCTAGCAGGAGGCTGTACATAGAGACTTTGACGGTCGACCCGGACGCCAAAATCAACGCGATGGGCAAGGTTGTTGTATTCTGCCCACAAGTTATTAGTTCTGAAATTGAGAAGACCTAAGAAAAACCCTGCTTTGACAATGTGGTTTTCTAGCAAATCATTCATCGTCAGAGACTGTGCAAATCCAAATCCCCGAACTGGGTCGATTCGCCAATCTGAAGTAGCATCATTACTGATAAACAGGCTCTTATAATCAATTGGCCCCTTTATTGTAATATTTTCTCTTTTGCGATTTCGACTGGGTAAATTGGCGGCGCTGGAAACCGCAGTCCCTCTCCGTTGACGATATTCAAACGATTTGAGTACATCTGGGTCAAATTCATAATTATCTGTGTCAACCTCTCCAAAATCTAACTGAATCTTTCGAGGATTGGCCATCTGTGCAATTAAACTGGCATCCGCCGCTGGGTTATTACGATTTTCGGTCTTATAAACCGACAACCCAGACATACTTTGTACCCTCGGCGTAGCCACCAACTCATTGGCAACTGGAGAAAACCGACTCTGATAAAATAAACTTTCTTTGTCTTTGTACCAATTAATACTTACAAAAGCTCCTGATGCTGGCAGATAATCATAGTCACGAATACTCTGGTTAAACCCAGTTAGAGGAGTCAGTTTTTTAATATCTAACTCGTACCGATACAAATTTGCGATACCTTTATAATCTGAAAGAAAGTAGAAAGTATTTTCATCTGTAGTACGGGCATTTGAGATAATTCCCAAAGAGTCCGCAACTCTTGTAACTGTTTGAGCACGAGGATTTCCGTTATGTACAAACAACGCCATTTTTTCTTTGACGGTTTTATAGGAACCCTTATCAGCAATGCCCAGCGAATCTTTGACGCGATTGGATGAAAACACAACACGCGTAGAGGATGTACCTACAAAATGGGGGTAGCGGTCGTCGTATAAATCGCCCGTGAGCCCGAGCAACGAAGAGCGGCCAATATTAAAAAGATATAGGTCATTTTGACCACGGCTATCGGCACTTAACACCAACGTTGAACCATCATTGGAAATATCGAAATCAACGACTTGGTTAATACCCCTTATTTCTCTACTCAATCGAAGTTTCGATTTTCCTTTGTCTCCAATATCAAACAACTCTAAAAATACCCGACCATTTTCTTCCGAAATAATGGCCAAACCATTGCCGCGACTCCAAGCAATCAACGGCATTCGACTCAAATAGGTACGTTTTTCAAGGGCGTATTTTCCTTTGATAATAGTCGTTACTGCTTTTGTTTCAGTATTGATCACGTCAACTGTATAATGACCTGATTTACGGTTAGTTACGGCAACATATTGATTATCCAGACTCAGACGTGCATTATTTGCAGGATGCCCCAGCGGCAAATCTAAGTCACGTACCCAATCTCCCGCAGGATCTTTGTAGCCGTTACCAGTGGAAGTGGTTGCCATATTGGTGTAAAAATCCCGCCATTCTTTCAGAAAACGAGAAAACGATACCCCCAAGGTGCTTGATACGCTAGTTTGTTCGGTACGTATGATGCGGGTTAAGTTGAGAATATTGGAGATGTTATCTTTTCCGTAGCGCTCTGCAATATAATTCCAAATAGATTGCCCCACCAAGGTTGCTTCAGGGCCCGTCAATAAAGAAGGCTTCTTCATCTGCCGATGCACAATCGCGTCGCGCATGTAGTCATCCAATTCAGGGCTCCATCCTTCTGCGATATACGCCGCAATTCCTGACATAAACCAGTCGGGCAGCGACAACAAAAGCGAACTTTGCAAAGCATCTTTTAGGCTCCCGCCGTACAGCATGTCGTAGACAAATAAGCGCGAAATTTCCTTGATAAGCTGCTTTCGGAAGCTGATTTGATCTCCAGTAAATGCAATTTCTAAACGCGCTTTAGCCAGATTAAGCTCAGTCTCGCTTAAGTCTGAACTATTGGCCATGCCCATATTGCTTTGCAAAAGCTCTTGGGGAGAATTGTAAAGGAAGATTTTGATTCGATTGTAGGGCGTATATCCTAAGGCTTCCGTAATGCGGTCAAATTCAGATTCAGCATATTGAGCTGCCAGCGTAGCCAACGGTGTTCCAGCGCCATAATGATAAATCTCAAAGTTATTGGTTTTGAGGATTTTCCATTCAAAGCGCTGATACTGTACTCGATTTTTGCCGAATTGCTCTTGAGAAGGATAATTTTGAGCTTCAACCGACAGGGCAGGCAACAACACCGCCCCTATCCACAGCAATCTAGTGATAAAACAGCTTTTCATATTCAGAGCTAACCTATTATATTAATCGTTAAAAGTTAAGCGTTAATTAGTTAGGCAAGTAGTTGCCATTCACAAGGGGCATCTCGTATTTCACCCTTCAACCGCGATTGCTATTAGCACTTAACACTATTTAGAACGAAAATATAACGAAAAAATTCGCTCAATATTCGCCTCTTTGTCTATTTCTTCTCCGGTCTCTAAAAAATTCACCAACTGATTCGCAAAAAAAGGTGCAAGGCTAACGCCTTTGGTTCCCAGCCCGTTGAAAATCCCCAACGACGTATATTCGGGGTGAATTCCGACAAACGGCCGTCGGTCTTTAGTAGAAGGCCGAATCCCTACATGTTGTTCGAGAATTTGATACTTTTTTTTTAGGTAGGGTTTTATTTTGTCTTCCAAATACGCTCGACCATCTTCCGTAGCCTCCCAGTCTAAATCATGCCAACTATATGTAGCCCCCAACCGACATTTCCCTTTTCCATCAAGTGGCAGAATAAAAGTCCCCTGATTGATGATTTCTTGGAGTGTATAGTCTTCAACAACCGCGATGAGACTTTGGCCTTTCACGGGATTGAACGGCAGCCAATTAAAAAATGGATTCTGACGGGCTTCGTAACCTTCACAAAATAGTATTTTTTTAATTTTTAAATCATTGTACGATACACCATCTTCCTGAATTTCAATTTTTTGATAGTCTACTCTATCGTGTATATATTGCTTATTTTCAATAAAATAGTTCTCGATTTTTTGAAGCATCTGAACGCAATCTACCCATCCAGCCTGCGTAATTTGAAGCCCTCCGTAAGGATTTTCGACAAAAGGTGAAAATTTGGCATCATCGGCGCGTTCAATCACATACTTCGTAAGGTTTTGATCCGCGGTTTGGGCCAAGTACGAATTTTGTTCTTCGATGGAGCGATACGGACGATACACATCACAGTCGTGGAGAAAATCTCCGCCGAGCTGCGCTTGCATGTCGGAGTAAAATTTGTGGGCAAACGGAAAAAGCTCATCGGCTTTCCAAGTCCGATATAATTTTTTCCCAGTCAATGGATTAAATATTCCACCCGAAACTTTGGAAGCCGACGGCAACGTTGGATCATTCATGATTAACACTCGGTGACCACGCTGAGATAAAGTCCAAGCAAGAATCGACCCTGCGATGCCTTGACCTACAATCAAATAATCGGCGTTCATAGATTGGTTCTACGTTGTCTTATGGAACTACTGATTTTTTCATCGGCCAAGTTCGTAAGCAATTCAATTTGTTCATCCAAAGTCATAAACGAGGTATCGACCAAGGTCGCATCATCTGCCTGCCGCAAAGGACTGTCAGCTCTGGTAGTGTCAATCAAGTCTCGTTTATGAATATTTTTCAGAATATCTTCTAAGTCGAGCATTTCACCTTTTTCCAACAATTCTATTTGACGGCGTTGTGCCCTGATTTGCGGGTCGGCGGTCATAAACACTTTAAGCTCGGCCTCCGGAAACACCACGGTTCCGATGTCGCGTCCATCCATAACCACGCCTTTGGCTTTCCCCATTCGCTGTTGTTGTGCTACCATCGCCCGCCGCACTTCCGACACCGCACTTACTTCACTGACCCAATTGGCAATGTACAGTTTCCGAATTTCATCTTCCACGTTCAGTCCGTTGAGGTAGGTTTCGTTACGTCCTGTTTCAGGATTCCTCCTGAAGTCTATTTTAATTCCTTCAAGCGCCTTGGAGATTTCCTTGGGGTTGGTGAGTGTGATATGATGCGTATGGAAATAAAGCGTAACGGCCCGATACATGGCCCCAGTATCAATGTATGCATACCCCAAATGGGCCGCGACACCTTTGGCGGTGGTGCTTTTTCCGCAACTTGAATAGCCATCTACCGCAATAATGATTTTGGACATACGTAGTGAAGTAGGTTAGGTGGCAAAGATAGAGATGAAGCGCCGACAATTATAAAAAAAGGTGTTTTCTCAGTCTAATTAGTGATTAAAATTATTTTAAACGTTTGTATTTTTCAAGCTTCGTCTCTACATTTACCCAAGGAGAATTTGTTTTTCGCTTCTTAGCTTACCGAATAATAAATTAGCGTATTCCAACTTTTTTCTAAGTGCTTTTTGTAGTTTCTTTGAAACGTTTTTCCAACTATTAATCAAAAGTTCATTATGAAAAAATTATTTTCAATCACATTGTTGGTATTTGCCGCAATGATTTCTTTTCACTCAACTTCTTTTGCTCAATTCTCTAAAGGAGATAAAAGAGTTGCCATCGGGGTCGGCCTTTTCTCACTTGGTGCCAATGCAACTGTTGAGTATGGAATTATGGATGATTTAGGAGTAGGTTTATATGCCAGCTACGAAAGACCCAGCCTTGGTTACATCGGTATCAACTATTCTTATTCTGACATCCAAATTGGACCACGTGCCACGTACCACCTTAATCGTATCTTAAATCTAGATAATGACGATTTCGATTTGTACGTTTCAGGTGGTATTTTACTCCGCAGCTACGGTTATCCCGACTCTTATTGGAATGCCTACGGTCTTGGTTCAAGAACTCGCTACACCACAGCAACTTTGCTTGCCAGAGTTGGAGGTACGTATAATTTCTCTGAAAAAATGGCCCTCTTTGCTGACCTTGGCTCGGGTGGTTCATGGGTTCAGGCAGGAGTTTCTTTTAAATTCTAAAAAATCTCCGTATTCTTATTTGTACGTTGCGCGCCAAAAGTCTATTTTTGGCTTGTATTTAAACAAAAACCCAAAGTAAGTTTATGAAAAAACTATTTGCACTTGTTTTCAGCTTTGCCGTACTTCTCGTAGGTAAAAGCTATGCTACCAACACTGCTGAATATTTTGTTGATGCACAAGCCATTGAACAAACCCTCAATGCTGGTGAGCAACTTGATTTAGCAAATACCGCCGAAGCTACCTCTGCACTTGAAAGCCTTATGGGCACAGGACAGGCAGGCGATGCTGCTAAGGTAATGGCCGGCGACAAAAAGCCAGTTGTAGCTTTTATCCTTTCTTGGGTTGTTGGTTGGTTAGGTATTCACCGTGCTTACTTAGGTACTGCGGGCGGCGTTATCGTTGGTTACATCCTGACCTGCGGTGGTTTAGGAATTGTAAACTTGATTGACTGGATTGTTTTATTGATGGAAGTAATCGAAGAAAAGAAATTCGATTCGTACGTCAACAACAAGAAATTCTTCATGTGGACCAACTAGTCGTCCAATAGAAAACAAAAAAGGGAAGTAGCAACTACTTCCCTTTTTTGTTTTCTGACTCGATTAATACCATTCGTATTTGCTGATTATTCTTCGCTTTTCGTTTTCGATTCGTTTCTTCTGCCATTAATTCTGCTCGACGGGCTCCTCCAAAATAAAACGCCTGAAACATACCCGCTCCCGTAAAAAAACCAATCAGGTAATAACGATGCCAAACATGATATACGCCAAAACCTAAAGCCAATGTTTGTAAACCCACCGAAACAAGCCCTTCTTTCGGAAAGCCCGCATACATCTGTCCAACGCCAGGCATTATAAACGAAAGCAATTGCGCTTTTTCGGGGCTTTTAGGCTTTTTTCGGAGAAAACGATACAACTCTTCTGTATCTATATTTAGTTGATTCCGAGCGGCATATTTCTTAAATAATTCCTTTGATTCGACCCAACGGTCAAGCTCATTCAGGGCAAGAATCTCCAATACATCCAAACCTGAAAACAAGGTAGAATCACGTATATAAAACCGAGTTTGTAATATTTGTCCGTGTGCTTCGCCATAATGTTGGCTCAAATAACCCGCCAATGCTACTTCATATCTGAGTTTATAGTGAAGCGTATCATTCGGCTCATTGAGATTAAAACGCTGAGCCGTTTGCCAAGCCTCCTCAAAACGTTTCAGGTATTTCTGGCACTGAATTTTTTTGTATAATAACTCATTAGCCGTCAATCTATAAGCATCAGCATTCATTGAATCAATTCGTTGACTTTGCTCAAACAATGCCTTTTCATAATACACCGAGGCCAAATCAAACTGACCTGCTATGCTAAGACTGTCGGCCGTCAATGAAACTTGCGCTACTACTCCCCTACTGATTAAAAACAGTACGCAAAGGAATCTGCATATTAAACAAAATCTGTCCATCCACTTTATCATTAAATTCCTGTTGGCGAATATTAACCGTAAGTACACTCCCCCAAATATTGCCCACGTAAAAAAACGTAAATAGTCCACTGTAGAGCAAAAAACGCGGACTTTTCCAACCATCTTTTCGATAAGCCTCCCGCGCCTGGAAACCCAAGGCCACATTTTGAATAAAGGTAATTACCCCCTGCCCCAACTTCCCTGCATACATTTTGCCCGTTCCGGGCACAATCGCCGACATAAGTCCCGCTACCAATGGCGACTTGCGCTTATGTTTTTTGAGCATATCAAAGCTCTGCTTTAACATCTCTTCTTCCTGACTGAAGGCAAAGTACTTGCCGCTAAATTGAGATTGGTAGCTTGAAAACCGCAATGTGTCACGTTTTAATAGGCTCACTCCCGCTAACTGTAGATTTCTTAACGCCATTTGTAGCGAATCCACTACTTGCAACGCCGTAAAGATAGTGTCTGCTTTTTCGTATCTTTTGGAAAAAGTATGGCCAAACCCTTCCAAAAAACGTGATTTGATATAATAAGGGTGCTGAACTGGCACACGTTCAAAATAATGAATGGCCGAATCTATCTGTTGTTGATTATAATAAGCAAGGGCACGAAAATACGGGAGAGTCTGGTGCTTCCCTGTCCATTGAAGTACGTCATTGTAGTACTTTTTTTCCAATAAATATTCTACAAAAAGTGAATCTGAAGACGATTTTTGCTGTGCATTTAGGGGAAGCCAAGTCAATAAACTTATCAAATTACAAAACCCAAACAATAGATTAAACCTACTCCTTTTACGCATCATTTACTGGTTTTGACGTTTTGGCGATACATCGAAGGTAGATCTATCACTCTCCCCGTTTGAGGCGAAATACGAATCAATTCAATGCTGGTTGCTGCTACTCGATTACAACGCGAAATACGGTCGGCACTTAAAGCAATGCCCTTAAAAATACCAAATTCTTGAATCGCCGCACGACTAAAGCGGGAGCAAGAAAGTTCATAAAGACACTCCGCCGAAATCTGCGGAGATATTACTTTTTGATACCCCGTCAGAGCACCATTAAGCATCCAATACACGGGATTAAATCGCAAAAATGCCTTTTGTTTTGCTTTCTTAGCTTGCCCAAATTTGACCGTTGGGGCAGAACCAGATTCGGCCAATAAATCTAAATCTGAAACTTGCGCCATGCCCTGCATCGACAGGGCTGTTAAGAGCAAAATGACCCATTTCCCGCGTCTGAGAGCTTTCATTTGATTACCTTGGCATTAGACGGAATGATAAATTCCAATAAATTGGACTGTACCTGCTCGTTTATTTTCAACGCCCCATAAGCGGTTTTGGTTACGATAGAGTCTTTGGCCGTTACATAGTCAATTTGCGTAATTGTCTGCGGAAAATCGACCGTTCCCAACTTCGTATAATCGTAGTAAAACACCTTCTTAATCGTTCGATCTGAAGGGTCAACGTATTTCATAAAAATGGGATTTTGACCTTTGTGCACCAATTCTACTCGCTTAATATTCTTGGCTAAAGGAGTAGGCGATTTCCAAGTCGTTATCATCACTCCGTTTTCAAACTTTGTACTTCCCAAGCTAAACCCCATGCTCGACAGCCCCAAATCTGCTTTACGATTGTGAAGAAAAAAGAAGAATTGCGTTGTTTCGGTGCTGTAAGTCGCATTTTGTTGCTGCAATACGGTATTTTTTGTCGGGTCATACACCCTTAATTCGCCGTTGGCATTGTTAAATAAATACAACTCGGCTGGTTTTGGAAACAACGTCACCATTCTACCAGAAGTGGCATAACAGAGTTCTGCCCGCGTATTAGTGGTTTTTCCTTTGTGTGACGTACGCATAATCATAGAAGCACTTACCTTTCGGACATCCTGCGCATACCCAACACCAACAAACACAACAGTTAAAAACAATGACCTCAAAAAAGTAATTAAAACAACATTCATTTTCATTCGAATCAAAAAATATCGGCAAATTAAAGCCTTTCATGCATATACAAAAACCTAAACGTCAGACTTGCTGATTAATGTACTTAGAATTGGACAAATCATTCCAATTTAACTAAGAGGTGAAAATCGTTATGGCATTAAACAGAAAATGGGGAGATTTACATCACCCCATTCTCTGTTTAAAATGCCTTTTTATGCGGATAATTGCGCTTTTACAATACGATCTTTACCGTACATATCCTGAATTACTTCTACCTTTTTAAAGCCTTTTTCAAGAAACAATTGCTTTATTACCTCACCAAAAAGCTCATTTATTTCAAGATAGCAAGTGCCATCCGTTTTTAAATGTTTGGTACAAAAATCCGCTATAGCCCGATAAAACAAGAGTGGGTCTTCATCTTCTACAAACAATGCCAAGTGCGGCTCAAAACGCAGTACATTCGGTTGCATACTTGTCTGTTCAGCATAGGTGATGTAGGGCGGATTGCTCACTACCACGTCAAACTGCCCATCAAACGAAGTAT
This sequence comes from Runella aurantiaca, assembly GCF_003339505.1. Classification (GTDB taxonomy): domain Bacteria; phylum Bacteroidota; class Bacteroidia; order Cytophagales; family Spirosomataceae; genus Runella; species Runella aurantiaca. The sequence goes on from NZ_QPIW01000020.1 coordinate 92,309, forward strand.
CTTTCAGAATATCGTATTTCTCAAACGTAACTTCCGATAAAAGTCGATGGGCGTTTTCACGCGCCACGGTCAATGCTACGTCAGACACGTCCCAACCCCATACTTTAGCAAATGACATGAATCTATCCAACGCAATGGCAATACAACCACTGCCAGTACCAATATCAACGATTTTAACGGGATTTTCTTCCCAAAAACAGTCTTTTACAATTAACCGAACCAATTCTTCCGTCTCTGGGCGTGGAATCAATACCGAAGGAGAAACCTTGAATTCAAGACCACAGAAAAAAGTAGCCCCAATAATGTGCTGTATCGGTTCACTTTGGTTTAGTCGTTCAATGATTTTATCCCAGTTTGGTTGTGACTCATCAGCCGAAATGGGCTTATCTACCATCACATCGACGCTTCGCAGGCGCAAATAATGCTCCAAAAGCATAAAAGCCATTGCTTTGGTCTCTTTTGAAGAATAAGCAGTGACATTTTGGACGATGTAATCAAAAAGTGATTTGGCTGAAGTAAACATTGAACAAAAATTAAATTTGGGGCATTGGATTTGGGGATAAATACCCTAAATCCATTAAGATTACGTATTGGCAAATGTACTTTTTAGCCGTTTATTACACTTCGCAGCCGCTGCTGAAGCGCCACACGCTCTGCCAAGGCTTTCTTACTGCTGCGATACCACAAATAGGCAATGACGCCAACGGTGAGGTACGGAAACACAAATAAATAAGCAATACCTGCGTTGATACCATTTCCAATTACATTTCTTCCCGTGCTCATATTGGTTTCAACGGCCCCTTTGCACATCGCGCACTGCGCCATTGCACTTTCAGAGAAAACAAGCGCCAACAAAACAATTACTACCAAACTTATTACCTTTTTCATACTCATCTTTAATTATAGTAAGGACTAATCATTAAATAGACAATCACTCCCGTAACACTCACGTACAACCAAATTGGGAACGCCCATTTCACCGCTTTTCTGTGAAGGTCAATCTGATTGCTCAACGCAAAATAAATGGCCCTCAACACAAACCAAACAACACCAATTGACAACGTTATGTGCGTTATTAACAGAAAATAATAAATGGGTCTTATCAGCCCCTCTCCCCCAAAGGGAGTAGACTCGTTGGACAAATGGTACAATACATAACTGACCAAAAACAAAGCACCTAAGCTAAACGAAACAGTCATCATTCGGCGGTGAGCTGCAATGTTTTTTTTCTTAATAAAGTAATACCCCGCCAATAATGTAAGCGAAGTTAAGGTATTAATGAGACCATTAAGGTGCGGTAAGACCTGGCTCCATTCTCCAAGCTCCACTTTAGGAATTCGTGGATTGAGCAAAACAGCCACTACCAACGGAATAGCCACTGCCACAATGTTTATTACTTTATTAAATTTTTTGTCTTTGGGTAATGCAAGTGTTGCCATTATCGGGTTAATCTTTGCCTTTATTGTAAATATCAATCAGGATTTTCAATTCTGCCAACAAGCGGTCTACGTCTTCGGGGTCAGTACCATCATAAACACCTCTGGTATATCCTTCTTTGTCTATCAGTATAAACTGTTCGTTGTAGAGAATGTTTTCAGCAGACTTTGCTTTTATTAACGGCTTGATTTTGTAAATCTCCGTTGCGTCTTTTTCAACATTTTCACCTTTTAAGGCTTCTATTTTTACGTCGTCCGAAGCTAATTTTTCAACCCTTGAAAATTGTTGAATTAGCTGATTTGAGGGGTTTTCACCGAAAAACGCCACAACTTTAATATTCTTTTCTACGGCTGTCGGAACTTGATAAAAAACCGTATCCTGACCGTTCATTACGACCTTTCCAGTTGAATCAACCAGCGGTTGAAGGTAGGGCAACGTAAAGTGGTTTTCGGCAAAACCGTGTAAAAATAAAACGATTAAAGCCGGCAACACCAACACTAGGGTTAGCAAGCCGGCTTTCATGTATCTTTTCATAGTATAAAATACTCTTTTACTCAGAATTGAGTGGGGAAGATACCATTCAACTCACTTTAAAAAATTAACGTAAGTCGAAAATGGAGCCTCCCTCACGCATCAGGGCAATCAACAACCAAACCACAAAAATACAAGGAATCAGGATTGCCCAAATGAGTGATTTTACTTCATGCTTTAAGTGCATAAATTCACCCACTATATAAAAAGCTTTCACAATGGTCATTCCAACGAATATTGCAGTTTTAAGTGTTCCTGCTTCAAGTGTAAAAGCAATTAAAAACTCAACTGCAGTCAGGATTAAAAGAATCCAAAAAGTACGCCAAATTGCTTTTCTTTGCTCTGCACCGGCGTTTTCATCAACTTCGTGTTCGTGTACGTGTGCCATATCTTTTTAATTTTAAGTTAAACGTTAGGAAGGGGTGCATTAAAGCAGCTTGTACGTTTAATGCTTTGTATTTAACGGTGCTGAATTATACGAGGTAAAAGAATGTAAATACAAATACCCATACCAAATCCACAAAGTGCCAGTACAAACCTACTTTCTCAACCATTTCATAATGTCCTCTGCGCTCATACGTACCCGTAGCCGTGCGATAAAAAACCAAGAAGTTTAATACAACACCCGAAAATACGTGGGTTCCGTGAAAACCTGTAATAAAGAAAAAGAAGTCAGCAAACGCTGGCGGACCATATTGATTTACGGTAAGATTTGCACCGAATACAGTTTTGGAAACCCATGAACCGTCAACAATTTCTTTAATAACCGTTCCACCTTCTGTTCCGTGGATAAAGTGCGTCCATTCCCATGCTTGGCAACCTAAAAAGGTAGCACCGCCCAATAGCGTCCAAAGCATGTATTTTTCAACGGTTGCTCTGTCATTACGATGGCCTGCTTCTACTGCCAATACCATTGTTACCGAACTAAAAATCAAGATAAAGGTCATTATCCCAACGAAAATAAGCGGTGCATGTAAACCATGCAAAAAGGGTAGTGCATCAAAAACCTTTTCTGGAATCGGCCAATAGGTCGGCGATGAAACAAAATCAACAACTTTACCTGCGTAGGCAGGGTAACTATAGCGAACTAAACCATAAGAAACCAGCAAAGCCGAGAAAGTGAATGTGTCCGAAACTAAAAAGAACCACATCATCAACTTCCCGTAGCTGGCTTTCATAGGTTCAACTCCCCCCAGCCATACATTTTTAACATTCGGTTGTGCAGTAGCAGCCATCGTTATTCTATTAAATATTGCAAGTTTTAATTAAGACTCTTTTTCTAACGAAAATACAAAAGGAAAACAAATAAATAAATCCACAGAATGTCAAGAAAATGCCAATATGTGGTACAAATTTCTATTCGACGGAGGTTTTTGGCGTGTACTTTCAGTCTCATTGCTGAAATAAATGTAACACAAAGAACCAAAAGACCAGTGATTAAGTGAATACCGTGCAACAAAGTAAACACGTAAAAAAACGAGCCTGAAGGATTACCGACAAAGTATACGTTTTGCGCAACCAAATCTTTCCAGCCCAGAAACTGCATCACCAAAAATGCCATTCCGAGCACAAAAGTAATAGAAATTGCTATTTTGAGTGTATTGAAATTATCTTTTTTTGCAGCTACGTATGCCCAGTGCATTGCCACACTACTTACAACAAGCACTACAGTACTGTACCAAAAGATTTGCGGAATTTGAAACTCTACCCAGTTTCCTTCGGCCCGTCGAACCAAGTATGCACTGGTTTGGGAAGCAAACAACATGATAATGGTAACAATAAAGCCCCAAAGTATAAACTTCTTGGGGTCCATCGCCAACGTTTCAGGAGCTTCCTCAATTCTTATTTTTTCTACCTCAGCCATGTTCTGAATTAAATTTTATCCAACAGGTACGCTATTTGTACTATTGGTAAATAAATAAATGAGCCAAACATTAATTGTAACGCTGTCTTGTCGGAGCATTTACGCATTAAATGGAATGTTTGAGCCAGGAATAAAACACCAAACAACATTGCCACCAAAGCAGAATTGATTCCTGTCATTCCCAATTCATAAGGCAACCATCCTACTGGCAATAAAAACAAGGTATAAATCATTATTTGAATCGCCGTACTTAAATCTTTGCCCCCTTTAGATGGCAATAAACGAAAACCTGCTTTCTTGTAATCTTCATCCAAAACCCAAGCAATTGCCCAAAAGTGGGGAAACTGCCAAATAAATTGAATCGCAAAAAGTATACCCGGTTCAAGTCCAAATTGATTGGTTGCTGCCACCCAGCCAATCATGGGTGGAAATGCCCCTGGTATTGCACCGACAAATACAGCAATCGGGCCTACTTTCTTTAAGGGCGTATATACAAAACCATAGAGAATCGTTGACAATACCGCCAATGCACAGGCACGCAGATTGAACTCAACAAAAAAGAGAATTGTCGATACCGCAAATAACACAATTGCCAACCAAACGGCTTCCCGTGTACTCACACGCCCACTTGGAAGCGGACGGTTCTGCGTACGTTTCATCAACTTATCTAAATCTATCTCAATAATTTGATTGATGATATTGGCCGCCCCTGTGATACAAAATGCGGCAAACAAAAAAATGGTTAGTGGTAACCATTCTACTTTATCGATACCTAAACTGTATCCAAAAGCCCCCGAAAAAGCAAGCAACCACGACAACCGCAACTTCATAAGTTCCAAGTAAGCACGTAGCTTTAAAAAGAGTATATCTAAGGTTATTGACATTTCAAACGTTTATATTTTCAACTTTTAAAGCCGTTTTATGAGTAAACACACTTTCAGCATTAATTAATAGCCACACCACAAATTGCATTCCAACGGCAACCGTTGCCAATGTTAGGTGGATTGGCTGTGCAACAGCGGGCACACTCAAATAAGCCAAAATAATCCCTGTTACAATCTCAATAATAATTGTTGCCAGAAGGGCATTGGACAACTTAGAAACAATACCTTTGGTTTGTGTATACTTTGATAATAAATAAACCAAACCAACGTGGAGAATCAAAACAATAATTGAATAAGACCTATGAATGTAAAATGAAATCCCTAAGTTTTCTACCCACTTATTACGTCCTTCATTACCAAGATTCACAATTACGTCATCCATTGCTTCCCTCACTTGCGTACCAATCAACACTTGAAGCAGTGACAGGCCTATAGTCCACTTCAACCATTTATCAATCAATGGCTTATTTCCGACCTTTTCTACTTTCACCTTCCCTACATACGACCTTGCCATAACATACAACAGCACAAATACTATGACAATTGCCAAAAGCATGTGCAATGTGACGATGAACGGCGATAGTTCGGCTGATACTACTTTAGAACCTAACCAACCTTGAAAACCTGTCAGCAAGAACGCTGTCAAGCTCATGTAAAAAATAGGGCGGTCTTTTTTTAAGAAGGGAATAGATGCGAGCAGTGTTCCAAAAACCAGGACTCCCGTAAAAGCCCCAAACAAACGATTAAGATACTCAATCCAAGTCTTCGTAGGGTTGAATTCTACTTCACCTTTGAGTTTAGCACCGTAAATCTCTTGGTAATTTGGAGGAAGTTGGGATACCTCTGTGGGAGGAACCCAACTTCCAAAACATTTTGGCCAATCGGGACACCCCATCCCAGAGCCAGTACTTCTAACAATTCCGCCGATAAGTATTAATAAATATACAACGACAACTGTTAGAAGTGCCAGCCTCCGAAACAGGCGATTGCTGTTATTGTGATCAATGAGCCTGGAATTGGTCATTGTAATTTTGAGCCTCAATTTCTTTTTCCTGCGCTATATAGGCATTCTCATGTGGGAAATTAGATTCTGGTGTTTGAGAATGAGGTACATTTTGCGGAATAAAATCAACGTCTGAACCTGGTTTGCTATAATCATAAGGCCAACGATACACGGCAGGAATTTCACCGACCCAGTTACCGTGCCCTACATTGACAGGCGTAGTCCATTCAAGGGTTGTTGACTTCCATGGATTCATCGGAGCTACTTTACCCTTAAACATGCTGTAGAAGAAGTTCCAAAGGAATACAAACTGCGCAAAGAATGTAAAGATAGCAGCAATACTCACAAACATGTTGAGGTCGGTAAACGACTTACCAAAGTCAAAGCTGGTAAATTGGTAATAACGACGTGGGAAGCCCGCAATACCAATATAGTGCATTGGGAAGAATACCAAGTATACTCCCGCAAACGTCAACCAGAAGTGAAGTTGTCCCAATGTATTGTTCATCATGCGGCCAAACATCTTTGGATACCAGTGATAAATACCCGCAAAGAACCCAAAGGCCGAGGCAGCTCCCATTACAATGTGGAAGTGAGCCACTACAAAATATGTATCGTGCAATTGAATATCCAACGCAGAGTTACCTAAGATAATCCCAGTTAATCCACCCGATACAAACAACGACACCAAACCAATAGAGAAAAGCATCCCAGGCGTAAACACAATGTTACCGCGCCACAGCGTCGTGATGTAGTTAAACGCTTTTACCGCCGAAGGAACGGCAATTATAAGCGTCAAGAACATAAATATTGAACCTAAGAATGGGTTCATTCCAGTCACAAACATGTGGTGAGCCCACACGATAAAGGCAAGGAATGCAATAGCCATCAAAGAGGCAATCATGGCACGATAACCGAAAATTGGCTTACGTGAATTGGTTGCAATAATTTCCGAAGTAATCCCCAATGCAGGAAGCAATACAATATATACTTCTGGGTGACCTAAGAACCAAAACAAGTGTTGGAACAAAATCGGGCTACCGCCAACGTTTGGTAAAGCTTCGCCGTTGATATAGATTTCTGAAAGATAGAAACTTGTACCAAAATGGCGGTCAAAAATCAAAAGCAATGCAGCCGACAACAATACTGGGAATGAGATAATCCCCAAAATGGCCGTAATCATAAACGCCCAAATCGTCAACGGAAGACGCGTAAATGTCATACCACGGGTACGGAGGTTAATGATGGTTGTCACGTAGTTTAAGCTACCCAAAAGAGATGACATAATGAAGATTGCCATACTGAGCAGCCACAACGTCATCCCCATTTCAGAGCCCATGTGTGCTTGTGGTAAGGCACTCAAAGGAGGATATACAACCCATCCACCCGCAGCAGGTCCAGTTTCTAGAAAGATAGATACAAACATTAAAACGCTTGATGCAAAAAAGAACCAAAACGATAACATGTTTAAGAAACCAGACGCCATGTCGCGCGCACCTACTTGCAATGGAATCAAGAAGTTACTGAATGTACCGCTCAAGCCCGCTGTCAGTACAAAAAATACCATGATTGTACCGTGCATTGTCACCAAAGCAAGGTAAAAGTTCGGATCTAACGCACCAGTCTCGGTTATCCATTTCCCAAGGAAAGGTTTCAACCAGCTAATATCTGCTCCGGGGAAACCCAATTGAATACGAAAAACAACCGACATCGCCGCTCCGATAATCGCCCAAAAAATACCGGTAATCATGTATTGTTTGGCAATTACCTTATGGTCTTCTGAGAAGATATACTTGCGCCAGAAGTTTAATTCTTCATGATGTTCATGCTCATCATGGGCGTGGACATCGTGTTCCAAATTGGCCTCTACTACTGACATTTTTATGAGAGTTTAAAGTTGTAAATTTTCAATTAACGCAAAGAAGAAGTAGCCGCAGCGGCCGAACCTGTAGCTGCAGTAGTGCTATCAACCTCTTCCACATAAGGAGCGTAATCCATTGCTTTCGCACGTAATTTTTCAGGAATTTTAGAAATGAACTTTGGATCAGCTTCTAAAATAGTTGAAAGCAAAGGCTTTTGTTGTTGTTTCCATGCATCTACCGATGCTTTATCTTCAACAATCAGACGTAAACGCATGGCAAAGTGACCACGTCCGCACACTTCCGTACAAGCAATCTCATAATCAAAATTAGGATTCCCCAACTCTGCCCGCATTTGCTCGGTAGACTTATCAGGAGTAAACCAGAATTTAGTCGGCATTCCGGGAACCGCATCCATTTTCACCCGCATGTGAGGAATAAATACACTGTGCAAAACATCGCGGGCGCGAATTTTCAGCGATACTGGTTTACCTACTTCAACGTGCATTTCACTTGGATTGATAAAATCATCCATTGAAGCCTCATCAGAATAGTCAACCCCCATTTCGTTGTCGGAAGTTATCAACTTGAAGTTATAATTTCCAAGTTTGTTATCCTGAATACCTGGGTAACGTACAATCCAACCGAACTGTTTACCCATGATTTCAATTACTTGGGCATCAGCGGGAGCATCAGACATAATTTGGGTCCATGAACGAAATCCCAAGAATACTAGCACTGCCATGATTACGGCTGGAATAGCAGTCCAAATCAACTCAAGTTTGTGATTTTCAGGATAAAAAGTAGCCTTATATCCTTTCTTGTATTGGTATTTCCACGCAAAAAAGAAAAGCAGGAAATTGACAATAAAGAACGCAATGGTCAATAATGACATGTCCAACCAAAACTGGCTGTCAGTCTCACGACCATGTGGTGATGAAGCTTCGGGCAAAAAGTAGTTTCTGGCCGACAAATAAGACCATACCGCACCTACAGTCCCTGCAATTAGGAAAAACATCCACATTGCCCCGTTTATTTTATTGTTCGGAACGGGAGCATCCGCCTCAGTGTTTGATTGAACACTGCCCATTACTTTCTGCAATTTGGCTGCGATAGCAATTGCTACCCCAAGCAGCACAAGCAATAATAAACCAACTAAATATACCATTGTATTAAGATAGGTTGTAATTTAAATTCGTTACGCAATATCGTGGTGCAAAGACTCTTCCAACATTGGGTGATTGCGTGGAATCAAATTTGCTTTTGTCAATTGACTTGATACCGACCAAATAAAGGCACAGGCAAACAACAGAACAAAACCAAACTCAACCGCGCCAAAACCACCGTTTGCTCCTACTGTACCTGGCATGATGTTGGTATAGAAGTCAAAGTAGTGACCTACCAAAATCGACCAGCAAGCTAGTTTCAAAATGACAGAGGTACGCTTCGAATCTCTCGTCATTAAAACTAGGAAGGGAGCCACAAAGTTTAACAAAATATTGATAAAAAATGGAGCTTTGTAGATACCACCATAACCGCTAAAGCGCTCACGATAATAAATAGCTTCTTCGGGTAAGTTTGCGTAGTAAATCAACAAGAATTGAGCAAACCAAACGTACGTCCAAAAGATACTGAATGCAAAACAGAATTTGCCCAAATCGTGCAAGTGGCTTTCGTTTACCGCTTTCAAATACCCTCTCTCTTTTAATGTAACGATAGTCAAGGTCATAGTAGCTAAACCTGCTACGTGCCAGCTTGCCAATGTATACCATCCAAACATGGTAGAAAACCAGTGAGTATCAATTGACATCACAAAGTCCCACGCTGAAGTTGAAGAAGTTACGGCAAATACGACCAAGAATGCTGTACCGTATTTGATTGATTTTTCGTAACCGTCAAGACCACCGATTTCATCTTCACGAAGAGATAGATTACGTACGATGCGCCACAGTACGTACCATAGGCCAAAATAAAGCAGCAAGCGAATAATGTAAAAAGGCTTATTCAAAAAACCTTGCTTACCTGCAATGATGGCATCATAATTTGCACTGGCGGGATCCATGATTCCTTCGTGCATCCAGTGATAAATTTTATCGCCAAAAAACACGGCCAAGACAATCATAATAATAGCCGGAATCGGCAAAAAAGCTGGCATAGCTTCTGGAATTCTTTTGAAAACGGCCGACCAGCCTGCTTGAGCTAAGTAATTATAGGAAATGAAAAACATTCCAATAATTGAAATACCCGCAAAATAAACACTGTTAAGCCATAGATTGGCAATGATACGTTGCGTCCAGTGGTAGCCGTGAGCTCCGTGGTCATGCTCTGCTCCATGTCCAGCGGCAGCATGAGCATCATGTCCTCCTCCCTGCGACAACAGGTATGAACCTAGCAGAACAAGTGCAATACCTACACCCATTCCAATAAGGAGATTACGTTTCGACTCGGCGGTAAACTCAAATTGCTCTTCTACCGAAACAACTTCGTGATGATGTGCGCCCATTATAAAATTGTTATTCGTTATCGGTTTTATTTGTTATTATTAATTGTTAACTGCTAATGTTTATCTTAATTCAGAATAACAATTAACAACTAACGTATTGGAACTACCCCTTTTGTAATTTATGAACGTAGTGAACTATTTTCCAACGCTCTTCAGGAGTAACTTGAGAGCCATGTGGCCACATCCGGCCTTTGCCGTGTGTAATCACGTGGAAGATATGACCATCATTCATATTGAGATAAGCGTCTGCTTTATAATTCGGAACGCCTTTATACATATCGGCTACAGGGCCAGCTCCATCCCCTGCTTCACCGTGGCAATGCTGGCAATAACGCAGGTACAAAGCTTTACCTTCGGACAACGTTTTTTCATTGTTGGGGACTGGATTTTTCAAAACGGCTTCGGCAGTAGCTAAATCATCTTTCCCAATGTTATAAACCATTAAATCAACGCTTGCGCTGTCAAATTTTGTTTGGTAATTACGACGGGAAACTGTCCCAGCAACTGGCTCGCGCATGTTTTTACCATCCGCATTGATTGGATTCTTTTCGATTTGAGTATAAGGCTCATACCCAACCGAATTGTACATGTTAGGGGCAAATTCCCAGCCCGTATCATCATGACTACGCTGACAAGAAGTCATGGTTGCTGCCGTAAAAAAAGCCCCTACTATTAGTGTATGAATTCTTTTCATTTGTGTATCAATACATTACAACTGTTTAACACTCACTTCTTCTGCTCCCGAAGCTTTGATCAGGCTTTCGATCTCGGTTTCCGAAAGTTTATTTTTGCTCAGGTCGATTGCCATTATAAACTTGTTGTCAGTACAACGTGGGTCAAACAAAAGCGGTTTTACGGTTGGTCCCAGGCCATTGGAGATGAAAAAGGTAAATGTCATCCCGAAAGCCGTAAACAATACCGTCAACTCAAACATTGCTGGTACATAGTTGGGGTAAGAAAGTGGATCTTTTCCCCCGATGACCATCGGCCAGTCGATACCCATTGTCCAAGTTGTAAGTGTTAAGGCGCAAAGGAAACCTACGACCCCAAAACAAAACGCAGCAATACCAATGCGAGAGCGTGGATGGCCAATTGCCGTATCCATGCCGTGTATTGCAAACGGAGAGTAAACCTCATAGATTTTTACGCCTGCGCTTTTAATCTTGTTCACTGCGGCAAGGGCAATATCCTCATCGTCATATACCCCTACTAAAAATTTCTTATTTATTTCAGCCATTATTTTATCAGTTAGATTCAAGTACTGGTTTTGGCTATTTCTTATGAAAGCAGAATAGCCTGTATCATTACTATTCTGCGTCTTTTTTATAAGCAGGTGAAGCCAAACGTTCCGCTTTTGATACACCCGAAACTTTCAATGGCAATTTTTCAGAAGTAGACTTAATAACTCCTTTTACTTCCGCCATGTTGATAACTGGTAAGTATTTAGAGAATAAGAAGAAACAAGTGAAGAAAAAGCCAAAAGAGAAGATGTAGTCTCCAATGTCAAACATTGTTGGCGAAAACATTGCCCAGCTTGAAGGAATATAATCACGGTGCAGTGAGGTCACGATAATTACGAAACGCTCAAACCACATACCAATGTTTACGATAACTGATATGAAAAACGTCCATTTAACACTGCGACGAATTTTCCGGCTCCAAAAGAGCTGAGGAGAAATTACGTTACAGGTCATCATTGCCCAGTAAGCCCACCAGTAAGGTCCCGCCATACGGTTGTAGAAGGCATAGCTTTCATATTCAACTCCTGAATACCAAGCAATAAAAAACTCAGTCAAATACGCTACACCGACGATTGAACCCGTCAACGTAATGATTTTATTCATTGACTCGATGTGCTCAAACGTAATGTAATCTTCCAATTTGTACACAACCCGTGTTACAAGCATCAAGTTTTGCACCATTGCGAAACCAGAGAAGATTGCACCAGCCACAAAGTAAGGAGGGAAAATGGTTGTGTGCCAGCCTGGAATAACCGATGTTGCAAAGTCCATGGATACAATGGTGTGAACCGAAAGTACCAAAGGAGTTGACAAACCAGCCAAAATCAAGCTGATGTATTCATAACGTGACCACGTGCGTGCCGAACCGTTCCAACCCAAAGAAAGAACTCCGTAGATATATTTTGACACTTTGTTTTGAGCACGGTCACGAATGGTAGCCAAGTCAGGAACCAAACCTACGTACCAGAACAAACAGGAAACAGAGAAATACGTCGAAATGGCAAATACGTCCCAAACGAGGGGTGAGTTAAAGTTAACCCACAGAGAACCAAAGGTATTAGGAAGTGGTAACGCCCAATAAGCCAACCAAGGACGTCCCATGTGCATAAGGATAAATGAGGCGGCACAAAGAACGGCGAAGATGGTCATCGCTTCTGCTGCACGGTTGATTGAGGTTCTCCATTTTTGACGGAATAATAACAAAATGGCGGAAATCAACGTACCCGCGTGACCAATCCCAACCCACCATACGAAGTTGGTAATGTCCCACGCCCAGCCGACCGTTTTGTTTAGGCCCCAAACGCCCAAACCTTCCCACCAGGTCCAGAATAAGCAAACTGTACCGTATGCTAAAACCGCCAATGAAATTACAAAAGCGACTTTCCACTCTTTGGTTGGCTTGCCTTCCACCTGCTTGCAGATATCCTCTGTCACATCGGCGTAGGTCTTACCGCCGGTTACGAGAGGGGTTCTTACGGGTGAAGTAACGTGCATATTTTTGAAAGTTAATTGTTAATTGTTATCTAATAATCTTTATGTAGAGGTTAATTGTTTTGGATTTCTACCCTAACAATTAACCCTCTTATCCTAGTGGCCTCCGTGTTCGGCGTGTGCTTCCTTAGCCGCTGCTTTTGTAGCATCGACGTCCTTGTTACGGATTTTAGTTAAGTAAGAAATCTGCGGTTTCACGTTGATTTCTTCCAACATTTGGAAAGCACGGCCTTCTTTTTCTTCAGCCAACAATTTCGAAAGTTTGCTCGCAGGATCATTCATGTCCCCAAAAACAATGGCTTCTGTTGGACAAGACTGCGCACAGGCAGTTACAATCTCACCATCAACAGGGCGACGACGCTCTTTCTTGGCATTTAACTTACCTTCTTGAATCCGCTGTACGCACATTGAGCATTTTTCAATAACTCCACGTGAACGAACGGTTACGTCAGGGTTAATGACCATTTTGCCAAGGTCGTTGTTGTAATGGAAATCGAAGTTATCGTTATCAAAGTACTTAAACCAGTTGAAACGACGAACTTTATATGGACAGTTGTTTGCACAATAACGAGTTCCTACGCAACGGTTATAAGCCATTTGGTTGAGTCCTTCGGTACTGTGGGTTGTGGCCAATACTGGACAAACCGTTTCACAAGGCGCATTACCGCAATGCTGACACATCAAAGGTTGGAACACAACTTCAGGATTGTCAGAAGCGATTTCCAATGCTTTCGAACCACTCAAGCTCTTGTCCATTACATCAGCATCTGATGAATAATAACGGTCAATACGAATCCAGTGCATTTCGCGACGGTTAATTACCTCTTGGCGTCCTACAACAGAAACGTTGTTTTCAGCTTGGCAACTAATTACGCAAGCACCACAACCCGTACAAGAGTTGAGGTCAATAGCCATTCCCCATGAGTGGTTAGGCTTTTGATATCCATCCCAAAGTGTGATTTCGGTCGGCGACTTTATACCTTCTGAAGTAGATACGTGTGGGAAATAACGGCCCGCTTTCGAATCTTTTTGGTACTCTGCCAAACGTGCTTCCTGCATTACCGCCCTACGGCCCATTACAGTTTCGTGCGTCTGGGTTTGAGCAATCTTGTGTGAATCGCCAGTTTTGGTCAGTGTTGCTTCACCTACGCTAAAATTAGCAAAACCTGCTTTGTTTTGGATGAAAGGATACATATTTACCCCTACTCCATTACCTGATTTACCTGCTTTTTCACGACCGTAACCAATAGCAATAGAAACAGTTCCATTGGCTTGACCTGGTTGAATTAATACTGGCAATTCAACAGATTTACCTTTTACTTCTATCTTAACAACATCGTCTTGTGAAAGACCGAGTTCTTTTGCCGTTTTTTGAGAAACACTAGCGTAGTTGTCCCAACATGCTTTTGTTACTGGCTCAGGGAATTCTTGCAACCATGGGTTGTTGGCCAGGGCCCCTGTTCCCATCCCTACTTTTTCGTACAGAACTACTTCAAGTCCCGTAGCAGAAGCTTTATATGAAGCAGTAACAGCTGCGATAGCAGCATCCAAACCAGCTACTGCACCTGCACTAGCGGCGGCAGCAGCACCTTTTTCTACAACACCATCGTGCAAGGCCTTGGTCCAAGTACCTTCAAAATTCTCTCCACCAAGGATATTGGCTTTCCAGTAATTACGAAGATAGGTGTAAAAATCAGGATTTGCACCTGACCATTTCAACAGACTTGACTGTGCTTGGCGTGTTTTATAAATGAGTGAAATAGCAGGTTGTTGTAAACTATAAAAGCCTGCTTTAGGCTCGGCATCACCCCATGACTCTAAATAGTGAGGAGCTGGCGTAATGTATTTGCAAAGAGATGAAGTTTCGTCGGCACGGTCAGCAAAAGAGACGGATAGTTCTACTTTTGGAAGTGCCTCTTTCAATTCAGCTCCGCGAGGATGGTCATATACTGGATTGCAACCATACAGAATAACAGCGCCGATTGAACCCGCCTTTACGTTATCAATCAAGCCATTCATGGCTACATCATTTCCCTGACGGTAATAAACGGGCGTTCCTAAATCAATGCTTGTGCCATAAGCACCTAAAGCACTGTTGATAGCATTTACAACTACCTGTACGTTAGGATCATTTGAGCCCGAAACAACCAAAGCAGCTCCCTGAGCGGCTTTCAAATTGGCAACGGCTTTATCAAGAACTTTATCTACATCAGCACCTAAAGAGGTTCCACCTTTACCGCTTAATTTATTGTAAAGCGCCAATGCAACCAAGCCTTCCTGTGAGGGTTTCACGGCAGCACGGTAATCAGCATTAGCACCCGTCAACGACATAGTAGTCTCGAACTGATAGTGACGTGACATATCTTTTTTGCCACCTTTTCCACTATTCAATTTGCGTCCTGCTACGTATTGAACAGAATATTCATGTGGAGCAATCCAACTTCCTAAGAAATCGCAGCTAAGCCCTACGATTACTTTTGCTTTGCTGAAATCGTACGAAGGAACGATTGCTTTACCAAACGAATCGCCATTGGCTTTTACCAACCCAGCTACCGAGTTAACATCATAAGTAATGTGCTGGGTAGTAGGGTATTTTGCAGTAAAGTCAGCAATGACAGCTTTGGTAGAAGGGCTTAAAATAGAAGAAGAAACGATGCGAATTTGACCGCCTTTTGCTGCTATTGAAGCCAACTGAGCCGAGATTTCTTTATCTACCGTATCCCACTCTGCGTCAGCCTCTCCTTTTTTAGGGCCTTTTAATTTCTCGGCATCGTATAAAGCCAACAAAGAAGCGTGTGCACGAGCACTTACGCCTCCCTTACTTACGCTTGATTGCTTGTTACCTTCAATTTTGATGGGACGGCCTTCACGCGTCTTTACTAAGACACTAGCATAATCTCCACCTTCAGCATACGTTGAAGCGTACCAATCAGCGATTGATGGGAACGTATCGGTTGGCTTGTTAAGGTAAGGGATTGATTTTTTGACGGGAGCGTCACAAGCCGCTAATGATACTGCAGCAAGGCCAAACCCTAATACTTTCAAAAAATCACGACGATCTGAACCGATTCCGTCAACGATGCTTTTGTACTGGGTAGAATCATTAGCCTCAAAGCTACCAAATTCGTTATGGGCATTTTTTACAAAAGTCTCGTCATTCCGAAGTTCTTCCAGACCTTTCCAATACCTCTTCGTTTGGTTTTCCATATATATTAATGAATAAGAAACGTGATTAATAGTGACACTTTGAACATTCCAAACCACCGATATCGGCTACTTTCAACGGCTCCTTGCTATTGGTTTTGTGTAATTCCACCAATTTGTCGTAGTAAGCGTTGCCTTTGGTATTTACTTCCGTTTTACGGTGGCAGTCAATACACCATCCCATTGTAAGTGAAGAACGTTGCTCTACTACTTCCATGGTTTGAATTTCGCCGTGACACTGTTGGCACTGCACCCCACCTACATTTACGTGTTGTGCGTGGTTGAAGTAAGCCAAATCAGGGAGGTTATGAATACGAACCCACTCAATTGGCTGATTTTTTTCAATTGCCGTGTAGATTTTCTGAATTTCGGGTGATTCTTTTTTAATCACGCCGTGGCAGTTCATACAAATGTTGGCCGAAGGAATTGTAGCCGACTTACCACGGTTAACACCCGTATGGCAATAGTTACAATCGATTTTGTACTGGCCTGCGTGTAGTTTGTGCGAGAAAGCAATTGGTTGTTTAGGCGCATATCCCTGTTGAATACCTACACCATACATTCCATCGACGGTTGCTTTGGTTACCATCAGGATAAAGAACCATACGGTAGCGCTACGAATCGCCGAGTTTTTGCTCAACCCTACCAACCCATCACGAAGTCTGTCGGAGAAAGACGTTCCTTCTGAGGCAGTAGCTTCGCCACTCACGGCTCTAGACAGGATTGATACGATTGCCATCAATACACCAAGTACCAACAACATCACAATCAATAAAGCAACCAAGATGTAAGTAAACAAATCGGAAGGAGCAGACTCGCCTGCGGGTGCGCCCGCAGCGGCAGTACCGGCAGCTGCAGCTGGAGCTGCGGCTGTATTTGCTTTTTCAACATACGCCAAAATGTCTTTCACTTCTTTCTCACCAAAAGCTGGGAAAGCCGTCATTTGAGCTTTGTTAAATTTGTTGTACAAAGCTACTGCGTATTCATCACCACTCTGGATTACCCCGTTTGGATTCTTCACCCACTTAACGAGCCAAGCCAAATCACGGCGTTGTTGAATACCTTTTAAACCTGGGCCTACCACTACTTCATCTTGTGCGGAGTGACAAGCCTTACAGTTATTATTGAAAAGCGTTTCACCGCTTGCGGCATCGCCATCCTGTGCCGTTGCTTGTTGGCTAAGCGTAGCCATTAAAGCAATCAGTAACGCTTGGGTGACACTGCGCATTCTTTTTAAGAATAAACTAATTTCCATTTGTGTATGAATTAACAAAAACATGATACTTCTTAACCGTACAAAAGTAATGCACGAATTTATACGTGCCAAAGCATTTCTATTCTTAATTTGCAATAATTCTATTATTTAGATTCTTTCTAATTAAATTTAGAAATTAGCTATAAGTATAGCCACAAGGGTTATTTTTATCCAAAATGATGCAAATTAAAAACAAAAAGTACCATTCAGCCTAGTTTAGTTGTTCATGGCTAAATGGTACTTTTTTGAGAAAAGGCACTTTACTTTCGAGGTCCCGAGCGGATTCGAACCGCTGTACGAGCTTTTGCAGAGCTCTGCCTAGCCACTCGGCCACAGGACCTTTTATTGTTTTTTAAATTGTTAGTCTGCTATGACTTTTTACAGCCGTAAATATCATAACAAACTAACAATTTAGCAAGTCAGGGATTGAAAAATTACTCAGCCGACGCTTCTTTTGCTACTTTTTTGGTAGCGGCCGCCTTTTTCTTTTTCTCACCTTCTTCCATTTGTTCTTTCAAAGCAGAAAGTGCTTCCAAATCACCTAGAGTCGCTTTTTCAGCATCTTTTGGTTTTTCGGCTTTAGGAGCTTTTGGTTTTTCTTCTACCTTAGGCTCTTCTTTTTCCTGCCAAGTTTTTGTATGTGAAAGCACAATACGTTTTTCGTCTTTCAAGAATTCAGCTACTTTGAAATCAAGAGATTCCCCGATTTCTCCGACGGTTCCGTCTTCTTTCGCCAAGTTTTTAAGGATACATACTCCTTCGATACCGTAAGGCAATTCGAGGGTTGCAACTTTATCTCCTTTGGCAACGATTGTACACTTATGTACTGAACCTACCGCAAATACCGATTCAAAAGTATCCCAAGGATTTTCTTCAAGGTGCTTGTGGCTCAAAGATAAACGGCGGTTGTCAGCATCCAATTCAAGAACCATTACTTCAAGTTCTTCACCTACTTTGATAAAGTCACTTGGGTGTTTGATTTTCTTGGTCCAAGAAAGGTCAGATACGTGAACCAGACCATCGATACCTTCTTCGAGTTCGAGGAAGAGACCGAAGTTAGTTAAGTTACGAACAACGCCTTTATGAACGGTACCTACTGCATATTTCTCAATGATTTCTTGACGAGTCCAAGGATCAGCGGTGAGTTGCTTCAAGCCAAGCGACATTTTGCGTTCGTTACGGTCAAGGGTCAATACCACGGCTTCTACTTCGTCACCAATCTTCAAGAAGTCTTGCGGGTTGCGCAAGTGCTGAGACCATGACATTTCTGAAACGTGAATCAAACCTTCAACACCTGGCATGATTTCAAGGAATGCACCGTAATCTGCTACGTTTACAACTTTACCTTTCACGCGTGAACCGATTTCAATTTCTTGAGAAAGAGCTTCCCAAGGATGAGCCTGCAATTGCTTCATGCCCAATGAAATACGCTTCTTATCTTCATCGAAGTCAAGAACTACAACGTTGATTTTTTGGTCAAGGTGCAACAAATCTGAAGGATCGTTGATACGTCCCCATGAAATGTCGGTAATGTGCAACAAACCATCTACGCCACCAAGGTCGATAAATACCCCAAACTTGGTCATGTTCTTGATTACTCCTTCGAGTACCTGGCCACGCTCCAAGTTGGTAAGAATCTGCTGACGTTGTGCTTCGAGGTCTTTCTCGATCAATACTTTGTGTGAAACAACCACGTTGTTATTGGCGTGATTGATTTTCACTACTTTCACTTCCATTTTCTTGCCGACGAAGATGTCGAAGTCACGAATTGGCTTAACGTCAATTTGTGAACCTGGCAAGAACGCTTCGATGCTATAAATATCAACAATAAGACCACCTTTGGTACGACGTTTTACGAAACCGTCAATCACCAAGTCATGATCAAATGATTTTTGAATATTATCCCAAGCAGTGATAACTCTCGCTTTTTTGCGAGAAAGCACTAACTGTCCGTTAGGGTCTTCCTGATTTTCAATGTATACTTCAATTTCGTCGCCGATTTTCAGGTCCGTCAAATCACGGAATTCTGAACGCGGTACGATACCGTCTGATTTTGAACCAATGTTCAAAATCACTTCGCGGTCATTCATACCGACCACGATTCCTTTTACTACCTCTTTTTCGGCAACGGGAGAGATTGTACCGTTGATAAGTTGCTCCAACTGGGCTTTTTCAGAAGCGGAATATCCACTACCAAAGCCTCTGTTGTCGGCTCTGTCCCAGTCAAAATCAGTTAATTGAGCTTTACTCATAATGTAGTTTTGAAATTGCCCTCTCGTACATCAGCCAATGGGCAAAATGGCTGAAATTTGGTGAAACAAACGATTGCCTTTGCAAACGGAGTGCAAAAGTAGAAAATCCCACCGGAAAAAGCAATTTTTTTTACGAGACCTTTTCTCTTTTTGACAGAAAAGGCATCCACGAATCATCGGTAGCGCCAGAATAATCCCGTAAAAACATAATGAAGGAAGGTTTGAAGGGGCGATGACGCATTGGCATCGACGCTTCTTCTGGGGTATAATCGCCTTTGCGTGCATTGCAACGCTTGCAGGCCGTCACCAAATTGTCCCAACTGGTACGCCCACCGCGCGATTTTGGCAAAACATGGTCCAAAGTCAATTCGCCATGCAAACCGCAATAAACACACTGATGACCATCACGTTTGAAGATATTTTGCCGCGTCATCATTACGCCTTTGTAAGGCAAGTGGATATAGCGATGGAGGCGAATGACCGTCGGCATTGGAAATTCCGTACTGACGGTGCGCAAAAAATAGTTTGAAGATTCCGCTACTAATTCAGCCTTGTTGAGATATACAAGCAAGAAGGCTTTCGGAACGGAGCAAATGCTCAACGCGGAGTAATCTTGGTTAAGGATTAAGACTTTCCTACCCATACCGTTACAAAGGGTTTTTTAGGTTTTCGAAAGTTACAACATTTATCGTAATAAACTGTCGGGTTTGCATTTTGTTGTGTTAAAAAATCTTTATTTACCCTTTCTATTACATGTAATCAACTCTTTTTCAAAATATTATCTCTTCTTTGACTTCCACAGTCCCGATTCATTTTATCCTTTTTTTTAACCGTTTAACATTTTTTTTAGTTAGACTCTTGCACACTGAACAGTGTTCATTATATTTGCATCGTTTATATTAAGTTAAGTATTTTGTATTGAACTATGGGCATTCAGGAAAGAAAAGAACGGGAAAAAGAAGACATGCGGCGTCTGATTTTGGAGGCAGCCCGAAAATTATTTTTGGAACAAGGCTACGAAAAGACAAGCATTCGTAACATTGCCGATGCCATTGAGTACAGCCCAGGCACAATTTATCTCTACTACAAAGACAAAAATGAGTTGCTGTTTGCCTTGCACGAAGAAGCATTCTTAAAAATGATGCAGCAATTAATCACCGTGACCCATATAAGTGATCCTTTTGAACGACTGATTGAGATGGGGCACCAATACATCAAATATGCTATCGAAAATCCCGAACTCTACGATTTGATGTTCATTATGCAAGCGCCCATGGAAACACTTGCGTGCCGGGACGAAATTTGGGAAGACGGCTTAAAATCGTTTGGCCTCCTAAAATTGGTCATCGAAGATTGCGTAAAGGCGGGTTATTTTAAAGAAACAAATATTGAAATAATGGCCATGACTATCTGGGCTTATATGCATGGGCTGGTCACGATTTATCTCAAAAATCGAATGAGTATGTTTAAAGATGACCAGCAATTAGAACGTATTCAAGAGTCTTTTCAATTGTTTATCAAAATGATTAAAACGTCTTTGTAACCGATTGCTAAATGTTTAATTCAATGAAACCCATTCTTGCACTCATTGATATTTTGATTTTTGCATTCATCGCCTCGGTTCACTTTTATTGGGCGTTTGGCGGGCGTCGCTTGAGTACATTAGCCGTTCCGACCTCAAACGGTAGCCAACAAAAACCTTTGTTCACACCAGGACCTTTGTCAACAATGGCCGTCGGAATAGGTCTTCTCTGCTTTGCGTGGATTCTTGCAGTGAAAGCGGGGTTCATAAATAGCTCATTGCTGTCTGATAGCGTCATTACATATATTTCAATCGGCATAGCAATTATTTTTTTCCTCCGCGCCATTGGAGAATTCAAATACGTAGGCTTTTTCAAAAAAATAAAACAGACCGAATTTGGGCAAATGGATACTCGTTACTATTCTCCTTTGTGCCTGCTCATCAGCTTTATCATTCTCGTTATCAATTATTATTAAAATCACTCTGTAAACAGCCATGAAAACACTCCTCACTTTTGAAGACATCGGCGAATTTGTACTCGCTGTGTTTTTGTTCAGCCGCCTAGAATATGCTTGGTGGTGGTTTCCTGCCCTTTTATTACTCCCCGACCTAAGCATGATAGGCTACTTAGTCAATACCCGAATCGGGGCCTATCTCTATAACTTCGTGCACCACAAAGCCTTGGGTATCGGCGTTGCTTTGGTTGGATTCTCTTTGACTTCTTCGCCATTGATGTTAATAGGAATTATCTTATTCGCCCATTCTGCGATGGACCGTATTTTTGGTTATGGTCTCAAATACACTGACTCTTTCAAGCATACTCATTTAGGATGGATTGGAAAATAACCTTTTTTTACCCTTTCACTAAACACTGTTCATTTTATAAGATATGATAAGGATATACTTCACTATGTTTCTGCTCCTGATGAGCATTGGCATACAAGCCCAGCATTCGGCTATTTTGGAGGAATATGTTCAGGAAGGATTAAAAAATAACCTCGCCCTGAAACAGGAGAATCTGGAAATTCAAAAAGTGCTCGAAAATATTCAACAGGCAAAAGCTTTGTTCTACCCTCGCGTCACTTTTGCGCCTACCTATTCGTTGGCTGCTGGCGGACGTCGATTGCAGTTTCCCGTCGGCGATTTACTCAATCCAGTATACAGCACGCTCAATAAGCTAACCCAAACGAGTGTATTTCCACAAATTGAAAACGTTGACGAGTTGTTAGCTCCCAACAACTTTCACGATACCAAAATCACCGTTCAGTATTCAATTTACAACCCTGAAATTCAGTACAATTACCTGATTCAGAAAACGCTACTGACCGCGCAGGAAGCCAAGAAGAAAGTGTACGAAAATGAGCTTCGGCACACCATTGAGGGGGCCTATTATCAATACTTACAGGCATCGGAAGCCATTAAAATTTTGGGGAATGCACAAAAAACGCTCAATGAGCTGGTACGCCTCAATCAGAAATTGGTCAACAATAACGTACTGACCAAAGACGCCGTCATTGGCGCTGAATACGAAATCAGCAAACTAAACCAACAGCTCGCGGTAGCAACCAAAAACCGTGAAACGGCAAAGGCCTACTTTAACTTTCTGTTAAACAGAGAATTGAGCGCAGAGGTTGTGGTTGACTCAACGAATCTTATTCCCGCCGCGGCCTATGAATCTTTAGATAAACTGAGTGAATCTGCCCTGCAAAACCGTCAGGAATTAAATCAACTCGACCAATCCATTTTAGCGTCCAAAACGGCCATTACTCTTCAGGAAAAGGCCGCCAAACGCCCATCGGTGTTTATAGGTGGCAATACGGGTTTTCAGGGATTTGGCTATACATTCAATCAACAGGCGTACGGAGTGGCCCAACTCGGATTGACTTGGGACTTGTTTAAAGGATACGAACGCAAATCCAAAATTCAAGGCGCCAAAATTCAGACCGAATTGCTCAAAACCAAAAAGCTAGAAGTCGAAAAACAGATTGAACTGCAAGTTACTCAGGCATTTCTTGAACTTCAGGCCACCCGAGAAAATCTAAAACTGGTGCAGGACGGCGTCAACAAAGCAACGCAATATTTCAGCGTCATTGACAGTCGATACCGAAACAACAATGTGCTTTACATTGAATGGATTAAAGCCCAAAACGAAGTCGTAACGGCTCAGTTGCAACAGTCGCTCGCGCGTTTTGATGTATTAATCAAAGAATCATTGCTGAATAAAGTGACCGCCCACTAATCGCCCCATCTTCTCAACTAAAAAATGATTTTATAACGCATACAATCATGAAACAATACTCATTCATCATTAGCCTTTTTCTGCTTGCAGCCTGCGGAAAACAGGAAGAAAAAAAAGCCGACAACGCCATGAGCGACGAAACGGTCGTTCCTGTCAAACTTGAAAAAGTAGCGCAAACCGTTCGCTCCGAATCCATCAGGGCCTCTGGTTTGGTAGCTTCGTCGGAAGAAGCCAAACTGTCGTTTAAAATCGGGGGCATTATTCAAAAAATCTTTGTAGAGGAAGGGCAAAAAGTCCGCAAAGGTCAAGTGCTGGCGTCGTTAAACATGACCGAAATCGACGCGCAGGTGAGTCAGGCTAAATTCGGGGTTGAAAAAGCCGAGCGCGATTTTAAACGCGTTGAAAATATGCTCAAAGACACCGCCGCTACGCTCGAACAAATGCAAAACGCTACCACAGGCTTTGATGTAGCAAAACAAAGCCTTCAAATTGCGCAGTTCAACCGCTCGTATGCCCAAATCACGTCCCCGATTGACGGAGCCGTTATCAAAAAAATGGCCAATGAAGGCGAATTAACTGGACCTGGAACCCCTATTTTTTACATTACCTCCAATCGTCAAAGCGACTGGGTAGTGCGCGTGGGAGTTTCAGACAAAGACTGGGCACGCTTGAAAATAGGCGACAAAGCAAATGTTTCGTTGGATGCCTATCCATCCGAAACGTTTACGGGGACCGTTACAAAATTAGCTCCTGCCGCCGACCCCATGAATAAACTTTACGAAATTGAGGTCCGCATTAACCCCAATGGCCAACGATTTGCGTCCGGGCTTTTTGCCAAAGTAGAGCTTAAACCCGTTCAGAATCGCAATTATATCATGGTACCCATCGAGGCCATTGTTGAAGGCAACGGACAGGACGCTTTTGTGTATGTATTGGATGAATCACGCAAGAAAGTGAAACGACTGCCCATTCGCATCGGGTTTGTAGATGGCGATAAAGTACTGGTGACCAATGGCTTGGAAGGCATTACGGAGGTAGTCACCTCAGGAAGTGCTTTTCTGACCGAATCTTCCAACGTAATCATCAAATAGACCACACCTACACAGATGAATCTTTCAGAATTTTCCGTCAAGAACTGGCAGTTTATGCTGGTGATGTTTGTGGGGGTGGTAGCGCTTGGGCTCAACTCCCTCTTCAATATGCCCCGCGCCGAAGACCCTACGTTTGAGGCTCCTACGTTTGTGATTACGGTGATTTATCCCGGTACCGACCCCAAAGACATGGAGGAATTGGTCGTTGACCCCGTCGAAAAACGCCTCAATGAACTCAAAGACGTTAAAAATATCCGTACCACCATCGACGACGGGCTCGCCGTATTTATGTTGGAATACGAATACGCCGTCGATAATGATGAAAAAAAGCAGGAGATTGCCCGCGAAGTAAATTCCATGCGTAGCATTTTACCTACTGATATTTTTGATATTCGTTATTTCCAATTCGACCCCGGCTTGGTCAATATTGTTCAGGTAGCCTTGGTTTCGGAGGTAGCTTCGTACAAAGAAATGGCCGATTATTCCGAAAAACTACGGAAGACATTGGAGAAAATCAAAGACTTACGGAGCGTAAAAGATTACGGTTTTCCGAAAGAAAACGTACGCGTTTCGCTCAACGTCGAGAAAATGGCGCAAGAAGGCATCGCCATCAATCGGGTATTGGGAGCATTGCAGGCCGAAAACCTCAACATTCCTGCGGGCAGCGTGCAAGAAGGTGCCCGGCGATTCAACGTCAAGACCAGCGGCGATTATGAGTCGTTGGAACAAATGCGCAACACGATTGTGTCCACCAACGGTCAGAAGATTATTTACCTGAGAGACATCGCCGACGTTGATTTCAATTATGAAGAAGAAACCAACCTTACCCGCCTCAACGGGCGGCGGGCGGTTTTGGTAGCGGCGGCCCAAAAAACGGGTAAAAATATCACAGAAACGGGAAAAGTACTTAATGCAAGTTTGACCGAATTTGAGAAAACAATGCCCAAGCACATCAAAATGGTCAAATATTTTGACCAATCGGTGAGTGTTGACCGTCGTTTGGGCCGCTTTGCCAAAGACTTCGGCATTGCCATTCTGCTCGTGGCGCTTACGCTCCTCCCCCTTGGGCTGCGAGCGGCGGTGGTCGTCATGATTTCGATTCCGCTTTCCTTGGCCATCGGTCTCACTGCCGTCGATTATCTAGGCTATAGCATCAATCAATTGAGCGTAGTAGGGTTGATTGTGGCGTTGGGGATATTGGTGGATGACTCCATTGTGGTCGTCGAAAACATAGAGCGCTGGATGCGCGATGGTTTTTCAAAACGCGAAGCCGCCGTCAAAGCCACCAAACAAATCACATTGGCCGTAATTGGTTGTACCGTTACGCTAATTTTGGCCTTTTTACCGCTGTTGTTTTTACCCGAAGCCTCAGGAGATTTTATCCGAAGTTTGCCCATGGCTGTTGCCATGACGATTTTGGCTTCGATGGTAGTTTCGCTCACGATTGTTCCCTTTTTGAGTAGTCGTTTGTTGGAAAACAGCCATAACCCCGAAGGAAACATCTTTCTGAGAGCGTTGAAAAAAGTCATTTCTGGTTCGTACAGTAAGTTGCTAAACTGGGCGTTGCGCCATCCGCTTCCTACGCTTTTGTTTGCGGGATTATTATTCGGGATGTCGTTATACATTCCCAAAATCATCGGCTTTGGGTTGTTTCCAAAATCGGAGAAACCCATGTTCAGAATTACGTTGGAAACGCCCGAAGGCAGTAGCCTAAACGAAACCAATCGCGTGGCCCGTACCGTAGAAAATGAATTGAAGCGTATTAACGAAGTGAAATTTTTCTCTACGAGCGTCGGGCGTGGCAACCCACGAATGTACTACAACGTCATTGAACGCTCAGAATCAAGCAACTACGCGGAGGTATTTGTACAGTTACAGGATGAAATTCATCCACCTGAAAAAGAAAAAATCATTGACCAACTACGTGACCGCCTACGCTACGTGCCCAATGCCAACGTTGAAGTAGTGGATTTTGAGCAAGGGCCCAACACCGAAGCACCCGTAGCGATTCGGGTCATGGGTGAGGATTTGGAAAAACTTCGCAGTGTGGCCGCCGACGTAGAGAAAGTCTTAAAAGAAACGCCGGGCACGATTTACGTTAAAAATCCCCTGACCACGCGCCGTACCGACTTACGGGTAAAAATCAATAAAGAAAAAGCGGGATTGTTGGGAATATCGGTCGCCGACATCAACCGTACCGTTCGTTTGGCGATTGCTGGATTGAATATAGGAACCTTCAAAGATGAAAGCGGCGATGATTACGGGATTAACGTTACTCTTCCAAAAGGAAAAACAACTACCCCTGCCATCTTGAATAATCTGTACGTGAATACCTTAACTGGGTCGGCAATTCCATTGCGTCAGGTGGCGGATATTCAGTTTGAAACTTCAACCAATCAAATCCGGCACTACGACCGCGACCGTTTTGTCACGATTTCGGCCTTTGTAAAAAGCGGTTATTTGGTTGACAATGTGTACAAAGACATCATTACGAAACTGGATAAATACAAATTCCCTAACGATTTTAGCTACGTGGCAGCTGGAGAGCTAGAAGCTCGTCAAAAATCGTTCGGTGGCTTAGGAACCATCATTCTTATCACCGCTTTCGGATTTCTGGGGGTTTTAATTTTGGAATTCGGCAATTTTAAGAGTTCATTGATTGTGCTTTCGGTCATTCCGTTGGGTATCATTGGGGCTTTTACGATGCTGTGGATTGTAGGCTATCCGCTCTCGTTTGTGGCCGTGATTGGGCTTATTGCCTTGATAGGGATTGAGGTCAAAAACTCGATTTTGCTTGTTGATTTCACTAATCAACTCCGCGAAGAAGGCGTTCCGTTGATTGAGGCCATTCAAGAAGCGGGCGAGATTCGCTTTGTGCCTATCGTACTTACCTCACTAACGGCCATTGGGGGACTAATTCCTTTGGCCATTGAAGGAAACCCGCTTTATTCACCGTTGGCGTGGGTTTTGATCGGCGGACTCATCAGTTCAACCTTACTTTCGCGCATCGTTACGCCCGTATTGTACCGCCTGATTCCACCTAGAGTAGAAGTAAAAAATCAGGAAGTTGAAAGTTAAAACTATCTCCAACAAAAAGCCCCGCTTGAATTCATCAGCCGGGGCTTTTTGTTTTCTACATTCATTTCTATCGCTTCATTGCCACCCGATACAGCACCGTTCCCATCGCCGCAAACATGACCGCCCCCAAGAGTTGATAACCGCCTTCACCGATAACGGATGCCAAAACGGGTTCAAGATTAATTTTAGCCAAGGCATTGAAAATAGAATCATTGACCGAAAGTAAAGCTACAATTACACCTGCCAAAGCACCACCTGCCACCAAGCCCGTTGAAAAGAGATTTCCTTTTCCCAAATCAGGGTCTTCTTCTTCGATGCCTTTGCGTTTGGCATTCCAATTCACAAAGGCTTTTACGCAACCACCCGCAAAAATAGGTAAGGTCGTCGAAAGAGGCAGGTACAGGCCTACGGCAAACGATAGTGCATTAACACCCATTATTTCGATGGTAATGGCCGTAAAAACGCCCACCAATACAAACTGCCAATCCAAATTAAACGACAATAATCCTTTGATAAGCGTTGCCATGAGCGTACCCTGCGGAGCGGGAAATTTATCGGTTCCGATGGCGTGCTGAATGCCCTGCGCCACCAAATCGGGCGTGGGCGTATCGAGCAACTTGACCGTTGCCCCAATCACCAACGACGAAACAATAACTCCGATAAACAGCGCTATTTGCTGGTACTTGGGCGTGGCTCCGACCAAATATCCCGTTTTCAAGTCCTGCGATGTATTTCCTGCGTTGGCCGCCGCGATGCAAATCATTCCGCCAATCACCAACACCGCTGGCTCGTACAATTTACCCGTCAGCCCAAACCCGATGAATACCAACGAAGTGGCCATGATAGTCGCAATGGTCATGCCCGAAACTGGCGATGAACTTGAACCGATAATACCCACAATCCGGCTCGCGACTGTGACAAAGAAAAAGCCAAACACCACCACCAAAACGGCAATCAGCAATTTGGTCAACCAACCATCCCCCGGGATTTGGGGCAAAATGACCATCAATATCACCAACGCCAAGCATCCGAAAATCACTACTTTAAACGACAAATCCTGCTCTGTACGCACACGAGCACCTTCGTTACCCGCTTTCATTGAAGCCAAGCTTTGCTGAAACGAAGAAATAATCGTGGGAATACTTTTCAGCAAAGCCATAAAACCGCCCGCTGCCACGGCTCCCGCGCCAATTTGGCGAATATATGCGCGATAAATGGCCGAAGCGGTATCGTTAAAGCTATGCGTTGCGGGATTCCACCCACCCGGACCACCCGACGTAGCCAGGTCTTTGAGGTAACCGAGTTTGATTAATTGCTCGGCAATGGTATCACCCGGAACGAGTGTTGCCAAAAGCGGAATCAATCCTAACCAAGCCAATAAACCTCCACCAACCAACACCGCCGAAATCCGAAAACCAATGATGTACCCAACGCCCAAATATTCGGGGGTGATTTCACCGCTGACCACCGCCGATGGAAAGATTTTACTGGCTTGCTCAGAAGCTATTCGAGGCACTTCGGCAATTACGTGCAGGATCTTCTGAAAAAATGCATACAGCATGGCAAGTCCCAAGCCCTGATAGGCCGTTTTGGCCAAATCGCCGCCTTTTTCGCCCGCAATCAGCACCGAGCCGCAGGCGGTTCCTTCGGGGTATGGAAGAGTGCCGTGTTCTTGCACAATCAGCGAACGCCGCAACGGAATCATCATCAATGTCCCCAAAATTCCGCCCAAAATGGCCAACGTTAAAATTGTCCAATAGTTGAAAAAATCGGCTCCGATGCTTTTCCCTTCTTCGGTAGTGGATAAAAAAAGAAAACCGGGCAAGGTAAATACCACGCCCGACGCGATGGATTCGCCCGCCGAACCCGTGGTTTGAATAATGTTATTTTCCAGAATGGTGGTGCCCAAATACTTGCGACCGAGCGAAATCGCCAAGACCGCTATCGGGATAGAAGCCGACACCGAAAGCCCAGCTTTGAGCGACAAATAGACCGTGGCTGCACCAAATAAAACACCGAAAAGAATGCCCACCACGACCGACTTTACCGTAAACTCGGCCATGTTTTGCTCGTTGGACACGTAGGGTTTGAAGTCTTTGATTTCCATGAAGTGAAGGTTTAGGGAGGTATGTTTGGCACTAAATAACGTGAATTATGGATGACAGATTTATAAATATTTGATAATGAGAGCATAGAAGCTTAGTAATAAAGATATTTGTGGTGCTACCTCACAAATTAACTTTTTCCTACTCCTATGCTCTGCGAATCTAAAGCATTAAAACTCATCGAACTATTCATCGTCTGTGATGATTTTTGTAAGGCGCTTACCCAATGGCAACTTCAAGAGGGTAGACTTGTTAAAACTCGTTCAAGTGAATTAAGTGACAGCGAAATGTTAACCATTGTAATCTTCTATCACTACTCCGGCTCAAAATGTTTTCGCTACTACTATCAAGATTGGGTACAGGCTCAGTTAAGCAGTTATTTCCCAACTTTGATAAGCTATGAGCGCTTTGTGGCTCGAATGCCTCGGCTGTTACCAGGGTTGTTCCT
>NZ_QPIW01000021.1 GCF_003339505.1 Runella aurantiaca
ACGATAACTCCATAACAAAAGAAAAGAGTTTGGTGAGCACTCACCGCTAGGCTGGCCGCCCGCCCGAGTTTCGTTCAA
This sequence comes from Runella aurantiaca, assembly GCF_003339505.1. Classification (GTDB taxonomy): domain Bacteria; phylum Bacteroidota; class Bacteroidia; order Cytophagales; family Spirosomataceae; genus Runella; species Runella aurantiaca. Next base: position 79 of record NZ_QPIW01000021.1, read on the forward strand.
CAGCGGTTTCATGGCTTGGCCTTCGGCCACCACGAAACCTTAGTTATTAGCGGTAGTTCTATTTCTAAAATGTGCTTGCATGTCTAATAATTCTTAACCAGTTTGATTGTCTGTAAACCCATACTTCCGTAAATCTTCTTTCATGGTGTTTGCCTGCATCAGTCCTGTTAGCATCTTTTGTCGGAGTAACATTTTCTTTGCCGACAACTATTGCGGTTTTGTCGTCAGGCATTGTGAAATATTCAATAACCTTTTCAAACTCACTATATTTTATAATGCCATCCTTAACTCGTTTAATCATTGTTTTTTTATCAATCATTTGTCCAAACGGGTTGGTAATTACCATGTCGTCAGGATAAAATTTTTGCATAGCAATAGTATCTTGCTTCAAAACCATTAATTCAATTTGTTTGGTTAAGCTGTCAATTGTTTTATAAACAGCTTGTTGATAGTCATTGAGATTAAATTTATTAGCATTGTTTGGTTTTGTTACTCCAAAAAAATCTCTTACTAAATTATTCACCTTTTGAGGTGCTTCTAAATGTGGAAGGTGTCCAATGTTTTTTAATATTTCAAGTTTTGAGTTTTTTAAGTAGTGATGTATAGAGTCGGCATTAATAGATATTGGTGAAATTTTGTCCTCTGTACCTGCAATAAGCAAAGTTGGCATTGTTACTTTTTTAGAAATAAGTTCTGGATAGTGGTCTTCAGAAAGGAGAAAGTTTACACCTTTCATAAACATACTTGGGTTTACGCCCCTCATGCCTTTTCTTGCTAATTCAATAAGTTCAGGTGAACTATTTGGGGCTAATAAATTTTCAACTCGTTTGTTTGTAAATGCGTAAGCACCATCTTTGATTTGGTCATACCGCATATTTATTGTTTTGGTTCTATCATCAAAAGAAATATTTCTCTTACCAGCAGATGGACCAACCAATGCTATTTTGATAACTTTTTCAGGGTAATAATATGCAAAACATTGTGCTATTCTACTACCAAACGAATTGCCCATTAAATAGACCTTGTCTAATTTTAAAGCAAGGATAAAATCGTTTAAAGCGTCTGCATAATCTTTAGCAGATGGGTAATTTGTTTTTAATTCGTCAGACAACATATAACCTGGGGCATTCCAAGCAATCACATGGTAAGTATCTGATAAATCAAAAAGTTGATAACGCCAGTCAGCAGAACTTCCTCCATAGCCATGCATACACATAATTACTGGGGAAGTTGTCTTACCAGATTCCATATAACTCCAACGGTCTCCCAGAAATTTTGATTTGTCAACCACCGAAACATAGCTCATTTCAGGCAATGGCGGAACAAAAAAGTTACTTTGTCCTTTTGCAAAAACAGTGAGCAAGCCCAATAATGATAGAAAGCTTATTTTTTTCATTTCACTTAAAATTTGTTTTGTCAATGAATGAAGGTGTCTTACAGAATTACCGCTAACGGTTTACGGCTTGGCGATGTGGCGGATTTTTAGCACAAAAGTTCAATAGAATTACTGCTGTTGAACCTTGCACAAATGTCTCAAAGAAGCACTTCAGCCGCCATATTGCCAAACCGATGTTGTGTGCAGTCTTTCATCGTCTAACAAATGTCAAAATCGCTTTGGCAAAGTCGGCAGGTGCTTCTTGTGGTAAATTATGTCCTACTCCTTTAATAATTCTTCTTTCATAACCACCTTCAAAGAAATTAGCATCCTTGCCAGTTCCTGAAAATGGTTCAACTCCGTCATCTTCTGCGTCCAAAATAATTGCAGGTACTTTTATAGTCGGTTGCTCTTGTAATGATTGTTCAATTGCGTCAAATTTTGGGTCACCTTTTACTAATCCATAGCGATGTCGGTAAGAATGTATTACAACGTCCACAAAATCGGGATTATTAAATGAAACTGCTGACGCATCAAAAGTATCATCATCAAATTTCCAAGTTGGCGACCAATTATGCCATAAAAGCCTACAAAGCTCTTTCCTAAATTTTGTCAAACCAATACGCCCCCGCTCACTATGAAAATAAAATTGATACCAATTTAGCATTTCGATTTCAGGGAAATCAGGTTCAGAAAATTTTGCTATATTCTGAATGTTGTATCCTGCCATTGAAACAAGTCCAATTATACGTTCTGAAAAAAGTGCAGAAACGATACAACAAGCTCGTCCGCCCCAGTCATAACCACCAACAATTGCTTTTTCTATGGATAAGGCATCCATTAATGCTTTTAAGTCATAGGCTAATGCAGCTTGTTGACCAGAGCGAATTGTGTCTGTTGATAAAAACTTTGTCTGCCCATATCCACGCAAATAAGGTACTATAATACGACAGTTTTCGGCTGACAAAAATTTTACAACTTCATCATAAGTTCTAATGTCATAAGGAAAGCCGTGCATAAGCATTACAGGTGTTCCGTCTGCATTACCACTTTCTTCATATGCAATTGAAAGGTCTCCTGCATTAATATGTTTCAATATTGCCATTTCAGTTTATAGAGTGTCTGTTTAAGATTGCACACAACTCGCTAATTGATGCATGTTTTGTGCGTTTTATATGCAAAGTAAATGCTTCCGTCATAAAATGCAACCTTTAAGGTGGTTGTTTTTTAAGTTGTTGATTTTTAGTGTTTTGTGTATTGGTTTCTGCATTTTTTCTTAGATAAAGGCTTAAAATAATACAGAATGCGCAACATGTATTTTGAAACCATCCATCATTAAAACAATACAAAATGCGCAGTGCGTGTTTTGTATTGTTTTAATACCCTCTACTTTTAAAGGCTGTCCAATGGACTTTTGATTCTCTTAATATCTTTTTGACTTACATGGGTATAAATGAGTGTGGTCTTAATGTCGTTGTGACCCAGTAACTCTTGAATAAATTTTACATCGGTTCCTGCTTCCAGCAAATGGGTCGCAAAGCTGTGCCTTAGCCCGTGTATACCTACGTCTTTGTTAATCGCTGCTTTTTTGAGTGCATCTTTAAACACCTGCTGGGCACTGCGCTTACTGTATTGTTCACCGTATTGCCCCTCAAAAAGATATTTTTTGGGTTTATAAGCTTTATAATACTCCCGAAGTTGGAGCAAAATACTCTCTGGGAGATTCACATAACGATCTTTTTTACCTTTGGCTCGCTCTATTAAAACCTGTCTGTTTTTACTGTCTATGTCGGTAATTTTGAGATTAACAATTTCGCTCACACGCAATCCCATACCATAGCAGAGTTTGAGCAGGGTGTTGTGTTTGAGATTGGTTGTAGCGATAAAAAGCTTTTTAATGTCTTGTGCATTGATAACTTTGGGTAAAATAGAGGGCTTTTTGGGACGAGGTATCTCAAAAAAGAATTTCTCGCGATGCAGTACTTGCTCATAATAAAACTTTACGGCATTGATACGGCTGTGCAACGTGTTTTCGGATAGTTTCAGGGTTTTGAGGCAATATAAAAAATAACTTCGCAGCCGAGCGGTATCCAAATCTTCAACTGGCTTGTCTTTAAGGGCATACAATAATTGTGCAAACTCGTTGCGATACGTCGTAATAGTACTTTGGCTGTATGCCTTTAACTCTAAGGTTTCAATAAAGGTATATAATGCAAGTTGATTGAGCGGATGAATGTGTAACAGCACTTCTTTGCCGACAGGCTCAATTTTGATACCAAAACGTTCACGATGCATGGGGGTATCAAGGACATACCACGCTTTTTGAGTGCTATTCCAGCGTACACCTATTATGCTACGAATGAGGCGATAGTGCTCAGTATTGTATTCAAACCGAATCAAAATTACAGATTTGCCTTCGTGTTTGGTCAATTCAAATTGCCAATTTGCGGGTATTGGGGCTAAGTCATTCATCAGCGTTAGTCCGTTTATCCAGAATGATTATTTGGTCGGCAATGATCTCGGTTACGTACCTTTTGCTGCCGTCTTTAACATCATAATTACGCGTTTTCAACTTGCCTTCCACATATACCGAACTGCCTTTTTTTAAGTATTGATGAGCGAGGTCGGCCAAACTTCGCCAAAGTACCACCGTATGCCATTCTGTATCGCTGTGGTTTTGACCATTTTTGTCTTTGAAAGTTTCAGTGGTGGCCAGCGAAAACTTAGCTACGCTTACTCCGCCTTCTAAGGCCTGAAATTCAGGCACATTACCAAGATTTCCAATTAAAGTTACGCGGTTAAGTCCTCTCATGTTGAAATAGATTAGTGACAATATGCTCTTTAGAACACATTCTGTTTAAATAGTCACTCATCAAAACGGTTTCGTCGCTATTTCTTGAGAATTCTTCCAAATTTTACTAACATTAGGTTTCATTAACCTAACTATATCCCTTGAAACGATTTATACTACTGCTTGCGGTGGGGCTGTTCGTGCGTTGCGCGGGTTCCTGCGCCCAAACCCTCACCATCAAAGGCCTCCAACAACCCGTTGAGGTCATCCGCGACCGCTGGGGAATCTCCCACATTTACGCCCAAAACGACCATGACCTGTTTATGGCGCAGGGCTACGTGGCCGCTTCCGACCGCCTGTTTCAACTCGAAATCTGGCGGCGACAAGCCACGGGAACCGTGGCCGAACTGCTCGGAAAAAAAGAATTGAAACGCGACATTGGCAGTCGATTGTTTAAATTTAGGGGCAATCTTACGGCGGAGTTGGCGCATTACCATCCACGTAGTGCGCTCATCATCAATGCCTTTGTGGAAGGAATCAACGCCTATATCCGCGAGATGCGACAAACGCCCGAAAAACTTCCGTTTGAATTTAAAGTCTTGAACACCCTGCCCGACTACTGGACACCCGAAATCGTCATCAGTCGCCATCAGGGATTGCTGAGCAACGTCAAAGACGAACTCAACAATGCCCGAATTGTGCAGTTGGTGGGTGCCGAAAAGCTGCGTGAATTGCAGTGGTTTCACCCCGCCAAAACCGCCAACGAACCCAATTTAACTTTGGACAAAACCGTGCAGGGCGAAGACCTTTTTCAGCCCATTCTCGAATTGTACGAAGCCTTTCGGGCGCCTTTGAAATTTGTCAAAGATGATAAAAAGGCGAGCCACACGCCCGCGTTTGATTTTGACAGTTGGTACGAAGAAGAAAAAGCCAACGTCGGCTCCAACAACTGGATTATCAGCGGCCACCGCGCCCAAAGCGGCTATCCGATGCTGGCCAATGACCCTCACCGCGCGCAATCGGTGCCGTCGTTGCGGTATTGGGTGCATTTGCACGCCCCGGGCTGGAACGTCGTGGGGGCGGGCGAACCTTCCTTACCGGGCGTTTCGATTGGCCACAACGAAGTGGCTTCGTGGGGATTGACCATTTTTGAAACCGATAATGAAGACCTGTACGTCTACGAAACCAATCCCCAAAATCCGAATCAGTACAAGTACCAAGGGAAATGGGAAAACCTTAAAATCCTGAAAGACACAATTAAAGTAGCCAACGATTCGCCTGAGGTAATAACGCTCAAGTATACTCGTCACGGGCCGGTGGTGTTTGAAGAAGGGGCCAAAAACAAACTGTACGCCGTGCGGGCGGGTTGGTTGGAGGTGGGTTGTGCACCCTATTTGGCGAGTTTGCGCATGAACCAAGCGCGTACGTGGGAAGAGTTTCGGACGGCGTGCAGTTTTAGCCGTATTCCGGGCGAAAACATGATTTATGCCGACAAAAACGGCCACATCGGCTGGCAGGCGGTGGGGATTTCGCCCATTCGCAAAAACTGGGCGGGGCTTGTGCCCGTGCCCGGTGACGGCCGCTACGAGTGGGCGGGTTATTTACCTATTCAGCTGTTGCCTAATAAAAAAGACCCCGCCCAAGGCTACGTGGTCACGGCCAATAACAACATGACGCCCGTTGATTTCCCCAATCGCAACGCCATCGGCTGGACGTGGGCAAACCCCGTGCGGGCGCACCGCATCGAAGAAGTGCTGAACGCCGGAAAGCGTATGTCGTTGCAGGATTTCGCGACCTTGCAAACCGATTATCTCTCTGGAACGGCCCGAACGCTGGTGCCTGTTTTAATCAATGCTCTGAATAACAATGCGGCCAAAGAAAGCAACGAAGTGGCGAAAGCCAAGGCGCTTTTGCAGGCGTGGGATTATCAACTGAAGCCCAATTCGACGGCGGCGGCCATTTATGTACAGTGGGAAACGGAATTAAAAAAGGCCGTTTATCAACTGACCGTCCCCCAAAATATTCAGACCTATTTTAAAACGTTGCCCACCAAGCGGCTCGTAGATTGGGTTATTACGCCCCGTCCTGAGTTTGGTATAGACCCCATTCAAGCGCGTAATGAGTTGTTGGTGAATAGTTTAGATAAAGCAATTCAGGTACTCATTGTACGGTTGGGCAATAACATGGATCAATGGCAGTATGGACAAGCTAAAAACAAACACATTAAGCTCACGCACGCGCTCAGCGAGTGGGTAGGTGAGGAGCAACGCGCCAAAATTAACCTCGGCCCCTTGCCGCGCGGCGGCTACGGCGAAGTGGTGGGCAATACGGGCAACAACCTCAATCAGGAGCATGGCGCTTCGTTTCGGATTTTGGTAGATACCGAAAATTGGGACAAAACCTTGGGAATCAACAGCCCCGGCCAATCGGCCAACCCCGACGATCCGCATTATGCCGATTTGTTTGAATTATGGGCCAAAGACGGTTATTTCCCCGTATATTTTTCCAAAGACAAAATTAAGCAAGTAGCCGACCGAACTTGGACGCTGAAGCCTAACTAGAAATTTGTACATTTGCGCCTCAAAAATAACGCCGACGGGATTTTTTAGCCTAGCTCGTCGGCGTTATTCTAATTCAGAACGAGATGCGTGTTTGTTTTGTAATGCCCGCTTTGCCCCACTACTTTAAGCTCATTCTGAACAAGATTGTGGCGGGAACTGGGTACGAGATTTTGATGATAAAACCCGCCCAAAAAGGGAAAGCAACGGGGGCGGCCGTAAAGGAAGAAACCGACAATGCGCTGTTTCGGGTGGTTGAGTTGGAAGAATACCGCGCCTGGTACGGCAAACCTTTTTTTAAGGATTTGTTGCCCACGCTCAGAGCCTTTCATCCTGATATTGTGGTGATTACCACTTGGCCGTATTTTCTGTATCTCACCCTCAATCCGTTCTTTTATTGGCGTTTGCGGAGGTTGGGGGCCAAGCTCATTGCCCGGGATATTCCGTTCAACTACGCCATTTGGGGGCGGGTCAAAGAGTTCTATTTCTCTCCTCAGTTTCTCTCCGAAAATTTTCAGGATTCCAACAAAACTTGGATTGGCTTTATTCTTTTTTGGATTGCCTCTTTACTGCGCCGTTTGAATTTGCCTTTGGCCGATGCCCACATCAACTACATCGACGAAGCCCACGAAATCATTGGTAGCTACGGCGTGCCGTCAGAGAAGATATTTGTTATTTCTAACTCCCCTGATACCGACGAACTATTGGCGTCGTTTGAAACGGTCAAAAAACAACCTTCTATTCTGCCCCCCAATCCCCACCGCCTGATTCACGTGGGGCGCTTGGTGCAGTGGAAACGCGTGGATTTGATTATTGAAGCCGTAAAAAAACTACAACCAACCTATCCCGGCATTGAGTTGGTGGTGGTAGGCTTTGGGCCAGAGCTAGAAAAACTGAAAATACAGGCGGCGGAGGCAGGACTGGCAGAAGCGGTGCGTTTTGTGGGAGGAGTGTACAATTCAGGAGATTTGGGGCAATATTTGCACGAGTCGGCGGTGTACGTGCTGGGCGGAATGGGCGGCTTGTCTATCAACGACGCCATGTGTTTTGCTAAACCGGTGGTGTGCTCGGTGGCCGACGGCACCGAAAAACGCTTGGTACGCGAAGGAACCAACGGGTACTATTTCAACAACGGAAATGCCGCTGATTTGGCACGAGTTTTGGATTTGTTATTGGCAAATCCCGAGCGGGTTCGGGCCTTTGGCCAACGTTCATTGGAGATTATCAAAGAGGAAATAAATATACAAACCGTTATCGAAGGGTATCGTCACGTATTTGAATTCGTAACCAAGAAATGAAAATTCTTAACATTGTAGGCGCACGGCCAAATTTTATGAAAGTAGCGCCGCTGCATCGTGCTTTTCAGCGAAAAAGCGAGATTGAATCAAAAATTGTACACACGGGGCAGCATTACGATGCCAAGATGTCGGATGTATTTTTTAACCAACTCGAATTGCCCAAGCCCGATTATTTTCTGGGAATCGGCGGCGGCTCGCACACCCAACAAACGGCCAAAATCATGTTGGAGTTTGAAAAAGTGGTAGAAGCCGAGCAGCCTGACTTGGTGTTGGTGGTGGGTGATGTTACCTCCACCATTGCCTGTGCGTTGGTGGCAACCAAAATGCACATTCCGATTGCGCACGTTGAAGCGGGATTGCGGAGTGGCGACCGTCGAATGCCCGAAGAAATCAACCGTATTTTGACCGACAGTATTTCGGATTATCTGTTTGTGACCGAACAGGCAGGGATTGACAACCTCAAACACGAAGGCGTGCCCGCCGAAAAAGTATTTATGGTGGGCAATTGCATGATTGATTCGCTGGTGTATTATCGTCAGAAAGCCAGCCAGATGAATGTATTGGGAGGGGTGGGGCTTGCCTCCGCCCATTCTTATGTATTGATGACCATGCATCGCCCCGCCAATGTCGATACCGCCGAAGGGCTGACGAGTATTTTGCAGATTATTGAAAACACGACACCCTACAAAAAAGTACTATTTCCGATTCACCCCCGGACCAAAAATAACATTGAAAGATTTGGCTTAAAAGCAAAATTAGACGCGATTGAGGGCCTGATTTTGACCGAGCCGCAGGGCTATTTGGAGTTTTTAAATTTGATGGAAAACGCGGCCTTGGTCATCACCGACTCGGGCGGTATTCAAGAAGAAACGACTTATTTGCAGGTGCCTTGCCTGACCTTCCGCGATAGCACAGAGCGCCCTGTGACGGTCGAACTCGGAACCAATCAATTATTGGCCGATTTGAACCCCGTGACTGTACACGAAAAAGTAATCGAGACCCTCGAAGGTCGGGCCAAGAAAGGCGTTATTCCGCCGCTTTGGGACGGCCACGCCGCCGAGCGAATTGCGGAGATTTTGGTGGAAAAATTCAATCAATAACGATCTTAGTTTAACCATAATAAACGCCTGTGGGTATTGTTGTTCGTCAAAGTCTCAAAGCTGGTGTAGGCTCCTATTTGGGCGTGTTGGTAGGAGTAATCAATCAGATGTACGTTTCTACCGAGTTTTTGTCGGTAGAGCAGTATGCGTTGTCGCGTATTCTCTTTGAGAATAGCCTTTTGTTTGCCTCATTTGCGCATTTGGGCACTCCTTTCATTGTAGACCGATACTTTAGTTTGTTTCGAAACGACGACGAAAAACACGGCGGTATTCTGAGCTTTTTGTTGATGTTGCCCTTGGTGGGCGTTGTTCTTTTTGCGCTTGCATATTGGTTGTTTACCCCCTTGATTGTGAGGTATTTTTCCAAAAACTCCGCCTTATTGGTTGATTATCACTTCTTGGTAATTCCGCTAACCGTTTTTTGGATTTACATTACGGTCTTAGATGCTTATTGCCGAAACAACTCCCGCATTGCCGTACCGATGTTTATTCGGGAGGTATATTTGCGGGTAGCCAATGTCTTGTTGGTGGTTATTTTTGGGATAGGCTGGATCAATTTTGACTGGATGCTCTACCTCATTATCGCCGCTTACGGATTTGCGGTGATTTTGCTGATTATTTACATCGGTATTTTAGGGAAAGGCTATTGGCGCTGGCCCAACCAGACGATTCTTACCCGACCGCTTTTTAAACAAATGCTGGGATATGGTTCATTTACTGTTTTGGGTGCGTTGGGCGTAAACGTTATTTTATTTATTGATCGAACCATGCTGGCGGGGGAGCGTGATTTGGTCAATGCGGGAATTTTCATTGTGGCTTCTTACCTGGCGAGTGTCATCGAAATTCCACGAAAGGCATTGGCCCAGATTTCCATTCCGATTCTAACGCAGCATTTACGCAATGATGATTTTGTGCAATTGGAAAAAATGAACCGTAAAACGGCTTTGCATTTATTGCTCAGTGGCGGGTTGGTTTTTCTGCTGATATGGGTCAACATTGATGATATTTTCTATCTGTTGCCCAAAAGTAATGTGTACGGCGAAGGAAAATACGTGGTTCTTTTTCTGTTGATAACGAAGCTGTTTGATATGGCGGCTGGTCTCAATACAGAAATCATTCTGTACTCAAAATATTATCGGATGGCCACTTGGATTATCATTTTTACGGCCCTTTTGGGTTTTTTTCTGAATCTTTGGCTGATTTCTTCCTATGGTTTTATCGGGGCCGCGATTGCCACCTCGTTTACAACGTTGGTCTATTCAGTATTGCGGGTGGGATATATCAAATATCGTTTTGGTATTTCACCTTATTCGGCGCAAAGTATTCAAATTTTAGCAGTGTTTGGAGTGGTATTTTTGTTTTCGTATTTGGTTCCTGCGCATACCCAAACGCCCCTGATGGCCATGACATGGATTGTGGTTCGTACGGGTGTGGTTTGTGGTCTGTTGGGTTTTTATGTGTGGAAATGGCGTATTTCGGAAGAAATTAACGGTCTAATTGACACGGTTTTGGCGCGGTTTAAGTGAGTTGTTTACTAAAAATTGATAGATAATCAGACAATGATTAAGGCATTAAAAAAACAGGTTTGGCAATGGCTGAACGCGTTGAAATTGGGAGGAAGTGTGCAGTTGTATTTAGAAAGTGAGTTGAAAAACAACGGTTGGTTTAGAAGTTTTCATACTAAGCGCTCGGTGGATGCCGCAGGAAACCCGCTTCCTTGGTGTACATACCCGTTTATTGCGTTTATTCAACCGCGTTTGAAAAACCATTTTGATGTGTTTGAGTACGGCTCGGGTAACTCTACCCGCTGGTATGCCGCTCAGGTACAGTCGGTGCAGGCAGTAGAGAACGATGAAGAATGGGTAAAGGAAGTAGGGCGCCAACTTCCACCCAATGCCGAGGTAACTTACCGAGCATTGGGTGAAAAATACGTCAGCGCCGTACAAATATCGGGTAAAAAGTATCAGATTATCGTCGTGGATGGGCGAAAGCGTGTAGATTGTATGCGGTTTTCAGTGGATTTTTTGACCGCCGACGGTGTCTTGATTTTAGATAATTCTGAGCGGGAAAGTTATGCCGAAGTCAAGGGGTTTATGCGTGCCCTTGGATTTCGTTGGATTGATTTTTACGGAATGGCTCCTATTGTATCGCACCTTACCTGCACCACAATTTTTTACCGAGATACAAATTGTTTAGACATTTGACAGCACAGGTCATGGACACTAAACCGACTAAACGTTTTTGGTGGTTGTTTGGCATATATGCCGTTATCTGCGTGGGTTTTGCGGTGTTTCGCAAGTACCCCCTTCGCAGCGATTCATTGGTTTATTTTACGTGGGCAAGCCAGACGGCCCAAATGCATACGTGGTTTCCGTATCCACAAACCATTTATGACCCTTGGCTGGCAAGCCTGTTTCACGTCAATTTAGGAGCCTTATTCTTGCGCATCCATAACGCACCCGTAACGCTGCATTTTTTGAACGCTGCCGCCAATTTGACACAATTGTATTTGGTGTATCGGCTTACCCTCAAATTTTTTGGAGAACAAAGCGCTTGGATAGTGGCGTGGATGTACGTGCTGTACCTAAACAGCTTAGGGTTGGTGGTGCTCAATTTAAGTGAATTGACGTTTACGGCCTGTACGTTGCTCTGTATTTGGTTTTATGTTCAGAAACCTGAGTTTACGTGGGGCCTTTTGTCAGGACTGATGGCGGGATTTGCTTTGGGGTGTCGTCCGTTGATTGTAGCATTACTGTTGGTGTATGGATTGGTGTGGCTGTGGACTTGGAGGTATAAAAAACGGAATAACTACACGCAACTGATAGGAATTGTCTTGGGCGTATTTCTGTTTGTGGTGCCGATGGGCATGTACAGCAAGTCGCAAACGGGGCAGTTCGTGTATTCGACCACCACGGGGCCTATCAATCTGCTCATGAGTGGGTTTGACGGAGCTACGGGCGTGTACAATGATTCCATTCTCAAAAATGATTCAGTTTATCTATCCAAAAAGACGTTTTATGAAAAAGGGGAATACATCCAAGCCCGTGCTGTACAATGGATTATGAGTCATCCGACAAAATGGTTTTCCTTTTGGCCTCATAAAATTAAGACCACCTTTGTAAACGATGACATCGCCATTAGCCCGCTGTTGGGAGATCCAAATTGGAGTTTTGAACGTTTTATTAAAGATGCCCGCCTGCCTCGCCAACAGCGGCAGTTTTGGCAACAATCGTTGGTCTATTGTGCTGCTTTTCTGGCAATTCATACCTTTCAATTTGCGTATTACTTACTGCTGTTAGGATTGTGGGGGTATCAATTGATTTATTATTGGCGTCGCCGCCACACCGCCCCGCTGATTGTTTGGATCATCAATGGTTTTACTTTTTTAGGCTTTCTGATGACCTACGTTGGGTCGCAAGGAAATCTTCGCTATAAGTACCCATATCTGGTGATTTCGCTGATCTTATTTGCGCCAATTGTGGTTTTTGAAAAAAAACTCAGTCGAAAAAATAAAGAGATAACTCGATGAAAAACAATAGTTCGGTACTAATTAAGCGGCAATAGAGCCAAAAGCATAGAGGTCTTTGATTTTGGGGTTATTTTTAGTTAACTCTGCCACCTCAGGAAAGATTGTAAAAATCGTTCGATAAGTAACTGATTATGATAGAGCGTCTTAACATCTGCCATAGAAAAGGGTTGCTGTTGGTGCTTGGAAGCATCCAACCAATTCGGCCCGCCTATGCGGCTCAAACTTGGCAATATTGATTGCGGTTAAAGATGTATTCCAATGGTACTCTAACTTATTGACAGAGCGAGCTTGGCAATCTTGCAAACTGGTGAACTGCTTGGCATCCCGAATCAGGAATTCTTCGGGGCCGCTCGTGCGGTTGAAAACGAGCCTTGTAATATTGCCGGATTAGTAAGGCAGGCAGCGCCAAGTCAGTACAAGCATAGATTTTGTAGGAACTCACTCGAAAATCATGAGTTAAGAATTGGCAAAAAGCGATTCTGATTTTGCGTTTTAAGGACATACAGTAAGCTAAGATATCATAAACCATGACTGTTTCATCTTGATAAGATAGCTTAAAATGTGTCAAATCAGGCTTATTCCAATCTATTTTGCCATCATACTAGGCGGTGGGGTTCTGGGGTTAAGAATTTCCGAAGATGCCAATCAAATTGGCGCAAATACAGAAAGAAATAATCTTCATTTTTAAGATTGAATTCATAAAAAAAACACTGGCTTGGAGTACAAATACCCCCAAGCCAGTGTCTAAAAATAGAAAGGTATTTTAGCGTTTAAAATACATAATTTCAGAAACAGGCTCTCCCACGTAAAGTTTAAGCGAAGTGCCGTCGACCGAAAATTTGGTCACGTTTTTTAGATTATTGAGGAAATTAAACTCGGCTTTCATCATTTCGGGCGTGCCAGCCATTTTGGTCGTACTGATGGGTGCAACGACCTCGATGGTAGATTTAGCTTCGTTAAACGTAAAATAGGTATTGTAAAAATTCACAAAGGCGCGTCCGTTTACTTGCAACTTATCCGTAGTTTCGGAGGTGGCAAACTCAACGGAAGCTTCGCCGTTGGCGGGAACCGTTTTGTCTTTCAAGTACTCCGTAAACGTCCACGTTCCAGGCAATTTATTAAAATTTACGCGGGCATTTGTGACGTTTTTGGCGGCTTGCAATTCATCTTCAATCGTAACGCTCGTTTTCGCACAGCTCACACACAGGAGCAATAGCACGGCAAAAAAAGGGATTTTAATCATGGCTAAAAGCGTTTTTTTGGTTGTTTACAACCCTGCGTTGAAAAAATCATGCAGGGTCGTAAAAAAGACGCAACCAAGCCTTTTTTGGTTGGAATTACTTCCTGATTTTATACACCTGTCCACTAACGGGTGCAATTTGGCCTTCTGGTGCGGGAGCAGTTTGAAACACCAAGTCGTAACCAGTAAGGTTAATGTTTTCCAAAGACGCGCCCGATTGACTGTCAAAATTAGCAACAAAAATGTACGTAGGAGCGGTGGCGTGTGTCCATGCGACAAGTGTTTTTGTAACATGGGGTGGCAGGAGCCACTTGATTTCTCGGTCGGCAATTTGTTTCCAAATCGTTTCCGCAAAAATACGTAAGTCGTTGATTTCACGGAACTGCGTCATGTTTTCACCCCATTCAAACGGCCCGTGGGTTACTTTGTCGGTTTCGGCATCGTCGTGAATTTGAAAAACGTACAGTTTGGTATATTCTTCGTTTTTCCCTCGCGTTAAGTGAAGGTTTCGTACCTCAAATCCAAGGCTGTAATAACTTGGCATATCGGTGAGGAATATTCCAACAAAATAGCGTAGGAGGTTGCCCGTTCGGTAAAATTCATCAAAACGCGGATCGTCTTTGTCGGCCGTGATAATCGTAAAACTAGGGGCAAAAGTGCGGCTGCGGAGCAATTGGTCATACAACGTAAAACGCTCCTGGAATTCGGTGGAGTCGATGACCGCTGCCTGCAAATCCCCGAGCGTAGCGTCGGCGTGGATGGCTTCCAAATGGTCAAACTCATCGCCGTAGCCCATCACGTTGGGAGGAGCAATGAAGGTCTCGGCATAAAACGCAAAGTGGGGTGCTCCGCGTCGTTGAATGTATTTTTTAACGGCACTCAGCGGGTCGTAAAAAGCATCAGGTTGGGCAGGAACACCCTCGGGGCGCATTTGTACGTGAGCCATGTCGCCGCGCATAAAATCAAAATTGAATTCCTGCTGGCATTCAAGGTATTTTCTTGAAAAGTAATTCCACGCGTCGATATTTGGGCGCTCAAAATCCAGTTCCCAGTGCTGATTGTCATTTTTAGAATGATAAAAGCGGTAGCGCGTCAGCGGCCCAAACACCCTCGACATACCCTCAGGATGGTCAAAATCGTATTGAAACCACTGTGTTCCGCGCTCGTCAAGGACAAAAACTTCTGGATTGATATGCAGCCCCCGGTAGGGTGGTGCCATGGTCATGGGCAGGGTTTCGAAGCCGTGGGCAAGCAAATCCTTCATCAACTCAATGCGTCGGTGCAATCGTTGTTGTTGGTCAAAACCAAAAATAATCTCCTGTCGTCGTTTATCATTTAGCAAGGGAATGCTCGGGTCAAACAGAACAGATTTATCAAAATGCAATCCACTGCCGTCGGCGGTGCCGCAGTTGTGGAGGTGTTGCCAAATCACGTCTTCTACTTGCTGCCAAATATGCTCCGAATGGTCGGTCAGTCGACCACCCTCGCGGCGTACCCACTCAAAAAGACGGGGATGAATCAGCGCAATTTCCGAAAAACGGTCAGTGTGGGGAATCACGTCCAAGCCCACAGTTTTGCCCAGGGCGTGCAGTAAATTAACGACCGCTTTCAGTTGTTTTTCTACGGTATCCAACCACGGTAGGGCTTGTTGAAGGGGCCAACTGTAAAATTCTTGGTTGATGTTCCAGCTTACTTTTCCGTACAAACTTCCCACCACGCCTGGCTCCCAAATGGGTAGAAGGTGAATGGAATCGTGGAACTTGGGCAGGGTAAGCGCATAGCCGACGACGTTCCAAAAGCTACCAATAGTCCGCACATTGACGCCGACCATGTTGGATTTTTTGAGCCATTGGCTGTCTTTTTGAGTGGCCAATGGGGATAAAATTGTTTCGTTCGGGTTGAGCGCCCGCATCATCGTCTCGGTGCCGAGTTTTTTTTGCAGGATGTTTAACACCTGAAAAACGTCGAATTTGGTGGCGAATTCGGGCAACAAACCAGCTACAAACGAAGCTCTGGAGCGCTCATAGTCAGTAAGATGCAGGTGATAATTGCTACGCCAATCTGCCACGTACGCTTCGCGCGTAGGTGTACTGGTGGTGTCGGGAATATTCATCATAGGTTGTGTAAGGCAGCAAAATAATATTTTTATGGGGAAAAGTGCAAAAAATCCCGCATATTACTTTACAGACCATTCAATAATCCCTCCGGCGTACTCCTTAGGCAGCATCACTTCCATTTTCAATGCTTTGGCCGTTACGGGTTCAAAGTAAAGCTCATTATATTGGTCTTTTGCTATCCCAAACGGGCCTTTGGATTGAACGGGTTTCCATTCTCCTGATTCGTTTTGGTATAGTAACCGCCACGAAGCAGGCACGCGGCACCCGCCCCACGGGCCGTCGTCAAACCAATAAACGTTGGTGGATGAAATGGTCTCAGGTTTATCAAACGTGTATTGGACCCATTGAAGTGTATCTTTCATGGGCCACCAGTGGTAGTAAATATTGTCGTGGTCGTTGGAGTTTTTGGGCTCGGCTTGGTCGTTGAGCGCGATGAGGGTTTTGGTCACGTGCGAGGCCGACAGCTTACTTCTGGATGCAATCGTGGGGGCGGGAAGGGGGCGAGAAGCGGAAGGTTTTGTACCAAACCAAACAGCCATTTCACCCGGCCCACGGTTGGCCCATGCGTAATAAGGAATGGCTTCAAAAGTAGTCTTGGAGACGTTGATTTGATTGTCAATCGTCCGTTTGGATTGTTCAACTTCAGCTTTAATCACCGTGACACCGTCCAGAAAATCAGGTCGATAGCTGGCCGTAAAAGCGGTTTCGGGGTTGACCACCAAGTTGAGTACCCGACCTTCCGAATGTTCTGGCCATTCGGCACAATACACAATCGGGCCGCGTTGAAGCGCAATTTTGTCTTGGTCAGCAA
This sequence comes from Runella aurantiaca, assembly GCF_003339505.1. Lineage (GTDB taxonomy): Bacteria > Bacteroidota > Bacteroidia > Cytophagales > Spirosomataceae > Runella > Runella aurantiaca. Next base: position 16,898 of record NZ_QPIW01000021.1, read on the forward strand.
CCACTTTTTTATTGGCGGCTACTTGCCGAACGGGCATCGGTAAAGTCAGGTGGATAACGTCGCCTTTTTTCCATTCTCTTTTGAGAACAGCGTATCCATTTTCGAGTTGGTACGCGGCGGGTTTGCCGTTGACCATCAAGGTAAAAGGAGTATCATCTTTCTTCGTAAAAGAATATAAGTCGCTCGGTAGTGGTTGGTTTTGCGCCCAGCCGGGTATCCGAATGGCCATCTCAAAATTTTTGCGTTTGGCGGGGTTTAAGGTGAAATCAACCGTGCCGTTCCACGGATAATTGGTCGTTTGGGTAATCTGGACTGCGGTTTCGTTGAGCATGATTTCGGCGTTACTGCTCATGAACAAATTGGCAAAAACGCGGTCATTTTGTTGGGCATAAACATAACCCGGAACCGACGGGATAAACCGACACACGTTGCTCGGGCAACAGGCGCAACCAAACCACGCACTCCGTGAATGTTGCCCCAAGGATTCGAGCGGATTGGGATAAAAAAAGCGGTCGCCGCTGAGCGATACCCCCGACACCATGCCATTGTACAGCGTGCGTTCCAGCACATCGTAAAAACGGGCATCGCCGTGGAGTAGAAAAAGGCGGTAATTCCAATAAATATTGCCAATGGAGGCACAGGTTTCATTGTAGGCCGACATATTCGGCAATTCGTACGGTGCGCCAAATCCTTCGTGGCCACCTGCCGCGCCAATGCCCCCCGTGAGGTAAAACTTGTCGTCGATGATGTCTTCCCAGATTTTATCAATGGCGTTGAGATAGGCTTTGTCGCCCGTGATGGCGGCTACGTCGGCCATGCCAGCGTACATGTAAGTGGCGCGAACGGCGTGTCCGACGGCCTCCGTTTGTTCCGTCACCTTTTTATGGTCTTGGCTGTATTCTTTGCCTTTGCCCCGTACGTCCAGAAAAAATTTAGCCAAATCAAGGTACTTCTTTTGATTCGTGGTGCGGTAGAGTTTTACCAACGCCATTTCGATGATTTGGTGGCCAGGCGCGTGGTCCAACTTGCCGGGGCCAAATTCACGGCAGAGTAAATCCGCGTTTTTGATGGCAATGTTTAACAACGTTTTTTTGCCTGTGGCCTGAAAATGCGCCACCGCGGCCTCAATCAAATGCCCGCTGTTGTACAATTCATGGCTCAAATCAGACTCTTTTTCCCAGCGTTTCAGGCCCGACCAAGGGTGCGTGTGCAGAGGGTCGATGGTTCGATTGGTATATAAATATCCGTCGGGTTCTTGCGCTTTGCCCACGTATTCGATGAGCGTGTCAAGGCGGGCTTCCAAATGTTTATCGGGGAATGTTTGCAACGAAAAACTGGCTCCTTCCAAGATTTTGTAAATATCGGTATCGTCAAAAGGGTATTCGGTGCAAAACTTGCCCGATTTGATTTTGGCAGCAAACAAAAAATTGTTGACGCGCCCCGTGTTGTAGCACTGCTCTAAGGCAATCGGAATCGTGACGTCGTGGTTGCGTTTGATGCGCGGCGCCCAAAACTGATCATTGACCTTCACCGCCGTAAATGGCACGGGTTGAATGGGATAATCGCCCTTGGGTTGGCTTTTGACGGTGTTCGTAACGAAAATGACGAACCAAAAGAGGACTGCCGTTTTTAATTTTACCATGTTTATCATTTGGAATCCGATTTTATCATTCTGAAAAAATCTGTTTTAGAGGTGTTCAAAAATAATGATAATCTCAGTCTAATTCGCACAAAAAGGGCAAATAGGGAGGCCGTGCTGCTTTTCTTTTTTAATAACAGATTTGGCTAGGGTAGCTTCACCTCCAAGGTGAGCTGATAACTGCCCGTAGCGCCTGGGTAAGTAGGCTCAAAACTTGCCGTGACCGAGTTTTTGTAGGACTGACTGGCATTGCGCTGACGGAGGAGCATCGATTGATTGGTGGGCAGATAACGGGCCGTAACGGTATATTTTCCGAGGGGAATGTCCTGGGCATTTTCATCGCCCGTTTTTACCGTCAGGGTTTTACCCGCGCTGCCGTCAATGAGCGTTCCGACGGGCTTAAAAGTAAATTCAACGTTGTCGGTGTCGAAGAATTCTCCGATGGCCCCATACACATCCAACGACCCGCCGTAGTGCCCCGACATGCCAAATTCTTTTGGTTTTTCTCCCGTCAATTTCCAACGCAAGTTACGAATAGCGCCTTCGCTGCCCGCAAACGCCCCCGTAGTTTCGGGAAATAAATCAAGGACGTAGGTTTTGTTGTCAAAACGGACGGTCACAGTACCGCGAACGTACCACGAGCCAGCATTGACCGATAGGCTATAATGCCCGTTGGCATCGGTTTTTCCCAAGATGTTATTGTTATAAAATTGGGCGTTGTTGACCACTATATCGGCGTTGGCCAAAGGCTTACCGCTGGTGTCAACGACGCGGCCTGATACAATCCCTTTTTGGGGGCTATCCGAATCAGGATGTACGTGTGCGTGGGGAGGAATGCAGGACGAAAGCAGCGCCAGAGCGGCGTAGAGCAATGTTTTCATGATTGGCTGTTGTTTTTGTTCAGGGCAAAATTGCCCTTCTCCGTGCGCACAACCAACCATGAAATTGATGAAACGGAAAAAGCGACGGCTGAAACGGGATGCCGCCACTTTTTTCAGTTGAGTGCCTCTCCAGATTTATTTCGTGCCATCATTCACCGTAATCGGCATGGTCCACGCGGGGGGCTCAATTCCCAGCAAATGTCGTACGAAAAAATCCCGTCGCTTGCGCTCACCGTACTCGCCGCCGTTGGAGTGGGCCATGTTGGGCACCATCAAAAAGTCAAAATCTTTGTTGGCTTTGATGAGCGCATTCACCAACTGCATGGTCGAAGCGGGATCGACGTTGTCGTCTACTTCGCCGAGAATCAGCAGCAGTTTTCCCTGAAGTTTTTCGGCGTGGGTCACGTTGGAGCAGTCGGCATAATGCGGCCCGATGGGGTAGCCCATCCACTGTTCGTTCCACCAAATTTTATCCATTCGGTTGTCGTGGCAACCGCAGGAAGAAACGCCCACTTTATAAAAATCAGGATAAAACAACAGTCCACCCGTGGAGCTTTGCCCGCCCGCTGAGGTGCCGTAGATTCCTACGCGACTGAGGTCGAGTGAGGGATATTTTTTGGCGGCTTCTTGCATCCATAACATTCGGTCAGGAAAGCCCGCGTCTTTTAGATTTTGCCAACACACATCGTGAAAAGCTTTGGAACGGTTGGACGTACCCATGCCGTCGAGTTGCACCACGATAAAACCCAATTCGGCCAGTTCAAACATCGAACGGTTGTAGGTCATAAACGATTTAGGCGTAAACGAACTGTGCGGCCCCGCGTAGATATTTTCAATGACGGGGTATTTTTTTGTGGGGTCAAAATTGGTAGGGCGAACAATAATACCCCAAATGTCGGTTTTGCCGTCGCGTCCTTTGGACGTAAATACTTCGGGGGCTTTCCAACCCGCTTTTTGCCATTCCGAAATATCGGCTTTCTCCAATTCCATGAAGACTGAGCCGTCGGTGGCGGAGCGGAGTGTGGTGAGTTGTGGCATATCAACGCGGGAGTAGGTATCAACAAAATATTTTTTGTCGGGCGAAAAATAGGCGGTGTGATTGGCGTTCTCAGAGGTCAGGGAGGTCAGGCCGGTGCCGTCAAAATTGACGCGATAATACTGCACAAAGTAGGGGTCTTGTTGAGGGTTCATGCCGCTTGCCGCAAAGATAATGCTCTTTTTTTCTTCGTCGACGTTGACCACATTGCGTACCACCCATTCGCCTTTGGTGATTTGCTTTTTGACTTTTCCGGTCAGCCCGTCGTACAGGTAAAGGTGGTTCCAGCCGTCGCGCTCGGAAGCCCAGATGATTTCTTTTCCATCGGCTGCGTCGTAACGATAGCGTTTGCCGCTGTAATCGATGAAGGTTTTGCTTTGCTCCTCAATCACCGCCCGAACCGCGCCCGTAGCGGCATTTATTTCCAACACCCAGTACACCTGATGGCCGCGTTGGTTGTACTCGAACGTAAATGCGCGGCTGTCTTTGCGCCATTCCGAGCGCGACAAACCGTATTGGTGGTTAAACAACGCATCATCAACGGGGAGTTGTTTCTGCTCGTCGACCAAAAATAACTGAGGGCGGCGTACGGGCAACGCATCACCGGGTTTGAGGTATTCGCGGCTTTCGAGTTTGGGTTGGAGTTGGTCTTCGGGCGACGAGCGCACGAAGTAAATCAGGTGTTTTTGGTTGGGGCGAGTTTTAAACGAAATTAGTTTTTTGGAATCGGGTGACCACTGAACGTAGCCCGAATAATAGTCGCCTTCGGAGCCGTCGAAACTGAGTTGGGTCTCTTTTTTGGTTTTCTCAAAACGAACGTACACGTTGTAATTCTTGATGTAAGCCGTTCGGGTGCTGTCGGGTGAGAAAACGGGTTTGTCGTTTTGGTCATTGGCCCCCGCGCCCCAATATCGCCGTTCTTCGGGGCGGACGGTTTCTTTTTTGCGTAAGGTGTTGGACGTGAGGCCGTAATTCCAGACAAATCCCTCGGCGCTAAATTCTATTTCTTTGTCGTCTTTACTGTACGTAAATGTACCAAAAGGAAGGGCGTAGGGGGTTATTTTTTTGTTGGTTGCCTCAGAGAGTTTCTGGGCCAATTGTGCGTGGTCAAAGGCCGCTTGACGGGTTTTGTTGTTGGGGTTAACGGCCATGAATTCTTTTCCGCGAACGGTTTGCACGGAATACCATACCCATTGACTGCTCGCCGACCAGTTGACCAACGCGGGGGCGTTGTAGACTTTGTCTTTGAGGCGGTTTTTAAGGGTTTCTGAGCGTTGATAATCTTCCAAACGCCCCTGCGCTCGCGAGGATTGGGAAGGAAAGTTTAAAAGAACAAGCAGTGCCAGAAAAAGCAATGGTTTGGGGTGGCGGGGAGGCGTCAGAAAAAGCATAGGATGAAAGGGTTAAGATATTACAAATTTAGGTGACTTTTTTGGGTAAATCCCCCCTCATCTTGCCTAAATAAGATACTATTTTAACTTTTGTGACAGTCACTGACCTGTTTTGATGTACGCTTTAATGGCGCTTACTCGGGCGGATTGTCATCAGGGGATTTAATCCTATAAACCAGTTGGTTTAAATGCTCATTGACAAGCGCTGTGGGGTTCATATTGTACTTCTTTTTGAATACCTTATTGAAACTCGCAATGCTTGAATAACCCAGTTGCGTTGCGATTTCCGCCACGGTCCACTTGTTTTGTAAAAGCAGTTTTTTTGCAATGTCCAGTTTAAGATTAAGGTGGTATTCATAGGGAGCTGAGCCGTAAATCTGCCGAAAACATTTCTTGAATTTGGATAAGCTCATGTTGGCTTCGCCCGCTAAAAACTCAAGTGAGGGGAGCATTCCGGTGGCAATAAAGTGACGATTTTCCACTTCCATCACTTGCTTGATGTCGCACGGGCTAAATTTATTGTTGGAAAGGTCGGATTTTATGGTCGCGATTTGGCTGATAAAATCTACGATTAGTTCATAGCATTGTGCTTCTGCTAAAAGCGCCCAGTTCAAAGAGCGGGCTTCACTAAAGAGGTTATCAAATGAAACAATTCGTTCAAAAAGCGAAATTCCCTGAAAGTAAACGCCGTTTTCGGACTGCAACATTGTCACAAAAGGCGAGTTAGATGAGGTGGTTGCATCTACGCCGAGTTTTTCACAAATCCAATCCCGGTGAAATCCGATGGTGATAAACCGAGAACGTTTGCCAGCGGGCCAAATCGTATCTACGGTCATTTTAGAACTGTAAAAAAGCGTTGATTTAATTGCCTTTATTTGGTGTTTTGTGTTGTTATGGATTAAAGTGTACGTGTGAGGACCTTCAGAAAGGATAAAACTTAAAATCCAATAATCGTTGGTATTAATTGATTTTTTCAACGTATTGAGGGGTGTCGACCAACGTATTTCGCCCAAAATAACGGCTACTTTTTCGGGTTCAATGATGAGTGAATTTAATCTAAATAATAAATCATCTTTTTCATAACTAAACTCATTAGGTGATTGTGGTACTGTGCCAAATTGCTCAGCTACTTGTGCCATCCAGTTGTGGGAGGGCCTAAGTCCTAAGAGAATTTCCATAACGTTGTTGAATTAACAAATATAAAACGGGCTATCTGAAAGGTGTGTTTACGATTATAGTAAGGGTGTTTATATCCCAAATTGGTAGCAATATAAACCTATATTATGTAAAAATTACTTTTGTTTTGGGATAATATTTATTTTATTTAATAAACATAAGGATACATAAGAAACGGATGATATAGTTAAAATTCGATTTTAAAAAATGGAAGAATTATGTTAGATTCGCGGAAAACAAAGCCTTACTAAAGAATAAGCACTAACTTCGCCGCCAACCCGTACACGTTTTATATGTTGTATAATTATGTTACCTACCTTTTGGGAGTCATTTTTTGGTTTAGAGGTTAATCGTTTGTAAACTTCGGAATGGCATTAATTTCCCAGTGTTATTTTCCTTATTCTTTCACCTCTAACGCTTCACCACTTGACTTTTGACGATTTTGATTTTGACGAAGAACTTTTAGATGGACTGCATTCTATGGGGTTTAACCAGCCAACTCCTATTCAAGCCCAAGCAATTCCAGTCATTTTAAATAATAAAGATTTGATTGCCTGCGCCCAAACAGGCACTGGCAAAACGGCGGCTTATCTGTTGCCCGTTTTAAATAAAATCATTGACGCCTCTCCCGACAACCGACATCTAAATACGCTCATACTCGCACCCACGCGTGAGCTGGCGATTCAGATTGACCAGCAAATTGAAGGATTGGGGTACTTTACGGGCGTAAGTTCCATCGCGATTTATGGAGGAGGAGATGGGGCGGCTTGGAGTCAGCAGCGCAAGGCATTGGCCGAAGGCAGTGAGGTGATTATTGCCACGCCCGGGCGTTTGATTGCGTTGTTGCAAATGGGTGAAATTAACTTCGGAAACCTCCAACACCTTATTTTAGACGAAGCCGACCGCATGTTGGACATGGGTTTTTACGATGATATTATTCGGATTATCAGTTATTTACCCCAGAAAAGACAAACATTGCTGTTTTCGGCCACGATGCCGCCGAAAATCAGAACGTTGGCCAACACGATTCTGAACAAACCTGAGCAGATCAGTATCGCCGTGGCCAAACCCGCCGAAGGAATTTTGCAGCTTGCTTATTTGGTTTACGATGAACAAAAAATAGCGTTGCTCAAAAATATCCTCAAAGAAGGACAGTTTGGCAGCGTAATTATATTTGCTTCAACCAAAGAAAATGTTAAAAAATTGGATGAAGAGCTGCGTCGTAATAAACTGACAGCCAAAGCATTCCATTCTGATTTAGACCAGAAGGAGCGAGAAGGGATTTTGCGGGAATTCAAAAACAAAGCCCTGCCGATTTTGATTGGAACCGATATTCTGTCACGAGGGATTGATGTGGAGGGAATCAGTTTGGTGGTAAACTATAACGTACCGCACGACCCCGAAGATTATATTCACCGGATTGGACGCACCGCAAGGGCCGAAACGACGGGTACCGCGATTACCTTTATCAATGACAAAGACCAACGGAAGTTTGTGGCCATTGAGCGAATGATTGGGAAAGAAATCCCTAAAATGTCGTTGCCAGCGGCTTTGGGCGCGGGGCCGGGCTACCACACGGGTGGGAGTGAAGTAAATTCAAGCCCGCCACGCAAGAAAAAACCGTTTAAACAACGGAGTAACAAGCCTCGTCCTGCGGGCTCCCCACGCCCCAAAAGCGGAACCTAAACGCTGAAGCATAAAAAAGTGAGTCAAGGGCTTTTCTGTTTTACTGAAGAACTTAAGGTTTTTGTGAGTAGGAAAGAAAAGCCCAGATGCTTTTTGTAGGGTTCTACTAAATCCGATTTCTATGCGTCCACTTGCTGTTTCCCTCTTGTCATTCTGCACAATTGCGTATTTATTTTTATCCTGTGGTGGCTCCAATCAGAAAGCCGAAACCACCTCTGTTGATTCTATGAGCACGATTACAAAAACTACTTTCGGGCAATTGCCCGATGGCCAAACGGCCGACCATTTTACGCTTCGTAATTCAAAAGGTACAGAAGTTAAGATTACAAATTACGGAGGGTTGATTACCCACTGGACTGCCGCCGACAAAAATGGTGTTTTTGAAGACATGGTCTTGGGGTATGACTCGCTGAGTGGGTACTTAAAAGCCAGTCCATTTTTTGGGGCATTGGTGGGGCGTTATGGCAACCGCATCGGTAATGCAAAATTTACCCTTGACGGAAAAACTTACTCATTGGCGGCCAACAATGGCCCTAACAGCTTGCACGGCGGCAAAGTCGGATTTGACAAAGTGCTCTGGAAAGCCGAGATTTTGGAAGATACCAAAACGCTGAAACTGACCCACACTAGCCCCGATGGCGATGAAGGTTTCCCTGGAGCTCTCTCGGCGGAAGTAACCTACCGATTGACCGAGGATAACGCGCTAGAAATTGAGTACAAGGCCACTACCGACAAACCTACCATTGTCAATCTGACCAATCATACCTATTTTAACCTGACGGGCGGGAAACGAGACGTGTTGGGGCATCAGGTACAGTTGAACGCCGATAAATTTGTCCCCGTTGACAAAACCCTGATTCCAACGGGACAATTGAGTGATGTGAAAGGCACGCCGTTTGATTTTTTGCAACTGACCGAAATCGGCGCCCGCATCGACGACCCGAAAGATGAGCAAATCAAATTCGGCGGTGGCTATGACCATTGTTGGGTCATCAACAAAGGAGCCGATACTCTTGCGCCGACGGCAACCGTGTACGAGCCAACTTCGGGGCGGGTATTGGAAACATTTACTACCGAGCCGGGCGTACAGTTTTATACGGGAAATTTTCTGAATGGCGCTATTACGGGTAAAAACGGTGTAACGTACACAAAACGCTCTGGTTTTTGCCTCGAAACCGAGCATTTTCCTGATTCTCCCAACCAAGCATCGTTTCCGAGCGTAGTGCTGCGCCCCGGAGAAGTTTACAAAACCAAGACGGTTTATAAGTTTTCGACAAAATAATTTTTTCACGCCGAAGAAGCCGATAGTTGGTTTTCTTCGGCGTGCAGTTTAAAGGTTAATTAGTTGATTTATAGTGCCTTATTGGGTGCTAAGTGCTCTTTTTTGCCCTTCTGTTCTCGCTTCAGTCTTAACATTTCCCGTCAAATATTGCCAAATATCGGATTATTGCATTAGTTTAGCGATTGTCAATAAACCAACCCCCACCTTACTGATATGGCCATGTTAAGCCGCGTTGCCGATTCCATTTACTGGATGAATCGCTACATTGAGCGAGCCGAAAATTATGCACGCTTCATAGGAGTCAATTTTAATTTGGCATTTGATTTACCGCCCAATGTGAACGAACAATGGGAGCCTCTTTTGATTGCTACTGCCGACAATTACCTTTTTTATCAACACTACGACGAGCCTACCCGCGAGAATGTCATCAATTTTATGACGTTTGATAAGCGAAATCCCAACTCGATTTACAGTTGTTTGATGTTGGCCCGGGAAAACGGTCGGACCATCCGGGAGTGTATTTCGAAAGAAATGTGGGAAAATCTGAATGAACTTTATCTGTGGATTAAAGATGTAAAGCCACAGTCAGAATGGGATCTCAACCACATGCAGAATTTTTATACGCAGGTACGCAACGGAACCCAACTTTACTACGGCGTAGTGGATGCGACCATCACACGCAACGAAGCTTGGCATTTTGGTCGATTGGGGCGTTTTATGGAGCGCGCCGATAAAACTTCGCGCTTTTTGGACGTTTCTTACTTTACATTATTGCCTGATTCTGACGTTACGGGTAGTACATTGGAGCTGGTTTTGTGGACGGCCGTGCTTAAATCAGTAAGCGCCTACAATATGTATCGTCAACAGTATCAGACGCTTACCCCAACGCATATCGTGGAGTTTTTGATTTTGGACAAACTTTTTCCTCGGGCAATGGCGCATTGTATTCGTCAAGCCGAGTTATCTTTGTACGAAATATCAGGAACGCCGATTACCAATCGTTTCAGCAATCAGGCCGAAAAAATGATGGGCAAGCTCCGTTCAGAAATTGAATTTACGGAAGTGGAAGATATTTTTAAATTGGGCTTACACCAATACCTCGATCAGTTCCAAATCAGAGGGAATGAAGTAAGTAAAAGTATTTTTGAAACCTATTTTGATATAAAACCTGTTGAACAGTAAGGAGGCGTTTCATTACTCTTTCTGTATTCAGTCAATGAATTTTGGTACAAATATCCATTGTTGCCAAGATAAGTGCATTTGAATTTACTCTTTTATTGATAAGATTATGACGTATTGTCTTGGTATTAAAGTCGCATCAGGCTTGGTGGCGATTGCCGACACTCGGCTCACTTCGGGCACCGAGGTCAGTACCAATAAAAAAATCTCCGTTCACCAGTTGGAGCACCACTCGATGTTTATCATGACGTCGGGGCTGCGCTCGGTACGTGACAAAGCGGTGACGTATTTTCGGGAAGTTCTGGAAGAACAGGACCATAGTTTTAATAAACTATACAAGGCCGTAAATGCTTTCGGGCAGCAGGTTCGTCGGGTAGCGCACGAAGACAAAGAAGCACTGGATGCGGCTGGATTGAGGTTCAATTTACACGCGATTGTGGGCGGACAATTGGAAGATGATGGTGAGCACATGCTGTATTTACTCTATCCTGAGGGCAATTGGGTGGAAGTGGGTGAAACCTCTCCTTTTTTTGTGATTGGCAATTCCAATTACGGTAAGCCGTTGCTTTTCAGGAGTTTGAAGTATGGTTCTTCTTTGGCAGAGGCGCTGAAAGTGGGTTTTTTATCCTTTGATTCAACCCGGGTAAGTGCCAACGACGTAGATTATCCGATTGATGTGGTGATGTATGAGCGGGATAGTTTTCACGTCACGGAGCATCGTTTTCAGAAAGATGACTTGGCCCACCTGTCGTTGCAATGGAGCATGTTACTCCAAAATTCTGTCCAGCGTTTACCCAATGACTGGATGGACCCAGTTTTTGAAAAACTACGTGAAAAAGTCTAAAGTAGCGGCAGGGATTTTTCCTGCCGTTTTGTTTTAAGTTTATTGAGAAAGGAAGGCTCACCATTATGATTCTGAATGTCAGTCATCGGCTATTTTACACGTATTCTGAATCGGTAATTTTAGAACCGCATACGTTTTATCTTTACCCTAAAGCGTATCCGCACCAACAAATCGTCAGGTATACGATGACGATTGACCCAGTCCCTTCTATGTTGGTTCAAAACATCGACGCCGAAGGAAACCATCAGCATATTGCTTATTTTCGGGAAGCTACTTCTTCGTTGACCGTTTTGGTCGAGATGGCGGTGCGCTCCGAGGATTTTAACCTGTTTGGCTTTGTGTTGTTTCCATTTGAAACCGAGCAAATTCCTTTTCAATACCCTGAGTCACTCAAAAAACTCCTTCAACCGTATCTGGTGCGGGAAGGCGTGACTACGTACGTGGAGCAATATGCACGTCAAACGGCGGCTTCCGAACGTTGGAAGACCGTTGCTTTTTTGACGGCATTGTGTCGCGATATTTCTCAAAATTTTGTGTACGAGCGCCGAGAGGTTGGTCCTCCGATGTTGCCAGAACATACGCTCATCGGACGCAAAGGTACTTGCCGTGATTTTGCGCAGCTATTTGTGGCTTGTTGCCGCGCGTTGGGAATTGCGGCGCGTTTTGTGAGTGGTTATTTGTACGGCAATGCCCTTCAAGAGCATGATTTGCACGCTTGGGCCGAGGTCTTTTTGCCCGGAGCTGGGTGGAGGGGGTTTGACCCGACAGAAGGCAACGCGGTGATTAATAATCACGTACATTTAGCGGCCTCTGCCGACCCAGCCCTGATTGCCCCCGTCACGGGCGTGTTTAGAGGTCGAGCCAAATCTACGCTGCTGGCCGAAGTGTCGGTGGGTGAAGGTATTTAAGGATTGATTTTTTATGGGCGACTAAGAATTTACATTTGATATTTCTTGGGAGTGCTTACGAAAGCGTTTTGAAACATCTATTGAACTTGATTTGTTGTGATTATGACACGCGTTTGGATTTCTGCGTGGCTTTTTTTTAAGTATTTCCGACGAATGAGATTTGTAATTGTACATATTGTTGGTACGTTGATTCTTTGGGTAACCTTGGTTACTGACATTTTTGCACAGAGTTTTTATGCGCAGGGAGGACGTATAGCCGATTTTAATGGTAAAGAGATTGCAGATACATTTGCTGTCCAAATTAAGGGATTGCCTCTACAAATAGATACTAATTTTGGTTTGACAAAAGTTTGCTTTGACATTACCCACGGTCGAGCATCTGACCTTAAAATTGAACTTATTAATCCCGCTGGGGCAAGTATTTGGCTGAGTAATCGGAACGGGGGAGACGTGGGGGGCAATTATAGCGGAACTTGTTTTCGGGCCAGTGGTTTTTCGGGGTACATTCAGGATGGCAAGGCGCCTTTTGAGGGAGAATATACGCCCAATGGGCGTTTTGAGTTTCTGAACAATCAAACCAATCCCAATGGTACTTGGAAACTACTCATTTCCGATTTGAAGACGGGGCTAAGAGGAAGCCTGAATTTCTTTACTCTTGAGTTTTCCCCAAATCCGATGCCCAGCTTAGCCAAAGGGCCATGTAATATCGAAAATGGAGCGGGATGTACTTGTGGAGCAGAGGGCGCATCGTGCGAACTTTTACCCGATTTTATTATCCTTCCTACATTTACGCAGACGCAATGGAAAGAATACCCCAAAGATGACCCCTACTATCCGGGTCAATTGCGTTTTGCGGCTTCGATTGCCAATATCGGCGATGGCCCTCTCGAAACGATTGGTAAAGGGGAATGGTATTGTGGTAGTACCCGCGTGGATTCGGCTTCAAAATGTGCCGATGGGTCTTTTCCAAGGCAAAAGTTGTACCAGCGGGTATATAAAAAAAAGGGGGATAAAATTGAATGGTATGACTACGAGGCGGGCACCAATTACTTCGACGACCAGCCCGGTCATAATCACTTTCACGTAGATGGATGGGTGGAGTTTAGACTGATTAAAAAGCAAAAAAAGGGACTTGCCGAGAAAAAAGTAGTGATTGGTAAGAGCCGAAAAGTGAGCTATTGCTTATTTGATTCAGGAATTTGCAATAACGATGGCTTATGCCAAGTAGATTCGGTGAACTTTGGACAGAAAAACCTCCCCAACTATGGAATGGGTAATTACGTTGACTGCAAATCTAAAAAGCAAGGAATTAGTGTTGGGGGCTATGATACGTACGGTATGATGTATGAAGGGCAATACATTCAACTGCCCAAAAATTTAAAAAGTGGCCAATACTTTTTAGAGATAGAAATAGACCCTTCGAGGATATATAAAGAGAAAAAACGCAGTAATAACTTATTTACAATGCCAGTGGTCATTTCAAAACAGAGTTAATTAAAATTGCTATTTGGCATGGATTCTGATAACGAACCAATAACTTATTGAAAGAGAGCGTTTAGATGAGAATAGACCTGTTAGGTATATATTTTTTTTAAAATATATACCTTTTTTTTTGTTTTTGAGTTTTTGGAACAATTGGAATATAAAACTCTGATTTAAAGGTTTTTATATTCCAATTATTCCAATTTTTGGTACTAATAGGCATATTTATTGTTGGTATTTTGTGTTTTTTGGCAAGATAGTTGGTATGTTTTTAGGGAATGTACAAAAGCCTAAAATCATGAAAATACCTTTTACCCTATTATTATTATTTAATGCCTTTTTAAGTCTCAATGCCCAATGCCCTGGCACTTGTACCTACACTTACAATGGTTCAGGAAATACCAACTTTACCTTAAATGGCGGAGAGACGCTTTGTATTACCGGAAATGCACCCTCTGGATTAAACATCAATTTCAATGGATCGGGGGTCAACACGATATGTATATCACCGGGTGTATCATGGACGCAGCCTTTTGGCTTTAACGTCAGCGGAAACCTCGTCATCAACAATTATGGTACGTTCAACATGAATGGTAGCTATAATATCAACGGTGGTGGCACAATGGAGGTCAATAATAATGCGGGCGCTACGCTTAATACCGACTCACAGGGTTTTGGCTCAGGGGTAATTATTCGCAACAGCAGTACAATGACTTGGACGGCAACGGCTGGTATTAACAATCAAGGTACTTTTCAGCTCTACAACGACACTCCGACGTCGATAATGACCGCTACTGCTACCTCTTTGTTTAAGATTGGCAACGGTAATACTTTTGAGAATTATGGCATTTTTACGGTGTCCAACTTAGAGAATGAAGAAGCTTTTCGTTTTTATAATGACGCAGGTGGCAAGATTTCAATTGGCCGTTACTTTTATAATCATGGGGCTTTTTTGAATGAGGGGTTGACCGAAACCATTTGTGGCAACTTCGGCTCCGTTGCGTGTGAGTTTATTGTCGGAGATAAAGGCCCGGGAAAAGAATACATCAATAGTGGGTGTATGAAGGTGAAGGGGAATGTGAATTTTAACGGGCCAGGTAAATTGAACGATGGTACGCTCATCATCGAAGATGGTAACCTAACAATCAATAAACAAGTTACGGGAACGAATGGACGAATAGTGGTTCTAAACGGCACGAGTACCATTTCGGTCAGTGGTGGTTTTAACGGTACAAATATGAAGTTTTGTGATCAAAACACCGCAGGAAATGCCTTTGACGTAGTGAATGCCAACAATCAAGCGACAGCGGTTGTCTACACCGTCGATTGTTCAATAACAGATTGTGGAAGTGTTCCCGTATGTACACCACCCACGCGCACGGTAGTAGCCACCGATCCCACTTGCACCATTCCCGGCAAAATCGAACTGACGGCTACCAATGGAGATAAATACGGTATCAGTAAAGGCAATACCTATACAGGCCCAGCCTATGAGGCAGCCACGGTGGTAGGTATATTGTCAGTGACTTTGAAAAACAACATCAGTCACGCGGCCGATTCAACCTTTACAATTCGGGTGTTCAACGGTGCCAACGATTGTTTCAAAGACACTACGGTAACGGTAGCGGTGCTGCCCGTGATCAGTGTGCCTACGGCTACGGCTGTTTGTCATGCCAACGGAACGCCAGAAGATGCCACCGACGATTACATGACGTTCAGCATTAAAGTGACCGACGCGCCCATCAGTTTGCATACCTTTACCGTTACGGCCACGCAGGGCGGCAATCCCTTGGCAGTAACGCTTTCTAACGGCAGCCCCGCTACATCGCTCAACTGTGGCTTAGAGGCTGCGTTGCGTACCCCCACGGGTAGCGCTGGCAAAGGCAATGTCACGCTTACCATTACTGATAATGTAACGGGCTGTTCGACAACCCTCAGCATTACAGACTCTGGCACTTGTGCGGTAGCCTGTGTTGAGGGTACTCCAAGCACCGTTAGTTATCAATATGCTACTCAAGTTGATGTAACTGATCTTGATAAATTACCAATAATAATTCCCAAGTTTGATGAGCAAGGAGGCACAAGAGTTTTGCAATCAGTTAAGTTGGAATATGAAGTAGGTGGTAAGACTGCGTTCGTTTTTGAAAATCGTGCAGCCCAATCACAAACGTTTGAGGCAACTGGAACGTCGGATGCTTACATTGAATTAAATGGTGTGGAGATTGCTAATTCCTCATTGACGATGCCTATTCCTGAAACGACGCTGCCGGGGGGGATTCTGGTGCCTGCGAGCGGGAATTGGGCTGGGGATAGCATTCAAAGTAGTAATCCTACTACTTTAGGTCGAATGGTCTCTTGGGTGAGTAATTATCTAACTTTATTCAAAGACCCACGGACAGACCCAAAATGGGTAACCAACGCCACGGGCAATGCTGCCAATGACGATGATATGTTCGTGGTTCCGATGGTTGAGGATACCGCTACGGGTTCATTCACCTATACAACTGTCGGCGATTTAGCCCCATTCATCGGTACAGGGAATGTTCCTTTGAATGTGAGTACGTCATCGGGTCTTTCTTTGAGTGGAGGTGGTGGCAATATATATGCCATCCAGCGCACGAGAGCCTACGCGAGTGCAAAAGTGACGTACACTTACGAGTGTGTTGAGTTGTGCGTTAAACCCGTAGCCGTAGTCACCACCAAAAGCCAAACAATCTGTTCAGGAGCCACCGTTTCGGCTTATAATGCAACTCCAAGTACGGGCGTAGAATACAAATGGTACGGTCCATTGGCCGATACAACGTCTAGTTTGGGGGCTTCAATAGCAGGTCAAACTACGGCCTCTTACACGCCTACTGGCGTTGCACTCACAACCGCAGGCACTAAATACTATGCCGTTATTATCAATACCACCGGTGATTTAACATGTGCTGATACTGCTTTTGTAACGTTAACTGTCAACGCTAAACCAATCATTGCTGACGGCGCAGCCACCATTTGCGAAGGCGAATCTGTGGATTTGACTTCAAAAATCATTGACTATGCTTCTTTACTTAATCCAACGTGGACCATCGCCACCGCTGGCGGTACGTCAGTCTCTACGCCCATGAATGTAAGCCCTATCACCACCATCACCTATGTCTTGGTAGCCGAAAATGCCTCCGGTTGTAAAGACACGGCGAGTGTAGTGGTAACGGTCAATCCAAAACCGACCATTGCAACGGCTAACGGTTTTCCAGCCTGCCGCTTAAACGGTACGGCTTACACCATCAAGTTTGTGGCCACAGGAGGTACAGTGACCACGGTGCCAAGTTTGACCATTACGGGTGATAGCATTGCCAACATTCCTTTGACCACCGCAAGTGTTAAACTCATCATCACAGGTGCGGGCGGTTGCAAAGACAGCATCACGGTTACCGCCCCCGCCTGCGACAAGCCAGTAGGTAGCATTGGTGATTTGATTTGGAAAGATACCAACGACAACGGCTTGCAAGATTTACCAACCGAAAAAGGTGTAGTGGGCGTGAAAGTGAACTTGTACGCTGCCGTAGGCGGTACCAAAACAGGAGCTGTATTGCAAACAAAAACCACCGACAATGACGGGTTATATTTGTTCAACAATCTGTTGGCAGGTGACTACATCGTCGAAATCGACCAAACGAGTTTACCAGATACCTGTGTTATTACAACCAAACAAAATACCCCAAGCGACGATACCAAAGATTCTGATTTTAACCCAAGTACGGGCTTGAGTCAAGTCATTACGCTTGCCCCAGTCTTTAATCCAACGACACCCGCTGACAGCTTGGCAACCAATAATCTGACGGTTGATGCAGGCTTGGTAGTTCCTTGTATCAAATCAAGCGTAACCTTGACGGCGGCGCCCGTTTGTTCGCCGGACGTGCAAACCTACAGCCTGACTTTCAATGTAACCAATAAAATGGGTACGGTAAAAGTTGACAAAGGCGTACTGACGGGCAATAATCCTTACACCGTTACGGGTATTCCGTCGGGAGCTACGCTGAAAATCACCGATAGCTTGAGTGCAGTGTGTAAATTCGACACCCTGATTACGGGGCCTAACTGTAACTGTAATCCACCGTTACCAATATTAATTGCTCCAAGTCTAACCGCTTGTATTGGCGATACCTTCCCGACCATCAAAGCAACTGTCGTTGGTTTGGCTACGGTCGAGTGGTTTACAGCCTCCTCTGGCGGCGTGGCGGTCTTCACAGGTCTCAACTATAAACCATCGGGAAGCGTTACGGGCGATACCATCTTCTACGCACAGGCCCGCAGCACCGATGCTAGTTGTCCGGCCGCCATCAGTACTGGGCGGGTAGCCGCCACCATCAACGCGCAAAACTGTACCGTTGAAGTAGATTTGGCCCTTAGGAAGTCTATCAATACCAAAATAGCACAGATTGGCGATACGCTGACGTACACGATTAAGGTCTTTAATCAATCCAACACGGCAGCCACGGGCGTGGAAGTGGCCGATAGCATTGCGACGACGGTACAATTTGTAGCGGGTAGTTTGGCGGCGAGCCGGGGCGGTGCAACCATCAATGGGAATGTGATTACGTGGACGATTGGCGGTATTGCGGCCAACGCAGGAGCCGATGGCGACACTGTCACGCTGACGTACAAAGTAAAAGCCGTTCAGGAAGGTGTTCATTTTAACACGGCAGAAATCAGCAAGACCAATGAGAAAGACATTGACTCGACCCCAGGAGATAGCAAACTAGGAGAGGATGACATCGAAAGTCAGTGTTTTACGGTTCCGTTCAAGCTGTGTCCAACGGAAAAAGTGGAAGTCAATGTTCCAGCGTTTTTAACCAATGTGCAATGGTTTAAGGACGGGGGAACAACCCCGATTGCCGCTGGCAACACCGTATTATTGACCGAAGTAGGCACGTATACTTTCACGGCCTCCAATCAGACCTGCCCTGCCAATGGCTGTTGCCCGATCATCATTGAGACGGGTGTCAATTGCTGTCCCGAAGATTTGTGCATTCCGTTTACCATCCAAAAGGTCAAAAAGAAGTAAGGAGAACGTAATTGCGGGCGTAAGTATATTCGTAGAGAAATCACTGTGGGGCATTTCCCGCAGTGATTTCTCATTTTCAGCCGTATATTTGTCCCTCAATTTTATGGAAGTATGTTAAAAACCATTGTAAAAATCAGTAATGTTACCAACCTGTCCGACGCCCGCTACTGCGCGGGGATGGGGGTTGAGATGCTTGGATTTTCGATTGATGAAACAAGTGATGCCTACGTTGACTTAAAGCGTTTTCAAGATATTCGTTCATGGGTATCGGGGGTCCAAATTGTGGCCGAAACCGACTCCCTTGAGGCTGAAACCTTGCTGGAAAGGTTGATTCAGTACCAACCCGATGCCATTCAAGTGAGCCATGCCGAATTGTTGCCTTGGCTTAAAAGTGAAACAAGTAAGCCCCTCATCCTCCGCATAGAAGCCGATCAGGATGCCGACACGATTGAAGAAATCATGACCAATTATACGGCCTACGCGACGTATTTTTTGCTCGAATCAAGTTCAGACACCGCTTTAGATGGCGATTGGCCCTCATTTTTGAACACTTTGGCCGCTCGTTTTTCTATCTTATTGGGCTTCGGAGTCACCGTTGACAATGCAGATTTTCTCCTCGATGATGTAAACATTGCGGGTATTGCCCTGCGCGGAAGCGACGAAATTCGTCCCGGCTATAAAGAGTTCGGAGAATTAATGGATGTATTGGAAGCTCTGGAAGAGGAATAATTTAAGGGTGTCAGTTGAAGTTATGTCCGTTTTTTACACCGATGGGTGGAGTTTCTTTCGTCAGTTCGGGGTTGCTTTATGAATAAAAAAATGCTCTCTGCGGCGAAACAGAGAGCATAAATACTACTAAAAAAACACAGGTAAAGTGTTGAATATAAACCCGCAAGGCTTTTTAATTCAAGTGGGTGTACAGCAATTCGCTAGGAGTTCTCACTTTTTTGAGTTTGGCCAACCAGTCGTTTGCCTCATCGCGGTAGCCTAAAGCCAAGATGGCGGTGCTTTTTAATCCCTTGTCTTTCAAGCCCAAAAGCTCGTCCAATGCCGCAGCATTGTAGCCTTCCATCGGGGTAGCATCTACTTTTTGTTCGGCCGCTGCCAGCAACGCAATACTCAACGCAATGGCTGATTGCTTGGCGGTATGCGCAAAATTTTGTTCGGGTGTTTGTGTTGTGGTCATCGTAATCAACCGCGTGCGGTAGGCATCGGTGGCGCTGTCGGGCAGGCCTCTTTCGGCGTTTGAAAAAGCAAAAAAATCATTGATGCGTTGCTCGGTATATTTATCCCAAGCGGCAAAAACCAACAGATGGGAAGCATCGGTGATTTGGCTTTGGTCAAAGGCAATGGGCCGTATTTTTTCTTTCAATTCCTGATTTGTAATGACCAAAATCTCGTAAGGTTGCAAACCCGACGAAGAGGGCGACAGGCGTATAGCTTCCAGTATATAGTCAATTTTTTCCTGCGGAATTTTCTCTCCCGTCATTTTCTTAGTGGCATAGCGCCACTGCAAATTTTCAAGTAAACTCATATCTGTAAATACATTAATTGTAATTGTATATATTACAGCTGCCTACTTAAAATCGTTCATTTATTGATTAAAATGAATATAGTTTACTATCAAGTACTTGTTTATCAGTAAGTTAATGTGAGGACAGTTTTGGTATACCAATAAGTCATGACATAAAAAAAGCGGCCCGTGGATTCACGGGCCGCTTTTTTTATTTTGATTTTGTGTTATTGTAACAACACATCAAGCAGTGGCGTAAAGGTGCTACCGAGTGGGTTGACGGTGATTCCCGGCCCTGAATTTTGCCATGAAAATACCCGGCCATCTTTCATCGTGGCCACAAAACGCACCCGAATACGGTCGTTGGCGCGCAAGTTGGCGGTCGCAAATCCCGTTTTGGTCAGTAACTCACTGACCGAGATTTGCTCTTTCCCGTTGAGAGTCGTGATGGACTTTACCATTACTCCGTGGGGGGCGCTTGTAGTCGCCGCTGGCGTAACGACGGTTCCTCTGACGTGGCTGACGTACGCATCCACTTTTTCAATTTCAACTGCGTTTTGGCTTTTGGTGGTAAAACTCATCGAGGCCGAAGCCACCCCCGTCAACGGTACGGGGATGGTGTTGACATTGGCGGCGGTAACGGCCGTGGGCAGCGGGTCGGGTAATGCCACGAAATGGGCACCGTTTTTGATTTCAGGAATAGGGCTTTTCGGCTCGCAGCCCATAAAAGCGACAGCCAGTAATGCGCCAACAAAGGATATTTTTACGCTATTTTTCATGTTTTTTTTCGTTATTGATTAACAAATAAGGCGGCACTCTTCAAGAGGCAACTACTTCTGCCAGAACACTTTGTCGTTGGCTACCACGCGTTGCGCGGGGGCATTGGGGTTCAGTTGCAGTTCTCCAGGAGTGGGGTACGGATACGATTGCGGATATCCCCGGTTGACGTTGGTAAAGGCGATGCCGTCGGTGTTGGGGTCGTAAATTTTTGGAAAACCCGTCCGACGAATATCGTTGTACGATTCAAGCGCGAAACCAAAATTAGAAATCCACTTTTCGGTCATGATTAACTCCAACTTACCGCTGTCGGAAGCCGCGTCGTACTTAACCAACACCGCATCTACGTATTCTTTGATGGCGGCGGCTGTGATGGCAGGCGCGCCGCCCCGGGCAGCAGAGGCATTGACTTCGGCAAATGCCGCGTTGATGGCGTCGCTGAAAAGCTGTTTGGCATTTCCAGTACTCACACCCGTTTGGGCTAATTCGGCCCGGGTGAATAGATGTGAGTGATACGGCAAGATACGTTGGGGCCCGTCGCCGCGCGCGGAGGCTCCGCTTACCCCTGCGGCGCTTACGCCATTTCCGTCGTCAAAACGCCCGCCACAGTAGTAAAGCCCAATGATTGCGATTGAAGAAGATTGGTCAAATCCTTGGTTGGGCCCTTGCGATGAAAAGTAAATGGAAACAAAGTTACCGTTGCGATATTCCACCGCGTTTTGGGCGTTGGGACGCGCCGCCGAAAGTTGATTGAAATAATAATACGGAATCCTGGGGTCTTGGATACCCGTCAAAATGGGGTTGAGCGTACTCGTTCCGAGCAGGATTTCGTGAAAATACGGGCTGATGTAATTGTCACGCCCCGTGGTGGTGATGTTGTAATCTTCCCTGAACGCAGGGTGACGGTTGTCGGGGGCGCTTGAAGTGCCGTAGTTTAGCGAAAAATTCCCGCCTGCCTTCATTAAGTCATCTTCTGCAATCAGCGCATTGACGGGCGCACTTACGTTTTGTACCAACCGAATTTGATTGTACAGTTTTAGTTTTAAAGATTTGGCAAACTGCCGCCAACGCACCAAATTGCCCGCGTAAATCAAATCATCGGTACGCGGGCTGAGTGCCGACGCTTTGGCGAGGTTGGCAATTCCTTCGTCAATCAGGGTAAAGAGTTGCGGATAAATATCCTGCCCTTTATCAAACTTTGGGAACTGAATTTTGGCCGCCGTACTGGCTTCCGTAAACGGCACATCACCCCACACATCGACCATGTAACTAAACGCCAGCGCTTTCATGATTTGGGCCACACCAGCGTAGGTAAACTGTTGGTTGGCAGTGGCTTGGTCAGACAGTACATTCAGGTTTTGGATGGCGCGGTAGAGGTTGGCCCAAGCCTGCGTTCCCGCAAAATCCTGCCCAGTGATGGCATATTGGTCATTAGTACTGCGTTGGGTTACTTGGTGTACAAAAACCCCCGCAGGATTGGACAATCCGGGAGACCCTGACCCAATCGAGTTGACGATGTCCAATTGTGCATTGGTCAGCAATTGGGCCGTCGAAACTGCCGAGGGATTATTGGGGTCGGTATTGATGTCGAGATTACAGGCGTTCAGGAGCAGCATGGCCACCGTCAGCACGCCATATTTTATATAATTGTTTATTCGGTTCATTGTGTTTCAGAATTAAGTGATGTAGTCATTTACCGTGGTCCGTTTTACAGAGAATTTTGGATTTACGATTGTGTTTTTCGTTCTCCATATTTCCGTTTAGAATGTAACGCTCAAATTGACCCCGAAACGACGCACGGACGGAGCTGAGAAAAAGTCAATTCCTTGGGTATTGGTGTTTCCAAACGTGTTGACTTCAGGGTCGAAGTTGGCGTGTTTGGGGAAGTTGGGCGCAAAATACCACAGGTTGCGTCCGCTCAATGTGAGGCTCACGGCGCCAAATGGCGTTTTTGTCAACAACGTTTTTGGTAAAGAATATCCCAAGGTGATTTCGCGTAAGCGGACCACAGATGCATCCCACACCGAGAATTCATTGGGGCCGTTGATGGCCAATGCCCCGCCCGCAGCCTGAAACCACAGGTTGTTTTCCATCACCTGAATGTTGTTGGGGATGGGTTGGCCGTCGCCGCCGAGCAGTGGTTTGAGGGTATTGGCATCTCCCAATACGCCCGCTACTACCTTAGGAACTTCCCGGTCTTCGGTGTCTTGCGTTACCCCACGGCCCAACAAAAACTGGTTTGTCCACGAGTACAGGTCGCCACCGTGGCGGTAATCGACCACGCCGCTCAGAGTAAATCCTTTGTATTTCAACGTGTTGGTCACCGCCAAAATAAATTTGGGATTGGGGTTGGCGATAATTTTTTGTTGGATGTCAGGAATGGTCAGGCCCGTATTGGGATTGATGAGGGCGTTGCCGTTTTCATCGCGGGCCACGGCCGTTCCCCGCAATACCCCAAACCACTCGCCGGGGCGAACCACGGGAATCGGGTTGTTGGTAAAAATATTACGTAATGTCACTTCTTCGACGCCGTCGGCCAGTGATTCTACAATGTTTTTGTTTTGGGTGTAAGCGGCGAAAATATCCCATTTAAAACTATTGGCGAGCTGAATCGGAACCAAGGTAATCCCCGCTTCGATGCCTGAGTTGCGAATCGAGCCGAAGTTGGTCACAAAAGAAGTGTAACCCGACGACTGCGGCAACGAACGACGGGCGATAATATCGGTACTGAGGCGATTGTAGTACGTAAAGTCAATCACGGCTCTACCGCCAAAAAACTCAAGGTTGGTTCCGAGTTCAATCTCTTTCGTAAATTCAGGTTTTAGGTTGGGATCGAAGGCTGAAGAAGCCACCGATGCGCCCGGCTGACCGTTGAAAGGATAATCATTGTAGCGGGTGGAACCCGTTTGTCCTGAGCTTTCTCCGAAATTGATTCTGAACGTATTGAGCGTTTGGTAAGGGTCGGCATCGCGGCCCACTTTGGCGTAACCCAACCGCAGTTTAGCGTTCGTCAAGGCTTTGGATTTGATATTGAACGCCTCGGTCAAAATGAAGGAAGCACTGCCAGAATAGTAAAAATAACTGCGGTTGGAGGCTGGCAGGGTAGACGACCAGTCATTGCGGCCCGTGAGGTTTAAGAATAAGTAGTTTTTGTAGCCCAAGGTCATGTCGGTAAAGGCCGCGTACATCCGGCGCTTGCTGATGCCCGTATTGCCGGTGTTGGGCGTTACAGTACTGACGTTGGTAATCAAATCAATGCCTCGGGTTACTATGCCTAGCCCGTTTACGCTCGTTTGGTCGCTGCCGCGTTGGTTGTAGTTGGCGCCCACAATGGCCCGCAGGTTTATGTCTGAAGTCAGGTTTTGCGTAAGATTAAACAGCAGGTTGTGGTCTTGTTCTTGAAATTCAATGGCGTCAAACTGCATACTTCCTACGCCCTGAGCGCCCGATAGCGAACCCGCCGAAATACGCTGAAAACGGTTGTCATTGTAGCTGTTGAAACCTCCTTTGTAAGTCACGTTCAGCCAATTGGTGATGTCGTACAAAATGCTACCGTTCAGGGCGATACGGTTTACTTTACTCGTAAAAATGCTATTGTTAACGGACCAATAGGGGTTGTCGGCCTGCCCAAACGGGAAGAAAAAGACGCCATTGCCAAACGGATCTTCGTAGGGCAGTTGGTCGAGTGGCCAGTTGCGAGGTTGCTGAAACATCCGCGCCAGTGGAGAGGTGCCGTCGCCCCCAAAAAGCGGGCTGTTCTGAATGGTGTTGGTATAAGCTAAGTTGGCTCCGACGACAAAGCCGTTGTCGAGGGTGGTGTTTCCCCCCACGCTGATGTTGGTTCGTTCAAAACCCGACCCCGGGAAAAAGCTTTGCTGGTCGGTGCGCGAAATCACCGACGTAACGCTGGCTTTGGGGCCACCACCCGTGATGCTGACCGAGTTTTCGTAGACACTCCCCGTGCGAAAGAAATTCTTCACGTTGTCGGGATATGCTTGGTACGCCACGTTTCCGCCGGGGCGCAGGCCATATTGCGCGGCCAGTGCAGGGTAGTTGGTGGCGTAGGTGTTGTAGCCAACCCAAATCGGAATGGAGTCGACGGGGGCGGTAGAATTGGCCCAACCACCCGCCGCGTTGTAGGTGCGGCCTAGGCCGAATGCTGGTCCCCAGGTTCCGTTGGCGTTGGCGTAGACCTGCTGTGAACCCGAGCCGTATTTGTTTTGAAAATCAGGATAACTCGCGATTTTCTCGGCCGAGTAGGACGTATTGTACGTAATTTCCAATCCTTTCTTTGACAGCTTGTTAGTGCCCGATTTGGTCGTGATTACAATCACCCCGTTGGCGGCGCGGGTTCCATACAGGGCGGCGGCGGCGGCCCCTTTCAAGACCGTCATGGAGGCGATGTTGTTGGGGTCAAGGTCGGCGATACGGCTGGAGAAGGCAGCACCGTTGTCACGGAAACTGCCGCTTTCGTTCAGGTCGTTGTTGTACGGAATGCCATCTACCACAAAAAGCGGTTGATTGCTGCCAAAAAAAGAGTTGGCTCCCCGAATGGTAATCCGGGACGAGCTCCCCGCAGCTCCTCCTGAGCCATTGATATTGACCCCGGGAATCTTGCCCTGCATGGCTTTCAATACATCGGGTTCTGATTTCTGCACCAACTTATCGGCCGAGAGGCGCTCTACCGAATAGCCCAGAGATTTGTTGCTGCGCTCAATCCCGACGGCCGTTACCACCACTTCGGTCAATTGCTTGACGTCGTCGCTCAAAATAACGTTAATGGTGGTTTGGGCCCCGACGGCCACTTCTTTGGAGGAATAACCGATAAAGCTGAACACCAGCGTGGCGTTGTTGGGAACCTGAATTTGGAAGGTTCCGTCGGAGTTGGTGGTGCTACCCGTGGCAGAGCCTTTGATGACGACGTTAACGCCCGGTAGCGGGGTTGCGTCGGAGGCGGCGGTCACTTTGCCCGAAACGGTGCGATTTTGGGCATGGCCGTGGATGACGCTCAGGAGAACCCCAAGCATCAGGAACAATAAACTTTTTTTCATAAATGAATTGAAGATTTGGTTTTTTTAATCTGTTGTCAGCAACCATAAGGGATTGCTGACAACAAAGTTCTCCAATTCAATTTTGTTAAAAATCACCCATTTATAGGGGTTTATCAGCGACGATATTACCCAAATATGAAGTTGGGTTTTGGCCAAAAAGGGCGAATATTTTGAGCATTGAGCAGAATTGTACCGTTGGAGTAGGGCGCTTGCTGACCAAAAAATGAAATATTCTACCGTCATATCCCTCATTTACGGTTACCCCTATAGTTAGGGAGGGAAAAAAACATAAAGAAAGCCTAACAGATGAAATGAAGATACATCAAGCTCCGAAAACTACTTTTGTGCTGAAAATAACGGGCTAAAAATGGCGCAATTAGGGTGATTTGCCGCATGTTTTTTTTCAGGAGCTTTGTCCCATCAATCAACAATGACTTTCTACTGCAAATAGTATGAAGTAGACATTTGCAGGTATTCATAGATAAAAGATTCTCATACGATTTAGTTTAGGTTAAGAATTATAGCCGCAGGACCTTGTCTTGCGGCTATTTACTTTTTTAAATAGGCTGCCGCTTCTTTAGCCGTTTGGGGGTGGGGAAATACCCCTACTTGTTTCTTCCCCATTTTTGCCGAAATGCCTTCGCATTGCCTTGTCTGTATCTTTTAAAGAAAAAATGTAAAAAAAATGATAAAAAATTTTTTGTTTAAACGTTTAAACTTACATTTGTATCAAATCCTTCTATTTTAACCTAGTAAAATCCACTAAATCCCCTCATGAGAGGGTGTAGATTCATAATTGACCAATTATTAGCCTGATAGTTGCCTTAGTGACGGAACATAAATTCGAGTATTTTTAGTCTTAAAACGGAGAAGTGAGTACTGAAGCGGCAAGAAATAACCTTTAGTCACGAATATTTTTTTATATCTCATTGCTTAAACGTTTAAACAAAAAGATAGTAGGTTAGTTACTTCAAACCATTATTTTAAAAAGATGCCTATGCACCACTAAAAAGGTTTTTGGAGCTAAAATCGGCTTTCTACCGCCGATTCCTTCCCGTAAAATGTGATTTTGTTGCCATTGCCACCCATTATCCTGCCCGATAATGACACTATTTTGTTGCGTATATTAATCAGCGTTAGGTGATTTATTTGCGTAATAAAGGTTTTAAAACAGTAATGTGATTTGAAAAAAGCAGGCTCACACCTTCGGTGAGCGCAGGACTTTTATTGCCTAAAATTCAAATGTATGTCTATCCTTTTACACCACGGACCAAAAAGGTCCTCCTAAACCCCTATGTACTGATGAAAATAAATTTAACATCCATTCTTCTTATTTTATGCCTGTATCAAAGCATTGCTTTTGCGCAGAGTATAAAAATTACGGGTAAGGTGACTGACCAAGCCAACGAAGGACTTCCCGGCGTAAATATTCTCGTGGACGGCACCAACAAAGGCACAACCACCGACGCAACTGGCAAGTACACACTTGAGGCCCCTGCCGATGCCCAATTGGTGTTTTCTTACATTGGCTATGTGAGCCAAACCATCAAAGTAAACGCCCGCTCCATCATAGAATTAAAAATGGCGCAGGAAGAAAAAAACCTTAATGAGGTGGTAGTCACAGCATTGGGTATAAAAAAAGAAGCTAAAACGTTGGGCTATGCCACGGCTACGGTCAATGCCGAAGAAATTTCAACCAACCGGTCGCCCAATGTGGTCAGTGGTCTTCAGGGAAAAATGGCGGGGGTAAATATCTCTACGCTTTCGTCTGGCCCAGGGGGGACGGCCAAAATCCGTATTCGGGGACAATCTTCGTTCAGTGGTCAAAACAACCCACTTATCGTGGTCAACGGGGTGCCGATTGATAACCAAAACTACTCACTCGGTGGCGATTACGGAATGCGGGCGGCCAATAGTTCCGACGGCGGCGACGGTCTTTCCAGCATCAATCCCGACGATATTGAGACCATGACGGTGTTGAAAGGCGCAACCGCTGCGGCATTGTACGGTTCGCGGGCGAAAGACGGCGTGGTTATGATTACCACCAAAAGCAAAGGCACTGGCAAAGGTTTTGGGGTAGAATATAACGTAAATTATACCACCGATACGCCGCTGGATTTTACCGATTTTCAGTATGAATACGGTCAGGGAGAAGGGGGAAAGCGACCAACTACGCCAAATCCAACCTCGGGCGTGTGGAGTTTTGGGGAGAAATTTCAACCTGGCATGACCCAGATTCTGTTTGACAACAAAACGTATCCCTACGAGCCGGTCTACAACCGCGTAAAACAGTTTTTTAACGTAGGAACTAACCTAACAAACACCGTAACGGTCTCAAACAGTGGGCAAAACGGTGGTTTTAGCCTGTCGTTGGCCAATACCGACAACAAGGGCATCATGGCAAATAATACCTTTAATCGTAAGATTATTAACCTTGGATTTACCCAAAACATCACCAAAAAACTGACGGCTTCGGGCAACATTAATTATTCAAAAGAAAATAACATCAATCCGCCCCAGATCAACACGCAGGATTTTTCGGTTTCAACGGTGATTTTTACCTTAGCCAACTCCATGCCTTTTGATGCACTCCGCGACAATCAGACCTTACCCAACGGTGATGAGTTTGTGTTTTCGCGATTTCTGGTGCGCAATAACCCCTATTACTCACTGAGTAAACACTTTGAAAACGTAGTTCGTAACCGTATTTTTGGCAATATTTCGCTCAAATATCAGGTAGCGGATTGGCTGTATGTGCAGGGAAGATTGGCGGAAGATTTTTACGTGCGTAACCAAGATTACAACATTCCAAACGGTTATGCGCCCATTCCAAAAGCGCCCGTAGGCTACGTAAACGGCTCTTTCACGCAGGATGTCAGGCAGAATACGGAAAGAAACCTTGACTTGATTTTGGGAGGGAACAAGAATTTCGGAAAAATCGGGGTGGATTTTACGCTCGGAGGAAACCAACGCTACGCCCGCATGGACTACAACAGCGTGACGGTTCAGGATTTTATCCAGCCAAATCTCTATACTGTCATGAACGGACGGATAAAAAATCCGCTTTACAGCCTGTCTGAGAAGAAGATTAACTCGCTTTTTGGGGCCGCCACCATTTCCTACAACGACTATTTATTTCTGAACGTAACGGCTCGCAATGACTGGTTTTCAACCTTAGCGCCTTCCAACCGCAGTATTTTGTACCCTTCTACCACGGGGAGTTTTATTTTTTCACAGGCATTTCCTAACCTACCGGCGTGGATATCGTTTGGTAAGTTGCGGGCTGCTTATGCCCAAGTGGGTTCTGACAACGTAAACCCTTACTCCAACGCGCTGTTTTATGCCGTTGACAACAACTCCTTTCCCAATCCTTCGGGGCAGTTGGTGCCCGTGGGAGGTGTAAATGCTACCGTGGTGCCCAACAAAAACCTACGTCCGCTACGGATAAAGGAGGCCGAAGCGGGTCTGGAGTTGAAGCTGTTTAATAACGCCGTCGGCCTTGATTTTACGTATTATCGTAAAATTACCGAAGACCAAATCCTCGCCGCGCAGGTATCGGATGCGTCTTCTTACACCAGTAAACTCATCAACGTTGGTAGAAGTATGAACCGAGGGCTGGAGATTTTATTTACAATTTCACCCGTTAAAACGAAGTCTTTCCGCTGGGATTTGAGTGCCAACGTGTCTTACAATACCTCTAAAGTATTGCAACTGGGCTTGTCTGACAAAGACACCGTCATTACGGTGAGTAGCGGCGGCGGGCGTAATTTAAACCAAGTGGTGGGCAAGCCCATTGGTCAGATTTATACGTTCTTTTACCTGCGCGACGCACAGGGCCGGCAGGTGTTTGACAGGAATAGCGGTTTGCCTTTGCGTAACAACACCTTGGTGAATGTTGGGAGTGCGTTGCCAAAATATTTTGGGGGAATTACCAATACCTTCAACTACAAAAACATCATTCTATCGACGTTGATTGATTTCAAATTGGGGCATAAAATGATTGCGGGGCGCAACATCAACTACCTGCGTCATGGCTTGTCTAAGCGTACTTTGCCGGGCCGCGCCGAAGGTTTTGTGATTGGCAATGGGGTGAATCCAAACGGCGAAATAAACCAAACAAAGTCGGCGGTTCAGCCTTTTTATGAATCAGTCAACCCGCTGGGAATCAACGAGGACTTTGTGTCGAATGCAGGATTTTGGAAACTCCGCCAGATTACGTTGGGCTATGATTTTGGCAAACTTTTGCCCGCAAAATTCTTCGTAAAAGGAGCACGCCTCAGTGCCGTTGCCAACAACGTGTTGGTCATCAAAAAATGGACCGAGAACATGGATCCAGAAGAAGCACTGGTGTCGTCGGACAATGGCGTCGGCCTTGATTTTTGGCCCGGTCTGCCGCCTACCCGCAGCGTTGGTTTCAACTTGAATTTGAAGTTTTAACAGTAAACATCCGACAAAATTATGAGAACGAATCATTTAAAATATATCCTAGGATTGCTCCTCACGGTGAGCGTCATGACCGGTTGTGACCAAACATTCGACGAAGTAAATACCAACAAAGTAGATCCTACCTCATTGGCCCCTTCGTTGATTCTCAACAAGGCCATCATCAGTACGACCTACCTCGACGGATTTTCGACCTTGGGGATGTTGTGTTATAATTTCGGTATTGTTCAGCAAATCATCACGCCCTACGGAAGCTCACTTTCGGGCGGTAATTACAATCAGCTCAACAACGGAAATGCCTCCCAAGTGTGGATTAATTCTTACCGCAATGTGGTCAAGCAAATCGTGGCGGTGGTAGACCAGACCAAAAGCGATCCGTTGCAATCAAATACCTACCATTGTGCGCGCATTTGGAAAGCCTATACTTTCATGATTTTGACCGATACCTACGGCGATATTCCTTATTTTGAGGCGGGGCAAGGTTACATTACGGAGGTAATTAGTCCCAAATATGATGCCCAACAGGCCATCTACAAGGATATTTTAAAGGAGTTGGATGAGGCATCTTCGGCCCTTACCACGACGCAGGCGGCCGTGACAACGGATATTCTGTACGGCGGAAACGTAGCTAAATGGAAAAAATTGGGGTATTCGATGATGCTGAGAGCCGCCATGCGCTTGACAAAAGTAGATCCTGCCACGGCTAAAACCTACGTGACCAAAGCCGTAACGGGAGGTGTATTGCAGTCCAATGACGACAATTCGGTCATTCGTCACACGGCTATTTTTAACAATTACATTGCCAACCATTTGGCCGCTCGGGAAAAAACCAATTTTTATCTTGCGGCCCCTTTTGTGAATTTTTTAAAGGAAAACAACGACCCCCGCTTGGCGTCTATTGCGGTTCGATACGTGGGAGCCAAAGGCGGTCCTGAGCAGGTAGCAGCTCGCGCTTCGACCGACCCCAAAGTCCAAATCGGCATGCCGATGGGATACAACGACGTGACCATCACGGGCGTATTGCAGCAAAATGGCGTGGCGAGCATTTGGGATTTCTCGCAGGTCAACCTCAATACCGTGCTTAAATTGGACGCTCCCGAATTTCACATCACCTATTCGCAAGTGCAGCTTTTATTGGCCGAAGCCGCCGTACGCGGGTGGGTTTCGGGCGCCGCCGCCGACTATTACAGCAAGGGCATCAGGGCGCATTTGGAGCAAATGGCGCTGTATGATGCCTCGGCAGCCATCAAAGAAGACGCCATTCAGACCTACTTAAAAGCCAATCCGCTAGACCCCGCCAAAGCCCTTGAGCAAATCAATACCCAGTATTGGGTAGCGGCTTTTTTGGATGGAAATGAAGCCTTTGCCAATTTTCGCCGCAGCGATTTTCCCGCACTCAAGAAAAATCCGTATCCTGGCTCCGAAATCAAAGGCGATTTTATCCGCCGAATGCCGTATCCTGACAGCGAAATTGTGGTCAACTCGGGCAATATGAACGAGGCCATTACCCGTCAAGGAGCCAACGACATGGACACGCGTGTGTGGTGGGATAAAAAGTAAAATTCTGATTTTGAGGCCTTTTATTTTCCTAAACTCTTATCAAACTGGTTATGAATAAAACAGACGTAAACCGTCGGGAAACCATGAAAATGCTGGGCCTTGGTGGCTCGGCTGGACTCCTTGGACTTTTCGGTGGTGTATCCAACGCCCAAGCACGAGAAGAAAAAGGCACGCCATCGTACGCCAAAGCGATGAAGCCCATCAAAATTACCAATGTGAAGGCCATTGCAACGGCCCCACAGGGTTCAAATTTGATTGTGGTCAAAGTAGAAACCTCTGAACCGGGATTGTATGGTTTGGGTTGTGCTACCTTTACCCAACGCGCCGCTACCGTGATTGTGGCCATCAACACCTACCTCAATGAGTTTTGTGTTGGAAAAGACGTAGACAATATTGAAGACATGTGGCAGGCGGCTTATGTGAGTTCTTACTGGCGCAACGGACCCGTGTTAAACAACGCCCTCAGTGGTTTGGACCAAGCCCTTTGGGACATCAAAGGAAAACGGGCGGGAATGCCCCTCTACCAATTGCTCGGTGGAAAATCACGTTTTGCGATTCCGTGCTATACGCACGCCAACGGCAATACACCAGAGGCAACGGTTGAAAGTGTAAAAAGCATCATGGAGCGCGGGTTTAAGTACATCCGAATCCAGCAGGGTGGCTACGGTGCCGTGGGCAGTACCGAACAAAAGCCCGATTTTAAAGCAGCAGGTTTTGGCGGCGAAACCGACAATTACATGAATGAACGGACGTATTTGAAATCCATTCCTAAATTATTTGAAGCCGTCCGGAAAGGCTGCGGCGATGAGATAGAACTGCTGCACGACATCCACGAGCGGGTTCAGCCGATGGATGCTATCAACATGATTAAAAAATTGGAAGATTATCGTCCTTTTTTTATTGAAGATCCTTTTTCTCCGGAGAATATGAAGTGGTTTAAACAACTGAGGGCCAGTACTTCGGTGCCGATTGCGATGGGAGAGTTGTTTAATAATATCAATGAATTTGTGGAGCCGATGGTCAACCAGTGGTTTGACTACATTCGCATCCACGTTTCCCAAATCGGGGGAATTACGCCCGCCATGAAAGTGGCGAGGCTGGGCGAATGGTTTAATATCAAAACGGCTTGGCACGGTCCCGGAGACGTGTCGCCCGTGGGACACTCCGCACACGCGCACATTGATTTGGCGGTTTGGAATTTTGGAATTCAGGAAGCCGTCTCGTTCAACGAAAAAACGCTGTCGGTCTTTTCAGGTTGCCCAACCATGAAAGATGGGTACATGTCGGTCAACGAAGTACCGGGTATCGGGGTAGACATCAACGAAAAAGAAGCCGCCAAATATCCCATTACGACCAAGTCCAACTGGCAAGTACGGAAGTTTGACGGAACGATTATCCGCCCTTAGGCCGCGCAGGCGGAGGTTTTATGGTAGTGTAAAATCTCCGCCTGAAATTTTGTTCTAACTTGCAGGCTAAACTTTTATACCCGGTTTCTCAATGAAAACAAAAAAGGTTTCCCTGAAAGATATAGCACAAAAGGCAGGGGTGTCTATTGCGTTGGTTTCTTACGTCATGAATGGTAAAGAGAAAGAGAGCAGGGTAGGAGAAGAAATTGCCAAAAAGATCAAAGAGATTGCCAAAGAGCTAAACTACCAGCCCAATCACCTCGCCAAGAGTTTGCGAAGTGGCAAAACGCACACAATTGGGCTGATTATTGCCGATATTTCCAACCCTTTTTTTGCCAACATTGCCCGGGTGGTGGAGGACGAAGCAAAACGGAATGGCTACACGGTCATTATCGGAAGCTGTGACGAAAACGCCGATAAATCGTGGGACTTGCTCAACGTATTGATTAATCGTCAAGTCGATGGTTTTATCATTGTTTCGTCCGAAAACTCTGAGAATCAGGTTTATTATTTGAAGGAGAGAAACATTCCGTTTGTGCTGTTGGACCGACATTTTCCAGATATTCAGACGGATTTTGTGGCCACCAACAACTACAAAGCTTCCTACGACGCGGGGGTTCATTTGGTAAAAAGAGGCTATCAACGGATTGGGCTCGTGGCATATAAGTCGGATATGTTTCACATGGCAGAACGGATACGGGGCTATAAACAGGCCCTGAAAGACAGCCAAATTTCATTTGAAGAAGGTTGGTTGAAAGAAGTTCGTTTTGAAAATATTGAGAAAGAAGTCAGGGAAGCCATTGATGAAATCACCTCGCCCGACCAAAAGGTGGATGCACTGATTTTTGCTACGTATGGACTGGCTATCAATGGATTAAAATACCTCAACGAGTTGCGGCTCAAAGTGCCGTACGATTTAGGAATCGTGAGTTTTGGCCAAGCCGAAGTCTTTGACTTGTATTATTGCCCGATTACGTACCTGCGCCAACCCTTGGAATTATTGGGGAAAACGGCGGTTCAGTACCTGATTGGCAAGCTGAAAAACCCCGACGAAGGAATGAAACAAATATTGATGGAAGCCAAGCTGATTGTCCGGGAATCTTCAATGGCAAAGTCGGAATGGGTTTCTGAAGCCACGGCCGCTGGTCAGTAACACTATCTTGTTTTAACGTCTAACCTCGGCGTAAACCGCCCTTAACCTTAAAAAATGCAACGACGAAACTTTCTAAAAACAGCGGTTTTGGGCTCAACCGCGCTGGCGGTTGGATTGCCCCTTTACAAAGCAGAGGCCGCTTCTAAACTAAAAATCACCAAGATTCGCTACTACGCAGCGCCCGGCTATAACAAACCCCTTTTTAATCAAGCCCGGGGCATTGTTGAAATAGAAACCGACGGTGGCATCATCGGCATTGGCGAAGGCGGCTCAAAAGATATGATTGAGCAATGCGCTCAGATGCTGATTGGCGAAGACCCGTTCCGTATTGAGCACCTCTGGCAGTACATTTATCGTGGTATGTTTTATCCGCCCGGCCGGGAAAAACTCCACGGACTGGGCGCGTTGGAAATGGCCCTTTGGGATATTAAAGGCAAAGCCCTGAACGTGCCCGTTTATGAACTATTGGGCGGCGCTACCCGCGATTACATTGAATGTTACGCTACAGGTTTTCGGGCCTCCAAAGCCACAACGGAAGAAGGAAGAGCGCAGGACTGCATCGCGGCGGGGCTACGGGCGTATCGGATTGGCCCCACCGGCGGAAACGGCACCGAGCCTTTTGATTTTTACGATAACGTCAAGAAAACCATTGACATCTGCAAACGGATAGACGCGGCCGTGGGTGGGGGCGGTAAGTGGGCCATTGACCTGCATACCCGTTTTGACATGACCGACGGTCTGAAAATTTGTACGGCCTTGGAAAACCTCGAACCCTATTTTGTCGAAGACATCGTGCGCTCCGAAAATCCCGGGGTGTATAAAACCGTACGCGCCATGACCAAAGTGCCGATTGCGGTGGGAGAGCAATTTGGCGACCGTTGGGATACCAATGAACTGATTGAAAATCGGCAGATTGACTACACCCGCTTTACCCTGCCCAACACGGGTGGTATCAGTGAATTTAAGAAGATAGCGTCAATGTGCGAAACCCACTATGTGGGCATGATTCCGCATTTTACGGGCCCGTTGGCCACTGCCACACTCGTTCATGTGCTGGGGTCGAGCAGCCCAGCGCGTTGCCTGATGGAACTCGGCGGCGGCGAACCGGAGCGCCCGCCGTATTTCAACGAAGATTTTGTCAACTTCAAAAATGGTAAACTGTACCTCAACGACAGCCCGGGTTTGGGGGTGAAGTTTGACCCTAAAAAAGCTACGTTTGTGATGGAAGTAAAAGAAAAAACCAAGTTTCCGCATCCCATTTTGAAAGCGCCTGACGGCTCAATCCATAACTGGTAAAAGAAACGAGAATTCACACTATTTACACTAAACCTCTATCCTTTTTCAAATGAAATCATCTTCAAAAAAGACAGGTATCTCCCGTCGCAGTGCCATACAGTCGGTGTTGGGCGTGGCAGGAATGGGAACCATGACCCTGCCCCAAACGTCGTACGCGAATGCCCCGGGGCTTTTCAGAGACTATGGGCAGGTAAAGATTACAAAGCTTGAAACCTTTTTGGTGAAACCCCGGTGGATTTTTCTCAAAATCCATACCGATGTAGGCATTGTAGGCTTGGGAGAGCCCTTGCTTGAAGGCCGGGCGCTTACCATTCAAACGGCCATCAAAGAAGTAGAACCGTACTTGATTGGCAAAGACCCGCGGGCGGTAGTACACCACTGGCAGGCCATTTATCGCCACGCTTTTTACCGGGGCGGCCCGATTCTGACCAGTGCGTTGAGTGGAATAGATCATGCGTTGTGGGATATTAAAGGAAAACTTTTGAACGTGCCCGTGTATGAATTGTTGGGCGGCCCCACCCGTGACCGGGTGCGTATCTACGGCCGCGCAGCCAATGCAGAAGACATGAAAAAAAGAAAGGCCGAAGGCTATACGGTCATCAAAACGGGGGTGGCGAAGATTAACCCCGCCAACATCGTCGAAAATCCGAAATTTATTAAGTACGCCGCCGATAATTTTGCCTCGCTGCGGCAGGCTGGCGGGCCAGATATGGACATTGCGATTGATTTTCACGGGGCCATTTCTCCCCAAACCGCCAAAGTACTCATCAAGGAGTTGGAACAGTATCAACCCATGTTTATTGAAGAGCCTTGTCAGGCACAAAACGTGGATACGATGGTGGACATAGCCCGGGGTACGCACCTGCCGATTGCGACTGGCGAGCGGATTTTTACCAAATGGGGTTTTCGGGAAATTCTTGAAAAAGGCGCGGCGAGCATCATTCAGCCCGATTTATGTCACGCCGGCGGCATTACCGAAGGACGCATCATTGCTGGAATGGCCGAGGCGTATTACGTGCCCATTGCCCCGCACAATCCAATGGGTCCTATTTCGTTGGCCGTGGGGTTGGCGTTGGCGGCCAGTGTCCCCAACTTTTTGGTTCAGGAACAGGTTTCATTGGGAGAAGGGTATTTGAAAAAACCGTTTGTACTGGAAAAAGACGGCACCGTTTTGGTTCCCAAAGGCCCGGGTCTGGGCATTGAATTGGATGAAGAAAAAATGAAGGATAAAATCGGCCACGATTGGAAAAATCCCGAAACATATAATGCCCTCGACGGTTCTGTCACTGACTGGTAATCATAAGATGAAAAAGGAATTTTTTGCTATTGCGTTGAGTATGAGTGTCTGCGGAGGGTTTATTTCCTCCGCAGATTTTCCCACGACCAAAATCTCCAATGGTCTCATAGAGGCCGAATTGTACCTGCCCGATGCCCAGCGTGGGTATTATCAGGGAACCCGGTTTGATTGGTCGGGCGTAATGCCGCGTCTGGATTACAAAGGCCATTCGTATTTTGGTATTTGGAATCCTGCACCTTACGACCCCAAACTGCACGATGCCATTGCAGGACCCGTAGAAGAATTTGTGGCCGTAGGGATGAACGAAGCGCCCATTGGTGGTGAATTTCTAAAAATTGGCGTGGGAACGCTCATCAAACCGGATGCCAAACCCTACTCTTTTATGACGCCCTACACCCTCAAAAATGGCGGAAAATGGATGGTGAAAACCTTTACAGACAAAGTGCAATTTATGCATGAGTTGACTGATGCCGCTGGTTACGGGTATCTATATCGTAAAACAGTAAAACTCACCAAAGGAAAGGCGGAATTGGTTTTGGAACACAGCCTGAAAAATACGGGTACAAAACCCATCGAAACCCAAACCTACAACCATAATTTTTTTATGATTGACAATGAGCCGACAGGCCCAAATATCAAAACGACTTTTCCGTTTGAGGTAAGCGCCGAAGGCCGAAATTTTGGCACGATTGCCAAAGCCGAAAATAAAGCCATTGGCTATTCACGAGTGGTAGAATCGGGGGAGTTTGTATTTAGCGCTGGTTTACAGGGTTTTGGTGCTACATCAAACGATTATTCGATGCTTATTCAAAACCTCAAAACGGGCGCGAGCGTCCGAATCAAAGGCGACAAGCCGTTGGAGAAATTTGTATTTTGGGCGTGTCATACCACCTCGTGCCCAGAGCCATACATCAAGCTTTCGGTCAAGCCGCAGGAAGAAATTCATTGGAAAATTACGTATGAATTTAAAGTAGAAATGCCAAAATAAAACTTGTCTAATCTGTACTATCAGCGGTTGTAGACTATGAATAAAAATTACCGAAACCCTCTTTTAGGTGGTATTTTTGCCGTACTGATGTGCGGGGTAGCGTTTCAAAGCGGGTATAGAAATGATTCAGAAAATAACACCGATTGGCCCAAATACGGAGGAAACAGCGCGGGAAGTAGGTACGCGGAGTTGACCCAAATAAATGCGGAAAATGTCAATAAATTGCAATTGGCATGGTCGTACGATACGGGAGAAAACAACAATCCCGACGGCAAAGGCAACGATATTCAGTGTCAGCCGATTGTGGTCAACGGTATTCTTTATGGGACTACTCCGCGCTTGAAATTGTTTGCTGCCGATGCGGCTACGGGCAAAGAATTGTGGAAATATGACCCTTTTTCCAACCCAGACGTAAAACCGAGTTTTCATCCCGTCAGAGGGGTGGTGTACTGGGAAGATGGCGCTGATAAAAGAATCCTTTATTCCGTCGGAGCTAAGCTTATGGCGGTCAATGCTTTGACGGGAGAGTTGATAACTAATTTCGGTGAAAATGGTTTGGTCGACCTGCACGCTGGCCTCGGCGACGCGCAAACGTTGGGCTACGACGTCAATAATTTCAACATTCGTTCCACAACGCCTGGTGTTATTTTCAAAAATTTGCTCATTATGGGTTCGTCGGTTTCGGAAGGTGGCGACGCACTCCCCGGCAATATTCGGGCGTTTGATGTGCGCACGGGCAAATTGGCGTGGGTATTCCGCACCATTCCGCTGCCGGGAGAATATGGCTACGAAACTTGGTCGAAAGATTCGTATAAAAAATTGGGCGGAGCCAACTGCTGGGCGGGGATGGTCTTGGACGATAAACGAGGTACGGTGTTTTTGGGAACGGGTTCGCCTTCGGTTGATTTTTACGGCGGCGCGCGCAAAGGCACCAATCTATTTGCCAATTGCGTCATTGCCCTCAATGCCGAAACGGGCAAACGCATCTGGCATTTTCAAACGGTTCACCATGATTTATGGGATCGTGACATTCCTTGTCCTCCCAACCTGATTACGGTGGTGCACAAAGGCCCCGACGGTCGCTCCCGAAAAGTGGATGCCGTAGCGCAGGCCACGAAAGACGGCCTTATTTTTGTTTTTGACCGCGACACTGGCAAGCCGCTGTTTCCCGTCAAAGAAGTGCCCGTGCCCAAAGTTGCGGCGCTGCCCGGCGAAGCCCCTTGGTCGACCCAACCCGTTCCCGTAAAACCTGCGCCTTTTGCCAATCAGACGTTTACCAAAGCGGATTTGACCAATATTTCTCCAGCATCAGCGGCGTATGCGCAGTCAGTTTTTGAAAAAAGTAGGGGAGGGTTGAAAAACCTTCCGCCGAGCACGGTCGAAACTCTTTATTACGGCATCGGTGGCGGTGCTGAGTGGGGAGGTAGTGCGGTTGACCCCAACGGAATCATGTACGTCAACGCCAATAATATGCTTTGGTTGTTGAAAATGCAGGCCACCAATACCCCCAAAACCACGGAAGCGTTGACCAAAGGCGAGAAATTATTTATCGCTAACTGTGCCGTTTGTCACGCGATGGATGCCAAAAACACTGTCATAGCGACTACGCAGGCGTATCCAAATTTGCAGGATGTGGGCAAAAAACTTACCCGTCAACAAATCAATACACTCCTCGAAACGGGTCGGGGCAGAATGCCGTCTTTTCAGCACATTTCCAAGCCCGACCGTGAAGCCATTGTTCACTTTTTACTGAAAACAGAAACCTCGACTAAGGCCGACGATATTCATCGGGTAACGACGGTTGAGACCAAAACGGCGCGCGACTTTCCGTATACGCCATTGTTCCAAAACAAGGGATTTCGTCAGTTTAGAGACGCCGACAATTACCCTGCCATCAAACCGCCCTGGGGCACGCTGAATGCTGTGGATTTGAACACGGGAGAATACCTTTGGAAAGTTCCGTTGGGAGAATACCCCGAATTGGCAAAAAAAGGCCTTCCGACCACGGGCACCGAAAACCACGGCGGCCCCCTCGTAACGGCGGGTGGTCTACTTTTTATCGCGGCCACTTACGACGAAAAACTGCGGGCTTTTGATACAAAAACGGGAAAAGTGGTGTGGGAATATACATTGCCAGCGGGCGGCTTTGCCACGCCGATTACATATCAGGTCAAGGGAAAACAATACATTGCCATCGCGGCGGGGGGCACACGGTACGACTTAAAACCCGGCGGCAAATACGTGGCGTTTGCCTTGCCTTAGTTCATTAAATGTAACATCGAAAGGATGAAAAACTACTTGATAGGCTGCGATTGGGGGACTACCTCGTTCCGGTTGCGGTTGATAGAAACCGTCGAAAATAAAATAATCAGTGAAGTACTTTCTTCGGAAGGAGTGGCAAGTACGTTTGACGCATGGAAAGCAACAAAAGCAGAATTTGAAACTAAGAAATCTTTCTTTATTCAACGTTTAAAAGAACAACTTGCCGTATTGGCCCAGCAGTCGAAGGCCGAATTGAACGGAATTGAAATTGTTATTTCGGGAATGGCATCGTCTTCCATCGGAATGTACGAGGTGCCGTACGCCACCTTGACGTATGATGTGGATGGGGCGCAAACGGCCGTTCATCGCCTAGAAGCCGACGCCCATTTAGCCCATGATATTATGCTCATATCGGGTATTCGGAGCGAGTACGACGTGATGCGCGGCGAAGAAACGCAATTGGTGGGGTTGGCAGAATTGTTGCATTTATCTGCAAGTCAACGGTATATTTTAATCCTTCCTGGAACGCACTCCAAACACCTGTATGTCCAAAACAATCGCCTGATTGATTTTCAAACCTACATGACGGGCGAGGTATTCAGCCTAATTTCTCATCACAGTATCCTGAAAGAATCGGTGGAAAAAGCGAGCCGTGAGCTATCAGCGCTGGAAATGGCTGCGTTTAAAATGGGAGTGCGCGAGTCTGGTGCGCGGGGCGTGCTTCGAAATCTTTTCAGGGTCCGAACCAACCAGCTTTTTCAGAAATGGACCAAAAAAGAAAACGGCCTGTATTTGAGCGGGTTGTTGATTGGGTCCGAAATTCACGACCTGCTGGCCGAAAGCGAGTGGCAATTGGTGCTGTGCAGTGGAAACAATTTATACGAATTATACAAAGCGGCCGTCGAAGAACTGGGGCTGTCGGACCGAATGCTGACCGTTTCGGCGGACACGGTGGACCTAGCAACGGTGGTGGGACAAGTTAAAATTTTTCAAAATCAAGCCTTATTGCTGAACAATCAAACATTATGAGTAAAACTGCATTTTCGTGGGAATTATTTAACAAAGCGCCCATCGTTGGCATCGTTCGGGGGCTGTCGTTAGAAGAAGTAAAACAAATTTTGCCGATGTACCGGGAAGCGGGTTTGACCACCATCGAAATCACGATGAATACCCTCGACGCCGAGAAAATTATTGAATATGCCGTTGAAAATGAACAACATGGGCTAAACATCGGTGCTGGAACGGTGTGTACAAAAGACGATTTAAAAAAAGCACTCGAAGCAGGCGCGCAGTTTATTGTAACGCCGATTCTGGATAAAAAAGTAGTCAAGGCCTGCGTCAAAAAAGAGATTCCCATCTTTCCAGGTGCGTTTACGCCTTCTGAGATTTTTAAAGCATGGAGTTTAGGCGCGAGCATGGTGAAGGTGTTTCCGGCTACGCAAATGGGTCCGTCTTACATCAAGGAATTGAAAGCGCCCCTCAATCAACTCAAATTGCTGCCCACGGGGGGCGTGAGTTTGGAGAACATGTCCGAGTTTTTTAAGGCGGGTGCCGATGGTGTCGGAATGGGAGGGCAATTGCTGGATAAAAAGTTGATTCAAGAAAAAGATTGGCAAAAACTCAAAACACATTTTTCACAATTTATTAAACAACTTCCCCGCCGATGAGCGCCCCTAAAATCAAAAACTACCGTTGGCTTATTGTGGTTTTGCTCTTTACCGCCACCACAATCAACTACTTAGACCGGCAGATTATTGGGTTGTTGAAGCCTATTTTAGAAAAAGAATTTGCGTGGTCAGAAACCGATTACGCGCGTATCATCATGGCGTTTACGGCGGCTTATGCCATTGGGTTGTTGGCATTGGGCTGGTTGATTGATAAAATCGGGACCAAACATGGTTACTCTATCACCATTGTTTTTTGGAGTGTGGCGGGAATGCTCCACGCGCTGGCCCGTAGTGCCTTCGGTTTTGGTGTGGCTCGGGTTGGGCTGGGGTTGGGAGAAGGTGGCAACTATCCCGCGGCGGTGAAAACGGTGGCGGAATGGTTTCCCAAAAAAGAACGCGCGTTGGCTACTGGGCTTTTCAATGCTGGGACTAGCGTGGGCGTGGTGGTAGCCCTGATTCTTGTACCCTGGATTTTGACGACCTACGGCTGGCAGGAAGTTTTTTGGATTACGGGTGCGCTCGGTTTTGTGTGGTTGATTTTTTGGCTTATCTATTACGATATTCCCGCCAAACAAAAACGCCTGACCACGGAAGAGTACGAATACATCGTGAATGGTCAAGAAAAGGAAGAACAGCACAGCAGCGAGAAAGCGAGTGTCAATTGGATTAAGTTGTTTTCTTTTCCCCAGACGTGGGCGTACATTACTGGAAAGGGCTTAATTGACCCGATTTATTGGTTTTTTCTGTTTTGGTTGCCGTCTTATTTTGCCTCCACTTTTAACCTTGACCTCAAAAAACCGAGTTTGGAATTGATGCTTATTTATACCGCTACCACCGTGGGAAGCATCAGCGGTGGCTGGTTTTCGTCGCAACTCATCAAGCGCGGCTGGCCCGTCATCAAAGCCCGAAAAACGGTCATTTTGGTGATTGCGGTTCTTGAATTGTCAGTCATTTTTATTCAGTTTGCGCCCAATGTCTGGGTCGCCGTTGGGCTGATTAGCTTTGCGGTGGCGTTGCATCAGGCATGGGCGACCAACGTATTTACGTTACCGTCCGACATGTTTCCTAAACAAGCCGTCAGTTCCATTGTGGGCATCGGTGGGATGGCTGGCGCGTTGGGAGGCATTCTTTTTCCGATGCTGATCGGCAGTCTGTTGGATACCTACAAAGCCGCTGGAAACCTCGCGGGCGGGTACAATATCATCTTTACCATTTGCGGTTGTACTTACCTGATTGCGTGGGGTATCATTCATTTGCTGACCCGTAAATCCAAAATGCTGGAATTGACGGAGTTGGAGTAGAATGGTCGCAGTCGCTCGCGTTTTGCGACGGGGCGGCCCGAGCCGTGATGGCTATTGGTAGGTCTCTGGCCGCGAAATTTCGGTAATGTGCGGAGAGTTGCTTACAACCCGACTCCGCAGTCGCTCGCGTCTCGCGACGGGGCGGCCCGAGCCGTGATGACTATTGGTAGGCCTCTGGCCGTATAATCGTAGAAAATAACCATAGCACTCACTCCTCCCGTACAAACGCCACATTTCGTTGTATTCCTTCCAACTTCGTGCGTTTGACGGCGGAGCGGCGGAATATTTCCTGAAATACTTCCTGCGTGATTTCTTTCCAATCGCCGTTGGTAAATTCGGCCAATTCGGGATGCAAATTGAACTCGGGCGTTTGGTGCGGTTTGGAAAAACGATTCCATGGACACACATCTTGACAAATATCGCAACCAAAAATCCAGTTCTCAAATGTACCCTTAACTTCTGCGGGGATAGCCTCTTTGAGTTCAATCGTAAAGTAACTGATGCAGCGGCTACCGTCGACCACGTACGGCTCCACGATGGCGTCGGTAGGGCAGGCATCCACGCAACGCGTGCAAGTGCCGCAATAATCCCGAACGGGCCCGTCGGGCCACAAATCAAGGTCACAGATGATTTCACCGATGAAGAAAAAACTGCCCATGTCGCGGTTGAGTAGGTTGGAATGTTTTCCTATCCAACCTAAACCGCTTTTGGCCGCCCAAACTTTATCCATTACGGGAGCTGAATCCACAAAAATACGCCCGTTGATTTCGCCGATTTCTTCCTGCAACTGCGCCACCAACTCCTTCATTTTGTCTTTTAATACAAAATGATAATCGGTTCCGTAGGCGTATTTGGAGAGTTTTAGGTCATTTTTCCCTTCGGGTAGTCGCTGTTCGGGGTAATAGTTGAGCAATACCGAAATAACCGACTTGGCCCCCTCGACCAGTTTGCGCGGGTCGAGACGTTTGTCAAAATGGTTGGCCATGTAGTGCATTTGTCCGTGGCGGTGCTGATTGAGCCAATGCTCCAGCCGAGGAGCTTCTTCTTCCAAAAAAGTGGCCGTCGATATGCCGCAAAAATCAAAACCTAGCTCGGTAGCTTTCGCTTTGATGGTTTGACTTCGCTGTTGCCTGACAAAATCGTCGGTGGTCATGGATAAAAAGTTTAAAACGGAACTTAAATGCCAAACAATGTGCGTTCGGTGGTCAGACAAAGTTATGGAATCAAGGCCAAGTTTTGTTAATTTGTGGCTAGTACAAAACCTATTCCCTAATCAATGAGACCGTTTACCTTTTTATTACCCGCGTTTATCGTGCTGCCACTTTTCGTATTTTCGCAGGAAGAGCCTGAAAAACACCCGATTGATGTCGCGTTAGACAACTGCATGGACAAAAATCCTTCCACGCAGGG
Source organism: Runella aurantiaca (assembly GCF_003339505.1). Classification (GTDB taxonomy): domain Bacteria; phylum Bacteroidota; class Bacteroidia; order Cytophagales; family Spirosomataceae; genus Runella; species Runella aurantiaca. The sequence continues at coordinate 61,576 of NZ_QPIW01000021.1, forward strand.
CATGGTGAGTTGTTTGGATGCTGCCTACAAAAAATGGGACGCCGAACTCAACAAAAACTATAAAGCCCTGACGAGCCAACTGAACGCAACTCAGAAAGCCGCCCTGCTCGCTGCCCAACGCAAATGGATTGAGTACCGCGATTTAGAGTTTAAGATGCAAACTTCCGTTTACACCACCATGCAAGGCACCATGTATCAACCCATGGCCATCAACGACCGCATGGAAGTGGTAAAGAAACGCGCCCTTGATTTGAAAAGCTATCTGGATTTACTGGAAATAAAGTAAACATTTCTTTCAATAACACCCCAAACATCTATTCATCATGAAACTATTAACCGCCTTATTAGCAGGGATTTTAACGCTTTCGTTGAGCGTACAGGCGCAAAAATCGGACGAAGAATTGCGCCAATTGGCCGATAAAATTGCCCACAAATACATCCTCACCGATGGCCACGTTGATTTGCCGTATCGGCTCAAAATCAAAAACTTTCGGCTCGAACGCCAATATTTAGGCATTCCTATCAGCACCACTGAGGGCGATTTTGACTACGAGCGCGCCAAAAAAGGTGGACTTTCGGCACCGTTTATGTCGGTTTATATTCCGTCGTCGTACCAACAAACGGGTGGTGCCAAGCAGTTGGCCGATACACTCATCACGATGGTGAAGGGCATCGCCAAGGCGCACCCCGACAAGTTTGCCGTAGCCACAACGCCCCAACAAGTGGATGCTAATTTCAAAAAAGGCATCATTTCGTTTCCGATGGGGATGGAAAACGGCGCACCGTTGGAAAAACTCTCCGACGTGGCGTATTTTCGTCAGCAGGGTATTAGCTACGTGACGCTCACGCACGGAAAAGACAACCTGATTTGTGATTCTTCCTACGACAGTACCTTCACCCACAAGGGTTTAAGTGCCTATGGAAAGCAGGTTGTAAAAGAAATGAACAGGGTTGGCATTATGGTGGATGTATCGCATATTTCCGACGACGCATTTTATCAGGCCGTGGAGCTTTCAACTGTTCCCGTGATTGCGTCGCACTCGTCGTGTCGTTATTTTACACCGACATTTAAGCGGAACATGTCCGACGATATGATTAAGCTGTTGGGTAAAAAAGGCGGTGTGATTCAAATCAATTTTGGTTCCAGCTTTTTGGATGAAAACTACCGTCAACAAGCGGAAGTATTGCAGGGGAAATTCATGAAAATACTGAAAGATAAAGGTTTGAAATTCACCGACCCCGCCGCCCAAGACTTGTTGAAGCAATTCCAGAAAGAGAATCCCGTATTGTTTGCCGACGTTGAAACCGTCGCCAATCACATCGATCACGTTGTGAAACTTACGGGCAGTACACAGCACGTCGGCATCGGCTCTGACTTTGACGGCGTGGGCGACAGCCTGCCAACGGGCCTGAAAGATGTGTCGCAGTATCCTAACCTGATTTATGTATTGCTCAAACGCGGCTATTCCGAAAGCGACATTGCCAACATCATGTACAAAAACGTATGGCGTGTGTGGTCAAAAACCGTGGCTAGTGCCAAAATATAGTTGAGGGACTTATAACCACAAAAAGCGCTGATTGACCATCAATCAGCGCTTTTTGTATATCAAACTTGTCGGTATTTCTTTTCGCTCCGTTAACCCAGAACGAGCAAAGAAAGCAGGGTTAATCCGCTTAAGATAAAGAGGATGCCCGCGATTTGTTTTTTAATTGAAGTTGTCATAGCTGTATGAATTTTTGTGTAAAACTAACAGAGTGCAAAACAGCTTTCCAATGAAATAGGTTGAACCGTTGAAAAATGTAAATAAATGGTTCAATTTGGAGGCTAAGCCGTTGTTAGTACAAAGACGCAATCCCCAATTAAAAGGTTGGTGAAGGCTTCGATTTTTATTTTGAGGATCGTTTATGCCAAAAATCAATGGCAAAAACACCCCTAAATCCCGTACATTTGCCCCATGCGAATTAGTAATGAAATAACCGAGCGAATCAAACAAGCCGCCGACATTGTGGAAGTGGTGGGGGATTTTGTGTCTTTGAAAAAAAGAGGGTCCAACTATACCGCTTGTTGTCCGTTTCACAACGAAAAGTCACCGTCGTTCAACGTTAATCCCGTTCGTCAGATTTATAAGTGCTTTGGCTGCGGAGCCGCGGGCGATTCCATCAAGTTTGTGATGGACATTGAGGGCATTAGCTACGGAGAGGCGTTGCGGCATTTGGCCCAAAAATACAATATTGAGGTCGAAGAAGAACAGCAAACCCCCGAAGAAGTGCTGCGCCAAAATGAACGCGACAGCCTCTACATCGTGCTGAATTTTGCCCAAAAATACTACCAAAACCTGCTCATGGAGCACGAAGAAGGGCAGTCCATCGGGTTAAGTTATTTTCGGAATCGGGGTTTCAACGACCCCACTATCAAGTCGTTCGGGCTTGGTTATAGCCTTACCGATTGGGACGGGCTGACCAAAGAGGCGGCCAAAAAAGGCTATAATCCTGAATTGCTCGAAAAGGCGGGCTTGACCCTGCATAAAGAAGGCGACGCACAGGCCAACCGCGCCACCCGCTACTACGACCGTTTTAGGGGGCGGGTGATTTTTCCGATTCACAATGTATCGGGTAAGGTGATTGCCTTTGGCGCACGGATTCTGTCGGCAGATAAGAGTCAACCGAAATACATCAACTCGCCGGAAACCGACGTCTACCATAAAAGCAAAATCCTGTACGGAATCTATCAGGCCAAAAACGCCATTCGGCAGGAAGACGTTTGCTATTTGGTGGAAGGCTACACTGACGTGATTTCGCTGCATCAGGCGGGCATTCAGAACGTGGCGGCTTCCTCGGGTACGTCGCTGACGGAAGAGCAAATCAAGCTGATTGCGCGTTTTACCAATAATATTACGATTCTCTACGATGGGGATGCGGCGGGTATCAAAGCGGCTCTGCGCGGACTGGACATGGTGCTCGAAGAAGGACTTAACGTAAGCCTCGTGACCTTGCCCGATGGCGAAGACCCCGACAGCTACGTGTATAAAGTGGGAGCGGAGGGCTTCAAAAAACACGTTCAGCAGGCCACGAAAGACTTTATTACCTTCAAAACCGAAATGCTTTTGAAGGATGCAGGCGATAATCCGTTTAAGCGTGCCGAAGCTATCAATGAAATTGTAACGAGTATTACCAAAATTTCGGACCCGATAAAGCGCCAGATCTTCTTCAAACGTACTGCCGATTTGATGAAAATGGACGAGCAAACGCTCATTTCGGAAGGCAATAAACACCTGCGTCGGCGGGAAGAGAAAGCCGCCGAGAAGCCCGTGCAGTCCAAGCCAAAAGATCGCTTGAGAGAACGGCCGCAGGAGCCTTCGGATATCCACTTTTCGGATAATTTTATCGAAGAAGAATTCGGGATTTTGGTGGAGGATTCTGTCCCCAATTCCGTGCCCGATGTAGCGCCTAGGCATGAGCTGCCTACGGATTTGTTCAAGCAAAGACTGTATTTTCAAGAACAAGCATTTGTCAAATTGCTGATTTTGCACGGCCAAACGGAGTTGGAGACGGGCATTTCGCTGTGTCGGTATTTACTGCATGAGATTGGGGAAATATCGTTTGAAAATCAGCTTTTTGATTTGGTCTTAAATATCTTCCGCCAGCGGTTCGGTTTGGGAGAAATTCCTTCGACCGATTATTTCCTTTCGCACATCGACCCTGATATACAGCGTTTTTCGATTGATTTATGTACCAGTAAGCACCATTTGAGCGAGAATTGGGAAAAGCACGATATTGTGGTTCCGACCGACGAAGAGCTGCTCCATGAAATCGCCTTTAAAAAAATCCTTCGCCTTAAAATGGCGTATTCGGCCACTAAGATGAAGGATTTGTTAAATCAGATGGGAAAAATAACGGGGAATTCTGACGAAGAATTTGCCCAAATTATGGAAGTCCAACGTCAGTATAAATTTTACAAAAATATCAACGACTTGGCTGCTAAAGAACTCGGCACGGTGGTGCCGGGGTATTAGTTATTTCTTACGAACGCGTGATTAAATCGTAGGCCGTTTCGAGCAATTCTTCTTTGTCCAACAAACTCAAAGACAGCGGTAACTGCGCCAATCCGATGAGTCGACGCATGATTTCAACACCCGTAAATTGGTCGACCAATTGCGGGTTTTTGATTTCTCCGTAGGCCTGATACACCTTGCGGATGGTTTCTTCGGGTTGTTTGGCCATCATGAGGTGGGCCGTCATCACGCCCAAATCAAATTCAGGGCATCCATAAAAACAAAATTCGGGGTCAATGACTTTGAGGCCATACGTGGTTTTGAGCCAGCTGCCTGGGTAAAAATCTCCGTGCAACAAACAGCGTCCGTCTGAGAGGTACACCATGCCCAATTCTCTGACTTTTTGTTTCAGTTTTGTGTCGATTTTGTAGCCCATCGAAATCATTTGTAGCCCGCTAGAGATGGTGTCAAGGTCAAAGCCGTTGTTTTCCATCAACGGATAGTTGAAAATGTGTTCGTGGTTCAGCGCTCGCATCTCACGATTGGCAAAAGACGCATCAATCGTTTCTTGCCATGTAAGGCGGTGGAGCATAGCGAGATAATGCGCCAAGGCTTCCGCTTCAGTCATGGAGAGCTGTTGGTTGGGTTGGTACAAAAAAGTATAGTCGCTCGCGGTGCCTAAGTCTTCCAATACCAGAATATTGGCTTCGGCATCAATGCCAATCAATTGAGGCATTGATTCGTTGATACTGGCAAAGGGTTGAATCTTTTCATAAAACCGTCCTTCCGTCACGGCGCGGTTGGCAGGTGCGGCGATTTGGGGATATTTTTCCACGTATGGCCGCGACTGTTTTACGATGAGCGTACGGTCGTGGGTGCGTACCCGAAGGGTATAATTCATGTTTCCTTCGCCGGGTTTTTCCAAAATCAGTACTTGCTCGTGTTGTTTGAGCCAGTTTTTGCTTTTCAGATAGTCTTCGAGGAGGTGTGGTTGGGTGATGTCTAATTGCATATTGAGGAATGAAAATGATTCGTGCTGAATGTTTTGCTGGGTACTAAGATTGTTTTTACACAAAGAACCATAAACGGAAGATAGTGAGTGTAAATTATTTACCATAAAAAAAATAATGCCAGTCATACGGCTCCCCAGCGCTGCTTTCTTACAAGTATAATGCATTAGGAATGAGTTTGTTCTGGTAATGATATACGTTTAAAACGCAAATTGACCCTTTTTACTGAAAAAATGTTTGCCACAATCGCTTCCTGTTTGCTTATTTGCAACCCCAAAAAAGGAGTACTGGTAGCGTTTGAAAGCGATTTACCGTCATAAATACGAACTAATTCAATGACAGCATCCCAATTTATTGCTCCTATTGTAGGAGTCAGTGAGCGTCAGGCCCACAACACGATTACGTTATTTGATGAAGGAGCCACGGTCCCGTTCATCGCGCGTTACCGTAAAGAAATGACCGGACAGCTTGACGAAGTCCAAATCAACGCCATTAAAGAGCAATATCAGAAATTTCAGGAGGTTTTGAAGCGCCGAGAGGCCATGTTGAAAAGCATCGAAGAGCAGGGGAAACTCACGCCCGAACTGCGCAAACGTCTCGAAGAAACCTACGTTTTGCAAACGTTGGAGGATATTTATTTGCCTTACAAACAAAAGCGTAAAACCCGTGCTTCGATGGCCATTGAAAAAGGCCTTGAACCTTTGGCACAGGTGATTTTTGCGGGAAAAGAAGCCAATCCTGAGCGCAAAGCCGAGCAGTTTTTGAACGATAAAGTCACCACCATCGACGATGCCTTGCAGGGCGCGCGGGATATTATGGCCGAGTGGATGTCTGAAAATGTGGATGCTCGCAATAAAATCCGTTATGCTTTTGAACGTACGGCGCAAGTTTCGTCTAAAGTGAAGAAAAACAAGCAGGAAGAAGGGGCAAAGTACCGCGATTATTTCGATTTCAGCGAGCCGCTCAACAAGATTCCGTCGCACCGTTTGTTGGCACTGCGTCGTGGTGAAGAAGAAGGTTTTTTGAGCGTAGATATTTCTCCCGATGAAGAAATGGCCATCGACCTGCTCGACCGTCTGTTTATCAAAGGGTTGCCTGCCTGCAAAGACCAACTGGAACTCACGGTTTCGGACGCTTACAAACGCCTTTTGAAGCCCGGCATCGAAACAGAATTTACCAATAATTCAAAGGAAAAAGCCGACCGCTACGCTATACAGGTCTTTACCGAAAACCTGCGTCAATTGCTGTTGGCGTCGCCTTTGGGCCAGAAACGGGTATTGGCCATTGACCCTGGATACCGTACTGGTTGCAAAGTTGTGTGCTTGGATTCGCAGGGAAATCTGTTGGCCGATACCGTAATTTATCCGTTTGACAAAGCAATGGAGGCGGAAGCCACTGTTAAAAGTTACCTCCAAAAACACCAAATTGACGCCATCGCCATCGGAAATGGCACCGCTGGCCGCGAAACCGAAGATTTTATTAAAAGAATCATCGCGGCCCAATCATCCGAGAAAGCCGTAGGGCTATTTATGGTTTCTGAGCAAGGTGCTTCCATTTATTCCGCCTCCGACGTAGCGCGGGAGGAGTTCCCTACCAAGGACGTCACCGTTCGCGGGGCCATTTCCATCGGTCGTCGATTGATGGACCCCTTGGCTGAATTGGTAAAAATTGACCCCAAATCCATCGGTGTGGGCCAATACCAGCACGATGTGGATCAGGGAATGCTCAAAACGGCGCTGGATACCGTGGTCGAAAGTTGCGTAAACTCCGTAGGTGTCAATCTCAATACTGCCAGTAAGCACTTGTTGCAATACGTCTCGGGCTTGGGGGCATCTTTAGCAAAAAATATTGTGGAATACCGCGCCCAAAATGGCGATTTTAAATCCCGTCAACAATTGATGAAAGTGCCGCGTTTGGGTGGGAAAGCTTTTGAACAGTGCGCCGGGTTTTTGCGCATCGAAAATGCCGCTAATCCCTTGGACAACAGCGCTGTTCACCCCGAAAGCTATCCCGTAGTGGAAAAAATGGCCAAAGATTTGGGTACCAACGTGGCCGAATTGATGAAGAAGCCCGAACTTCGCCGCCAAATCAGCCCGCAGAAATACGTCGGCGAAACCGTCGGTTTGCTGACGTTGCAGGACATTCTCAAAGAGTTGGAAAAACCCTCCCGCGACCCGCGTGAAGCCATCACCGCGTTTGAGTTCGACAGCCGCGTGCGCAAACCCGAAGACTTGCATGAAGGGATGATTTTGCCGGGCATCGTGACCAACATTACCGCTTTTGGGGCATTTGTGGATATTGGCGTCAAGCAAGACGGCTTGGTTCACGTCTCACAAATGGCGAATCGTTTTATTAAAGACCCCAATGAGGTGGTCAAACTACAACAACACGTCACGGTCAAAGTGGTGGAAGTAGACTTGTCGCGGAAACGTATTGCACTGACAATGAAGATGTAGTAAAAAAGAACGTCGGCTAGGTTTAAAACGGCGTACAGTGCCCCCGTTTTAAACCTAGCCGACGTTAGCAAAGATTCTAATTCTTCGGCTGTCCACCCGATAATGAACCTGCTTTGGCTGGAGGGGCGGGAGAAGTAGTGCCAGCAGTCACTGGATTTCCTTCCTTATCCAACTCGATCAATTCGTATCCCAAACGCGATAAGCCTGGTTTGATCAGGTTTTTGTCACCAACAACGGTAATCACCATTTTATCGATCGGAAGGCGCTTGCGGGCAATGGCCTTGATGTCTTCTTTGGTGATTTTTTTCAGGATATCACTTTGTTGCTCCACAAAGTTTCGGGGTAGATTGTAGTCAATAATTTGGCTAAGGAAAATAGCTTTTTGGAGCGAGGTCTCATACCTTAACGCATCCCGTTGTCCAATCGAGCTTTTGGTAAATGCCAATTCATCGTCGGTAATGCCATCTTTGCCGTAGTTGGTGATTTCTTTGATGAACTCAACCACCGAGCTATCCGTTGCGGCTGCTTTCACCCCTGCCTGCGCCGTAAATACTGCGGGTAGCCGACTGCCCGCAAATGATGACCGGGCACCATACGTAAAACCTTTGTCTTCGCGCAGGTTGAGGTTGATGCGGCTGCTGAAGGCTCCGCCCAAAATGTAGTTGGCCAGGCCAGTGCGGTAATAGTCGCCCGTAGCGTCATAAGGCATATCGGTCACGTACCCAATCCGAATTTCCGACTGTGCCGCTTTGCCTTTGTCGATCAGATAAATGCGGGTCTTGTCAATGGGCTTGGCCGTGGCGGGAGTCGGAATGGTGACTGGTTTGGCGGCCCATTTACTCAGGAAACCTAGCTTAGGCATCACTGCGCTTTGTTCAACATCGCCCACAATGACCAGATTGGCAACCGAGGGCGACAGGTTTTTTTCGTAAAAGGCCTTGACATCTTCCAGCGTAATGCTTTCTACAGTTTTGGAAGTGCCGCTCACCGGAATGGAACGGATGTCATTTTCGCCAAACAGCAGTCGGTTATAGGCTTTGTTGGCAATAACCACCGGCTGAGTACTTTGATTCTGGATGTTTTCCAGCAACTGTTTTTTGAGGCGCGAAAAGTCTTCAGTGGCAAATTTTGGTCGAAATAATTTTTCTTCGAGCAAGGCAAGGGTAGCATCAAGGTTTTTGGTCAATGACTCCACTGAAATGCTGATTTCGTTGGTGGCGGCCCCAATGGAGATGCTGCTGCCCAGTTTTTCAAGTCGGTTATTTATTTCTTCCGACGTAAAATTTTGGGTGGCTTCGTTCATCATAGAGGCTGTTAATTGCGCAATCCCCGCTTTGGTTAAGTCATTGGCCGATAGCAAGTGGCCACCTTTGATGGATAACAGCAGCGTTACGGTTGGAATTTCGTCGTTACGAACACCGATCATTTTAAGGCCATTGGGCAGTTTTTCAGCCCAGAAGGGCGGAACCTTTGTGGCTGGGTTGGGACCAGGGGCGGGTTTTTTGCTACGGTCAAACGAATCCTTTGGTTTTTTGTACGTTAGTCCTTCGTAGCCATAGTTTGGCGATTGGTAGCCTTCTGACGATGCTGTGTAATTGTCGGCATGGGCCACTATGTCTTTTTTGCCCGTGGGATAAACGGTCAGAATAACGGCGCTTTTGCCTTTGATATATTGATTATACACCCTCATCACATCAGCTTTGGTTAGCTTTTGAATTTCTTTTAACTCCTGAGGCAGGTAGTTTGCGGTGGGGGCAAAGGTCTGATACGCCGCCAATCGCGAGACTTTACCCGATACACTCGACAGCCCTTCGATCAGGTTGGTTTCGCGGGTGGCTTTGAATTGTGCAATATCATCGTCGGTCACACCGCGCGCTTCAAATTCGGCCAAGGTACGGCGGAGCAGTGCTTCTGCGCTGTCGAGGCGCATGGTAGGAAAGGGGAGTAGCGTAATCGTAAATTCCCCCGCCAATTCGGTCGTCGGATGGCTGGCGTTCGACTGCGTTGCTTTTTCTGACTTTACGAAGTTCTTGTACAACAGCGAGTTACGACCACCGCCGAGAATGTCGGCCAATGCATCTAGTGCGGCCTCATCTGGATGATACAGCGGAACTGTGGGGTACGTCACCCGCAGCATTGGAAAACGAATGTTATCTTCATACGATACATACCGGTTTTTGTCTAATATCGCAGGTGGAACGGTGGTTTTTGTAACGGCTGGACCTTTGGGAATAGAGCCAAAGTATTTTTCGGCCAATTGAACTACCTGTGCGGCGGTAACATCCCCGCCCACCGTCAAAACGGCATTATTGGGACCGTACCAGCGCAGAAAAAAGTTCTTGAGGTCATTGACGTTTACCCGGTTTAGGTCTTCAAGGTAGCCGATGGTCAGCCATGAATAAGGATGGCCGTAAGGATAAAGGTTTTTAGCAGTGGTTTCACCGGCCAGCCCATACGGCCGGTTATCGTAGTTCTGACCCCTTTCGTTTTTTACCGTAGCCCGCTGAATTTCAAATTTTTTCTGGGTAACGGCATCCAACAGAAATCCCATACGGTCGGCTTCGAGCCACAGCGCCCGTTCCAACTGATTGCTGGGCAGGGTTTCGTAGTAGTTGGTCCGGTCGCGGTTGGTAGAGCCGTTCAGCGTGCCGCCCGCTTCGGTTACGAGCTTGAAGTGCTCGTCGTCGGCTACGTGGTCGGAGCCCTGAAACATCATGTGCTCAAAAAAGTGGGCAAAGCCGGATTTGCCGATTTCTTCGCGGGCCGAGCCTACATGATAGGTGACATCCACGTGGACGACTGGGTCCGAGTGGTCTTCATGGACAATAACAGTTAGTCCGTTTGATAACACGTACTTCTCGTACGGAATCACCAACTCGTTGCCTTTACGGGTTACTTTTTCAATTGACTTAGTTTGTGAGAAGACTCCGTGTGCAATGCACAGACAAAATAGCAGGGAGAATGAAGTGGTTAGACGCATTGTATCGGAAATAGAATTGTGGAAAATTTCCTAAAGTTAACCAAAATCCCCTAACTAATGTTTAGGCCTGCTAGCGGGCAGTGAGACGTAATATTAGTGGAGTATTCGTTTGTTTATATCAGTGACGTTGCGCATGGCCTGCCTGATATGTCGTTCATTATGTGCAATGACAAACTGGAATACATCACCCAGTTTCAGCGTGATAAAACGCGCAATAGAAATGGGGATTCGGATGGCGTTTAGATCAGTTGAACGAGCTTCTTTTAAATAAATCAGTAAATTTTCCTGTTGCTGAATAAATTCGGCTACTACCGCATAAGCATCTAAGTCGGGTGCGGGAATGTGCCCTTTAAATGCTTTGTATTTCTTTTTGCCCGTTTCGGGGTCCATCATTTTGATGAAATAAGCCCCAAGCCAAGAACTTTTAAAGGTGTCTTTGGGCGGCAAATGAATGTTTTTTGCAATTCCTTGCTGAATTTTGGGTAGATAATAGTGCCCATAGCTATTGAGATGGTCTAGACACTGCGCGATGCTCCAACCACCATTGTAGGCGGGCTGGAGCAAATCGTGCGCGGTCATGTTTTGAAAATGTCGGATAGCCTGCTGTAAGTGACCATCCACGAGGTGTTCGAGGCTGTTCAATAATTGTTCTTTGGGGAGTGTTTCCATGGTTGTTATTTTATGGTCACAAAATTGGGGCGCTTTGCCCAAACAATTATTGGTATTTACCAAGATTTAATCCATTTTCACTTTGTTCATGAGTTTACTAAAATTGGTCGCATCCATGCCCAGATAATTGGCCAGGTACTTGTGCGGAACCAATTGTAAAATATGAGGACTGCGTTGCAATAGTCGCCGGAAACGTTCTTCGGTACTGAAGCATTGCAATTCAACGAGCCGCTCCAATACTCCCGTAAGTGCTCCCGTAATGCCTTGTCGGATAAGGAGTTCAATAGCAGGATGGGATTGCATTAACGTTTGCAAGTCGTGATAAGAAGCCCTTAAAAAAACGGAGGAGGTCAGGGTTTCGTAAGAATAACGCGACGGTTGTTGTAACATCAGCGCGTCGAGTACCCCACCAAACGACGGCGCATAGGTAAAAACCAGCGTTGCTTCGCGGTGTTGTTCGTCAAAATAATAAACGCGCTGCACGCCTTCAACAACAAAATACAAATACTTTTCCTTCTCGCCTGCGGCCGTAATGACCTCTTTGCGTTTGGCCGAAAAAGGTTTCCAAATTTTAGAAAAAGCATCCCATTCCTCGTCCGAAAGCGGCTGAATCGAAAGCGTAAGTTGTTTTAAAGAATCAAGGGCAATTTGCATGGTTTTAGGGTTGATTTCTCCGTAGAAATTCAGGCCGCCAAACCCTCTTTTTTCTGTTGCTTGGCTTTTTCGCCAAAGTGCTTATCTTTTAGTTTTAAAATGGGTTTTTCAATATATTCAAAAGAGAGAGCCGCCATGGCAAAAGTGGCTAAAAAATTTAAACAAACGACCCACCACACAAATCGACTGGGGGTTAATTCAATGGCATGAAGTCCTTTTAAGAGCGCAGAAGCGGCCAAAAAATGATAAATATAAATCCCATAGCTGATTTTGCCGGTGTAATTAATAAAGGGATGTATACTGATTTTAGTTAACGTTTTGGAGGGATAATAAATGCCCCACGCAATAAACCAAACAGAAAACAGTGAAACAAACGTTCTTTCAGTAATTCGGTAAAGATTGTTGTAAAGCGAGTAATAATTAAAATCTAATTCATTTTTTGAACTGTTATAATAGCCCGGCATACTACATAAATAAAGAAAAATTAATATCCCCAAAAGGGTTTTATTCGCCAATAGCTTCTTTAGCTGGTCGGGATGCTTATAATGATAATACGAGATTAACGCCCCAATACCAAAACAATCAATGCAACATTCCGTTGTGAAGTGGTTATAGGTAAAAGGAAGCTCCAATGAAAAATACCAAAGTCGGATGGCCAAACCAGCAACAGACAAAAAGATAAAGAAAATCTTGTGAAAACGATTGGGTATCAGGTAAATAAACAGAGGGAGAAAAATATAAAATTGCTCCTGAACTGCCAATGACCACGTTTGGATGTAGTCTATGGGGTTGTTGATGGGGTCTTTGTGGTAAGCAATGATGTAGTTTTGCGTAAACGTTAGAAAATTGGTAATGTACTCACGAAAATGGTACCGATTCACAATGGCGTAAACCAACAAAACCAAAAGATAAACGGGAAGCGTTCGTAGTAGTCTTCGCGCCAAAAAGCGGCTTGTTGTATACCAATATGATGTCTCGCTTTCTTTCCCTTTTAGCAAAGGTTCTGTCAATAAAAAGCCAGAAAGCACAAACGCAATGGTGCTGCCGAAGGGTAAAAAAGTAAAGGGGTTTTCGGCTATCCAGTGGTGCAATAAGACAATAAAAACAAAAACTACCCTCAATAAGTCCAGGTGTGGAAAGTACTGACGTTGAGTCATTTGGAAATGGTGTCCGCCCAATGATTCTTTGATGTTTTTCTGTTAACTATAAGATTAACAGGTGATTGTGATAAGAGGTGTGGAAGCGCAATACCGATTGGGGCGTGTATCAACCAGCGTCGAACTTTTGCCAAAGGAACGGCTTCTGAAAAGAAAAGCCAAAAAAATTAGGAAATAGTTATCAAACGGTTATTTGCATAAAATGCCGTTTGACCTATGCTGAGACTTTTGAGGATATTTACGCAGAAAATTTATCCTCCGTTGCATAAATGGAGGAAAAAGAAATAAAATTATGTCTTTTTGTGAGGTCTTTTTGTTAGAAAAAAGCTATCTACTCAACATCCTTAACGCAGCGAAACCCTACATTATACCGGCTGATTTTTTCGGGGTGTAAATAATACCGATGCGAGGTGCGGGTCAAGGCTTGGTCGTTAAAATTGGAGCCACCGCGCATTACTTTGTAGGTTTCGCCGTACTGTTCCATCGGAGTGTCATTGTCAGGATAAGGCTTGTACCAGTCGGCGGTCCACTCCCACACACTGCCGGCCATGTCAAAGCAGCCGTAGGGGCTTTCTGGCTTGGCAATCGAGCCGCCTCTCGATGTTTTTTGGTCCCAAACCACAAAAGATTCATCGTAATAATTGCCCCACGGGAAAACACGCCCGTCGGTACCTCGCGCTGCTTTTTCCCATTCTTTTTCGGTAGGTAGGCGCTTCTTTGCCCATTTGGCGTAGGCCGTTGCTTGGTGCCAAGTTACGATTGCCGCGTTGTTTTCTTTACCCGCTGGAAATTTGAATTCGGGGTCAAATTGGGCATATTCGGCGTTGCTTACTTCATATTTATCAATGAAGAAGGCGTTGGTCATGGCCATTTGTTGGGGGCGCTCGTCGGGGTCGCCGTAGTGGCTGCCCATGATAAAAGCGCCGGCTGGCACGTACACCATGCCTTTGGGTGGGGTAGGTTGGGCCAAGGCTGATTGTGCAACAGCTAAACTGATATACAGCGCGTAAATGTATTTTTTCATCTTTGATTTCTTTACCATTTTGGGTCAATTAAACCATAATACCGACCAAACCAGTAGTTGCGAATCATGGCGGCGGCGGTGCCTTCTTCTTCCGATTTCACCGTTTTGGTTCCGCCACCTTTCATCGGAATCTTGAACTCCCGCGTTTGGCGCTCAAATCCCCACATATCTTTGATGGCCTTCTTGCGCTCTTCGGTCCAAATATCTTCACCAGTCAGTACACCGTAGACCATGATAAACCAGATGTTGCTTTCCCAATCGAAGTCAATCGTTTTCCAATCTTCCCAGTGGCGGTTTAGACTCATACGGTATTTGTTCAGTAGGTTTCGGTCTTTTTCGTAGCGCATGAGCATGTACAGAGAGCGGGCCGCGTGGTAATCGTCGCCCACGTTGCGCCATTCTGCCGGAAAAAGCATTTTGGCTTTCAACTGTTCGTCGTCGTAGTGGTAACGGTCGATAAGCATGTGATAGGCAGCATTGTAACGTTCTTTGCCAGTGAGTCGGTGCGCCACTTTGAGTCCCATCAGCATCTTCAACGAATTGAGCGGTTGGTGCGGTAGGTCAGGGCAAAAATTGCCCCACATCGTCATTTTACCGTCTAGGTCGGTGAGTTTGAAATTATCGTCAATGACGCGCCCCATAAAACGGTCGAGCAATCCCGCCGCTTTTAGTTTGTAATCATCATCGGCGCAGAGTTCCCAGAAGGTGCCAATTCCATAACAGATTGAAGTAAATTTATCTGAACTCAAATCTCCCAGCCAACGATAACCTGACAGGGAAGTGGACTTGTGCCATTCGTGGTACCACAAAACCTCTTCGTGCCAGAGCGGCTCGTCGGTTTGGTTAAAGCTCCGCGCCACCAATCCGGGTACGCCTGTTACTTTCTCAAGTTTGAGCACGGCCTCAAAGATTTGGTTGGCAATGTCGCGGTCTTTGGGGTCTTTGGTGAGCGCGTATTTGTGCGAATAAGCCGCCAGCATTTCGGAGGTAGGGTCCAGACAATCGGCCTGTGAACCCACAATCGGGCGCTCCAGTCCCGCTGGTGGGAAGATAACGTGCTGCATAATGGCGCCCTCATTCCAGTGGTTGCCGCGCATCAATTGATCAAATAGCTCTACCTTGACGTGGAGTGGGTCGGTCTTTTTGGGGAATTTATTCACTTTTTGTCCCCACGAGTCTGTACCACCAGTGAGGTAGAAAAACATAAAAAGCAACAACAGTGCGCGTAGAAGCATGAAAAAGTCTAAGGTTGAGGGTGTTTTCCTAAAATACTGCCCAATGGTTGTTACAGGCCACTGTCAACCCTCATTATCTTATTTTGCCTTCAAATCCTGTAAATAGAATTCATCCACTTCTTTGTTTTCCTGCCAAGTGTATTCAATTTCGTAGGCTATTTTTCGGGCTAGGTCAAGGCCGTGCCTATCGCTGATAAAGCCCAACGTCATGTCCATGCCGGCCGATATTCCCGCAGAGGTGTAAAACTTGCCGTCCACGGTCCAGCGGGCTTTTTTTACCCAATTGACCTTTGGCCCCTGCGACGTGGCCCAGTCGTAGGCGCGTTTATTGGAGGTGGCGGCTATTCCGTTTAGTTGCCCCGTTTTGGCCAGCAACGCCGAGCCAGTGCAAACCGTCAGGGTATAAACGGCGGTGGAAGCAAGGGCTTTGATTTTTGTGAGCAGTGCTTCGTGTTCTACTTCTTTGCGCGTTCCTTGTCCTCCGGGAATGAGAAAAATGTCCAATGTCCCGTTTTCGGGAAGCTTTTCCGTGACAATTTTTACGTTTTGCGTGCTTGAAATGATTCCGCCTTCTAAAGAATAAAACTCGATTTTATATAAATCTTTTAATCGCCCGAAGACCTCTACGGGTCCAAATACATCTAAGGTTTCGAAGTTATTGAAAAGCAAAATTCCAATCCTTTTGGGCTGGGCTTTGGGGGTGTCGGTAACTGCATCTGACTGCGAAAAAGCTGCGAAAGAGGATATTACCAATAAGGCCGATAGAAATTGTTTTTTCGTAAAAAGAGTGTTCATGATGAAGTGAAGTGTTAAGGGTTGTTCAAAGATACAAAAGGAAACATTCACCTTGGGCAGTGTCAGCACTGCCCAGATGGAATTTGTGCCTTTTTCGCCTTTGTTGCCATAATATGACCCACAATCTCACAGCCGAAACGGGAGATTTGCGGCATAGAAAGCTTTTGTAGTCAAATGACTGGGTTTGTCACTGTTCCGTCGTATCCTATGAAAAAGCTCCTTTTTGTATTCTTATGGGCCGCTTGTTCGGCTCCACTTTTTGCCCAAAACGAAGGGTTAATCAACACGGCCAAAAGCCCCTTCGCAAAACTTTATTCGCCGGGAATGTCAGATGTCCAGTGGACGGGTGGTTTTTGGGCTGACCGCTTTCGGGTATGTAAAGAAACGATGGTGCCGCACCTGTGGAAGGTCTACACTGATCCAAATATCAGCCACTCGTTCCGAAATTTTGAAATCGCCGCTGGGGTAATGGAGGGGAATTTTAAAGGACCGTCGTTTCATGACGGTGATTTTTACAAAACCTTTGAAGCCGTGGCCAGCCTTTATGCTGCCACCAAAGACCCCGCATGGGACGCCATTATGGACAAGGCCATTGATATCATGGCCAAAGCCCAGCGCGAAGACGGGTACATTTATACCAAAGCCATCATTGAGCAAAAGAAAACGGGAAAGACCAAGCTGTTTGAAGACAAACTGAGTTTTGAAGCCTACAATTTCGGCCACCTGATGACTGCCGCCTGCGTTCATCACCGCGCGACGGGTAAAAACACATTGCTGGATATTGCCAAGAAATCCGCCGATTTTCTGATTGGTTTTTATAAAGTGGCCACGCCCGAACAGGCCCGCAACGCGCTCTGCCCAGCGCATTATATGGGGCTGACGGAATTGTACCGCACCACGCGTGAAAAAAAATACCTTGATTTGGTTACTTACCTCATCAACATCAAAGGTACGACCGAAGGGACCGACGACAACCAAGACCGAATTCCGTTTCGGCAGCAAACGGTGGCCATGGGGCACGCCGTGCGCGGTACGTATCTTTACGCTGGGGTGGCGGATGTGTATGCCGAAACGGGCGAGGATTCGCTGATGCGCTCGCTGAATCTGATTTGGGACAACCTCACCCAACGAAAAATGTACGTGACGGGGGCCTGTGGTGCGCTTTTTGACGGAGTATCTCCCTACGGGACTTCTTATAAGCCCAACGATGTGCAAAAAACGCATCAGGCGTTTGGACGTGACTATCAATTGCCCAACGTCAGCGCCCACAACGAAACCTGCGCCAATATCGGCAATGTGCTTTTCAACCGACGGATGTTTACACTCACGGGCGACGCCAAGTACATCGACGTCGTGGAATTGGCGTTGTACAACAGTGTATTGTCGGGTATTAGCCTTTCGGGGGATGCCTTTTTTTATACCAATCCGTTGAGTGCCTCCAACGACTTCCCGTACCAACTCCGGTGGATGGGTGGGCGGCTACCGTACATTCGCATTTCCAATTGTTGCCCGCCCAATACCGTACGTACCATTACAGAAGTGAGCGACTATGCCTACAGTATGAGCGACAATGCCGTTTGGTGTAACCTGTTTGGCAGCAGTCAATTACGTACAGCTCTCAAAAACGGGCAGCAGTTGCATTTACAACAAGAAAGCAATTATCCCTGGGATGGAAACGTAAAAATTACGGTAATCCAAGCTCCTGCCGCCCCTTTCCAAATCAAATTGCGTTTGCCAAGTTGGTGTGCGGAAGCCAAATTAATGATTAACGGTAAAGCGACTGATTTTACCGTTGAAAATGGATATGTAACGCTTCAGCGTTCGTGGCAAAAAGGGGATGTTATTCAATGGATCTTGGATATGCCCGTTGAACTGCTAGAATCCAACCCGTTGGTGGAAGAAAATCGTAATCAGATAGCAGTAAAACGAGGCCCCATTGTGTATTGCGCCGAATCCAATGATATGCCCGCCAACACAAGGGTATTCGATATTGCTTTGCCTGCAAACATGGCCTTTCAACCCGTTTCCGTGACCATTGGCAACAGTTCGGTCATGGGTTTGGAGGGAAATGCCGTGGGAATCAACGAACAAAAATGGCAAAATCAACTTTATCGGCCCCTTTCCAAAAGTAAAAAAACGTTGCATTTGCGACTGATTCCCTATTACGCGTGGGCCAACAGAGGCCCTTCCGAAATGACGGTTTGGCTGCCGGTGGTGCGGTAGCTGAGGGCAAAGATCCTTTTAAATTCAAATACACTTTATCATCAGAGGGTTGGGGACGGTTGGCCACGAAGGCGTACAATAGGGGCTCGCCTCGAATCTATAATCATTAAAAAGGCCAAGCAAATTGCTTGGCCTTTTTAATGATTAATCTATTTTATTAGTAATAAGAATAACAACCGTGTCGTAAAACAATTCTCCACTTTCTATCAGCCCATACAAAACCATCAAGCTAAATACCTTAATGTTTTGTGTGCCCTTCACTTACAAGCGACTCAAACCTTGTTGTGTTACATTCTAAAACTGGCGTAGGATTTTACTCATTACACTCAATTGCGCATGTAAACCAAAGGTTGCTTCAATTAATAACGATTATTGCTCCAGACCTTGCGGCACAATTAACCGATCCCCGTACTTTTCCCGTTTTAGGGATAGCGACTTAGGGTCAAATGTGATGGTAAAACTTTTAACGGGGTCTTTGACCAGACAAGTGATAAACCAAGACGGATCTTGTTTGATTTCATTCACGTCCCGCTTATTGCCTTTCATCGAAGAGGAGCCGTTTCTGTTGTTTGAAGCCATAGGTGCATTTATATAATTAGTACTATATTATACCTAACACCCGTATGACAATAAACGTGCTATCTTATTGATTATCTTTAGTAAATACTTTTGAAGTGAGGGCGCATGGTTGTGCTTCAAACTGAAAATAGTGATAAAAAGAGCCTTTATTCTCTTAAAATGGTCCTTAATAGGATATTTTTTGTTTTTTTTGATTCATGCCTTTTTTGAAATTTTTTAACGAAGTTCTTCCTAAATCGTTTCAATTAGTAGATTTTAGACGGTTAGAGTGCGTTGGATTTATTGCTGGCCCAAGATAATAGGGGTGCGGCCATCCGTGATGATTACCTTATTTTGGGTATTTCGAATGGCTTCAATCCATTGTTCTTGCAATACCCTTGGTTCCAAACCGCTTGCTTTTACGCGGTTGGCTTCGGCCTCAATTTTGGCTTTTTCCAAGTTCATGCGCGCTACTTCCAACTCGTTTTTTACCTGTTCGGCCTGTTGTTTGGCGTTGTTTCGGCGTTCGATGGCTTCGGCCATCGAGGTTGGGGGCTTGAGGCCACTGGTCAGGGATGTAAGGGTGAAAAATTTCCCTTCAAAATCTTTTTTTAAGCGTATCTCAACCGACTGTTCAAAATGATTCAGGTTGTTCATTAAGCTATCGGTGCTGAAATTGCGGGCTTCTTCGCGATAGGCATTGACCACGAGTGCATTCAGAACGGCCCCTTCGATGTTGTCCATAATCGTATTTTCATCATCAATTCCTACGTGTTTGTAGTTGAAGATAATATCGGCACCTTTGGTTCGAATCGCCTGATAGGTAAGTGAGGGGTCGACGGTAAAAACGCCGGCGTCTTTGGCGGTAATGACCACTTCTGCGGGGTCGGCTTTTTGTTCAAACATGGGGACTTGATAGAGTTCTGTTCCAGGGCCGAGTAGCCCCTGAGAGCCGGTCACGACCGAGAAATCGCCCCGACCTTCGCGTCCGTAATTTTTCATAAGTACCCCTTCATAATTGGGCTGTACACGGGTGCAACCCGCCAGAACCACGATAAACAAGAATGGATAGATTAGTTTGTTTTTCATTTTTTAAAATAGTTAGCGTAAGGGAAAAGGATTAAAAGGATGATATGAAGCAAGCCGGTGGCCCATCCCGCAAAAGGGTAGGGGCCTCTGAATACCCAAAAATGGAACCAAAAAAGCAGTACATTGATCAAAAGAAAAATCAATGTGCGTAAAAGGGTGTTTTTCATAAGGAAAAGAAGTTAGGGAAATAGAACAACTAAAATAGGGAAAACATATCTCTGTTTTTAAAGGCGATTCAGTTTATTATTATTCGGTTAAATTCTTTTGATAATATTCACTTCGAGGGTAATTGGGCGCAATGAGCAGTGGTGTATTTGGATACAAAAGATAATTTTTGATACAGCGGCGTTGGACGTAGATTTTATAATTTGAGGTAATTGATTTGTAAGAAGCTGAAAATGAGGTTTTTGTTTTTGTTTTATGTTGATTGATATGATATATCATGGATATTTTTGTCTATTCTTCGTCGTCTGGGCTATCTTTGCACCTCTAAAAAAGTTATCCTACCTATGTGGAATAAAATTGCGGCAGGCATCATTCGTTTTCGGTTTGCGTGGATTGTATTGATCTTTGTAACAGTAGCATATATGGGTTATGAAGGAAGTAAAATCGAACTTTCTTATCAAATGGCCCGTATTTTACCCCCCAATGACCCCATCGAAAAAGAATATCAGGAATTTAGGAAGGTGTTTGGGGAAGATGGCGCTATCATGGTGATAGGCTGGCAGGACCCGAACTTGTTTGAACTCACTAAATTTCGGAACTGGTACGGACTTGCGGAACGTATCAAGGCCATGAAAGGCATCAAGAATGTGCTTTCGCTCGGTCATTTATACAAAGTAGAGCGAAATGACAGCCTGAGTAAATTTGAATTTAAACCGCTCTTTACGCAACTGCCGTCTACTCAGGCGGAGATGGATAGCCTAAAAAATCAGGTCAAAAAGCTTCCATTTTATGAAGGATTGGCCATCAATTCCAAAACAAATTCGACGCTCATTGTAATTACATTTAATGATAAAGAACTGAATTCTTCGCGGCGGATTACGATTGTGGAGGAAATAAAAGCCATGGCCGATGAGTTTTCGATAAAAAACAAAACCGACCTTCACTATTCAGGAATGCCGTTTATTCGGACGGTCATCATGAAAAAAATATCGGGCGAGCTCAAGCTTTTTATGGCCTTGGCGGTATTGGTGACTGCATTTATCCTTTGGCTGTTTTTTAGGTCGCTTCGGCTTACGCTCCTCTCGATTGGAGTGGTATTGATGGGGGTGATTTTCTCCGTTGGTTTGCTTCAGTTGTTTGGGTATAAAATTACGGCGTTGACGGGACTAATTCCGCCGCTCTTGATTGTGATTGGAGTGCCCAACTGTGTTTTTCTGTTGAATAAATACCAACTGGAACTCAAAACGCACGGTAACAAAGACGAAGCGATTAAGGAAATGATTTGCCAGATTGGGCTTTCTATTTTTCTGGCCAATATTACAACCGCCATTGGTTTTGGGGTATTTTATTTTACCAACAGTGCCTTGTTGGTTGAATTTGGCATCGTTGCGTCCATTTGTGTAATGGTTACGTACGTACTTTGTTTGGTGCTTTTGCCCATCACGTTGCATTACATGAATCTTCCCAAAGCGCGGCATTTGAAGCATTTGGAAGGAAAATGGGCCAAAGGCTTCCTGACCAAAGTGGATTATCTAGTACACAATCACCGTCGGGCTATTTATGGCGCAATGGTGGTGGTGATTCTGGTTTCGGCGTATGGAATGACCAAAATTAAAGCGGTGGGGTACATCGTGGATGACCTTCCACAAAACGATCCCGTTTACGTAGACCTACGCTTTTTTGAGTCCAACTTCAACGGAGTTTTGCCTTTTGAAGTAATGATTGATACCAAACAGCCCAACGGAGTGTTTGGCAATCAGGCCCAGGTATTGTACAAAATCAAGGCATTACAAAACGAAATGGCTGATTTCAAAGAGTTTTCTAAGCCTGTTTCGGTGGTTGAGGCTTCGCGGTTTTTGTATCAGGCGTATCGGGGAGGCGAAGCCAAATATTACGTGTTGCCGGGGGCATTAGAGCTGTCAAAGCTGACTGATTATGTGCAGGGAGACAACCGCGGCGTAAAACAATTAAACTCATTTATGAATGAAGACCGCAGCATTACGCGGGTGAGTTTTCAAATGGCGGATGTTGGCTCGGAGCGAATTAAAGACCTAATCAATCAAATACGTCCCAAAGTTGACTCTATCTTTAACCCGTCGCAGTATAAAGTCAGCCTGACGGGGCATAGTCTTGTGTTTTTGAAAAGCAACGATTATTTGTTGGGCAATTTGTACGAAAGTCTGTTGATTGCCATCGTTTTGATTGCCATTGTCGGGATGGTACTTTTCCGTTCGATTCCCATTATTTTGCTGTCCAAACTTCCGTGTCTCATTCCTTTGGCCTTAACGGCGGGGATTATGGGGTACTTTAATATCCATTTTAAGCCGACGACGATTCTGGTTTTCAGTATCACTTTTGGTATTGCTTCCGATGGCACAGTTTATTTTTTAACGCGTTATCGTCAGGAACTCTACCAACGTGGACGCACAGCTTCTGAGGCAGTATCGCAAGCCATTTTCGGAACAGGACTGAGCATGATTTACACTGCAATCATTCTATTCTGCGGCTTTTCTATTTTTGCCGCTTCCAGTTTTGGCGGTACGGCGGCTATGGGCGTGATGGTTTCAATCACTTTATTGGTAGCCATGTGTACAAACCTGATTCTGCTACCAGCCTTGTTGTTGTCAATTGCCAAAAGGCAGAAAGAACGTCCGTCGTAGCATCAGAAGTACTTTTAACAAAGGATAAAAAAATTACCCCGACAATTTAGGACAGCACGGTCTGCCGAATTGTCGGGTTTTTTATTACTTCACATTCGTTAATTTTCTAGGGATGGTAAACACCTCGGTCTGGCGTCCGTCCAAATACCGAAAACCATCGACGGTGTAGTAGCCGTCTTCTTCGAGCATGATTCTGATGATTTTCTTCCATTCGGCAATTTCCACCGCAGCGTTGAGCTCAATGGAGTAACCCGTATTGGGAAACAAAGGATAATCGCCAGGGCCGGGAACGCCTTTCTGCTGGTCCCACATGCCAATCGTAGGCCCAGCCGCGTGGCCGTGCACGCCGATGGGGTGGGAGTAAATACTGGCCGTAATTCCTTCTTTTTTTGCCTGTTCGAGCGCTCCCAACAGCATTTGATTGCCCGTTACGCCTGCTTTAAAGCGTTCGGTCAAAAGGTCTTGCAGGCGATTGCCCTGCGCAAAAGCCTTTTTGATAAATTCTGGCACTTCTGATTCGCCCGGCCGCAGGATGTAAGCGTGTTGTTGTTGATCGGTATTGAGTCGCAAATACGTAATACCAAAATCACAGTGAATCAAATCGCCAGGTATAATAACCTGTTTATCAGGGCGCTTGGAAAATGTGCGTAAATGGTCAAAATTGGTGGGGTCGTGGCGCTGAATGTCGACCGTAGGATGAAACCACGTTTCAAGCCCTAAATCGGTTACTTTTTGGCGCATCCACCACACCACATCGTCGGTGGTGGTAATGCCCGGATGAATGACTTTTTCGGAAAAAGCTTCCTGAATAATTTCGTGTGAAATACGGCAAATCAAGGGGTAAAGGGCAGCTTCTTTTTCAGAGCGAGTTTCGAGCCAAGCCACCGCCAAACGGTCGGCAGACACGATTTTGGCTTTTTGTTTTTCCGATAAATTCGCCATCAATTCCTTCTGCTCGGTATAGGTCAAACCGTCGGCGTGCCCATAATCTTTGGAGAAATTGAGGGCGATTTTTTTAGGATTACGCTCTTCAATCACTTTGCCCAATGCCAACCATTGATTGGGCTGCACATTGATGTCCCATTCGCCTTTGAGCAAGTTGCCTACGTCATAGCGAGCAATCGCCAGTTTTTCCAATGGTTTATCCCCTCCCGCATCAAAAAACACCATGATGGTACGGCGGCGAGCCGACAGCCACGTGCTCGGTAGCATGGTTTTCATGACGGGGTCTTCGTTGTATTCGCGCGAAATGATAACCCACATATCTACCCCTTCGCGCCGCATGAGTTGGGGTAAAAGATTGGTAAGACGGTCTTCCAAAATCTCATCAATCACACGGGCGCGTTCGCGCTCAGGTAGGATTGGATATTGGGCATAAAGCTTTGTGGAAAAGAATAGAGTTAAGAAGAGATAGAATAATGATTTTCTCATTTGTTGGTTTGTTTGAACCACAGAGAAAAGGAGAAACACAGAGACAAACTTAACCTCTGTATTTCTCCTTTTCTCTGTGGTAAGCATTTTTGTGGTTAATTGTTTGTTTGAATCGTGCCAAGCAAAGATAAAACCTTTATTTGGGTTGTTGAAAGCCTATTATTACTTTTGCGCGCGAACTATAGCCCCTTTTAGGGTTACAAATAAAAGGATGCCCATCACTTATACGACTGCACAATCGGACGAAGAACTCCGCCAGATAATGGCCCTTCAGCGCCAAAATCTTTACAAAAATACCCCCGCCACCTACCAGCAGGACCAAGGGTTTACGACCGTTGAGCACTCGTTTGAGGTGCTGAAGCAAATGAATGATGCACTGCCCCAAATCATTGCCAAAGACGGTGACGCCTTGGCGGGCTATGCCTTGGCCATGCCGCGCACGTTCGGACAGTTGGTGCCAGAATTGGTGCCGATGTTTGACATTGTGGCCGAACTGGATTGGCAGGGCAAGCGCATAAAAGACTATCGTTTTTACGTTATGGGTCAGATTTGTATTGCCGAATCGCACCGTGGGCAAGGGATTTTTGATGGGTTATATACCGCTCACAAAGAGCAGTTTTCCCCTGATTTCGAACTCTGCGTTACGGAAGTAGCCGTGCGGAACACGCGTTCACAGCGGGCCCATGAACGCGTAGGATTCCGCACGATTTATACCTATGAAGACTACACCGACGTATGGAACGTGGTGGTGTGGGATTGGAGTTAAGCTTTCATCGCCTCACGCAACATCGCCACGCTTTTGCGAACGCCCGTTTCGGGTGCCTCTTTTCCTTCAAATTCTAGCGCGATATAGCCTTTGTAGTTGGCTTGGCGTAGGATGTTGATGATGCGTTTGTAATCCAAATCCAGCGAATACCATTCTCCACCGCCGTAGTAGGTCTTGGCTTGTACAAAATTGGCCACGGGTGCTACTTTTTCGAGTTTAGTGTAAGGGTCTTCCAGAAAATTTCCAGTATCCAATAGTACGCCCAACCACGGCGAATCAATGGCTTTGCGGATGCGCAGGAGGCCTTCGGGCGTGGAAGTAAGGCCCCAGTGATTTTCCAAGGCCAGCATTACGCCACATTCGGCGGCTTTAGCGAGGCATTTTTCGATGCTGTCGATGCACCATTTAAAGCCGTCGTCTTCGGCATAGCCGGGCAAGATAGGCTCTACGCCGCGTTTGGCCATGAGTTCGTCAAATGATTTGATGGTATTCCAGCGACCTGAGTTGAGCCGAATGCTCGGAATCCCCATTTTGTAGGCCAGCTCGATGCAGTGCAGGGTGTGGTCGATGTTTTTCTGGCGCTCGGCCGCATCGGGCGACACAAAACTTTGATGGATGGAAAGACAAATCAAATCTACCCCGTTGACAAACGCGTGTCGTTTGAGTTTTTGAAGATAGGCGTTGTCTTCATTGTCCATTTGGCGGTGCAAAATATCCACGCCTTCAATCTCCATCCGGGCGGCTTCATCAATGACCGTTTCGATGGCAACTTTGGGGGTTTTGAAATGCCAATACGAGTAGGTCGAAAGGCCGAGCTTAAACGGATTAAGGTCTTTTGAGGATGTTAAAAGCGGGATTTCAGGAGAAGCTAAAGCCGCACTTCCGAGAGTGGCTTGTTGAAAAAAATGGCGACGGTTCATGGATAAAAGGGTTAAATAGCGCTTCAATATAGGGAATTATTTATAAAATATTGGGACGTACTGTTGAATATAAAATTGAACTTTATCGGTAAATACGGTCCAAATGGTCGGTATTCTTTGTCTTTTCATCGCTTTTGACAAAAGCATCGCTAAACTTTCTGCTATTTTATCTGTCTAACGGGCAAACCCAACACAGCACACCATGCAATACATTCGCTTTACTATCGTTTCGTTGTTTTTTTTAGTCACCAGCCAACTGCTTGCTCAGCAAGTAGAAGTGAAGGGCCGTGTGGCTGACCAAGGAGATAAATCACCCTTGATCGGGGCCAATATTCTGCTCATAAATGTGGCTGATTCTACCCTTAGGTTTGGGGTTGTGGCCGATACGGCTGGGGCATTTACCATAAAATCGGTGCCGACGGCAACCTACCGCTTATTCATCAGTTTTGTGGGTTATACTGCCTATGACCAGCGTCTAAATCTGCGGCGTACTGCTCCCGATTTGGGAATTATATCATTGAAACCTGATGCCCAGCTTCTGAAAGATGTGGTGGTCAAAGGAGTGGCCGAACGGGTGGCCCAAAAAGGAGACACCACGGTCTATAACGCCAGTGCTTTCAAAACAAACCGTGATGCAACCGCGCAGGATTTGATTGAAAAAATGCCCAACATTACCATCGAAAACGGACAGGTAAAAGCACAGGGAGAAAATGTTCAGAAGGTGACGGTCGACGGGCGCGAGTTTTTTGGCGATGATGCCACGCTGGCCCTGAAAAATTTGCCCGCCGAAGTGGTTGACAAAATTCAGGTATTTGACCGCCTCAGCGACCAGTCGCAATTTACGGGTTTTGATGATGGTCAAACCGTAAAAACCATCAATGTCGTTACCCGCTCAGATCGTAACAATGGGCAGTTTGGGAAAATATACGCTGGTTACGGCACTGACGACCGCTACATGGTGGGAGGCAGTACCAATTATTTCAAGAAAGATACCCGTATTTCTGTCATTGGAATGTCTAATAACGTCAATCAGCAAAATTTTGCGAGTGAAGATTTATTAGGTGTATTGGGAGGATCAGGCGGTGGCGGCCCAGGTGGAGGCAATCGTGGCGGCGGTGGAAATCGAGGTGGTGGCGGAAACAATGGCGGCGGTGGCAACTTTGGCGGTGGAAATTCGGCGGGTAATTTTCTGTCGGGGCAGCAAGGTGGTATCAATAAAACGAATGCCATTGGATTGAACTACTCCGACAATTGGGGCAAGAAGTGGAAAGTATCAGGCAGTTATTTTTTCAACGACGCGAGCAATAATAACCTGAGTCAATTAGCAAGAACCTTCTTCTCGACCGAAGGGCCAGGCCAGTTGTACAACGAAGATTATTTTTCGTCTAACAATAACAAGAATCACCGTCTAAATGCTAGATTGGAATACACCATCAATTCCAAAAATTCACTTATTATCACACCCAGAATCAGCTTTCAGGGCAATACCGCTTACAGCAGTCTGTTAGGAGCCAACAGCATCAACGCATTGCGTATCAGTCAAACAGAAACGGAGAAAGAATCGAAAAACAACGGATTTAATTTCGGAAACAGTATCTTGTGGCGGCACCGTTTTGGTAAAATAGGGCGTACGTTGACGGTGGGATTGACAACTTCGGCCAATGATAGGAGTGGCGAATCGTTGTTAAATTCCGTGGTTAATTATTATACCCGCAAAACCGCCGATTCATTGCAGATAACCGATCAGCGCACCGATACCAAATCAGATGGCTACACTATTTCAAGCAACATTTCATTAACCGAAAACGTCGGTCGGGGCGGGCAGTTGCAGCTTAACTATACACCTTCTTTCACTAAAAACTATTCGGATCGCAAAACCTATAATTATAACCAAAGTACGAGCGAATACAGCACGCCCGATTTACGGTTGTCGAACGAATTTGACAATACCTACATCACCAATCGAATTGGAGGAAGCTACCGGTTGCGCATCCAAAAAACGATGGTAACGGCAGAAGTAAACTACCAAAATGCACAATTGAGCGGCAAACAGAATTATCCGTTGGAATTTTCTATCAACCGTTCGTTTAATAATATTTTACCCTCGGCAATGATCAACTACCGAGGCGCTGATGGAAAGAGCTTTCGGTTCAATTACCGTACGGGCACCAATGCGCCATCCATCAGTCAATTGCAAAACGTAGTGGATAACTCAAATCCGCTGTTTTTAAGAACGGGTAATCCCGACTTAAAGCAGGAATATAACCACAATACGTCGCTCCGTTACGGGGTTACCAATCCCAAAACGGCCCGCAGCTTCTTTATTAACTTAAATGGCTCATTTACGCAGAACAACATCAGTACGGCGACGTACATTGCGGCGCGCGATACGGTAGTGGGTGGGTTTCCGCTCAACCGTGGCTCACAGTTTACGCAGCCAGTCAACGTCAATGGAAACTGGAACGTTCGTTCGTTTATCACGTACGGATTGCCCGTGACTTCGCTCAAAAGCAACCTGAACTTCAACATCGGAACGGGCTATACCCGCACCATTGGATTGATTAACAACATCCAAAATACATCCAATACACACTCCATCAACGGAGGTCTGGTGCTGAGTAGCAACATCAGCGAGCAGCTTGATTTTACGGTGTCGGTCAATGGAAACTACAACACCGTTAGTAACTCGCTACAGCCTTCTTTGGATGGTACGTATTATTATCAAAACAGCAATTTTAAGTTAAACTGGCTGACCAAAGCTGGATTCTTTGTCAATACCAACCTCAACCATACGTTTTATACGGGTTTGGGGCAGGATTTCAACCTCAATTTTACCCTTTGGAACGCAGCCGTCGGTTATAAATTCCTGAAAAAGCAGGCGGGAGAATTGAAATTGAGCACTTTTGATGTCTTGGGTCAAAACAACAGTATCAGCCGTACCGTTACCGAAACCTACATTGAAGACCTGCAAACGCGGGTATTGCAGCGGTACTACATGCTGACCTTCACGTATACACTCCGTAATTTTAGATAATTAATTGTTAACGTAACCGCCCAGGTACGCAGACCGCATAGTAATTTTTTACTAATCTATGCGCGCTTGTATCAGTGCGGTTACTACTTTTACGTTTATGAAAAAAATTCTTATTACAGGTTCTAACGGACTGCTGGGCCAAAAACTGGTCGAACTTCTTTTAAAACAGCCTCACATTCAATGTATTGCCACCGCTAGGGGCGCCAACCGTTTGCCATTTACGGAAGGTTATGCGTATTATTCCATGGATATCACCAAGCGGGACGAAGTGGAAGACATCATCAGCAAAACCAAGCCTGATGTCGTCATTCACGGAGCGGCCATGACCAACGTGGATCAGTGCGAATCGGAGAAAGATAATTGTTGGGCGCAAAACGTACATGCGGTTCAGTACATTGTGGATGCCTGCCGTACCCACGACATTTTTCTCTGCCACGTTTCTACCGACTTTATTTTTGACGGCGCCGCAGGGCCGTATACGGAAGAAGGGGAGGCCAATCCGCTGAGTTTTTATGGTTGGAGTAAGTATGCCGCCGAAAAAATTGTGCAACATTCGGGTATTCGTTGGGCCATTGCCAGAACCGTTTTGGTATACGGAATAGCCTACGACATGTCGCGTTCCAACATTATTTTGTGGGTAAAAAAATCATTGGAAGAGAAGAAAAATATCAAAGTAGTCACTGACCAATGGCGTACACCTACGTTGGCGGAAGATTTGGCCGTGGGTTGTTTTTTGATTGCCGACCAAGAAGCAGAAGGTATTTTCAATATTTCGGGAAAAGATTTTCTCACTCCCTACGAAATGGCTATCCTGACGGCCGATTATTTTGGCTTAGACAAATCATTGATTGCTCAGGCCGATTCTTCTACCTTTTCGCAACCCGCCAAACGCCCCGCCCGTACGGGTTTTGTGCTTGATAAAGCGCGCAGCGTTTTGGGATATGAGCCGCGCAGTTTTTCGGAAGGCATTGCGATACTAGCCACACAACTGTAATCTGCCTGTTTTTTTTGAATCACGCAAAGACGCTAAGGAGCAGAGAATACCCTTAGCGTCTTTGCACGTCATAAATGATAGCGCTTCAATCATTAAAACTGAAAATAGATAAACTGATTGGATTCAAAAACGCCGAAGAAATAACACAGGATGGACAACGTGATGAATACACTCCAAAATGTGACATCGCGGCGGGTTGGAATGTGCAATACAAAGTGCTCTTTAATCAGTAAAATACCAATCAGTACAACACAAAAAATCATTTCGACGGAGTTGAGTGCCGATTGGATAGGGGAATGAATAGACAGCGTGGCTATTTTCTTCAGAATCAAGAAAGAGCTCCTTACTTCTTCACCAATGGTCATTTTGGGGTTATCGCCTACTGCAAAAAATACCCACGTAAGCATCACCAAGACAAAGGTAATGAGCGTTTGTAGATAACCATACCAAGCGCCAGTGGGTAATGTGATGTTCCAACGTTTCAGGTATTTATCCCTTATTGAGGCAAACACGAGATAAAAGCCGTGCAATCCGCCCCAAATGATGAAGTTCCAACTAGCTCCGTGCCATAGCCCGCTGACGAGAAAAACCGTAAATCGGTTGAAATAAGCGCGCCCTTCGCTGACCCGATTTCCGCCCAATGGAATGTAGAGATAATCCCGAAACCACGTAGAAAGGGAAATGTGCCAGCGTCCCCAAAACTCAGAGATGGATTTGGAGATGTAAGGCGTTTTAAAGTTTTCCATGAGCTTAAACCCCATCACCTGCGAAGCCCCCAAAGCGATGTCGGAATACCCCGAAAAGTCACAATAAATTCGAAACGTATAGAAAAACGTTGCTACCAAAAGCGTCAGCCCGTTGTGGTGGGCGGGGTCGAGGTAAACGGGGCCTTGCATCAAGGCGAGTCGGTCGGCAATGACCACTTTTTTAAAGAAACCAAACGCCATTCGGGTCAGTCCCGCTTTTACATTTTCCCAATCGTAGGGGTGGTTTTCGTGGAATTGATGCAGCACATTTTGCGGTCGCTCAATCGGCCCTGCCACCAATTGGGGATAAAACATGACGTATAGGGCATAGATTCCGAAGTGTTTTTCAGCTTTTTGATTGCCGCGATACACTTCAATCGTGTAACTCATGGCCTGAAACGTGTGAAACGACAAACCAATGGGCAGAATTAAATCGGGATTTAGGTGTTTTAAAATGGGCATACTCCACGCAATTCCCATTTTCCAACTAAAAGAATTGAACGTTTCGGCAAAAAAATCAAAGTATTTAAAAACAGCTAGAATCCCCACGTTGGTCACAATACTCAGTACCAAAAGCCATTTTCGGCGTGGGCCCGCCGCCGAGGCAATCCAAATCCCCGCAAAGTAGTCGATGACAATGGTGGCAAACAGAATAAGGATATAAATCGGTTTGAACACCAGATAAAAATAACAACTCGCCAACAACAGCAAAAACCATCGCAGATTCCAGCGAAGACTGAAATAAGCAAGGGTAATAACAATGAAAAATAGCAGAAACTGGACAGAATTAAACAGCATGACTTTTTAAAACCGAAAAATGTAAAATATTAAACCGAAGAAAGTAAAAGGATAATTATACACCTTCTTAAATGTAAAATTGGCACAAACACCCCTTTTTCAGTTTTGCGGTTTTGCGGTTGTTCGGTTTTGCGGTTGTTCCACTTTTCCTTCCACAATCTCTTCTTTGATGATATACAGTGGGCGGCCTTTGGATTGGAAAAAAATGCGCAACACATACTCGCCGATAATGCCGAGGGCAATCAATTGTACGCCGCTGAATAAGATAACCACAAAAAGCAGGGCAGTAAATCCTTCAATTATATCAGAAAAGAATAATTTTTTGGCGAGTACAATGATGAAATACACCAAAGCAATTCCAATGGCTGTGCCGCCCGCCCGCGTCATAAATTTGATGGGGAATTCACTGAAATTAAAAATCCCGTTGTAGGCCAGATTGAAAAGTTGCTTAAACGAATATTTGGATTCCCCCGCGATTCGCTCGCTGCGCTCGTATTCAAATCCTGTTTGTTTGAACCCTACCCAAGTGCGCATTCCGCGTAAAAAACGGCTCTCTTCTGGCATTTGATTCATCACGTCAACCACGCGCCGGCTAATGAGCGAAAAATCCCCGCTGTCGAGCGGAATTTCTACGTATGAAATGGATTTCAACAGGCGATAAAACAAATAATATCCCGTTCGTTTGATAAAATTCTCTTTCCGTTTGCGCCGAACGGCATACACCACATCGTAGCCATCTTGGTACAGTTTGTAAAAATCGGGAAGTAATTCGGGTGGGTCTTGAAGATCGCCATCAATGACAAACACCGCTTCGGTTCCTCTCGCGGCGGCCAATCCCGCCGTAAGGGCCAATTGGTGCCCGTGATTGCGCGACAAAAAAACGCAGTGGTAGCGTTTATCAAGTAGCGCAAGTTGGCGCATGAGCGTCGCGGTGTTGTCGCGGCTGCCGTCATCCACCAATACAACCTCGATAGAAAGCGAAAGGCGGTCCATCAGTTTGCTGAGACGATCTACCAAATGTGGAAAGGATTCGGTTTCGTTGTATAACGGGGCAATAATTGAAATTTGAGGTTTTTCCAAAACAAAATGTTTTTAACAATGTGTGTTCAACAGTAATCAAAGCGGTTGTTTATGGCCATTCAATGGGCTGATAAATCATGGCTTTGGCTTGGCCGTGCTTTACATAAACAAAACCTAACGAATATTTGCCTGCTGCAATGGCCTCTTTGGGAATCAATACCAAACTGCCTCCATCGTACCGACGAAACCAATTTCTCCCCTTATAAAGATTGGGTTCCAATTTGAATAAATAGTTGCGGCTGTCGGAACGCAAAAATGCGTACAAAGCAGCGTCAAAGCCCGAATCGTAAGAAAAATCGTCGGTAAATATAGACAATCCATCTTCTTGCTTTGTAATGACAGGTTTGATTTTCAGGCTTGTATCGGCCTGAATTGCCTTTAAAGCGAGGCCCAAATCGGTTGGATAGCGGTACGTATTATTAATGACGTGGTACTTCATCAACGTATCGACGTAAAGGGCGGCGGGTGAATTCGGGGTAAGGCCTAGTCCAAATCCGTTGTATTGTTGATTATAGGCAAAAGCAAGCAATGTCTTTCGGCGTTCGCTGACGGTAGGCCAATAATGTAAAAAACTCAGTCCCCAGACCAAAATACTGAGCCCAAGCGCGGCATTTAGCCATTTTCTCTTGAGCGGGAAAAGCCCCAAATAAAACCCATAGCTGACCATCATAAACAGCGCAGGATAAATTTTGTAATTGCTGACCAGCATCACAAAATACCCAAAACGCGGACGTAAAAAGGCAATGATGGTGGCATTGGCGAGCAAATATGTGGATACTCCAATCAAAAAAAGCAGCAATGTATTGGGGGCTAGAGTATGTTTTTTATATAACCGCCACAACCGTACCACCACGATACCGAGCCAACTGGTCATAACCATGCCGAAAATAGTGGGCAGAACGGAGCGCTCGAACGTACTGCGGTCGGGAAAGAAGTCAAAAAGCCCGCCAATAAAAGTAAAAAATCCGAAAAAGGTTTCGTGTGGATGTTGGAGAAAATAACCAAAACTAGACTCATTGTTAAGGGTTTGCATTCCGTAGAAGTACAAAAAGACCGCCACGATTCCCGTCAACAGCCAACTGCCCAACCACCGATAATTTCCCTGTAAAAATAAAATGACAAATCCCGCTGGCCAGACAAAGATGCCGTTGCTCATCGCAAAATTGGCACAAAGTCCCGTGAGTAGGGCCCATGCAAAGCGTTTTTGAGCCAAGAGATAGGACGTTAAACAAACAAAAAAGATGACAGGTTGGTGTTGCAGACCCGTAATGGCCCACAGCGACGTCATGTGGTATTGCAACTGAAATAACAGGAAGGGGAAAGGCAATAAATAAGCCCAAGGTATATTGTCTTGCCGAATGGCTCTGATAAAAATGGCGAAGATACCGAGCGTAAAAAACGTGCCTGCCCAATGCAAAAATGTAAAATTAAGCGTTCCAAACAGCCAAAAATACCCCAATGCCGCTAGTTTTCCGAATACCATTCGGTGCTCGTTGTTGGGCTTGAAAAGTAATTTAATGTAGGAAGCAAAATCAGTGGTTCGTTGCCATTCGCGTAAAAAATCTGGAAATGGGTCAAAGTCATCAAACCACGGCACATTGAGTGAATACCGGGCTATAACCAAAAGAAATAGACCAATCGGGAAAGAAGCAATTAGCCAAAAAATAATCCGACGCATCAAGGATTTGTTTTAAGTACAACTTCTTTTTTACCAAAATAGCCACCCATGCACTTAGCCCACCAGTGTTTGGGGTCGGGGTTGGCATCGTCCAAAAACAACGACTGGGGTCTGGCTTTGAGCGGCTCCACATACACACGGTCGCCGGGGGTATTTTCGATGTATGCGTAGCGTTGTTTCAATTCAGAATCATAAGCGGCGGCCCTTCCGCGCAGCCAATCACCGTACACCATGCGGAAGTTTTGGCTAAAGAGCGCGCTTACCACAATAAGTATGGCAAGCACCAATTTGATGGAAGGGGGTAAGTACCAATTTTTTGCCCCAAAAAAATCAGTTTGATAAAAATAACGAACCAACACGGCAAGACAATAAAACCAGCCAATCAAGAAATAAAGATAAATAGAGTTGATAACGCGGGGGGCGGGTTCAATACCGATACCGTAGTAAGACGGGAAAACCTGAACGAATAAAATGCCAAAATAAGCCAACGCTGCCGCCCACAGCGGTACCGAAAAATAGCGAATTGTTTGCCCATTGACAAAGATTTTTGGCAGTACTGCAATCCATAAAATCGTAAATACCAACAAGGGCGTTCGGGTCATCCACTCTATGCTCAGTCGGGCCAATAATTTGATGGATTGCAGCGCAGAAAAGGGGATATTTCTACCCTCAGGGTTGCCACTCATGCGGAGGAGGTTGCCGGGTGAGGTAAAGAAAATATAACACGAAAAAGCGGCTACTGCCACCAAAAAGACCGCAAACCAATCCCAAGTACGGTTGATAACCAATTGATAACCCCACCATCCTGCCACCAATAGCACCATGATGGTGAGATTGGTTTCGCTGCAACCGATAACTGCAAACACCAAAAAGCCCGCTAAAACGGACGTGAAATTCTTGAGGATACCTTTGGGCAATTGATACCAACGCAGCATTACCACGAGCCAATAAATGGTAAGGGCATTGGGAACGGTATACGTTACAAAGGCGGCCATCCAATAAAAGGCTTCGGCGATGCTGGCAATTTTAAGAATAAATAAGAACAGCAATCCACCCACCAAACCCAACGCGCCAAGTCTGCTCCACTTAGGAAATACTTCTTTTACCAACGCGAAAAGGCTGCCCGCCAGTCCCAAAATTAAAAGAAAAGAGAGCAGTTTGAATCCACCAGGCCATTTGAGAATGAGCGGATTGGAGTGATTCATCAGAATCCCAAAATAGCGCCCTGTCCAGCCAGTATAGTAAAAATTCATGGCTTCAAAATAGCCGTATTTAAAAACGGTATCAATATAACAGTAATCATCAACGGGCGAGGGATGATTGTAGCAAGCCAATGCCAACAACGGAATTAACACCAAAATCAGTAATCCGATGTTAAAAAGATTCTGAAATAGAGGCTTTTGTAATGTTTTCAGCATTGGTTAAATTTGATAATATCATTTGTAAATAAACCCGAAGGGCTAAAAAAACCTCCGAAGCAATTTGTTCTTCTCACTTCTCACTTCTCACTTCTCACTTCTGGCACTTCCACAACCTTTTCAATAATGTACCGGGGCCTTCCTTTGACTTCTTCATAAATCTTACCCACGTACTCGCCAATCAATCCGATGGCAATCATGTTGGCACCGCTAAAAAAGGTCATGGGCAATACAATTGAGGTCCAGCCCGCCACCGTACTTCCGTACAAGTACGAAATACCGATGTAGACACTGACTGCCATCGCGATAAAAAAGTTGAACAGACCAAAATAAAGCACCAGCCGCATGGGAAACGTACTGAATGAAGTGACCCCGTTCCAGGCAAAAAGTAACATCTTTTTGAGTGGATATTTGGTTTCTCCTGCTTCCCGTTCCAATCGTTTGTAAAAAACTTTCTCTGAGCGAAAGCCAATCAGCGGAATAATGCCCCTTAAAAACAGGTTTACTTCCTTGAAATGCGCAAACTCTTCCAGTATACGGCGGTCCATCAACCGAAAATCGGCGTGATTAAACACGACGGGCACGCCCATCCAGCGCATCATGGTATAAAATGACTCGGCAGTGGTGCGTTTAAACCAACTGTCATTGCTGCGGTCATCGCGGACTCCGTAGACCACCATCGCCCCGTCGCGGTGTTGTTCGAGCATCTTGCCGATGGCGGCGATGTCGTCCTGCAAATCGGCGTCGATGGTAATAAAACAATCGTAATCGTTGGTATATTGCGTCAATCCAGCCAAAATAGCGCTTTGGTGACCAAAATTGCGGGATAATTTAATGCCGATACTTTTTGGGTCATTCTGGCAAATGGTTTCTATGAGTTGCCAAGTACGGTCGCGACTGCCGTCGTTTACAAAACATATCTTACTATCCGGCGCAATGAGCCGTTCCGCTTCCAGATGTGTATAGTATTCTTGAAGAGTACGGTGGGTTTTTAGTAAAATTTCTTCTTCGTTGTAACAGGGAACAACAAGTAATAACTTGGTTGGAAGCATTGACCTCGATTTTCAGTACTGGGCAAAAATACGGTACATTCCGGAACGAAGCGTCATTCTGTGAATAGATTTTATTTATTGGTAGAAAATAACGCTATTTTTTTTGGGTATTTGAAAAAAGCTTTTTAAATAAATGGTAAATTATAATGACTTTGTTGTAAGATTTTAATATAGTGTGATATGATTTCTAGGAAATGTTTAACTTTCGGCTTTAAAAGTTTCGGTTTAAACCAACCACAGTATGTTTCTTCACCAAGTTGGTCACTACCTGCCCGAGCAAGTTGTTGACAACGAACATTTTACCAAGCTGAACGGCCTCTCGGACGAATGGATTGTACAGCGTACCGGAATTCAACTCCGTCGTAAAGCTGCCTCTGCCGAAAACTCTCACACCATGGGAGTAGAAGCCGTGAAGGCATTACTAGATAAAATTGAAATTCCTGCGAGTGAAATAGATTTAATTGTAGGCGCTACCTATACTTCATACGATACAATTGTTACGTTGGCTCACGCGGCCCAGCATTTTCTGGAAATTCCTGATATTCCCGTCGTCACGATTTCGTCGGCCTGCTCGTCGCTGCTCAATGCGATTGAAGTAGTGGAAGGGTATTTTGCCATGAACAAAGCCACCAAAGCGCTGGTAATTACGTCGGAACACAACACGGGCTATTACAATGAAACCGACACCGTTTCGGGGCACTTGTGGGGAGATGGCGCGGCGGCGTTGTTGATTACCAAAGAGCGTAGCAGCGAAGAGGATTTGGAAATACGCGCCTTACTCACTGGCGGTGCGGCTACCAGCGGAAAAGCCACCGAAGCCGTGGTGCTTCGTCCCAACGAGCGGGGGGTGATTATGCCTTTCGGGCGGGATGTGTTCATCAATGCCTGTACGTACATGCCTAAGGCAAGTTTGCAGGTGTTGGAGCGGTGCGGGCTTACGGTG
The DNA here is from genome assembly GCF_003339505.1 of Runella aurantiaca. GTDB lineage: Bacteria > Bacteroidota > Bacteroidia > Cytophagales > Spirosomataceae > Runella > Runella aurantiaca. Next base: position 99,103 of record NZ_QPIW01000021.1, read on the forward strand.
CAGGATGTGGATTATGTGTTGCCTCACCAAGCCAATTTACGTATCAGCATGAACGTCATGAATACGCTGGGCCTTTCGGAAGATAAACTTATCTCTAATATTCAATATTTAGGAAACACGGGTTGCGCTGGCTGCGCCATAGGCCTTTCCGAACATTGGGGGCGCTTTAAAAAAGGAGAACGAATCGTCATCACCGTTTTTGGTGGTGGGTATTCTTTTGGGGCAATGCTCTTGGAGAAATAAAATAAATTACGCTGATTGCAGCGTAATTTATTTTAGCCATGATTAAACACACCATTTTCAGCCTTCTTTTAGTAGGTTGTTGGTTCACTTCGCAGTCTCAGCAACAACTTTCAACCATTCAGCACCGAACAGGTTCCTCTTCCAACCCCCGCGCTTTTCATAGATTGGGGGCCAAATTGTTGTTTATTGCCGATACAAAAGAATATGGTGCCGAGTGGTGGGTGACTGACGGAACAGATGCGGGCACAAAATTACTGAAGGATATTGCTCCGGGTGTAGCAAGCACGTTGGTTAGAAACCTTAATACTTCTTTGCTGGAAGTGGAGCGGAGTATAGTGGTTGCCAATGGGATTTTATATTTTCTGACAAAGAATACCCTTAACCAGTCAGAGCTTTGGCAAACGGATGGTACTACCGAAGGTACTCTAAAGATATATACTTACGAGGGCATCATAGAGCAATTCAGGCCCACACCGCAAAAGGATAAGTTTTACGTCATTGAAAACTTTGCATTGTATTTCCTTGATATTTCGGCCAAAACCAAAAGGCGAGTAAGCAACCCCGGTGGGTCAATCACTTTCGTACTGCCTGATTACTACTTAGATACGAATGCCCCTGTAGTATTAGACTACCAATTATACTTCACCTACAACGAGCTGGGAGAATATGAGCTATGGCGTGCGGACGGGACTGTCGGCGGTAATCAGCGCCTTTTTGCGCAGCGTATTCGCCTTGGGCAGCCACTCTATAACGTGTATAAAGGGGATGTCTACGTATATAATAGCCAAAATGATAAGGTGCTGATTAAGACCCGTGGAACAACTGCTACAACCGAAGTATTGATTCCGCCAGTGAACCTTTTTCCTGTGTCATTACAGGAACGTTTTCGCGGAATGACTTCTCGAATCATTGACAATGAGTTTCAACTCATCGAGTTTCCCAATCCCCAAGGCTCAGTTCTAAATCAGTTTATTATTAAGAGTACAACTGACGGCCGTACGTTTCGCAATGCATTGACGAAAACCGTTCCTTTAGGCTCTATTTCGGGTGTAGAGGTGTCGGGGAATATCCTTTACTACGCGTCGCAAACATTCATCACTGCGATGGATTTGACCTCAGGAGACACCACAAAAACCTATATTAACTGGACTTTATCGGGGCTAGACAATGCCCGTGCTAAAAAACTGAGCAATAACTCAGTGGCTTATTTTGTCAAATCAGCTGATTTTCTTGGTCAACTTTACCTGTTTGATGGGGCCACCCGAAAAATTACTCAACGTAACGTTTTCGTATCTCAAATCCTTGAATTTAACAATTCGTTGGTTCTTTCGGGAGGGAGGACGGCCAAAGGGAATGTCAACCTATATGGGGCGGATTTGAACGGACTGAATTTTAAAGTGAAGGGGAATCTACAACAGGTGGAAGATAATGAAATCCCGCAGTTTATGCTGGGTACGCAATTATACTATATTGGCGATGATGCCGGACCAGGAATTACGCTCTACAAAACCGATGGCCTGACTGCTGGGCAGACCGTAAAAATTCTGAATAACTCACCGACCGTTCTTTTCAACGCAGCCGTTTCAGGGTTGATGTATTCGGATGGGCAGCGGGCGTTGTTTTCGTACGTCGACCAAAGCAATAATCGGTATATATGGGTGACCGATGGAACCGCCGCTGGTACAAATTTGCTGGGAAGTATTACCAATGCGCAAGATCGACCTTACGTTTATTCGGTTGATAATCAGCTATTACTTTGGTTTGGTTCTCTGTCGTTTTATAAAGTGGACTTTAGTGGATTGAGACTTGTGCGTTCTTCTACCATCAATACTGTATCGGGAAATAGAAAGACATTGGCGTTGGACAATAAAGTGCTGTTGTTTGATGAAAAATCAGTGACCGCGGTAGATGCGAATCTATCGCTTACCACGCTTGAAAATCGTACCCTTTTCACGGTTGACTCCACGGTGGTACCCTTGGGAATTGGGGCGCGTTTCTTTTATCTTCGGCTTAAAACGTCGGGGAAGCTGGGCGTCATGACTGGCGCATCTGCTTCTGAAGCCCCGCGTGAGTTAATGGAAATTCTTTCGGCAACGGCTACATTTAAAGTCTCCGATGGAATTTTTATTCACCGAACGGAAGTAACTACTGGCGGAAAAATCAGCAGCTTTCTGACTTTTGTGGATTCCAACGGCCAACGTGCGCAAGAAATGGGTCCGTTTGATTTTACAGCGGTGCGGGGCGTGCAAAAAACGGGTAATACCTACACTTTCGCTGTCGTGACGGCCCTCAATCGCCTCAATGTTGCGCTCTTGGATGTCACTGCCAAAACCATTCGTTTCCTGAAAGGCGACGCTGCCGACTCGCAAAACCCCAAATTTGTTTCCGCTGGGTCAGCGTTGTACGTGGTGGGAAGCAATGTGTGGAAAGTTCTTCCAGCCAAAGATTCGCTAAGTAGGTTGTTGCCTGCAAAATTTTATCAGAATGGCCGCACATTTTTGCAGTACCCAAAAATGTACGTTTCTTTTGCCGATCCAACCCCTGAAACTTGGGAGATAGACAGCCTTAAAACCCAACAACTAGGAAATTTCTTTGTTACAACCCGATTCACGGACCTGATTGAAAAGAAAGGTTTTCAGGGATATACACAAAATAGTAGCGGCCGACAAAACGGAATATTCCTCGTAGAATCTCCTACTCAAACGACATTACTGAAATCATTGCCCGCCAATCAAGTTGTTCCCGAACAGGCTTTTTCTGGAATGTTAATTTTTGCCGCCGAAAATGAAGCTGGGGGCAATGAACTTTGGCTTACGGAAGGAACCCCCGAAAGAACCAGACAATGGGTGGATTTAAGAACGGGGACACTGAGTTCAAACCCCAAAGATTTGAGGGTGATGGGAAATATGGTAGTCTGCTCGGCATTCAGTGGCGATCAAGGCCGACAACTTTGGAATGTAACCCCTCCGGTGTTGTCGATAAAAACGCCGGAACCGATATTTTCATTAATTGTATTTCCGAATCCAGCCAGCCAAATTGTATCAATTCGTATCACAGACGCTGAAAAACTACCGATGTACCTTAAAATCTTTGATATAAATGGACGGTTGATTTTGGAGAAGCCATTGCCTTCAACAGAGCAGGCGGATGGAGTTGACGTTTCGCACCTGCCCATAGGAATGTACATTGTTTGGGTGACCGATGGAAAACGGTGGGCGTCTAAAAAAATAAATAAGTATTGATCTATGAAATACAGCTTTTTACTGACCACTTTTTTATGGGTGGTTGGCGTGTCGTTATACGCTCAAAATCAATTGACTGCGATAAAACATCTGGTCAATACTTCTTCCAATCCGCGCAAATTCGTGCGGCTCGAAAACAAAGTTTTCTTTATTGCCAATACCAATCAGCAGGGAGATGAATGGTGGGTGACCGACGGAACTGAAACGGGCACTCAGCTCTTAAAAGACGTGGTGCCGGGCGTTGGTTCGGGGCTTTACTATGCCAACGACCTCCCCATCAATCCAACGGTGGTGGCGGATGGGAAATTTTATTTTACGTCTTTACAAGCCGATGGACAATGTGCCGTGTGGCAAAGTGATGGAACGCCCAATGGTACCGTCCGCCTTACGCAGTGGGGCGTTGCCATTACAGAATTGATGCCACTTAATGGTCAACTTTACATTGCTGATAAGGCCCAAAAAATATGGGTTCTTAATCCTTCCACCTTGGCAAGTACCCAACTCGCCGAGCTAGGGTTGGGGAAAAGTGGGGCAGGCTTTTTTCCGCATAATGGCAAAATGTACTTCAATAACAGTGGACGCTCGGCGGTGTTCCAAACAGACGGCACGACCACAGGGACGATACGGGTGGGGTATTTTGGTAGTTTTTCTTCAGAACCGAAAATGTTTGTTTGGCGTGATTATTTGTATTATTACTGTAATGCGTTAAATGATGGACATATTGTTCGGATTAAAAACAACAACCCTGCTACTGCCGAAGTGGTCTACGCCAGGGGATTTGCCAATCCTAATACCTCCCTTAGCCTTAGCGGTGTGATAGAAATGCAGGTAAAGGAGGATAAGATTCAGATTGTAGAACACATCAACTTCGATAGCCCCTCGGTGCGGTTGTTGGAAAGTACCGATGGGTATAACTTCCGTACAATTGATAAAACCGCTTCGCCCGCTTTAGCAAGCAATTTTTTGTGGATTGATGCCAAATTCTACGGTATTTCAAAGAAGGGAACGCTGGTCATCCGCGACTTTGAGAAGGCTGGAACTACTGAGGTGGCCGATGCTTGGAAAGTGATTCCTGATGTTATTACAACACTCAAAAAGGTGGGTAATTCTCTTTTAGTGGGTGGAAGCACCGCCGCTGATGTTCCGAAATGGTATAATTTGAAGGATGGGACATTGGCAGAGGTCGCCGTTGCGCCGTCCAATTACGAACTCCTGGCAGATGCGATGGTTCATTCGGGACGTTTGGCCGCCAATAGCGATACAGAGCTGTACAAAACCGATTTGACGACGCTCAAATCGAACATGGTCAAAAACATCAAAACCGTAGGAAATGATGATTTTGAAATAATACGGGTAGGTAAAAAAGTGTTTTTTCTGACCCGTGATGAAGCAACTGCTGCTGCCTCAACCTCCCTCTGGATAACCGATGGAACCATCAGTGGAACCACCAAAGTAAAAGATATACCGAGTATTTCAGTATCAAAAGTGCTGTCAACGTACCAAGATGGTGCTCATTTGTACCTGCAAACTCAGACCGATTCCAATGAAAGTGCTATTTGGGTAAGTGACGGAACGCCCGAAGGGACGAAGGAGTTAAAACGTTTTGCAGGGAAGAGAACGGAACCCATGAAAGTGGTTGTTTGGGAAAAGCGTCGGATGTTTCTGCATCCTCACGTTTCGTTTATTTATGATATCGACAGCAAAAATGCCATTGATTTTAAGGTTGGGAGCAATGATAACTTGGGAATTGATTCCAGACAATTGTCTAACAAAGTACTTATCAAGGTGGATTATACGTTGTATTCCGTTGATTTTGATGGGAAATTAACGGTGCTCGATGCGAGTGGGTTGATACCCCTGCAAACATTGGCGGCAACCTCAAACAAAGTATTTTATAATCGCTTTATCAGATTTGATTTCAGCATTGGCGAACCCACTATTGCCCTAATGGCTACCGATGGGACTTTGGAAGGAACCAAAGAGGTAAGTCGGTCATTGTACGGCGGGTTTAGTGTACAGGCGCTCAAAACGGACGTTCTCGTTACCTATACATCAGCGGCCACTCCAACGCGGATATTGGATGCCGCCATTGTAAATGAAAATACACTCACTTTGAGGAGGGTGATGGCGGGTGGTGCCCGACAAATAGTGGAGATTTTTATGTTAGATGATATGGCCGCCTTTCAGTTGGACAATGGCCGTTTTTTTGCGCTTAACCCACGTACAGCCTCGGTTACAGAATTATCGACATTGGCATATTCTGATAAGGTGATTGTACACGAAGGAGAGCTTTACATTGTAGGGCAGAATTGTAGAAGAATAAATCTTAAAACCTTAGAAACGAGTCTATTGCTGCCGCAAGATGATCGATATACTCGGGTGTTTTCATTTTTTCAGGATGGTCGAGACCTTTATTTGTCTTGGGATGGCAGAATCCCTCAGACATGGTTGATTCGTCAGACAGAAGTACGTAAACTGGGCGAATTTGTTTTGAACCAACGGCCTTTAGCTTTTAATGGCCGTAAAGCTTTGATGGTTTCTAAAACCGGATATCCTCCTATAATGCTTTATACCGCTGATTCTTTAGCAACTCAATTGGCTTATGTGCGGGATGTTGTAAATAACGGAGAAGAAGGTTGGGGCGTTTTTAATAACTATTTGGTCGTGAGCAGCCTTGATACGCAGGCAGGCGTAGAGCCCTGGACCACCGACGGGACTCCCGAAAACAGCCGCATACTCGATGACTTACAACCAACAATCGAAAGCTCTTTTCCTTCTCGTTATTTGGTTATCGATGGTAAGCGCCTTATATGTATTGCTGAGGCAGGAGCCATGGGAAAACAACTTTGGGCCTTACGCTCTCCCATTTTGGCGGTAGAGCCTCCGTTAGTTAATTATCAGTCGTATCTCTATCCCAATCCTGCCTCAACCCATTTTACGGTCATTTCGAAAGTTCCATTCGAACCTGCGTCTCGGTTGTTAATATACAATTCAATTGGCCAAATTATTGGACAGCACCGCTTGCCCAACAATGCTACCCAAGTGGAAATAGGCCTGGAAAATATAGTTACGGGAATGTATTTTGTGACAATAGACGCAGGTTTAGGCAAAAGGGTTTCCCATAAGCTTGTTGTAATACGATGAAATAGAAAAAATTGGGGAGGGAATATTTCCTTACCCCAACACCTCTTCGCACAATTTTAAGTATGTTTCCAAGTCAGGCTTGGGCAATCCGGTCACTTTGGCGGCTTCATCCCAGCGGCGCATTTGGATAATAAGTTCAAAATAAGGGTTTTGTTCAAAGGCTTCGGCTTCTTCGGCCTGCATGGGCCCACCCTGAAATTCGAGCGTTTTGCGGCTGGCATCTGATAGTCCCGCGAAGTATTTTGGGTTTTTGTAGGTCAAATACCGCTTGGCATTGACGTGATTGGCGACGAGAATGCATACTTTTTCGGGAAATCCCTGGTCGCGCAGCCAATCGGCGGCCACTTCTTCGTGGTCTTTGCGCCCATACATCTCCATCAGTTCTTCTTCCTTTTCGGTTGGCATCAAATGGCCGATGTCGTGCAAAAAAGCCGCGGCCTGTACTTCTTTGTCAAAGCCACCTTTGCGAGCTAAATCCGCTCCTTGCGCGGCGTGTTCAAGTTGGCTTACGTCTTCGCCGTAGTATTGTTCATCGCCCTGTGATTCAAATAATTGACGAATTTCGGTGATAGATGAAGGCATATCGGTGTTTATTTAAGGAAGTAAAAGTAATTGTTTATGTCAAAAATTGAGCCGCAGTGGGTGAAATAACACCCACTGCGGCCTTAGTTATTTTGTTGCCTATAATGCTCCTTGCGCTGCTCATTGGGGTCATCCATTTTAGGGCCCGGCTTGGCGGTTTTCCAGTCATACGTTTTTTTGTAAATCTCCATTGCCTTGTCCACGTCATAAATACGTTTGTCGGGAATGAGCATTTGGTAGGGGGTAAAATCGGGCTTGTCCGTAAAAAAATCCTGAAGTAAGGAGGCCGTTGCGTCGTATTGGTTGACGTAGGGCACACCCAATGTATTATAAACTACTTTCAAAATGGACCCGAAATTGGCATGCGTATGCGATACATGGCCGCGCTTTACGTAAGGCCCCGCCAGCATCAATACTGAGCGGTGCGCGTCGATGTGGTCCACGCCCCCCTGCGGGTCGTCTTCGGTGATCACCACGAGCATATTTTTCCAATACGGCGTATGCGAAAGAAATTGCAGGATTCGGCCCAATGAAATGTCATTATCGGCCATAAAAGAATGGGGATAGGGAAACCCTGCTTCCGGACGGATGCCCGCGCCGTGGTCATTGGGAAGTTGGAGGGCAATCAGTCGGGGCAAGTCCACTTTTTTGCCCTTTTGGGGAGTCAGCCATTTTTCGGTAAATTCTTTCTCAAACTGGTCCATTCGGAGCCAATCAGGGATGTTCATGTCAAACCCAGCGTAGTTGCGCGAGGTATGTTCAAAAACAGCTTTTTGCAAAGGAAACACCACGGGCTGCCGGGCGCCGTACTCAAAATGGTTCCATTCCTCCGCGACGGCGGCAAACTCATTTCCTTCCCCAAAATTATAAAAGGGGATTTTTTTGCGCTCTAAGGCTTCCCACAGCCCGCCGATCTCGTTGTAGTCTTCGGGGTCAATGCCGCCCGTTGCTTTTGGAAAGCGCCGTCCGGGGGCTTTAGAGAATGCATTGAAGCTAGAAGAGTGGTTGGAATTGGCTTCGACCCATTCGTTGGGGATGACGCCCATCATCCAATGGTGGCCGTGAATGGATGCATCCGAATCGCAGTAAAAATTATCAGAATACGCAAATTGTTGGGCAATGCGCAGGTGATTGGGCATCACATCTACCTGATGCAAAGTGTCCGTTTTTGTCGTTACCGTAACATTTGTTCCGTACCGAGCGAGCGTCGGGTCACCTTTTGAAAGCTGCCCCAGGACTTCATCGTACGTGCGGTTCTCTTTGGTGATGTACACAATATATTTGATGGGACTTGTCCGTGTACCCGGAAGGGGAGGAAGCGGATTTTTACCGTCGTCGGTGACGGATACGGTCTCAAAAGTATTGTCGATGGCTTGTTGTGTCCATTTTTTCAATTCGGTGGGTGTCGGGAGCGTAACTTTTTGGAATGTTCCGAGTTGAATGTCACCGATGTAGGTTCCCCGGTCTGGTTTTACAAAACCCTTCCCGCCGTTTTGACCCGCGCCCAATCCCCGGGCAGAGACCACATACAGATTTTTCTCATCGGGCGATAGTTTCACTTTGGTCGGTCCCCAACCCGTGGGAATCAATCCCTTTACGCGACGGGTGGGTAAATCAACCACCGCTACCGCATTGAAGCCCAAAAGGGCCACATATAGCGTTTTTTCGTCTTGGGTAAGTGCCATCCCGAAGGGCATCAATCCTCGGTACTTGTCAATGCCTGGATGTACTTTCAGGGCGATATGCCCCGCGATTTTGCGCGTTTGGCAGTCGATAATCGAAATATTATCATTGGTGGCGTTGGAAACGTAGGCAAAGCGTTTTCCGACCGCAACGGAGTTGGGACTTGCGCCGCCCACGATTTCGGCTTCTTCGATCATTTCCCCGATCTGATGTCCGGTCTTAAATTTTCCGGTGACTTTGTTGGTGGTTAAGTTTACCATCCAAACGCTCATGGCTTCGGGCACGAGTGGGCTACCCAAGCCTGGGATTTTTCGCCCTTCCACTTCTACGCCCTCAATAGATGCTTTGGTGGCGGTTGCGTAAGGCGGAAACTTAAGCATCATGGTGTCTTTGTTTTTGGGCGTTACGCCCGGCACCAATGGATAGGCATATAAGCCGACATTGGCCACAAACGCGTATTTTTTGTCGGGACTTAACGAAAGCCCAAACGGCTGCCGACCTACGGGAATGGAAGCCGTGATTTTTTTGGTGGTCAAATCAATCCGCACCATTCTGAAATGCGCTCGGTCAAGTACCAGCAGTTCGTTTTTGGCAGAATTTAGGATTAAGTCTGAGGTAAAGCTTTCTTCAAAGTTTTGATTATCAAAGGTTTGGTTGAGTGAAATGTCGTCAATTTTCTCCTTTTTTTCGGTATCAAAAATGACTATATTCCCCTTGTCGCCGCCGCTCAAATACACAATTCTGGAATCGGGCGCAAAGGCAGCACCCAAAAATGTGGCACCTTTGAAAGGGTCGGCAAACGTTTTGGCATAATCAGGAATGCGGAGGGCCTGACGTGGGTGTTGGGCATCAATGAGTGAAACCGCGCCGCTGTGTAGTGCCACGACCCGCCGCCCATCGGGACTGACGGCCAGTCCAAAAGGGTCGTTGGTGATGCGGAGGGTAGTACCTACGGGCGTAACGCGCCGTCCGCTGGGCAGCACCGAGTAGCCACCTGTGGTGTCAATTTTGCAATACTCAGATCGGCTCGGTACTTGAAGGGTTTTGATTGTACGGAGTTGAGCCGTTAGCAAAAGGGGGAAAAGTAGAAGGGAAAAGGGGAAAAAGAAACGCATGTTTGGTCAGGAGTTTATTAACAAAAAAAATAAAGCAGGAGATAAACAATCTCCCACTTTATTGTGCATTCTTAACCTATTAAAAAAATTATTTCAAAAGCCAAAGCTCATCATTGATGCTCTCAGTAGCTTTGCCGAATTGAGCTTGTACCGCAGTTTTATAGTTGGTTTCATTGTAGATACGCTCCGAGTTTGGATATAACCAACGGCGTGGAATGACGCCAGAATTTCCCGTACCTGGCCCGCCCTTGGCAAAATTGGTTGGGAAGCCAGTACGACGCCAGTTATAGAAGGCTTCCATCCCTGAGTTCATAAAAAAGCCAAGGTATTTTTGATTGTTGATTTGTTCCAATCCTTTTGCGTTGTTGCCAGCGTATTTTACCGAAGGTTGGGCGTAAAAGTCGGTGAAATTAAATTTGATGGTATAAGATGCCAACGAAGCATTGGCTCCGTTGCGGGTTTCCAATACGACACTGTTTTCACCGTTTTTAATCTCAAAAAATCCTTGAGAAGCCTGAATTCCTTTGGTGTACCAATCTTCGGCATTTGCCGTAACCCAGCCCCGGTTGGCGGCTTCGGCAATGTTGAAACACATTTCGATGTAGCCGATTTGGATGGTTGCTTCTGGAGAATAGTTTTTGTAATAACGGTTACGGTTGATGTACGAATATTGGCCAGCCAGTGCTTTCGTAGACATATCGTCCAAGCTTTCGGCAGGATTTGCCCCCACAAAGGCGGCGAAGTCCGTTTGGACAAGGCCTTTTTTCAACTGGGCTTCTGCGGGCTCGGCAATGTAGAACAGACGCGGGTCTTGGGTCGCTTTAAGGAGGTCTATGTTGGTGGTCGACATCTGCTGGCGTGTGGCATCAAACCCGAAGTTGTCGGGGTTGATGGGGTATTTGTTGTACGTAGCATTGTACTTGTACGCCATATTGTCGGCCATTCCCGTCATGATTGGGTATTTAGCGGGATTGTTGATTACTTCGGCAAATTTACCTTTGATGTTTAGTTCTGCGTCGCTTTCTTTCTTGCTCAGCGAAACCAACACGCGCAGTTTGAAGGTATTTACCACTTTTTGCCAAGCACGAAGATTGTTGCTCAAGTAAATATCACCTTGCAAAGAAATATCTCCCGCGGCAATCAATTTGGTCAAGTCATCGTTTGATTCATCGAGCCATTTGAGCGACTGCACGTAGATTTCCTTTTGCGTATTGTATTTAGGGCTGGTATTTTCGGTGCCTTTCAGTGCTTCATTCATGGGCAGGTCGCCGATGCGTTGCGTCATCCAAACAAAGAAGTAAGCCTTAAAGAATTTACCCAATGCCGCGTACGGATTGAGGTCTTTTCCCGTCGATTTTTTGGCTTCTTCCTCCATTTTTACCACGTTTTTAAGCGCGTCAAAATAAGTGCCCGACGTAGTCCAGTCGTATTCGTTGTTGCCGTAATAGTTATAATTGATGGTATAAAACTGATTCCAACGGGTGTCTTTACCCCAAGGACGTTCGGTCATACTGTTAAGGATACCATTGAATACCAAGTTAGCAGGCGAACTTGCTGGAACGTTGGGATTGGTTTCCAACTCTTGGAAGGTTTGGCAGCTACTCATGGTCAGAGCGGCAATGGCAAAAATTAAATATATTTTATTGATTTTCATCGTCTTAAAGTTTTGTACGAAGGATTGGTTTTCATTTACAGTTTGCCAATAGCAATCTCTTAGAAAGTGAAATTGATATTGATACCGTAACGACGCATGGTAGGTGTCTGTAACGACGACCCACGGTCTGTGTAGTTAACAAATTGCTCCACATCCAAATCTTTGGAATGGGCAAAATACAACAAGTTACGCCCAACCAGTGAAATAGTAGCCTGCTTGATATTCTTGCCTAGCAAACCCGCTGGGAGTGAATAACCTACCTGTAATTCACGTAATTTTACAAACGTACGGTTTATCATGTTGCCCTCGTTGGAGTTGTAGTAGCGGCTAATCCAATCTTGCAAAAACGTAGCATTCGCAGAAGACATCGGGGTAAAATTCAATTCACCGTAGTTTGTTACCAAACCATCGGGATCGTATTTAATCGTGCCACCCGTTAAAACAACTCCTTCTCCTACCCAAGTTTTCTGTCCTTGCGTATCCGCCAAACGAGCAATGCCCATGGCACCTTCGACCGTAGCTTGGTGGCGACCACCGCGGAACGTTTGTTTTTGGATGTAATTTTCGATAACCCCACCTACACGTCCGTCAAATTGGAAGCTAAGGTTAAAGTTCTTGTAGCTAAATTTGTTTTGGAAACCAAACGCCCAGTCAGGGTTAGTGTAGCCTAAGAATTGATTGACGGGATTGTAAATCGGGCGTCCGCTGGCATCATTGACGATTTGACCATCTTGGGTACGAACAAAGGCGCGTCCATAATAAGCATCCAAACGGTCGCCGATTTTGTAAAATTGATTCAAGCGAGTTTGTGAACCGTAAATCTCCTTGAGGGTTTCTTGCCAAGTGGACCAGTTGGCCAAGATGTCCCAGTTGAGACCGGTGCCGCTTTTGAGAACATTACCACTAACCGCAATCTCTAATCCTTTGCGTTGGGTTTTGATACCGTTGGTGGTGAGTGCGCCATAACCCGTTGATTCTGGTAGTGTTAATCCAAAAATTTGGGGGCCATCTAAGTAATTGAAGTAGGTAACATCTAACCCTAAACGGTTGTTCATAAACTTCATTTCCAATCCTCCCTCGTAGTTGGTACGGGTTGAAGGCTGAATGTTGGGGTCAACAAGGCGTGTTGAATAATAAGCCGCGGCTTCGTTGTTGTAAGGACGTGAGATGCTGTAAGCAACGGTTGTACCATAACTTGGACCGTCGTATGATGAAGTATAGTTGGCACCGTAAGGGACTGGCGTATTTGGCGGAACCCCAATCGTAGCCTGCGTAAAGGCTTCTTTCACCCGGGCAAACGAAGCCCGAAGTTTGAGGAAGGTAATTGCGTCGGGCAACTTTACGTAGTCAGAAATGACCGTTGTTAGACCCACAGAAGGATAAAAACCTACATTACGGCCCGACGGCAACGTAGAGGTTTTGTCCCAACGACCTGTTACTGAAAGGTTAGCGTATTTGCTCAAAGAAACGTCGGCAGAGTAATAGCCACTCAATACTTTCATGTAAGCCGCAAAGTTGTAAGCTTGTACGGGGTTGCGTGAGTTGGAGAAACTATATACGCCTGGTACGTTGAGATAGTCGGTAGAAGCAAAGTTAGAGTTGTAGCGGAACAAACGCATACTTGCACCTACGGAGGCTCTCACGGTGATGTTTTTAGCCACCTCTTTGTCAAAATTAACCAAGGCGTCAGTATTGTTTTCCCAAAGGCTACGACGGTCTTCACGGTAGTCGCCGCGGGCTTCTTCACGTCCATAAGAAGTAGCTGAGAAAGGCATTTTCTCGGTACGAAGAATATCATAAGTCGTTACTTGCGTACGAATTTGTGCATTTAAGTAATCAGTAATTTGGTATTTACCGAGCGCATACGCGTAGATGTCATTTTTGTAATGACCACGCAACCACTCTTTAACTACAAACCAAGGATTGTTGTAACGTTGGTACTCAGCGTATATTTGCTGGACACCTTCTTTGCCAGGTTGCCACAATTGTTTCATATCATCAACGTTCCAGTCAGCACCACCCCAAATGATTGAGTTGTAAATGAGGGAGTTAGGGCCATAGTCTACGTCAGGAATGTTAGGCGTATATTGACGGCTGTAGTTGATGGTACTTTCAAAACGCAATTTTTTGGAGAAACTATACCCAAACGAGGTATTGAGGTTAGTAATGTTCAGTTGCGTATTAGGAATGATACCCCGTTGGTATTGGTGCGACAACGACACCCGAAGGTCTGCTTTGTCGTTACTAGCAGACACCGATACGTTGTTATTAGACAAAATCCCCGTACGAACAAAACGCTGTAAATTGTTGGCCCCACGCGGCAACCAAGGAGTAGGAATTCGCTTACCTGTTGCAGGGTCAATAGGGCTATCGTACTGAGTAAGCAAACGGCCATCCAATGGCGGTCCCCAAATGTCGTAGTCCCCATCGTTTACACCACCCCCACGACCGTCCACAAACGCATATTTGCCGTGGTCGCCTGGACCGTATTGGTCTTGTACTCTAGGCATAGAAATAAATCCATTATCAAACATTGTAGAAGAGTTGACATCAACTGCAAAGCCTCTTTTATCTTTCGAGCCTTTCTTAGTTGTAATCATAATTACTCCATTCTGAGCCCGAAAACCGTACAAGGCTGTTCCCGAAGGCCCTTTTAATACGTCCATTGACTCAATATCGTCGGGGCTGATGTTCCACGTATCGGAGTTGATTGGAATACCATCTACTACATATAGTGGGCGACCACCTCGCAACGACACCTGTGGAGCACGCAAAAGTTCGGCGCTTGCCCCTACGTTTAAGCCAGCCACTTTCCCCACGAGTGAGTTGATGGGGTTGGGCTCCCGGGCTTTGATAAGGTCAGAGCCTTTTACACTTTGCGTTGCGAAAGCCAGCGTCTTCTTATCTTTTTGAATCCCCAATGCCGTCACAACAACTTCTTGTAGTTGTTTGAGGTCTTGTGCCATTTTTAGGTCAAGCGTGCTACGATTGCCCACCGATATTTCTTGGGCACTGTAGCCTACAAAGGAGAATACTAACGAAGAATTGGGGGCTACACTAAGGCGATATCTGCCTTCGCCGTCAGTGTTTGTTCCGCGATTTGTGCCTTTTACAACCACACTGACACCGGGGAGCGGTGCGTTGTTTTCGGCGTCTGTAATTCTGCCCTGCACCGTTATGTCTTGTGCAAGGAGACTGGAGGCTACACCGAGTGTCAATATAAACAATGACACCCAAAAGGATTTCCCTAGATTTTGGGGTAAAAAGTACCGCATAATGTTAATTTGTTAAGTGGAAAATGAAGGAGTGTAGGACTTACTAAACCCGTTGCAAAGTAAGTTTAGTGAAATTAATAAATAGTTAACTAATAGTAAAGTAATTATTAATATATTTTTTTAATCGTAACATTCGGTTGAAGTCCTATATTACAGTATTATTTATACATAATGGGCGAAATTACTGTACCCGAAGATAATTGCTATGTAAAACAAAAAGGCTGAATTTTGAAGCGACCAAGCATCAAACCAGCCTTTAAGAATGAAAAAAATCATTAGGGACGAAGTTATTAAATTGCTTCAAAAAAT
>NZ_QPIW01000022.1 GCF_003339505.1 Runella aurantiaca
TTTTAGGTTTGTTAGCACAACTAAAATACGAAAATCCCCGAATTATGCCAAATACGCGCATATTCGGGGATTATTTTTTGATGCAAAGTACTGATATTTAATATCTTAACCCTTTAAAGGGAAGCCTAATCATTGCAACGGCAGACCGTGCAGAGAAGAAATATTGGAGCAGTGCATATCAGTTAGATACGCATTGCTCCAATGCTTTTTGTACGGTTTCGGTGGTGATAATTTTGGAGTCGTTGCCCCATGTGGTGTACATATAGGTCATGATTTCGGCAATCTCCAATTCTTTTAGGGCTGGATTAGCAGGCATGGGTCGGTTAAAGGTTTTTCCATTGACCGTTACCGACTGATTTACTCCGTTTTTAATCCAACAAATAACTTTTGCTTTGTCTTTGAGATACTCAGGAGCAATGGCAGGATATAAATTGCTTAGTCCTTTGCCATCACGTTGGTGACAGTTGGCGCAGTGGGTCTGAAACAATGTATAGCCTTCTGCTACGTACTGCGCGTGTTTTGTGCTTTCTTCGCTTTGGCAGGAGAAAAAAAATACGAGCAAAAAAACAGAACTAAGCGCCGAATAACGAAAGAAACTGACCCTGAAAAAATGTAACATATACCTTAATTTATTAACGCACTCCGCACACCTTACTCTTTGTTTTTGTATTCTTCTTGCAAACGTTCGATGTCAGAGATGAGCCGCTTGGTGGCCTCGTCGTCGGTGCCGTTGTACATACCACGGACGTGTTTTTCTTTATCGACCAACACAAAAGCGCCGCTGTGAATGTAACCACCTGGCGCGGTAGAATCAGCCCCCGCAACGACCAAGTACTTTTTCTCCCCAATTTCATAGATTTTTTCGCGATTACCCGTCACAAAGAGCCATTGATTGCCCGTTACGCCCAAATCAGTAGCGTATTCTTTCAGCACAGCGGGCGTGTCGTGGTCGGGGTCAATCGTGTGGGAGAGGATGGCTACGTCGTTCTGACCCTTGATTTTTTCGTAGACCTTCAGCATTTGTTTCTTCATCACGGGGCAAATCGTGGGGCAGGTGGTAAAGAAAAAATCTGCAACGTAAATTTTGTCTTTGAAGTTTTGGGCGGTAACAGTATCGCCGTTTTGACTCACAAACTTAAAATCAGGAATGGTATGGTACAGGGTATCAACGACTTCCTTACCATCCACGATTCGGGTGGTGGTTTCGCGCTCGCCCAAGATGGGCAAACGGTCGGAGTTTTTGTTACATCCCCAAATGACTAAAAATAAAAGGACAAAAATGGTGTTTTTCATAGCTTGGGTGCTCGTTCACAATTAATGGGTTATTTCTTTAAAAACTGCTCAGCTTTGGCCATGCTTTCGAGCATTTTATCACGTACCGCGCTGATTTTGGTTTTTTCGGCATTCATTGCCTTTATGGCTTCCTCGCCAGAGAGTGCTTTTAAAGAATCCCCGTTGTAATCGTGCATCCAGTTCATCATCCCTTGGTCGGCTTCGTTTAGCGCCACACTCAGCGCCAACGCTTCTTCTTTGCGCTTTTGGAGGCTGTCATTGGGGTTGATTTTTACCAAGCTGTCAATCGCGCTGATTTCTTTGCTGAGTCCAGTTTTTAATTCCATGAGCTGCCCCATTTTGGGCATTACTTCATCGTGGATGACAAATACTTCTTTTTCAGTTTGTTCTACGGAGCCTTTTTCTTCCGAACAAGCACTTGCAAATAATACGATACCGAAGGCGATGATTATATTTTTCATTTCTAATTAAGGACTGATTTGGGTGTAATTTGTTGATTAACAATTGATTGGTTTTCTAAAATAAATTTGTTTGCTTGACTCCCGATTGCGTCTGAAGCATTTCACGGGCGTTTTGGAGGATGGCTTCGCTTGGCTTGCTTCCCCCAATCATTTGGGCAATTTCCTTCACGCGTTCTTCAAACGTAAGCTTGCGAATCTTGCTCACCGTTTTTTCGGAAGAGTTATCTTTGTATACAAAATAATGAGCGGTTCCTTGCGTGGCTATTTGGTGCAAGTGCGTAATGGAAATCACTTGGTGACTCTTGGAAATCTCGCGCATCATTTGACCCATTTTAATGGCAATTTCGCCCGAAACTCCCGTGTCAATTTCGTCAAAAACAATAGTGGGCAGTTTACGTTTGCTGGCCAGAATGTACTTAATCACCATCATCAACCGCGAAAACTCCCCACCCGACGCCACATTTTTCAGTTGTTGCGGCTTGATTCCCTTGTTGGCACTGAACAAAAAGTCTACGTCATCGATGCCCGACTCGCTTGGTTCGATGATGGTGTGTTGGATGCTCAGCGCGGCATTGGGCATTCCCAATTCCAACAAGTAGGTCTTTACCTGCTTTTCAACGGATGCCATCACGGCTTTTCGACTGTTGGAAAGCTTTTCAGCTGATTTTTGGAGTTTTGCTTGGGCTTTGTCGGCGGCAGTTTTGGCCTTGTTGATGTCTTCATCCAGATTTAACACCCGACTTACTTTTGATTCCAATTCCCTCTGAATCGCAATGAGCTCTCTGAGGGTTTTGACTTGGTGTTTTTGTTGTAAATGGTAAAACAAATTAAGCCGCTCACGGATTTCCTCGGCGCGGGTATCGTCGATTTCTACATTGTCTTGTTCGTCGCTGATTTCGCCCGCCAAATCCTTTAATTCAATGTAAACACTCTGGGCACGTTCGCGAAGTTGCTCATACTGAGGCGCAAACTTACTGATGGCATTCAGGCTAGAAACTGCATTTTTTAAAAACACAATCACCGATTGTTCGGGATTGTCAAGGTATTCGGTGGCTAGTAGCAGCCGTTCACGCACATCTGTGGCATTTTCAAGAATGATTAATTCCTGCTCCAATTGTTCCTGTTCGTCGGCTTGCAGCTTGGCTTTTTCGAGTTCGTCGTACAAAAATTGGTTATAATCAAACTCTTTACGCATTTGGGCCGCTTCCGCTATCAGGCGATTATAGACTTGGTTTGCTTTACGATAGGCCTGAAAGTCAGCGTGATAGTGCCGAAGTATTTCTTCGTTTTGGGCATAAGTATCCACAATCTGTAGCTGAAACTCGTTGGAACCGAGCAGCAGGGTATCGTGCTGTGAATGAATATCCATCAATTGGCCCGCAATGCGTCGCAGAGATTCCAGATTGACGGGGGTATCATTGATAAAAGCCCTCGATTTGCCAGTGGGGCTGATTTCGCGACGAATGAGGCAGGTAGTCGTAAAATCCAGCTCTTCTTCGTCAAATAAGTGTTCAATGAAGTAGCCTGAAAGGTCGAAGGTTCCTTCAATGATGCATTTTCCCGCAGGATTGTACAGCACTTTTGTATCGGCACGGCTGCCCAACAATAAGCCAATAGCGCCGAGCATGATGGATTTACCCGCCCCCGTTTCGCCCGTGATGATATTAAGCTGTGGGTCAGGAGTAAGCTCCAAATGGTCGATTAATGCGTAATTTTTGATTAGTAGATGCGCAAGCATAAAGCAATCGGTTGAACCGCCGCGAAGTTAGTTAACTATTCAACAAAATGTACAGACTTTGTGTTCGGAACTTGTTAAAATGTAGCCTCAAGGTCGTAAACGACGGTGTCAATTTGCGTAAAAGTAAATGTATGACGGTGCATTCGTTGGTCTTGGAGAAAGAGAAGGTTGTTTTCGATTTTTTGACAACGACCAAAAAACGTCTGATTGCTCTTAAGGATTACGTTTATTTCTCGGTTCAGAAGTTCTTCTGTCCGGGCAGAAATCGCCGACTGAACGATTCGGATAAGTCTTTTTCCCACTATATTAGGTCAATTATCTTAATAATTTTCGATACAGTTCGGTCTTGGAAGGGTCAAGTTGAGACAGCATATTAAAGGCCTTTTGGCGGTCTTCTTTGCTTGCTTCCAACAGAATCTTGTTGATTTCTTCGCCTTTCGCGTCAAAAAAAGAATTAATGTAAACCGAACCGGGCAAGACTCGGTTGGTTTGCTGGAGGGTAGTCAACAAATTTATGACTTGGGTACGGGCACCAATTGGATTTTCGGTAAACGTATCAAGCGCCAATCGGTGATAATTGTACATTCCTTCCCGCACGGGCAGCATCAGCTGATTGTTGAGATTATCTACCAACCAAAAACGATTTCGACGGTCGTTGCCGGTGGCATTCCAACCCGCAGGTGCGCCGCCGGGATTTACCCCTAGTGCTAAGTTGGCCACCTGTTGGGCGCGTTGCAGGTAATTATTGCCGCCTAGTTTGCTGAATGAGTCATAATCTACGGCTAAAATAATATAGGCATAAAACGCGAGGGTTTGCGTCAACTCATCCGAATACGTATTTTCATTGTAATACATCGGATTGTTGGGCAGGTAATTAAAGTTAAAATTTCGGTCAATGAAATTCAGTAAAATGGTTTCGTAATTGGTGCCGTATACGGGGCGCGTCACAATCAGCTGCGTAGTGCCTTCATACACCCCCTGCGCTGGGGAGCGGATAAGGTTGATGTTCAATTTGCAATTAATGCGCTCTTCAGGGTTAAAATTATCATTTGTCCACCTGCGGGCATTCATAAAGTCAGTAATGACGTTTTTGAGTTGATTCAGGCTGGCATTATCCGTGTTTTGTTGCGTAAAAAGTTGGTTGTAATTGAGCGTAACAACGCAATTCAGTTCCTGCGCCTGGGTAGATAAAACAAGGCTAAAGGAAAATAAAAGTAACCAAATTCCTTTCTTTATAACTTTCATGATTTTGCCATTATGCTGAAACATTCGTGTCTATGTGTGCAATTTTCCTGCCACAAGTTGTAAAATATCCTGGGCAACGTCGGTTTTGGATTTTAACTCAAAGGAGTGTACCGTTCCGTTTGCTTCAATAACGGTAATTTTATTGGTATCGTGTGCAAAACCCGCGCCTTTGTCATTCAAGGAGTTCAACACAATCAAATCAAGGTTTTTGGACTTCAATTTCCCCAAGGCATTTTCTAGCTCATTATCGGTTTCAAGGGCAAAACCAACCATGAGTTGGCTGGCCTGTTTTTGCTGCCCGAGCGTTGCCGCAATGTCTACCGTTTTGGTAAGCTCAATGTTGAAATGTGCTTCTTTCTTCTTGATTTTGCGGTCGGCTGGGTGTGCGGGGGTATAATCGGCCACGGCGGCCGAAAGGATTATTACGTCGGCTTCCGCAAATAGCTTTTGCGTGGCTTCGTACATTTCCTTTGCTGAGCGAACAGGTACAACGGTGACGCTGGTGTCTGGTATTGGTTGAGCGGTTGGGCCGCTCACTACCGTAACATCAGCACCTGCCATCGAAAATGCTTTTGCAATCGAAAAACCCATTTTTCCCGTTGAATGATTGCTGATGTATCGCACTGGGTCAATGGCTTCTTGCGTGGGGCCTGCGGTGATGAGAATTTTCTTGTTTTTTAATGCTGGTACGGCCGCAAAATGCTTTTCAAGGTGAGCTACAATATGTTCTGGCTCGGCCATCCTCCCAGTTCCGACCAATCCACTCGCCAATTCTCCGTGTTCAGCTTCAACGATGGAATTGCCGAAGCGTTGCAGTTTTTGTAGATTTTCAACCGTAGAGCCATGCAGGTACATGTCTAAATCCATGGCGGGGGCAAAAAATACCGGGCAACGGGCAGACAGATAAACGGCGGTCAACAAATCTTCACAGAGTCCGTTGGCGCACTTAGCAAGCGTATGTGCCGTAGTTGGGGCAATGATGAAGGCGTCTGCCCACAACCCTAGCTCTACGTGGTTGTTCCAACTCCCTGTCTCGTCGGCGATGTAGGAAGATAGGGCAGGGCGCTTTGATAAAGTGGCTAAAGTTAACGGTGTTATAAAATCTTTCGCCGATTGAGTCATGATTACTTGTACTTCTGCCCCCGCTTTTATGAGCAAACGTACCAACAATGCTGACTTGTAGGCGGCGATACTACCCGTGACACCTACGAGGATTTTTTTATGGAAAAGGGTTGAAGGCATGGGTTACAATAGTGTACAAAGAAAAAATACAGGAAGTATTTAAAGAATATTTACTTCCAAATGTACATAAATGGCACAAAAAAGCCGCACGTTGTTTAATCGTGCGGCTTTTTTTATGGGATTGAAGATTAAACTTCTTCGTCGCTTGAACGCCAGAAAAGTTTATCTTCCATAAATTCTTCAATGGCGATACCCGTTGGCTTAGGCTGACGCTCGTAGAATTTAGAAATCTCGATTTGCTCGCGGTTTTCAAATACTTCTTCGAGGTTGTCAATACCTGATGCAAACTCAGCAAGCTTGTTGTTAAGCTCTTCTTTGGTTTTGGAGGCAATTTGACGTGAACGGCGAGAAATAATCGCCACCGATTCGTACAAGTTACCAGTTTTCGCGGCCAATTTGTCGGTGTCGCGGGTTATGATTGATGGATTTGCTGCCATTGTATTTGAATAATTTAATGTTCAACTTTTAGTTTTGAGTAGAAGAAGGAGTCGAAAGTTTACCAGCGTCTGAAGGTTTTTTCTCCTTCAATGCTTTTTCGGCTTTCTCTGCTTCTAAAATTACGCCCAATTCTTTCACGGTATTTTCGTAATACCGTTCTGCCTGACGTATGTATTTACTATTAGGGTACTTGTCCAAAAATGCCAAATAATATTTTGAAACGTCCTGATAACGTTCTTTTTGCTTTTCGACAAAGCTCAGTTTCGCTAAGTTATATTGTGCATCAACGCGTAAAAACGCCAACTCCTCATTGTATTTAGAATCAGGAAAATCTTTTTGGTAATTATTGATGGCAACTACGGCCGAACGGTAATTGGCAATGTTGGCTTCACTGGTTTTGTAGTAAAGTTTAGCTTTGTCGTAGGCTTTACGTTCTAGTTTGTCCCGTAACTCCAATATCAACTGAGTACTCTCTTCGCGGAATGCGCTTTCGGGATAGGTATTGATAAAATCCTGAAGGGCACTGATGGCGGTCAGTGTGTTGGTTTGGTCTAGGTTTGAGTTGGGAGAGTCTTTGTACAGCGAATAAGCATGCATGTACAAGGATTCCTGAGCGTATTCACTCCGCTGAAACGTTTCATAGAAGTTCTTGAACAGGAACTGTGCCATGTTGTAATTTGATTGCTTGAAATTACAATAGGCATTGTAAAACTGAGCGAGCTCGGCTTGGCGAGCGTCTTTGCCATTTAACAAAGGAGTGATTTCTTCAAACAGCAGGCCAGCATGATAATAATCAGCTTTCTTATAATACTGAAGGGCCGCCTCATACTTCTGTTCAAGTGTTCCTTCTTTTTGCAGTTTAGCAAACTTGCTGCACGAACCCAGCACTACGGCGGTGAAAATCAGCAGAAAAAATCCAAATCGGGTGTTACGCATATCGGGCGCAAAAATACAAAAATTGCTTCATATCTCATAACGAAATAGAAGCGTAAAAAGTATTCAGTACGTTTTAAGTGATTGACTATCGCAAATTAGTGTCTAATCAGCAACTTTTTGGTTGCTACTTTTTTGCCTTCCAACAGTAACTGATAGAAATAAACTCCAGTCGGAATTTCGCGGGTCGAAATGCGCAGCTGACGTTCGTTTCTGTCCAAATCATATTCCGCTACATTGGCTCCCAAGATGTTATACAATGAGATTTTTGCGTTGCCAACATTGCCTGAAATCTGATAATCAATCTCGGCGTAGTCATTTGCCGGATTAGGATACGCATTCAATACGCGCAGTTTTTCGCTCACAAAAAATAAATCCTCAGACTTAGCAACTTCTTCCAAATTCGGGCGGGTATCGGAGGCCGTGGACAATTCACCGTTGGTACGGTTTTTATTGACGGTATTTGCACTCGTAGCAGCGCCCGGACTAAGTAAAATAGAACGGTAGTAGGCGTTGATGGCCGAGCTTGGACGCAAATTGATGCTGCGATCCAGTGACCGAGGTATCTTGGTAAGAGTGGGTGAAGTAACGGATGTTGATTTCTTCCCGACGTTCAGGCGGCTTTTGCTTCGATTTACTTCTGACTGCGCCGAAGCATCAGTCAGGGCAAAAACACTGAAGATGGTAAGAAAGATGTATTTTAGTATAGTTTTTTTCATAGCTGTGGATGGATTGAAAAATCATATTTTTTCTGTTTCCTGCAAAAATATAGGCTATTTTTTGTAATATCAAAAATTGTGCCTTAAAAGAGTGTTAAAATTTATTAATCGGGATACAATATAAACGAAAAAAAAGCGTAAAAGGTTTTTTTTAGACTAAAGTTTCTTTTTATTGGACTTTACCCTTGTTTTCAAAACTTCTTTCGTCACCGTTTTGACGGCTTTTGATTCTTTCGTTTCTGGCGGTTTGACAATTTTCGGTTCGATTGGTTTAAAGCCAGCTTTGGTTAAAATTTCAAGCTTTGTTGGTTTCTCTTTTATTCGCCAGCTAAACCCTTCAAGTTCTTTGTCATCTCCTTTTATACTCTGCGGAGGAATGAAACGACCATCGGGTTGGCCCACAAATTGAATTCGATGTACTTGGTTACGACGGAAATTGAGCGTCATCTTGGCACATTCCACGCGGTTCATTCCCATGGCTTTTTTTTCTTCGTTGGCCGCAAAATAGATACTCTCGCCGTTGCCTTCCACAAATACACGTTGCAGTCGGGTGCTGTCGTCAAAATAAGCCGTAATTCGTCGTCCCTTTACTTGATTAAAATTGAGAAGGGTATCCTGTGAAATAACAAATGATTTTGCTTTCAGGTACATGGTTCTCAACTTTTGTTCGACCATCTGCGCCACGATTGAATCGGCCTCCAACTGATACTTAGACGACCAGATGATGGGCTTCTTTAGAAACGTAATGTTGGAGTCCAATGAGTTGTAAATCAGTGAATCACAGCGGCTTTGAAGGTCTTTTTTGTACAATAGCACGTTTTTGTACCCAATTAACTTTCGGGGTTTTTGTGCATTAGATGTATCTGCTTTTTGGTTTACGAGTGCGTCTTTGGCGGGCTTAGAAAGCTCACGCCCCGAGGCGGGCAAAGGTAAAATACTGAGCAATGAATCAGCACTTGCCTTCGTTTTGACCGCGATACGTTTTGCTAAATTGGCCTGATTGGACGGGGTCATTTCCTTTAAAAAAACATTACTTTTTCTCCCTTTGAGCGAAAAACCAACTACAGGTTTTGCCTTAGCCAAAGAATCAGCGTCAACTTTATTTTTGTCAAGTTGCTTGCTGGATAAATTTGGTTTTGAGGTCGTAGCTGTGGTTGTATCTGGTTGTATATCAATAGAGTAAAGGGTATCGGCTGTCATAAAAAGGGTATCTTTTGAAATGACAGACCGCGTTAGGGCGTGTCCCCAAACCTTTGAAATGCCCAATTTGCCGTTGTAGATTCCGAAATCACCGTTGAGAATCGTGTCGTCGTTTTTGGAAACTATTTCTACTTTTCCCTTGGCAAACCCTTTTTTGTTTAGGTTGTCAAAGGAGAGTGAGTCGCCAGTGAGGGTGTAGTCTGGATTGTCAATGGTGGTGCGGGTTCTGAACAGCGACTCGCCAGTATCGGTGTTATATGAGCCATTTTTGGCAATGACCGTTCCTTCCTTGCTTACTACTTTGGTGGGGCTTTTAAAATCGGCGATTTTGGTCAGTGAGTTATAAATGAGGGTGTCGGTGGTCAGCGTGTACTTTTTATTGACCAGTTTGACGTTGGTGTAATAAGTGGAAACCTTGGTACGGGTGTCATAATAGCCAATGTTGCTGGTCAGGGTGTTTTCGGCATCAATGATTTTTCCTTTGTTGGGATAAAAAGCAACGCCCGTTGCCATGTCGTATTCAATCTTGGTTGATGTAACGGTTCTTTTGCGGTCTTTGAGATTGACTACTTTTCCCATCACTTTGGCCAAACGGCTATTTCCGTAGTAAAACAGGGTATCACCCGTTACGGTAATGGTATCACCTTGCACAATCCTAACATTGCCGTAAGCCTCAATGGCGTTGGAGGCCACGTTGTGAATGGCCAAGTTACAATACATCAGCGCACCTTTGTGACGAAAAACCACTTTGTTGACTACCCTGCGTACTTCACTTCCATCCGTCATTTTCATGACGGTCATGCTGTCGGCACCCAGCAAAAAAACCTTATCTTCTCCTTGATTGGGAGAAGAAGGGCCTGCGGAAGGGCGTTGGGCATAGGTGAATACGGAACTGAAGACGCTCATGAGAATGATAAGTCGTTTAATCCCATATACGCAGAATAAGGCTTTGGGGTTGCAATGGATATGGCTAATTTTTGAAAAAATCATAAAATCAATAAAAAGTGTCGTTCACACAGGCGACGGGCCACTAGGCTGCCTTGTGCATTATTAACGCACAAAATTAGCTAAAAACTGACGTTAGCGTGATTCTTAACATACATTAACGGTTTTTTTAGAAAAAAGGACTCGGACGGTCAAAATAATTGAGGGGCTTAGATTGCCATATAGCCGCAGCAGCCTTTTTCATAATTTATTTGAGCAGAAGTTTCGGTTCAAATTATTTGTCCCACAATTGATTCCATGGTCATTGCATCAGGACGCAGCAAATCCACTTCATTACCGTTAATTTGCCTTTGTATCATAATACATGCTTATTTTCAGCATTAATATACTATTTACTTTGAAAATACATAAATTTCAATGCCGATAACTAACCATCTTAACATGAAAACCCTAACTTTCTTCCTCACTTTTATTTCTTTTCTTGCTATGGCTCAGCCCAAAGAAATCAATGCCGAAAAGACGGCCATTGTTTCCTCTAAACACTGGTTAGATATTGATTACGTTGGCGACGGCATGATGGGGCATCGGTTGGATATTCATTTGCCTTCGGTGGGTAAAGCACCTTTTCCAATCGTAGTGGCGATATACGGAAGTGCCTGGTTTTCCAATGCTGCCAAAGGCACCGTGTTTACTGATGGATTAGGCCAAACACTTCTGAACAATGGTTTTGCCGTAGTAAGCATTAATCACCGTTCGAGCAGCGACGCCAAGTTTCCCGCCCAAATTCAGGACGTGAAAGCAGCCATACGATTTGTACGGGCCAATGCGGCCAAATTTTCAATGGATGACTCGTTTATCGGCGTCACGGGCTGGTCGTCGGGCGGGCATTTGACTGCCTTGACGGGAACCACCAATACCACCCAAACGCACTCTATCCACGGCTTGGAGGTAGATATCGAAGGCAGTTTAGGCAAACATACGCAAACAAGCAGCAAGGTAAACGCGGTCGTGGATTGGTTTGGGCCGACGGATTTTCTCATCATGGACCAATGCGGCAGTTCATTTGCACACAACGAAGCCAAATCGCCCGAATCCTCATTGATAGGCGGCGCCATTCAGGATAATCCCGACAAATGCGCCTTGGCCAATCCCATTTCGTACGTTAACGCTCAAAACCCTCCGTTCCTGATTTTTCATGGCGACAAAGACCCGCTCGTTCCCCATTGTCAAAGCGAAAAACTCTACGAAGCCTTACAGAAAAACAACGTCAAAAGTGAGCTAATCATCATTCCGGGCGGCGGTCATGGCCCGGGCGTGATGATTGAAAAGTACTATGAAAAGATGGTTGCGTTTTTTAAGGGGGAGTTGGGGAAGGTTAAAAAGTGAAGATTAGCCCCAACTTTATTCATCTATCATTAAGCCAAATTGACGGTTAAATTTGGCTTAATGTGGGGTAAAAACAACAGATAAAGCCAAATTGAATGGTTATTCATTAAAACGCAGGCCTGTCACTACTCACTTTGGCGTTTGAAAAACGAGTAGTTTTTCTCTTTTTTTGATTTGATAAGTTATGAAAATACTTCCCAATCTTCTACTGGTAGGATTGCTTGTGGTAGGGCTAAAAACGCAGGCGCAATACGACATTGTCAATACCGAAAATGGGGCTATATCAGGCCTAAAAAGTGGCGACATTCATATTTATAAAGGGATTTCTTTTGCCGCCCCACCCGTGGGCGACTTGCGCTGGAAAGCCCCTCAGCCTGCCAAAAACTGGCAAGGCGTTCGCAAATGCGAGGCTTTTTCGGCCAGTCCGATTCAGTCCAAACCTGCGCCGTTTTATTGCTGGACCGAAGAGTTTATTGCCCCACCGGAGCCGTTGAGTGAAGATTGCCTGTACCTCAATGTCTGGACAGGTGCGAAGTTGGCCTACGAGAATCGTCCCGTTTTTGTGTGGATTTATGGCGGAGGTTTTTCGTCGGGTTCGGCCGCTTGCGCCATTTACGACGGTGAAGAAATGGCAAAAAAAGGGGTTGTTTTTGTGAGTATTAATTA
Source organism: Runella aurantiaca (assembly GCF_003339505.1). GTDB lineage: Bacteria > Bacteroidota > Bacteroidia > Cytophagales > Spirosomataceae > Runella > Runella aurantiaca. Next base: position 12,267 of record NZ_QPIW01000022.1, read on the forward strand.
TCGGGTCGGCGCGTTGGGTTTTATGGCGCATCCTGAGTTGAGTAAAGAACAAAACAACGCATCAGGAAATTATGGTTTATTGGACCAGATTGCGGCCCTCAAATGGATTCAAAACAACATTGCCGCCTTTGGCGGCGACCCCAACAACGTTACCATCGCAGGGCAGTCGGCAGGGTCGATGAGCGTCAATTGTTTGGTGGCTTCGCCCTTAGCCAAGCGCCTTTTCCACCGCGCCATTGCCCAAAGCGGCGGGATGCTTTCCAACCGAATTCCGACGTCGTTGGCGGATGCCGAAAAAATGGGGGAAGCTTTTCAGAAGAAGGCGAATGCAGCCAATTTGGCAGAATTACGCAAAAAAACACCCGAAGAAATTTTGGCTGCGACGCAGGGCGGCATTCGTTTTGGCATTACGCTCGACGGCCACGTGTTGCCTACGGATATTTTCAATCATTTTAAAGAAGGCAAACACAACGACGTGCCGCTGATGGCGGGCTGGGTCACGGGCGACGGCAGTATCACGGGCGGACAGGCGCTTTCGGCTGAAAAATTCAAACAACAATTGCGGGAAAAATACGGTGACAAGGCCGACGAATTTTTGAAGCTGTTTCCCGCCGCCACCGACGACGAAGCCAAAGCTGCCCAGTTGAAATTGGGTTTGCTTTCGTTTGCGGCCCGTTCGGCGCATTTGTGGGCGGGCTTCAATAAAAGCAGAGCCTATCTTTATCAGTTTACGCACGTGCCGCCCGATAAGCCCAACTTCCCCAATTATGGCGCGTTTCACACCTCAGAAGTACCCTATGCGTTGCATACTTTGCACCGCTGGAATCGGCCTTGGCAGGAAGTTGACCGCCAATTGGAAAATAACATGGCCGATTATTGGGTGAATTTTGCCAAAACAGGCAACCCCAACGCCAAGGGCCTTCCCGAGTGGAAAGGCCACGATAAAAAGTCGGGCGTAGTGCTGGAATTGGGCGATAACGTGCAGGAGCGACCATCGCTGTTTAAGGCCGAATTTGAGCTGTTGGATAGCGTGCAAATAAAGTAAGCAAAACAGACGATAGAAACCCTCAAAAATGAACGGAAAATCTTCTGCTTCCCGCCGCAAATTCATTAAAACTTCGGCAAGTATGGCGGCTTCTTTGGCGGTACTGCCCGATGCAATAGATGTATCGTTAGGGAATCATGTTTTTTCAACCCACACAGAAACAATGGCAACTCAGAAAAGCCTGATTGGCACGTACGGCGAATGGGCCGCTTCATTGGTAAAAAATATCCCTGCGTTATCGTTCAGACACGCCAAATGGAACAACGTAAAAACGTGGCAGAAAGAAGCCCTTGCCAAAGCCAGTGAGCTGATTTTTAAACCCGATTTGGGCAAAATACCCGCCGTTATGGTCGAAAAAAAATACGCGTATGATGGCCTAGACATTGAAGAGTTGTCGTGGCAATTGCCCTATGGCCGCCCGACCAAAGCCTATCTTTTGAAGCCCCAAGGAGCAACCAAACCCTTGCCTGCGATTCTGGCGCTTCACGACCACGGCGGCAATAAATACTTTGGTAAACGTAAAATCGTGCGCCTTTCGGACGACATGCACCCGCTGTTGGTTGAGCATCAGGAGCATTATTACGGAGGTAAAGCCTGGGCAAATGAGCTTGCCAAGCGCGGTTATGTGGTGTTGGTTCATGATACATTTGCGTTTGAAAGTCGCCGGGTATTATACGACGAAGTCGCTGGGTATTCATGGGGACCGCTCAAAACGGAAGGCAAATCGGATGCTGACCCCGAAAAAACAGAAAATATCCAAGCCTACAATACTTGGGCGGGGGAGCACGAGCACGTTATGTCTAAATCATTGTTTTGCGGCGGCACCACGTGGCCTGGCGTGGTTTTGGCCGAAGACCAAATTGCCTTGGATATTTTAAGCAATCGTCCCGAAGTAGACAAGAACCGCATCGGCTGTGCGGGACTGTCGGGTGGTGGATTACGGACGGCGTACTTAGGTGGATTGGATGCGCGTATCAAATGCGCGGTGTGCGTGGGTTTTATGTCAACGTGGGATGATTTTATTTTGCACAAATCGTACACGCACACGTGGATGCTGTACGTGCCGTTGTTGCCCAATTATTTAGATTTTCCTGAGATTTTGGGGATACGGGCGCCTTTGCCAACGATGGTGCAAAACAACAATGACGATGACTTATTTACGTTGCCAGAAATGAAAAAAGCCGACACCCAACTCCGTGAAATCTTTGCCAAAGCGGGAGCGGAAGACAAATACCAAGGGAAGTTCTATGACGGTGAGCATAAGTTTGACCAACCCATGCAAAAAGACGCGTTTGAGTGGTTTGATAAATGGCTTTCCTGAAAAATGTAGACTTGCCAGCTCGTTCTACCTACCCAAAACCTATCATGAAAATTTTCTTCTCTTTCCTCTGCGCGTTTATTGTGCACTTTGTCGCAGTGGCGCAAACCTTGGCGTTACTGCCGCAAAACCCGCATTATTTTACGTACAGGGGCAAACCGACCGTCATTGTGGGCTCGGGTGAACACTACGGCGCCGTGATGAACCTTGATTTTAATTACGATACTTATCTCAAAACCCAGCAAGTCGACGGGCTTAACACAACTCGGTTGTTTACGGGTGCGTACTACGAAAAGCCGGGGGCGTTTGGTATTCAAAAAAACACCATGGCCCCCGCCGACGACCGTTTGCTATTGCCGTGGAAAAAAGTAAATGATAAATACGACCTTAATGTGTGGGACGAAGCGTTTTTTGCGCGTTTGCATGACTTCATGAAAAAGGCCGAGCAGAGCGGGGTGATTGTGGAAATCTGCCTTTTTTCGTCGTATTACGGGGCGGGTTGGGCGTATCATCCTTTCAATGGCCGAAATAACGTCAATCAAACGCCTACCGACCTCGCGCCCAATAAAGTCAATACGCTCGACAATGGCGCAATCCTAAAATTTCAGGAAGCTTATACCCGAAAATTGGTGCAGGAATTGAATCAATACGACCATTTTTACTTCGAAATTCAGAACGAACCTTGGGCCGAAGGCAAAGATACGGTGTTGATTTGGAACGATTATATGGGCGCTGATGATTTGAAACAACCTGGAAATAATTGGAAAAATACGCTCGAAGTTGCCTCCGCCAAATCACGCGATTGGCACAAAAATGTTTCAGGTTGGATTGTAAACCAAGAAAAAAGCCTCGCGAAAAAACACCTGATTTCGCACAATATCGCCAATTTTAAATTGCCCGTTTTTGTGTCAGACTCCAATATTTCTATCTATACGTTTCACTACGCACACCCTGAGGCGGCTGGCCTGAATTATCGCCTCAACAAAGTTGTCGGTTTTAATGAAACGGGCTTTGCCGGAAAAAGCGACGATACTTATCGCCGACAAGCATGGCGATTTATGATGAGCGGCGGCGGACTTTTTGGCCATTTAGACTACTCGTTTTCGGTAGGCTCGGAAGATGGAAAAGATTTGACCAACAACGCCCCCGGCGGCGGAAGTCCGACGCTGAGAAGGCAGTTCAAAATGCTGAAAAATCAACTGGAACGGATGGATTTGGCCACGCTCAAGCCCGATGCTTCCTTTTTGGGGCACGCCGAAGGTGCTTTTGTGTATTCGATGAAAGACCGCCAGCAATATTTGGTGTATGCCGAGCCGCTTTTGGCGCAACCTTGTCGGATAAACTTACAGTTGCCCAAAGGAAACTATTCAGCTACATGGACGGATGTAGTGACTGGAAACACCCTTAAAACTGAAAATGTGAGCGTTGCGGCTTATTCTATTATGCTTCAAAGTCCCGCTGGTATAAATGATAAGACGCTGGTGTTGAAAAAGTTGTAAGCCTTTATTGGCCCATAAATTTTGATAATTCGGTGTTTTAAGCGTCCGTTGAATCACCTTCTTCCTGCGTTACCAATACCTTGTCAATTCTTGCACCGTCCATGTCAAAAATTTCGAACTTAAAACCATGCCAAGAGATGATTTCTCCCGTTTTGGGTACGTGCCCAAAATGTTCGAGCAAGAGACCTCCAATGGTGTTAAAAGGCATGTTGTCGTTGTATAAATCCAACTGGTCAAAATAGCTTAGAAAATCGTAAAAAGGCATCTGAGCATCAGTGATATAAGTGCCATCTTCCCGCTGGACGATGCTGGTTTCGTCATCATAATTGGTATCGCTCACGTCGCCCACGAGGGCGTCCATCAGGTCATTTAGTGTTACGATTCCTTGTAAAGCCCCGTATTCATCAATGACCATACTGTAGTGTTGACGGTTTTCTTGAAGGCGTTCGAGCGCAATGTAGGCCGAACTGCTGTCGGGTAGGTATTGGGGTTCTTTAATCAACGCCTCCAAATCAAGGGGGCGGTTTTCCATGACCTGCTGGAAAATATCTTTCATCAATACGACCCCGACCACCTCGTCGACGGTGTTTCTACAAACGGGATAAACGGAGTGGATTTCACCCTTGATTTTTTCGCGTATTTCGTCGGGGCTATCGGTCAAATCGAGCCAAACCAGCTGCATTCGGTGCGTCATGAGGGAGCCTACTTTGCGGTCGCCCAAATGAAATACCCGCTCCATGATTTCTTGCTCGATTTCCTGCACTTCGCCGCCGTCCGTTCCTTCCTGAATAAACGCTTTGATTTCTTCTTCCGTCACGCGGCTGTCGGCGGAGGGTTTTATCCGCAAAATTTTGAGTAAAAGATCAGACGTATGGGTCAAAAGCCACACGAATGGCGAGGTAACTTTTGAAAGAATCTGCATCGGCAATGCCACTGCCTTGGCGATGCCCTCTGGATTGGTCAGACCGATGCGTTTGGGGACCAGTTCACCGACGACCAAAGAAATAAACGTAATCATCACCAGCACGCCCCCCACCGACAACGGGCGGCTGTAGGGTTTCAAGACCTCAAATTGGTTTAAATAGTCTTGCCAATCGTTGGTCAGATTTTCACCCCCAAAAATACCCAATAAAATCCCGATGAGGGTGATGCCGATTTGAACTGTAGAAAGAAATTGATTGGGTGAATTGATAAGTTCTAAGGCTTGTTTGGCTGATTTGCTGCCTCGTTTGGCCGAATTTTCAAGTTTTACTTTGCGAGAAGAGACTACCGCGATTTCGGACATTGAGAAGATGCCGTTGATAATCGTAAGCAGAAATATGATAAATAATTCCATGTAAGAGTTAAAAATTGAGAAAGATATTGCGATGACGTCTACTCCATTGGCAAACAATTCTTTTACAGATGTGGTTTGCCGCGTTTTTGAAGGAGCATCAAAGAGGTATTTAATAGAAAAAACATGCCTGTTTCAAAGCATGAAGCGTCATTCTAAAAAATCACATGTTCATTGGGCGTTAGGTGGGGGTGGATTGAGTTTTCAAATAAAACGATAATCGAGCGTATCACCACTGGAATCAAAGATGATTAGTGACAAAAGATACCCTGTATGTTTTTGTAACAAGTTTTTCAACGAAGGTTGGTTTTATACAAATATGGTTCAAATTGGCTAAAAATCATACATAAACCAAAAATTTGGTGGAAAGAAAGCATTAATCGCCCGAAAGAAAGTGGTACTTTCAGTTGACCACTGACTTAAAGATTAGGTTCTAAATAGAGTAAGTAAGGCACAAATTGAGCTTGTGAAAAAAGAAGACTTCGGTATTTTGATGTCATCCAGAAAGCGTTTTTTTTGTCCACTCAAGTAGTTGAAATATCTATTTAACCAAGTCAATCCGTCGGGGCTAACCCACTCAATCCAGTAATAGAGAGGTTGTAATTGTACCAACAAAATGAAAAAATCTATTTATAAAACAGTGTTGTTGCTGGGTTTGCTTTCGGCAAACTTTGGGGCTTCTGCCCAATTAATGCAATGGAAAGAAATTGCTTCGGGTGTCTGGAAAGTGTCTGTGGGTAAGCCTGAAGCCTATAATCTGCTGACGGCTTCGGGCGCTCAGCCCAATACCAATGCCCTGAAAAATATGGGTACAACGGGATTTCCGTTGGACCAAAACGAGATTTCGGTGCAACTCCGAGACGGCAAGACCTATTTACGCTTCCCTCTGGATAGGGGAGAACAACTTTACGGCTTCGGGCTCAATTTTCAGACCGTTCATCAACGGGGGAAAATCCTGCAACTACACATGGACCATTATGGCAACAAAGACAACGGTCGTACCCACGCGCCCGTTCCTTTTTATGTGTCGTCCAAAGGCTACGGGGTGTTTGTGAATTCGGCGCGTTACATCAACGTGTACGCGGGCACCGCCGTCCGGACCGACAGCAAAAATCCACCGTTGCTACAAGACCGCAATACCGACAAAAACTGGCAAGCGCACCCTTATTCCGATGCGGTCGAAATGCTCGTGCCAGCGGGCGGTGTGGAGCTGTATGTTTTTGGTGGGCCATCGCCGATGGAAGCCGTACGGCGATTTAATTTATTCAATGGCGGAGGCTGCCTGCCGCCGCGTTGGGGGCTAGGTTTTACGCAGCGCGTCAATCGTTTGTATTCCGACAAAGACGTGCAAAAAGAGGCTCTTGAGTTTGAAGAGAAAGGCTACCCGCTGGATTTTATCGGACTCGAACCTGGCTGGCAGAGTAAATCTTATCCCTGCACTTTTGAGTGGGACAAAACCCGTTTTCCTCAGCCTGCTGCTTTTGTAAAAGACATGCTCAGCAAGGGCGTTCGCATCAATCTTTGGACTAATCCGTACATATCACCCGAGGCTTCAATTTACCCCAAAATTGCGCCGTTTACGGGCTCACATTCGGTGTGGGTGGGAGCCGTGCCTGATTTAACGATTCCCAAAGCGCAAGCCATTTATTGGGGTCAATTTGACAAAGACCACGTCAGCATCGGTGTCAGCGGGTATAAAATCGACGAAGTGGATGGCTTTGATTCGTGGCTTTGGCCCGATGTGGCTACGTTTCCTTCGGGGCTCAGTGCCGAGCAAATGCGCCAGACATACGGGGTGTTGGTGATGAAACAAAGCACTGACCTGTTTCGTAAACACAACCGACGTACCTACGGGTTGGTGCGGGCGTCCAACGCGGGTGGGGTGTCGTTGCCGTACGTGATTTACAATGATAATTACAGCCACGAAGATTTTATTACGGGCTTGATTAACAGCGGTTTTTCGGGAACCCTATGGACGCCAGAAGTGCGGGCTTCTAAGACGGGTGAAGAATGGTTGCGGCGGTTTCAATCGGTGTGTTTTTCGCCGATGGCGATGATAAATGCGTGGGCCAGCAGCACCAAACCTTGGACGTTTCCAGAAGTGGCGGAGCAAATCAAAGAAATTTCGCAACTACGGATGCGCATGATGCCGTACTGGTACACCGAATTTGCCAAGTATCATTTTGAAGGTACGCCGCCGTTTCGGGCCGTTAATCTTGAACCCGATTTTAAGACGGAGCTAAAAAAGGAACTTCTGAATGCCAATTTGGAAGAAAACCCTTACGCCGTGGCCGTCAACAAAGAAATCAAAGACCAGTACATGGCGGGAGAATACCTGTTGGTAGCGCCGATGTTTACGGGCCAGACCTCCCGTAAAGTGGTGTTGCCTAAAGGGAAATGGTACGATTTCTATACTGGCAAATTGGTAGGAGAGGGTGAGGTGATTTCCGTTACGCCGGGGTTAGAAAAAATTCCCGTTTTCGTCAAAGACGGGGGCATTATCCCGATGATGCCCGTGATGTTACACGCTCCTCAACCCAACCAAAAAGTAGATATTGAAATACGTCATTACGGTCAAAAACCTGCCCAATACAAGCTCTACGACGACGACGGTGAAACCTTCGATTATGAAAAAGGCCAGTTCAGTTGGCGAACCATTACCGTTGCGCGCCAAGCCAATGGCGAATGGAAAGGTACTATCTCCAACCCCGAAAACGGCAAACCCAACACCGTGGGGAACGTGACTTGGAAATTTATGACGCCTTAGCGCACGTCGGGTTGTGAGCAACCCGACGCACAATGACCTCTAAAGCCGCCGTTGGTGTTATTCCACCAACGGCCTTGCTTCAACTTTTCTCAATTCATACCTCCTACTTTATACTTCTTATTTCTGACCTCCTACTTCTAAACTCCTACCTTTACTTCTTCAAATAGGTATTAAACCACTTGATGTAGCGTTCAAAACGGTCTTTTTGGAAGCTTGGGTTGGTGATACCGTGGAATTGGCCCGGGTAAATAATCAATTCCGTGGGTGTTCCGAGTGAGCGTAAGGCCTGATACATCTGTTCGCTGCCTACCGACGGAACGTTAAAATCACTTTCGCCCACCATAAATTGGGTAGGTGTTTTGATGCGGTCGGCTTTGAGGAAGGGATAGGACAGGGCCACGTATTTATCGAAATTTTTCCACGGGGAGCCTAGTTCATTTTCGTACTGCAATATGTACTGGTCGACGCCGTACAGCGACGAAATCATCGCTACGCCCGCCCCGCTGGAGGCCGCTTTGAAACGCGTGTCGGAAGCGATGGTGTAATTGGTCAAAATACCCCCGTAGCTCCAGCCGCCGATGCCCAATTTTTCGGGGTCAGCAATGCCGTTTTGGACCAAGTAATCCGTTGCTCCCAAAATATCCAATACTTCTTTGTTGCCCCAATCGGCCGAAATAATTTTGCTATACTCCAAGCCGCGCCCATTGGAACCGCGATAATTGACGGCCACAACGGCATAGCCCGCCGCTGATAGCATCTGGCGACTCAGATCAAAGCTGAATTCATCCTGCGCTACGGGACCGCCGTGAATAAACAGAATCGTGGGCAACTTAACGCCTTTTACCGCGTTGGCGGGGCGGTACAAAAGGTTGGAAACGCTGGCCCCATCTTTGCTTTTTGAGGTAAACCCTTCGACGGTGGCCAAGGCCAACGGCGCCAGAAAAGCCTCTTGATGGGTGGTTAAGCGACGAAGGTTGCCGCTTTCCAAAGCGTATAGTTCACTGGGCGTTTGTGGGTCGCTCATGACCGTGAGTATTGTTCCAGAAGGGTGCCGTTCGAGGGCCGAAACGCTCCGGTTACCCGTCAATGTTTTGGTCATTTTTCCGTCGGCTATGGCAAATTGGGCCACATAACGGGTGCGGTCATCGGTAACTAAGGCGTGGAGAAACGCCCCGTCTTTGGTCCAAAGTGGCGAGCCTACTGGACGGTCGAGCGTTTTGCTCAACAGTTTTGGCTCGCCTCCGTCCTTGGACACCACGCACAAAATCGTTTGATCATACATGAAGTAATTATCGGAAGACGTAGAGCGTACGTAAGCGATTTGTTTTCCGTCGGGGCTCCATTCAGGGCCTGAATCACGGCCCGTCCAAGTGGTAACCTGCTTCATGATGGCGTTGGGTTTGGCATCGATGATCCAAATATCGGTATTGGCATTGCGGTCAGGGTCGGTGGTGTGGTTGCTCACAAATGCAATCTGTGTACCATCAGGCGACCATTTGGGAGAAGTTTCGTTGTAGATGCCTTTGGTTAGGGTGTCTATTTTCTTAGTAACCAAGTCATACAGGTACAAATGTGTCGTTTTTTTGGTGAGGTAGCCTTCTACATCCTGTTTGAATTTAAAACGGTCAATGACGATGGGCTTGGTCATTTTGGATTTTGAAGTATCGGGGTCGTTGCTGATGACTAAGGCGATTTTTTTGCCATCGGGCGCCCACGCATAGTCCGACAAACTTCCTTTTTTCAAATCGGTCAATTGCCGTGCTTCCCCGCCGCGAACGTCTATCAGCCAAATCTGACTGCTCGTGAGCCCGTTACGGGAAGAGGTAAACGACAAATATTTACCGTCTGGACTCCAGCGCGGCTGCGATTCTCCATCGGGGCTGTAGGTGAGTTGAATCGACTCTTTACCATCCCATGAGTTCATCCAAATGTCAGCGTTGCGTTTGTTTTTGACCGAATCTACCGACGACAGGGTGTAAGCCACCCACTTCCCACCGGGTGAAATTTGCGGGTCGCTTAGCGTTTGGAGACGATATACATCTGAGGGTTTTAAAGGTCGTTTGGGGGTGGTTTGGGCGTAAGTGCCAAAACCGAAAATCAGTGCTGTAAAAGTTAAAATAAAGCTTTTTTTCATGTTGAATTGCTAATGAAGTTTGAAGGTTGAGAGAAATAAATATGGAGTGGCAAATTATGCAATAAAACTTAAATGACCACACGGGCCGTAGCTTGATAATGAATAAACTTGAGTGACAAATTGTTTTCAATATGTGAAATAATCCTTATTAAAATAGCTCGATAGGTATCAAAAATAAGCGATGTAATTTTTTTAAAAGTACCCTAGGAGCGTCATAAAGGGCATAAAACAAAAAAAGCTCAGATTCCTCTGAGCTTGGGGTGGCCATAAATAGCCATTTCTGGCAAACAAAATCATGGCTTTGGGCGAAACAACCTTTGAGGCTTAGAACTCGCGCTCGCCAAATTCGCTCGCTGGCAACTTGGTTTTTCGATCGGTTTTGTTGAAGCTATACGAGAGGTTTAACAAGAAAATATTGGTCTCTTGGATGTAATTGGTGGTGGTGTAAAAATTACTACCCCAAGTTGTAATTCGTTGTTCATTGACTTTCATTTTCCCGAATGACATATTTTGCCAAAGTAGCGAAACACTTATTTTGTTGTTCAACAATGATTTTTTTACCGAAAAATTAGGCTGATAAAACCGCGAGTCCTCGCCCTGCGCGGTGTTTCTCGCCGATAAATACGACAAATTGAACTGCGTACTCAGAGTAGGCGTGATTTGATAATTAAGGTTAGAATTTATGGAATACACCCAGCCTTGGCTATTGACCACCACCGACTTATCAAACAGTCTTCCCTTGATTTTCAGGTTATAAACATTTCCACCGACAAAGATTTTAAGCTTTTTAACGGGTGAAATCGTCACCCCAATTTCCGAGCCCATCAACCGCGCCTTGCCTGCGTTGGTGTAAATTCGGTTCAAAATCGTGTCGTTATATACACTGTTGACGCGGTTGACAATGTCCGTAATTTGTTGGCGATACACATTCCAGTACAACGACACTTTCTTAAAATCTTTGGTCAGCCCCAACTCATAAATTCCTACAAATTCAGGGCGGATGTTGGGGTCACCTTGTTCGAGGGTTTCGCTGTGTTCGCGTTCGGGATAAGGATTCAGCTCATTATTGGTCGAACGTTGCACGCGGCGACTGTAGGCGGCTTTGAGTCGCAGGTCTTTTCCCATATCGTACAGCAAATTGGCCGAAGGGAACAAATTTGACAATTTCAATTCATTGGGTTTTCCACCACGGTCGTCCGTAAATTCACGAAGGGCATTCTCATACCGCAATCCCGACGAAAATTCTAGTTTTTTGTACTTACCTGCGTACTGGGTATACAGGCCATGAATGCGGTTATAAATGGCGATGTTGGCCGTAAAAGCAGGATTGACCACCAACGGCTGATTGTTGCCGTTTTTATCCGAATAAACAAACACACCCTCTTGGTTTTGTTGACGGTACTGGTAGCCCAGTGACAGTTTTCCAATGCCTATTTGCTTTTCGTAATCTGCTTTGAGGCGAAGGGCCCTGAGCGGATTAGAGCCAGTGTTAAGGGTGTATTGAAGGGTATCGCGGAGGTTATTAATGTTGATATTGCTGTTTTTGGTAAAGCCGTCAATCAGCGCATTTTCGTACAAGCCCGAAACGCTCAAGGTCGAGGCGTTTTTGAATTTGTGGGTATAATCAAGGTTTACCACCTTAAACTCACCAGATTTTAGTACCAAGTTGGGGTTAAAATACTGCGTTCTTCCTACTACTTGATTGGTAAGAAGGTTGGTTTTGGTGTTGTTTCGGTAATAAATATCGGCCGTGCGATACTGATCGCGGGCACCAAGATACACCCCCGCAGAAAGCTCATCTGATTTTGAAATGGAATAAATGACCGATGCCCGGGCGCCGTAGTTATCTCGTTTTAGGCTCCGCTCTCCGTCGCTTGGGAATTGGGTCAATACGTTGTTAATAATGGTATAAACATCTCCTTCTCTTCTCCCAGCAATGTCGTTTTTGAGGTAATTTCCCGAAACCGTCACGTCCAACTTTCCTTTGCGGTAATTGAGCGTGGCATCGGCTCCGTAGCGAAGGGGTTCAGTCGCGTTTTCGTAGGCTTTCAGGCGCGGCAGGCCGTATTGGACGTTGGTTGTCAGCGACAAACCGTCGTTGGTGCCTGTTTTCGTAACAATGTTGATGATTCCTGCTTTGCCGTCGGCATCGTATTTGGCCGAGGGAGCCGTTATCATTTCTATTTTTTCAATGGTATTGGCAGGAATTTGCGACAAAATCGTGGCGGCATCAATCTGCGAAGGTTTGCCATTGACCAAAATCAAAAAGCCTTTTGACCCTCTCACCGTAATTTCTCCTTCGGCATTTACCATCACCGACGGGATGTTTTTTAGGACATCGGTGGCCGTACCACCGCGAGCCACTTCAAACTGTTCGGCTTTGAAAACCTGTTTTTCGAGGGTGGCTACCACGTTGGGTTTAATGCCCGTCACGGTCACCACGTCCAGTTGTTGACTCGATGGACTGAGCGCAATCGAACCCAAATCAAGCCGTTGACTGGCTTTGTCATAACTTACTTCAATGTACTTGGTTTTATAGCCTACATATTCGACCTTAATAACGTATTTATCATCTTTCAAGCCCACAAACTGAAACGAACCCTTTTCGTCGGCTACTTCTCCTTTGACCATACTCCCCTGATTTTTGGATTCCAGTCGAATCGTGGCAAACGCCAGCGGCTCGGTCGTTAGCGAGTCAACGAGTTTGCCTTTGATAAAACTACCTGATTGGGTAAAAGCAGCCAGCGAAATGTGCAGCAGCAGAAGGGGAAGCAAAATTTTTCTTAACATGTGAATGGGGTGAGATAAATAAACACCCAAAAATACGACAAAATACGTTCAACGGTTTCGATTTTTGAATCAATCTCAAAATGGAGGTGGGGGAAATTAAACTGATTTGTGGTTCTAATGGGTGAAGCTTTTGATACCCATTTCATTTAAATCAAAACGGGTATCAAAAATAAGCGATGTGAATTTAAAAAAAGTGCCCTAGAAGCGTCAGAAAGGGTATAAAACAAAAAAAGCTCAGATTTCTCTGAACGGTCCGGCGCTCCGGCTTCCTAGCGGTCTGGTGGTACGGCACACCGGCGGGACTCGAATGGCAACGAGCAACCCTCGAATCGTCGCACCTCCCTGCGTGACAGGCAGGTATTCTAACCAACATAAAACAAAGAAAGCTCAGATTTCTCTGAGCTTTCAAGCGGTCCGGACGGGACTGAAAATTAGTGCTGAATATCAGTTAGTTAACCCTGTTTTTGGGTTTGGGTATCATACAGGGTATCATAAGTTGAATAACTGTAATCAAAAAGTAATGCAGTCAACATCAATTCTATCGTATGTTTTTACTGGGAGATATTTCAGTTGAGAAAAAAATCATTTAATTAAGATCCGGTTTTCACCTAAGACTCTTCGACCAGATGGAGTTAAAATATAACATTTAATATAGACGAAACCTGTTTTTGTAGTATCCTGAATTGAATACTCTGCAGTGACTATTCCCGAAGTTGATGAAGTAGTAGTATTAAAAAAAGTACCAATTCGTGCACCTGATGTAGTTGAGTCATAGAACACAATATGCTGTCCTTCTGAAACACTCCCTGTTGATCGCAAAAGTTGAGCTTTTACTGGTGTGACTGAATTTAATTTAGGAGGTAAACTCTTAAGATCTGAAGTGATGATAGCAATTGTTGGTAGTGCAGCCTTAAACTTAACGGTCATTTCAGTTGAATAAGTCGAGCCAACTGTAGCTACAACTTTTACATCTTCTGGTTTGTTGTGTTTTAAATATGCTTTAACGATACCAGTAGAAGGCATGGTAGTTGAGAATGTGTTGGTACCTGAAATGAATGTCCCTTTCTCTGCTACGAAATGAACTAGTTTATTTGATGAAGGAGGTACTGATTTAAGACTTAAAACATTGTTTGTAAAATTATCGGCATCAACATCATTTGTCTCAATACTTGGGGTAATCACTGTTGCTTCTACTTTATAAAATTTAACTTTATCTGTTTTAGACATAATGGGGTCTTTTAATTCCGCACTAATAATAACGATACTCTCTTCTGTAGATTTGATATAATCAACGGCTTCTCCATTTAAATCTAAATCTTTCTCTATTGTAGCTGTTTCATTGGAGAATTTCCCTGCTCCCGTGCTTTTTAAAACAACCTTTTTCTCTTTTAAGCTAGATAATAGATTAGAGTTGACCTTTATTCTTACTTCAGCATTTTCTTTTCCATCTATGTCAATTGAATCTTTTTCAATTATAAGTACAAGATCATTTGAGGTTATGGATATTTTTTTTAATTCTGGCGCATTAAGTGCTTCAGGCTCAGGACTACATTTGAAAGCCAACAGAATTATAGACAAAAGACATATTTTATTCATAATGGTAAAGTTCTATTTCTGTGTAATTGATTTTGAAACCAGTTTACGTGATTTTTTAAAAGGAGTGTAAGTGATAGCAAAGAATCCACCAACTTTGAATTCTTTATAATACTCAATATCAACTTTAGACTTATAAATTGTATTGAGATTATGGACTGCTTGTAAATTATTTGTCAATTGATCTATTTGCATTCCTGCTATCCCTCCCGTGATAACTAATTGGTGCATATCACCAAAAAATGCTGAAAACCCTGCTAAGTATGACATTCTAGGAACTTTTTCAATTGTAAGTCCAACTCCAGCCGAAGCTCCAAGCCCAAAGCTGGGTAATAATTTGAATTCTACATTGACCAAGGCTGCAAAACCCATTACAGGTGTTGAGTATCCCTTCTCTGCTAATATGAAATTATTTAAAGAGTCAACCTGATTTGAACCATTTGGCACTGATTGCCAAGCATATGTCTTATTTTGCAGATGTTTTCCTAAACTCAAGAAGGAGCCACTGCTAAAGCTTACAAATGGCTTCCATAGCATTGGAATGCTTAAGTTAAGTGAATCATTGTCATGAGATATAGTACTCCACTCAGAAGTTAACGATTTAGAGTTAGGGCTTATCTTGATTGCCAGTTCTATTCGATTTCCGGATTGAAAAATTGGTGGAGATAAATAATAGCTCTGGCTTTTACGTATGTTTTGCACAAAAAGGAATAGCTTTTCAAGTTGTAATTTACTAGGTATATATTTTTGTAAACTATCTATGTTGCTATAGGGTGCTAATAAGTCTTTTAGGTTCTGAACCTGTTGGTTGAATACTGCTACATCTTCTGGAGTACAGACTTTAAGTTTGTCTTTTTTGGTGGTTAAATCATCTAGTTCTTTCTTCTCAGGATCAGTAAGTTTTTCTTTCTTTTTTAAAATATCAATTTGCTTTCCCAAAGATAAAATTTCATTCTCTATTTTTTTACATGCTGCAACTTTGTTTAAATTTTCTGATAAATCTGCTTTGAGTTTATTAATGCCATCATCCTTAGCAATTGCCATTTTTAAATCATAAAGAGTCATGTTAATATTCCTTAGTGAAAAGAGTATTTCTCCAAAAGTGATTCCGATGTTATCTACATTACAACATGAAAAGTTGCCACATAGCTCAAAAGCTTTTAACCTTTCCACTTGTAGTTTTTCATAGTGAAGACTTAGTTTGTCAATTGCATCAACAAATTTTTCATATTTATTGTTTAATTCGTTGCCTTTTCCTTTTTCATCTTGTTTTAGAGATTGCGTTGTAGCCGAAACATTATTTATTAATGTATTAAGCAATGTTGAATCGCCAATAAATAGTTGCCTAAGTAATGGAGGAACAGAGCTTTCATGAACTACCTCTGTTCCATATATACTAATATCGTATATGTACCGATTAACATTTTCAATTTTTAATTGAATCATTTGCCGGTAGCCTAATTTTCTAACATTTGTAATATGTATTTTATCACCATTTTTAATTTTATAAAATTGTTTACAGGAAAAATCATAATGAAGAAGATGTGTATTTTTATTGTCGCATTCTAAGCAATCATTCTTAATAACAACTGAGTTGTTTTTTTTAGTATCTGGGTTGGATTTTTCTTGAATTAAATTTATTAGTTCTAGTTTTTTTAATTTAGGCTTTGATATTCTAATTTCTGATTTTAATACAGAAAATTTTAAAATAGAATCTTTTTCATCGAACTCCTTTTCTTTGTCAAATGAAATTTCTCTAGTATTGCTAAATTCTAAATTTATTTTATTTGACAATTCTTTTGTATCAAACCCATCCTTTGTGATTAATTGAAACTCAACGGGTACATCTTTTATATTATTTGCTATTTTAATTACCCCGCCATCCTTAAATATATTATTTAAGTCAATTTCTGATTTTTTTAAAACCTTATTGTTAACGCGATAAGAAACTTCGAAGTTGACATCGTTAATGCTTCCAATAATTTCAATATTAAGTATTGGCAAATTTTGAGTTTGGGAAAAAGTATTCATCCCATAAAAATAAAAAACAATGATAATAAATACCTTTTTCATCTTTTGGTTTATATAAGTTCAACATTTAAATATTTTTCAATCGTTGTCATTTTTAAAGCATATGTAAATGCCAGGTCTGCACCTACTACAATACCTAAAACTTCATTACTTGTATCATCAATCACTAATGACCCTGAATCGCCTTTCTCAGTCAAAGGTCGGAAACGTCCCGTTGATTGATTTGTTAAAACGAATAGATCCTCTAATTTAAACCCTTTTACATCATCATAATCTAAAGGTTGTGGCCAAGTATCATTATGAACAAAACCATTTCGTTCTCTACCACTAATTCCACAGAAAATACGTATTGGGATCTTGTCTCGAGCATCTATACTATTCACTCTCCTAGTTGGGCGCGGATTTAAAATTTTATCATTTGTAAATTCAAAGTTTGAATTGGTAATTAAAGCAATGGCTGCGTCCATATCTATAGATCTAAAACCTTCGGAAAGTTTTGCTACCTCTATCTCTATATTATTTATTTGAGCTGTTACTTTTGTATTGATTGAGTTTTTTGTTAAATCCTTTTCTCCGCTTAAAACATGAAAACACGATAGTAGATACAGGTCTGTACTTTCTGCTTCGCCTGCTGTCTTTTTTTTTCTGACAACACCACCTATTGATCCTATACCATTAACCTTGCTAAAGTTTTGTATCAACATACCTGCACCAATAATAGCTGATTGGGCTTTAGCAACCCCTGTTACTATTTTATGTACTGGTATTTGTACTATCATACCTGTGCTTAGTGCTATTGGGTAAGAGTCATTTACGCTACTTAAAAAACTTGCGTTTTCAAAATGAATTTCCAAACATCCTATTCTACTACCATTATCGTCCATATAACCTGGAGCAGCACTTATTACGCCTTGTATTTTTTCAATTTGAGTTCGATATCTTTCATCCGCAATTTGTGCCAGCTTACTTTCAGGCATCTTTATAAATTCATCAAACTGATTTATATTATCTATTGAGGTAAATGTTCTTTCATCAACTAGTTTACGCCTCAGATTTTTTGCCTCCAGTAAAAGGTCAAGTAGGTCATGCCAAAATTTGGAACCAAAACTGATAAAAAAACCAGTGAATAAACATCCAACTATATATTTTATCCCATCAGTTAAATTTTCCAAAAAATAATTTAAGTCAAATAACCTAAATAGGTCTATGCCATCCCAAGAAAACACTTTGGTTGGCTCATTTATATTTTTGAGAATTGTGAAAAAATCAGCATGTAAAATAAAGGCTGTCACAAACCCGCAGAAAATACTTATTTTTAAAAGTCGGTAATATCGCTTATCTTCTTCTAGTGAGTTAAGAGGGCCTTTAAGGCTAGTATTTCCAATTTTAAAAAATTTTATTATCAGCTTTGCTTGCCACCCATTTTGCTCTCCAATAAAATGTTTTAAAAAGTCAGCAATACGCTCGCAAATCATACTAAGTATAAAAAGTATGATAGCAAAACTAATGTACTTTTCCATTTATTGTTTTGTTTTTTGAATAAATGCTGAATGTAAAATTACTACTATCTACTTTTTAGAGTCGAATAATGATTTATTTTTAAATTGAATACCTTATCATTCTAAAAGAATAACTCTTTAATTTTAACTATATTCATTGAGTCCCTTGGATTCAAAATACAAAATTTCTCCCTTAGAATTTAAGAGGTATTTGCTGAGCCAATGAGTTTGTTTGTAATTCTTAAATGGGTATTTTTGAGCTGAAATTAGTTATAGTCCCATTTTAACATAATTTCAAGTTGCTAAAGAAGATTTGGTAAAAAGTAAAGATTTTTAATAGAAGGAAAAAGGATGAGTCATAAGGGTTATGTGTATAAAGTGGCTTAGAGTTTTTCAAAATTAGGTTTTATATAGAGGGTGTTTAAAACTATGATAATATTATTTGTTTATTGACAAAAAACCAACTAAAAATGAATTTTTTGTATCAAAAAGTTATCAAGTGGTAGTTTGAGTGAGAAACATAGTAGAATTATTTATATTTTATCAGTTTTTCTTAAAATTCTCGAATTTCTCAATAAGATAGACATTTCCGTGTAGGGCTTCTTTAGAATCAAGTGTGTTGATGTCCAATATCTAATTTTACGGGCAGCAGGTCTTTGTGAATAAGAACATTATTTACCCGCTCCATCTTTTTGGTGGCAATGGTGTAAAAAAGCCACTCTTGCGGGTCTTTGAATTTAGATAAAATCACTAAATGTTTACTCCATCTAATTTCTCCAACTATTGGTTGGAGATTTTTATCTGCCTGATATTCAGTGTAAAACTGAACCATATACCACAAGTTGGTGGTTGAGAATCACGTTATTTCGGGAAACACTTTTTGCAGTTCTGTGGATAACGTAGGCACAATGGCCTTGCCCCAACCCATGGCTTGCTTTTCAGTAATGGCCTTGCCGAGTTCCAAATACAGGATGATGAGTTCAGTATTAACGGCTTTTAGGGCTTCATACTGCGCTTGCCTTATTTTTTGCTTGATTTCGGCAATAAATTGGACCTGAGAATTGCTTACATCCATGTTGTTTCTTTCTCTTTTACCGCTCATTCATCACCATCGGTATTAGCCAATCATCATTTTTCATTGCATTTTCCAAGTTCTATAACCGCTCATAGTACGTTTTGATTTTTTGCGCCATCAATAGCCTCCGTTCTTTCAAAAACTCTTCATAAAAGCTTTCGTCGGCATCCATGATGCTTAAAGGAATGTCGTTCTGAAGGAGATTTTCGTGTAGGGCTTCTTCTGAATCAAGCGTGCTGATGTCCAATACCCGATTGTCTATCTGCGCTTTTACTTTGGCCATGTATTGATTAGGTGCCATCATGCCAATTTTTATATTGGTCGATTGCTCCGTATAGACGAAGTTGGCTACCTGATTGTATAGCTTCTGCGAAAAGTTTTTGGCACTCAGGTATTTTTTTGGAAAAAGGTGGTGAATATCGCCTCTTTGCTCAATCAAACTTCTTATTTTCATGCTTTTAGCAAGAAAAGCTGTGGAGTTCTCATTGCATTGCGCCGCCAAATAAACGTTATACGCGTTGTTATTGATGCTGGAAGTCTCTAAATCATTGACTAACCCAAACTCCCAGAAACCTTGCCCTAAATGCGTCTGCTCCATTTGGGTCAGATAGGCGGCAATGCCCTTTACATTAATTTGTTTGATGTCTTCGTCAATCATTGATTCAGAAGAACCCGAATAGCGGCCTATTAGCAAAGACATTATAAGCCAGCGTTTGACATAATGTTGCGTCTCAGCTTCAGGAAAGCCGTCTTTGCGCAATTTTAAATAGAGCGTATACGAAAAATTCAGACTGTTTTTGGATGAAATCAGTTTTTCGCTGATGAGTCCCGTTGAGCTGACCAGCATCAAAAAACGCTGATAATTGGTTTGGTTTACAAAATCCAAAAGACCATCTGAAAGCATTTGATAACTGTGCTCTGAAATCTCATCTTCGTAGGCTCTGGTTTCAAAGTTTCTTCCCGACAATAACGCCACTAAATCACTGAACTTACCGCGACTGAACTTGTAGGTGTATGCAACTCGCAGAAAATCAATATAATCGGGGACGTACAAATCATCACTACCAGTCGTCATCCACTTGATGGCTTGATAGTATTCGTGATTGTAAAACTCTTTATCATTATCAATAATGTGCTTGTTGAAATCTTTGTCCACGATAAAGCGGCAAAAATAATCCACCAATTTCCGCATCTTGTTACCTCCGTGTTTTTCGTCGGCGGCAATTTTGGACATCACAAAATCGGCATTGCTCAATACTACACCTTTTTGGTTGATACGAATAAATATTTCGGTGACGGTATCAATGTCCAGTGAAGGGTCTAACTCAATGATACCTACCTGTTTGTTCTTGATACGCTTTAGGTTTTCGATCCGCTCTTCCACCAAATCTTCGTCGGCTCCTGGGTTTTGGGTCATGTACTCCCGGATGGCCTTGGTGATCGTAATCTCATCGTTGATGATGGGGTTAATGCTATTGATCCATTCGGGGCTGTTTTCATAGGCTTTATTGAGCACATCGAACTTCTCTTCGAGTGGATTAAATGCAATCCGAATGTAGATTTCTTTGTAATTGTTATTGAGTACGCGCTGGCCGACAATGGCCGCTGTGAGGGCTGTAATACGCTGCTGACCGTCAATCAGTACTTTTCTTCCAGCTGAGAGCGACCCGTTTTTCAGTTTTACATCGGGGTTACGCCAGGTAATAATGTAGCCCACCGGAAATCCTTTGTATAAGGAATCAATCAAATCCCTGACGCGGGTTGCGTTCCACACAAAAGGGCGCTGTATTTCAGGAATAGCGATGTCACCGGATTTGACCCAAGTGAGTAAGGTTTCAACGGGCTGTTGCTGTACGCTGTATTTCGACATGTTTTTTTAGATGTATACTTAAAATTCAGAAAGGATGGAAATTTGATTCGCAGGTTATTTTAGTATTATCAACCCTCATTAACAAAACTTGCCCTGTAATCTTTTGAAGTAATCACTGTATCATATAATCCTATGTCTTCGCCTTCGTGTTTATTGATGCCGATATATTCCAGTGAGGCGTCTTCGTAGCGTTTGAATTTGTATACAGCATCATTCATTAAAGCACTGTTGAATACCCCAAGGCTCACCAATAATTCAAAATCTTTTACGCTCAGACCGGTTACTTTTTTGAATAATCCAGGTTCTAATTGAGTGATTACGTCTTTCAGGCTACGTTCACGGTAATCGGTCAAGTACATAAACACAGGTACACGAGTGGCAAACTTGATTAGTTTTTCCTGAATCTGTTTCCTGATGGTTTTGTACTCCTTTTCCTCCTCATTCAATTCTTTTTTCTCCTTAGGGGTGAGTTCTTTATCGTTGGCTCCTTTCTTCGCCTTTTTGACGGCTTCCGATTTATTAATGATGGTTTCAATATCTTGATTCAGATTTCTGAAACCTTCAATGTTCATCAATGCCTTCATTGCTTCCTCATTCTTCATCAATCGGGCAAGGGTATTGTTGTCTACGTTTACCAGCAAAGCACTTTCCCAACGCCGGGCTAAAAGCGTGGCAGTGGTACCGCTCATGGCCATATCCAGAATACCTGCGGCATCTACCTGCTTCATTGAGCTGCCGTCATACGCCAATACGGGCAGAAAGTTGATAAATTCGGCCACCTTTGCTTCAGGATTAGATTCGTTGACATTCAGTCGACAACTGTAATCGGCGATTTGACGCAGGGCACGGTCGGGAGCAAAATCAAAAACGTAGCATTCTTCTTTCAGGATTTCTTCTTTGTTGGGCGATTTACTGTCGGGATTTTTGATAACCCAGGGCGTTTGTACTCGAAAAGCGGCCTGAAAATAGGTTTCGGGACTGGAGGAGTTTCGCAGCATAAAAATACCCGTCCAAGGCTTTACCGAGACCCCGGTGGTAAGTTTGCCGCAGGAAAGAGTAATAGTTTTGGATTCCAGGGGGTTATCGGTCATCGCATTTAATACGGGTGGCAACGCTTCTACGCCAATGCCTGCCTGCGTGCCGGCGGCTACTACGATGGTATAATCGTGGTAAAATTTGTTCTGCCGTTGCCTTAGCAAATTAGCCATTGCATTGCAGGAGGCTACCGTTGGCAAAAACCAAAAAGTATGCGTGAGCACTTTGAGCAAGGGAGCGTGTGAAAAGGGGAGCGGCGGTTTTTGGGCTCCCATTTTAAGATTATCAACGGAGGTTTCACTGAAGGAGCCCCTGATTAAATCTAACCACTTTTGAACTTCATCTTCATACTTAAATTTGGCTTTGTACCCTTCGCCTTCAGCAGAAAAGAAAACATTCAAATCAAATTCATTGAACTCACCTTTCATCGCAATTTCACGGATAGAGTCGGGGAGTTGATAGGTAAGCATCACCATTCTTGGCAAAGAAGCATAGGGGTTGTTATCACCTGGCCAATTTTCTTTGGCTTTTTGTTCGTCTGAATATGTCCAGTTGAAAATCTGCTCTTCAATAAATTCTCCTGAGGCAATGGCTCGAAAAGGTGTTCCCGATAGGTACAAGTAATGGTTGGTAGTGATGGGCATCATTTCTTCATCAAAATACTCAATGCCTTCTCCTTCACCGAATTCCAGTTCTTTTTTGCCCTCGGCTTCAAAAAGCTCCTTGGCGTTTTCGCGCCATGCCCCGTAATGGTACTCGTCAAAAATGACACAATCCCAATTGGTAGCGTGTACCCATTCATTTTTGGCTTTAATGCCGCCGGTACTCGTATTCTTGCCCAAATAATCCTGAAACGAACCAAAGCAAACCAATGGCTTGCTTTTATCGGCTTTATCGTATGTTAAAGTATCGGGGGAATTGGACACAAATTGCCAACCGGCAAAATTGGTATGTGTTTGCAGGTCTTCATCCCAAGCTGATTCAACGGCCGGTTTGAAGGTAAGCACCAATAGTTTTTTCCAGCCCATTTTTTTTGCCAACTGATACGAGGCAAAGGTTTTCCCGAAACGCATTTTGGCGTTCCAAAGAAAGTGTGGGGTTTTATCAGGGTTTTCTTTACGGAAACTCCTGAAATACGCGATTGCCTTATTAACGGCTTCTTCCTGCTCGGGCCGCATCCCGAAAGACAGGGTTCGGTTGTCGTCGTTTTGCTCCCCTCTTTTGAGCGCCCACATAGCAGCTTTAACGTCTTTGACGGTGCATTTAAACCATTCGCCTTCGGGATTGAAAATTCCTTTTTTGCGCAAATAGCGATGAACATCGTGGTCAGTAAAGGAACTGCCGTCATTTTTCATGGCCGATTCTTCAAACACGATTTTATACTGAAGACGGGCTGTTTTCAATTGCTCGGCGATTCTCGACTGGGCATCACGGTCGGTAAAACCCACTTTGAGCAAACCTTTATGCGTGGTTACCCCTACCAACTCATAAGCATAAATAGTAGGATTGGCAGATGGACGTGGAGGGAAGAAGTTTTTCGTCATGTAACGGTGTTAACACAAATATAAAATACTTTAACTAGGGTTTATTAAATCCACTGTTAAAATCATTTAAGTCTTGTGGGTCGATATGGCCTTGAATATTTTCAAGATTTTGAGGTCCACCAATTCTAAATCCAAGACCGATCAAATCATCAATAATACTTCTACTATTCAGTCGATTAGTCCATTTTTCATAACCAGGGCGATTGTTACTAGTCATTAATTCATCTAATGAATCGGGAGTAGTTTCATGATCAGTACAAATAAAATATACTCTCATCTCTCTTCCCCATTTATTTGCATTATTAGATAGAATGGTAACTGCATCCGAGCCAATTGGAATTGGAGTCCCTGTTTGAGACATATAAGCCTGGTTATAGTTGGTAATTGTAATTTCACGAGCTTCTATCTCAATTCTTACATCACGTATAGGGTTAGCGAAGTAACCTACTATTTCAAAAAATTCTTGTCTTGTCATTAGATTAGTTTTTATATGTTAATTATTTATTGATCTAATTGTATTCTCAATTGTTCCAATTTCATCAGATGTCAAACCATATTTTTCATATAACTTATTTTCAGGACATTCTTCATTAAAATTTTGAATAGGGACGAATTGATAAGAATCCTTAGTAATATGATGAGAGTACATAAATTGCGATACTAGAAACCTGAAAAACCTAGTTTTCATATAATTTCTGAGATTGTTGGCTTCTTTCTCGGTTTTAAATGCCCCTACAACTAAATACGTTTCCGTACATATAGTTCCGGGAGGAAGTATGTCAATTTTAGAGAATACTTTTCTCTTGCCATCTTTTCCCGGATTTCCGGCATGGTCAAAGCCAACATAAGAAGTTATTACTTTCCACTTGTCTATAATTTCTGTGCCTATAGTAACATCATTTCTTTTGTAAGGACCTTCTCCGTTTTGCCAACGTAATATTATATCCCCCGATTTTTGGGGTCTTCCATTTGTAGGAATACCAAAAGGCTTTCTGCTTGAAACCATAGTACTCATTTTAGCCTCATTATGCGCAAGAACTTTTCTAATAATTGGAACGGCCTCACTATTTCTAATAAATGTTGAGAATTCATTAAGTGCTCTTATAGAATGTGTTTCTTTTCCATTAACAACATTTACTACATTACAGTCACCCTTGTAATCTTTTTCCCATAAAAAATAACAAATGCCGCCAGCTATGTCTACGCCCGGAAAACAATCTCCCGCATTTTCAAAATCTACTATTTTCTTTATCCTTGAATCATTGAGCATTTCTTTACGAAAGTCATCTAGCCCTTTTCCGCCGGCAAACCATCTTGATGGGATAATCATGGTGAGGTATTTAGGATTAAGCTTCGTTGCTTGTAATACGAACTTATGATACAATGGTGCTGCACTTTTACCAAAGCCACCATCACTTAATTGATAGGGCGGATTACCAACGATAACGTCAAATTTCATATTAAATATTTTTTCGGGGTTGTCTGTATGAATAAAATTGTACGCATAAGTTTCCAATGCATCATCTCGATCGTACACCTCTTGGCTTGCTCCACAAAAGGTACACTTTCCGTTTTGCCATGCGTGCTGCATACGTTCATAGCGTATATTACCTTGTTCATTATCAAAGGTTTCGCAAATGGAATATTTACCATTGGCGGTTTTGGAGCAATACACGCTGCGTCGAGAGAGCAAAGAGGTCAACTCCGTAATGGCAATGCCGTAAAGTTGGTTTTTGAAAATATGATTAATACGTTTCTGCCTGTCAGGAATTTGGGGCTCTAACCCCATCATCAGCCGTTTTGCCATTTCGCGCAAAAACACACCGCTTTTGCTCACAGGGTCAAGAAATTTGGCGTTTGGGTTGCGCCAAAGCTCGGCAGGAAGCAAATCCAAAATGTTGTTTACCAGATTGGGCGGCGTAAACACCTCATCGTTGCTTAGGTTGGCAAGGCAAGATAGTACATCAGGGTTGTAATTGGTTTGGATCATCTTATCTTAGCCAAGCTTTAAGAAATGAATCAGCGGAAAGTCTTTGACTGGCTCGTCAATGGCCGCAGGATTGCCTTCGTCATTGAATATTGAAAACTGGTGGGTTTTCTCCACTAAAAATTTAAAGACAAAATCTCTGCGTTTAATCATATTCTCAGTTACCATACTCCATTCAGAAAATACGATTGGTTTTTTGGTAATGGGGTTAGTAAAATCTAAGGCATCACCCCAGAGGATGTTTCTTTTAAGGATGAATTTGATAGATTTTATAAACTCTAACTTGCAATTTGTGCCAAACTTTCCCAAATAAATTTTTGAGAAAATAGAGAATAGTCGTTCTTGACACTCCAAAGCATTATCTTCTAATATATCAACCCCATAAATACTTGAAACTGCAATTACCGCATAGCGTTCCCACTCAATTTGGCTTTTGCCATATCGACTGTCAACTACGCCTAATTTCCGTCTCAAAACTTCTACTAAAAAATTGCCATTACCACAAGCAGGTTCAAGGAAACGAGAGTCTATGCGTTCTGTTTCGTGTTTCACCAAGTCGAGCATTGCATTTACTTCACGTTCATTTGTAAAAACTTCACCATGTTCGGCTACTCGTTTTTTGGATTTTACCTGTTGGGTTGCCTTTAAATCTTTTTCTGATTCGTTCATACTGATTATTGCTTTTCTATCGCTTCTAAAGCATTCGCGCAAATCCTTGCCGCGCTGCAAAATAGCAAAATCAGTCCCAATATGTTGTTTATTGAGGCAAAAATCAGTTTTCATAAGTCGAGAAAATGTATGTAAACGCTGAGTAAATCATAGAAGAGGTGCTGATTTTTAAGTGTCTGGATATAAGCTCCTTACTCGCTTTAGATTGGTCCATTCTACGTTGTTATGGGGCTGAATAGAGTACAATTTTTCATAATAAACATTGACAACAAAGCGAGTATCTACTCCATCAGCAATAATCACATTGCTGGCGAAGCAGTTATTCCAAATGTCTACAGCAGGGTTAAACAGGATGCCGTAGTTTTGCTTAAAAGCGGCATTATTTTCAACGAAGTCTACCATATCCGCCAATTGATTATCACGTATCGCCTGAATAATCAAAGGATTTTGCGGTATTTGTCGGACATTCTCCAATGTAGCATAATGAAAAGTAGCTCCCGGAACGCTGTAAAATAATTTGACGATAGGAATCACGGCATCTCGTTCAATGCTGAACGCGGGAATGAAAGCCAGTTTATGCTTCTTGTAGATCTCCGTAAAGTTAAACTCTTCGAGCCCCAAGTATTTGGTTTTTTTACCGTTTGTAACCGGTATGCCAAAAGTGCTTAAAGATTGAGGGGCGGTCCACCCGTTGGTGCTTCGATAGGTCTTTGCTCTCATAGCGTTCTGAAGTTAAAGATAACTTATTCCAAAAAGCGAGACCCCCACCTTTCTACGCATTTTTCTGACATCTCCCATGAAATAGTTATCAAACGGTCGTTGGAGCTCTTAATTTAGGCTATGATTTAAAGGTTTTGTATCACATTTGTATGTACATGGTGTATATACATCCGTATTTGGGGGAATGAAACTGAGCTAGAGGTATTATTCCAAAATAAAAACCCACTTTACAAGTCTATAACGTGGGTTTTAAGGAATATAACATATACCTCTACACGCCGGGGCATGTATATACATCTGTATAGAAAAGCAGCCCAAAAGCGGCTTTTAGGTATCACCTGTAAAATGCCTGTTCCGGTTTTTCTTCGGTGAATTTCATACGTTAAAGTCTATTTCAATTGTCCACTTTATCGTTGTAAGTCGCTCGCTGATCATTTTCAGCGTGTTGAGCACGGCTTCGGCCGCCGGAAGCTTGCCATAGACCAAATTTTTGAATTCACCCTGATATACTTCGCTCAGTTCAGTCCATACATAGTCCGGTTCACGAAACATCAAGCTCTCCCGGGGATGATACGCCAGCCATCGGTTATTGTTGCGGAAACTTTTTACATCATCCGTGGCTACTTTCAGCAATATTTCATCAAAGGCAGGTGAATGAAAAAAACGGCTAAACTCTGCCTGTTGCAATAATTGGTGCAAATCGTAGGTGTGCCTGATTTTTTGTTGCAAATCTTCAATGGGGTTCTCCCCGTACGAGAATCGAACCAGACTCATGATTTTTTCGCAAAGTGTACGGGTAGGTTCCAATACCCGTACCTCAAAAGGCAAAAGCCCATATTGCTCAGCTAATTGGGTCTGCCCGTTGGTCAACAGCATTTCCCCAATCATTGAGTTCATCGTTCGGGTAGTATACGGCTCGTAGTAGCCCAACCAGGTAGCCTCGATGATAATGGAATCTCTGACTTGTCCATATCCACCCTCAAATTCTTTGTCGTAAGTGTGTGCTGTTTTTCGGTTCATCCCCATTTTTTGAGTAATGCTCGGCACTTCTATTTCGGGCAGCAGGTCACTCACTACTTTTCCAATGGTTTTCAACTTGGTTTTGAGTTTGTTATCGCTTTCGCCTTCGTGCCGCATCACCACCAAGTCAATATCTTCCGAAAAACGTTCTATCATTTGATAGCATTTGGACAGGGCCGTACCGCCTTTAAAGACCGTGTCTTCACCAATTGCATGACTGAAAACCGCCCGTAGCGCATACGTTACCCAATAGTCTTTTTCGATGTAGATGGCAGGAATGCGCAGCACATCGGCCATTTGCTGGGCCAAATTCCTAAACAGTCTTTTGTTTTCGTGAAGGTTCATTCGATATTCCATTTTTCGGTGGTCGATAGTGCTTTTTTCGCTCCAGTCAATGGGTATTTGGTCAAGGGATTCAGCGATTTATACAAAGGCTCGGCGAGGTTTGCCCATTGTAATTCATCCATCATAGCACCCAAAAGTGCCCGGGTAGCCGGAGGATATTTGAGGGCCAATCGAATGATGGTCGTGGTGTCTTTTTCGGAGAGGGATTTAAGAATGGACAAAAACCGTCGACAAGACTGCTCTATGCGGGCATCAGGTATTTTTTTGATGTATCGAATCGCATCCAGAATTTGTAACAACGGGATGTTGTCCTTAGTAATGATATTCTTTTGTGTGATAAAGGTTATGGTATAACGCTCACGTTGAAAAGCGGCACGAGGGTGATTTTGGCCAATTTGGATGGTGTTGCTCACTTGGGTTGTTAAACCCAGCTGATTGTAGATGCTGTAGCCTGTCAGGTACCCAATGACCTTACCGTCTTCTTCCAACAGATCTTTCACTACCTGTTTTTGGGAGGGTTGCACTGGCCCCAAGGGCGTAGTCTCCGGTTTGAAGTATTTGCCCTTGGATAACTTGGCAATTTTGCCCTTTACCACCATCCGATTTAGGGATTTGATAACGGCTTCTTTTTTATTGACTTCTACACCTAAATCCATATAGGTGAATACATACCCTTTAGGCAGTCGGTCTATCACAAACGATATATATTCAGATACTTTCATTTATTTTTTTGTCAACAAAGATAAAGGTTTGTCCAGTTTTTTATGCAAAAAACTGGACAAAGTTAGCCCAAGTTTTATTGCCGCTCATAATAAGTTTTGAATTCAATTCTAAAACGCTGCTTTCAGCTTAGTTCCGTTGCCATTCCATTAATTTTTGCATTCTATGCCTTCTCATCAGCTATCGGTTGAAATGTACTGTCCAATGGCCCGCTATGTTCCCTTTAATGGCATAGTGGTTTGGAGATTTTTCAATGCCTGATCTACAATCTGTATTTCTGTCACGTTTACATATATTTTTTGTTTATGAAAACGTAAACGCAGCCTTTTAGTAAACAATGGGGATGTATTCTCTTCCAATGTCGTTGCATCTATCGGCAAAAAGTACGGTATCCTACTGTATACAGTTACAACCACTTTCAATACACACCTTTGTACATACAATTGTCCATACATTTGTATATACATCGCTTTTTTAACCCAGATATATACTTCTCTGACAACAAAAACCCACGTTACAAGCCTGTAACGTGGGTTTTTAAGCAAAAGAACATATACCTCTACATGTCAGGGCATGTACATACATTTGTGTAGACAATCAGGCTGCCAGCAGGGTTTCTTCTGATTTTGAAGGAGAATATTGGATGATTTTTGGTCGCATTTTCAAGATTGAGGTCCATCTCCAGAAGACAAATGCTGCCAGTGCTAATCCTAGTCCTAATAACCATAGCCAATTTCGTTTTAAGAAACTCATTACGTGTTGGCGGGTGATGGGCTCTTCAATGGTTTCGGGCGTTACATGCGCCTGTAATACAACGGGGGAGATTGAGATTGTTGATTCTTCTGTTTCCGAAGTTGCTTCCACTATTTCCACTGCAGCACTCTTGGCCAGCAACTCAACCAGATCGGACTTGGAACAGATTTTTTTACCCTCAATGGTATGACCCTTGATATTTTTGAATAGTGTGGTAAAGGTTTCATTTTTTTCATACCCATCCAGCAGGTAACGGAGCTGCTTTAGTTGTGCTTCCTGCTCCTGAATTATTTCCCTGTCCAGGGCGGCGGCCTGTACTTGGCCGGTCAACTCTTTAAAGCTGACAATTGCTTTGCGAATGAACTCGCTTTCTTTAAGGTGTAACTCCTGAGCGAAATCTTTAAGTAGTTGTCTGGTGGGCTCATCCACACGAAAATTGAAGGTTTTGTCTTTAGTGTTCATGCTGTTAAAGGGTTAAAGAAAATATATGCAAAATTAATTAAATAAGTCTAATTATGACTTAGATACGTGGTTTATCTGCTGTTTTTGCCTTTTTAAGGTGTTTTTATAATCACCCAAAGCCGATACTTCAGTTCTTTAATAAATGACAATGTTTCAGGGTTAAAAGTTGTACATATTTCAGATGAGGGAAAAAGAAAATGACAATAAAAAAAGTTGCGACAGGGCATAATTGGCTGTTGTATTACAACACAACAACACCGAGCTTAAAAATTTGATAATCAATTAGTTGTAAAATTATTTTTGTTGTAAATCTGTTGTAAATGCCTACAACAGTTACAACAGCATCAAAAAAATATTTTACAACACTACAACAGATTTACAACAACTTTACAACAACAATATTTAATATAAAATATTAATAATCAATTACTTATATACTGTTGTTGTAATGTTGTAAGAAAAATGGTCATTTTTTTTAAATTAAAAATTTTTGGGTTGTCTGTTGATAAGGTCTAAATCGTATTTTGATTTTACATATTCATAAGTTATTGAAAGAGAGTTTGTTACTGCCTGAGTTGGAGCCTTGTTTTCGTTTCTTTCATGTTGACGGAAACGAATTGTCTTTTTTACCTCTTTTTCGGTTCTTGGAGCCTCCATTTGTAGAATTTCCTGAAAAACACTGTCTTTATCCGGTGCCTCTTTGTGATGTATACGACGATATTTCTCCATGAAAATTGTATAAATCAAAGGAGCACGTATATAAAGGAAGGGGCCCTCAAACCTAAAATGAATTCCTTCGTGAATTTGATGTTGGTCGAACATTACTTGCAGAGTGTTAAAAAATTCAGCAAGTATTGAATTGACATTATTTATACTTTGCTGGCGACTTATGGATTTTCTTCCTATTTCGGTAAACTCGTCCAAAATGTCTTCTCTATCAGTGTACTCACAAAGCGCTATATGCCCTTCGCATGTCAAAACAAAAGCACAGGCCATCGTTTGAGCCATATTGCTAAACAGGCGTTCATTTAATCCTTCATTAATAAAACCTGATTTAAACCGATCATACAGGGTTGCATAAGCAGAATCATATGATTTTTTTATCAATGCCCTGTGTTTCAGTAATTCAACCGTAATCATTCCCAGTCCATTTTCCTGAAGCTCAGATAACCGGGTGAAAGCAATAATTTGCTCCTTTGTTTTTTGGTGTGATTCAATGGGGATAAAAAGGCAGCGTGAAAAAAAGATAGAATTTTGAGGGAGGTAGTTGCTGGTCAGCATTAAGGCGGAATGAATATCAATACTCTCTGTTTCAGTTTTATTACGGCTATTGTCTGGTGTTTTATGGTAGCCTGTGTTGTCATACACAGCCTGTAATAATCCTTCCTGAGGCAAGTTATTCACAAATTCATCCATCCATAGGCATGTGTTTGACGATTGGCTCATGAGTTTTATAAGCGCTGCATCGGTATTTTTAGATTTAAGGTTTATGTCGTCCTGCTTAAAACCAAAAAGATACGTCAGGCTTCGGATGATGCTGCTCTTACCTGTACCGGCGGGACCTTTCGCATAAAGTATAGGGGAAGTTGGCTTATGCAGAATCACTAAATCCCTGAAAAGCGACATAATATAGAAACAAGCCGGCAGAAATGCATTCTCTTTTAAATGTGCTTCCTGGAATAGATTAAACCAATCATTGAACTTAATCGGATAGTCCGACAGCGTAAAACGATGTCTTTTGTTGGTATTGATGCGTGGAATTGAAATACACCAATCTTTGAATGATACAATACCAAACTCGTCAGGACTGATTATTTCTCCCTCGGGAGTTACAGCATGGTTGGCAAACAAAAATAATTCTGATTCACGATGAAGGCCAAAACGGTTAATTTTGACGGCTTTAGAGAAGCTTTTTAAGGCAAAGAGATGGGCATGAATTTCTGATAAATGATCGTCATTCGCTTTAAAACTTAGCTGTTTTGCCGTAATCAGGTTTTTCATCCGTTTGGATGAGCAAAAACCATCATGTTCCACTTCCAAAAAAACGGTATCCCCATTTTTGGGGCGTAACTCCAATACCCACGTAATCTGTTGGTTTTCATCTTCTGTGCAGTATTTAATGAACAAGTGAAAATTGGCAACATTCTCCCAGTTTTTCTTTCCTAACACCCAAATACTTCCATCCTTTCGATAATCAACCGTACTGTATTGGGACCGATTTAGTGCATAGGTATCCTTTTTTTGCTTTGTTGAATCCAAATGTACCCCGTAATTAACCACTCGTACCCCAGAAAGAATGTCGTGCAGCTGTTTGTCACCAATTGCGTCGGCAATGTCATAACCATCATTTCGTTCGGGAAACAGGTCAATAATTTCAAAATCAATTCCGTGTTTCTCTAAGTTTTTAATACTTGAAGCTTCCAGTCTGCCAGCCTTATCAGCATCACACAGCCATATTACCTTTCGTCCTTTCAATGGAGTAATTTTGGTATCTGTCAAACCGTTGGCGGAACCGCAGGCTACCCAATCAAATTGAGAGTAGAAAAAGGATGCGATTACCTTGGTTTTCTCGGATTCCACCACAATGACCATCTTTTGCTTTTCAGGGTCCAATAAATCTTCTCCGTAGAGGCACATTCCATACTTTTTGCCATCGGGAGGTTGTTTTAATGAATGACTGGTAAAAGCCTTATCACGGTGTCCATCAGATTTGTAGAGTATCCATTTGGCGTTTACAATTTCCTTTTTTTCATTTTTAAGAATAAAAACAGTCCTTCCTTTTTGATCTGTCCCTACACTGTGTTTTGAGAGGTGCTTTTTGGTAATTCCCAGTGATTGGCAGTAGACATGGAATGCGCTTTCCTGATTCTCATTCCATGTCTTGTATTGCTCCTGTTTGTAAACATCAGGTAACAGTGTTTCGGAGTCTGAGCCGACATTTACCGATGAAATGGTAGTTGAAAACGACGGTAAATTAGGCTTAGAATGGTGCCCACAGCTATTAGTTCTTTCACATTTTCCGAATTCTTCACTGAGTCGAACACCGTCTTTTTCGTAATATCTAAAACTTTTAGGGTCACCGCAGGAAGGGCATCTGCCTTTCTTTTTAGGATGCTTTTCAAATTGAAAGGGCATTTTTGACATCGCTTTATGGAGTAAATTTAGGCAATAGTGTAGCCACCGTAGGTTTTCTACAGTTGGGACTTGTTGGAAGAGGAGATGATTAATTGATAGGGGAGTGGTGTTCCCTGATTTGAGAAGGATTAAAAGAAATCTTCTGGAAATAGCTTATTTAAATCAGAAGCATATACGAATACCATTCCGCCGATCTTCACGGTTCGGAATGCTCCATCCCTTTTAAATTGCTCGAATTTGGACCTTGACCATCCCATTTTTTTGCAAACTTCAGCTGGGCGTAATTTGTCTGGGGACGTAAATGTTTCCTGTCGATTTTCAAGCAACCGAGTAATACGCTCAAAGTGCTGGGTCATTTCTGACATTAATTTGGAGTAGTCTACTGCCTGAGGACCGGGGTCGTGTTTGGGATTTTGCTTCATGGTAATGAGGGTTGAAAAAATCTGGTATGATTTACTATGCAATATTAACAAAATAGATTTAATCGTTCAAACAAAACATTTAAAATAATAGCGTTCTTTCTGAAATTCTGAAAAATCGGCTAAATAAAATTAAAGGAAACAGGGTGAAAATGCTCCTCAAGTAACGCTTGAATGTTGTCTATAATTTTGATATACAGTGAATTGTGGGTGGGATTAGACTCAATAAAGGCCTTTTTAAAGTCACCATGCGTAAAATCAAGAATTGAAGCTCCTAAACGATTATATTCCGAATTAGTATTCTTGAAGTTGATATAAAGCACTTTCCATGTCCAAATTTCGTCAGCATATTTTTCTTTAAATTGACTTAACGAAGGAATAGTTTTGGAATAATAAGTAAACAACTCCAATGGGCTTATATTGTAAGTACCATGAATAGCTTCCTTAAGCAGTGAGGTATCTTCATTAGGGAATTCCTGAGTCAAGTACGTTATCATACTTTGGTTTAACAATTTGTTTACTATATTATCCAACTCATAATCCTCATATTTAAACCCTTCCAACAGTTTATTGATATCAAACTCTTCCATGGTTGTCTGGGACCTATTCTGCCTTACAAAACTTAAATAAGCTCTGCTTATATGGTCCATTAGAAACATACTCTCTCGATCAAGCAATTTTTGGATGTCTTTGCTCAGCGTATTTAACTCATTGACGGTACACCATAAGTTAGTTGCACTTTTAATTTTAGCGGTCAGCCGATTAAAGGTGATACGAACGTATACAGTATGTCTCCACAAAGTGGGGTCTTTTTCTGTTTCATCATTATCGACAACGGGACGTATGTACAAATTCAGGTAATGTTTAACGGTAATTTTTTTATCCGTAAAATTCACAAGATCAATCTTGTCCTGACTCAGTTCCTCCGTCATTGGAAGGTGAGCTGTTTTGTTTAAAGATTTTTTTGAGGGCTGCATTTTGGATTTGTTGTACTGCATGAATGTATTTGTCAGTCTGCTCTCGTTTACTGTGCTGAAGTTGTAATTGAACCAGCTTGTCATCTCCTGACAGCATGTAGAGAGTTGTCCCAAAGGTATCTCTTGATGCTCTAAAATACAATTTTGGGTCAACATCCGCCATAACTGCAATAATTTTCAACAGGCTATTTACTTTTTGGCTAGTCATCCCTTTGAAAATCCTTACATTATTTCTTTGCGGAAGGTACTTCTTGATAATTCTTGCGGGTGCACCGTCAAACAATAGGGATAGCAGCTTATAATCCCATTTGCCTGTTTTTATTGATTGGTATTTTAAGTCCTCGCCATCTTCAGTAAAAATAATTTTTTCTCGGGTTAGGGCATAGCTGTCGCAATGTCTCAAACCGGTATAGCAACTGAATAAAAACATATCCCTTGCCATTTCCAGCTCCTTTTGTTCCGGTGTAAACTCAAGCATTTCGATTCGTTTCCTCTGTTCAGGCAGTAGAAAAATTGTGTCTGTTGGCTCAGTAACTAGCTTAAACTTTCGATAGGGGTTTTTACCTTCTGCCAGTAAATCATGGAGGATGGCCAGATTAATGTATTTACGAAGGTGACGATGATACTTCTCTATCGTATTGATGTGTTTTCCTTCCTTACGGAGAAAAATATCAAAGTCCTGTAAAAGTGAATACGTCAAGTCTTCAAATTCTACCTGTTTTTTAAACAAGCACAACGTATTGAAGGTAACAGTTTGGGTCACGATTGTAGCTTTAGCCAATTGAGGTTGTTTGGCTAGCTGCTGGCGATAGAATTCTGTGAAACTCAATGTATCAACCTTTTTGACCGGTTTTAACGATTTGAGAAAATGTTTAAAATCATTTAAGCTAAACTTCTTATGGGTAGCTCTGTAATGAATTTCGAAGTTTTCAAGTTCTCCGATTTTTTCCCGCAGCATCCTGGCAGTGTAGGGGTCTTTGGCAGTGTTCTTTTTATCATCCCATTCTTTAAGCGTCAGGTGCAGTCGGGTTGAAAAATAGCGCCTGGCTCCACCTAAGTAAGCTTGAATCTGCACCAATCCTTTGCCTTTTTTCTGAATTTCTTTCTTACGATCGAAAACTAACTCATACTTTACTTTCATTGTGCTTGTGTTTTTAAGTTCGCACAAACATAAGTATTGGAAAACAGGAAAAACAGGTATCAAAAAAGTAGCAAAAAATCTGCTATGATATGGTAAAACATAGTAAGAAAAATGCCAAAACGGGTGGCACCGGAAATTCAACCGTTGCTCAATTTTCAGCCTTTTTTAAATGGTATGATAGAAGAAGTTTTAATAAAACAGTGTGGCAGGTATCAAAAAAGTATCAAAGCTGTTAGTGTATGATTTTTTAAAAAAGTGCCCTAGAAGCGTCAGAAAGGGTATAAAACAAAAAAAGCTCAGATTTCTCTGAGCTTCCAAGCGGTCCGGACGGGACTCGAACCCGCGACCCCCTGCGTGACAGGCAGGTATTCTAACCAGCTGAACTACCGAACCATTTTTACTTTGAAAGAACGTTACTAAAACACTGTTGGCGGTCCGGACGGGACTCGAACCCGCGACCCCCTGCGTGACAGGCAGGTATTCTAACCAACTGAACTACCGAACCAAGATTTACTTTTTGCGTTTTGGTTTCTGCTAAAAGTGGTGCAAAAGTAGTATTTTTAGCGTTCAATGCAATACATTCGCCAAATAAAAACACGCTTTTTTTATAAAAAAATGTGTTTTTATGTTCGAAAATTCTCATTTCTAAAGAGTTACAAAATTAAATAAAATGACGCTTGTCAAAGAAATTACCCATTATTTAGAACAACTTGCGCCCCTTTCTTACCAAGAGTCGTATGATAATGCAGGTTTGATTGTGGGAAATCCCCAAATTGAGGTGACCGGCGTACTGTTGACGCTTGACTCGACGGAGGCCGTAGTGGAGGAGGCCATCGCCAAAGGTTGTAATCTGATTGTGGCGCACCATCCGATTGTGTTTAAAGGACTTAAAAAATTAAACGGGCGCAACTACGTTGAGCGGACTATCATCAAAGCCATTAAAAATGACATTGCCATTTACGCCATCCACACCAATCTGGACCATGTAATGGGGGGAGTAAACTCAATGATTGCCGAGCGACTTCAACTTCAAAATGTCAGGATTTTAGCGCCGAAATCGGATACCCTACTAAAATTAGTTAGTTTTGTCCCGACGGAAGTTACCCAAATCGTCTTGGACGCACTGTATGAAGCGGGTGTGGGGGCTATTGGAAATTATGACCATTGTAGTTTTCGGGTAAATGGCACCGGAACATTCCGACCCAATGAAGTGGCGCAACCCTTCATCGGGAGTGCTCTGAAAGACGAAGAAGTAACGGAAAATCGCATTGAGGTAATCTTTCCAGCCCATTTGCAGGGGAAAGTACTCAATGAGCTCAAACAAGCCCATCCATACGAAGAAGTAGCGTATTATATTTCAGCGTTGCAAAATCTAAACCAAGAAGTGGGAGCGGGAGCCGTAGGCGAATTGTCGAATGCGATGACGGGAGATGAATTTTTAACGCATTTGAAAGATACAATGGGCTTGCAGATGATTCGCCATACCGCTTTGGTGAGCGATTCTATCAAAAAAGTAGCAGTATGCGGGGGGGCAGGCGGTTTTCTTCTCAATGATGCTATTGGAGTCAAAGCCGATGTTTTTGTGACGGCCGATTATAAGTACCACGAGTTTTTTGATGCCGACGGACGAATTCTCATTTGTGATGTCGGACATTATGAAAGTGAAGTTTACACAAAAGAATTATTACAACGATATTTGTCGAAAAAATTCGTTAATTTTGCGACAATTTTGTCGGAAACTAATACAAATCCAGTCTTTTACCGCTCTTGAGTAAAAGATTGAAAATCGAAAATTGTAAATCGTAAATACTGAATGGAACTGACAGTCGCGCAGAAACTGGACTTGCTCCTTAAATTGCAAGAAATTGACTCTCAATTAGATGACATCAAAAAAATCCGCGGCGACTTGCCCGAAGAAGTAAGAGATTTAGAAGATGACATTGCAGGATTTGAAACCCGCATCGGGAAGTTCAACAGCGAAATCAGCGCTCTTGACGATGAAATCAGTCGTTACAAAGCCGCAAAGAAAGACGCGGAAAAACTGATTGCCCGCTATAAGGAGCAACAGATGAACGTTCGTAACAACCGTGAATACGACGCCATCACCAAAGAAATGGAACTTCAATCGCTTGAAATTGAGCTTGCCGAAAAGAAATCTCGGGAGGCTGATTACAAAGTGAAGGCCAAAAAAGAAGAAATCGCCGCTACTGACGCTTTGCTCAAAGAGCGTCGCGAAGATTTGAAAGCTAAAAAACAAGAGCTGGATGTTATCACTTCTGAAAGTCACGAAGACGAGAAAAAGCTTTTAGAAAAACGCGATCTCCAGGCTACCAAAGTAGAAGACCGCTTGTATAAATCCTACACAAAGATTCGTAACAACTCAGGTAATGGCCTTGGCGTAGTAACGGTTCGTCGCGGTGCTTGCGGAGGTTGTTTCAACGTCGTTCCTCCTCAGCGTCAGGCTGATATTCGTGAGAAAAAGAAAATCATTGTTTGTGAACACTGCGGCCGTATTTTCGCCGACGTAGACACTGAATATAAGTAATCACTCGTCGGTGATGCTTTTTGTTTGAAGGGCATTGCTATGGTTACCAACAAAAAAGCTGCACAACGACTGTGCAGCTTTTTTGGTTTACAAAGTATCAGTTGTGAGCAACCGATACCACAGAGTGTCTTTGGTTGCTCACAACCAAAGACACTAGCGGTGAAACTTTTAGGCTTTATCGGGGGCTTTTTCAACCGTAAATTGCCAAAGCCAAGCAAACAAAATGACCAGAATACAGCCAACGACGTTGAGCCATAAAAACGCCATGATGTCAGAAAGCCAACATACCACTACGCCAATTTCGGCCAGCACAGCCCCCCAAAATGTGGCTTTTCCACCGAGATTTTTAAAGTAAAAAGCCACCAGAAATATCCCTAAAATAACACCGTAAAACAATGAGCCTAAGATATTTACGGCTTCAATCATGCTACCCAATTTGCTGGCGTATTGCGCCACTGCCACACAAAATACGCCCCAACCGATGGTAGCCACGCGCGAGGCGGTAAGGTAATGGTTTTCGGAGGCGTCTTTACGGTACAGGCGTTTGTAAATGTCCACAATACTCGTAGAAGCCAATGAACTATAAGCCGCCGCAATAGAACCCATGGAGGCGCTGAAAATGACCGCAATGAGTAACCCGATGAGCCCGATGGGTAGACGGTCGAGCACAAACCGCAGAAAAACGTAATTTACATCGCTGGTGTCGGCAGTGGGATTGTTCTTTTTGATGAGGGCCACGGTTTCATTACGTATCTCTTTGGCAATGCCTTCATTGGTTTGTAGCATTGTCTTTTGACGGTTTACTTCTGCCTCATCTTCACTATCCATGGCTTTTGCCAAGGCGTTGACGGTCTGTTGGCGCTCAAAGGTTAATTTCTGATGTTTTTGCTCAAGTTGTTGATAATTAGTTGCATATATGCTTGTTTTAAGTTTGTCAGTTTCTACTTTATTGAAAAACAAAGGGGCTGGATTGTATTGGTAATACACAAAAACCAGCACGCCTACCAACAAAATCAGGAACTGCATCGGGATTTTGAGCAAACCATTCATCATCAGACCCAAGCGGCTTTGGCCGATGGATTCACCCGTAAGATAACGCCCTACCTGCGATTGGTCGGTGCCGAAATAGGAAAGCTGCAAGAAAAAACCGCCGATAATCCCTGACCAAATATTGTAGCGGCTATTGGGGTCAAAATGAAAATCAATGGTGTTGAGTCGCCCCGCTTTACCCGCTATTTTGAGGGCATCTACAAAACCTACATCAGCGGGCAGCAGATGCACCACCATGTAGCCCGCTACACACATCGCCACGGTCACAATCATCATCTGTTGGACGTGCGTATGGGAGATGGCCTTCGTGCCGCCAGACACGGTGTAGATTAACACCACGGTTCCCATAAAGATATTGGTCCA
This sequence comes from Runella aurantiaca, assembly GCF_003339505.1. GTDB lineage: Bacteria > Bacteroidota > Bacteroidia > Cytophagales > Spirosomataceae > Runella > Runella aurantiaca. Next base: position 52,106 of record NZ_QPIW01000022.1, read on the forward strand.
CATGATGTCCCAACCCAAAATAGTAGCTAAAATGATGGAAGGGGCATAAATGGATAGTCCAGTAGAAAGGCCTCGGGAAAGCAAAAACAGCGTTACGGTAAACATCCGGACGCGCATATCAAACCGCTTTTCTAAAAACTCGTAGGCGGTAAATACCTTGAGGCGGTGAAAAATAGGAATGAACGTAATACTCAAAACGACCATGGCGAGCGGTAGGCCGAAATAAAATTGAACGAAGCGCATTCCATCTGAAAATCCCTGTCCGGGCGCCGATAAAAAGGTAATGGCGCTGGCTTGGGTTGCCATCACCGAAAAACAGACGTGATACCACGGAAGCGACTGATTGGCAATGAGGTAATCTTCCATGTTTTGTGTGCCTCGGCTGCGATAAACTCCGTACAAAACGATAAAACCAAGCGTACCAATCAGTACAATCCAGTCAATAGAACTCATTGAGAAAGTGGTGTTAAGACATGGCCCGAAAGCCCGTGCGGTTAAGAGTTAGGAACTATAAATGTGGGAATTTTATTCGGCGGGGAAATCAGTCAAAATAATGCATCATTGCGTAAAATAATACGATGAGCAAAATTAAAGTCCCAATCACAATCCCGTACATTTGGGGCCAAGTTTTTATAAAAGGCGGAAGGCCTTCGCACTCATTTTCAAGAGGGGGAGAGGATTGCGGCGTTTGGTCAGTTATTTTCATAGGGGAGTGGTTAGAGGTAATAGTCTATCAACTTTCAGGTATATTTGTTTTACAACGGAAAATTAACCAAAATGCGTGCCGTAAAATTACTTCTAATCTATTGGTTTCGATTTTTTATGGTGTAGAAAGTCAAAAAATTAGATTAAATCGTAGTAAAAATGGATTCAATTGCATTTTTTTAGTTTTGAATATACGCATTCATTCATTTTCAACCCTCATGATGTTTAAAGACCAAGTAGTAATTATTACCGGCGGTTGCTCCGGAATCGGGCGGGCGGCGGCTTTTCGTTTTGCACAAGAAGGAGCGAAATTATTCATTGCCGACCTGTCTGAAAAAGCAGGTGATGTACTGATGGAAGAGCTTGAAAAAGTGGGAGCAGATGCGGCTTTTGCCCGCATTGATGTGACGGATGCCGAAGATGTAGAACGCATGGTTACGGATTGTATTCAGCGTTTTGGGGGGATTCATGTGCTCGTTAACAGTGCGGGAGTTTTGGGACCGCGCGCCCGGACCGAACGGTATCCTGCCGAAGACTTTAAAAAAGTAATGGAAATCAATGTTTTTGGCCTGTTTAATTGTATGCAGGCGGTTTTACCCCATTTTTTGGCAAAGAAAAACGGGAATATCGTCAATCTTGCCTCGGTAGCGGGTTTGGGGGGCTTTGCTGGGCACGTGGGTTATTCGGCGAGCAAACACGCCGTAGTGGGTATGACCCGCACCGCCGCCCTTGAATACGCCAAACATGGGATTCGCATCAATGCCGTTTGTCCCTCGTTTACGATGACGCCCATGCTCGAAAATGCCATGACCAACGACGACACCAATTACCTAGATGCGCTTCAAAATGCTATTCCTATGAAACGATTCGGAAAGCCCGAAGAAATTGCCGACGCCATTATTTACGCGGCTTCTTCGGCGGCTTCTTTTATGACTGGGCACACGCTTGTGATGGACGGAGGGCTGATGGTTGCGTAGCGCCGTTGGGAATGTGTCGTTGGGTTCTCAAACCTGTGTTGTTGGGCTCTCAAACCCAACAACCAACGACAGCGGTTTCTTAAAACCACGAAATACGAATACTACCTTTTTTGCACAATCTTATTTTAATACAATGCACCCAAATCAAGCCCTTATTGAACGATTTTATACGGCTTTTCAGCAGAAAGACTTTCGTACCATGCAGGCCTGTTATCATCCAGATGTTCGTTTTTCTGATCCTGTTTTTCCTAAATTAAAGGGCGAAGAAGCGGGACTCATGTGGGAAATGCTCCTGACCAGAAGCGCTGACTTAACGATTACGTTTGGGAATGTTCAGGCCGATTACCGAAGCGGAAGTTGCGACTGGGAAGCTACATACACTTTTTCGGCGACTGGGCGTACCGTTCATAACGTAATACACGCTGAATTTTTGTTCAAAAACGACCTTATCTCGCGCCATGACGACCGATTTAGCTTTTATGAATGGTCGTCGCAAGCGTTGGGACTGACGGGAAAATTATTGGGCTGGAGCCGTTTTTTGGAGAAAAAAATTCAACGAAAAGCGGCGGATGGTCTAAGAAATTTTATCCAGAAAAAAGCCAAAAACTGAAAGTCGGATTTTATACCTTAATCTTACCTAAACCAAAGTTATGAACAGCGAATCAGTAAAAAATCTTTTTGATTTAACGGGCAAAGTTGCCGTAATTACGGGGGCCAGCAAAGGCATAGGCGAGCAAATTGCGCGTTATTTTGCCCAATTTGGCGCAAAAGTCATCATCAGTAGTCGTAAACTCGCTGATTTGGAGCTGCTCGCTGAAGAAATTCGCCAAACAGGTGCCGACGTCACGGCCGTTGAGGCAAACATGGGCGATGAAGCCCACATCAAACACCTGTGTGACAAAGCCGTTGAAATCTACGGAGGAATTGATATTTTGGTGAATAATGCGGCTTCCAATCCCTATTACGGGCCCACCGTTGACTGTCCAGATGCTGCTTTCGACAAAATCATGGACATCAACGTAAAAGCGCCTTTTCAACTCAGTAAATGGGTTCATCCCGTCATGAAACTACGGGGTGGAGGCAGCATCATCAATATTAGTAGTATTGCGGGAGAAACGCCTGACCCAGGTTTGGGAATATACAGCGTCAGCAAGTCAGCCTTGAATATGTTGACCAAGGTTTTTGCCAAAGAGTGGGGTGACGACGGCATACGGGTCAACGCGGTTTGTCCGGGATTGATTAAAACCAAATTCAGTAAAGCCTTGTGGGAAAACGAAAAGACGCTGAATCATTTTACCAAACGGATTCCGATTTCTCGCATGGGAACGGTCGAAGAAGTAGCCTCTCTGGTGCTTTATCTTGCTTCTGATGCCTCGGGTTATTGTACTGGCGGAATCTACACCGTGGACGGTGGCACGACCATTTGATGGAACCCTGACGTGTTTTGTAAAGCTAAGAAAATCAACCTAGCTGGATTTTATTGATTCTTCGTTTTTTCGTACACTAAAAAAGAATAAGCGTAGGCATGTTGCGCGTCGGTGGGGAAATCCTGCCGGCTTTTTAGTTTAAACTCAGATTCGGAAAATGCTGGAAAAAAGGCGTCTCCATCAAATGTACCGTGTACAAGGGTTAAATGAATAATGTCGGCCAATGGCAATGCCTGACGGTAGATTTCAGCACCGCCGATGACAAACACTTCTTTGTCATTTTTGCAGGCTTCAAGGGCTTCTTCTAGACTTCCAGCTCGGATAAAACCCTCTTCCAACGTATAATCTTCTTGACGCGTTATAACAAAGTTGCCGACTTCTGATGCTAAACGGTCGGGGGTATCGTAGCTTTTTCGACCCATAATCATTCGGCAACCTTTCGTGACCGCAAAAAAATTAGCCCAGTCGTTGGGTAAATGAGGCCAGGGTAAGCGCCCCTGCAAGCCAATGGCTCGGTTTTCTGACATGGCGCTGATTAATGAAATTTGCATGAGTTGTTAGGTTGGATTAATCGTTAACCTGTGTTTAGGACTGCTAAGTTAAGGTAGGTTGGTAGGAGTTAACCGTAAAACTGCAAAATAATAAATGTCAAATGTAAACGTAGGGGCAGGCCTGCTGGTCGGTATCAGTTAACCGTAAAACTGCAAAATAATAAATGTCAAATGTAAACGTAGGGGCAGGCCTGCTGGTCGGTATCAGTTAACCGTAAAACTGCAAAATAATAAATGTCAAATGTAAACGTAGGGGCAGGCCTCGCGTCTGCCCGTTTTGGGAACTGTAAAACCGCTGCTACGGCCCCGTCCCTGCATTTTTCTGTTTTGCGGTTATCTGTTTTCTGTTTAACATTTTTCTGTTCTAAAAGGTCTAGGACGCCCCAAAAACAAAACAGCGAAGCCTAATAGCCTCGCCGTTTGTTTCCTATCCTTACTATACTGCTATTACTTTTACTTTCCAGTGAGGGCTTCACCCACTCCTCCTTTGACTGACAGAATCTTGAATTCTGTTCGACGGTTGAGGCGGTGTTCGGCATCTTCACAATTTGTTCCATCAACGCAATCGTTGACCAATTCAGATTCTCCATATCCGCGGGCTACCAAACGTGATGGGGTGATTCCCTTGCGGACCAGATAATCGAAGGCAGCGCGGGCGCGGCGTTCTGAAAGGCGCAGATTGTACACGTCGCTGGCGCGGCTATCGGTAAATGACCGCAACTCAATTTGCATCGTTGGATACTTCTTCATCAGGCCTACTACTTTATCCAATTCTTTAGCGGCTTCGGGACGGATGAAAAACTTATCCAAATCGTAATAAATATTATCGAGGGTAAACACGTCGCCTGTACCGTACATGCTCAGGTCACTTTCCACGATTTTCTTCTTGGTTTTCTTATTTTTGTTGATGGTCTGTTCGTTGGTCGCCAACTCGTCGCCCTCGGCCCGCAGATCGTAGTTGCGACTTGGGTCAACTTCAAACTCGTATCCTCCATCAGGGCCCGTTACTACGGTGCGCTCAGCACCCGTTTTCTGGTCTTTCAGGGTTACTTTTACGCCTTCCTGTGGTGATTGATTTACTTCACGTTTTACCGTTCCTCGCAAAATAGTATTCTCGCTCTTGTTGAGGTAAATCGACACGCTCATCTGTGGATTGGCCGACTGGGTCATCGTGGAGAAGCGAATATTGTTGGTAGCGTATCCTTCTTTGATGGCTTTAAAGTCGTAATCGGTTTGTGATTCTAAACAAATTTTTGTAGCACCATCGATTCCTGTTTGTTGAATGTCTTGGTTAGAACCATTTTTTACGATTCTAACGTCTGCACCTTCGATGGGAGTATTGGTTTTGGCATCAAGTACTAAGATTTCAAGCGGACGGCAGGTGCGGGTAAAGCGGTAAATATTGTCGTCAGATACGCCTTTGCTGCGGTTGGAGCTGAAATATCCAGTACCCAATTCTTTATCGCTAATTAATCCAAAATCATCTTTTTCGGAGTTGATGGGGGCACCCAGGTTTTTTACGCCTTTGTAAGCAATTCCTTCTTTCAGCTCGGCATAAAAAATATCCAGACCGCCCAATCCTTCATGACCGTCGGAGGCAAAGTAGAGATTGCCGCCTGCGTCGATAAACGGAAACATTTCATTGCCTTCGGTATTGATTTCTTTGCCTAAGTTGACAGGCGTGCCCCATTGTCCATTGTTGTATTCCACAACGTAAACGTCCGTGCCACCAAATCCACCGGGCATGTCTGAGACAAAATAAAGCTTGGTATCATCGGGTGAAAGCGCTGGGTGGCCCGTAGAATAATCGTCGCTATTGAAGGGGAGTTCTTTGACACCGCCCCAATCTTTGCCTTTTTGGTCGGCAATGTATAACTTCAATTTGTTGATTCCGTCGTTGCTTTTCTTGCTTTTACCACCGTTGTAGTTGTTGCGGGTAAAGACCACTTTTGTGTAATCTTTGAAGAAAGTAGCGGGGCCTTCATGGTACTTTGTGTTGAGCGTTCGGCTAAATTTCTCGGCTTTGGTGACGGGCATTGGCAAGTCGGGGGTGGGTGTAGCCTCCGCGAGTGTGCCTGTGTTGCCATTGGTGGCAGAGGCGCCGCCCAAGGTTCCTGCTGAGTTGACGTAAGTGTCGCGTACGCCTTTGAGTGCCGAGGTATCGGGGGTGAAATAGAGATCAAGGAACGGCGTTTGGTTCCAGTTAAAAACCCGTTTGATGATTCCTGATTCGGCCCGTGAGGAAACAAAAACCAATCCCCCTTTAAAATACATAGGGCTAAAATCGGCCTGTTTGGAGTTGACTGGCAAATACTCTACGCGATACATGGCCGAATCTTTGTAAAAACGATTCATGTCCATGTACGTAACCGCAAACTTTCGACCGCGCAAATCGGAGGATTGTAAGTCGGCGTACTTTCCGTACATTTTTTGCGACTCTCGGTGTTTGCCGTTGCTTGCCAGCGCTTGGGCGTAATAGAGATAGTTGCGGCTGTCGGAATCGGCAAAATTTTCTACCAATTGTCCGTAAACTCTTTCCGCATTGCGGGTGTCTTGGAGACGTCGGTAGCTGTAAGCCAATTTTTCTAACGCCTCTTTGCGTTCGACTGGGTCAGACTTTTTGTCAACGCGAAGGAATTCTTCGTAGCCCCGCACAGCATCGGCATAGCTGTATTCGTCAAAAGCCCGATTGGCCGACCGGAGTCTGGCGTTTTGGGCGAATGCGTTGAGTGTCATCAGGGCCAGAACAAATCCCAACGCGATTTTACCTACGGTTTTCATAATTGCAAAAGTGTTACAGTAGCAGGAAAATAGGATTCTATCTGTCAAGTCTCAATTACTGTGCCAAAAAATAAAAGTAAGTTTTTTTTGTGAAAAAACTATTGGGTTGAAGTTGTTTGTGTAAAATAACTATCTGTTTATCAATTAGATGTGTCTTGTGAAAATTTTAAAATTTTCACAGTTGTTTCGCTAATTTTAAATCGTTCATCCAATCGGAAGCCTACCAACCAAGCTATTTCGCCGCCTGATTCGAGTACGTAGACTTGGTCTTTTCGATTTCTAGAGACTTTTGCATCGACCAAAAAGTCACTGATTTTCTTCTTTTTTCCCTTCATGCCCAACGGACAGAACCAATCGCCAGGCTGCCAAAGACGCAGTTTGAGCGGAAATGTTAGCGTATTCGCATCCATGTATGCGACTTCTTTTTTATTTTCTGCAACGGTGGTTTTACCCATTGTCCACGTCAAATGCCCGCCAGCATAGTTAATTTCACCGCAAGGTTCATGCAATTCGTAGTATGTTGAGCTGGGTATTTGGGAAGGAGTGACGAGCCACTTACCCCGGTTCATAATCAATGTATGCGTTGGTGAAAAATACCTTTTACCTGTTTGTCCTTTTCGGTTGAGCCAAATGAGTTTTGATTGTTGGTACGTAAAACCAAAGCCCGTGAGCCACTGAGCCAACAACTCTACGGGGGCAACTTGCTGTTCTAATGGCGCAATAGCAATCCATATTGTGCTACCTTCGGCCCTAATGATTTCGGCCTCAATGGATTTTCGGCTCGCTGCCAGCAGGTTTTCTGTGGCTTTGACGCGCTCGGCCAACGTAGCAACAGAGGCTGCAACATTCGGATTGAGTTCCCTTAAAATAGGAACGACGTGGTGGCGTAGTCGATTGCGCGCATAATCAACGGAAGCGTTGGAACTGTCTTCCCGCCAAGGCAATTGATTTTGTGTAAGAAAAGCCTGTATGTCGTTTCGAGAGGCAAAGAGTAGCGGACGAACCAATCGGTCTTTTTTGGGCAGAATGCCGTGCAAACCCGCCAAGCCCGTACCCCGCGTCAGGTTTAGCAGGACGGTTTCGAGTAGGTCATCTTGGTGGTGAGCGGTAAGAATATAGTCATAGTGAAATTGGTGACGAATCTCTTCAAACCAAGGGTAGCGCAATTCGCGGGCGGCCATTTGGGTAGAAATGCCCCGTTTTTTGGCAAATGCCTTGGTCTCAAACCGCTGAACATGACAGGCAACCCCGTATTTTTGAGCCAGTTGTTGTACAAATAATTGGTCGCCTTCCGAATCTTCGCCCCTTAATTGGAAGTTGCAATGCGCAATGCCGAAGGAAAAACCAGCTTCATGGCAAAGTTGCGTCAGAACGACCGAATCAATGCCCCCGCTCACCGTCAGTAGCAATCGGTCGGTCGGTGTAAAGAGTTGGTTTTCGGTAATAAAACGTAAGAAAGCTTGCAGCATGGGTCGGTTATTGGCTTGGCAAAGATACGTATAAAAAAAGAACGTCGCCGAGGAAGACTCCTTGACGACGTTGATAAGAAAATGCATTGGTAAAGGCTAGACGCTTACCGATGTTAAGAACTTGAATGATTAACTTAATAAGGCTTTTTCCAACAGCACCTTGGTGGCCTTTATACCGGCATCTTCGTCTAAATAATTTTCTTTGGAGCCCATCATTTTCATCGCTCCGCCTTCGTACTCAATCCCGATGTAGCCTTTGAAGCTTTTAGGAAGATTGGCTTTGACAATCGGCATCATTTTTGCAAAATCTACGTCCGTACAATTGCCATTTGCGTCGAATTTGTGCGTTTTGGCGCTGACGCCTTTGGCAAAAGGCATCAACTTTTTAACGCCTTCGTACTTGTCAAAGTCATTGAGTATTTTGGCATTCATAAAGCCTTCCATCGTCATGACTTTGGGTTTTTCGCGCTCGGTAAAATTGCCAAAATCGGGCAGTGAGCCTGCATAAGGGTTTTTGACCTGTTTGAGAAGGCTAACCAGCCAATCAGGGTTGGTAGAGACGTTGATGTGATTTTCGATGATGACGCCGATGCCCGCTTTTTCTCCGAATTCCACCAATTTTCCGTACCCTTCAACACCCGCTTTCATTAATTCCTCGGGAGTACCGTCGCCCGTCATGTTTACTCTGATGGAATGACACCCCAAAAATTTGGCGGCTTCAATCCATTTGTAGTGATTTTCAACGGCCTGCTGGCGTTTAGCTGCGTCGTTTGCGCCCAAATCTCCTTCGTTATCTACCATGATAAGCACGTTGGTAACCCCCAAATCAGCGGTTCGCTGTTTGAGTTCGCTAAGGTAGGCCTGGTCTTTGGCTTTGTCTTGCCAAAACATAGAAACGTATTCTACAGCGCTGATGCCGAATTCGTTCTTGGCTTTGGCGGGAAAGTCCATGTTTTTGAGTTTGCCACTAAACAACGAACCTGCCAACGAAAACTCGGCCAACGAAATGGTAAACCAAGGCTTGGCCGCTGCAAAGGCAGATTCGGCCACAAAACCAGCGGCAGTAACCATTCCTAATTGATTCAGGAATTGGCGACGATTGAGGTGATTGTCTTGAAATGTCATTTTTGTAAATGGTTACAGTTTAACGTCGGCAAGCAGTTCCACTGTGGGTTCTAAACCTTGCCGACGTTAATGCGTTTTATTCCTTTTTTCCTTCAAACACCATTCCCATGGCTTCCAGCTTGATTTTGGAAACATTAGCGCTTTCGTCACGGACGAAATAAACGGTGCCTTTGCCATCGGCGTCAAATTTATCGGGAGTGCCCGTGGAACTGATTTCACCGCCTTGGCCGCCAGCATCCATGATTACCTTGCCATCTTTCACCTTCACCTCGATATATTCAAAAGGTAATCCTGTCATTTTGTATTTACCAGCGTAGGCGCTAATGTCATTTTTGGGGGCAGCATCGACTGCGGGCACATTGCCTAAGGCAGGAGTATCGGTTTTGAATTCGATTCCCATCACGACCATGAGCGAGCCTTCCGCTTTTGGATTTTGGAAAACCAGATAAACATCATGAATCCCTTCGGTGGGGGTAAGGTTGATTTTTGCGGCATTTCCTCCAAAACCTCCTTTGTCAGTGGCTTCAATAAATCCAGATTCGCCGATGAGTTTACCCGTAGGTGAGCCTAAACGAAGCTCAATATTTCCGCCTTGTGCATTTAATTGGGCTTTGGGGGTAGCAACGATTAATTCTATTCGTTGAATGCCGGTTAAATCAGCCTGATTGAGTCCGACGTAAGCGCCCGATTTGCTGGGAATCACGAGGTCGTTTCCGCCAAACGACATTTTGTTAACCGACTCATATTTGTCAAAACCGTGCGGGCTTATTTTAGCATTCCGAAGGGTGTAGGTTTGCTCTGAGGCAAGTGATGGCAGTCCTTTGTTTCCTTGGTCTTCGTAAGAAGCCCTGAGAATGAACACGCCTTGTCCTTTATCTCCAGCAGGTATTTTGGTCGTGTATGAACCTGCCACTGGCAACGATTTCGGGTTGGCTTTTTCGTTAGAAAGACTCAAAATGTATTTTACCATGTCGCCTGCATCAGCCGCTGAAAGTTGTGGGTGGCCTGCCATGGGAGTTTCGCCCCATACACCACTGCCGCCTGAAATCACTTTTTTGGCGAGTTTTTCGATGGCACTGGCATCGCCCTTGTATTTTTGGGCAATGGCGCTGTACATGGGCCCGATGGATTTTTTGTCAATGCTGTGACACGCCTGGCAGTCGCTGGCGGCAATGAGTTTTTTGCCAGTGGCAAAACCCGCACTCGCATCTGCTGAGCGGTGCCCTTGCGCAATGGCTATTTTGTCATATCCTTCGGCCAGATAGTCAATGCTTACGGCTACCTGTTCGGGTTTGATTTTTCCGTTGGCGAGGCTTCCGTCTTCTTTGTCACTTACTTTTACCTCATAATCAAACGATTTGTTGGCGAAAAAGAAAGTTTTGTTGCTTTTGGGTAAGTCAAAGGTCAATACTGGCGGCTCGTTGCCAGCGGTCAATTCCAACGATTGAGCATTAGAAGCGCCTTGTGCGTCGGTCACGGTTAAGGTGGCTTTATACACCCCCGCTTTGGCCAGCGCCAACGTTGGATTTGCTTCGTTTACAACTTTGTTAAAACCGTCTTTGGAGGTAATTTTCCAAGAATACTTCAGCGCATCACCGTCAGCATCGGTTGTTCCTTTTGACGAGAGGTTTACTTTGAAAGGAACCGAGCCTCCCAATTTGTCGGCGGCTACCTGTACCATAGGTTTTCTGTTTCCGCCGTTGTATTCAATCCGTATCAAACGCGCGTCATCGTTGGCCGTAAACCAGCCCGAGCCGTATTCGAGCATGTACAAATCGCCGTTGGCATCAAACTCCATGTCCATCGGATTGCTGAACTTATAGCTTGGCATAAAGCGGTCCATCGAAACATAGTTGCCGTCTTTATCCATCGTAACGGCCATAATCCAGCCGCGCATCCAGTCGTAGGTCAGGATTTTGCCATCATAATACTTAGGGAAAGAACGAGCGGCATTTTTGAACTCTTCGCTGTAAAATACGGGGCCTGCCATGGCATTGCGACCGCCACTTCCCACCATCGGAAACTCGGGAGATTCGCCGTAAGGATACCAAATGAAGGCTTTTTGGGCAGGAGGCAATTCTTTTAAGCCGGTGTTGTTGGGAGAGGTATTGAGGGGCTTGGTCGCGTCCCATCTTTCGCCCGATTTGTTGTTTACAAAGTCAAATTTGTTGTAGGCTTTGTTGTCGCCAACGAAGTGTGGCCATCCAAAGTTACCTGCTTTGCGGGCTTGTCCTACTTCGTCGTGCCCTGCAGGGCCTCGGTCGTCGGCGGGTTTGTTGGCGTCAGGACCTACTTCGCCCCAATACACAAAGCCTGTTTTCTGGTCAACTGAGATGCGGAATGGGTTACGGTGGCCCATGGTATAGATTTCGGGGCGGGTTTGTGGTGTACCTTTGGGAAATAAATTTCCTTCGGGAATAGTGTAGCTACCGTCAGGTTGTGGTTTAATGCGAATGATTTTTCCGCGTAAATCGTTGGTATTGGCCGATGATTTTTGGGCATCCCAAGATTCGCGGCCCGGACGCTCGTCGCTGGGACTGAAACCATTGGAGCCGTGCGGGTTGGTGTTGTCGCCGGTTGATAGGTATAGATTCCCTGCCTTATCCCAAGCGATGGAGCCGCCCGTGTGGCAACATTCTTCGCGTTGGGTAGCTACTTCCAAGATTACTTTTTTTGAACTCATAACCAATTCGTCACCGCGTAATTCGTAACGGGTTAAGATGTTTTTTGGCTCACCACCCGCGGGAGAATAGTACAGGTAAATCCAGTGGTTTTGGGCGAAATTAGGGTCTTTATTCAATCCCAAAACGCCATCTTCGCCTTCCGAAACTTTGCCTTCTTTGCTGGTATACTTGGTGTTTACATCGAGCTTGGCAATGGTTTTGAGTTGCTTGGTTTTGGTGTTATAAAGCCGTATTTCTCCTTTGCGTTGGATGAATAAAATGCGCCCGTCGCCCAACACAGAAAGTTCCATGGGTTCGTCCAGTTTTTCTTCCAAAACCACTTTTGTAAAACGGTTTTCGTCGGGACGTGCTTTGGTATAATCCAAGGCTTTGGGCGCATCGCCTCCCATCACGTAGTTCAATCCAGCCCAGATGTGATTAAGAAAAAGAGGCTCTGAGAAGGTCTCATCAGTATGCCCCATGGCGGTATAAAAAGCCCTTCCTCCATCAAATTCTTGATACCAGCTCATGGGGTGATTATCCCCGTTTTTGCCTCCCTGATAGGTTTTTTCATCAATTTTTAGGAGTACATTAATGCTTGGGCTGATGTTTTTAAAGGCGTAAAATTCATCGGTGCGCTCAAACTCATCAGGCATTCCCTTGGTGGCCCAATGGTTTTTCATGGCAACGATAAATTTTCCTTTTTGAACGTTGCTTGGAACAGAAGGGTGGTCTAAAAAATAGGCCCCTGCCAAGCGTCCGTACCATGGCCAGTCGTATTCGGTATCGGTGGCGGCATGGATGCCTAAATACCCGCCACCTGCTTGGATATAGTGTTCAAAATCAGTTTGTTGGTTGGTGTTGAGTACGTCGCCAGTCGTATTTAGAAATACTACCGAACGATACCGTTTAAGGTTTTCTGGGTTGAATTGAGTGGCATCTTCCGTCAAATCAACGGTGAACCCTTTTTCTTGAGCCATTTTTTGAAATGCAGCTTTTCCTGCCTCAATCGAAGCGTGCCGGAAGGCAGCGGTTTTGCTGAAAACCAATACGCGGCGTTCGGGCGACTGCCCAAAAACCATTGCTGCGCCACATATCAGCAATCCCCAACTGAGTAGCAGGAAACGGACTGATTTTCGGGTGTTTAAGTTTGCTTTTTTCATGAATAAAACGAGTTGAAACTGATAGGTTAACTTGGTAATGTTTTAATTTTAGTAGAGATAATTTTGTTATTATCTCATTATGGGACAATAATAACTGATTTTATTATATTACTCAAATTTTTACGTATTTTTGCCTAAACCCTTATGCTGCATATATCCCCATTATGAATGAACTTGAAGATTTTTTAGCGTTAAAAGACCGTTTTATCCCCCAACTTTCAGTCGATTGCGTGATTTTTGGTTTTCATAATCAACAACTCAAAGTATTGTTACTGAAATTAAAAAACTTAGATTTATGGGCGTTGCCTGGTGGCTATGTTGAGCAGAGTGAAGGCATTGACGATGCTGCTCAGCGTATTTTGGAAGAGCGGACGGGCCTGAGAGATATTTATTTGGAACAGTTTCGGGTATTTGGTTCGGCAGACCGCTCCACCAAGGAATTTATCCAAAAAATCATGGAAGTACACCACCCAGAATCGATGAACGACCCTTGGGTGTTGCAGCGCTATGTTTCCATCGGTTATTATGCTTTGGTAGACTTTTCAAAAGTGAACCCCACGCCAGATTTTTTGTCAGAATACTGTGAGTGGTTTGAGATGAAGCAATTGCCCAAATTGGCCTTCGATCACCGCGAAATCATTCAAAAAGCGTTGGAAACCCTGCGTATAACGCTGGATTCCAAGTTGGTAGGCTCCAATCTTCTGCCCGAAACATTTACGATGATGGAACTGCAAAGCCTGTACGAGACTATTTTGGAGATGCCCCTTCGTCGGAATAATTTTCAACGAAAAATGCTGAGTTTGGATATTTTGGAACGAATCGAAAAACTGTACACGGGAGCGGCCAACAAAGCGCCGTATCTGTATCGATTTAAAAAATCGTAGTCAATTTTTTCTTTATTGACGTTCATTGGCCGTCAATATCCAAAGGTTTGGTAAATTGAAAACCGTTTAGCATCTTGCTAATCGGTTTTTTTTATTCACTAAGCCCACCAACTCATGTCATCAACTCCCTCCACTGTGCTTGACCGCTTTCTGCGATATGTTCAAATTGATACGCAATCCGACCCTAATTCTACCGCGCAGCCTTCGACCGAAAAGCAAAAGGATTTGAGTCGATTGTTGGTCACGGAACTTTTTGAAATGGGGGTTTTAGACGCGCACCTCGATGAGCATGGCTATGTGTACGCCACGCTCCCCGCCAACACGACCAAATACAACGTGCCACTGATTTGTTTTTGTTCGCACGTTGATACTTCGCCTGATTGCTCTGGGGCGGGGGTAAAGCCAATTGTACATACGAAATGGGACGGCTCTGACATTGTACTTCCCGATGATTCATCGCAGGTGCTACGTCAATCAGAACATCCTGATTTGACCGCCCAAATTGGCAATGACATTGTAACCGCAAGCGGTACGACGCTGCTCGGGGCCGACAACAAGGCGGGCGTGGCCGAAATTATGGATGCAGTTTATTTTTTGATTAACAATCCTGACATCAAACACGGAACCGTCAAAATTCTTTTCACCCCCGATGAAGAAATTGGGCGTGGTACTGCCAAGGTAGATTTAGGAAAATTAGGGGCAGCTTTCGGGTATACCATTGATGGCGAGAGTGTTGGGACGTTGGAAGACGAAACTTTTAGCGCGGATGCGGTCAAAATTACGATTTCAGGCGTAAGTACGCACCCAGGTTTTGCGAAAGGGAAACTCGAAAATGCACTTAAAATTGCGGCGGATGTGCTGGCCGCCTTGCCGAAAGATACTTTGTCGCCCGAAACGACCGAAGACATGGAGGGCTTTATTCACCCGACCAATATCGAAGGAATTCTGGAAAAAGTAACCCTCGGATTTATCATTCGTGATTTTACAGTGGCAGGATTGCACGAAAAAGAAACGTACTTGAAGGGTATTTTGGATGATGTTTTGGCGAATTATCCCCATTCCACCGCTCATTTTGAGGTGATAGAGCAATACCGAAACATGAAGGAAGTGCTGGACCAACATCCACAGGTGAGTGACTATGCGCTGGAAGCGATTCGGCGCAGTGGCCTTACTGCCAAGCGGAGTAGTATTCGTGGGGGGACCGACGGGTCGCGGCTTTCGTTTATGGGATTGCCGTGTCCAAACATTTTTGCGGGCGAACACGCGTTTCACTCAAAATTGGAGTGGATATCGGTGCAAGATATGAAAAAGGCCGTCGAAGTGATTGTGAATCTTTGTCAGATTTGGGAAGAAAAAGCGTAACATTTGCGCTACAATTGATACATTATTAACTGCCATTTTACAAACTAAACCGTTAAAATACCAATGTTCCGTAACAGCCTGTTCACACTTTTTGCGGCGTCTTGCATTGCGTTGAGCGCCTTTCGTTTCGACGATAATTGGTTAGACAAAATTGTGGCAAAATTTGAAGCCTACCAACGAAATTCTCCTCAGGAAAAAGCCTATCTGCACTTGGATCGTCCGTATTATTCGGCGGGTGAAACGATTTGGTTTAAGGCCTACTTAATCAACAGCGGCAGTCACACCGCCGACTCGGTCAGCCAAGTTTTGTACGTGGATTTGGTCGATAAAACGACGGGGAAAGTGGTTTTATTGAAGAAAATTGAAATGATTGGCGGATTGGGAGAAGGCGATTTGGTTCTGAAAGATTCGCTCAAAGCGGGCGATTATATGGTCAGGGCCTACACAAACTGGATGCGTAATTTTTCGGAAGATTTCTTTTTTCATCGTGACTTGCCCATTTTTCGGGCGGAGGCGTCGCCGACTGTTTATCCTTCCAATGCCGACGACATTGACGTGCAGTTTATGCCCGAAGGCGGGCAATTGGTGACGGGATTGGAGGGAAGAGTAGCTTTTAAAGCAACCAATATTTTGGGGAAAGGAGCCGACATTACGGGGGCGGTGCTCAATCAGGCGAATGATACGCTGGTGGGATTTTCAACGCTGAAATTTGGCATGGGGTATTTTACCATCACGCCCGAGCCGGGAGAGAAATACCGCCTTGAGGTGCGTAAACCCGACGGTAAATATGCGAAATACCCTTTTCCTGAACCACAAAAAGAAGGAATCCTAATGATGGTGGACAATGTTTCCAACAAAGAAAACGTGAGGGTTATTCTTAAACACAATAAGGCCGTTTCGGCAACGAGCGAACTCGCACTGATAGCCCAAACGAGGGGAGAAATAATGTACGCTGCCAAAACGTCGATGTCCAAAAAGATGTCGCTTTTCAGCATTCCAAGGGCCAGTCTTCCCGAGGGAATTACACAATTGACGGTTTTTGACGAAAAGGGTTTACCCGTTTGTGAACGTCTGGTTTTTGTCAACAAAAATCAGCCTTTATCGTTAGAATTGAAGTCTGACAAAGCGTTTTATAAAAGCCGTGAAAAGGTAGAGTTGGAACTGACGGCAAAAGACGCGGCGGGTAATCCCGTTAGCGGAAGTTTTTCCTTAGTCGTGACCGATGCGGGGCAAGTGCTTGAAAAAGAGACATATGGGGTGAATATTCGTTCGTACACGTTGTTAACCTCCGACTTAAAGGGTGCGGTTGAGCAACCTTCTTATTATTTTGATGCTAAAAACCCTAACAATGTTCGTGACCTAGAAGTGTTGATGATGACACAGGGGTGGCGGAGATTTTCTTGGAAAAACGCCTTGGAAGATTCGCTTGTGGCCAACAAATACTTTGTGGAAGAAGGGATTTCGTTGATGGGAAAGGTAGTGCGTGGCAATAAAAAACAGCCCGGAAAAGTGAAGTTGACTTTTATGTTGCAATCCAACGGCAAGGACAGTACGCGTGCCGTTTTTATGGGTGAAACGGCAGAAACAGGCGAATTTGCCGCCCTAAATTTAGACGTGCGCGACACCACCAATCTGTTGATTCAAGCCGTGTCTGAGCGCGGAAACCGTAATTTTGACATCTTACTGGATGCTTTCCAGCCCGCTACCGTGACCGTCACTAAGATACCTTTTAACAGCATTCAGTTTGATGCCAATGAGTTGGCTGAGTATTTGAAGCGGGCTGATGAATATTTGCAAATAGAGCGCAAAATCCGTGAAAGCCGCGAAAAAATGTTGCAGGAAGTAGTCATAAAAGCCCGAAAAAGCGACCAAGTTAAGAAAGATAGCCGCCGGGCTATTTACGGAACCCCCGACGCTTCGATCAAATTTGACCAGATTAATGCCTCGGGAGCAATGACCATCTTCGACGTTATTCAAGGGCGCGTAGCGGGCGTAACCGTGACGGGTAGCGGGTTTAACCGCACGGTACAGATTCGAGGCTCGGCAAACTTCAGCGGAGTGGTAGAACCGCTGTTTGTACTCGATGGAATGCCAGTCGATAAAGCCTCTATTATGAATATTCCACCCGTTGATGTAGAAGCCGTTGATATTCTAAAAGGAGCGTCGGCGGCCATTTATGGAAGTCGAGGCGGGGGCGGTGTTATTGCGATTTTGACCAAAAGAGGCGGTGAAAATTATGATTGGTCCAAAGACAAAGAGCTGGTGCCGGGTACGCTAGTAACCAAATTGCTGGGCTACAGTCCCGTCCGTGAATTCTACGCACCGCGCTATGATAAAGCGGCTCCTGAGCACGTACGTCCCGATTTTCGTCCAACGGTATTTTGGGCACCCATGATTCAGACCGATAAAGAAGGTAAAGCCAAGATGACATTTTTTACGTCGGATGCCCAAACACAACTCAATCTTCGGGTAGAAGGGATGACCCCCCAGGGGCAGTTTGGGGCCGCGACGACCCAGTTGAAAGCGCAATAAATGCAATTATAACAAGAACCGTTTTCAGCATATATAAAGCTGAGAACGGTTCTTGCTTTATTGCCTACCAGTTTTCTAATCCAAGCAATTTCTTACCTAATTCATTCAATTCAGCGACGTCATACTTGGTTTGTTCCCAGTTGCGCGGGTCGCCGGGAAAGGCGTATCCTTCGGGAGAGATACGGTTTTTCCACGAATTAATCCGCCACTCTCGCATGGACTCGTTTTCTTCTTCAGCGGGCATCATCGAGATGTACTGCGCAATGCGCACTTTGTTACCCGATAAATTTGGCCGAATGCCATGCGGCTGCGAGCTGTTGAAAATCAACAAATCGCCCGCTTCCAGTTTGACTTTGACTAAGTATTGTTCAAGTCCCGTAATGTCGGGTTTAAAGTGGTTACGGTCTTCGGGTTGGGTCAGTTTCCATGTATCGTACGTCCGGAAAAGCTCAGGAATGCATTGGAATCCGCCCATGTTTTCGTCGGTTTGGTCCGCCAAAGCCAATACGCCCTGCACATTTTGGGGTTTGGTTTCGGGGTCATAGTCCCAGTGAATAAAACCTTTGTATTCAAATCCAGGCCGAATCGGGAAGTTGAGATTGGCGCGGTCGATGGTTACCCACAGTTTTTCGGTGCCCCAAATATCCACAAACGCATCATAAACCCTTTGCATCTGGCGGTTATTCCAGAGGTGTTGGTTGTTATATACTTCCACCATTCCTGTTCCCGTCAATTCTTTCATTTTCATTTCGGCGCGGGGAGGGGCGTACCATGTTTCGGGGTCAGTAGGGTCTTTTTCTTCAAATTCCCATAAAAACTGTGCAGTGCGCTCGGCTTGTTCTTTCGGAACGGCATTTTTAATGACAATGTAGCCGTTGTGAATCCAAAATGCCCAATCTTCTTCGCTCAATACCCGAAGGGGTTGGCCGTTGGAACGGTCGCTCAACTTGATATGACTGCTGGTAGCCGTTGAGGGATTGCCGGGAATGTCTTTATGGTTTTGGTTGGGGGTGGCCATCGTAGGGGCCATTGTTTGCGCGTCCATGTTATGTCTTATTTTGAATTGAAATAATGATACAAAGATAATGGCTTGCGATGGCTGATTTCTACCCCGATTGTTGCTAAAATTTGAACAATATTGATTTTTTAATTGATAATTTATGGGATTTTTGTAAAAATAAACTAATTTACCTCCTTCTCTCCGTGGTTAAAAAATAACAACCACAGAGGGAAGGAGGGACACGGAGAAAATAGGATACCCTATGATTGAAAATGAAATTACCCAAAAAATTATTGGGTGTGCCATTGAAGTGCACCGAGAGCTTGGACCTGGATTGTTGGAGTCGGCGTATGAAGAGTGTCTGTTTTATGTGCTGAACCAAAATCAAATCTACACAGAGCGCCAAAAGGCAATGCCACTGCTATTTAAAGGAGTTCATTTGGATTGTGGATATAGACTTGATTTGTTTATTGAGCGCAAAGTAATCGTTGAACTTAAAGCCGTTGAGGCCATCAATGATGTTCACAAAGCGCAACTCATGACGTATATGAAGTTGGCCAAATGCAAGGTGGGATTACTGATTAACTTTAATGTGGTGAGGCTCAAAGACGGGATTGTGAGGTGGATTATTTAACCTCTGTGTCCTTCCGTTTCTCCGTGGTTAAAAATAATAACCACAGAGGGAAGGAGGAACACAGAGAAAAGGAACTCCGTGAATCTCCGTTTCTCCGTGGTTAAAAAAAATAACAACCACAGAGGGAAAGAGAGACACAGAGATAAAAAACTCAACGAACGATGAAAATACAATTTGAAGAATTAAATATAGCCTCCGACAGCTCGTTTAAGGTCATGCTCAACCCGAGGATGAACGACTTCTTTTTTTGGCACTTCCACCCCGAATTTGAGCTGGTCTATATCGAAGGCGTAAACGGGAATCGGCACGTTGGAGAGCACATTTCACGCTACCAAGGCAGCGATTTGGTATTTATTGGCTCCAATATTCCCCATTTGAATTTTGATTATGGTGTGAAGGAAGAATACGAAAAAATAGTCATTCACCTTCGGCCCGATTTTTTGGGGGAATCATTTGGCGCTATACCTGAGTTGGCAAGCGTGTTTCAACTTTTTGAGAAAGCCCAATTGGGAATAGGATTTGGAAAAGAAACGACTGGAAAAATAAGCGAGCGCCTAAAAAAAATCTACTACCTGCCTCATTTCGAACAGTTTTTGGAAGTGTTAAGCATTTTTCAACTCTTGGCCTCTGCAAAGGATATTGAATTGCTCCATACCAAACCCGTTGAAAATCAGTACACTAAAAAAGACCAAGAGCGCCTCAAACGCCTGTATCGGTTTATGGATGAAAACTACCAGCGCAAAATCGAAATCGACGAAGTAGCCGAGCTGAGCCATCTGAGCAATGCCGCTTTTTGTCGTTATTTTAAGAAAATGACGCGGCTGACGTTTACCGAATTTCTCAATCATTACCGCATCAACCAAGCTAAGAAGCTGCTGTTGATGGACAAAAACGTGACCGAAAGCTGCTTTGAATGCGGCTTTGAAAGTTTGTCTTACTTTAACCGCACGTTCAAAAAAGTAACGGGCGAAAACCCGTTGACTTTTAAAAAACGATATTTGAATAGGGGATGAATTCGTAAAAACTAAACCGAAAAGACCATAGAATACTCCTACGAATTTATCGTATCCACTGGCACATCCGGAATCTCAATGTCGGGGTCAATCGACGGGGGTAGCATAAAGAGTGAGTCTTTAATGGCGTTGGTTGAGTCAGGTACTTGCTCGATGGGCGACGAAGGTGCGCAACCTTTATAAGGCTTGATGATGGTGATTGTGGGTTTGGGGAAAGGCCCGCGCTTGTAGCCGATGCTTGCATCATCGTACACTTTTTCCAGAAAACGCCCGACCAGAGGCAAGGCCGTTTTGGCTCCCTCGCCCAGATTTGTACTTCGGAAGTGGATACTGCGGTCGTCGCCGCCCACCCAGCCGCCTACCACGAGGTCTTTGGTGACACCCATGAACCAGCCGTCGGAGTTGTTGGAAGTGGTGCCCGTTTTTCCGCCAATCTCAAAACCATTTTTAAACAAACTGCCAAACGTCCAGATGTTTTGCGAAGTCCCGCTGGGTTCTTCGATACCCCCTTTGAGCATGTGAACCATCAAAAACGCGGATTCTTCGCTGATGACCTGTTTGCTTTGCGGGGCAAATTCCTCAATCACGCTCCCATTGGCATCCTCGATGCGCGCCACCACTACTGGGTCGGTATGGCGACCGCCGTTGGGGAATACCGCATATGCCGCCACCATATCAAACAACGACACATCAAACGGCCCCAATCCGATGGATGGAACGGCTTTCAGCGTGGTCGTAATGCCAAGTTTATGGGCGTAATTCACCACCGATTGCGCACCGATTTTGTTTGTTAAATGTGCCGTTACGGAATTGATCGAACGCGCTAAGGCCCGGCGGAGGGTTAGTTCTTGATAAGTAAAACCGCCTGTTGAGTTTTTGGGTCGCCAGATTCGGGTTGTATCGCGTCCGCGAACTTTTTCCCGAACTTCAATCTGAAACGGCTCATCGACCATCTTATCGCAGGGGCTCATGTTAAACGCTGAGCTGTCGATAGCGGCGCAATAAACAAAGGGTTTAAAGGTGGAGCCGGGTTGGCGTTTTCCTTGCTGAACGGCGTCGTATTTGAAGAATTTATAGTTCAAACCACCCACCCAAGCTTTTATCTGCCCCGTATAAGGGTCCATGGCCATCATGCCCGCGCGCAAAATGCGCTTGTAATAATTGAGGGAATCTATCGAGCTCATCATGACTTTTTTCTCACGACCCGTTTTCCAGTCGTAAATGGTCATGGTATCTCGTTTGTTCATATAATACCAAACGGAATCCTGCCGGGCGGCTGAATCCAGTTTTGCAAATTGCTTTGATAATAACTTGTAGCGGTCGGTGCGTTTGGCCACGTCGTTCAAAAAGTTAGGGATTTCGTTGCCTTGTTCGTCGCGCCACGGATTTTGATTCAACCAATGATTTTCGAAGCTTTGCTGAAGCATCCGCATTCGTTCGGAGACGGCGGCTACTGCATGACGTTGCATCCGTGAATCAATCGTTGTCCGAATTTTTAGGCCATCAGTGTACGGGTCATAATCGTTTTCTTCGCCCCATTTTTGGATAAAATCTTCCACACTTCCGTTGAAATACTGATAAATGGCGTATTCGTCGTCTTCTTCGTTGAAGCGCTCGGGCGTCAGGCGAAGTTCGATGGGAAGTTTACTGAGCGAATCGGCCTGACTTTGTTTCAAATAGTTGTACTTCACCATTTGCGACAACACGGTATTACGGCGTACCAGTGATTTGTCGTAGTTTTTGGTCGGGTTGTAGGTGTTGGTCGCTTTCTGGAGACCCACCAATACCGCCGCTTCTTGTAAGTTAAGTTCGTAAGGCGATTTATTGAAATAATACCGTGCGGCCGTCTTGATGCCGTAAGTATTGTTGGAATAGTCAACGGTATTGAAGTACATGGTCAGAATTTCTTCTTTCGAAAAGTTTCGTTCCAGCCGAATCGCCGTGAGCCATTCTTTGGTTTTATAGACAACCGTCCTCACAAGCGGAATATAACCAAGCAACCCCCTGGCGGAGCGTTTACGGGTTTTGAACAGTTTTTTCGCCAATTGTTGCGTAATGGTACTTCCGCCGCCGCGCTCGCCTCCTTTTAAAATACCAACGGCTACGCCCATCAATGCCCGTGAGTCAATGCCCGAGTGCTCATAGAAACGCGCGTCTTCGGTGGCAATGAGGGCTTTTACGAGGTTGGGCGAAAGGCTGTCGTAGTCAATGGGAGTACGATTTTCGGTATAAAATTTTCCAATCAATTGCCCGTCAGAAGAATAAATTTCTGAGGCTTGGGCCACTTTTGGGTTTTGTAAATCTTCGACACTGGGCATACTGCCACACAACCATAAAAAGTTGGTTTCGACACAAAAGATGTAAAAAGCAAATGCGGCGGTCCCGTATACAAATGCTTTCCAAGTCAGGATTATGGGGCGATAATAGGGGGAGTTTACATCAACACGAGAATGAAATTTTCTTTTTAACGAGGTACGGTACGCCTGTAGGGTATGAGTCCAGTTTTGTAGCCGTTCTTTGCCTATTATTTTACCCAATAAATTGTAAAATAATGACAGCAACAGACCGAATGCCCGTTTTACAGGAGCAATGAGTTTTTGCCAAATCACGTTCAGTTTCTCCAAAAATTCACGCATAAATCAATGCATAATGGGTTTGAGCGTCAAAGATAGCTTTTTTGATAGAGACCAAAAAACGAAGTGATTTTACGAGTGGTCAAGAAATGCACATGAGATGGTATTTTTGCTGTCATGGCAATTTTATGACAACACATAACTATCGCATGACCAAACCACGACCAACTACCCAAGTTCTAGCGGGACTAAATTGACCGCGACGGATAAGGTATGTTTGCCAGAACTGAAAATGATGCCCTTCAGCGGGGCAATGTCGCCGTAATCTCGTCCGTAGGCCGTGATAATGTGCCTTTCCTGCGGAATCATGTCGTTGGTCGGGTCAAATTCGCACCAACCCATGTTAGGAATATAAACCGACAACCACGCGTGGGAAGCATCCGAACCTTGCAGTTTTTTCTTGCCGGGTGGGGGTAAAGTCTCAATATAGCCGCTTACGTAACGGGCTGGGAATCCCAAACTTCGTAGACAAGCAATGGCCAAATGGGAAAAATCTTGACATACGCCTTTGCGCTCTTTCAAGACGGTTTTGAGGGGTGTATTAAGGCTGGTGAAGTCGGAAACAAAAGCAAATTCAGTGAATATTTTATGGCACAACCTCCGCACGCAGTCGTATAGAGGAAGGGTATCGGCAAAACAATCCCGGGCAAAATCCCTGATTTCATCGTCCCACGTAATAAACGGACTCGGCAACATATATTGCAACAGTTCCGCTTTCAATAAATGGGTATTCCAAACGTAGTGACGGGCTTCTTTACAGGTCATTGAGAGGCTTTCGGACAAAATGGTTTTGGGGAAACTTTCCACGGCACTTTCGGCCACAACCTCCAATTCTTTGTGCGAAACATCTATGGAAAAATAATGCAATGTATTGCCAAAAAAATCAGTCCTCGGGACCACTTCAACGGGGTGGGGCGTGATGTGGAGCGAAAATGAATGACAAAGTTGTCCCTTCATGGTTTGGGGTTTCAAACAAACCAAGCTGTGGTAGGTATTTACTGGTACCACGTATTTATAGTGCGTTCGATGCGTTAGCTTATACTTCATGAATGTCGTTGTTATCCGTCCCCTCCAGCAAAACATTTTGAATGACGGTATGCATGAAATACAAATGGGTCAAACTCAGGGTAACTGACGAAATCAAATCGGTCACCTCCGATAACAAACCATCTAAGTTTTCTCGAAACAAGGTGCTGGGCTGACAGGCGCTTAGTTTGGAAATATCGGCTAGTTTAATTTTAGCGGACGCCTCCAAAACGGCTTTTTCGGCTTGATTTAAACGGTCGAATTGCGCATTTTTGGGAAGTTGACTTAGGCAGTCCGACAACATATCTAGTTGATACACCAACGAATAAGGGAGCTTATTGTCCAATAAAACCATGTCGAGGGTAGCTTCTAAATTAAAGCTTGTTTTGTAAATCTGACGGTAATGAACCAGCAGGTGTTGATTGGTTAACAGGGCTTCAATGAGCTCACTTTCAATATTTTCGTCATTTTTAAAGCTAAAAAAAGAGCGAATAATACTGATACGAGAAAGCACCCGCTCTACGAGTTTTCCCGCTTCCAACAGATAGTAGCCGTTGTCGCGCGGCATGGATTCAGAAATAATGCCGTAGAAAGTAAACAGGCGAATGTGCAGCTTGTCCAGTACTTTTTGAAAACCGTTAGGATTCTGGATGTCGGCGTTGACGACCTTTTTTTGACTGTTTTCAATCAAGTTAATAATCCGCCGGGTATCGTTGTTCCATTTGTCGCTGACGCTAATGACCGCCATCAGAAATGAGCCCAAATGCGCGGCCACCGAGCCTGATTTTTGAGCGTTTCGTATCAATTCAATGATTTCTACGTACGGATTTTCGCGAATTTCTTCATTCTTTTCGTCCGTAAAGCCTGGATACGTAAAGGTCAGGTGGGTAATGGATTGCAACAAAATGTCGATGTACTCTGATTTGTACGAACCCCGAAAAGCTACGTTTTCGTTGAGTGCGTTGATGACGATGGTCAAAAATTTGGTCAGCGCCATGGTGCGTTCGCTGTAGCGGCCTACCCAAAACAGGTTTTCGGCGGTACGGCTCGGCAGCGAAGTATGGTGAATGACGGGCAGGGATTTAGGAACAATAATTTTGCTCTTGACCTCGGGCATCGTGTCCGAAACAATCCAAGTGTCTTTGGAAATTCCGCCGTATTGATTTGAAATGATGTACCTGTCTTTTTCAGCCGAACTGCGGGTCAAGCCGCCCTGCATCACCTGATAGTCATTGCCGTCGGAAACCAAAAAAGCCCGGAGCGAAGCCAAGCGAGGCTCGATTTTTCCATCAATCAGCGACGGAGTGGTTGAAAGGCTCACCTCTTCCTGCGCCACATATTCATGCGGATTTTGGAGAATGGCGTTTCTAAGGTCGCTGAGCTGTTCGTTGGTCAACAGACGCCCATACAAGGACCGGAATTTTTGCTTTCGATTGGCTTTTTTGATGATTAACCGGTGAAGGTTGGCCAACACGAAATTGCGCTCTTTGGGTTGGCCGCACCACCAAGTCGCAATCGATGGCATAATGAGTTCTTCCCCCAAAAAATAGCGGCACGTAATGTTCATAAATGCCAAAAAGGCGCTGTTTTCGAGCACACTTGCCCCGGGTGGGTTTAGCACTGTGACATTGCCCGAGCGAATGACGTGCAACAGCCCGGGTACACCCAAGCGGGAATCTTCCCGCAGTTCGAGCGGGTCACACCAATCGTCGTCAACGCGGCGTACGATGACATCCACGCGTTCCAAACCGTCGATGGATTTTAACCAAACGTAGCCGTTGCGGACCAATAAATCGTCGCCTTGGGCCAGCGTATAGCCCAAATAGGAGGCCAAATAAGCGTGTTCAAAATAGGTTTCGTTGTTGGAGCCGGGGGTAAGATAAACAATGTTTGGATTTTCTTTGCCCCGATTAGCAAACCCTGCAACGGTTTGACTAAAATGATTGAAAAAAGGAGAAAGCCGATTTACAAACATTCCTTCGGTCAGCTCAGGCAGCAACTTGCTCATGATGCGGCGGTTTTCGAGCGTATAGCCCGCCCCAGAAGGAACTTGGGTACGGTTATCGACGAGCCACATTCGGCCATCGGGGCCCCGCGCCATGTCGGCGGCGTACAAAATCAATTGATTTTGGGAAGGGATTTTTATGTCAAAACAAGGTCGACAAAAACCTGTGTTGTCAAATACCAATTCGGGCGGTAAAATGTCATCTTTGACCAGTTTTTGGGGGCCATAGATGTCTTTTAGCATCAAGTCGAGCACCAATGCCCGTTGTTTGAGGCCTTTTGAAATATGATCCCATTCCTTTCGCTCAATGAGAAAAGGAATGGGATCGAGTTGCCAAGGGCGATTCAGACCATCGGAACTGTCATAAATATTGTACGTAACACCATTCTCTCGTAATCTGTTGATAATCTCCTGATTACGCACTTCTAGCTCTTTGATTCCCAGTCGTTCGAGCGACGCAAAAAGCGTTTGCCAGTGGGGCTTAACGCGACCATCGGGGCCGATGGTTTCGTCGTAGGAATTAATTTCCTGTCGATACGATTGGAATAAATCAAGAGCGGTGCCTGTGTGCATTAGGGATAGGTTACGAATAATATCAAAAAGGTATTATGGCCCTAAATTACTACTTTGCGCGCCAAAATCTTCGTAAATCCAGCGTATTTGGATATTCAGGATTGATTAACTCAATCGGCGTATCAATTTTTAGGTCTTTTTTGCTTTCGGCCACAAACCGAGAAATGGTGGAAGTAGCCTGCTGAACGGGTACTGATGCTTCCTGATTTTCGTTGGATGGCGTGTGTCCAAAGCCCCAAAAACGACTAATTTTTCGGGATTCGGCTTCGTAACTATTGACGGGGTAAGTGTCAAAACTGCGGCCTCCTGGGTGCGACACAAAATAGGTGCAGCCGCCCAATACGCGGTTGTTCCAAGTGTCTACCACGTCGAATACCAGCGGTGCATCTACCCCGACCGTCGGGTGAAGTGCCGACGGCGGGTTCCAGGCCTTGTAGCGTATGCCCGCCACAAATTCACTTTTGACGGCGGTACTGCGGAGCGGAACCCGGCAGCCGTTACAAACCAAAATGTGCCGGTCTTGCACAAAACCGCTTACTTTTACTTGTAAACGTTCAAGGGAAGAGTCGACAAAACGCGCTGTTCCTGAGCTAGATAATTCTTCTCCAAGTACGTGCCAAGGCTCAATGCCGAGCCGAATTTCGAGTTGCATATTGTCGACCGTGATGTTGCCGTAATGTGGAAAACGGAATTCAAAGAAAGGATCAAACCACGAAATATCGAAGGCATAACCCGCGTCTTTGAGGTCGTTGACCACGTCGACCATGTCGAGATAGGCAAAGTGTGGCAACAAAAAGCGGTCGTGCAATTCAGTACCCCACCGAATCAGTTTTTTCTTGTAAGGTTGTTTCCAGAATTTGGCAATCAATGCCCGCACTAACAAGGTTTGTACCAAGTTCATGTGTTTATGTGGCGGCATGTCAAACGCCCGGAATTCCAGAATTCCCAATCGCCCCGTTGAGGAATCAGGTGAATACAGTTTGTCAATGCAGAACTCGGTGCGGTGGGTATTTCCCGTCACATCCACCAACAGGTTGCGGAATATTCGGTCGACCATCCAAAACGGCACTTCTCCATCATCGGGTATTTGGTCAAAGGCAATTTCGGCTTCGTATAGGCGTTCGTCGCGGCCTTCGTCGATGCGGGGTGCTTGACTCGTTGGGCCAATGAATGAACCCGCAAACAAATAACTTAGTGCTGGGTGGTGCTGCCAATAGGTAATCAAACTGCGCAGCAAATCGGGTCGACGAAGTACGGGACTGTCGGCAGGAACTGCGCCACCAATGGTGACGTGGTTGCCGCCGCCCGTGCCGGTATGCCGCCCATCCACCATAAACTTGTCGGTGCCCAAACGGGCAAAAAATGCCTCTTCATAGAGGGCACTGATGTTGTCTACCAGTTCTCCCCACGATTTGGAAGGATGAATGTTGACCTCAATCACACCCGGGTCGGGAGAGACAATCAATTTTTGTAAACGGTAATCCGACGGTGGCGTATAGCCTTCAATTCGTACTGGAATTTGGAGTTTTTCGGCCGTGGCTTCAATGGAAGCCATCAAATCCAAGTAATGTTCTAAGTATTCGGTAGGAGGGAGGAACACGTAAACAATGCCATCACGCTCTTCCACCGAAAGGGCCGTTTTGAAGGTGTCGACTTCGTAAGCCACCGTTTTTTCAGTTGCGTTCTCTTCCGTTTTTTCTTCTGATTCCGCCTTTTTTATCGGAGAAACAGGAGCTTTATAATCTGGGGCGATGGTGCCGTAGCGTTTTTCAACCACGCCTCCGTATTGACCCAAGGGTGGCAAATCTTCAAACGGACTCCGCTCGATGGGGTCTTCGCGCTTGTCTTTGGTTACTTCTGGTAGTGATTCGAGAGGCAAACGTAATCCAACGGGAGAATTCCCCGGGATTAAATAGCAATGATTACGTCTAAACTGCCACACGCAGCTTGTCCAAGCTTGCGTCCGCCAATCCCATTTGATGGGCAAAACGTAGCCTGCTGGGTTATTTAAGCCTTTTTCCAATAGTTTTGCCAACGTCTGACGCTCAACCGAATCTTTCAGATTGACGGCCAACGGGTCGATATTTACGGGCAGTTTTCCTTCCTCCAAGGCCCAATAAATGGGGTCTTCGTAGGTGGGTGTTAAGTTATTAGGATTGATTCCGAGGTATTTGGTCAGCTCAGACGCAAATAATTCAGCATCTCTAAACGTAAATTTCGGACCATCTTCTTTGGCCACCAATGCGTCGTTTTTCCACAAGGTTTGGCCGTCCTTGCGCCAGTAGAGCGCGTATTGCCAACGCGGAAATAACTCCCCAGGATACCATTTCCCTTGTCCAAAATGAAGCAGGCCACCGTGTGCAAACCGATTTTTGAGACGCAGGGCCAAGTCATAGGCCAATTTACGCTTCAAGGGGCCATCGGCGGTGGAATTCCATTCGGGCGATTCAAAATCATCAATTGAAACAAAAGTCGGCTCGCCGCCCATCGTGAGTCGTACGTCGCCTTCCTGCAAATCCTTTTCTACGTCATTTCCTACCTGCATGATGTTTACCCACTGCTCTTCGGTGTAGGGCTTGGTCACGCGGGGGTCTTCATGGATGCGGTAGACCCGGTTGTCGAACTCAAAACTTACTTCACATACGTCGGTTGCCCCCGTTACAGGCGCGGCGCTGGCGTAGTCTGGTGTGCAGCACAGCGGAATGTGTCCCTCGCTCGCAAAAAGCCCCGAGGTAGGGTCAAGGCCAATCCAGCCTGCGCCGGGCACGTAGGCCTCGGCCCAAGCGTGCAAATCCGTGAAGTCAGCTTCGGGGCCAGAAGGGCCGTCGAGTGATTTAACGTCGGAGGTCAGCTGTACCAAATAGCCCGACACGAAGCGGGATGCAATGCCCAGATGCCGAAGAATCTGCACCAACAACCAAGCCGAATCACGGCAAGAGCCGCTCAAACTGGTGAGGGTTTGTTCGCAGGTCTGAACGCCGGGTTCCATACGAACATTATAAAAGAGGTCTTTGAAGAGTTTTTGGTTGAGATAGACCAGATAATCAACGGTTTTGATGTCGGTCGTAATCTTGTTTTTCTCAATCCAATCCATCAACATCGGCCCTGCTTCGCGGGCTTCCAGATAGGGTGTAAGTTCATTTTTGAGGAGTTTGTCGTACTGAAAAGGGAATTTTTCGGCGTATTCTTCCACAAAAAAGTCAAACGGATTGATGACCTGCATTTTGGCAATGACCTCTACTTCGATGCTCAGTTCGGTCGTTTTTTCGGGAAAAACCACCCGTGCCTGATAATTACCGAAAGGGTCCTGCTGCCAGTTGATAAAATGGTTTTTGGGCGAAATCTTAAACGAATACCCTTCAATCGGCGTGCGCGAGTGAGGGGCAGGGCGCAACCGAAAAATGTGCGGTGAAAGGCTGACACTTCGGTCGAAGATGTATTTAGTTTTGTGGGAAATAGCAACTTTTATCGACATATACAATCAATTTGATACGAACTTTGGACGATTTATGTAAAAAAAATCAAAAATGCGGTTAAAAGTAAATTAACCAATAAAAAATCATAGATTCTCTTGAAAGGTGTATAAATTCTTGATTTTTTATCCATAAATGTAAACGTATATATTGATATTGAGATGTGTTGGGAGGTTAAATCCCCAAACTTTTTAAGAAGTCTTCGCGGTAGCTACTACCGATGGGGATTTCGTGGTTTTGAATAAAAACACGATTGCCTTCAATGTGCGTAATCCTGGCTTTGTTGATGATAAATGAACGATGCACCCGCAAAAACAAAGATTTTGGCAATAATTCCTCAAAACCCGAAAAGGTCATGCTTGGAAGTAATGTATTTTGGATAGTGACAATTTTGATGTAATTGCCCTGCGCTTCGGCAAACAGCAGCTCGTCGTGCATGATTTTGTAGATTTTTCCGTCAAATTTCAGAAACAGATAATTCTCCGTTTTTCCGTTTTCCATTCCGACCTGTTCCGGAAGTATCAACCTTTCCAACGCTTTGTCCACGGCCACAATAAAGCGCTCAAGCGAGAAAGGTTTTAGCAGGTAATCAATGGCGGCAAGGTCGAAGGCATCCACCGCATATTCTTTATATGCCGTGGTAAAAATAACCTGCGGTTGATTTCTGAGGGTTTTTAGAAATGCAATGCCGTTGAGCACGGGCATGTTTATGTCCAAAAAAAGAATGTCAATTCGTTGACTTTGCAGAATTGTTTTAGCCTCCAACGCATTTCCAACCGCCGCCGCAATGTGAAGCATGGGCAAATGACCGCAATAGGCTTTGATGATTTCGCGGGCAATGGGTTCATCATCAACGATTAAGCAATTGATTTGGGGCATAGGGGTTTTTGCAAAAAGTTACTGAAATAAGATTTAGAAAGTAGGAAGTAAGAAGTAATAGGATGTAGGAAACAGGAGGTAAGAGGTAGGAAATCGAAAATTACGCATATCTCCTAACTCATACTTTCTTCTCTCTTACTTCATTTTCAACTGAAGCATGACGTGATAAAAACCGTCTTTCGCTTCAATCTTCAAATCGTACTGATTAGGATAAAGTAATTCGAGCCGTTTTCTAACACTGACAAGGCCAAAGCCGCTGTGTTTTTCAGGGGTACTTTCAGATTGCTTCGTTGGGTTGTAAGAATTTTTTACGGAAAACAGGATGGAATCTGACCACGTTTTAAGCGTCAAGTCCACAAAAATGGTTTCGTCTACTGTGTTTTTGGAATGTTTAAAAGCATTTTCAATAAAGACGATCAACAACATCGGGGCAATTTTGATGTCGGGTTTAGGAAGGGATTCAATGGCGGCACGTAGCAGCAACCGCTCTCCAATACGTATTTTTTCAAAGTCGATGTAATTGTTGATATAGGCCAATTCGTCTTGTAACGGCACAAATACTTCTTTGGCGTCATAGACCGAATAACGCAGTAAATCAGCCAATTTTAACAACAAGGGCGGGATTTTTTCGTGTTGCGTAATCGACAGCCCATAGAGGTTATTGAGCGTGTTGAACAAAAAATGCGGACTCAATTGCGACTGCAACAATTGCAGTTCGCTTTTGCTTTGCGCGGCAACCTGTTGGGCTTCCCGGAGTTGATGTTGGACATTGTGGCGAACCATCTTAATCAAAGTCCCCAAGGCCAAAGGAACGAAAACGAACGGAATCCAAAACAAAAGTTGAGTTGCCTTATTCCCCTGAAAAGGAAGAGCAAACAACCCAACAACACAGCCGATGATTAGAAGGATTACTCCAATGATGATTTCATTGGAAATTGGTTGCGTGGACGAAATCCAAAGTTGGGAAAGATACCTCCCTGCAAATACCCCAATAACGAATAAGAACGTAACGGTCGCCGCAACGGCCTCGTCTTCGTGGATTCCTATGGCCTTGACGTACGTCTCAATCATAAGAAAGAGCGGAATGCTGAAAAGAAGTGATAGGAAAATATAAAGGTTCTTCCCGAAAAAAGAGGTTAGCCAATGATTGTTTGAACTACTCATGAGGGTACTGTTTACCTGTGTTTTATTAAATCGGTGGGCAAAGTTGAGGAATTTAGTAAATGTGCGGCCATTTTCAGGACGAATACGCCCAAATCCATGACGGAAACCTTGCGTAAACGCACCAACTGGTTTATCATCCAAAAATGCGTTTCTGTCAGGTTCTCGGCAAGCTTCGACATGATTTTTTCGAGGGCTGACCAACGGCTTTCATCTTTGTCCTAACAATTTATAAGCCGATTCTCATCACTAACACACACGTCCATGAAAACAGCAGCCATTTTACTTTTAACCCTTTTGTCATTGTCTATTTACGCCCAAAAAACAATTTCTGGTACGGTCAAAGATACCCATAATGAAACCGTTCCGGGCGCTACCGTGAAGTTACTTAAAGCCACGGATTCGACGATGATTTCGGGAGAAATTACCAACGCAAACGGAAAATTTCAATTTAATAACCTGCAAAACGGAACATATCTGTTGGCAATCACCGCAATGAGCCAAAAAAACTACATGAGCGCGGTGCTTACAATTGATGATGTACGAAGTAGTATTGTTTTGCCCGTCATTGTGCTTTTACCCGCCAAAAACATTGAATTAAAGGAAGTGGTAGTCAAAGCCAAACGTCCGCTGATTGAGCAAGATATGGACAAAACCATCGTAAATGTAGAGTCCATGATTAGTAGTGCCACGAGCAATACGCTGGAAGTATTGGAAAAAACGCCAGGCGTGACCGTAGGGATGAACGGCGAAATCAGTCTCAACGGCCGAAGCGGCATCTTGGTACTGATTGACGGCCGCGCCACGTACATGTCGGGCCCCGATTTGGCCGCGTACTTGAAATCTCTGCCGGGTGGATTGTTGGATAAAATCGAATTGATGGATAATCCCTCTGCAAAATACGATGCAGGCGGCAATGCCATCATCAATATTCGCCTGAAAAAGAACAGGGTAGGGGGATTTACGGGTAATGTGTCAATGGGTTCTAGCCAAGGCGTTTACGCAAGACACAATGGCTCCATGAACCTGAATTATAACCATAAAAAACTCAATGTATTTGCCAACTTAGGCTTAAACAAAGAAAAAAATTACAACAACGATATTTTTGATCGACGCTTTTACAACACCGAAGGCCAACAGATTTCGAACGTATTGCTCCTCAATGACAATATCTCCCGCAATAAAGGCCTGAATGCCATTTGGGGGGTGGATTACGCCGCTACCCCAAAAACAACTTATGGTTTGTTGATTAACATGAATGGGGGCGCCCGAAACACAAGGATAGATTACAACAGTAATAACTATAATACCGACCGTTTGCTTGATGCCAGAGGAGATGGAAGTACCCTAGTGAATGATAAAAGAAGGAATTTCGGTAGTAACCTCAACCTCCAGCATAAATTCAACAAAGCAGGACGGGAGTTAATGGCCGACCTAAACTATCTCAATTACCGAGGCGATGGAAATCAGCGGGTGCAAAATTTTCGGTACCTGCCCGAAGGTAGTTTAATTGATGGCGACGAGTTCTTATACTTGGTTCCTGGCAATATTAATATCTATACGGCCAAGGCAGATTATGTTCACCCTCTAAAAAACAAGGCAAGTTGGGAAGCGGGACTCAAATCCAGTGTCATTGATAACGATAACAAATCTACTTATTTTGATGTAAAAGGGAATGTTCAAACGATTGATAACGGGAAGTCCAATCATTTTAAGTACCGGGAAAACATCAACGCGGCCTATTTCAACACCCGAAAAGAATGGAAACGGGTGGGAATGCAGTTGGGTCTGCGTGCCGAAACTACCCAAGCCCGAGGCAATCAATTAGGCAACGAAGCGGTAGTAGGAAGTACTTTTACTAAAAATTATACGAAGCTCTTTCCAAGCGTATTTATCAATTATAAGCTGGACAGTTTGAATAAGAATTCTTTGAATTTGAGCTTTACGCGGAGAATAAATCGGCCTGATTACCAGGCGCTTAATCCATTTGTCTTTTTTCGTGACCAATATTCTTATACGGCCGGTAATCCCTTGTTGATTCCTCAATACCAGAATCGAATCGAATTAAAATTTCAGCACAAACAGTGGTTGCAAATGGGCTTGAGTTATAACCGTTTCACCAACGTGATTTTTCAAACGACCGAAGCCATTGATACCATTTTTATTACGCGTCCCAACAACGTAGCCAAAGGCTTTATGCTGATACTCAACACGACGGTGTCCAGTTCGCCGACCAAATGGTGGAACCTAATTTATACCTTAAGATTATCACACATGGGGCTCAACGGCATGAGTTATACCGAAAAATTGAACCCAAGCGCCTATGTAGCACGGTTTGAAGTGTACAACCAATTTCGATTGAACAAAGGCTGGAGTGCCGATTTGTCAGGATATTATGCCAGTTCAGACCTCAACGGACAAGCTTATACGGGCATGATGTACCGCGTGGGCGGGGCCGTGCAAAAGAAAATTTTGAAAGATAAAGCAAGCATACGAATCTCCGTAGAGGATATTTTTCACTCATGGATTCGGTACAACCGTTCGGTCAGCATCAAACAGGCGCAATTTTTTCAAACCAACGAATCGGATACACAGCGCGTTGGCGTGGCGTTTACTTATCGATTCGGGAAAGACACCTTTGCCCGCAAGCGTCGCCACAACGACAACGCCGCCGATGAAGAGAAAGGACGGGTGAACTAAGGAACTTGGGTCATTGGGTTAGAGTAATCGTTGGGTTTTTGGTACTTTACTTATCAAAAGCAAGCAAAAATGAAAACTCCCATGAAGCAGCTGTTCTTTCTACTGATACTCGGTTTTCAAGTCAGTATAGCCCAAAAACTCAGCATCGACCCCTCCGTTACGTACCAAACCATGCACAGTTTTGGGGCTTCTGATTGTTGGTCTATGCAGATGGTGGGCCGATATTATCCGATTGAAAAACGCAACAAGATTGCAGAACTGCTTTTCAGTAAGGAGCTTGACGCTGCCGGAAATCCCAAAGGAATTGGGCTGTCGATGTGGCGCTTTAATATCGGTGCGGGAAGTACAGAACAGGGCACCGGCAGCAAAATCACCAACGAATGGCGCCGAGCGGAGTGTTTTTTGGAAAACGGAATATATGATTGGACTAAACAACAGGGACAACAATGGTTTTTGGAGGCAGCCAAACGCCACGGGGTTGATTTTACGCTTGGGTTTCTCAATTCAGCGCCCGTTTCGATGACCAAAAACGGGCTGTCGATTGGCAGTGGTAACCTGGGAGAATGGAATTTTGACAAATCAAAAATGAATGATTTTGCTGATTTTCTGGCCCAAGTTTCAGCCAAATTCAACTTCGATTACCTGAGTCCGTTCAACGAGCCGCAATGGGATTGGGGCCCGAAATCAAAATCGGGCTTTGGCTCGCAGGAAGGAACTCCCATCAACAACGAAGACATCGCTTGGGCCACTCGAAAGATTGACGAAACCTTTGGGCAGAAAAAGCTAAAAACGCGTATTGTGTTGCCCGAAGCGGCCCAAATTGATTATTTGTACAAATCCAAAACCAACCGTTCGGAGGTGCATCAGGATAATCAAATTGAGGCTTTTTTTGACAAATCAAGCCCAAATTACGTAGGAAACCTAAAATCGGTTGAAAGTCTAATGTGCGGTCACAGTTATTTTACGACTTCCCCCACCGCCGAGCTCATCAGTAAAAGGCAGGACTTAGGGGATAAAATAAAGCAACAAAACATCCCATATTGGCAATCAGAATATTGTATTTTGGGAGATAATGCGGGCGAAATCAAAGGAAACGGGGTGGATTTAGGCGTGAAAACGGCCTTGTATGTTGCCAAAGTGATTCATGCCGACCTCACGCACGCCAATGCTTCGGCTTGGCATTGGTGGCTTTCGGTGAGTGCCAATGATTTTAAAGACGGTTTGATTTACGTCTTTAACAACGGTGCAAAAGGAGAAAACGACAAAAATAAATTTGATGGCGATGTGCTTGACTCCAAATTGTTGTGGGCATTGGGGAATTATAGCAGATTTATCAGGCCCAACATGAAACGAATCAAAGTGGATATGGCTGCTGAAAACGTGCTGGTGTCGGGATATGCCTCCAAGAATCAAGCTGTCGTGGTGTTTGTGAACAATGGTGAAAGTCAACGGGTTGAATTGCCAATAGAGCAAAAAAACCAAAAAACAGATGCCTTTGTTACCTCCCAAACCGAAAATTTGATGCACCGAAAAGTCAATAAAAACATTCTCGAACTGCCCGCCGAATCGGTCGTGACGCTGGTGATTACGTATTAGAAATGTTCCAACGTTTACTTTGCTGAGCCCATTATATAAAAATATTTCTCCACCGGCTCGGCCGACTGTACTTTTCCAGCAATGCCGTATTGCCACGCTACTACGGTAACTTTTACGGGAAACTTAGATTTTGGAGGGATTTTCGTGAAAATTAAGTTCGTGCCTTGAATTTTGGCTGGACCTTCTTTGACGTAATAATAAATGGAAAGTCCAGCATCGGAAGTAGCCGTAAGTGGAAGTTTGCTATTGCCAACTTTTTGATTTGAAAGGGTTGAAAACGTAATTTTCTGTGCTTTTCCTTCTTTATTTACCAATGGAAAACGCATATTAAGCTGCTGTACGGCGGATTTGTAGTGTTCGTCGCCGTTGTTGGATGCCAAGAGCCAAATGTCATTGGAGCGTTTAGGATTGTTGAAACCCATTCGGTAAAAGTTGATCTGGAAGGTGGTATTGCTGATTTTCCTGACGGGTCCGCAAATTCGGTCGATGCTTACCTGACTTTTAGGACGATGTAAAGTAGGTTTCAGGCGAGAAGTATCCGCAAAAAAACCTTTTAAATGAAAACTGATACCGTCTTCTAAGGGCATAAATTTGAGGTTATAATTGGCGTGGCCTCCTGTGGGTTTTATGATATTTCCGTGTTGGATAAAACCCAATTGTTGATTTTGTTTGCCTCTTGCTTTTGCATAAAAACGCTCCGTAGCGATGGTCATTTCTTCGTCAAAACACCACGATGCCTGTTTTCGATTTCCTTGGTAAAGTGCATACGGTTTGGCTTGCGCGGTAGGTAAGCTGTCTTTATGCCAGCGGTCCATCAGCCAACCTTTTTGCGGGTCAATAGGTAGCAGGAGCTGCTTTTCTTTTTTTTGCAAACGGTAATGAGCTGCTTTTTTAATGAATAATGCTAGATAATTAATCAATTCGACGGAATAGTCAAAATGCCCGTGACCTGCATCGGCAAAGAATGAAATGGGCGTTTTAGGATATTTTTCTACGTAATCAAAGCCCGGTTGAATACGTGCTTCCCACCATTCGTATTCTCCCATCACAAACAAACTTGGTAGGCCTTCGATACTCCGATTTCCCCAATCAGGATTGGGTCGTCCGCTGCCGGTCAATTTAGTCAATGGGGAATCTCCATGAATGGAAATTACAGCAAGCGTTCGATTGGGGTTCCATGCCGCAAAATTCCAGGGATAACTTGCCAAGGCCGAATGACCCATCGGAACAATGGGAGCAGTGGCTAGTTCGGCATAGCCTGAGACATCAGCCAATGATTTCATCATGCGTTCAAAGTGTCGGTCAACGCCCTTGGTGAAGTCAAATGTAATATCCAATGCAGGTGTAATCCAAACTTCGGCAAAGCCGAGTTCAGTCATGGTTTTACGAAAAGAAGCGTTTTCCAAAATGCCTTCTTCGATCATATTGTGCTGGCACAAAATGACGCCCCGAACGTGTTTGCAGTTTTCAGGAATCCAGAGAAATGCCTGAGGACGCGAATTGTTTTCGTTAGAAATAACACTGTCGACCGATACCGACCACTGCCAGACTTGGGCATAGCTACTTTGTATCAGAAGAAAGAGTAAAAACAGGGCTAAAAGGTGTTTTTTGAAATTCATTTTTTGAAATTGGAAACTGCATCTTTTCTATTTAACCTCCCAATACACTAAATATCGCTCTCGTTGAATGTCGTACAAAGTGAGACTGGGCGATGGTCGAAACAACTGCGGATATCCATAGGAATGCCGCTTTGTAGAAAGAGGTTTTCAATTTTAAATGTGTTTTAAACCAGTGAATTGTGGAATATATGACGTTTAGTTATTTACGGAACTGTGCCGTTAGGCACTGCCTAGTTGTAGCTAAGAGATGTCTTGACCAGATATTTTGCCCCACAGTGGCTACCCTGAAAACTCATTTTTCAATATCCAATACCACCTTCTGATTTGAATGTTCCACTTTCGCCGATTTGCCATTCACTACAACCGATTGCGGCTTTTGAACTGAGCGGAGCGAAACGTGCATTACCGGCTGTCCATCCAATTGTACATCTATTTTGTCTTTTTCATACGCCACATTCAAGAAAACTTTTGATAATGAGCTTAAAAACACTTTATCATTTTTCTTCAAATAACTTCCGTTGCTGACAAAAATTGATGTTGCGTTGTCGGGATTGGAAATGTCGGCGTTTTCGGGGTAAGTGATGGCGGTGAGATACGCATCTGTTTCCCAGCCTTCGATGGTATTGTTGGCGTTGCGGTGCATGAGGCGACCATCAGCGAGTAAGTTGAGGTATACCATCGTGACCTTGCCGTTTTGCGTTATTTTGACGCCAATCATGTTGGTGCCTTCAAGTTTTTCAATAACTGGAAGGTTGGTACGGGCGGCTGCGCCGTTTGCGCCTGACGAGCCTACAAAGGTTTCAAGGGGTTTGTTGTTTTCGTTTACCAAAAGAATGGTATTCAGGAACTTAGTTTGGCGAGAAGGTTCGGCAGGTGAAAGCGCGTAATACGGAATTTTGGTTTTTATATCTCGGTCTTTGAGGCCCTGTCGTTCTTCCAATTTCATTTTATCAGGAAAATCGTGCGGATACCCCAAAGGCAGGGTTTCGGGAAACAACGGACGGAAAAGTACCGAGGCATTGCCGTTGGTGATTTCGAGGTCTGGCCCTTTCTTTTTGGCTTCGTTTTGGTAATGCAGTAAAAACTCAAACTTACCTACTTCGTAGGTTTTTAGGTCGTCCAAGACCAGAATCACGTTGTCAATCCATAGGAAATGGCGGTAATTCCGCAGAAAATAGCGGGATGTGGGGGCGGTGGCATCAGCCATGATGTATTTGAGACTGCCGCCGTCAACTAGATGATGCAACTGCCCCACGGTTTTTACGGCATGGTACTGGTCTTGCGGGTCTTGGGCTTTGCCGTTGAACAGCATCACGTTGTGGGCTTCGCTACGTACAAAATAGGAGCTGTATTCGGGCAACCCGTAACTGACATCGCCGCCGTCAATCAACAAATATTTTCCATTATGATAGAGCACAAACGAACCTGCATCGGCGTGGGCGTGGTTCCACGTAAAGCCCGATTTTACGCCTAAAAGCGTTGCATCTTTCGCCCACGAAGACCGCAGCATTCCCCAACCCATGTCTTTGTAAATGGCGGAGGTGGGCAACGGATTTGCAATAGCTCTTACCTCTGACTTCTTACCTTCAACAGTATACAAGAGCCCCAACGGGGTATTCAAATTTAGGTCTTCGCGGCCCTCGCTGTTGCCGATTTCGTTGAGATACCAGTGATAATGCTCCTTTCCCAAGCCTAACGCCAGTAGCAATTTGGCCGGACGTTCGCCGTTGGCGTGGTCGTTGGAGTCACCAAAATTGAGCGACATCATGCGGCCTTTGGACGTAGGGTAGGAGGCGTTGATAAACCAATCTACCGTTTTGGTCAAGGTGTTATCGTACGGCATGTTGATTTTTCCGAAGATATTGGTCCACGCCAGACGAAAATAAAGATACTCAGACACTCCGAAATTAGCGTAGCTGACGCTCTCGTAAAAACCGCCGTCGCGGTCAAAATTGGCGGGTTTGTTTTCCAATATGCTCCCCGCAAAAGTAAACCATTCCTTGCTAGCGCGCATCACTTCATGGGCCCATTCATTGGCTTTGGGCTCTTCGTTCATAACTGCCAAAGCGGCAATTCCTGCTTCAAACACCACCGCCGACCACCAGTTGTGACCCATCGAATTGAGTGAATGAAGACGTTTATCTTCCGAAACCCAGTCATTGAGGGCAGGTTCGATGCCCAGTTTTACAATTTTAGCGGCAATGTCTTTCCGTTCTGCGGGGGAAAGCATATCATAGATACCGTCAAAGGCAATAGCGGATTGAAAACAGCCACGAGCGGTATTCAATCCCGAATTCCAGCGGGGAGTGCGGTCGTCCATCCCATCCCATTGCGGTCGGTTTACCCAATCCAATAGCAATGTTTTGACTTTTTCGGCGTATTTTTTATCACCCGTCATACGATAGGCAAGGGTAATCACCTCTAGGTTGCCGCCCTTGGTCTCTAATGATTTGGTGGCTTGCAACAGCATCGTTTGCCACGCTTTTGCCATTAGAGTGTCGGATTTGATACGCTCTTGGGTTTGTTTGACGCGTTCGTTGGTGTAAAATAAATAAGGGTGTGCCTTTTTTTGTTGGCCAAGAGTGACTTTGAAAAGTAGGCAACTTAGACAAATAATGATAAATTTTTTCATGGGGTTGATTTTTTAAACCACAGAGAAAGGGAGGAACACAGAGTGATATTTATCTCTGTGGTGCTCACTTTCTCTGGGATAGGCATTCATGTGGTTATTTAGTTTCTGCTACCCCAAATCCTACGGCACCCATGAGCGCGGCATATTCGTGAAGGGCTGATTTTTTGAGGGAAACTTTTGGTGAATACTTAGCCAAACGTTGTTCCATAGCGGGGAAAAACAAGGCCGATGCCTGCGCGATGTTACCACCAAAAACAATGACATCAGGTGTGTATTTCTCCACAAACTTGTCCATAACGGTGCTGATATTTTGGCCAAATTCTTCAAATACCTGTTTGGCGAAAGAATCAGTATCGTATCGTTCTGCTAATTCTTTTACGCCTGACAGAGGTTTATGGGTAAGCATCTCATAACGAGCAATAAACCACCGGGTTGAAATGAAGTCTTCTGCAACGCCCTCATGCAGCGGGTGATTGATGCCCAAGGCCAAATCAACCGCGTTTCCATGTTCAAAAAACGAAGTACCTAAGCCCGTGCCGAGGGTTATACCCAGACTTTTTTCAAATGTCTTGCCTGCGCCAAAGAGCATTTCACCTTCCAAAAATGCCTCAGCATCGTTTCTAAAACTGATTTGTTGGGGCGCTAATCCCAGACGAATTGCTAACTCATTTTTAATATCTAGGCCATACAAATGCTCGTATTTGTTGACATTTTTCATCCAACAAATGCCGTTTTTATAATCGAATGGCCCAGGTATTGCAATGCCAATTAGAGAATGTTGGAGTTCAGCAGAATCGACCACTCCATGAATGGTATCGGCCCAAATCGCTAAGATTTCTTCGGCTTGGGCGTGCGGATTCACTTGAGAACGCCGTAACGAATGTTCGGCTACTTTTTCCAAATGAATATCGACCAGTGCAGCGGTAATATGTGTGCCGCCTATGTCTGCTCCGATGTATTTTTGCATAGTATTATTTTCCTAAAATTGGGGTCACCTTGTGGCCTTTAAATTCTACTTTTCTTGCAACCATATAGCCTGACCGCCAGAAGCTTTTAGGCTTACTTTCAGAACAGTGTTGCTGTCCACTTCTTGGGTTTGAATACCTACTTTGGTTTTGGTGGTTGCGGTGTCGTCGTCTGAATAAATCTTGGCTTGGTATTTTTTGCCTTTGGGCAAAAAGTCGAAGTTAATTTCGAGGCTTCGGGCGTCGTTGTTGGTCATTGTTCCGATAAACCAATCGTTGCCGCTTCGGCGGGCGGTGGTGATAAATTGCCCGATTTCTCCCTGAACTACGCGCGTTTCGTCCCATGAGGTGGGGATATGTTTCCAGAACTCCAATTCGGGTTCCCCTTCGTACAAAGCGGGTTTGTCGTACCAATAAAGCGTTTGTAACGGACTGTAATACACGGCCGCCATCGCCAATTGATGGGCGTGCGTGGTTTTGATGCGTTTGTCGAAATAACACACAGTGTAATCGGCCGCCCCCGCAATGTATCGCGTAAACGGCAACGTGACGTTGTGCGTGGCGTCGGGCATTTCTTCATTGCCACGGATTCCTTCGGCGGTCATCAGATTTGGATAGGTACGCATTTCTCCCGTGGGTCGCCAATCGTCGTGGATGTTGACCATCAGCTGATTTTCGGCGCATTTTTTGATCATTTCTTCCACCCAAACCGTCCAACGGTGGCTGCCGACCTGCACAAAACCGAACTTCACACCTTTGATTCCCCATTTTTTGTACAAAGGAAAAATTTCGTCGGCCTGTTTGATGAGCGCCTGCTTGTTGACGTACAGCCAAATGCCGATTCCCCGTTCCCGACCGTATTTTACAATGGCTGGCATGTCCATTGGTGCTTTTACCAGCGTGGCGTCGGAGTCCCACGTGAGGGCAGGACCGTACCATTTCCAGTCAAACAGAATGTACTGCAAGCCGCGCTTTTGGGCAAAATCAATGGCTATTTTGGCCCCTTCGGTAGTGAGGGTCATTTCTCGGATGATTTTGCCCGGTTTAATCCATGAGGTGTCTTTGATTTTGTTGGATTCATTCAGATTCAACAAAATGTCATTGTTTTCAATGAGCTTTCCAGCCGTTTCGGCGACCATAATTACCCGCCACGGCGTGCCGAAATAAGTGATAGCATCTACTTTATCATCGAGTGAGGTGACGATGGTATTGGGTTTTTCGGCGCTGAGTTTGAATTTGCCTCGAGAATAATCGACCATGGCAGCTTCAGCCAAACTGACGTATAAACCGCTTTTCAATCTCATTGTCAAAGGTCGTTCGCAATCGTCCACCCAATCTTGCAAAGGCATCGGGAAATACTTGGCCTGAGCCCATTGTGTGTAGTAAGCAATGGTACCTTCGGGCATCGCAAACTCGGTGTTTTCGGCCTTGATTTGGTAATAGCTACCTTTTGGGTTTTCGGGAAAAAAGTAACGAATCGCAATACCTTCGTCGTAGGCCCGCACCTGAATTTGCATTTTGTAATCGGCATTGCTCGCTTTTTGGAAAGAAATTGTCGCCGCCTCGTAATTGTCCAATATCAGCGAACGCTCACCGTAGATGGGTTTCCAAGTGGTATCTTTTTGGGTCGTTTCGGTGGTCAGATACGTCATGTCTTCACACCATTTTTTGGTTTTATCCACCTTCAACGCCATTGCCAATTCGGAAAGATGGTTGTCCAACTGAATATCAAGGGCAGATTCAGTGACAATGGCCTGATTTTTATAGTTGACCGTGTAATAAATGACTCTTTTGCCTTCGGAATCCTGTCGCTGATAAACCTGACACACCAAGTTTTTGTTGGGCGAGGTTATGCTGGTTCGGGTAGGTTCAAGAATACCGTTTTGGGCAACAGTAAATTGATTGATTAGCAAGCCCAATAGGAGAGTGAATTTAGATAATTGCATAAGGGATTATTATGCTTAAGAATTTAAAAAAAGTGTGAAAATTAGGATTAGGAAGGCTCTTTTTGGGAGGAAGCCCGTTTAATCAAAGTCGCAGGAAGGACGTGCTTTTGGGGATTGTAAGCTTGTTTAATGCCAGTATTATTCATGTGTTCTAAAAGTGTAAGAATGAGTTGTTTGGACATTTCATGGACGGGTTGAGCAATGGCCGAAATCGTGGGTTGGTGAATCCTGAACAGGTCGTTGTCATCAAAAACCACAATCCCTATTTCTTCGCCGATTTTAATTTTTAAACGTCCCAATACTTCTATGCCGCTGATAGCTAAGTAGTTGGTGGCAAAAAAAAGCGCATCGATCTGTTGGCTTTGCTGCATGAACTGTTCAATATCATCCGTAATGTCGGTTGTTTTAGCCGTCAGGTAATCAAATTTTACCATGA
Source organism: Runella aurantiaca (assembly GCF_003339505.1). Lineage (GTDB taxonomy): Bacteria > Bacteroidota > Bacteroidia > Cytophagales > Spirosomataceae > Runella > Runella aurantiaca. The sequence continues at coordinate 96,036 of NZ_QPIW01000022.1, forward strand.
AAGACTTCATACGGTGCTCATGAATAGCCCGCTCGTAGCCCAACAGGCGGTCAATCATCTGGGGTTGGGTAGAATCGAGTGTCACAAAACCGATATTTTTGTAGCCTTGGGCAATGAGGTATTTAACGGCTTGATAAGCACTATCAAAATTGTCCATGCCGACATAACTGGACTCTACATCTTGGCAATTTCGGTCAAACAAAACTACGGGTAGATTGTCTTTCATCAGGGCCTTAATATCTTCCTCAATGGCCTCCGTGGGCGTAATGATGTAGCCATCTACGTTGCGCTCGCGAAAGGTATTTATCAAATCTTTGGCTTTTTGCGGATTGTTTTTGGTGCTACTATAAATGATTTTGTAGCCGTTTTCGTAGGCGATATTTTCAATGTTTCCCGCAATTCCCGCAAAAAAAGTATCGGCAATGTCTTCTACCATCAAGCCAATGACGTTGGTTTTGCCGGTGCGCAAACTTTTGGCCAAATGGTTTGGCTTAAAGTTATTTTTCTCGACATACTCCAACACTTTTTGGGTCAATTCTTCGCTGATTCGTTTCTCTTTCGATTTGCCGTTTAGGATGTACGAAACCGTAGCGGTCGAAATCTGCAACGTGTCAGCGATTGACTTGATGGACATTTTTTTCATGGATTGCCTGCTTTTTTGAATGATTTTAACTTCATCAATGCTTCTACGTAATAATAATCGGCGTAATTGATGGAGGCATCTATCTCGGTTCCGTTGGGGTGATGCCCCGTAGAATGCAGCAAAATGGCACTGTTTCGGTCGCCGCTTTGGTAGCGATTACTGGACAATTCTTCGAGTATTTGCTGCGCTTTGGTGAAATAATCTTGTTGTTTGGTTTTGTCTTTCACAAACGTTGACAAATCCAATAACGCCGAAGCCGTGACCGCCGCCGCTGAGGCATCGCGCGGAGCGTTGGGAATCTTGGGGTCGTTGAAATCCCAGTACGGAATCAGGTCTTTGGGTAAGTTTTTGATATATACATCCGCCACTTTTTGCGCAAACTCCAGAAATTCAGGCTGTTTGGTTTCTTTATAACACATCGTGAAGCCATAAATGGCCCATGCCTGTCCTCGCGCCCACATACTGTTGTCGGCGTAGCCTTGATGCGTTACGCCTTTGATTTTTTTGCCCGTCAAGGTGTCATACACCACGACGTGGTACGATGTAAAATCAGGCCGAAAATGATTTTTCATCGTGGTTTTTGCATGTTGAACGGCAATGTCGTATAACTTTTTACTGCCCCCGTTTTTGGTCGCCCAGAAGAGCAATTCCAGATTAATCATGTTGTCGATGATGGTATTGTGGCCGCCAAACTTTTTGATTTCGCGCGGCCATGACAAAATCGTTCCTACTTTGGGGTTGTAGAGCGTTGCCAAAATATCGGCCGATTTCAAGATAATTGTCTTGTATTCAGGATTTTTGGTCAAACGATAACCATTGCCAAAGCTGCAAAAAATCTGAAACCCTAAATCATGGTCAGAGGCGGGTTCCTCTGATAACGGCGTGAGCAACCGCGAAAACTCGTCGGCTTTGGTTTTGAGCTTTGCGTCGTTGTTGTATTCGTATAAGTACCACAGCGTACCGGGCCAAAAACCGCTGGTCCAATCTCTGAAATTGACAAATCGCCAGTTTGTCGAATTCGTATTGATGTTGCGGGGTATGTTTTTCGATTTGTCGGGAATAAGCTGTAACGTTTCTTCGGTTTTTTTAACCGAATAATCTAAACTTTGATTAACAAACACTTGGGCATTAACGGCGTAAATGATTAAACAAGAGATGATTAGGGTGGTGGTGTATTTCATAAAAATGAGGTGGGTTAAAGGTAGTGGCGCATAGTTGCGCCACTACGATTGATTCACTTTTAACCTATTTAATTTCTTACCAACCGGGATTTTGGGTGAGGTTGGGATTCAGTTGAATTTGCTGCGACGGAACTGGTAATAAATAATGTTTTTCCGCCCATATGCGGTTGCCTTCTAAGCGATAATTACCATTAACCACCTGATTTTTAATTCCTGCCCAACGAGTTTCATAGGCGGTGCCAGTCCATACAATCCCTTCAATGGGTTTGGGCATTTCGGTTTCGGCGGTTTTCCAACGCTTCAAATCATCCACTCTAAAGCCTTCCAAAAACAATTCCAGTGTACGCTCCCGACGGATTTCGGTACGCATATCCAAGCCATGGGTTTGTACCAACGTATTGCTCAGTTTGGGCATTTGTTTATTGATGCGGTTGCGGACTAAGTTCAACGATTTATCCAAATCAGCATCGCCGATGGTTCCATTCTTTTCAAAAACCGCTTCGGCGTAATTGAGGAGGACTTCAGCATAACGAATGACGGGGTAGTCGTATGCCTCTTCCATGTCTTGCAAACGACGCTCGGTGGCAAATTTTTGGGGTGCATACCCACTGCCGCCTGCGGGGCTGAATCTTCCGCCCGAACTTGCAATGTCGGCGGCGTCACCCTTCCACGTAGTACGTGCGCCGGGATTTTCGTTGTTCCAGTAGTATTTTCCGTCTTGCATCCAGGTATAAAACACGCGGTTGTCCCGATTTTCGTACTCAGAAAGTGTGGTTTTGTAGCCTTTGAAGAGGGACGATTTTTCGATGGGCAAGCCATCTTGACAGAGGTACATATCCATCAACTTCTTAGCTCCCCAGTGGATATTTCCTTGCATTTGATGAGTGATATTAATCCGAATTTGGCGCGAAGCAAAATCGTACCGGTTGGCCAAAAGATATTCTTTGTTGGCTGCTTTGGTTAAGTTAGCGGGGTTTGACTGTTGATTTTCCAGAATAAACAGGTATTTCTGGGCCGAGTCGCCCAATACCGCAGGTGCAAAAAGTTCATATTGTTTGCTTGAAACCACCGCGTCGGCATTGATGATGGCTTTGTCCAAGAGGGTATTCGCACGGGCAGAGTTGTTTCTGAATTTCTGCCAAGTCCCTTCATACAAAGCTACGCGACTCAAAAACGCTTGTGCCGTTCCTTTGCTCACACGCCCTTTGTCTGCCCCAGCAATGGCACTTTCGAGCGGTAATGCGGCAATGGCACTTTCGAGGTCGGCAATGATAAAGTCTACGACCTCATCGCGGTTGTTGCGGGGTGCTTGCAGTTCAGGCGATTCGGGAGAAAGCGGGGTTTTGATGATGGGAACTCCGCCAAATAGTTGCAACAAATCGAAATACAAATACGCCCTGAAAAACTTGGCTTCGGCTACGTATTTTTCAATCTCAGCGGGACTAGGATAAGTCGCGGCTTTGTCCAACAGGTAATTTGTAGCTCGGATGCGAGAATAGGCGGTATTCCAACTTCCATCGGTGATTGGGATGGTGTTGGTGCCGTTGCTGAACGTATTGGCACCGTCGCGACTGTATAGAATGTCGCTTCTGCGGTCGGAGTGGGGGTTGTTGTCCAAAATATCCGCAAAACCTCTTAAATACGTGTAGTACTCATTGGCCGCCAATTTAAACTGCTCGGCATTTTTCCAATAACTGGCGTCGGAGATTTCGTTGATGGGCTTCATCTCAACGAGCTTGTTGCAACCAAAGGAAAAGAAAATGATCCCGGCGATTGTCAAGACTTTATATATGGTATGATTTTTCATTTTGATTCATTTTAAAATTTGCGGTTCGATTACTTTTTGCCGTGATTAAAAAGTAAGGTTTAAACCCAACGTCATGTAACGATAAAACGGGAAGCGTTGGCTGAAGGTCGATACATTGTTGTTTTCGCCGTCGCCAGTATTGGCTACGCTGCGGGTTGCTTCGGGGTCCCAACCATCGCGGATATTGGCTTTTTCCCACAAATCGCTGCCTGAGAAATACACTCTAAGGCGTTGAATCTTCGCTTTTTGGGTTAGGCTGCCGGGTAATGTATATCCCAATACCACATTTTTGAGACGGATGTACGAACCATCCTCCACAATCCAATCCGACTGATAATAGTTGTAATTGTTGATGGTTCCTGTGGTAGAAAGGCGTGGATAAAAAGCATCGGTGTTGGTAGGTGACCATGTTTTGCCCAAAAATGCAGTATTCTGTGCCTGAAAAATCACGGCGGCGGGTATACGCCAGTTGCCATCGCGGATAATGGTACGTTTGCCAACGCCTTGGAAAATGGCGTTGAAATCAAACCCTTTCCACTCAAATCCACCGTTGAAAGAATAGATAAAACGGGGATCATCGCGTCCGAGTGCGACGGCATCTTCGGGGAAGGTGAGTTTTCCGTCGCCGTTTACGTCTTTAAACATATTATCTCCTAAACTCAGACGGGCGTTTGCTTGTGCCGTAGCCGCACCGGCAGGAAGCCCGATGTTGTTGCCCGCAATAAATTTACGATAGGCTTCGAGTTGCTCTTGGCTCTGGATACGACCGTCGTACACTAACCCAAAATAAGTATTTAAAGGATAGCCTTCAACGGCTCCGTTTAGGCCACGGTTGGCCGAATTAATGATTTTTTGACCGCCATACCCCACAAGCATATTGGTATTGTCGGAGAGATTGCCCGAAATATGGTAAGAAAGATTTCCGATTTTGTCGCGCCAACCCAGCGATAACTCCCAACCTTTGGTTTCGAGCGTACCGTTGTTTCCGTCGGGGGCATTGGCCCCCAAAACGGCCGAATAAGTGCGAGCAATCAGCATATTATTGTTGTTCTTTTTGAAGAATTCAAGGGTTCCGTAGAGGCGGTTTTTCAGCAAAGCAAAGTCAACGCCTATGTTTTGATTGATTACTTTTTCCCACGTACGGTCAAGGGCAACCAACGAACCAGAAGGTGCTACTCGCACCGCTGGGCTGGTGCCGAGGATAGGGAAGCCCGCACTGGTGGCTCCCGGTGAGAAGTTGATATTCATGAACTGAATATAGTCGTACAATCCAATTCCGTTTTGGTTACCGACACTACCGTAAGACGCCCTGATTTTTAAATCATCCAAAAAGGGGATGTTTTGCATAAACTTCTCCTGCGTTACTCTCCAGCCGATCGATACGCCCCAAAAACCTTTCCAACGATTTTGCGCGTCGAATTTCGACGAGCCATCGTAGCGGGCATTGGCTTCAAGTAGGTATTTGTCTTTGAGGGCGTAGTTTAAACGGCTGAAATAACCACCAATGGCATAATGATTTTGGGCTTCAGACACGGTTTTGGTGGTAGGGTCGCCCGTGCTTAAATTAAGGGAATTGGGTACGTTGGGGATTGCATCCAAGGTTTTGGCAATGAATCGGTTGTATTCATTACGCTCGTATTGCAACCCCGCCGTCAGTTTAAAATCATGAATTTTAGCGACCTGTTTGCTAAACTCAGCGTAGGCATTGGCGCTGTAGAAGGCTTCTTGTTTGTTGCCGCGTTGGTATGAACTACGGGACGGAAGATAGGCAATCAGGTTAGCTCCGGTGTAGTCGTAAAAGGGAATGTTATTTTCAAAAGTACGATAGTCGGTTGTGAGCAAATAATAGCCTGCCGTTCCGACCAATTTTAAATTGGGGGTTGCATTATAAGTCAAATTAAGATTAGTATTGAGGCGGGTATTGGCTTCTTTGTTGTCGCCGCCAAAAGTTGCAATGGATACCTGCGAAGCATTCCCAATGCCGGAGCCCCACACGTAGGCTTGTCCTTTTTGGTTGAAAAGCGGCATTCCTTGCTGAATACCATTGTTCATGATGGAACCCAGTTGCGTTGGCTGAACAATTTGCTGACGCTCTACCGAGATATTGGTGGCTAATTTCAACTTATTGGAGAACGAATAATCGTGAGTGAGGCGGAGGTTGTAACGTTTGTTGGAATTGTTCCCCCATTGTAATAAACTGCCGTCATTCAAATAGCCAAGTGATACACGATAGCCAGCCTTTTCACCGCGCGAGGCCACACTCAACTGATGTTCCTGCGAATGGGCATTGCCCCACAGTACATCCTGCATGGTTTGATCAAAGAATGGAAAGTCTTTCACATCTCCAAAAAGACCCGCTCCCGGTACGCTCAACGCTTGGTATTCTGCGGGAGTTAGCCATTGTTTTCCCTGCGCCAAGGCTTTTTCCATGACGGTGGTGAGGTTGTTCCATATATCAGTGGCGGGAAAGCCGTCGTTGGTACGGGCTTCGCGAATCAGACCCCACCAATCGTTGATGCGCACTAAATCGGGTTGTAAACCAATTTTTTTCTGAGAAAATGCCGCGCTGTATTCAACGGTAGGCTTGCCGGTTTTGGCTCTTTTGGTCGTAATCAACACCACGCCACCAGCGGCACGAGAGCCATAAATGGAAGCAGCCGCGTCTTTCAAAAAGGAAATGTTGTCAATGTCGTTGGGGTTTAGTGAATTAAGGGCGCTGGTGCCAGGGACGGGTACACCATCAATAATGACCAACGGGTCGCTGTTGTTGACCGAAGAAGCTCCGCGCATTTGGAAATTCCACTGCTCTCGACCGGGTTGGGCCGAATTGCGGGTAACCACTACACCAGGCACCTGACCCTGTAAAGCTGACAATGGGTTGGAAACGGGGCCACGGTTTTTGAAGACTTGCTCATTGATGGTGACTACGGAGCCGGTAAGGGTTTCTTTGCGCTGCTCACCATAGCCCACTACCACTACTTCCTGTAAGCTTTTTGGGTCGGGTCGGAGTTGGAGGTTGATGATTTTTCGGCTTCCGATGGCTATTTCCTGTTTTTCGTACCCTAAAAATGAAAAGACCAAAACAGACGATTCATCGACTACCGACAAGCTGAATTTTCCATTGGCATCGGTGGTGGTTCCTCGCGTAGTATTCTTGAGGGCTACGCTTACGCCTGGTATGCCTTCATTCTTTTCGTCGGTTACAGTACCACCGACGGTTATATCAATGACGGTGTTTTGGGAATTTGCCTGTGGTATTTCTTCTTGCTTAACTTGCTCAGTGCGTAATAAAATCTGAGAACCAGCCACTTCGTACGAGATTTGTAGGGGTTTCAGCAGCGATTCCAGTACGTCGGAAAGGGATTTGTCCTGCATATTGAGGTTTACTTTTCGGTCGGCCCGAATCAACTGTGGACTGTACACAAAGCGAACGGAAGCGGCCTTGCTGATTTTACGAATCGCAGACTCAACATTTTGATTTTCAATGCTGACAGAGATGCGACGATTCAGTAATTCTTGGGCATTACCGTTGGTTGCGAGTACCCATGTACACGCAAAGACCGACAGTAAGAGTTGGTAAAATGAGAGACGCATGATTTTTAGGAAAACCTTTAGCGTTTTAGAACCATTTTTCATACATTTGAAACGATTTAAAGTTACAATTTTTACAAAAAAGTCCCCTCTGTCCGACGAAAGCCGGATGGTAGCAAGCCTGAGAAACTGCGGGGGATGGGTCTAAAATCGGGAACGTTGGCGCGTTTCCGATTTTATTTTTTCAGGGAGTGGTAAATAAGAATTTTTAGGTCATATTGGAGGTTGTTAATTTAGGGTTTGAATAATCAGTTGTTGGAACACCCCTTGCTGTAAATGACAATCTGAGCGTTGGCTACCTCGTAGCGAGCGTCGATGGCCTTACAAATCAGGTCAAGCTGTTCATAAAAGGATTCATCCGTAAATTCTGCGCTTATTTCGCAACCTTTCAACACCGCTGGGTCGTGCACGATGGTCACACCATAAGCGTTGGAAAGTTTCTCAAAAGCTTCATTAACGGGGGTATTAATAAAGGTAAAAGTTGATTTCTGTTCTTCTGGGGCAATCACTGGCGCTGGCAAACCAACCAGTGTTTTGGTCATGTTGAGCGCCTTACGGTCAAACACCACTTGCTGATTGGGCGTCAGAATCAGCCCCGTGAGTGCGGGAGTGTTGGTTTCAGCATTGGCATCTTTTGCCGAGAATACCGACACTTTACCCGTTTTGACGATTACTTCCACTTTCGCGTCTTTGTCAAATGCCCGAACGGTAAAACTAGTGCCGAGTACTTTGGTAACCAATTCATTGGCGTACACCAAAAAAGGACGCTTAGGGTTTTTGGTTACGTTAAAAAAGGCTGCGCCGCTCAGATTTACGGTGCGTTGGGATGTGACGAAGGTCTTTGGGTAACTCAGCCGACTTTTTGGGTACAGTGTTACCAGACTTCCGTCGGGGAGGGTGATTATTTTTTGCGCGGTGCCTTTATTGTCAATTTCTACCAATTGTTCTCCCCACTCACTTTTACGAAGTTCGTAGGCGGCGGGAGAAGTCAGATTGGTTTTTAATACAGTGTAGAGGAACCCGACTAAGCCGATGACAATCACGGCGGCTACGGCCTGTTTCCAGTAGGTTATTCGATTAAGCAACGGGATAAAAGTAATTTCTTTGGGGCTTCTGGCTTCAGAAAGTCGGTTTAATTCGATTTTTATTTCATCTTCGGTCACTAACTCGTGGGCTTGGTGCATGGAGTGGATAAATTGTTGGGCTATGGTCACGTTTTCAGCCTGCCCAGGATTTTGTTTTATCCACTCCACCCAAAAATCGTGGTCAGTTGGGGTATTTTTTAACACCCAACGCCGAAACGAATCGTCAAGGATAAAGTCAGAGGTAGTATAGTTTGTGTAATCTTTCATTGATTTAATTTTATCTTTTCTGGGTGTGTTGTATGGAAATAGTATTTACCAAAGAAGGAATACCCTTTTTTGGGGATTTTTTTTTGAATTATTTTTTCGACCGCCATAAAAATAGCGCTTTGGCGATTTTTAAAAACGACAACTGGTTGATTGATAGGGAGAAAGATTGTAGTTGCTCAACTTAAACGTTTAGGCAAAACACAAAGAAAATAATATTGGTAGCAGGACAAGAAGAATAAAGGAGGGGAGGAAGTGTTTCATTTGGGACAGGGCACGGTACAGAAAATTGGCAACGGTTTGCCGTTCGATGTCCATAATTTGGGCAATCTCTTCGTTGGAAAGTCCTTCATAAAACTTCAAGAAAACAACTTCCTGTTGGCGCGGTGGAAGTTGCTCAATGGCTCGACGAATGTTTTGAGCTTGTTCGTTGAGCAGCTCGGCCGCAATGAGTTCTCGCTCAATGGTCATCTCATCCGTTAAGCCTTCCTTGTCCCATTCATCGGTTTCTCCCAGTGATTTCTCCTGACGTAATTTTCGCAACAGGTTATTACGTAGGGCTTTAACAAGATAGATGGTTACGTAGGGGGTTTCTACGAGTTTTTCGCGGCGTTCCCACAATTCAAGAAAAAGATCCTGAATGCAGTCTTTAATAACATCCCTATTTTTGGTGAAGCGTGTGGCGTAGTTGAAAAGTAACCGATAACGCAGCTCTGCCAGCTTGTCAAATGCCCGCTCATCCCCGCTTTGAAAGCGGCGCCAAAGCTGCGCTAAAACGGGTTCGTCGGGCGGGATGGGCATAAATGTGAACGGGAGTAGTGGTACAATATTAACAGACTGATTAAAATAATAGAAACATTCGAATAGAAAATTATCTTTTGTTTTTGAAAAAGCCCAGGAGGTTGAAGAAACGATAAAATTACTGCACTCATGAAGGATAAATTTTAACTTTCTGGTATAACTTTGTGTTATTCCGTTGTTGCCAATAAAAGCCTGATAATTAAATGCTGAGGATGAAGGAATTAAGGAGAGGGTAAATTTTGTAGATTCAATCTTATTTCCGCACTTTAAGGGTATTGCGCTTGCTTTCTCCGCCCATTATTGGTACTGATAATTGATTTTTTGTTATAAAACATCTTGTTTTCGGTACAATAAATTCATTTTTTATTTCAACAAATGGAAAAGACACTCTACGTCGCGTCGCTGTTTTTCCTGTGTTTTTGGACGAAAGCACAGGAAAACAAACCGTATAACTACTTTGTGCAAGAGTCAAAAATTGTCGATTCTGGCAACACCATTGAGGTCAATAAAAAAGGAGATACCGTTTTTGTTGCGCATTACAAAAGGCAAGATTTGATTAACACCAGTAATCAGGATTTTATCAAAACCTACAAAGGCACACCTTTTTTTAAGAATGGTTGGTACCGTGGTAAAGTCCAAACGGGCACTGGAATGGAATGGGAGTTTGTGATGGCCTATAATATTCAGAAAGAGGAGATTTATTTATCCAACAACCCCAATATGGAAGCCACTGTCATGAAACCCGTCTCTTTTACGATGGAAGGCCATACGTTTAGACAGTACAAAAATCAATATTACGAGGTTATTTACGAAGGAGGGAGTCAGATTTGGAAAGAATATGGGTGTTCGTTGATTTTTAGTAACTCAAGTCAGCGAACGGGCTACGAAGCCGAGGGGGGCGATGAATACGATGGTGAGTTTTTGAAAACGGTGAAATATTACTTGAAAGAAGGGGATAGACTGCGGGAAATTCCTTCTAAAAATCGACTTTTTAAACTGTTTGGCTCAAAATCCAATGACGTAAAAAACTACGCAAAAACAGAAGGGCTCAATCTTTCCAAAGAAATTAACTTGGTCTCCTTATTTAGATATTACGATTCTTTGTAAGAAAATATCCTGAAAAAAATGTGTTTTTTTCGCTAGTTTACAACTTTTCAAACCTAAAAACGTTTCATTGTAAGTTCATTAAACAAATAACAAACAAACATGAGAAATTCAATTTTTGCCTTATTCCTTTCGCTTATTGCGCTTAATTTTGCCTGTAGTCAAAATCCCCCTAAAAGCCCGCTCATTACGGTAGATGGTAAAGACGTGAAAGTGGTCTTTGGACAGCCTTCCAAGCGCGGTCGGGTTATTTTTGGGGCTGAAGGTAGCCAAAGCCTTGAAAAATACGGCAAAGTATGGCGTACCGGTGCCAACGAAGCAACCGTGATTACCTTTAAAAAAGATGGACAATTTGGTGGCAAACCCGTAAAAGCGGGTGACTACGGATTGTTTTCAATTCCTGGGGAAAAAGAATGGGTTGTCATCCTCAACAGTGAGCCAAAACAATGGGGAGCCTATAACTATAAGCAAGATAAAGATGTGTTGCGCATCACCGTGCCAACCATTGCTTTGAAAGAACCCGTGGAAAAACTGAATTTTGAAGTAAAAGACAACGCCTTGATTTTCATGTGGGATACGTCGAGCTTCTCGGTGCCGCTGAAATTTTAGTGACCTGCTAAAAATATTTTGTAAAGCCTGACCCTAGGGTCGGGCTTTTTTTATGGGAAGGAAAAATAAACAATAATTTATCAAACCGAGTGACAACATTCATGTAGCCGGTGCCCCTTTCTGATTTGAAGCGAAAAGGATTTTTGAGAAACAACGACAAAAACGCCCGACGGACTGTTAAATTTCGACTTAAAAAGCCTTTTCCTACCAAACCTCTTATTTTGTTAACCCTTATGTCTGTCCTAAACCGTCGTCAAACCCTTGCCGTTCTGGCTTCCACCGCTGGAGCGGGTCTATTGCCTGAGACTGCCACCGCCGCCGTTGCAAAAAAACCTGCGTTCATTCCTTGCCTCAATATGAGTACAATTCGGGGGCAAAAATTGGGATTTGTCAAAGAATTGGAAACGGCCTCAAAGGCAGGTTTCCGTTCGGTAGAAATCTGGATGGATACCCTCCAAAACTTTATAAAAGAAGGAAATACACCCGCTCAGGCCCGAAAAATAGCGGGAGATTTGGGCATAACCATTGAAAATGCCATTGGTTTTGCCCCTTGGATTGTGGATGACGAAGCTGCCCGCGCCAAAGGCCTCGCCCAACTTAAAACAGAAATGGAACTGTTGGCGGAAGTGGGCTGTATGCGCGTAGCCACGCCCTCCGTAGGTGCTCAAACGCCACAATCGTCCAAAATAGATTTACAAAAAGCCGCCGAGCGCTACCGCGCTATTCTCGAAATCAGCGACCAAACCAAGGTGATTCCGCACTTGGAACTGTGGGGCTTTTCGAAAAACCTGAACAAATTGAGCGAAGTGATGTACGTAGCGACCGAAAGTGGCCACCCGTCGGCGCGTTTGTTATTGGATGTGTACCATTTATACAAAGGCGGTTCCAGCCTTGACACGCTGAAATTGGTGGGAAAACCAGGCGTTGAAATTTTCCACATCAACGATTACCCCGCTTCGTTGCCCCGTGAGACCATCGTCGATGCCGACCGCATTTATCCGGGCGATGGTGTGGCGCCCATTGCCCAAATCCTAAAAACAATCAAAAATCCAGAGCGTCCGATTGTGCTTTCGTTGGAGGTTTTCAACAAAACATACTATGCACAGGACGCACTCGTCGTGGCTAAAACGGGATTGGATAAAATCAATAAAGTCATTGCGGGGATTTAGGATTTTTTGCGCCGTGGCGTCGGGTTCTCAAAGCCGACGCCACGGTTTATACTTTTTTATCCCAAAAATAATCGTAATTTGGAAGATAATACGGATTGGCGTTTAGAGCACAAACGTTTTGCACGATATTTGCGTTAGTTATATATTTAAAATTAACGTATGCTCCGGCTGCTAATTTTAAGTCATGCCGTGACTATATAACACCGATAATACCCAAAACCCGAATGCAGTTTCTTTTTCCGACCTTTTTATGGAGTTTGTTGGCGGTAGGCATTCCCATTGCCATCCATTTGTTCAACTTCCGCCGCACTCGGCGCGTTTTTTTCTCCAATGTCTCGCTTTTGAAAAACGTCGAAATGGAAACGAGTTCGTTTCGACGCCTGAAACAATACCTCATACTGGCCACCCGGGTTTTGGCCATCTCCGCCTTGGTTTTTGCGTTTGCCCAGCCTTATTTGCCCAGCAAAAACAAAGCGGGAACCAACGCTCAAAGCGTAACTAGTGCCTACATCGACAATTCGTTTTCGATGCAAAATGAGGACAATAATCAGCGGTATCTGGACATAGCCACGGGAAAATTAGACCAATTGCTGACGCTTTTTCGTAACGCAACGCGCCTGCAACTGATTACCAATGATTTCAGCCCCGAAGAGCAGCAATTGACGACCACCGACCGCATCAAAGACCGCTTGACGACCCTGAAATTGGCCCATACTCCGCGCAATTTTGCGAGCATTTACAAACGTCAGGCCAATTTATTGGGGCGGTACGCGGGTAGCGGAAAAAATCAGTTGTTCTGGTTCTCTGATTTTCAAAAAAGCACCGCTGGCGACCTGTCAAATCTTAAGGTAGACTCGCTTAATCGGCTGTATATCATACCTGTACAAACGACTGCCTCCCAAAATGTGTATGTTGATTCGGTATGGCTCAATACGCCTTTTGTGCGGGAGTTTCAGAACAATGTGCTGTATGTGCGCGTGAGCAATGCAGGCAATGACGACGTGCAGAATCTGGTCGTAAAGCTGTATTTAGACGATGTTCAGGTGTCCACTGCTCCTGTCAATTTAGCTCCTAAAGGAGCCGCTACCACGGCTTTTAACTTCAACGTTCGGGGAAAAGGCTTTAAACGTGGTCGGGTTACCTTCGACGATTTGCCGATTACGTTTGACAACGAATACTTTTTTGTGCTCAATGCCTCGCCGCTCATTCGGGTCCTCCACGTGGCAGGCCAGCCTAATCCCGCCCGTTCGGTAGAGAAGGTATTTGCCAACGATAGTTTGTTTACCCTGCGGACTGTCAGCGCCAACAACGCCGATATTGGCCTTTTGAAACAGTCTGATTTGGTGATTCTGGAAAGTGTAGAGCGCGTTGAAGGTGCGATGCGCAGCGAAATTGAAAATTTTGCCAAGCGCGGCGGAAGCGTATTGGTGATTCCGCCTTCCAACCCCGATATAGTTTCGTACGGCGGGTTTTTGTCGTCGTTGGGTGTGGGTGGATTGCAGGAACGGCCTTCCGACGAAGCCATCCCTTTGGCCAATCCTGAAAGGGGAAGCCCTTTTTTTAGTGATGTTTTTGAACAATCGGTTCGGCAAGAAAATCTCGAATTGCCCGTTTCAAAGCCCGTTTGGCAGTGGCAACCCGGCGGGGCAAAATTGCTTTCCTTACGCAGTGGTGACGTATTTTTGAGCCAGTCGGCCATTCAGCGCGGTAAAGTCTACGTGATGGCCAACCCTTTGTCGGAGTCATTTGGGAGTTTTGCCCAAAATGCCTTGTTTGTGCCAGTGATGTACAAGATTGCGGCGCAGAGCGTACGTGAGCAGCGTACCGCCTATTCTTTCGACGAAAATACCGTCTTGCTTACGGTGCCTGAATCATCCCAAAACACCGTTTTTAAACTCAAAAAGGACAAAATTGAGTTAATTCCCGTTCAACGACTCAATGGTAATCAATTGACGTTGGAGTTACCCAAAAGCAACCAATTGAATGCCAATCAGGATTTGGATGCGGGCTATTATGAACTTCAGAAAGACGGCCAAACGGTTCAACTGTTGGCTTTTAATCACGATAATTTGGAATCACAGTTGGATTATTATACCCCCGCCGAACTACGCAAACTGTTTGCCAATCAGCCCAATGTGCAGGTTTTTGACAATGTAGGCGATGGCGATTTTGTGAAAGAATTTCAAAAACAAAACCTCGGTGTCAGCCTTTGGAGTTATTTCCTTTGGGCCGCGCTGCTCTTCTTATTGCTGGAAATTCTGGTGATTCGGTTTGTAAAGTAGAGGTTTCAGTCTAATTTCATCTACGTATTAAAATTTCACCCTTACCCTTTGATAACCAAAGTGTAAGGGTGAGAAATAAATTCAAATATGCACCTCATTCCTTTATTTAAAACCGAAGATTAACGGAAAGATAAAGGTCACAATAATCGTCCATAAGACATAAATTGGCAGATAAAACGCCATGGTTTTGCCAACTTCGTTGAGGTTGGCTTTCTTCGAAAATACCTTGTAGAGCTGCGCAGTAACCAGCAACAGATTGATGAGTATCAGCACATTACTACCCAAAACTGCAGCCCTATTTGGTGTGATTCCCCATTCTGAAATCCTGAACAGGATGGCCGATAGTGCAATGCCATTCACAATGATAGTTACCACGGATAACAGAAAAAGCACCAGAATTTCTGCCTTACTTTTGGTGGCCGTCGAGGTTTCGGCAACTGAAAAGAAAATGATGGCCATCACGCCAATTAATAACGCATTGAAAATCAATAAAAACTCCCGGTCGTTATAAGGGTCTTTGCCCGAATAAACCATTGCAACCAGATAAATGACCAGCATCACCAAGACCAAGGGACTGAAAATTTTAGCAATTACGGGCGAAACTTTTCCTACCAATTGGGGATTGGTCTGGGTAAGGTAGGTGCCAATAATTGGGGCAGTGGGTAGCCCGAAGAAAACAACATTTTCAAAATAAAACTTTTCAATATTGATGCCAATCAGCTGGAAAAGGCCAATGGTAATAGCGGTCATGATGCCGCCTGAGATTAGGATGAGGGTGGTCATTACTACCAAATCGCCGTTGTATTTTAAATAGCTAAGACGTTTCTCATCGTTATTGCGTGCCTCACCCACAAAAGCAAAACTTAATATTGACCAAAGAAATAATAGTAAATGAATACATGATAACACCAATGTATCGCTTTGCTTAACATTGGGAAGGGAGTTGATAAAAATCAAACCCACGAGGGTGGTGCCAACGATAAAAGCGATTTTAGGGGTTGATAATTTATTCTTCCAAGCAAAGTACGCCGACAGCGCAGGAAAAATGACAAAACCGACGTTTCTGGAAAAGAAAAACTCTTCGTCAATGGATAAAAATGCGGGTAGCTTAGCGATAAGACCTGCAACCAGCGCCGCAATTATCACAAACTGTAATTCTCCGCGAGTACCCCAGTTAATCTCGTCAGTTTCGTAATTCAGTCTTTCATTCCAGAAATCAGCGAGTGAGTTGCCTTTAAGTTCTGGATATAAGGCACTAAACGCTCGCTTAAAATTCACCTTATTGGTTCGGTACAACTTTTCGAGTTGCCCAGGGTCGTTCAAATGGGTCAGTATTTCGGCTTTCATGAGTATATATTTTTAAAATTTTTGGTCAAAATCATTCATTCAAATGCGTGAAAGTGGCCTAATCCCACAATGTGCCGTCCAATCCTAACACAACCCCAATCCACAGCACAAAGAGGAATCCAATCAGGCTCAATAGGTATGTCAATAGCTTTGACCAATTGCCCCGCTGACGCTGATAATCCATGAAGAAGAAAAAAGCTCCCCCCATGGCACCCGCCAACGGAACGATAATCAGTGGTCTAAGCATCCATAGCTTTCCCCATGCTGGGTTAGGCTCGCTGACTCCAAGCAGATAGATGGTAATTAGGGTGAGGGCAATCCCTGCACCCAGCAACATGGGTTTCACCAAAGATGCGGGATGGATGGGCGGCGTTGTTAGGAGGTTTCTCTTGGTCATGGTAAATGGTTTTTTGGTAGTGTATTTTGGATGCAAAGTAGTGCTGTATGGATAAAAGTACTTTGTAATGCAAAGTAAATGATTTATAAAAATAATATCCAAATGAATGACCGTTTTTTTTTATTGGCAAGGCTACTATTAAACATAGGTTGAGGCGGCTAGTCGAGAGCTGGATTTCGCCTAATTTAAGTTGAAAGAGATATTTTTAGCCAAAAAACAGTAAAGTTGCCTGCCTAACCCGTTTATTAAAAATAACCAAATTCCGTTGAGCCTATGTCCCTGATTGCCGCTTTCCAAAAAGACGAAGTTCTTCTTCACAATATTCAGCAGCACCGCCAAAATACCGAAGGCTTCCGAATTTGGTGGTTGGGCCAAAGCGGATTTCTGATTCAGTGGCAAAACAAACACTTGCTTTTTGACCCTTATTTGTCGGATGCCTTGTCGGTAAAATACGCCGCAACCGATAAACCCCACACGCGCATGAGTGAACGGGCCATTGACCCTGCGTTGCTTACCATGATTGATGTAGTGACTTCTTCGCACAACCACACCGACCATTTGGATGCCGAGACGCTCATCCCACTGTTTGCCGCTAATCCTGATCTTCAATTCGTGATTCCTGAAGCAAATCGCGCGTTTGTAGGCGAGCGTCTGAAGTGCGCGGTGGATTGGCCAATTGGATTGAATGACGGCGAAAGCGTCGTCGTGGGTGGATTTAAAATCTACGGCGTTCCAGCAGCACACAACGCCTTGGAGCGCGACGCCGAAGGTCGTTGCAAATTCATGGGATTTGTGGCCGAGTTTGGTGGTTATCGGGTGTATCACTCGGGCGACACGCTCTGGTACGATGGCATCGTAGACGTATTGAAGCCTTTTGCGGTTGATGTGGCTTTTTTACCCATCAACGGTAATAAGCCCGAACGGCGCGTGGCGGGAAATCTTTCGGCCGAAGAAGCCGCGCGTTTGGGCGTGGAAATTGGCGCAAAACTCGTTATTCCGCACCATTATGATCTGTTTACGTTCAACACCGAAGACCCGCAGGAGTTTATAAAACAAGCACAATTATACGGCACGCCGCATCGAGTCTTGAATATTGGGGAAGGGGTGAGGGTTGAATAGTTTGGATTGGCGAAGGGGGGGCTTTTTATATGTGGTCAGAGGCCTGAAAATAGTCGTCACTCGCGGGACGCGAGCGACTGCGGGAGTGAAACCGAAATTGTTTGACATTGTCAGGAAAAAAAGATTTCATATCAATTAAAATCGCAAATTTGGTTGTTGATTTAATACCCTCTTTAAATTTCTATTGTACATCATTCGATAAGTTTTCCTTTATTTATAAAATTTAAACTTTTATTTGTTCTGAATATATACCTTTCAGCCACCCTTTGGGATACCTTTCTTAACCTTGGTCTGTGTCTCCATAGATTTTTTTGTAAAAAAGGTACAGGGCTTTCTCATAAAACTCTTTGTTGTGTCATAAATAGCATTAACGCGTTAAAATTATCGGCGAATTGATCAATCTGAGCAGCCATATTCTTTGCTTTTGTCCTTTTTAACAAATTGATAGTCAG
>NZ_QPIW01000023.1 GCF_003339505.1 Runella aurantiaca
GTAGGTTGCATACGCGTTACGCACCCGTACGACAGTGACATTGCTGCCCCTTCGCCTTGCATGTATTAGGCCTGCCGCTAGCGTTCATCCTGAGCCAGGATCAAACTCTCCATCGTAAATTCTATTCTATTGACTTTCACAAGTCAGTTAATTGTACTGTGTACGCAATTTGTCGTTTTTTCTCACCAACCTGTCAAAGAACTTTTGCTTGTTAACTCTCAAGCATTGTGCTGAATCGCTTCCAGCTTACTTCTATTTTACTCTTCTCTTTTTCTCCCGCCCTATTCGTTTGGGGTTGCAAAGGTCTGAAATTAAATTCGTATCTCCAAATATTATTTTAAGTTTTTTTAAACCCTAAAACTTACTCAGAACTTCCTCCTTAACTTCTCTTCTCCCGCCCTCTCTGTTTGGGGTTGCAAAAGTCCGAACTATAATTCAATTATCCAAATTTTATTTTAAAAAAATTTCACTTTCAAAATTTTATTCGGACTCTAAACCCCGCCCTCTCCGTTTGGGAGTGCAAAAGTATGAATAAATACCTGAAACACAAAAATCAAGACCTATTTTTCTTTAAAAAATATTCCATTTTATTGCAAAAGACTGAAAAAGAGGGATATATAATTTTAAAAAAACTCAAGTTCTTCTTTGAAATAACGAATCACATGCATTTTTAACAGCGTTTCTTGAGAGATAAGACTAAAATGAGGTAGCTTTTCGACTACTCTCCAGTGGGGCCATCCATCTTTATCTAGCCCTTCCAACTCATAAAAACCCGAAAGACTCAATACTTTGCAGATAGCTATATGCATTAAATCTTGCTTTTGTTCTTTTGTAAACGTGATGGGGCCTTTCCCTAACTCTTGTACACCAATCAAAAACAGTACACCGTTTAAATCCGCAGGTCTCTTTCCAAGCACTTTTTCAAGTACATTGAGAAGTTCTTCCCACTCTTCGACTAACTGCTCATCCACATTTGTCATGTCTTATGCGTTTAATTTGCTCCAGGAGCGCCAAAAAATAACGTTTATTTAGGGATTCTCGGATAAAGCATCCCAATACTCCACGGCTCGGCGGAGGTGAGGAATCACAATTGTACCACCAATAAGTGTTGCAATGGAAAATACTTCCTGAATCTGCGCTTCTGTAACACCAAGCTCTTTGCATTTGCCCAGATGGTATTTCACACAATCATCACAGCGAAGAACCATTGAACATGCCAGCCCTAACATCTCTTTTGTGGCTTCATCGAGATGCCCTGGAGCGTAGCAATTGGTATCAAGATTGAATATTCTCTTAATAACGAGATTATCGGAGTCCATAATACGGTCGTTCATCCGACTCCGATAATCATTGAATTGTTCTACTAATGACATACTGTATATATATAAGGTACAAAATTCACTTACTCGGGTGTTGTTTCGACAGATGTGGGGAGGCTTCCGTATTTGATTTTATGGACAGAGGTGTGTTCTATTAAATCCGCCACCAAGCCCGTCCAACCCGTTTGATGAGCCGCACCTAAGCCTGCGCCCGTATCTCCATTGAAGTATTCGTAAAACAGATACAAATCTTTAAAGTGAGGGTCTTCCTGAAATAACTCATTTCCAGTATAAACAGGCACATTATCCTGCTTATCTCTACGAAAAATACTAATAAGACGTTCTGCGAGCGAAACCGCCGCTTCTTTCACCGTCATTACATTCCCAGAATTGGTGGGATATTCTATTTCATAATCATCACCATAGTAATTATAGAACTTCAACAGGGAGTCAATGATGAGAAAATTGAGAGGGAACCAAATAGGGCCACGCCAGTTGGAGTTTCCGCCAAAAATACTGCTATCAGATTCTGCGGGGGTATATTTTACCCTAAGAACTTCTCCGTTTACAAAAAATTCGTAGGGATGTTCATCGTGGTATTTGGACAATGCCCGAATTCCATAAGCCGAAAGGAACTCGGTTTCATCAAACATGCGCTTTAGCAACATTTTCATCCGGTGCCCCCTCAGTAAAGCCAATAAATGTGACTCTCCTTTGCCGGGCTCGTGCCAACGCGAAATCAACGATGCCAAATCAGGGCGGTTATTTAATACCCATTCTACGCGGCGTTTAAAGTCGGGTAGTTTTGTAAGAAGTTCTTCATCCAAAATTTCAACGGCAAAAAGCGGAATCAAGCCCACCATCGAGCGCACTTTCAGCAGTTTACTTTTACCGTCGGGGGTATGAAGTACATCGTAATAAAACTGGTCTTCTTCGTCCCAAAGGCTGATTTTTTGATCTCCAAGGGATTTCATTGCTGCTGTAATGTGCAAAAAGTGCTCAAAGAATTTGGAAGCCATGTCCTGATACACTGGGCGCACCAGCGAAATCTCACACGCAATCCGGAGCATATTGAGGGTATACATTGCCATCCATCCAGTACCGTCGGCCTGTTCGAGGTGTCCTCCCGTAGGCAATTCAGCACTTCTATCAAATACCCCAATATTATCGAGGCCTAAAAAGCCTCCCGCAAAAATGTTGTTTCCTTCCGCATCCTTACGGTTTACCCACCAAGTAAAATTAAGGAGCAGTTTATGGAAAATCCGTTCTAGAAAGGCTACATCTCCAATTCCATTTAATTCCCGGTCAATTTCATATACTTTCCACGTAGCCCACGCATGTACGGGTGGATTAACATCCGAGAAATTCCATTCATACGCGGGAAGCTGTCCGTTGGGGTGCATATAATACTCTCGAAGAATTACTGCCAATTGGCGTTTGGCAAAATACGGGTCCAAACGAGAGAGTGTAACGGTATGAAAAGCTAAATCCCACGCAGCAAACCACGGATATTCCCACTTATCGGGCATCGAAAGGATATTCGCGGTATACATGTGTTTCCATGTAAGATTGCGAGGGTAAGCGCGGCCTTTAAACTCAAATGGCATTTTAGGGTCGCCTTTGAGCCATTCATTTATGTTATAATAAAAAAACTGTTTGTTCCAAAGCATCCCAGCAAAGGCTTGACGCTGAATGGTACGCAGTTCAGGGTCGGTTACATTTTGCTGGAGGTCGTCATAAAACTCATCGGCTTCGTCTTGACGCAGCTTGAATATTTCGTCAAAGTCACTAAAAGCATTGGTCTGATTAGTTTGATTAGAAAAACGTAACCGAATCGAAACGCTTTCGCCCGCAGGTACTACTTTCTTAAAATGCCCAGCGGCTTTAGAACCTATCTGATTAGGATTTACATACTGTTTTTTACCCGTAACTACATAATTATTGATTCCGTCTTTAGCGTATGGATTGGCGTTAGGCTTTCCAAAAATACGCTCACTGTTGGTTTCATTCTCGCAAAATAGCAGCTCATCCGCCCCTTCTAAAAACAGTTTATATTTTCCAAGTAAGCGGTGATTTACTTCTATCTGCCGATTGGCGATTCCATTTAATATTGGTTTATAATTAAATTGATCATACCCCCACGACCATGTATTTCTAAACCAAAGGGTCGGCAGAATGGTCAGTGGCGCATCTTCAGTATAACGGTTATGGGCCGTTATTTTGATGAGAATGTCATTTTCATCGGCCTTGGCGTACTCAATAAATATATCAAAGTAGCGATTGTCATTAAAAATACCCGTATCCACAATCTCGTATTCGGGCTGGAGGCGATTGCGTTTACGGTTCTCCTCGGCGAGTTTGGCGTAAGGAAACGCCACCTGTGGATATTTGTAGAGCATTTTCATGTAAGAATGCGTAGGGGTACTATCTAAGTAGTAGTACAATTCCTTTACATCTTCTCCATGGTTTCCTTCGGGACCAGTTACGCCATAAAAACGCTCTTTGATAATTGGGTCTTGGTGATTCCAAAAGCCAAAAGCCAAACAGATATGGCCTTTATTATCGGAAATACCCCCAAGGCCATCTTCACCCCAACGATAAGAATAAGAGCGAGAGAGCTCATGAGAAATAAAGCCCCAAGAGTCTCCCCAGTAGCTATAATCTTCGCGAACGGTTCCCCACTGGCGTTCGGCCAAATAAGGACCCCATTTCTTCCAACCTTTGTTATCGGCCCGCGCATGAATACGTTTTCTTTCGGCAGTATCTTTCATCGTAAGTTAAAGTGGGTTAACTGGGAATCCACAAAAATAGTGAATACCCAATACGTTTTTGTGCAAATTTGTACCAAATAAGCATTTATTAACCCTCATCGCTATGGTATTTAATTCTTTTTTTCGCCAGAAGTTAATAATTCTTCTGATTATCACCCCTTTTCTGGCTGGTTTTGCGCAGATTTATCCCCATAAACCCATCACGGCGTTGTTGGGCGCCATGGATGAAGAAATCGAATTATTACGTAGTTCGTTACAAAAACCCAAGATGAAAATGGTTCATGGAATACCATTTTACTACGGTAAAATCGGAAAGCACCGCGTTGTAATTGTAAAAACGGGAATCGGGAAGGTCAATGCAACCATGACTGCCGCCTTTTTACTACAAAAATTTCACCCAGAGCGCGTTATATTCACTGGCATTGCAGGAGGGCTTCATCCCGATTTAAACCCTGGCGACATTGTTATCGGGAAACAAACCTTGCAATACGATTTCGGGCAATTTACCAACGAGGGCCTCCAAACTGGAAAAACCCGCAACCCCATCAATCGTGAGCTGAACCCTTTGTTTTTTCAAGCCGATTCTTTGTTGCTGGTTGCTGCGCAATTGGCCGCAAAAACCACAGATTTTCAAAAATTAGCCAATCAAACCAAACTTCCTTATATCATAACAGGGACCATAGTCACAGGCGATTTGTTTGTTACCTCAGAAACAAAAGTCAATGACCTTCGTAAACAATTTAATGCCGATGCCACCGAAATGGAAGGCGCCGCCGTGGCACAGTTATGTTGGCAACAACAAGTCCCTTGTTTGGTCATTAGAAGTATGAGCGATAAAGCCGACAGCAAAGCGCGGGAAAGTATTGACAGCTTCAAAAAAACTGCCTCTTACAATTCCGCCCATCTTTTACTCAATATGTTATCTAAACTGCCTGATTAGTAAACTTTTTGCGCTTAATTTGCCTTTCAACCTTACCTCTCATAATCGGTCATGAAAAAAATCAAATGGTCAGCCTTCGGGTGGGTGTTTTTAGCCATTATTTTAGTTCTGACGGCGTTTGCCCTCTATAATGGCAGAGACCATCACCCTGGCTATTCACTCAATTTAGACATCAAATCACCCAAAGACTCTGTCACCTACAAAGCAGGATTTTCTGCTTTAAAAATTACGCCTAAAATAACGGAGAAATGGGTTGACAGCAACAAAGATGCCGCTTTTAACGAAAACGACGGAGATACCTTTGAAGACAAAAACGGCAACGGAAAATTTGATACTTATTGGATAGCTGGCTTTAGTAAAAAACGCGCGGCCAACGGTATTCATGATGATTTGTGGGCGAGAACGATGGTTTTGGATGATGGTCATACGCGCATGGCGGTCGTTGCGGTTGACTTGATTGGCTTTCCGCACACCAATGTATTGAACGTTCGTAAAAAACTCGCGGACCAATTTGGCATCACTTACACTGTTATATGCAGCACGCACAACCACGAAGGCCCTGATATGCTCGGACTCTGGGGTGAGGGAACATTTACGAGAGGCGTCAACCCCGTTTATGAAAAATGGGTGGAAGACCGCATCGTTGAATCCATCGGTGTTGCAGTAAAAAACTTAAAAACCGCGCATCTCCGCGTAGCCCAGGATATATCAGGGACCGCCGACTCCCTCAATATGGATACCCGAAAGCCTATTGTGAAAGATGCTGGCGTTTATATTATACAGGCAACTGATGCCCAAACAGATTCCACATTGGGCAGTTTTGTGGTTTGGGGAAATCATCCCGAAACCATGTGGAGCAAAAACACATTAATTACCTCGGACTTCCCCCATTATGTGCGTGAGGGGATAGAAAAAGGCATTTATGATGATACAACTTTAGCTAAAAAAGGTTTAGGGGGCATTGTCGTTTATGCTTCAGGTTGTGTCGGTGGCTTAATGACCACTCGCCCAGTTGTCAAAATCAAAGACCCATTTAAAGACGTTTATTATGAAGAACCCTCCTTCGACAAAATTAATGCGCAGGGAACAACTTTGGCTTTATTGGCGCTAAATGCCCTAGAAAAGGCCGAGCCAGTCTCGGGCGGAATCAGTCTTTTGGCCAAAACGATTGAATTGCCCTTGGGAAATTGGCTATTCCGTTTAGGAATTGCGTTGAACGTTATTGAGGGTGGTTACAGTAGTTGGGGACATTTGCGGACAGAACTAGCCGCCTGGACCATCGGCGAAGTCAGTTTTATTACCATTCCGGGAGAATTATACCCCGAAATCGCCAACGGAGGTATTGAAACACCCAAAGAAGGTGATTTCAAGTTGACAAACGCCGTAGAGACCCCGCCATTGCGGCAACTCATGCCTGGGAAGTATAAGTTTGCATTGGGACTGGCCAATGACGAACTCGGTTATATCATTCCTAAATCCGAATGGGACAAAGAGGCTCCTTTTTTGTACGACTCACCCAAGGCACATTACGGAGAAGTAAATTCTTCGGGGCCCGAAACCGCACCTATTCTGCATAAAACCCTGAAAGAAATGCTCGAAAAGCTCTCTCAAAAAAACTAAACGTTTAGCGCATAAAATCGCGGTTTTAAAAGAAAGACGAAATGTTCTATCTTTCTTTTAAAACAACGCATATTTCAACTGTGTCTTTAGCGTTACATACTGTATTCCCAACAATCAGCGTCTATCAAGCGCAAAACCTTCATCACTTATGACAAATCGAGAATTTCATCAACAACTGCTGGACCAACTTCAAAAACGATATGAACAAGTCAAACTTGGCGGTGGACAAAAAAACATTGAAAAACACAAAGCAAAAGGAAAACTAACCGCCCGCGAACGAATTGCGTACTTGTTGGACAATGAAAATGATTTTGTAGAAATCGGCGCTTTTGTCGGCGACGGCATGTATGCCGAAGAAGGCGGCTGCCCGTCGGGCGGGGTGGTGATTGGAATTGGCAATGTATCGGGTCGGCAATGCGTGATTGTCGCCAATGACGCTACCGTCAAAGCGGGGGCATGGTTTCCGATAACGGCCAAGAAAAACCTGCGGGCGCAGGAAATTGCCATTGAAAACCGTTTACCCATCATTTATTTGGTCGACAGCGCGGGCATTTATCTTCCCCTTCAAGCTGATGTTTTTGCTGATAAAGAGCACTTTGGGCGTATTTTTCGCAATAATGCCATCATGTCGTCCATGGGCATTTTGCAGGTAGCGGCCATCATGGGAAGCTGCGTGGCGGGGGGAGCTTATCTGCCGATTATGTCCGACGAAGCCCTGATTGTAGAAGGAACAGGTTCCATCTTTTTGGCAGGTCCTTACTTGGTCAAAGCCTCCATTGGCGAAGAAGTAGATGCCGAAACTTTAGGCGGAGCGTCTACGCATTGCGAAATTTCGGGCGTGACCGACAATAAATATCCTGACGACCCTTCTTGTTTGGATGCTATCAAACGCATTTTTGATAAAGTAGGCCACAACGAAACCGCTGGTTTTGACCGTATTGCGCCTACTCCGCCAGTCAAAAATCCCGATGAAATTTTTGACATTTTGCCCGCCGACCGCAATAAGCCGTATGATATGCGGGAAATCATTGAGCGGATTGTGGATAATTCAGAATTTGAGGAATATAAAAAGCTGTACGGGCAAACGATTCTCTGCGGATATGCACGCGTAGAAGGTTGGGCGGTGGGCATCGTGGCCAACCAGCGCAAAATTGTGAAAGCCAAAAAAGGAAGCGGTACCGCTAATGAAATGCAAATGGGTGGCGTCATTTATTCAGATTCGGCCGACAAAGCCGCTCGGTTTATCATGACCTGTAATCAGAAAAAAATTCCGCTCGTTTTTCTGCATGATGTCACTGGTTTTATGGTGGGCAGTCGGTCCGAACAAGGCGGAATTATCAAAGATGGCGCCAAAATGGTAAACGCCGTTGCCAACTCGATTGTCCCCAAATTTACGTTTATTATCGGTAACTCTTACGGTGCCGGCAACTACGCCATGTGCGGAAAAGCCTACGACCCTCGGTTGATTTTTGCGTGGCCCACATCGCAATTGGCCGTCATGAGCGGGGCATCAGCTGCCAAAACGTTATTACAAATTCAGGTGGCAACGCTCAAAGCCAAAGGCCAAACCATCACCCCTGAAGCCGAAAACGAGCTATTGACCGAAATCACGGATCGTTATACTACGCAACTTTCCCCTTATTACGCCGCTTCTCACCTCTGGACCGACGGCATCATTCATCCTTTGGAAACCCGCCATATTATTGCCACGGGGATTGAAGCCGCTAATCACGCACCACTTTCAAAATCGTTCAGTGTAGGTGTCATTCAAACATAAAAATCAAATTTTCAAGGCATTCAGGGACCATGACAAAAGAATCTGCCGCCAATATCCCAAAAGTCACCATCATAATGCCCGTATACAACGGAGCAAAAACATTGGAACGAGCCGTCAGTTCAATTCTTAATCAAACCTATCACAACTGGCAACTTCTTATACTGGACGACGGCTCTACTGATGAAACCGTTGAGGTAGCAAACCACTTTCAGGATATTCGGATTCAAGTATTGACTGACGGCCAACATAAGGGTATTGCCGCGAGACTAAATCAGGCAGTTACCCTAGCCACTGGAAAATACATTGCCCGAATGGACTCAGATGATTTTTCTTATCCTGAGCGTCTTTCCAAACAAGTGGAATTTTTGGAAACGTACCCTAGCGTTGATCTGGTAGGGACCCATATTCGTCTCCTCAACCGTGAAGGTCAAGACATAGGCACCCGTATTTTCCCGAACTACCATGCCGAAATTACCGCAAAACCTTGGCTCAAAAGTATTTCAGTTGCCCACCCCACTTGGTGTGGCAAAACGACATGGTTTCAACAATGGAAATACCGAGACATTCTAAAAAACGAGGATCAGGATCTTCTGCTCCGTGCGCATGAAGGCAGCACTTACGCCAATTTGCCCGAAATCTTATTAGACTATACTTTCATTTACTCCTTCCGAAAATCCCTTTTTTCTCGTTGGGGCTCCGCGGTGACAATGCATCATTTTTATATACAAAAGAGGATGCCCATTTGGTATAAAATTAGCTTAATTTTTGTTTTTATTAAATTTTTCCGTGATTTTTTCACAAAAAGATAGCCAGAAAAAGTTGACATACCGAAGATAATAGCGTCTAACCAGTAGACCTAAATTACTACCGGTAGGGATGATTCATATTGTACAGACCTTCACCATGCCCATGTCGCTTCTCTTTTTGGAGGGGCAGACATATTTTTGGCAGCAAAATAGCTATAAAGTACATGTTCTAACCAGCGGAAGTGATGAGCTATCGCGTTTCGGGACACTTAATAATGTATCAACTTCCTCAATTTCATTCTGCCGAGCCCCGTTTTCTATCATCAAAGACCTCAAAAGTTGCTTTCAGCTAATCCATTTTTTCCAAAAAATAAAGCCCCTTTTTGCGCATGGAAACACTCCAAAAGCGGCTTTATTGACAATGATTACGGCCAGAATTACAAATATTCCAATCCGAATATACGAAATGCACGGCTTACCCCTCGAAACTGCCAACTGGAGAATGAAAATAGTTTACTTTTTAGCCGAAAAAATATGCTGCCGACTCGCCACTCACGTCATCGCCGTTAGTCCTTCGTTAAGAAAAGTGGTAATTACAAAAGGGTTGATAGTTCCTTCAAAAATATCGGTTATGCACAATGGTAGCTGCAATGGTATTGATGCGATGCTTAAATTTAACCCTTCATTCACGAACATTCAGGAAGTTGAAGCCCTCAAAACAAAATACGGGATTGCCCCTAATCAGTCTGTTGTGGGTTTTGTGGGGCGTTTGACCAAAGAAAAAGGTGTTATAGAACTTTATGAAGCTTGGCAAAAAGTCAAACAACGGTTTCCAACGGCGATGTTATTGGTCATAGGCAGCGTGGATGAACGGGTCCCGCTTTCCAATAAATGGTTGGACAAATTGGCCGCTGATGAAACCATTGTTTGTGCGGGGGAAGTTAAAAATATGGCATCACACTATGCATTGATGGATTTTATGGTGCTTCCAAGCCACCGCGAAGGCCTTGGAAATGTAGTCCTAGAAGCAGCTGCCATGAAAAAACCGTCTATTGTTTCGTATGTGACGGGATTGAAAGATGCGATTTTAAAGAATCATACTGGTCTTTTTTGCCAAGCCCATTCAGCAGACGACCTGATGCTTAAAATCATCTATTATCTTGAAAATAAACCTACTATGGAAGCACACGGAATCGCCGCCCGCACCTGGGTTATTCAACATTTTTGTCCAGTTGATGTATGGGAAGCAAAATTACAGTTATACCAACGCTTGGTCGCTGAGTACGAATCTGTAATTTTGTAAAATGAGCTATCAACGATTTCTTAAACCGGTCATTGATAAAATTGCCGCCCTTTGTATCCTTCTACTGACCCTTCCCATTACGTTGGTAGTCACCGCATTATTGTATTTTTACAATCAGGGAAAACCTTTTTTCTTTCAATTACGTCCTGGGCAAAACGGTAAAATTTTTAAAATTATAAAATTCAAAACCATGAACGACCGCCGGGCGGTCAATGGAGAATTATTGCCAGACAGCGCCCGCTTAACGCCCGCGGGACGGTTTGTACGCAAAACATCTTTGGATGAATTGCCACAGTTAATCAATGTTTTGAAAGGTGATATGTCGCTGGTTGGGCCAAGGCCACTACTGCCCGAATACTTGCCTCTTTACAGCCAACGTCAGCAACGAAGGCATGAAGTAAAACCAGGTATCACGGGCTGGGCGCAAATCAACGGGCGCAATACTATTTCGTGGTCTCAAAAGTTCGAATATGATATTTGGTATGCAGAACATATATCTTTGAGCCTTGACATTAAGATACTTTGGCTTACGCTGATAAAAGTTTTCAAACGCGAAGGCATCAGTTCGGAGACGTCGGTTACAATGGAGAAATTTAAAGGAAACAACTAATACAATGCTTTTATACGGCGCAAGTGGCCATGCCAAGGTCATTATCAGTTGCTTACGGGCAAACGGAGTTCCTATTTCTGGAATTTTTGATGATGATTTACAAAAAAAAAGTTTATGGTCGATTCCCGTTATTGGCAAGTACGACCCCAATTTTGATAATAAAAGCTTACTTATCATTGCTATCGGCAACAATCAAATCCGCCGCAAAATAGCCAGTTCCATTCATCATCAGTTCGGGAAAGTAGCGCACCCTTCGGCCATTATCGACGATTCGGTAAAGATGAGTGCAGGTTCCGTCATATTTCATAATGTGGTGGTACAAGCCGATGTAAGCATTGGCAAACACGTCATTATCAACACTTCATCGTCGGTAGATCATGATTGTACCCTAGGCGATTTTGTACACATTGCACCCAATGCAACACTCTGCGGAAATGTACAGGTAGGCGAGGGAACGCTCATTGGTGCTGGAACCATTGTTACTCCCAACATCACCATTGGAAAAAACTGCCTGATTGCGGCAGGGAGCGTTATTACGAAGGATATTCCTGACTTTGCCATTGTCCGGGGAAATCCAGCGCGTGTCCTTAAAATTACTTTTGATTAAACACCCGAAACAATAATTGACGCACCGCTTGTTGTACCTGTCGTCCAGCTCCCGCCCAAAAAACGGTACCTGCCGCCAACAATCCAAAGACAATAAAAAAACCTATATAGCGGCTATCGAGCCATTCGTTGATACCAACCGCCAACATAATAAACAGAAAAATACCAGTCAGACCTGCCAACAACAATAGCACCACTAAATAAATAAGCCGGATGGCAATGTTTTCAAGGCGCTCCTGTGTTTCTGTTTTTATCAAATCCAGGCGCGTTTCTAGGTATTTAAAAAGGTAATTTCGGACCTCTTCTATTTTTTCAAACATTGGTTTTTGAATTGATGATGTATATTTTTTTGTTATCCGACGCTGATTAATTGTGTCTGATAACAATTTTACATAAAACTATTGAGTCTTACAAAGCGTTTCCAATTTGTGGTTCGTAACTTTGTCGCTTTGAAAAGTTCCAGTTGCAGAACTGCAAAGGAGTGTTGTTTTCACTTTCTTTCTTATTTTGACTTCAAACTATTATGACGGTTGTACCATACAAAGACAAAGATTCAAGCAAACGCGAACAGATAGCGGAGATGTTTGACAATGTTTCGCCCAAATATGACTTTTTGAACCACCTCCTCAGCGCGGGCATTGATATTTATTGGCGCAAACGTGCCATCAAACTCCTAAAAAAAGAAAATCCACAAACGATTTTGGATATTGCTACTGGTACGGGCGACTTTGCCATTGAAGCCTTAGCTCTCAAACCAAAAAAAATTGTCGGTATTGATATTTCGGAAGGTATGCTTTCAGTGGGGCGGGAGAAAATCAAAAAACTTGGCATGGAAAATGTCATTGATCTCCGTACGGGAGACTCGGCCAATTTGCCTTTGGAAAGTAATTCTTTTGATGCAGTGATTGCCTCGTTTGGTGTTCGAAATTTTGAAAATCTGCTTCATGGCCTCACTGACATGTGTCGGGTGATGAAACCAGGTGGCACTTGCGTGATTTTGGAATTTTCAAAACCGAAAACTTTCCCGTTCAAACAATTATACAACTTTTACTTTCGTTACATTTTACCGATTGTAGGACGAATGGTTTCCAAAGATTCTGCGGCGTATACCTATCTTCCCGAATCGGTGCAGGCGTTTCCAGACGGAAACGACTTTTTGAAAATTTACGAACAGGCGGGCTTCAAAAACACAAAATGCATACCACTCACGTTTGGAATTTGTTCGATTTACATTGGAAAAAAATAATACTCGGATTATTGATAGGCTCCGGCATGCTTAATACTGCCGATGCACAAACCGTCGGCTATTTCCGAAAACATCAGGAGTTTTATGACGACAAGCCTATCCACTACGGTTTTTTGTTTGCGCTGCCCGTTACACGCTTTCGCCTTGTTCATGACGATTCATTCTTAACACAAGACACCACAAACCGCATTACGGCCCCCGTCACCGTCGGATTTCGTTTTGGTTTTGTCATGAATGGGTATCTCAATGACCACTGGGACATTCGCACCACCCCCTCCGTATCACTCTATAACCGCGCCGTAGAATATGAGTACGGCAGCGGCAAAAAACGCCGTGAACTACGCGAAGCTACGTGGATAGAAATTCCACTTTTGTTTAAATACAAATCGCAACGGCGAATGAATTCTCGCATGTATATGTTGGCTGGGGCAACGTTTGGGTTTGAAACCAATGTTCGCAAACGTCAATTACCTGGTTCTGACCGTCTGAATGCCAAAAGTGCTGACTTGACCATTGATTATGGATTTGGATTTGAGCAGTTTTTGGCATATACCAAATTTTCTCCTGAACTACGATTTTCTCACGGAATCGTAAATTTATACCGTACCAACGACCCAAACTCTACTGCTAGCATCCGCCGGCTTACGTCGCATACCGTTACGTTGTATTTGATGTTTGAATAAACCGATTGTTTTTCTAAACTTTGCAGTAAGTGTTTATCCCCGCTTACTGTACGTGATTTATTAAGTACTTGTTTATCAAATCATTAATTTATTTAGATGAATAAAACAAGGATAATAATCGCGTAGAATTGTTCACTACCAACTTTCCAAATCATGTCAGAAACTGCACTTCTAGACGAAATTCCGTCATTAGATATTTCCGATTTTACCAGTGGAGACCCCGCCCGCAAATCCCAATTTGTCCAAGATTTAGGCACCGCTTTTAACAACATCGGTTTTGTTTGCATCAAAAACCACGGCCTTTCTGAAGACCTTCGCCTAAAGCTGTATGATTCAGTACAGCAATTTTTCAAACAACCCGACGACGTAAAGAAAAAATACGAATTCTCGGAGTTGTCTGGCCAGCGCGGCTACATCGGTAAAGGAAAAGAGACCGCCAAAGGCTTTAAAGTAGCCGATTTGAAGGAGTTTTACCACGTAGGACAGCCTGCGCCAGAAGGCGAAATGCCACACAATATTTTTCCCGAAGAAGTCCCCGAGTTTAAAGAATATACGCTAAAAGTCTACGAAACTTTTGAGAACACGGGCAAAACCCTCCTGCGGGCCATCGCCGTATATTTGGGGCTAGATGAAAATTATTTTGAGGATAAAGTCCGCAACGGCGACAGCATTTTGCGGGCGCTTCATTATTTTCCCCTTGACCCCACAACGGTTCCCGACGGGGCCGTTCGGGCGGCGGCGCATGGAGACATCAACCTCATTACTCTGCTCATGGGTGCCAGTGCCGAAGGTCTTGAAGTACTTCGCCGCGACGGCAAGTGGATTGCTATCACGGCATTACCGGATCAAATTGTGGTCAACGTAGGTGATATGCTCGACCGATTGACCAATCATAATCTCAAATCCACGATTCACCGCGTGGTCAATCCCCCTCGGGAGAAAATGAATACCTCTCGGTATTCTATTCCGTTTTTTATGCATCCACGAGGCGATATGAATTTGACGTGTCTGGAGAGTTGTGTCGATGCCAATCATCCAAAACTCTACGTCGACATGACGGCGGGAGAATTTCTCAATGAGCGCCTCATTGAATTGGGTCTAAAAAAAGCATAAATTGCTTTTTCTCCAGTCGGGTAGTTTTCGAAAAGGCAGAAAACTACCCGACAGATTTTTTTGTTAACCCCTAAAATCCCTTCTTCAGCGTGTCAGAATCACTCCTTCACCCGCCCGTTAAGCGGATTCGACACCTCATCTTTTTGAAAGATGTGCTGATTCTAGCGTTAACCTGCTTTGGAGGACCACAAGTACATTTAGTAATGTTTTTGGAACGGTTTGTGCAAAAACGCCGCTACCTTACCGAGGAAGAATTGCTTGAGTTACAGGCCCTTTGCCAAATACTGCCCGGCCCAACCTCTACCCAAACAATCACCGCTTTAGGTTTTAAATTAGGCGGGCCTAATCTGGCCTACGCTACGGTTTTGGTTTGGTCATTGCCCGCAGTACTAGTGATGACACTCGCCGCACTCGGGATTTATTACCTCCAACAAAATCAGATTTCGCTCACTTTCATGCGTTTTGTGGAACCGATGGCAATTGGTTTTTTGGCGTATGGTGGATATACGATTGGCGCCAAGGTTATTCACAAAAACACGCATTGGTTCATTTTGATTACGGCTGCGATTATCGCTTATTTGTTCCCGTCTCCTTACATGACCCCCATTGTGATTGTTTTGGGTGGATTTATTACTTCTTTGGGGTTTCGCAAACACGAAAAAATGGACAAAAACCCTATTCACATTCAGTGGGCCAATTTCATTCTATGGCTTAGCGTATTGGTTTTTGCGGCCGCGCTTGGAGCAATTACCCAATCGCTGCCAGTTCGTCTTTTTGAAAACTTTTATCGCAACGGTAGCCTTGTTTTTGGAGGGGGGCAGGTACTAAATCCGATGCTTTACACGGAGTTTGTTGAATTTAAACAATACCTGACCCGACAAGAGTTTTTGAGCGGTATGGCGTTGGCCCAAGTAATTCCAGGGCCTGTTTTTTCGATTGCTTCGTACATCGGGGCTTTATCCATGCGCTCCGAAGGCGGGCTAGGAAGTCAACTTTGGGGAAGTTTAGCGGCTACCACTGGGATTTTTTTGCCCGGAACATTTTTAATATTCTTTGTTTATCGTTTTTGGAACAGCCTAAAAAAATACCGTGGTGTACGGGCCTCACTCGAAGGGATAAATGCCGCAAGTGTAGGTCTTACCGCAGCCGCTGTAATCAGGATGTTTATTCCTACCGCCACCAATACCACGGCAATCATTACCATCATCGGAACACTCGGTATACTGCAATATACCAAAACCCC
Source organism: Runella aurantiaca (assembly GCF_003339505.1). Lineage (GTDB taxonomy): Bacteria > Bacteroidota > Bacteroidia > Cytophagales > Spirosomataceae > Runella > Runella aurantiaca. The sequence goes on from NZ_QPIW01000023.1 coordinate 15,978, forward strand.
TCCTTATGTGATTGTGCTGGGAGGCATCTTGTTAGGAATCCTTTTTCATTAATTTTATTGTATATCTTTTCTTTTTCAATCATTCCAAACTTTTCTATGAACAGACTAAAAATCACACTCTTATCTTTTGTTTTGGGGATAAGCGTGTCTTATGCCAGCGACCCTACCGACGAAGGTATGTGGCTGCCTTCTTTGATTGGCAAAAACGAAGCCCAGATGAAAAAACAGGGCTTCAAACTAACGACCAAAGACATCTACGATATCAACAATGCCAGTCTTAAAGATGCCATTGTACGCATGGGTGGCGGGTTTTGTACAGGAGAAATTGTCTCTGATAAAGGGCTTTTATTTACCAATCACCACTGCGGGTATGATGCCATTGCCACGCTTTCTACCCCTGCCGACAATATCTTAGACAATGGTTTCTGGGCTAAATCCAACGCCGAAGAACGCGCCGTAGAAGGATTATTTATTGATATTTTGGTCAGAATGGAAGATGTGACGGATAAAATTATGCCCGAACTCAAAGGACTCAGCGAAAAAGACAGAGCAGCAAAAGTCAACCAGTTGGGCAATGAGCTTTCAAAAAAAGCTACCGACGGAACGACTTACAACGCCTCTGTGCGTGAATTTGCCAAAGGAAACGCCTATTATTTGTTTGTTTTTGAGAAATTTTCGGACATACGCCTAGTAGGGACCCCTCCCCAAAGCATTGGTAAATACGGCGGCGACACCGACAACTGGGAGTGGCCACGCCATACGGGTGATTTCTCGGTGTTTCGTATTTATGCCAACAAAGACAACAAAGGCGCGGACTACTCGCAGGAAAATGTTCCTTATAAACCTAAGAAATTTTTACCAGTGTCGCTCAAAGGAATCAAACCAGGCGATTTTACCATGGTTTTTGGTTTTCCGGGCCGCACCAATCGGTACGAAACATCAATGGGCATCAAACTGGCAATTGAAAAGGTAAACCCAGGCATTGTTAAAAATCGGGACATTCGCCTAAAGGCCTGGAAAGAGGAAATGGACAAGGATGTGGCCACCAAGCTTGCCCTTTCGTCAGAGTACGCCAACATTGCCAACTACTGGAAATATTTTATCGGTCAAACCCAACAGCTTCAACGCCTCAAAGTGTATGACCAAAAGGTAGCGATGGAAGCCAAATTTAACGCATGGGCCAAAGGCAAAGCCGAGTATGAAGGGATTTTTGAAGAATGGCAGAAAGCATACGCTGCTTATGAACCTTATGCTACTCACTCAACTTACCTTAATCAAGGCATCATCGGCGCCAATATCGTCAATCTAGCGATGCCGTTGGTCATGGCCGAAGAACAACTCAAAGATCCCGTGAGAGCTAAGGCAATGGCCGAACGCATGAAAGGCTCGGCGGATGAGTTTTTTAAATCATTCAATTTGCCTTCTGACCAAAAAATTGTAGCTCAAACGTTACTGGCGTTTTATAACGATATTCCCAAAGAACAGCATCCAGCCATTATTCAGGAGATTTTGACGAAGTTTTCGTCGGGAACCCCCGAAGAGTCATTCAAGAAGTTTGCGCAGGAAATGTATCTAACAAGCGTTGTAACCAACAAAGACCGTTTTGCTAAATTTATAGAAAGCCCTTCGGCTGAGGTACTTGCCAACGACTGGGCATTGAAATATTTCAGCGATTTTCGAAAGAACTATATCACTAAATATGCAAAATATAACGCTGATTTTCAGGAAGCTGACAAAAAACTTTCGCGTATTTATATCAAAGGACTAACCGAAATGGACCCTTCTTTGGTTCAATATCCAGATGCCAACAGCACGCTGCGCGTCAGCTACGGAAATGTGCAGGATTATGACCCGCGCGATGGCGTACATTACAATTATAAAACGAACATTACGGGTGTAATTGAAAAATACAAACCCAACGATTACGAGTTTGACCTGCCCAAAAACTTTTTGGAGTTGTATAAAAACAAAGATTTTGGCCAATACGCTGATGCACAAGGAGAAGTACCCGTAGGGTTTATTACCAACAACGACATTACGGGAGGAAACTCAGGTAGCCCCGTACTGAATGCCAAAGGCGAATTGATTGGTTTGGCGTTTGACGGCAACTGGGAAGCAATGTCGGGCGATATTGTATTCGATAAAAAATACAAACGCTGCATCAACGTAGACATTCGCTACGTACTCTGGTGCATCGAAAAACTCGGTGGCTCCGACTTAGTAAAAGAATTAAAAGTAGTAAAGTAACAGTTAGTAAGCAGTTTACAGTAGGCAGTTTTTAAAGGTTGCCTACTGTAAGCTATTTTCTATTTCTCTCTGAAGAAAATGGTAATCGGTGCACCTTCAAAACCGAAGTTATCACGCATCCGGTTTTCCAAATACCGCACATACGGCTCCTTGATGTGTTTGGGATAGTTACAAAACATCACGAAGGTCGGCGATGGTGTCGGTAACTGAATCATGTACTTGATTTTGATGTGCTTACCACGGTGCGCAGGCGGCGGATATTTCTCAATTTCAGCCTGCATTACTTCGTTCAACCTAGAAGTTGTAATCTTCTTCGTCTTATTTTCGTACACCTCCATTGCTTTTTCCATGACTTGGAAAATCCGCTGTTTTTCAACTACGGAAGCAAAGATAATGGGCATATAATCCATCGGCGCTAAACGTTCGAGCATCTCTTTTCGGAGTTTATCGACCGTTTTTGAGTCTTTTTCGACCAAATCCCATTTGTTAATCATAATCAGAATACCCTTTTTGGCCTTGTGCGCCATCCCAATGATGTGCATATCCTGCGCCTCCAAGCCACGGGTTGCATCGAGCATTACGATGACTACGTCTGATTCTTCCATCGCTTTTACGGTACGCAACGTAGAGTAAAATTCAATGGCGTCTTTGACCTTGGCTTTACGACGGATACCAGCGGTATCGACCAAAATAAAATCTTTTCCAAAAGCTTTGTAGTGGGTATTGATGGCATCCCGCGTGGTGCCTGCAATATCCGTTACAATGCTGCGCTCTTTGCCCGTCAAAACATTCAAAAATGATGATTTTCCAACGTTAGGGCGTCCCAAGATGGAGATTTTCGGAATTCCTGCATCAGGATCTTCTATTCCAGCCGTTTTGAAGTGTTTTACCACATCATCTAGTAAATCGCCAGTTCCGTGGCCTGTTTGCGAAGAAACAGGATAAGGATCACCCAAACCCAATTCATAAAACTCCGCTGTAGCGTGTTGACGTTCAACCGTTTCAGCTTTATTGGCAATCAGAAAAACGGGTTTTTTAGATTTACGCACCACATTGGCAAAATCTTTATCCAAATCGGTAAGCCCAGACATACTGTCTACCATAAATAGAATCACTGTGGCCTCTTCCATGGCTATTTCGACTTGCTCGCGGATTGCATCTTCAAATACATCTTCCGAGCCTACCACATATCCACCCGTATCAATGACGGTAAAATACTGCTCAGTCCAAAAGGCATGGCCGTAGTGACGGTCACGCGTTACGCCGCTTTGGTCATCCATGATGGCCTGGCGTTCTTTAATCAAACGGTTAAAAAGCGTTGATTTGCCCACATTGGGGCGTCCTACTATTGCTACTATATTTGACATTGTAATAAGTGTAAAGGAGAGAGTGTAAAGTGAAGCGTTTTACTTAATACGCTCTCTTAATCGTTTGATAGGCAAATAATATTTTTTATTTGCCTACATTTTTGTCTAATTCAATAAAACTAACTGTTATTTATTACGCCAATTTTACGATAAGTCCCAGCATTATTCCGTTTCTTATCATACACTAAGTGGAATTTCAGAAGAAATTAGCTATATATTTGAAGCTTCTGTATAAAATAACAATGCCTCAAACGCGAGAAAGCCAGCCCATTATTAGGAAGTTACCTTACAAAAACGCGGCGTTTTCTTAAACCTTTCCCTTATACTTAGCCTTCGTACCCAAACTGTTTCAATTTCTGTACTTTATTGCGCCAATCAGGTTCCACTTTGACGTATTGTTCTAAGAACACCTTTTTACCAAAGAACTGTTCCAAATCTGCGCGTGCTGCCGAACCTATTTTTTTTAGCATGGTTCCTTTATCACCAATAATGATTCCTTTTTGGCTCTGGCGTTCCACCAAAATCACCGCCCTGATAACCAGAATGTCCTTTTTATCTTTAAACTCCTCCACAATGATTTCGGTACTGTAAGGAATTTCTTTTTTATAATTCAGGAATACTTTTTCCCGGATTATTTCAGCCGCAAAAAAGCGCTCAGGTTTATCGGTTAGCTCATCTTTGGGGAAATACGGTGGATGCACCGGCAAACATTCCATGATGGCCGTAAATAAGGTGTTTATTCCTTCCTGTTTGAGCGCAGAAATGGGAATAATAGCCGCCGTAAAAAGTTTTTCTTTCCAGAAAGCGATTTTTTCATTGATTTGTTCCTCCGTGGCAAGGTCGGTTTTGTTGATAATCAAAATGACCGCTCCCTCGGTTTTGGCCAATCGTTCGAGCACCTCTTCGTCGTCGTGTTTTTCAAAAATATCTGTCACAAAAAGCACCACGTCGGCGTCTTCAAGCGAGCCCTGCACAAAATCCATCATCGATTCGTGCAGTTTGTATTGAGGCTTAATAATCCCTGGCGTATCGGAGTAAACCAACTGAAAATCAACACCCTCGTGAACGCCATTCAAAATTCCCATAATACGGTGGCGTGTTGTTTGGGCTTTAGAGGTGATAATTGACATCTTCTCACCCACCAATACATTCATCAACGTTGATTTTCCTACGTTGGGTTTTCCCACAATACTCACGAATCCTGCGCGGTGATTGGGGTTGTTGTAAACTTCTATATTTTCTGTAGTCTCCATTCGTATTCCGTCTTTACTGCGCTATTTTTCTTTTGTTTTGGTCAAAGAAAAATATTCAATAAAATATTTTTTCACAAAGATAGTTGTTTTTTCTATAAAAGCTCTTACCTTTGCACTCCCAACATCGCGGGATAGAGCAGTTGGTAGCTCGTCGGGCTCATAACCCGGAGGTCACAGGTTCGAGTCCTGTTCCCGCTACGAAAAAAGTCGCTGAAATTCAGCGACTTTTTATTTTTTTTACCAGTAATTGTTTTTTCTACAACTTTACTGGCTTACCCGTTTTGGAAGATTGTACCGCTGCTTCTAAAATTTCCACTACAATTTGATTCACTTCCAACGAAGAAAGGTCTTTTTGGGGCTTAATATCTCCCTTTACGACGGCCGCAAAATAAGAGAATGGGTCGTCATAAGGAGCAGAAAGGGCAGGAATATCGCGCTTTTCTTCTGATGCATCCCGTTTTATGCCATCACCGAGGCGAACGCGCATTTGCTGGGTTTTATCACATACTACGTAGCCTTTTTGCCCATAAATTTCCATGTCCTTACGGTCAAATGGCCAATTCCACGAGGCCTGAATAATGGCCTGCGCTTTGGGATAGGTCAAAATAATGGTGGCTTCGTCGTCTACTTTCGGATACACATCTGGCTTTATTTGTTGGGTCACGGCCGTTACTATCAGCGGGCGTTCACCTTTCATGAGCCAAGTCATCAGGTTGGCTCCGTAGCAACCAAAATCAATAATGGCTCCACCACCGTTCTGTATGGGGTCGGTCAACCAACTCAAAAACTCCTGCGAACAACCTATTTCTTTGGGACCACGGTGCCCATCATGCACTACTACTTTACGAATATCTCCCATTGCATTTTGGGTATGAATCAAATCATACGCTTGCTGATGGCTTGAATACCAAGTGGTTTCAAAGTTAGTTAGTAATTGAATATTGTGCTTTTGGGCCAACTCAATCATCGCCTTAGCATGAGCGGTATTGACCGCTAATGGTTTTTCCACCATGACGTGAATACCTTTGGGCGCACAAATGTCAACGACTTGTTTATGCTCATAAATGCTGTTGAACGCACAAACGGCTTCGGGCTTGGTAGCCGCAATCATGGCTTCGAGTGAGGCATACCAAAGCGACTCAGGCAGTTTATAGCGCTTTAGATAGCGCATCGCCAATTCTTTATTTGGCTCCGCAACACCTACAATCTCAACATCTCCCTGCGCAGGACGCCGTAAAATCTGGTGTACGTGGTCGTGTGTAAAGCCTGCAATGCCTAACCTGAGTGGTTTGGCAGCAACGGCAGATGCCCATAAAATTAAAATGAGCGAAAGAAAGCGTAGCGAAAGGTTCATAATCAACGAGTTTTGGTACTAAAAGTAAACGCTGTTCTAAACTTCCCCATTGGATTTCAATAAAAAGGGGCGCTTTCGATGAAAGCGCCCCTTTTTATTGAAAAAATATTTTAGCTAGGCAGGTACGGCCAAATTGGCCCGGTAGATACCAGCGTCTAATTTTTCACGCATTGTATCAAATGCATTTAGTGTTTTCTCAACGTCTTCAAGCGTGTGTGAGGCGGTAGGAATAAGGCGTAAAATAATTTGCCCTTTCGGAATCACTGGATACACGACAATAGAACAGAAAATGCCCATATTTTCGCGTAAATCACGTACCATGTTGGTCACTTCTGGCAAGCCGCCTTCCAACCCCTGCATGAACACCGGCGTTACAGGCGACTCAGTGTCACCAATGTTAAAGCCCCGACTACGCAAGCCATTTTGAAGCGCATCGACGATTTCCCATAATTGTGTACGCAATTCGGGATGCGCCTTGATTAGCTCCAACCGTCTACGTCCTCCTTCTACATACGGCATGGGTAGTGCCTTTGCGTAAGTTTGCGAACGCATATTGTATTTGAGGAACATGATAATGTCTGGATCATCGGCCGCCACAAAAGCGCCGATTGCGGCCATTGACTTGGCAAATGTGGAGAAATAGAGGTCAATCTCTTTGGATACGCCAAACATCTCCCCTACGCCGCCGCCGTTTTCGCCCATCGTTCCAAAACCGTGTGCATCATCAACCAACAAACGGAAATTATATTTTTTCTTGAGTTCAACAATTTTATCTAAACTCCCGACTTTGCCCGACATTCCAAAAACTCCTTCCGTAATCACCAATATCCCTCCACCTTTTTCTTCGGCGAGTTTGGCCGCTCTAATCAGGTTTTTCTCCAAACTAGCCATGTCGTTATGGTTATACTTATAGTATTGCCCCATTTTGGCTTTATGCAGTCGAATTCCGTCAATCAAACACGCGTGGGCTTCGGCGTCGTACACAATCACGTCGCGGTGGTCGCACACACACTCAATGACCGACATCACCCCTTGGTATCCATAATTGAGCAAAAACGCATCTTTCTTTCCCACAAACTCCGCCAACTCTTTCTCAAACAGTTCGTGCAGGTCAGAATTTCCAGACATCATACGGGCACCCATTGGGTAAGCAAGGCCCCATTTTGCAGAAGCTTCCGCATCGGCTTTGCGGACTTCTGGGTGATTGGCCAAACCCAGATAGTTGTTCAGGCTCCAGTTGAGCACGTTCATACCGCGAAACTTCATGTGCGGTCCGATTTCGCCTTCCAGTTTCGGAAATGAGAAATAATGATGACTGTTTAGCGCTTTTGCAGAAGCCCCAATTGGTCCCCAGTTGTTGCGTAGTTTCTCGAAAATATCCACTTTACTATGCTATTTTTTGGGTTTGATACCGTTTTTGAATAAATTTTGTGCAAAATTATATATTCCTAACTCAATTTCAAAGAGTTAGGAACTATGACGTGATTAAGACAAAGTTTAATACTACGAATTTTACCCCAAAATTAAAAATGAATCCGGGCGAATAATCCATCTGTGAATATTCTAACTTTGTGTGTTGCCTTATTTTACATACTTTAAACCAATAAACTTTATGGACGAACAATTGAAGTCTGCCGCAGAACAAGCCAAAGCGAAAGCGCAAGAATTAGCGGCTGAAGCACAAGAAAAATTTGAGGAAATAAAAGGTGAAATCACCGAAAAACTACAAAGTGTTGACGTAGAAGCGCTGAAAGCGCAGGCCTCCGCCAAAGCCGAAGAAATGAAAGCAGAAGCAACCGAAGCCTTTGCCGAAGCGAAAGTAAAAGCGGGAGAGTTGGCCGTGGAAGCACAGGAAAAGTTTGAAGACCTGAAAGAAGAAGCTGAAGAAGCCATTGAAAAAGCCACTGGCTTCATCAAAGGTCTTTTCAGCAGCGATGAAGAAGGCGAAGCAAAAGAAGAAAAGAAATAATTGAGCGCAGGCTGTAAACAACCCATCAATTGGGGTTTGCGGCCTGCATCTTTTTCTTTTTGGAAATATTCATTTCAGCTACGGAAAACTGAAGGGAAGAAAGGTGAATATAGTAAAATAAAAAGGTCATCCAGGGGAAAAACAAAAACTGCCCAGCATTAAGATTAGACTCAAAGTACGGAATCACCATCAGCGCAGGCAGAAAAATAAAGGATTGACTATCAAACCGTACGTACTTCAAGAGGGCATTGAGCGCAAAAAAAACAATAAAGCACAAAAAAGAAAAAATCCCTCCCGAAAACAGAATTTCTAAGTACGAATTATGCGATGCCAAGTCGGTTCGTATTCCTGCATAAAACTGGAGCCCCGCCCGAAAACTGTCAAATCCAAAGCCCGTAAAAAGCACTTCTGGATTGTTTATAAATATCCCCAAAGCCTGTTCGGCCAATTTAAACCGTACTTCTCCTTTCTGCTTTCTAATATCTGCGTACTGCGCCCGCAAGTTTACTACCGAGTCTGGACTAGCGATGATATAATAGGCAAACCCAAGAATACATAGGGTGGCTGCTACTTTCAGATAAATGGAAATTTGTTTGCTGCGCAACACCAACACCAGCGTAGAGAGCGCCAAAGCGGCAAAACTGCTCCGCGAACCCGTCAAGACAATGGCCCAAAGTGCTAAAAAAACCACTAAAAAAAATAGGTTGCGGGCCCATTTAGCCATGGGTCGATTGGCAAACAAATCAAAACCCATGACAATGAATATTGTACACCCCCATCCGATTACGTTTGCCTTGTAAGAGCCGATAGATTGCCCATATATATTTTCAGATTGAAAAGCCACGCCTGTGACGAGCATTACAAGCACGGGATAGAAATAGGCCAAGCTAAAAATCTGTAATAATTTGATTTTGGCTTCGTCTTTGGAATAATGGGCAAAAAGATAGACGATGAAGTAGTTGGTGTAAATTAAAAAGGGTATCCAAGCCACGATACGTTCAAAACTGCGCAAAAAATCAACACTAAACGGTAAAACAACCAAATTTAAAAACAGAAATAAGTACAATACCCAGTTCTTCTTTTTATCGAAGATGTACTTTATTTCACCTTGAGCTAGTATAATACCCGCCAAGGAAAAAACAACTAAACCCGTTCGAAAGAGTTTGGCCGCCTGAAAGTCATCTCCCCTCAGGCTGTACCCAAATACCACTAAAAATACATTGAGAAAATACAAAACAAGATGCCAGTCCCAATGCTGTTGATTCCGAAACAGATTACGCCAGTGCATTAGTTTACAGTTTACAGTTCACCGTTTATCAAAAATCCATTCGAGCGCACGGCGGCCAACCGACTATCGTTTACGGGTTACCGATTCAAGCATTTCCACAAAATTGCGTAACATTTCGTCTTTTGAAAACTTTTGGATAAAACTCAGGCCATTTTCCGCTTTTTGGACGCGCAACTCGGGCATTTGAATGCACTCCGTTATGGCATCGGCCAATGCTTGGCTGTTTCCAGATTCTACCAACCATCCGTTGTTTCCATCGTCTAATACTTCGGGAATACCTCCCACCGACGTACTTATGACCGATATTCCGTGGGCCAATGCCTCAATATTGGCCACCCCAAACGCCTCGGTATAGGAAGGTACACAAAAAATATCGTAGGTACTCATGTACTCAAATACTCGCTCCTGAGGTTGTGGGCCTACATAATCAAGCGTTATATTGGAAATCCCAACAAAAAGAGACCGTAAATGCGGTTCAAATGGAGGCTCTGGCCCCACGACGGTCAATCGAAATTGATATTCTGTTATTTTTTGAAGAGCCTGCACCAGCATTGGCAGATTGCCAACCAAATAATCTGCCTTAACAAACAATACGTTGATGATTGCTCCAAAAGCGCGTTGCGGGTTAAATTTCAGTCCATCCAACGGAATGCATTTATACAAACGCCTTACTTTGGCTTCGGGTAGGTGATACGTATTGATGAGGCGTTGTTTTAAAAATTCTGAATTGGCAATCACAAGCTGATGCTTAACGGCCGAGAGCTTTTCAAATTGCTGAAACGTAAATCGTTTTAGCCACAAAGGCGTGAATTCTGCATTTTCCCACGTCGCCAGCATATTCTTCTCGTCGTTGATCATCCCCACTGTGGGTTTTGGCGACACTAAACTTGCCCATGTACCATTAAACGAGTTAATGAAAACCAGTACATCAAAATCGTATCGCTCTTCGATTTTTTTTATCTGGCGATAATAGATAAACCAGCGCAAAATCTGCCCTAATGGCCTGAGCAAACGGGGAATGTTGAGCGAGACTTTATACACATAAGGCACATCCTTCAGGCGTTGTTGCGAAACATCTTCCGTTAAAATCCTGATTTCGTGTTGCGGAAACAACCTATTGATTTCGGGTATGATATTGGCAAATCTTACTGGGCCGTTGGTAATATTTTCAAAGGCGTTGGTGCAAAAAAGTATTTTCATCCTTTACTTTCTGGCGATGTAGATTTTCTCATTAGGAGAGATTCCATACCGCTTGTTATCTATCTGTTGAGCATATGTATCATCCTCTATTTCAAAGCCTTGAGCGCACAGCCGGTCGGCATAATCAGCCCCGTAGTACCAGCGTTGGTCATGACCATGATACAAGCCCAGTTTCTCTTCTTTCGTCAAACTCGTATCTGAAAACGAAAAGGGCTGCTTATAATTGATGGGGTCATGGAAAATAGCGTATCCCCTAGGTTTGAGCACCCTATACACTTCCCTCATCGCCTTGGTATCATCAGGCACCATGACTAACACACCGATGGCGATGACCACGTCAAAAGTACTGTCTTCAAATGGAATATCATCAATTGACATCACACAATCAGGCTTGTCAGTAATACTGTTGGTAAATGACGTCATGTTATCGGCCGTAAGATAGTCGATATATTGATTCCCTTTAACAGTCATAGACAAGCAAGTATCGGGCGCAAAATGCAGTACTTTTTTGAGAGGTGCATCATAAAAACCCAGTCGGTCGCGTAACGTAAGATAAGCGTACCGATGCCGTTCGAGCGATTTACAGCTCGGACAGTAGGCATTCTGCCGGTAGCGAAAAGGCATAAATGCCTTATAATGATTTTCGCAAATAGGGCATTCTACGGTGTCTCCCATTCGGTATGGAATACTCCGTACCTGTAAGCGCACATTGCGCAAATGGTTCATAAAAACTTGACTGACAATTAATTGAGCGTAGGGTTTCATGTATAGGCATACGATAAGGTAACAACGAAATTTTATGGCAGTGGTGTGGTCAAGCAACTAACATTTGCAGTACAGCGATGTAGTAGCATTATCCAAATCAAAGAACATTTTCTTTCGTAGTCTTTCTATTTTTGGCGCGTACTTACTGTTTTTACGCTTCAAAAATCCTTACAATGTCCCGATAATTTGTTGTATCAGCTATTTCAAAGTTTTGTTTGCCAATCGCCGAAAGATCAATCTTTTGGGAAATTTTAAGGCGTTCTGTTAATGGGTAAAATGTATTATCGAATAATAATTCTGACTGATGGCCCAACAATCGAAGTGTACCCTCAGTTCGTAATGTAATAATAGGTTTTCCAAATGACATGGCCAAATCGATGGTGCCCGAATGATCAATTCTTACAAAGGGCAAGACGACAACATCAGCCGCATTGAAAAAATATTGAACGTCTTCATCTTCGATAAAGCGATGATGCCAATGAATGGTTGGTTGATTGTTGCTTTCGGCTAATAATGATTCCCAATAATCATCATCGTAACTTTTTCCAGCAATAACAAGACAAGTATTTGAAGAGTCCAACGCTGAATAGGCTTTCAATAACTGATGAAGACCCTTGTAAGGCTTTATTTCTCCAAAGAACAAAAATACAAAAACCTCTCTATTTACTCCTAACTTTTCACGACTTTCAGCTTGGGTTGACTCATTGGGGTAATACGTATGATACGGTAAATCCTGAATTACCGAAACAACCTCAGGTTTCAATCCAAACCGACGAATCGCCTGTTGTTTAGTTGTTTCCGAATAAACCCTGATAGAATCGCATCGACGTAAAAAAAAGCGATAAACGCGTTTTTCCAAACCTAACCAAATCCCCGCGTGGTTTTGTAGATTATGCAATGTATGTACGATTCTGACCCGTTGGATAGATTTTGCCCACAGGATTTCGGCTATGAAGACCAGCGATTTTATCCAACTCCAAAGCAATGATTTACCAATAATAAAGCTATGGACCCAATCATAATAGAGCACCTCGGGGTGGTGTGTTTTCAGGGCTTGAAAGGTGCTGCCCAATGTATATTTCTTACCAACGGTCACTGTCATTCCGTGTTTTCGTAGATACCGCACCAATTCGTATTGAAAAGGATTTTCAGCACCCGCATCGGGCAAAACAACGACTTTGGGTAAAGCAGAAGACAATGGAAAGTGGTTTTAAAAAATTCGGAACGACAAAAATACAAATTGTGCTTAGAAATGTACAGATAAACGCTTTTGTATATTTACATTGTCTGTGGAAAGCTCCCATTTAGAAAGTCCCATGGCGCTCCCGCAAAATCTTTCAACCCCCTTATTCAATGAAAAAAACAGCGAACATTCTTTTCTTCGTCTTGAGCTTTTCGGTTGCTTTTGCCCAACCAGTAGAGAAACTGTACAAAGTCGTAGTCGCTCCCGACCATTTTGACTGGAACTACAAATCGGGCGAAAATGTAAAGTTTACCATTTCAGTCTTACAAAATGGCAACCTCGTCAAAAACGCCCGTGTACGTTATGAAATAGGGCCTGAAAAAATGGAACCCACCAAAAAGGAGACCATTACGCTCCCCAGCGGCAGCATTACGCTTGACGGTGGAACAATGAAAACGGGGGGATTTCTGCGCTGTATCGCCATTGCCGAAATCGACGGTAAAGAATACCGAAACCTCGCCACGGCGGGCTTCGACCCTCTCACCATTCAACCTACAGTAGAGAACCCCGCTGATTTTGACACTTTCTGGCAAACAGCAAAGGCAGACTTAGCCAAGATACCGATGGATGCCAAAATGACCCTGCTGCCCGAACGCTGCACCGAAACAGTCAATGTGTATCACCTCAATTTGCAGAATTTTCGCAATGGTACCCGTTTGTACGGCATTTTGTGTGTACCCAAAAAAGAAGGAAAATACCCGGCGCTTTTACATGTTCCCGGGGCGGGCGTTCGTGCCTACGGCGGTGATATTGCCAACGCCGCCAAAGGCATCATTACCCTGCAAATCGGCATTCACGGTGTTCCGGTTACAATGGACCCTTCGAACTATCTTGATTTAGGAGCCGGCGCTTTAAACGGCTACATGAATTACGGCTCCGACGACCGTGACCGTTTTTATTACAAGCGAGTATATTTGGGCTGTGTTCGGGCCAATGATTTTCTGACGAGTTTGCCCCAATACGACGGCAGTAATCTGGCCGTAACGGGCGGAAGCCAAGGCGGAGCCCTTTCTATCATTACGGCAGCACTCGACCCTCGGGTCAAATGGCTGGGGGCTTTTTACCCTGCACTCTCAGATGTAACGGGTTATTTGAAAGGCCGGGCGGGCGGCTGGCCGCATTATTTTGACAAAAATGCGCTGGCCTACAATAATAAACCCGAAAAAATCACCACACTCGGCTACTACGATGTGGTCAATTTTGCGCGTCGGGTAAAAGTACCTGGCTATTATTCGTGGGGCTTCAACGATGAAACTTGCCCTCCTACCTCCATGTATGCTTCCTACAATGTCATTTCGGCTCCAAAAGAATTGTATCTAGCGCTCGAAACTGGCCATTGGACATATCCTGAGCAACATGAAAAAATGACGGGCTGGCTGGTCAAGAAATTGAGCAATAAATAAACAAAAAGCCGAGTGAACACTCGGCTTTTTGTTTGGTTTTCAGGCTGTTTACACTTGATTAACTTCGAACGTACCATTCCTGCTTTGACGAACTCCTTTAGGCATGATGGCCCAGAGGATGATGTAAAAAACAATAACGGGTACGTGAACAAAAGCGAAAAAAGACGCTATCCACAAAATACGCATTAAGGTAGTATCTATTCCAAAATAGTCGGCTAAACCGGCTGCTACACCACCTATTTTACTTTCTGAAGGGATTCGATGCAATTGTTTCGTTGTCATGGCTTTATGTATTAAATGTTTTTAAGGCTGTATTTGTTTTTTTTGGCTGTTATGTTGAATCAAAGGTACTATGCATTACCAAGTAATCAAAACCGATTTGGACCAATGGTTTCAGCATTTGCCAAACGGTTATTTTTAGGGAAGAATAAAGTGAAATTATTGTTTTCTAACCCGAATTTGAAAAGCCTCGGCAGGGTTACGGATCAGCAGTTGGTCAAAATCATCTTGCGTAAAGCCTTTTTGGCGTAGAATAGGAAATACTTTTTCAAAAATGGCGGTAAAACCCACAAAATTTCCACCATTCGTTTCGCCAGGTTTGTACCAACCAGCGTCGTGAGAAATAAGAACACGGTGCAGCAAACGATTGGATTTAAGAAGGTCTATCCAAGAAGCGTAGTTTTCAAAATCGCCCCAGCCCATGCCGTCAAGGCTTACCCAAGCGCCCAGCTGCGCTGCTTTTGTGTACAAATTTTTATTGGACTCGCCCTGCGCATGAACCCACACAAAAGCGCTCGGGTGTACGCCCATGCGCTGCAATTCCTCCATTTCTTCAAAAGCCGCCAATGCGGGACCAGTATGCGAGCAAACGGTCAGGCCAGTTCGCAGATGAGTTAGACTTGCCGCACGTACCAATTTTCGATGTAGTTCGGAGAGCGGCCCAGGATTTACGCCTATTTTTATAAATCCGGGACGAACATCGGTGCCGTCAATACCTTTTTCAAATTCAGCGACCCAACGGTCGGCCAGTTGTTCGGCGGTTTCGGTAAACGCCCATTTTGGTAAATATTTATTGTCAACTGCCCCATAATAACCCGTATTGGTCAAGATTTGAAGGCCGCTCTTTTGCGCGGCCAATTGCAGCAAATGCACATCACGACCCAGGAAAGCGGGGGTACAATCCAAAAGCGTTTTTACGCCCTGCTTTTTTACTTCCAATAAATAAGGCAATACCACTTTTAGAACATCTTCCCGATTCCAGCGGTCAGCACTGATTTTATCCGCTCCGATAAAATCCACGAGAAGGTGTTCATGAATAAGCGTCCTACCCATTTTTTGCGGACGAATTGCGCCATTTACCGTGATAATTTGCTCTTTTTTTTGCAAAAAAGGGGCGACAGAGGCGGTCAACAAGAACTGGCGACGTGTAAGCATAAGAGTGTATTGAAGTTAGGGTGTTGCCAAAAACACATTTGTAATCTCCTCGTCTTTGAAAACAACCGCGTAACGTTCCGTCAAATCAGTACGCAGGATGGCTCCGTTCATTTTCTGTACATCATACGAAGTTAACAGTTTTCCCAACGTAAAGCCTGTTGTTTTAAATAACTCCAACCATTGGTGCGTGGCGTACTGTTTTTCTACGCGAACGTCTTCGGTATAGCCCAATACATCGTCTATCTCTCGACTAAAAAATAGTTTCAACGCTGCCTTTTCTTTATTGGTAATATCCAGACTGTCAATCACTTCAAATACCAGTCCGTAGTGAGTAACAGCATTATGAAAGCGAGTGGCATAGTGCGGCTCAAAGTGATCGGAAACTGGTTCAGACAACACAAAAGCCTTGGGCGCTAAGTCGCGAATGTACCCAAAAACCGCTTCACGCTGTGCCGCCTGTTGGATATGGTGCAGTGCAAAAGACGCATTGACCACTAGAGCATCGTAATGAGTCGGCAACAATGCCCGTATTTCAGCTAACATCATTTTCTCAACAAATCCAATAAATGAAGTGAAGCTTACCTGAAAAGGGAGCTGCAATTCCGCAAAATTCTTTTCTGCCGCTTGAATGGCTTCGGCAAAAGGTTCAATCCCCACTACCGTTATCTGCTTCACCCGACAATCAGGCTGTTGTGCCAATAACTGAAGCACATTGACAATCTGCATTCCGGTTCCGATGCCAATGTCCAAAAGAACGGGATTTTGTACATTATTTAAGCTTTCCACCAACAACGCATTGGCGCACTTTTGCGTAAGAGCCGCCAAAGGCAGCTGTTGAATCAGTAATTCAAACAGCCGAATCTGTGGAATTTCAAATTGTTGGACATAAATATGCTCATTCGACTGCCCACCCGCGACGTGTTTACGCATGGCTTTGGCCAACACATACCCAAACATCGCCTCCGAATCGTCGAGATTTTCAAGACATTGTTGATAGATTGCTTCCAACTCCACTTTATCGGCTTCGGTGAGTTGGTCGGGAAGGCGTTGGGCGAGGGATTGGAGTTGGGGAAGATGAGTATACATGGCGGCCAATTAGAAAATTTCTAAAATTCCATATTCTTGCGAAGCCCATAATTGTTCGATATCATCTTTATGAAGAATCAACAAATCGGCCAATTGATTAGTACTTTGGTTGCCCGTTCTTAATAAGACGACTTTTGGAGGAAAACCATAAAGACTGGATAAGTGATAAAAATCTTCGTCATTAGAGACAATCATATATTGATTTTGTCTTGACCAATTCCAAATAGCAATATCTTCGGCTGGAGTTGGCAACTCTGTTTTAGTTACATGCAGACAGTTTTGGTATATGCCTTCCAACTTTTTGATAATAAGATAGGAAAGATTGGCATCAAATAAGAGTCTCATTAGGCCGCAATCAATCTGGTACGCCTTTCAATATCCGCAGCAAAAGCTAATGCAGCTCGAATGTGTTCCTCTTTAAGTTCTGGAAAATCGGCCAAAATTTCCTCAAAAGACATCTCGGAAGCTAACCAGACCAAGATATCCTGAATCGTTATCCGCGTGCCCTTGATACAGGGCTTTCCAAAACGAATGTTAGGATTAATGCTTATGTATTGCTGATAATTTGTCATTGCCGTAAAAGAAAGGATTGTATCAAAGTTAACCATAGTCCTTGATTAGACAAAATCAATAAGAAAAAGCCACGACGCAAATGCATCATGGCTCTACAAAACTATTTATGTAGTGTCAAACATTCCAAATTTTTGAAAACTTGGAATGTTTCAGATTAATTCCTCGGCGGCTTGCCTCCAGTCAGCAGCCCCTGCATCCGCGCCATGGTTTTCTTCTCACCCGTAAGCGATAAAAAGGCTTCGCGCTCCAGATCAAGCAAATACTGCTCGGTAACATTTTGAGGGTAACTCAAATCTCCACCGCAGATAACGTACGCCAATTTA
Organism: Runella aurantiaca; assembly: GCF_003339505.1. Classification (GTDB taxonomy): domain Bacteria; phylum Bacteroidota; class Bacteroidia; order Cytophagales; family Spirosomataceae; genus Runella; species Runella aurantiaca. The sequence continues at coordinate 33,483 of NZ_QPIW01000023.1, forward strand.
TCCGCAATCTTGGCATCATGCTCGGTGATGTAATTGGCCATGCGCATACTGCCGATACCTGCTTTAAACAACGCAATTCCCGTTTTTCCCTGCACTTTGATGTCGGTGCGGTGCTTGGGTTGGGTATAACCATTCTCGGCTAGGTCAATAGCCGCCTGTTTCGCTTCAGCAATCAGGCGGCTGCGGTTCAGCACAATCTGGTCGCGGTCGGCTTTGATGTAGTTCATTTCTACCGCTTCCTGCGCCGAAGTGGAAACTTTGGCTTGGGCAATATTCATGAACGCCGATTGCAGAATATTCAATTCAGGGTCGCCCGCTTGATACAAATCCGAACAACGCAACGCCATTTCTTTGGTACCACCGCCGGCAGGAATCAAACCAACGCCCAATTCCACCAACCCCATGTAGGTTTCGGCATGGGCTACTACTTTATCTGCGTGTAAGTTCAATTCGCAACCACCGCCCAATGCCAACGAATGTGCGGCCGTCACTACCGGAATCGAAGAATACCGCGCCCGCATCATGGTTTGCTGAAATTGGGCAATCATCATGTTGATTTCTTCATAATCCTGCTCAATGGCAAACATGAATAACATGGCCAAATTGGCTCCTGCCGAAAACGCTTCATTGGAATCATTTCCTACTACCAATCCGCGAAAATCTTTTTCCGCTACGGCGTAGGCACGATTGAGACCTTCCACTACTTCGGCGCCGAAGGTGTTCATTTTAGAATGGAACTCTACCCCCGCAATGCCATCGCCCAAGTCATAAATGGAAGCCCCAGCATTTTTCCAGATGATATTTTGTGATTTATTTTCGAGAATAATAAACGCCTCCTGCCCCGGAATGGCCTTGTACGACTGCGAAGGAATGTCGTAGTATAGTTTTTGTCCGTTTTGTAATTTGTAAAAACTTTCGTTGCCCGCCGCCAGCATATCATAGACCCACTGTGCCGGCTTGGCGTCGAGCGATTCCATAATTTCAACCATTTTTTGTACACCAATGGCATCCCAAGTAGCAAAAAGGCCCATTTCCCAGCCAAATCCTGCACAAATAGCTTGGTCGATGCGGTAAAGTTCATCCGAAATTTCAGGAATGCGGTTGGATGCATAGCGAAATCCACTCGCAAAAGTCCGACGATAAAATTCACCTGCTTTATCGGTGCCTTTAAGCAATACACAAAAACGTTTTTTGAGGTCGTCAATGGTCTTGGTCCCTTCCAATGTAGCAAATTTCACCTTCACGGAAGGCTTGTATTCCAACGTAGCGAGGTCGAGCGCCAAAATGACGGTTTTGCCCTTTTCGTCTTTTGTTTTCTTGTAAAAACCCTGTCCCGTTTTATCACCCAGCCATTTGTTTTCCATGAGTTTAGCCATAATGGGTGGCAATTCAAACGCCGCGCGCGACTCATCATGCGGCATCTGTACGAGATTGTTGCACACGTTGACCGTCGTATCCAAACCCACTACATCCGACAAACGGAAGGTGCCCGATTTTGGACGTCCTACCACTGGCCCAGTCAATTTATCAACTTCCTCTACTGTCAGACCCATTTCAGCGGCAATACGAATCGTTTCGACCAAGGCATGAATACCAAGTCGATTGGCAATAAAGCCAGGCGTATCTTTGCAGAGTACGGTCGTTTTTCCTAAAAACAAATCACCGTAATGCAGCAGAAAATCAAGAATTTGAGTTTCAGTTTTTGGTCCGGGAATGACTTCAAACAAACGCAGATAACGCGGAGGATTGAAGAAGTGCGTTCCGCAAAAATGCTGTTGAAAATCATCACTGCGCCCTTCCGACATCAAATGAATCGGAATCCCAGACGTGTTGGATGTAATGAGGGTTCCGGGTTTGCGCAAGGCATCTACTTTTTCAAACAACGACCGTTTAATGTCTAGCCGCTCCACAATTGCTTCCAATACCCAGTCGTAATTTTTGATTTCGGCCAGATTATCATCAAAATTCCCGAGTTTGACCCGACTTGCAAATTTAGGGCTGTATAAAGATGCTGGTGTGGATTTCAAGGTATTTTGAAATGCCTCATTGACTATGCGATTGCGCACGGCAGGATGCTCTAAAGTCAGCCCTTTGGCTTGTTCGGCGGCGTTAAGTTCTTTGGGAACAATGTCTAACAACAATACCTCTACGCCAATATTAGCAAAGTGGCACGCAATGCGCGACCCCATAATGCCCGAGCCTAATACGGCTACTTTTTTAATGCTGCGGTTCATTTATGTATCTATTTCAATTAGTAAATGTATAATCGGATGAATTTTGCCCTTCAAAAGTAAAAAAAAAAAGTATGCAAGCATACCATTATTAAAAATTGTCTCTCAAAAAAGTCTAAAAAATTAAGATTTAGATGATAGAGCGTTTGCGAGATGCATGGGCCAAGCTAAAGTCCAGCGTCTGTGGGGCAAATTCCATCCAACTATGGAGTTTAAATCGTAACTTTGCGGTTTGAATCCGTTAGTACTCATGCAAGTTATCGGATAACGATTAACCATTAATGACCAATGTTAGAACAGTTAGAGGCCATAAAAGAGCGTTTTGATGAAATTGCACAGCGAATTGTGCAACCTGAAGCCATGGCTGATCAAAAACGCTTCTCAAAATTAAGCAAAGAGTATAAAGACCTGGACAAGATTGTTCAGAAATATCAAGCCTACAAAAAAGTATTGAGCGATATTGACGGAGCGAAGGACTTGGTTGCAACGGAGAGTGACGAAGACATGCGTGACATGGCCAAAGCGGAACTTATTGAGCTTCAGCCACAAGCCGATGAACTTGAAGCAACGCTCAAAGAAATGCTCATCCCCAAAGACCCCAACGACAGCCACAACGTAATCCTCGAAATCAGAGGCGGGACTGGCGGCGACGAAGCGGCGATTTTTGCGGGAGACCTATTCCGGATGTACCAGCGTTTTTGCGACCGCATGGGCTGGAAAATGGAACTCATGGACTTCACAGAAGGAAGTACAGGGGGGTATAAAGAAATCATTGCGAGTGTGACCGGCGAAGACGTCTACGGAAAGCTCAAATTTGAATCAGGCGTACACCGCGTACAACGCGTTCCGGTCACAGAATCGCAGGGGCGTGTACACACCTCGGCAGCTACCGTGGCCGTGATGCCCGAAGTGGAAGATGTAGAAGAAGTGGAAATCAACCCTGCCGACATCGAAATCATCACATCCCGTTCGGGAGGTGCTGGTGGTCAGAACGTTAACAAAGTAGAAACCAAAGTACAGTTAACCCACAAACCAACGGGCATTGTGGTGGTGTGTCAGGTAGAGCGTAGTCAGCACGGAAACCGCGAGCGCGCCATGAATATGCTGCGTTCAAAACTATACGAAATGGAGTTGAAGAAACAAAACGACGCGGTATCTTCACAACGTAAAAGTCTGGTAGGCAGCGGCGACCGTTCGGACAAAATCAGAACGTACAATTATCCCCAAAGCCGCGTGACAGACCACCGTATCGGTTATACGGTATATAATTTACCAACCGTGATGGATGGTGAAATCGGCGATTTTATTGAACAGCTGCGGATTGCCGAAAATGCCGAGCGCATGAAAGAAGGAATGCCAGCCTAATCGTTGAATTTTTAGATTTAGGAGGATTTAGTTAGATTTGTTTTTAACACAACCCAATATCCTCTAAACTCTATCGCCAACGAAAATGGAAAAGCAGATTACCAAAAAATACGATAATGGTGAAGTGACGGTCGTGTGGCAACCCCACATGTGCATTCACTCCACCGTTTGTTTTAAAGGACTACCCACAGTTTTTGACCCTCGCAAGCGCCCGTGGGTTACCCCTGAAGGCGGCACTACTGAAGCCATTGTAGAGCAGATAAAAAAATGTCCTTCGGGAGCGCTATCTTATTTTATGAACAATGAAATAGAAGGCCCCGTAGAACTGGAAGGCGATACAGTAGTGGAAATTTTGTCTAACGGACCTTTGTTGGTATACGGCAATTTGAAAGTGAAAGATACCGCAGGCAATGAAACTAAAAAATCGCAGGTAACGGCTTTTTGCCGCTGCGGCCATTCTGGAAACAAGCCCTATTGCGATGGTTCACATGTAAAGGTAAAATTTGAAGGATAACGCCGATAGTACATCATCCCCGCTTTTGAGTAAAGTTAAATAACCGTTCCTTCAAACTTTATCTAAATACTCACTACTCATCTCCCCTTAACCTATGAGTCAACCCTCTACCGATACCCGGCCGCATCGGCTATTGTCTTTGGACGCCCTGCGCGGTTTTGATATGTTTTGGATTACTGGCGGCGAAGAAATCTTTCACCTTTTAGCCAAAGCTACTGGCTGGTCGGTGGCCATTGTGATGGCGGAGCAACTCTCCCACCCCGATTGGAACGGTTTTCGCGCCTACGATCTTATTTTCCCTTTGTTTCTTTTCCTATCAGGAGTTTCGGCTCCTTATTCGTTGGGCACTCGTCTTGAACGCGGGGATGACAAAGGAAAAATGCTGCGTAAAGTAATTCAACGGGGTTTGACCTTGGTTATTTTGGGAATTATCTACAACAATGGTCTACAAATCAGACCTTTGGAAGACATGCGTTTCCCGAGCGTATTGGCACGCATTGGTCTGGCAGGAATGTTTGCCCAAATCATTTATCTGTATACAAGTACCCGAACCCAATACATCTGGTTTGTAAGTCTACTGCTGGGGTATTGGGCTTTTGTCATGTTGGTTCCTGTGCCCGGATGCGGTGCCGGTCTTATGACCATGGAGTGTAATCCCGTCAGCTATCTCGACCGTTTAATTATCCCTGGCCATCTGCACAAAGATATTCACGACCCAGAAGGGCTTATTTCTACGGTGCCCGCCATTGCAACGGGTTTATTGGGGATTTTTGCGGGAAATTTACTCCGTGCCGACGAACGCTCCACGTCTCGTACCCAAAAAGTATTGTTTTTGTTTGTAGCTGGCATTCTTTTTCTGATTATCGGAAAACTCTGGGATTATGTTTTTCCCATCAATAAAAACCTGTGGACCAGCTCGTTTGTGATGACGGTGGGCGGCTGGAGCCTCATTCTTTTATCCATTTTTTACTGGCTCATCGACGTACAGGGGTGGAATCGCTACGCTTGGGTATTGGCGGTTATCGGCATGAACTCCATTTTGATTTACATGGCACAACACTTTATTGATTTTGAACATACATCCGAACGTCTCTTTCGGGGTATTGTCAAGTATTTTTCTGAACCCTACCAAAAAGTGTTCTACGCCATTGGGTATGTCATCGTGGAATGGCTGATGCTCTGGTTCCTGTATAAGAAGAAGGTGTTTTTGAAGGTGTAACCTCACCCACTCGCTTCGCTCGCCCCCTCTTCTTATCCAAGGAGAGGGGGCTTGTTATTTAAATGGCTTGATGATTTGTAGACGCAGTTGGCATTTCCCATTCGACTCGTAAAACCCTTGCTTTTACGCCTAAATCAGCCATGAAATGCATCCAGTGGAGTTGTTGGGAAGATAAATGGTCGGTAGGAGATTTTACTTCGATGAGTTCCAAACCCTTTTCATCCCAAACCATCAAATCTGGAAAACCACGTGTATTTTCGCGGAGGTTGGTTGCCATTTCGAGCAAAATTGCCCTTAGTTGCATCGGTGTTAAATTCAGCGCCATGAGTTTTACCAATTCCAACAATACTTCGTTCCAATCTACCAATACGTTGGCAATTCCGAATTTTTCGATGAAGGTGCTTTCCAATATCTCCGCCACTTTTTCGGAGGTTTCCAACTCCGACAACCGTTGCCGAATTTGTGCAACACGCTTGCGGTAAAAGTCAGGTTGGTAAAAATCAGAAGGCATTCGTTGCAACGGATGGTGAATGGCCTGAACGTTGGTATCGTAGATAATGTCCCAGAAAATAAGCCCAAACAGTCCCCGCCAAGGGTAATTTTCGGCATGAACCGCTACCCGACCGTTATTGATAAAGTACTCCACCACCCCCTGTTCTACCCGATATTTAAAATCAATCGAAATCTGTACACTTTCAGAATCCTGCAAAAACCGCGTCACACTTTTCTTTACTCGCTTCTTGGCATTGGCTATTTTTTCCTGAAAATCTAGCGCAAAAAAGCGCTCGTCGGCATTTTGAGGGTCTTGGGCAATGGCTTCGCAGAGAGCAATGGCTTCTTCCAAATATCCCATGCGGTGCAGCAATCGCACCCGTCGCTCCCGCGAAGGAATATGGTCGGTCAGTTGGTAGACCGTCAGGGCTTGCTCGGGCAATTTTTGCCGCTCCAAATACACCCCAATCCGATTAATCAATTTTATGTATCCCGGTTGCGCAACTTCTCCCAGCGTATGAATCGACGCCTGCCAGTTCATAAACCAATCAAAAATTTCCTCAGGCGGGGTTGTGGCCTCCTGCATTTCGTAGAATTGCTCCGCCATTAGCGATACCATGAGTTTATCTTCGGCATCTTGGCGCGTAGGAAACCGCGCGGTGTAGGCATCGTCGCGGTAGCGTTCAAAGTTTACTTTGCCCAAATCACGTACCACAAACTCCGTCATATCGGCGTATCGATTGCCGAAAAACAGGAATTTTAACATCATTACTTCCACCTCAAACCCTACTTTAATGACCGTTTCGGTAAATGCGTCTGACGGTTTTAAACGTCCGACGCCCAGTCCGTCGGACGCATTTACCGAATTGATTTGATCTACCAACAAACCAAACGTATAAGTATGATTCAAATAGCGAATCAAGTCAGGTTTTTTGAGGGGTTTGAGCGAGAGTTCAGTGGGCGGGGCCAGCTTAATCCATTCTTCTTTGGTAAATAAATTGAGGATTTCCAGCGCATAGGATTCATGCTGGGCGCTCAATTCTTTGATAAAACCTTTGTCTTCCAACTCATACAAAGCGGCAGGAATATCTTCTATTTCGTTGTATTTCAGCTTACTCGTCCGAAAAAATAACCCACGCCGATTGCTAAAACGCACAAACAGACATTGCGCATCTTCGGATAACGCCCGAAAACCTCGAATAAACTCTTTTTCGTCGCTGTTTAGAATATCACCATACAGCCTTTCCACAAACGTCACCAAAAACTGGAAATAATCAAGATAGTATTTGGGGGGCAGTTCGGTAGGTGCCGCAGGTTCACGTGAGGGGATTGATTCCATATAAAGTACGTTCAGCTTTTTGGGAAAAACACAGGGCCGCTACCCATCAAAAGGGAAGTTTTACAGTAAAAACAATTTGAATATCAATTTTATCCGCAAATTCGTTAAAATGGTACGAAATTCGCTTTTTGCGGTGATGTTATTCCCTAACTTTTCATTTGTGATGAATCCAAAGCTAACGGCCTTTTATTATTTACTAATCCAATCATTTTTCTATTCTTTCATTGCCTTTAGCCAGCCAAAGGTAGAAAATCTGGGCAATTCTGTTAATTCTGAATACAATGAAATCAATCCCGTTATCTCTCCAGACGGTAAAACATTGTTTTTTGCGCGGGTAAGCCATCCTCAAAATGCGCATGGATTGGAAGGAAGCCAAGATATTTGGTTTTCTGAACTCGCTAATAATCAATGGGGTTTGGCTCGTCGCATGACTCCGCCCATTAACAAGGAAGAATACAATTGCGCTTACAGCATCACCCCCGACGGAAATACATTACTTATCATGGGTGCTTATGAGAAAGGCGCTTACCAAACACGTGGTTTTTCGTTTAGCAAACGTACAGCCAACGGCTGGTCGGCACCTCAAAAACTCGCCATTGCTGGTCTTGAAGGAATGAGTAAAGGGGAGTACATGTGCGGATTTTTGTCAAACGACGGTAAAACGCTGGTGATGGCCTTTAGTGAGAAAAAGAAGAGTACCAAAGATGATATCTACGTAAGCTTTCAGCAAAAAAACGGCACATGGACCAAGCCCACGAGTTTGGGCCTTGACGTAAATACCGACGATTTTACCGAAACCACGCCTTTTTTAGCCGCAGATGGGGCCACCTTGTATTTTTCGAGCGACCGAACTGGCGGACAGGGGAGCAATGACATTTATTACACCAAACGAATTGACAAAACGTGGAAAGTTTGGTCTAAGCCCGTCAATTTAGGCCCAGCCATCAACACCGATGGCTATGACGCGTATTACACCATTGCCGCTGCGGGCGATTATGCCTACATGGTCTCCAAAAAGAATACACTCGGCAAAGGAGATATTGTAAAAATCAAGATTAAATCCGATGAGCCCAGTAAGCCTTCCATTGTGCCCGCACCCGATCCCGTGGTGTTGTTGAGCGGAAAAGTATTGGACACCAAAACAGGAAAACCCATTGACGCACGCATCATTTATGAAAACCTGGCCGACGGTACCGAAGTAGGCACCGCACAAACCGACCCCCGAACGGGCGAATATAAAATTGTGTTGCCCAAAGGGATTAAATATGGCGTACGAGCCGTTGCGAAAGACTTTATTGCCGAAGCACAAAACATTGACTTAACGAATGTAACTGATTATAAAGAAGTTGCAGGGACAAATCTAAAATTGGTCCCCATCGAAATCAACGCCGTCGGAGTTTTGAATAATTTGTTTTTTGATACCGGTAAGGCCGAGATACGCTCCGAATCTAATCCTGAATTGGACCGAATGGTGCTGACATTCAATGAAAACCCAGGATTAGTGTTGGAAATAGGTGGCCACACCGACAATGTAGGAAGCGATGCCTCTAACATCAAGCTCTCTCAAGACCGCGCTGACTCCGTGAGAGAGTATTTTATTGGAAAAGGAATTGAGCCCGACCGCGTGCAAAGCAAAGGCTACGGAGAATCAAAACCCAAAGCATCCAACGATACGGACGAAGGCAAACAAATCAACCGTCGGGTAGAATTTAAGATTTTGAAGAAATAACATCCACGTCAACTAACTACGAAAGATAACTCGTAGTTAATTGACAATGAACACCTTACTCAATATCTACGTCAATGTGTCGACGGAAGTTACGCGTCGGATGATTATAGGGTAATGTTATGTTAAGTTCACGGGTTGACTGCTCATAATGCGCCACGATTTTGTCAACATTGACGTCGTTAGGCAAAAATAAATTGCCCAGCGTACGTGCAGTTTGCAGGTTATCCATCCCGTCGGGGCGGTCTGCAAAGAGGGGTAATAAATGATATACCCACAAACGATTGTTCAGCACATCTACCTGAAAACTATCGGGGCCTAGACCAGCCGCTTTGATTCGTACTTCATACCCTTTTTCGTCTTGAGTGATGGCTAAATCAGGTTCACTCATTCCACCATTGGTCGTATTAGCGTAATCTATTGCGGTCAGAATTTCTTGCGGAATTTGAATTTTTGCTTTCATTTTGCTATTTGGCTAGTTGATTTTAAATTCTCAAACAGCGTACCAAGACTTATTTTATGACAAAATGACTATTTATTGTAAAATCATTTGTCAAAATGGCGCAAAAATTCCTCTATTTCCCCCATTTGATACGGTTTTTCCCCATCAATGACCATCAGATTCTTTAACTTTTGGGGAGGTTGACCATATTTCAAAAAGCTTTCCCAAATATGATTGATATACCAAACTGGCTCTTCGCCCCAACGTGTGTCCGCGGCCTTACGAATACGAAACGTTTCTTCTGAAATGTGGGTAAAAAAGCAAAAATCATACAACGCATTCAAATCATCATCAGCAAATGCTAAAATCCCTTCGATAACCAGTACCTCAAAATCCTGATGCAAAAATGCAGTAGCTTTCCTTAATAACTCAAAATCAATGGATTCTGGTGTTTCCCAATCTGTACGGTCACGAATGAGGGGAATGTCGTGAAGAATTTTAACGAAATCGTCTTGGTGCAGCGCTATTGCCCGTTTGTTTTCAGCACGAAAATGCCAAACCAATGTTTCAGCAAACGTCGTTTTTCCAGATCGGCTACGTCCGCCAATGCCAATAATCATGGTAGGTGATGAGTGAGGGTTCAGGCGCAAACATAAACCCAAACTCCCTTATAAACAACAAATCCCGACAAATGTCAGGACTGTTGCTTCGGTTTTTAGTTGATGATAAAATTTTTTGGGTATAAACCCCATATCGTTACAAAATCACCTCTTTTTCGGTGGCAATTGTCAATACTTCATTGTCTTTTAAACGTACGGCCAATCCAAGCGTTTTGGGGACTTCATAATGGAAGAAAAACTTCATTGTGTGAATTTTTCCTTCGTAAAACGCCAGCTCTTCTCCATCAGGATTTTGCGTAACAATAGTACGTTGTGCCACAACGGCCTGCTTCAGCCACTGCCACGCCACCGTACTAATACCAAACATTTCCATGTATAGGGTCGCATCCATCAAAAATCGCTCAATATCGCCTTGCATTGCATACGGCATCAAGGCCATCGTTACTTCCTGCAAACGAGCCAATTCAGCTTTCAATTTTTGGGCGTAAGGTTTTAGGTTTTCGTGGGTTTCTGCTTCAGCAATGGTTTTGGCCACTTCCCCAAAAAGATATTGCGCAGGTTTACCACCTTTCATGGTCATCTTACGACCAAGCAAATCTTGCGACTGAATGCCAGTGGTTCCTTCATAAATCGGCGTGATACGAATGTCGCGGTAAAGCTGTTCCAACGGAAAATCTTCCGTAAAACCATATCCTCCCAGTACTTGTAGTCCATTGCTTACCGCCACCAAACCCATTTCGGTCGGGTAGGTTTTTGCGACAGGTGTCAGCAATTCAAGCATCAAATGGTATTTTTCCTTCTCTTCGGGATCTTCACTCGCATGGGCAATGTCGGCACAGCGGGCAGTTTCCATCAAAAGTGATAGCGAACCTTCCACGATTGCCTTCTGCAACAGCAACATTCGTTTTACATCCGGGTGTTGAATGATTGGAATTTGAGGGCTATCCAAGGCCGACTTTTCATTCAATCGACGGCTTTGGGGACGCTCTTTGGCGTATTGCAACGAAGCGCCATACGCCGCCGAAGCAATTGCCACGCCCGTCATTCCTACACCGATGCGGGCTTCGTTCATCATCTGAAACATGTAATTAAGCCCTCGGTGCGGTTCACCCACCAGCCAACCGTGGCAATCATCGCGGTCACCCATAGTCAGGTGCATAGCTGGAACACCCCGTTGACCTAATTTATGATAGATTCCTGTAGAAGTTACGTCATTTTCGGTGCCATCGAGGCGGTATTTGGGTACTATAAAAAGAGAAATGCCTTTGGTACCTTTGGGCGCACCGTCAATCCGCGCCAACATCAGGTGAATGATATTTTCGCACTGATCGTGATCACCAGCCGAAATAAAAACCTTTTGGCCTTTGATTCGGTAAGAGCCATCTGCCTGCGGCGTAGCTGAGGTTGTAATATCAGATAATGAACTTCCAGCTTGGGGTTCGGTCAGGGCCATCGTGCCTTGCCATTTTCCGCCCAGCATTTTTTCTACGTAGGTTTGTTTTAATTCTTCGGAAGCAAATGAAGCAATCAGCCGGGCCGCTCCCGACGTGAGGCCAGTGTACATCATGCCGTTGTTAGCTGCCATTAAAATAAACCCAAGAATGGAATTGACAATTTCGGGCAATTGCTGGCCACCGTCTTCAAAAGAAAAGCCCGTTCCAATCAGTCCCGCGTCGCCCATTGCTTTGAGGTATTCGCCTACTTTGGGGTGTACAGTCACTTTGCCATTTTTCAGTTCTGGCTGGTTTCGGTCCAAATCACGAAAATGCGGAAACATGATAGTATCGCCTATCTGGGTTACGGCATCAATCGTCATGTCAAACGTTTCGCGGTCATGCGCGTTGTAGTAGGGGTAGTGCGTTAACTCGGTAGCATTAAATACTTCGTAGAGAAGAAAATTAAGGTTACGACGGCTATAGTACTGGGCCATTGACAGTTAAGCATTTAGAAGATTTAGCAATCAGGTTTTATTAGTATGCAAGCATACCGAATTGCAAAGATATATAAAAACTTAATAAGATGAACTTACCTACAAAAAAAGCGACCCGAAAGCCGCTTTTTTAGGATGTTCATACACTTTCAAAGTTTTGGAGGCTTGGAAAGTATTTATTACTACGCCAACGTATTCAAATCAAACGGCAATTTTCGGATGCGCTTGCCCGTTGCGGCAAAAACAGCATTGGCCAGCGCTGGAGCTATCGGAGGCAATCCTGGCTCTCCTACTCCACCCGGTTCAGCGCCGCTTTCTACGATATGAATCTCAACCGCAGGCATTTCATTAAAACGCATTACATGATATTGATGGAAATTGGTTTGCTCTGCCTGTCCGTTGGTGAAAGATATCCCTTTTTTGACCGCCGCCGTGATGCCCATCACAATATTTCCTTCGGTTTGCGCTTTCACGTTATCGGGGTTTACGTAATGTCCGCAATCAATGACCGACACTACCTTTTCCACTTTCACACCCGCTCCCTGTTTAGACACCGTTACGCAACAGGCACTGATACTGCCGAATGACTTGAAAACAGCGATGCCTTTACCATGGCCGGCGGGAAGTTTTTCGCCCCATTTGGCTTTTTCGGCTAAGGTTTCGAGCACTTTTTTGAATCTGGCGTCGGTCATCATTTCCAGACGCGCTTTCAGTGGGTCTTTGCCCGCCGAATGAATAAGTTCGTCCAAAAACCCTTCCTGACTGAATCCAAAATTGGACGCATACACAGAGCGCCACCACACGATCGGAATCTCGGTGCTGACGTGCGTAAACGACACTTTGAAGGCTGGAATCGTATATTTTTGTTCTTTTTGGCTCAACTCTCCGCAAATCCAATCGTCAGGCTTATCATTTGGTGCTTTGAATACCTGAAACTGAATAGATTCTCCAATAGGATGGTGATGATAGGCTACAATGTTGCCTTTCTCATCAACTCCTCCCTGCATCCGAGCCATCATACCGGGGCGGTACGGCCCTTGCGTGATGTCATCCTCGCGCGTCCAAACCAATTTGACTGGTTTTTTCACTTCTTTCGAAAGAAAACAGGCTTCCAGCAAAAAATCATGGTAGGCTTTACGGCCGAACGCCCCGCCCAACAGCGCTACGTTTATTTTTATTTGTTCGGGTTTGATTTTGAGATACCCAGCCAAGTCACGCAGAGCCCAATCCGGCCCCTGAATTGGTGCCCAAACTTCCGCCGTACCGTCTTCTTTTACGTGCGCAATGGCATTTTCTGGCTCCATCGGTGCGTGTGCCAAAAACGGAGTTTCATAAAGTGCTTCCACTTTTTTGGCTGCACCCGCAAATGCCGCTGCAAAATCACCCGATTCTTCACCTTTTAGGCCTTCTTTAGTAGCCGCTTCAGCGCATTTTTTGAAATAGGCATCGGTAGTCAAGGTATGGGGTATTGTTCCATTGTCCCAATGAACTTTTACCACTTTTTTGGCCGATAAGGCCGCCCAATAATTATCTGCGATGATTGCCACGGCTTCGGCCGTGCGGTGAGGCATTGGGCGCTCACACTTCAACACTTTTTGTACACCCTTGATTTTGAGGGCTTCTGTATCATCAATCGACACTATTTTTCCAAAAACATGGGGATTGTGAATCATGACGGCATAGACCATTCCAGGTACGTCAACGTCGATACCAAAAACGGCTTTACCCGTTACCCGCGCTGGTACGTCGAGTCGGGGGGCATATTTTCCTACAATCTTAAAGTCTTTGGCCTCTTTGAGTGCGGGGTTTTTAGGTACTTCAAATTTTGAGGCGTCGTCGGCTACTTCTCCGTAAGTCAACGATTTTCCACTCGGTTTGTGAAAAACTTTGGCCTCTTTGGCATAACACTCGCTTTCGGGAACGCTCCAGCGCTGAGCGGCGGCTTTCACCAGCATTTCCCGCGCAGCGGCTCCTGCCTGACGGATTGGCTTCCATAAGGCCCGCACGCTGCTACTTCCGCCCGAGGTTTGGTCGCCGTACTTTCCTTTTCCATCTGATTGCCAAATAGTTACTTGGTCAAGACGTACTTCAAGCTCTTCGGCCAACAGCGACGGTACAGCCTGCGTAGAACCTTGACCCATGTCAGGTCGCGGATTAATCAAAATGATTTTCCCGTTTGGCTCAATCACAATAAATGGATTGATTTCGAGGGCCAATGCAGAAGGCCCTACTCCGTTTAAATGAATGACCGTTGGCTTAGAGGAAGCCGAAAGGCCCATCATCAGACCCGCCGATGATAAGCCAAGGGTTTTTATAAAATCTCTACGATTGCTCATCTTTTTTGTCTTTTTTATTGCCTCTGACACATCACTGTTCATCCGCATGTTGTGGTTTATTTTCCGCCAGTTACATTGGCTTTCGCCGTATCTTTCGCAGCTCTTTTAATCGCTTTACGAATACGGTCGTACGTACCACAACGACAAATATGTCCGCGCATGGCGGAATCAATATCGGCATCGGTAGGATTGGCTTTTTCTTTCAACAAAGCACTTGCCGCCATGATTTGGCCCGACTGGCAATAACCACACTGCGGCACTTGCTCCTCAATCCACGCCTGTTGTACTGGATGCAGATTTTCTTCGGTGCCAAGGCCTTCAATCGTCGTAATTTTTTTGCCGATTACGGCCTGCACAGGAAGCACGCACGAACGGGTAGGTTTGCCTTCTAAATGAACAGTACAGGCACCACACTGCGCAATTCCGCAGCCAAATTTGGTACCTTTCAGTCCTACAAAATCGCGGATTGCCCAGAGGAGCGGCATTTTGGGGTCAATATCAAGGGAAAAGTTTTTCCCGTTGACATTCAGAGAAATCGCGGCCATAGCTTCAAAAAGGTTCTATTGGAGTTTATTTTTAAGTAAAGTTTAAGAGAATATGGGGCAAAACCAAGTTTTACGGATGAAAGCCCAATTTTCCAAACTCAAAATACATAAAACCCGCCTGAAATGCCCATAGATGCAAGTTCGTTATTTTATTTTTCCGAACGGATTTTGAAAAAGATGTTTAATATCGGTTTCAACAAAATGGGCTTTTTTAAGAAGGGCTTTTTTTAACAGCTTTATATATTCTGATTTGGGAATCTCAATGGCCCCAAATCTACGTACATTGTCATTGATGAACTGCGTGTCCAGAAGATCGTAACTTTGCTGTTTAAGAATTTCAATCAAATAATGAAAAGCGACTTTGGAGGCATTGCTTACGGTGTGAAACATGGATTCTCCAAAAAAAACACCGCCAATGGCAACACCGTATAAACCACCCACCAGTTCATTATTTTCGTAGGTTTCGACGCTATGTGCAAAACCCATTCGATGCAACTCAGAATAGGCACTGATGATTTCATCAGAAATCCAAGTGGATTCTTCGTCTTGTCTGGGCAAAGCGCAGCCTTTCATTACGCCCTCAAAATCAGCATTAACTCGAATCTCAAATTGTTGTTTATTGAGGATGGGCCGCAGCGATTTAGAAGGTTTGTAGGTTTCGAGCGGAATGATGGCCCGGGGGTCTGGAGAGTACCAATAAAGCGTACCATCGGCATCGGCCATTGGAAAAATTCCATTCATGTACCCATAAATAAGATCGTCGGCCGACAAAAAATTCATAAAAAACCACCCGTATTTCAACCCCAAAAATACAATAAAAACGTCAATGAGCGATGAAATGGACGATAAGTATTCTAATTTTGATGATGGCTTGTGCCGCCGAATCTCCTATGAACAACGACCAGACTCCAGCGCCTACTCTCGTCCCCGGACAATACCGTTATTTGTCGCTGGGCGATTCTTATACTATTGGTGAACGGGTAACGCCCGAAGAACGATGGAGCGTTATTTTGAGTGATTTGTTGCGCAAAAACAACATAAACATCGCCAATCCAGAGATTATCGCCAAAACGGGCTGGACTACGGCCGAGCTGATGGAGGGTATTAAAGGCCGAAACCCTAAGGGCCCTTACAATTTAGTTTCTATCTTAATTGGGGTAAATAACCAATACCGTGGCCAATCCATTGAGCGATACCGCGAAGAGTTACGAGAACTTCTTCAACAGGCCATTGGGTTTGCAGGTGGAAATATAGAACGCGTTTTTATGCTTTCAACCCCCGATTGGGGCGTGACACCGTTTGCCAAAGGAAGCAATCAGGCCAAAATTGCCACAGAAATTGATGCATTTAACAACGCTGCCAAGGAGGAATGTGAAAAATCGGGGATTGTGTTTATTGATATAACTCCGCTCTCGCGAACGGCGCGCAATGATGTCTCACTTGTTGCGGATGACGGGCTTCATTTTTCAGGAAAAATGTACCGTCAGTGGGCGGAATTTGCCTTACCAACGGTACAAAATCGGGTAAATAAGTAAGGTAAAATGTGTTACAGGAAAATAAAGTATCCTAAAACGACTTTGAATCTCTCCATATATATACGCATTGAATTAAAAAAAGTCACTTTTATTCATTAAAAAAATAAACTATCCCCAAAGACCCCCGAAAAGTGCGCACATCAGGACGGTCTTCAAACCCCTGACCGTTTGCTAAAAAACTGTTAAACTTCCCAAAAGTACCGCCAATCCGACCATTAATAGCCAATTGAGGGGTGATAAAATAGTTTACGCCACCGCCCAACCATACCCCAGGGCCTTTCAACTGAAACTCGTAAAATCGACCATTCAATAAAACAGGCTTTATTTTCAGGTTTATCAATGCGTAGCCACCTTCTACAAATGGGCGCACTTTTTGCAATGTTCCGCCAAAATTGGCCCTTATGCCAGCAACAAGTGTTGCCATTCGATTGATGTCCCATTCAGACTTGAATTTTAGAGTTTGGGCCTCGTATTGGGCAAATGCCTCAAAACGCTGATTAAAACCATATCCCAAACGAATCCCAACTCCTATTCCATTTGGATCTGATTCATCTAATTGGTCAAAAAAAGTGGACGACCATTGAACAAGACTGCCATACAAATGCACGTTTAAGCCTTCGGTATTGGACTGAATATCCTGCGCACGTAGTAAAGGTGAGGTGGTCAGAAATAAGAGGGGTAATAGAATTATTTGTCGTAGCATTGTTTTAAAAGGTTAGAATGGAACGGTAAGGCTGGTACGAGTGGTACGTAGATTATTGATGCGGCGGCCTTGCTGAAACACCACCTCATCGCTGGCTTTATCGCTGTATTCGGGGTATCTGATGGCTATCCATTGATTATTGACCGCTTCAACGGCTTCAAATTGAACGGCTAAAAGCGCTTTTTGTGAATTGGAAGCAGGTCGAGCTGAGGTAACGCGGGCCCGCACCCGAGCTCCTGTTGCCACCACCGTTAGGCCATCTATTTGAACGGGTGACACCGCTCTCAGCCAAACGATTTGCCCCGCTACCGCGTCTGATGAAATTGTTTGGGCGAACTCTACCGCAAAAGGCTCATTTCTTACTTCAACCGTTGCCATTCGAACGGGTGCTTTGTGCTCTGGTTCTTTGGGTTTTTCTTCTTTTTCAACGGGCTTAGGCTCTTCCTTCACAGGGTTTTTATCTTCTGGTTTTTCGTCCATCGGTACCTGCACCTTCTTTTTCCCTGGATTGGACGGGTTATTGTCAACGGGCTTTGAGGGTTTTTCAATCGGAAGGGCTGATTCTTGTTTAGGTGGCAAACGCACTACCACTTCCGATTGAGCAATAGTAGGAAGGCTATCCCGTTTTTTTTCAACCGCTGGGCTGAATACCATTTTTGTTGTGTCTTTTTGAACCAGACCAAACGGTGGTTCTTTTAGGTCATCGTCTTTTTTATTTATGCCAACGAGCCAAAATCCGACAATTCCCGCCGAAATCACGATAGCTCCCAACAATATCAATCCTTCCAAACTCAACAAATTAGCCTTGAGTTGTTGCGTTCCAGATTGCTTCTTAGGTTGCGTGTCGGCACCCGCCAACCGCGTAGGTGCTACCTGTGGTTTGTCAGTCTTAACATCGGCCAAACGAGTGGAGGGTAGGGGCTTGGGAGTCGTATCAAAAATTTGGAGGTTAATCGGCCCTGGCGCAACCACCAACGCCAATGCTTGACGTAATTCTAAGGCTTTAGAAAATCGTTTTTCAGGTTTCTTTTGAAGCAGTACTTCAAGAATTTCGTCTATCTGTTTGGGCAATTCACCCACCCGTGTTCGTACTGAAATGGGTTTTTTAGTCAAAATTTGGTTGATGAGGGTTGTATCAGTCGCGGGTTCAAATGGCAGTTTTCCCGTCAATAGTTCGTACAATAGCACCCCAACGGCGTACAAATCCGACTGTACGGAAGGCTCCGCACCATTCAATAATTCGGGGGCCATGTATTCCAACGTACCAACCACCCTATCTACGCGGGTGAGGCGCTGACTGCCCACCATTCGCGCAATGCCAAAATCCATCAGCTTAACCATTCCTTCACGGGTCAGCATTAAGTTTGCAGGTTTGATGTCTCGGTGCAAAATCCCTTTATAATGGGCGTGTTGCAACCCATCAAGTGCCTGAATAACAATCCTGATGGCCGTTTCTAATGGCAATTTTCCTTGCTTAGACACCAAGCGCTCTAAAGTCATTCCGTCCACCAACTCCATCACCATCACGTTGTCGGACCGAACTTGAAGAAAATTGTATAAGGTCGCCACATTCGGATGGTTAAGTTGGGCAGAAAGTACGGCCTCATTCCGAAACCGTTCCATGAAAGTAGCGTCGCGCAACAAATGTGGATGCAACATTTTGATGGCTACCGGACGACGAAGAAACGTATCGGTGGCACGATACACCGTCCCCATACCTCCTTCGCCGAGGAGCTCTTCGATGTGATAGTTTTGTAGGGTTCGGCCAATCATTTTAGTAAACAGTAACGGTTAATTATCTGTATATCAAGCAATTTCTTCGGTTGGGCGGAGGGCTTGCGGTGCTTCTGAAGAGAGACGCTCAATCAACAACACGGTGATATTGTCGTGTCCACCGCGTTGTTTGGCGGCTTCTACCAACTGCTGCGCCGATTCATTTAAGGTGGGTATAAGCATCAGTTGCGCAATTTCATCATTGGTGAGATAGTCGTACAAACCATCGGTACAGAGCAATAAGCGATCATCACTTTCGAGAGAATGTGTCATGGCTTCAACATCAATTTCCACTTTGTTGTGGGTACCCATGGCGCGAGTGAGAACGTTTCGTTCTGGATGTTTTTCGGCTTCCAAAGGAGCAATAACTCCTTGCTGAACAAGCATTTGAACATACGTATGGTCGGTTGAAAGTTGTAAAAGTTGGCCGTTTTTGAGCAGATATAATCGGCTGTCACCAACATGCGCGATGTACAATTTAGCATCGCACACCACCACCGCTGTGCAAGTTGTGCCCATGCCGCGCTGACGTGCATTGCGGCTTGCCGCTTGCCAAATGGCACGATTGGCTTTGGTAAATGCCAGAAACAAACTTTCTTCGGGTGTTTCTTCCCGTTGATAATACGTTTTGGCAATGGTTTCGACCGCCATTTGAGAAGCGATTTCCCCAGCGGCGTGTCCTCCCATGCCATCGGCTACAATCGCCAAAAAACCTTTTGATGACCGAACAAACAAATCTGCTGGACGCACAAACCGCGCCGCATCTTCATTGTTGGTACGCACACAACCTACATCCGATACCACCACGGCCCGTAAGTCGCTGAAAGATTCTGACAGTGAGGCGTCAGTTGCTTTAGTTGATAACCATTTTTTCCAGAACATGGCACGTAGAGATTCGATGTAGGTCAATGATTTTTTGTTTTCAGCCAACGTTTTACGGGGATTTTTTCCATAAAATCTGTGAAAGTATCCACCCATTCTGCAAGCGAAAATCCGTTGTCTGCTGGGCTTTTTAATTCTTGCAGCAGTTCTGTCGCCGTCATTCGATTGGTGCTATTGATTCGCAACAACTTATGAATGAGACGCTTGCTTCTTTTTGTCAAATGTGGAACCAATAAATCGGGGGAAGTGTACTGTCCTCGTTCGATTTTTAAGCGAACTTCCGTTTCGCTGCGACCGTCGAAAGGCAAATGCCCCGTCAGCATTTCGTAGAATAAAACCCCTAACGACCAACAATCAGACTGAATGCTTACTTTGCCATGAAACTGCTCAGGAGCCATGTAATGCGACGTTCCGACGATGTATCCTTCCTGTGTGAGTTTAGGCGTATAAGTCGATTTGGCGATTCCAAAATCCAACAATTTGGCAAAACTCTCACGGTTTACTTTTACGTTTCCCGGTTTCAAATCGCGGTGGATGATGTGTCGTTCGTGCAAATAAACTACTGCCAACACAATCTGCTCCATTACCTTCCAGACAAACGCTTCGGGCAGTCGCCCTTGTCGTTTGATGAGTTTTTCAAGCGTAATTCCTTCGACGTATTCCATGATAATGCAGGGCGTACCGTTTTCAATCGCATATTCGTAAAGGGCCGCAATGTGAGGATGTTGCACAGAAGCCTGAATGTAGGCCTCGTTCCGAAAGCGGGCCGCTTGGTCGGCGCGGTAGAGGACTTTCACCGCCGCGGGGCGGCGAGAGGTTTGGTGTTGTGCTTGATACACTTCGCCCATTCCTCCCGAGCCGAGCCATTGCGTTAAAACGTAGCCTTTTATGTTTTGGCCTAATTGCATTTTATTGGTTTTTCGATGATTGATTTTATCGAACAAAGAATCTGATTATCAGAACACTATACTCTTAAAGCATGGACTAATAAGACGCTAATTATTCACTTTTAGGCGTTTTTAACAATTCCATTCCGTACTTAATAGGGATGGCGAATGAGATGATTCCCTGCCGAGCATCGCCACCACCCGCGTAATAAATCCCGATGACGTTTCCTTTTTCGTCAAACATCGGCCCACCGCTGTTGCCGCCGCCCGTGGCGTTCAAGTCCAGTTGGTAGCTGTCGCCGAAGCCTGATTGTTTGGTTGAAAATT
The DNA here is from genome assembly GCF_003339505.1 of Runella aurantiaca. GTDB lineage: Bacteria > Bacteroidota > Bacteroidia > Cytophagales > Spirosomataceae > Runella > Runella aurantiaca. The sequence goes on from NZ_QPIW01000023.1 coordinate 54,349, forward strand.
CGGTGGAGCTGGCCACTACTTGCTGCACATGGCCAGGCGAAGTAACGGGCGAAGCCACTTCAAACACCTCAGCATTGGGTTTGAAAGGGTCATTTGACTTACGAACCACGCGCTGCTGCGGAGCACCACCGGGATAGCCCATCACGATAATTTCTTCGCCCGCTTTTACCGAACCGTAATTGTCTTTGAGCGTCACGGGAGCTAGATTGTTGACATCCACCTTGATAAGCGCCACATCATGACTTTGTGAAGGCGTAATCAAACGGGCTTCATACGGCTGTGAGGTATTGGCAAAGACTACTTTTAAGTATTTGTTGCGGCCTTCCACCTGCGCCGGCCGACCATCCACCATGGTAGCTTCCGAAGGAACCCAGCCAAAAATTTGTTCGGCCCCCACGGTTGGCTCTTTGGCCAATACAGGCTGTCCCGTTTTATCAAGCCCCTGCACCAAAAAGCCCGGGAAGTTGTTCCAAGCAAAGCCCGAATAGCGCGTTTTCCAAGCGGCACCCACGTGGCGGTTGGTCAAAATCTGACCGTCGGAGCTTACCACAAATCCGCTGCCCGTTCCGGTAGAGCCCACGGGTAAACCCACCAATGATTTTTTCTTGGTAACCAAATAAGGCTCGATGCCGTTTTGGGTCTGCACAAACAGCGGGCGGAACATACCTTGCGCATCGGGGCGGTATTCATGGTACAACTCCTCGTTTTCTTGCACTTCGTACAGTTCCCACGAAATAAAAATCTTTACTACTTTATCGGTATTGGCGGAAGCGATAGCGGCGGTAGAAATCGGCTTGCCCTGCTCTACTTTTTCCTGCAATGCCACCATTTGGATTCTGGCTTCTTCTTGTTGTTTTTGGAGTGCCTGATTGTATTTAGCATCCAGTTCGGCCTGTTCTTCTCGGGTAGAATTCCAGAAGACAAATCCTAAAGAGCCAAAAATCACAAAAGCGGCGGCCATAGCAGCCCAAAGCGTACGACGAGATTTGCTGCGTTCAGTGCTGATTACCCGTTCAAATGTCTGCTTGCCAATGCCCGTTTTGATGGGCGTTGATTCAGAAACTTCCAACGGAACAAATTCATTGGTAGGCTTAACGACTTCTACCAATCGAGTGGCGGGCATTAATTCGGCGGGACGCGGGTCAATGTCAAAAATAAAAGCGGGGCCATTGTTGCCGAGTTGGATTTCGTCGCCTGGCTCGATGGGAGTCTGTCCTTTTACACGTATTTTGTTGACAAAAATTCCGTTGCGACTGTTGTTGTCAATCAACACAAAAGCCAACGGGCCTTCTTTGACGATTTTGCCGTGCTCACGGCTCACAACGGTATCAATTTCAGGGTCAAACTGAACATCGCTGTCGTTTGAGCGGCCCAATGTAAGTTCGTTGTGGCCGTTGAAATCAAATTCTTCTACCTGATTTGCTTTGGCTCCCACAAGGTGACGAATGACGAATTGTTTGACTGTAGCATTCATTGTTGTAATGTTTTTCAGATTTTTATGATGACTATTTCTTTTTGAATATCAGGAAGTTGCTTTATTTTCAGTGCTTTTGTTGCCTCGCTTCTGATGATACAAAGTTCCTCCAAAAAGCCACGCTGGTAAATCCGGAAACACCTACATTTTGGGTAAGGGAAACCTGTATTTTGAAGTATAGGAAAACCTGTAGTTAGCCCAAAACCGTGGCGGCAAGCCGCCCGATATTGAGGGTACGGGCATTTGAATCGATGATTTCGCGGTAAAGCCCTCCTGCCGCATACAGCGTTTCGTGGCTGCCTTTGCCAATGATTTCACCTTCCTGCATCACATAAATTTGGTCAGCGTCCATGATTTGGCTGATACTGTGCGAGATAATCAATACGGTACGATTTTTCTTGATGGCATCGATGCTGTCTTTGATTTGCTCCGCCGTGATGGCATCCAAACTTGCGGTGGGTTCATCCAAGAAGATAATGGGGGGATTTTTGAGGAATAAACGCGCAATAGCAATCCGCTGCTGCTGCCCACCCGACAATGCTTTGGCTTCGGTTTGATAGCCATTGGGCATCTGTAAAATTTGTTCGTGCAGACTCGCTTGCTTAGCCGCCGCTACGATTTCGTCTGGGGTGGCTTCCAATTTTCCGTAACGAATATTTTCTTCGATGGTGCCCGAAAAAATATGATTTTTCTGCATCACCAAACCCACATTTCGACGAATCCAATGCGGGTCGTATCCCGTTAAGGGTTTTCCATCGAGCAGAATTTCTCCACGCGTTGGTGAATAAAAGCCCGCCAATAAATTCATGGCCGAGCTTTTACCTGCCCCCGACAAACCCACCAATGCCGTTGTTTTTCCAGCTTCCAGATGCAGATTTACGCCTTTCAAAGCTTGCTTTCCGTTGGGATAGACAAAATCAACGGCTTTCATTTCAAATGTTCCAGCAAAAGATTTATGAACAGGATGTCGAGGGTTTATCGTTTTGCTTTGACTGTTTTCGAGATAGGAGTTGTTCTCAATCATGTCAAAAAAGCCTTCGGCGTAGGTGAGGGCTTCGCTGTATTCATCATAAATGCGGTGGAGGTGCCGCACGGGGGCCGAAACGTTGTTGAACAACATCAAGTGCAGCAAAATCGCCCCGATGGTCATTTGTTGGTTCAGGACAAAGTAGATGGTGACCACAAAAACCATGACTACGCCCAACTGCTCCGCAATGCTTTTGAGGCCATCAAAAAGATAATTGGTGCGGTGGTGTTTTACTTCGCTATCGGAGAGTTGCTGGGTTAGTTTCCATTGGCGACCTGTCTCGTATTCTTCTCTTACAAAGGACTTTACGACAAAAATAGACTCAATGAGGTTAAAAAGTGTGTTGGCTTTTTCTTCACGAAACTGTTGAATATTGCGTCGAATCAGTTTCTGACGTTTGGATTGTTCCCGACTGATAAGCGCATAAAGCGGCATGATGAGGGTGGCACACACGCCCACCCAAATGTTTTTTTTGTACATCAAAGCCAACGCCAACAGCGCATTAGCAAACATGGGCACAATATCCACAAACAAATTTTTGACGGTTTTGGTCAGACTTTCGATGCCTTTGTCGATGCGTTTTTCAAGCTTTCCAATTTGGTTTTGCGAAAGCGCAAAAAAAGACAAATGATACGATACCATTCGCTTGATGCTGTAGTTGTGTAAATCGGCCGCTAAGCGAAACCGCAGGCGATCGCTCAAAAATTTTTGCCCCAATTGTACCAGCAAATTGACAATTTCTTTGGCAAACAAGACCATCACCAGCCCGCCCACTATCCAAGCGATTTGTTCTTGGGTTTGGTTTTTTTTATCAAGAATTTCCTGAACGGTATTGACGGTATATTCCATCACCAAAGGAGTTACCTGAGCCAATAAAGCACCTACTCCCGTGAGAATAAAGGCACCGATTAAACTCTGACGGTACTTTTGAACAAACGGCCAAAGCTTTTTTATAAGGGTGACGGTCGACATGAACTTTAGGAGTGAGAAGTGAGGAGATAGGACGAGCGGCCCCGGACTAATTTTACAATTTCTGCATAAACTCACGGGTGTTGAGCGTAGCGTCTGATTCGTAATCATAAAATAGCTCAACCATAGAAGACACAATGTGCGGGTCGTCAGTGAGGAAAGCGGTCAATTTTGAAGGGCGGCCGCTGGAGTTGGATCCACTCCCTAAAATACACACACACAAGGTTTTCTGAATACCGGGTGTGTTTTCGCGGGGGGTGCTTATAAACAATTGAATGGGCAGCGTCTTGTTGACTTTGGTAACGCGAACTCCCAAGTCCAGCATTTCGCGCATGGCCTGTGAATGTTGGTTGTAGAGTTGACGAATCAAAACCGACTGTGCATCGGTTTCTTCTTGGCCGTTCATGGAAATCATAAAACGGTTGTGGTGAGGTATAGTTTCATTAACGGCCAGCGCTGCATTGCTACCACTACGGTAGGTTTCGACCGACACATGTTCGTTGAATATTTTGCCTAAATATTTTAGAAAGGCGTGGCTTGAACCTTCATTTTGGTCATTGAGGGTTACAAATTCTACGCGGGCACCGCTACCGATTTTTTGCAGATAAATGGCCGTTTCTTTGAGTTTATTTTCAACATCGGTACAATCCCGCAATAGCGCTTCAGCGCGGCGGGCGTAGTCAAACTGCGTAGCATGGCGCAGTTCATGGGGTTTTAAATCGGCGTGTTTGGCCACCAAATCCATCCGAAAAGGGGAAATAGCCTCAATTTTGGCCGTATTTGACAGCACCAATAGGCTATTTCCCTGCATTTTTGAAAGCTCTATTACTTTATCAATACCTTCCAACACATCTTTGGTGCCTTCCATGAGCTGCACTTTCTCGTTGACCTTGCCGCTCACTTCCATCATGATGCCGTTTAGCGACTTGGTCGCCTGCACCAACAACCCTGTTTGGGTTTTAATGTGGTCCATTTCCTGTTGATTGAGGCGTTCTTTTTGCCGATTTATTTTCTCGGTAGTAACCGTCAAAAACAACCCAATAAAAATCCCGACAATACCCCCCACCAAACCAGCGATGTCCAACTCACGAATGTACTTATCAATGCCCGGGCTGAAATAATTTTGGGGGTCAGTCCAATTACCATTGACAGATTGAAAATCAGACAGGTAATGCATCGTATCGTAAAAAATATAATACCACTTTAAGCCCAAAGAAATGAGCAAGATGATGAAAGGAATCAGAAAGAAGAACGTAAAAAGCAGCGTGTGTTTTTTGGTAATGTCAAACAAAACCGCAAAAAAGCCCTCATCATGGGCATTGTTTGAATGAATTTGAGGCTTAGAATGCTCTATTGGCGCAGCGTTGGATTCCATGAGTGAAAGCAATTTTATCGTTATGATTGAACGATACAAAGTTCTTTCAAAACCCAATGCCCGTAAATCCGGAATCACCTACATTTAGAATACAGGAAAACATACATTTAGAACGTACAGGTTTTCCTATAGAGAAGCAAAAATTAAATAATTCCCCACCAGCCAAGCCCAAAACTCACCGCGTTGGCAACCAATCCAATTAGGAAGCTTTTTGACCAATTTATTTTCCATAAGCTCCTTATCCACAGGCCCTCCACAAGTGTAACGAGTAGTTCTAAAAAATAAATATTACCTCCGAATTGATAATAATAGTAGACAAGAAACGTCCAGGTAGATACGTTAATCAGGACACCCAGCCCAACAATAGACGTCAGGCGGTCGTTATGGTGCAAAAACAGCCAGAGGATGGGAATCTCCACCAGCCACGTTTTTAGAAGATGAATCCACATATTAATGCTTTTGGCGGGCTCGGCGGTAGCGCACAAACAGCAACACGGCAATAGACAAAACACCAACCAATAATAATACATCAGAAACTGGCGCTGGCGAGCCAGTCGGTACTTCTACGAGATCTGCAAATGCAACGCTGGAAGCAACCATCAAGAAAAGAAATAAAGTAAGCTTTTTCATAGAGGATAGTTACGATAAATATTTAATAACCAATACATTAAAAGCATATACATTCCAAAGTCAAGGCTTGTTTCGAGCGCGACGATAGCGGATATAAAATAACGCAGCGATGGCCACCACTCCCGCCACTACCAACAATTCTGTACTACTATCACTGGATTGGCTCGATTGATTATAATTCCCAACCTCATCAGCCCAAACCGACGATACCATGAATTGTGCAACCAGAAAAAATAACTTTTTCATGAATTGTAAAGGGTTTTATGAAGTTTGAACGCGTAGAAATATAACCCCCAAGCGCACAGTCCTAACAAGATTAATTGAGGTAAAAAATAAATCTCTGACATCAACGAAGAATAAGGAATAACTCCCCCCAAGGCAATAGCCAAGCCAAATGTTGCCCCGCTGATGGTAGCGGGTAGTTTTGGAAACACCCGTTGTAACGCCGTCACGCTCACGGGGGTAACCGACTGTAGTAAACCAGTTCCGAGCATTAACCAGAACAATTTCCGATACCCCCACGACAACGCAGGAACCGCAATCGCTAAGGCCGTCAGCGTGTACAATCTCGCTCCAATGCGGTCGGCCAACCAGCCTCCGGCGAGTTTTCCAATCATGGCAGCCAAGGCGGTATAAAACAGCCATTCGTATTGATGCGTGTACACCAACTGAACAAAATTCCAGACCGCCGACCGCATGGCAATGGCCACCAGCAACAAAATCATGAGATAATCGTGTGTATCGAGCAGCGGTTGCTCTTTCCATTGAGTGTCATTTTTTTGAGCATCAGGGAATTTTGCCCAACCCAAAAACAACATCACCAAGGCTAATCCCGCCATCAGAAAATACATAACCCACTGCCAATGCAGGGCCGCCGCCCATCCGCCCAATGCCAACCCCAAAACCCCAAATGCCGAAAACATACCCACAAAAACCGACTTTTGGGGAAAACTCATCAACGTTGTACCGCCACCAGCCACGTGATAAAAAGCCGAACTAATGCCCGCCAACGCCGTAAAAAACCAAACATTTGTCGTTGAAAAGAAAAGTGCAGCAATCATGACCACCAATGAAATCACCGAAGCAGCCCGAAACTGACCGATTCGGTCCAGCCATATACCAGCGGGAAGTTGACCGCCAAAAGCCAATACATTGTAGAGCATCACTACTCCTGCAAGCTCCCCAAAATCGGCCCTATGGGCCAAGCCTCCCATCAAATATCCCGCCGCCGCATCCGAAAAACCATGCCCAAGCCCTAAGGCAAAGACCGTAGGTTGGCAGTGTTGAAAAAGAACGTTTTTTTTTGCGAAAAACATTAGTTTAGGCGGAGTTTTACTTTGGGCATCAAGTTGTTATCAAATATCAGATAAATGCTGTATTTAAGCAAATTTACCCAACTGAAATGCATGGCATCAACCATTTGCATTTCTTTTTTTATTCAGGAACCCCTCCGCCCAAACTCAGCACTGAAGCATCCAGAATCACCTATATTTTAGCTATAGGAAAACCTATATATTTGGGCTATTGGCTTGGAAATGATTACGTTTTGTACTTATTTTCCTTATTCTACAATCAATGGAAGTCGATGAAAAAATGTTTGTTTTGCTTTTGCTGTCTTTGCTTTTCGGCTCACGCCCAAAAAACCGATTCCTTGCTACGGGTATTGGCAAAAACAGCGGTTGATACCCATAAAGTAAACGTTTTGTACGACCTAGGACGGGCTTTTTGGCTTCAGGGAAACGATTCATTGGGAAAGATGTACTGTAATCAATCAGTGCTTCTAGCGCAAAAGCTTCATCATTTGCGCGGCGAAGCCAAAGCAAGGTTACAATTGGTTCGAATTGAAAATGAATATCTTACCGACCTAAACACCGCTTACACCCACCTCGACGCCACCTTAAAAATTGCAAAATCTCTTCCTGATAAATCATTGGAAGGGCAAGTGTATTTTCGTCGGGCCCAACTGTATGAGAGTTTTTTCGAGAAACAATCACAAGTAAATCAACTGCTTAATCAGGCCTTACGATTATTTATTGAAACCAAAGATAAAACCTGGCAGGGCACCGTGTATGCCGAAATGGCTCTTTTGCTCATCAGCGACGGTAAATACGCTGCTGCCATAGACTTGATGCTCAAGGCGCGCAGACTTCAGGAAGAAACCAATGACCTGATGGCCTTGCGCTCTACCATTCCCAATTTAGGGAGTTTTTACCGCGAAATGGGCCGTTACGAAAACGCCTTGGCCTGTTTCAAAGAAGCCGAAGTCATTGCCCAAAAACTTAATGACGAACGCCTACGGGCGTACATTTTCAGCCAACGGGCCGAGATTTTTGAAAACCAGGGTAAATACAAAGAAGCATTGGATTCGTATCAACGCGCGGCCAAAATCCACGAGTTTTCGCAGGCAACTCAGTGGTTACCAAGAGCGTACGGACGAATTGGCGGGGCATATTTTAAATTAAAAGAATACGAAAAAGCACTGCAATACACTCGTGCTGCGGATAGTTTATACAAAAGCCAAATAGACTCTAACGAATCCTTAGATCACCTTTCACAAATCAATTTTGGCAAGATTTATTTGGTTTTTAAACAATACCAAAAAGTAATTTCGTATGCCCAAACTGGGTTGGAATGGGCGGCAGGTTCGGAGCCACCGCTGCGCAAGGAAATGGCCGAATACCACCGTCAACTGGCCCAAGCCTATGAGTCGTTGGGCCAATCTCAAAAGGCGCTTTTTCATTTCAAAAACTATAAAGCCGAGTCAGACAGTATTCTTAACAACGAGGCGCTCCAAAAAATCACCGTTTCTTCCATGACCTATGAATTTGAAAAACAACAACAAGCCAACAAACTTCGCATTCAAACCCTTGAAAACGAACAGCTTACCCAGGCGCGCAACATTCTTATTGGACTTTCACTTTTGGGAGTACTAGGGTTTGGGTTTGTGTTGTGGTCCAATCGTAGGCTAAAAACCAAAAATGAAGAACTGAAAACGAAAAATAGAGAAATAGAGGAAGCGCTTTTCAAAGGACAAAAAATTGAACGCAAACGCGTGGCTTCCGAACTTCACGACAACCTCAACACCAAACTTGCCGCCGTCAGATGGCATTTGGAAGCCATGCAGGCCGAAGACTTTAATCCTTTTAACCAAAAGATTCACAGTCGGTTGATAGATATGGCCAATGATGTTTACGCCGATGTCCGGCTAATTTCGCACAATATGCTCCCAGCCGAACTAGAAACCCACGGACTGGTCTCTGCTTTACAAAAATTGGTGGAAAAACTGAACGTAAACACAAAAACCGAATTTCATTTTGTAGCTGATGCAGACCAAACGCGCCCTCCGTCGCAGGTAGAACATGAGCTTTACAACATCGCACTGGAATTGGTCAACAATGTGCTCAAACACGCCCAAGCCACAGAAGTATGGATAAGTTTGAGCCAAACTGAAACCCAACTCTCGCTGACCGTCAGCGACAATGGCGTTGGAATGCCCACCGAAAGTCAATCGGACGGAATGGGAATGCAAAATTTACAAAACAGAGTGGACGTTTTGACCGGAAAGCTAACGCTTGACAGTTCGCCCGAAACTGGCACCAAAGTGAGCGTTGAAATACCTATTCAATTATGAAAAAAACCGTATGCTTCCTTCTTCTTTTCCCCTTTTCCTTGGGTTTTATGCAGGCCCAAAACCCGCTGCTAGACAGTCTTATCCACCACATAAACGACTTATCCACAAAAAAGGCTTCTATCCAACGAGATACCAACATCATTCTGAGTCTGAGCTTACTGACCGAGCGCTCACTTAATATGGGCGATTCACGTAATCAGTTTTTTTTGGATTCGTTACAACGTTTTACAAAAAAAACCAATTGGCCCAAAGGCTTAGGCTTACATGAACGGGCTTTGGGAAAACAAAACGACGTGAAGGGAAATTATACCGAAGCGCTCAAGCATTACACCAACGCTATTCAACTCCTCAAAAAAGCAGGAGGGGATTCTTTTGAACTGGCGTACGCTTACGTATTGGCCGCTTTTGTTTTGAACAATAATGGATTGACAGACAAATGCCTTGAGATACTGAATGAAGCCCTGCCTTATGCCAACGCCACCAAAAACAAGAACAATTTGTGCTGGATTTACGATTTTCTAGGCGACTATAATTACTATGATTCATTTGGTGTCAGGAATTACAAAAAAGCCCTGTTTTACTATAAAGAAGTAGAAAAAAACATTCCCTACACCACCAGCCCAACGCTGAAGGCCGATAATCCGCATTGTCTGGCCAATGTGTACATGAAACTCGGTGACGAAAAAAAAGCCAATGACTACCGCGACAACGCCTTACGCATTGCCAAACAGTACAACAACCGAGTCGTCATTTTTGCTACTTACGCCGATTTAGCCGACATTTATGAACAACGAAAATCGTACGCAAAAGCCCTCGAATATCGCAAAGCTAGTCTTGAATATGCCCATAAATCAGGTTGGAAAGAAATGGAATCGCGGGCCGAAAACTACATTTATCAAACTTACAAGCACATAGGCGACTACAAAAATGCCCTCAAATACTACGAACTTCATAAAACCCACGAAGACAGTTTAGGCCGATTTTCGGTCCAGAAAGCCTACGCCGAACTTCAAGCTAAGTACGAAGCCGAGAAACAGCAATTGCGTATCACCGATTTAGAAAAAGAGCAATTAATTCAAACCCGAAATTTTCTAATCGGGCTCTCTATCTTAGGTGTATTGCTGACTGGTTTTATTTTTTGGTCCAACCGTAAGCTAAAGACAAAGAATCAACAACTAAAAACCAAAAACCGCGAAATTGAAGAGGCACTTTTAAAAGGACAAACAATTGAGAGAAAGCGAGTTGCATCAGAACTTCACGACAATCTTAACACCAAAATAGCGGCATTACGCTGGCGTTTGGAAGCACTTGATACCTCAAAATACCCCGAAGCTGACCAAAAAATCCACGCGGGTCTTCTCCAAACCCTCGAAGATGTATATGCCGATGTACGGCTTATTTCGCATAATTTGCTTCCGACCGAACTCGAAACACAGGGGTTAGTAGCAGCATTGCAAAAATTGACCGAAAAACTCAACGTTAATGCCAAGACTGTTTTTCATTTAATAGCCAACGGAATAACCGAACGCCTTAATCCTAAAATTGAATATCAATTGTACAGCGTTGCCTTAGAATTGGTCAATAACGTCCTCAAACACGCCCAAGCACAACAAGTTTGGATAAGTATTTCACAAAACGATGAAATAATAAGCCTGACCGTCAGCGACGACGGCAGGGGCATGTCAAACATTGAAAAAGCCACGGGAGTGGGCCTACGCAATATCAGTGCCCGCGTAGAAGCGTTGAACGGAACTTGGCTGATTGACAGTAAGCCAACGACGGGCACCAAAGTTAAGATTGAAGTACCCGTTTAAACCAATTTATGCCTGACGGCGTACTTAATGATTCCGATGGAGTTTTTTACGCCCAATTTGCGAAGAATATTATGGCGGTGGGTTTCAACGGTGCCTACACTGATAAAAAGATGCTCAGCGATTTCGGAGGTGGAAAGTTCCTGCGCAATGAGCCGAATAATTTCCAATTCGCGCGCTGTAACCGCAATCGGCTCGCCGGGCAATTCATTTGAAGGAGTGGAAGCCACCGCCGCTGGACTCAACAACTCTTTCATGACGGCTTCGCTAAAGTACTTTTCGCCGCGCGCGACGGTCTTCAGCGCTTTTTCCAACTCTGCCCGATTGGCCTTTTTCATGACATAGCCCGAAATACCCGCCTGAAACGCCTGACGAATGTTATCGGCATCTTCGGATACGGTTAACATCAAGATTTTTAAATCGGGAAATTTATCCCGGACCTGTAGCGTAAGCGCCACGCCAGTAAGGTAAGGCATGCTTAAATCAGTCACCAAAATATCTACCTCGTGGGTCTCCAAAAAGCCCATTACTTTGCGACTATCGTTGAGCGTACCAACAACTTCCATATCAGAAATGGTCGAAATAAGCAGCGAAAGACTATCCAATACAATCTGGTGGTCGTCGGTGATGAGTACTCGAATAGACATTTTTCATAAAACGTTAGGGTTATTCAAATGTAAAAGAAGATTTCGTTAAACCCAAAACCTTGATTTCAAAATGGTTCCTTCTTTGCCGAACCACTTTAAAACCCTAATTTTGCAGCCTTTAATTCATTCTTGTCGTTCTGCAAGAACCTAAAACTACGTCTAAGAGTGTTTTAGAGGCTTACAGCACGACAATTAAAGCAATCACTACTAAAATTATAAACGTGGGTCCGATACAGATTAAACAGATTCTCTCAGAAGCCAACGTCGGCAGCGAAGTCGTTGTCAAAGGCTGGGTACGTACCAAACGCGAGAGCAAAAACGCCATTTTTATTGCACTCAACGACGGTTCTACCATTCATAATATCCAAGCCGTAGCCGAGCCTGGCCAAATCAACGAGGAAACACTCAAGTTGATAACTACTGGCTCGTGTCTGAAAGTGACAGGAAATTTGGTTGAATCCGTCGGCTCAGGGCAAGCCGTGGAAGTGAAGCTCACCGACGTTCTCGTGTACGGTACAGCCGATCCAGACGTGTATCCGTTGCAACCCAAAAAGCATTCGCTGGAATTTTTGCGGGAAATTGCGCACCTGCGTCCCCGAACCAATACCTTCAGCGCGATTCTACGCATTCGTCACGCGTTGGCGTTTGCCGTTCATAAATATTACAACGACAACGGTTTTTATTACCTACACACACCCATCATCACCGCATCTGATGCCGAAGGTGCGGGAGAAATGTTCCGCGTAACGACCTTAGACTTGAATAAATTGCCGCGCACCGAAGAAGGCAACATTGATTTCAAAGAAGATTTCTTCGGGCGCGAAACCAACCTGACCGTTTCTGGACAATTGGAAGGAGAATTGGGTGCCATGGCATTGTCTAAAATTTATACGTTTGGACCCACCTTCCGCGCCGAAAACTCCAACACCACGCGCCACTTAGCCGAGTTTTGGATGATTGAGCCAGAAATGGCTTTCTTCGAGTTGGAAGACAACATGAATTTGGCCGAAGATTTTGTAAAATACGTTATCCGCTACGCCCTCGAAAACTGCGCAGATGATTTGAATTTCTTACAAAAGCGCCTAGAAGAAGAAGAAAAATCAAAACCTCAAAATGAGCGTTCACTGCCTTTGTTAGAAAAACTTCGTTTCGTGGTTGAAAATGCTTTTGAGCGCATTACGTATACCGAAGCGATTGATATTTTGATGAAATCCAAGCCATTTAAAGAGAAAAAATTCCAGTACGAAGTGGCATGGGGCGTAGATTTACAATCAGAACATGAGCGGTTTTTGGTCGAAAAACACTTCAAGAAACCCGTTATTTTGACCAATTATCCACGGGCCATCAAGTCGTTTTACATGAAACAAAACGAGCAAACGGCCAACGAACCCGGCCCCACTGTACGTGCGATGGACGTGTTGTTTCCGGGCATCGGTGAAATCATCGGTGGCTCGCAGCGCGAAGAAAACTACGATAAATTAATCACCCGTATGCACGAAGTTGGCATCGAGCCAGAATCAATGTGGTGGTTTTTGGAAACCCGCAAATTCGGCACCGCTCCGCATTCTGGCTTTGGCCTTGGCTTCGAGCGTTTGATTTTGTTTGTGACGGGCATGACCAATATCCGCGACGTGATTCCGTTTCCCCGCACCCCAAAATCGGCGGAATTTTAGACACAACTTTCCAGAAGTTATTGATAAACAAAAAGCACTTTCGTTAAGAGGGTGCTTTTTTAGTTATTTTTGCCAACAATAAACCAAATACCCTTATGCTTGACAATAAAAACGAGCCCGAACAGCAAATCAACGTCGAAATTTCGGAAGAAATGGCCGAAGGTGTCTACTCAAATCTGGCTATGATTGCCCATTCAAACAGTGAATTTATCTTGGATTTTATTCGCATGATGCCCGGCGTTCCTAAAGCCAAAGTAAAAGCCCGGGTTATCTTGACCCCCGAGCATGCCAAGCGATTACTAGCCGCCCTCAAAGATAACATCCGTAAGTACGAAGAAAACTACGGCGATATTCGCCATTCAGAAGACCCTGACATTCCTTTTATGAACTTCGGCGGACCGATGGGCGAAGCCTAGCATCAAACACCCACAGAATTTTACTTGAATACAAATACGCTGAATTATGATCGGGTACAATCCTAAAGATTGGTGGAAACTGATTTTTGCTTTTCACCGCAGTGATACATTTCGCTTTTTACTGCCAGGCATTGCTGGCGTAGCCGCTTACACGGGCGTGGTGGCTTATGTTGAAAACGATGTGTTTCATGCATCTTTCAAAAATACCACGGTTGTTCACTCTTTGGTGGGTTTTGTGCTTTCGATGTTGCTCGTTTTTCGTACCAACACCGCTTACGAGCGTTGGTGGGAAGGGCGTAAATTATGGGGGAGTTTTGTTAATAATTCTCGCAATTTAGCCCTCAAATTACACGCGATTTTACCCAAAGACAGCGCCGAAAGGGAAACGTTCAGGGTGTTGATTATCAACTATATATTTGCCGCTAAAGAGCATTTACGTACGGGAGTTCATGTCAAAAAACTCGCCCAAACTGGCCCTTATGATACTGATTTCTATAAACAAAAAAAGCACGTTCCCAATCAAATTATGGGGGCTATTTATCAGGAAATCAACAACTTGTATCATAACCAAAATATTACGGGTGACCAGCTCATTGTTTTAAATTCCGAACTTCAATCATTCACCGACAATCTAGGCGGCTGTGAGCGCATCAAACGGACGCCGATTCCTTATGCTTACAGTCTCTTTTTGAAAAAAGTGATTTTTCTGTACGTTTTTACCATGCCCATCGGCTTTGTCATTGAGTTTAAGTACTGGGCCATTCCTATCGTTGCCATTATTTTCTACGTTTTTGCCAGCATTGAGGTCATTGCCGAAGAAATCGAAGATCCTTTCGGAACGGATGCCAATGATTTACCGACCGATATTATTTACGAAACCATCAAAGACAACCTTGAAGAGATACTTTAATTCCGTTTTTCAAGGTTTTTATGGCTTACTATTTCGCAAACTTGCAGGGTTTTGTACCTTTGCAAAACTTTCTTAGTGCTTCTGACTATGTCACAACTTTCTGTACGGCACCTTTTGGGCATCAAAAACCTCACCGAATCAGACATTTACAGTATTTTAGATACCGCTGCTCAGTTTAAAGATGTCATCAATCGTCCCATCAAAAAAGTACCTTCGCTACGAGATGTAACCATCGCCAACGTTTTTTTTGAAAATTCTACCCGAACACGATTATCGTTTGAGCTGGCCGAAAAAAGGCTTTCCGCTGATGTCGTCAATTTTTCCGCTTCGGGCAGTTCTGTCAAGAAAGGGGAGACGCTTTTGGACACCGTTAACAACATTTTGGCGATGAAAGTCGACATGATTGTCATGCGGCACAGCAGCCCCGGAGCGCCTCATTATTTGTCCCAACGGATTCCTGCCAACGTAGTCAATGCTGGCGACGGTACGCACGAACACCCTACGCAAGCTTTGTTGGACGCTTTTTCTATTCGAGAAAAAATTGGAGATTTGGCCGGCAAAAAAATCGCTATCATCGGGGATATTCTGCATTCACGCGTGGCGTTGTCCAATATTTTTTGTCTTATAAAATTAGGCGCCGAGGTGCGGGTTTGTGGGCCCACAACGCTCATTCCCAAATACATTTCTTCATTAGGAGTACAAGTAAGTCACAACGTCAAAGAAACCCTTCAATGGTGTGACGTGGCCAACGTACTGCGTATTCAGCTAGAACGCTTACAAGTGAAATACTTCCCAAGCTTACGCGAATACTCGTTGTATTTTGGCATTAACAAAAAAATGCTGGATGAACTCGACCACGAGATTCTGCTGATGCACCCCGGGCCAATCAATCGGGGCGTGGAACTTACTTCCGACGCGGCCGATTCTCGTCAAAGCATTATCTTAAATCAGGTTGAAAACGGAGTAGCTGTAAGAATGGCGGTGCTTTATCTGTTGGCGCAACAATAGTCGTTGCAGCCCAGATAAAACCTATGCGCATGAAAAAGTTCTTTTTCAGCTTTATTTGCTGCATTCTTTGGGCAAATTGGAGCTTAGCTCAGTCCAAAACCTACTGCAATCCTATCAATTTGGATTATGGTTTTACCCCCATTCCCAATTTTTCCGAAGCGGGTCGTCATCGCGCGACCGCCGACCCGCTGATTGTCAATTTCAAAGGGAAATACTTCTTGTTTTCTACCAATCAATGGGGCTATTGGTGGAGTGATGATTTGTCAAAATGGAATTTTGTAAGTCGAAAATTCCTGTTGCCACACAACAAAGTCTACGACGAACTCTGTGCGCCAGCCGCTTGGGTCATGGGCGACACACTGTACGTGATTGGCTCTACGCACACCAAAGAGTTTGCCATTTGGAAAAGCACAAATCCGACCGTTGACGATTGGAAAATTGCCGTGCCAGCATTTGAAGGTGCCGCATGGGACCCTGCATTTTTGTACGATGACGATAAGCGGCTCTATTTATACTACGGCTCCAGCAATACATATCCGCTTTATGGGTGGGAAATCAATCCTAAAACATTACAACCCATCGGAGAACGAAAAGAATTGGTTCGCCTCCATGATGACCAACACGGTTGGGAACGTTTTGGCGATTACAACGACAATATTTTTCTAAAACCCTTCATCGAAGGCGCTTGGGTTGATAAACATAACGGTAAATACTACTTTCAATACGGTGCGCCGGGTACGGAATTCAACGGCTATGCCGACGGGGTGTACGTTTCAGATAACCCCCTTGGACCTTTTACGTATCAAAAACATAATCCATTTTGTTACAAACCGGGCGGTTTCATCAGAGGCGCTGGCCACGGAGGTTGTTTTAAAGACAATTTTGAAAACTGGTGGCACATTACGACGGGTGTAGTGACGGTTAAAAATAACTTCGAACGACGTTTGGTTTTGTTTCCAACGGGTTTTGATAAAGAGGGTATTATGTATTCCAACACGACATTCGGCGATTACCCGCACACCTTGCCCAATGGTAAGGCCGACCACTTAAAAAGCCGCTTTACAGGTTGGATGTTGCTCAATTATAATAAGCCGGTGCAGGTATCCTCTTCATTGAGCGGCTTTGCGGCCAATTACGCCGTTGATGAAGACATCAAGACCTATTGGAGCGCTGCTACCACCAACAAAGGAGAATGGATTCAGAGCGATTTGGGCGCTATTTCTACCGTCAATGCCATTCAAATCAACTACGCCGATCAGGATGTAGATTCTATGTATCTTGGCAAATTCACCAACATTTATCATCAATATCGGCTTTGGCACTCATTAGACGGCAAAAAATGGCAAATTTTGGTTGATAAAAGCCAAAATCGTACCGATGTTCCGCATGATTATGTGGAATTGCCGAAGCCCGTTGAAACCCGTTTTATCAAACTGGAAAATATTCACATGGCCACGGGCAAATTTGCCATCAGTGGGTTGCGCGTATTTGGGAAAGGCAAAGGAAATGTACCAAAATCAGTAAAAGGATTTATTGTATTGCGGCAGGAAGATGACAAACGGAATGCGTGGCTTAAATGGTATCCAGAAAGCGGCGCGCAGGGATATAACATTCACTTTGGCATTGCGCCCGATAAACTGTACAGCAGCATTATGGTGTACGGCAAAAACGAGCATTACTTAAAAGCAATGGATAAGAATACGACGTACTACTTTTCAATTGAGCCTTTTAATGAAAATGGCGTAGGTCAGAGAACAGAAGTGATCAAGGTAGAATAATCTGTTTTTGAAAAGACTTGGAAAGTTTTAAAAACTTTCCAAGTCTGCTTTTTGCTGTTTATGCCGAATTCCGTGCGGCATTGATGATTCCAAACATGGCACGCATCACCAACTTGCTGTAAACATCCACTTCTGCCGCAGGCAAATCTGCCGACTGAAGCTTTTGGAGCGCATATTGTTGAATCGTCATTAGTGGTAACACAATACGCTCACGTACAATGATGGACTCTTTTGTCACTGGATTTTGATTCATTAATTCTTTTTCGCCCGAAAACTCCAGCATTAAATTGATGCTTCGCTCGTATTCTTCAAACATCATGTTCCAGAGCGTACTAAATTCAGGGTTTTCCTTGAGGTATTTTGTAGCTGGATAATACGCCTTCATCAATGACTGCATGGAGTTTTCAACGAGTGTACGTACAAACAGTGAACGCTTGTACAACTTCTTCAACGCATCCATTTTGCCGTTTTTCTTCAATGTTTCGAGGGCAGAACCAAATCCGTAAAAACCTGGAACATTTTGCTTCATTTGCGCCCACGAACCTACAAACGGAATAGCCCTTAAATCCTCAAATTTGAGTCCACCGCCACTGCCGCGCTTATCGGGGCGACTCCCGATTTTGGTTTGTCCGTAAAAACGAAGCGGTGTAATTTTCTCCAAGTACGGCACAAACGTCTTATGATTTTTTAGTCCTAAATAGGCCTCATACGCCACGTTAGCCAGTTCTTCCATTAGGGCCTTGTCGGCATCAGAAAGCTGGTCTTTGGTATTTTTAGCCATAAAAAGGTGATTTTCAAGCCCCGCCGTAAACAACCGCTCCAGGTTGTACATAGCCGTTGGAACAGTTCCATAATTTGAACTAATGGTTTGTCCCTGAACGGTCAGCTGAATTTCTTTGTCTTCTATGTCTTTGCCCAACGAGGCATAGAAGGCGTGGTTGTTTCCACCCCCACGACCTGGAGGGCCTCCGCGACCGTCGAAGAAGGTGACCTTGACGTCGTATTCGCGCGAGATTTTCGTCAATTGTTCTTTGGCCGTAAAAATTGACCAGTTAGCGCGAAGGTAGCCTCCGTCTTTGGTTCCGTCCGAAAATCCAACCATAATGGTTTGCTGATTTCCGCGTCTAGCCAAGTGTTCACGGTAATATTTGTTCTCGAACAATTGCTTCATTACATCGGCCGCACCCGCCAAATCATCGACGGTTTCAAACAACGGAACAATGTCAACGCCGATTTCGGTCGTTTTCCAGACGTTTTTCATCAACGCCAATACTTCTACCACGTTTAAGGCACTGGCGCAGTTACTGATTACATAACGATGTGCGCCTGATTCTCCGTTGCGGCGTTGTATTTCACGAATCGCCAACATCGAACCGTAAATATCCTGCGTGATAGGGTCATGGAAATCTGTTTCTGTCAACTCGACCTGCAACGAAAGCAAAAAGTCTATTTTACGTTTTTCGTCCCAGCTTTGATAGTCGGTATACGTAAATACGGGTACCTGTTTCTCAATTTTGGTCAATACTTCTTCCCACGCCAAAGAATGTTTTGGGCTTACTTGACGAATATCTAAACTCGCAAAAAAGAACCCGAACAGTTTAATTTTTAGAATGGTATCATCCAGCGAATCCACAAAAAAGCTATCGTGATGTTTTACCAGAACCTCTCTGGCCTGTTGTAAATCACTGAGCAATTCTTCGGCGGTGGCATAATGTTCCTGCTCAGGATAATAGATAGCATTATTGACTTTTCTCTCTGCGGTAGCAATAAAATCTTCCACACCATCAAAAGTTAACCGGCGCTTTAGGTATTTTATATCGCGCCAATAACATTTAAGCAGAATCTGACGTAAGCGATCGGCTACTTGCAAGGTCACATCAGAAGTGACAAACGGGTTGCCATCTCGGTCTCCACCCGGCCAAAAGCCTAATCGGAAAAGCTCAGTGTGCTGCCATTTATTGATGGGAAAATTAAGCCCTTTCAATAATTTTTTCATAATGGCGGGAATCGCTTCGTAGAACACATTCTCCAAAAACCATCCCAAAGTCAAGGCTTCATCAAATGGCGTCGGCTTATTTTTATTGATAAACCCTGTCTTGCCTAATTGAAGGAGCAAATTATTGACCGTTACGAAATCATTGTCCTTGATGGCTTCCTCTAAATCGGTAATGATACCCAATACTTTTCCCGGATAAAATTGGGTAGGGTGGGCCGTCAAAACGATTCTCACGCAAAAATCATCCAATTTTTTGAGCAGTTTTTCACGCAGGTCATCACTGTCTACGCGGTTCAGAAGTTGCGTAATGGAGCCTGGGCCATTCAAATCATGCGTTTGGTCAAAACCAGCATCTTCTACTGAATCAAACAAAACTACCTGGCGCTCAATGAATTTGATAAAATTGAAAAGCATATCTCGCCTTTCGTGCTCGGTAGCGTGTTCGGTGTATTCTTCAAAAAAAGACTCAATGATTTGTTGCGGACTGTTTCCTGCTTCAAATCCCTCTTCGCTGGCCTGCACAAGCAGTGGTAAGAGTGTTCCTGTTCGAAAAATGTCATGAAACGGTAGACTCAGGAACAAGCTGTTGAAGATATTATACTTCGTTACAACAGCGTCTTGATAAACGTTTGGCATTGTGGGTTATTTATTAAGGTGGGTAATGAGAAGCGAAGAAAGAAAAAAAATTGTACATTTTCAAGAAAACACCTTAAATATCACTCAGTTATTTATAATTAACCAGTATTGGCGTGACTTTCAGTCCAAAATTGCTTCCAAATAACAAATCAGGAGAATGTTCAGGCATTGAGTTCTATTCAATTCCTTTCATCCACAATTTGTTAGCTTATGGCCCTATCTTTAACCAATAGATTGTTTGTAAGCTATTTATGTATGCCAATTGTTAGCATACTCTTTTTCATTTATTCAACATCTCAAACACAGGCCCAAGAGTTTAGGCGCCGAGAAATCGACCCTAATTCAGTGGTTCAAAATTTGCTTCCGATTCAGTCAGAAGACCTAAACTACAATGAAGTATACGAAAATCTGATTCAACTATATACCACTCCGCTTGACCTTAATACCTGCACCAGAGACGACTTAGCCTCGACTTATCTTCTTAACGAACGTCAACTCAATAGCTTTTTTACCTATCGTGAACAATTAGGGAAATTGGTCTCCATTTATGAGTTGCAAGCCATTCCTACATTCGACTTGCCCACGATTTATAAAATACTGCCCTTTGTTACCGTTATTCCTGAAAATAAATTGTTATGGAACGATTTGACGAATCCAACCGACCACTATATTTTAATTAGAACCGAACAATCATTGGAACAGAAACGGGGGTTTACCAACGATGTACCAATATCGCGAGATGGGGTGCCGCAACGCTTTGAAGGAAGTTCTACACAATGGTATGCTCGGTATCGTTATAGCAAAAGCAGAAATTTTAGCCTTGGTTTTACCATTGAGAAAGATGAAGGTGAAGCCTTTCGGTGGCAACCTTCTCAACACCGTTACGGGCCAGATTTTATCTCTTTTCATGCACAAATACAAAACAGAGGACGTATCAAAAACCTAGTTTTCGGTGATTATCAACTCCAAATCGGCCAAGGACTGATTTTCTCAGCGGGTTTTTCTTTGGGAAAAGGCATGGAAACTGTTTATACCATTCGCCGACCCACCACAGGCGCACGACCCTATTCTTCCGTTACAGAATCAGGTTTTTTTCGCGGTACTTCCATCACGTACACATTGAATAAACGGCTTCAATTAACGGCTTTGTATTCGAGAGTACGTCGAAGCGGCAGCGTTAGTATTTCCAACGACTTGACGGGCGAGGAGGTAATCAGTACCTTACAAACAGATGGTTTACACCGTATTCCAAATGAGTTGGCTATCCGCGCAAATGTCGTTGAACAAAATGCTGGAGCCCATTTACTGTATAAATTTGCACGCGGTGAAATAGGCGGTACCATGCTTTATACCCACTTCAGCCAACCGCTTCAACGTGCTGTGGCTGTGCGAAATGAGTATGAATTTACAGGTATACAGAATCTATTGACTGGTGTTCACGGCAACTATCTTTGGCACAATTATAATCTTTTTGCCGAGGTTGCACGTTCGCAAAGCGGCGGGGTAGGGGCAGTTGCAGGGCTTCTGGCTAGTATCAGCAAACGTTGGGATGCGACATTTTTATTTCGACATTTTGATAAAAGCTTTCATAGCTTCTATTCAAACGCGTTTAGTGAAAGTAGCCGTAACAGCAACGAAACTGGCGTGTATATTGGCGGTAAGTATACGATTCATAAGAAACTAAAAGCAGGAGCTTATGTTGATGGATATCGATTTCCATGGTTTCGTTATTTAGTAGATAAGAAACCCACCTATGGTTATGATTTTTTAGTGCAAGGTACGTGGACTCCCAACAAAAAATGGGCTTTTTACGCTATTTATCGACAAGAACAAAAGGAACACAATATTGCCTCTAAACTATCAAAACAAAAATTCGTAACCAACACTAATCGACATCAGCTTATCTTGAATACTGAGTACAATGCCTCTAAAATTTGGTCTTTTCGAACCCGTCTTCAAGGAAGCACATTTGCCTACAAAGATTTCAAAGTAGACAAAGGCTGGATGATGATACAAGAGATAAACGCTGATTTCGGCAAGATTTCGGCCCTCCTTCGATGTTCAATTTTTAATACCGATAGCTATGATTCGAGGCAATATGCCGTTGAGCGTGACGTACTTTATGCCGTTTCTATGCCCGCTTATTATGACTATGGCTTTCGTAATTTTCTTCTCATTCGATATACTCCGCACACTCGCACCGATATTTGGGTTCGATTTGCACGTACCGATATGCCCAATCAAAAAACACTAAGTTCTTATGTTGATGAAATCGATGCTTCCCATCGTTCTGAACTAAAATTACAGGTCAGGCATCGCTTTTAAAAAAGCAATCTGGTATATACTTCAAGATTGGCATAACTTTTGATAGACCCTTTTCGCTAAGGTTATAAACCTAAGTACTTGTTTGTCATTAGTTTCCCACTTATATGAAGCATATATATAAATTTGGAGTTTTAACATTAACCATTTCTGTTTCTTTAGCATGGGTTCTTAATTGTACCAGTTTTAATGAAGTACAGCCCCCCCCTCAACTCGCCAATTTCGATAACTTCAATATTATTACCTCTGAGTGGGTTGCTGCCGACCAATGGGTTGCCACCAGTGTTTTTGGCCTTCCTGCAAGAGCCTGTGAAATGAATCAATACCGACTCACAAATGATTTATTAGAGAAGAGTCAATTATATGTCTATTCAAAAATTGGTGATAACATCCGCCCTTTACCATTTACGACCAACACTTCAACGGCCGAAATACGCTATGATTACACCGTTCCTAAATCCTCCCAACTACGTATAGTAACGATTGGGCTGAAAGGGAAATTTACGCCTGCAGAAGAACAAAAATACCGTTATGTGCTGATTCCTAATTCATTAGCAAAGAAAATACCTGTAAATATGGGAAACTACGACGAAGTTAAGTGGGCTTTTCATTTAAATGATTAATTCCACATTCTTTTTTTAGAATTTTAGTAAAATTGCCTATACTTGCCACCAACGTGCCACGTATGGGCAATTTTGGCTTTATGCCTAACCAAATTCTATCATGCTTTACTACCTATTTTCTTATTTAGACAAAGAATTCAACTTCCCAGGTGCAGGAGTTTTCCAATATATTTCATTCAGAGCCCTTGGGGCCACCATCACCTCATTATTGATTGCCGCGATTTTTGGGGGGCGAATCATTAATTTTCTCCGCAACCAACAAATTGGGGAAACAATTCGCGATTTGGGCCTTCAAGGTCAGATGGAAAAGAAAGGGACTCCTACCATGGGCGGGTTTATTATCTTGGCTTCCTTGCTTATTCCTGCCTTATTGTTTGCCAAATTGTCCAATGTATATATTGTTCTCCTGCTGATTACAGCCGTTTGGACAGGCCTTATTGGTTTCTTGGACGATTACATAAAGAAGTTTAAAAACAATAAAGAGGGGTTACAAGGCAAGTTTAAAGTTGTGGGTCAGGTAGGATTGGGACTAATTGTTGGGATAACGTTGTCTTTCAATCAACACGTCAAAATTAGGCAATACGATAAGCCACTTATCAGTTCGGCTATTGGTGAAGTACAGCGTTATACCGATGTCATCAATCCGACAATCACTACTTTGCCCTTTATAAAAAACAATGAATTTGATTACTCCTCACTATTATTCGGCTTATTACCAGATAGTTATACATGGATAATTTATACCATTGTAGCTGTTTTTATCATTACAGCGGTATCAAATGGGGCCAATATTACGGATGGAATTGATGGTTTGGCCGCTGGAACATCCATCATTATTGCCCTGACACTTGGAGTTTTAGCCTACATCTCTGGAAACGCCAAATTCTCGCAGTATCTCAACATCATGTATATTCCCAATTCTGGTGAGCTGGTTATATTTATTGCGGCTTTTGTAGGTGCTTGCGTGGGTTTTTTGTGGTATAATTCTTACCCTGCGCAAGTTTTTATGGGAGATACGGGTAGTTTGATGCTTGGGGGCGTGATTGCGGTTATATCGCTGGCTGTGCGCAAGGAATTATTGATTCCTATCATGTGCGGCATTTTTCTGGTCGAACTTGTCTCCGTTATTTTACAAGTCAGTTATTTTAAGTATACCAAGAAGAAATTCGGAGAAGGCAAGCGTATTTTTCTAATGTCACCTTTGCACCATCATTTTCAGAAGAAAGGTTATCATGAAGCCAAAATTGTGGCCCGTTTTTGGATTGTGGGTATTATTCTGGCTATTGCTACGTTAGTTACCTTGAAATTAAGATAACACACTTATTATCAAATATTTACGGCCAAAAATCACTTCCGTGATTTTTGGCCGTACGTTTTTTCTTCCAAAGTAACTTTCTTTCCAAACACCCTTTTGTTAACTGTCACCACCAACAAATTATCATAATCTTCATGTACAATTTTAGGAATGGACGGCTTCGTGCCTAATCCTTGTGCTATTTCTAAAATGGTGTCGCTGTGGCCGACAACCAAGGCATTTTTTCCTTTTATTTTTGCCAACCGTTCTACAATAACACTGACGGGTTTGGGTTCATAAATCTCATATTGTTTCCCCAAGTGTTCCGTTAAAGGTTGTGCTGTATGGCGATTTCGTTGGTATTTACTAACAAAAATGTAGTCAATTCCTTTGTTGTACAGACTATCCGACAAGGCCTTTGCGCGCTGATGTCCACCTTCTGACAATGGCGTATCTGCGCTATCGTCTAATCGCTCAGCATGGCGTACGATATAAATTTTTGAGGTATAGCATGAATTCAAACTGGCTATTATGCCGATTGTCAACAATATTTTTTTAAACGTTACTTTTGCCATTCCACCTTAAATTGGTTGCTAAATAATATTCTTTTGGTTTTACAGGGTATCGCCCCGCAGTTGCCTGAATCGCTTTCTAGCATCGGCAGCGTAGATACTTGCTGGGTATTTTTCGAGCATTTTTTGGTACAACTCCATTGACTTGTCTTTGTCCTTAAAGCGATTCTGATACAATTCTGCCATCATAAAAAGGGCATCATCACCCAATATGTCGGTCGAGAACTTATCCACAATTACCTGCAAGTTATCCACTGCTTTTTGATTTTCTCCCATTTTAGCGTACGTCCGAGCTTTCAGCCACAGAATCTCATCGGCAAGCGGGTGATCTTTGTACCTTACAAACATCCCGTCTAAGCGGTCTAGCGCTATCTGTGTTTGATTTTGATAAAGAAGCAAGTCGATGGCTGCATATTCCTTCATCGCGTCTTCTGACGTGTCTAAACCCGTGTTATCCTGAATCAATAAGCTCAATGCTCCAGCGTCGTTGGCAATTTCTCTCGTTGTAGCCATTTTCAGGATGTCCAATAAGGCTTTTGATAACTCAAAATCTCCTGTATAATAAAATTGTCGGGCATTGCGGAGTTTGGCTTCGTAGCCAAGTGGGGTTTCTTTCTGTGATTTTTCAACCTGCGAATACAACAGGGTCGACTCCCATGGTTCATTTTTTAAGAGAAAAATATCGCCCAAGTCCAATTTGCACTTGTCCACAAAATCGCTTTCTGCCCGGCCTATTTTCACGGCATTCTGCAAGATGACGGTAGCGCTGTCTTTTTCATTCAGATAAAACGCGTACAAACTTGCCATACTTCGCATCGCTTCAAGCGTACGATTGTTTTGACCAAGTTCTCCCAACAACTTTTTATAATCTTCAATCAAGCGTCTCACCGACGTTATTTCCACGGGAAATGTATTTTTCACCTGTTCTTCTCGCGCTACAATCATCATACGCCGGGCATAAGGATAGAGTTGCCCTTGTGGATAATCTTTCACGACATATTCAAAAGACTGAATGGCCGCTGGGTAATCTTTGTTTTGTAGCGCCAAATTTCCTAAATCAAATACTTTCGTTCCGTTGTATTTAAACCGTCTATCCAACGCTCTTTCTTGGATGAAAGCTTTACTGAACTGTTTTTTTTGGGTCAAAAACCAAATCAGCATTTCGGCAAAGAAAGGCTCGTTGGGCTGACGTTGTATTTTTTCGTACAGAATCTTCTCAAATTTTGCCTGATCTTTTTCTTCTCGCAGAAAATCTTGAAAATAGTTTTGAATCACTTCCTTGCTTTGAATCGCCACGCCCAGGCTCAGCAATTCTTCAATCATCTGCTCTGTTTTTCCAGTTTGAGCGTACAAGGCCGCCAATTCCATTTTAAACAAATTATCATTTTTTGCCACATCTCTGGCTTTCAACAAAGTGCTGATGGCTGCATCCGTATTATCTATTTCTCTAAATTCATCGGCTAATTCTTTAAATGCATTCAAATCTTTTGCAGGTATTTGGGCAATACTCTCTTGGTATTTTTGAGCGGCGGGCGCTGCTTGCCCCATTTGCTCCAACATTCGCCCCCAGTAAAGTGTATAGAGGTATCCAACATTTTCATCGGATTTCTGCTGACGTTTAAAGAATTTTTCAGCTTCGTCAAAACTTTTGAGTTTGACCATACAGCCCACATACCTCCGCAAATAGATTTTGTTAAAATCTTTCCGCAAAACTTTTTGATAAAGTGGGGCTACTTTTTCACACTCACCTTTTTGAAAGTATGCATCTGCTAAGTCGGCATCACTTTGGGCGTGGCTTTCTGTAGACACCAAAAGTAAAATGACTCCAATAAACAGTATCCACAAACGATACAGAGTTGTACACATTTTTCTTGCACCCATTTTAATAATAATATATTTAATTTTTAAACTATTATAATCCATTAGCACTGGGGATAAGTGGATAAGAAAGTTATCCCCGCGTTATCCACTTCTTGTTAAAACGTAAATGTGTATAAGTAGTAGGTTTATCCACGTTGTTTTATTTTTATCCACAACTGAAATTACTGTTTTTCAGGCATATCTGCAACTATTCACAATTTGCCGTGGATTGTGGATAATTTTATTCACGTTGTGGATGATTATTTTTCCACATTTAAACATGTTTAAAACGGCTTGAAATGATGTGGGAAATTGGGGTACATTCCCACATTTGTATTGTTGATAAAAAGTTCTCCACATTATCTAAATGTTATCTACACGTTTTCCCACTACTTATCCACTTATCTATAAACACGC
Source organism: Runella aurantiaca (assembly GCF_003339505.1). Lineage (GTDB taxonomy): Bacteria > Bacteroidota > Bacteroidia > Cytophagales > Spirosomataceae > Runella > Runella aurantiaca. The sequence goes on from NZ_QPIW01000023.1 coordinate 81,418, forward strand.
GTATGGGTTATCCACATACTTATTCACATCTTTTCCTCACTATTGTGTTTTTTGTGAAATAGATGTTTCACAACCCAAAACTTACCTAGCTATTTTTTACACTATCTCAAAAAGTGAACCAAACTATATAATAGCTTATCCACAGAGTGTGAATGATGTGGATTATTTTGTGGATAAGTCGATATCTATGCCACTCATTACAAAGTTTTTCTTCACTTTAACGGCTTCGGTGTGAAAAAACACGGGTTCGGCTAATTTATTGGCTTTTACATCGCCCGTATCCCATTGCCCGTTTCCGTTTTCATCCACAATAATGCGCAGCGTGTACGTTGCGGGTTTTAGATATGAAAAAACATAAGGAGTTTTATTACCAATAGATTTAACTACGTCAAATTTATCATCGAGCAGTTCGACGATAAATTTACTTTTAGCACCCTTTATTTCACCTTCCAATGTGCCGTAGTTTTCTTCATCCATGATGGGGAGTTTATAGGTTTTAGCGGGGATTGTATCGTTTTCTACGCTAAAAAAAGTGGCTTTAGGAATGATTACTTTGAGTTCGCGACGGGCGAGAATTGGTCGAGAAAGAGAAAGTATGGCTTGATTATTGGCCCAGGTAAAATCAGAAATTTTGATAACTTCGGCTTTTGTGCTATCGCTAAAAATCTGGATTTGATTAAGCCTTGCTTCGGCTACGGGTTTATTAAAGGTTAATTTTAGCGCAAAATTCCTAGGTTCTATTTCGCCATTTTCGGGAAAATTTGTCTTCATATCGAAGGGCTCGCGGTTGCTATCGGCGTTCTTCCCTCCTCCCCTAGCTTCCCTGAATTTTATTTTTTGGGTATGTTCAAAGGTCAATCCTACGGAGTCCACAATCGTTATTTTGGCTACAAGGGTATCCTTACGATTCTTTGTGTTATAGAACTTCAGTTCATTAGTCCCCGCCTGAAAGTGCGGTATTGAGTCTTCTGGATTGTTAAATTTTACTTTGTATTCAAGGAATCCTTTATCGTAGTTTATGGAGTAATAATTGGCCCTAGGCTGCGTATTTCGCACTTTTGCGGGGGTATTATTGGCCATAAACAGCCTCAACGAAACGCCTGAGATTTGCGTAGAATCAACAATTGTGATGCTATCTCTTAAATACGCGATTTTTTCGGCCCTTGGATTATAGCTTAAAGAGCGATTTTTATCGTCAAAAGCAAATAGTCTATACTTGTTCGGTCGAATATTTTCAATGCTGTATCGGCCTGCGCTATCCGAACGCGTAAAGTAACTTGGCTTCATTTTTTCAATATTCAGGGTGTCCGAATTTGGGTACAGGCCTACCAAAACATCCAACAATGGCTTATCTGAAAGTAAATCTTTTACCTGCCCACCTACAGATGCAGAGTCAATACCTATGCCCGTACTGAAGACAACGCGAAGATTTCGGGCTGGATTTTTTTCGCTGAAATCTTTGATGGCGTCACCAAAGGAAAGGGAATAAGTGGTGGCGGTGTCAAGTGATTTTTTAAATTTGATTTGCAGTCCGGTTGGTCTAGCCTTAAAATCATACTCCCCAGCATCAGGAGTTATCAAGAGTTTTTGCTGTAAATTCTCCGCAACAATGTATTCGTCAAACTCTAAGTCAACGGTACGCCCTTGGTAATTTGTTTGCTTATTGTCGGGGATGCTTGATATAAGATTTGGTGGTACGGTGTCCCTCTTTCCTCCCGTGGGAGAAATGGGCTGAGCGCAGGATGTAACCAAAATATACAGTATAAAATAGAATGTAAAGTTTCTCATTAGGTGATGTTGAGAATGAAGAACTGGTTTATAAGTTATCTTTATCATGCTTTTAGCAGACAGTTTTTTATGTTGTAAAAGGGTAATCATATTAATATAAGGAACGAAAGGTTTTAAAGTCTCTGCAAATTAACAGCTTTTAAATCCTGAATGAATTTAGGAGTGGATTGCAAAAATAAAAGGTGACCGTCAAGGCCACCTTTTATTAACATCTTTTAACGACTTGCCTGTATTTATCTCCCCAAGTAAATCATCAATACTGATACATCAGACGGACTGACTCCGCTTATTCTGGATGCTTGCCCAAGTGTACCCGGACGGAGGCTTTTGAGTTTTTGACGCCCTTCAAATGACAGAGCCGATACGCGGTCGTAGTCGAAATTTGGGATGATTTCAAGATCTTCTAATCTATTCATCTTTTCTACCATGAGATATTCTTTCTCAATGTAACTTTCATATTTCACCGTAATCATTGCCTGTTCCAACGCTTCTTCATCGAATTGATTCAGAAAACCTGCAAAGGAACCTTTTAGATTCTTGATGTCATCTATTTCAATATCGGGTCGTTTTAGCAACTGATATAAGGGCTGTTTTTCCCGAATCGTTGCGGTGCCCAATTGAACAAGTTGTTGGTTTATTTCTTCGGGTTGGGCTTTGATGGTTTTGAGTTCTTTTAAAATCAACTCGGTATTAGCCACTTTTTCACGAACGCGTTGGAGACGAGATTCCGCAGCGAGTCCGATTTTGTACCCTTTTTCTGTAAGACGAATGTCTGCATTATCTTGCCGTAAAAGAGTACGGTATTCTGCTCTTGATGTAAACATCCGGTAAGGTTCGTCGGTCCCTTTATTGACGAGGTCATCTACCAATACGCCGATATAGGCTTCTGAGCGTTTTAAAACGAATGACTCCAACTCGTGTGTATTTTGATGAGCGTTAATACCCGCGATTAATCCCTGACATGCGGCTTCTTCATAACCCGTTGTCCCGTTGATTTGTCCTGCAAAAAACAGGTTCTTGATAAGGTGGGTTTCGAGGGTTAACTTTAACTGTGTAGGCGGAAAATAATCGTATTCTATGGCGTAGCCAGGACGAAACATTTTTGCATTCTCAAACCCAGGAATCAATCGTAGTGCCTTGTATTGAACATCCTCTGGAAGAGATGTAGAAAAACCGTTTACGTAGATTTCAACGGTGTTCCATCCTTCTGGTTCCACAAAAATCTGATGTCGGTCTTTGTCGGCAAATCGGTTGATTTTATCTTCAACCGATGGACAGTAACGAGGCCCTAACCCTTTGATACGGCCCGAAAACATTGGTGATTTGTCAAACCCAGTGCGCAACGCAGCGTGAACTTCTTCGTTGGTGTAGGTAATCCAACAGCTTCTTTGGTGTTCAAGCTTTGGGGTTGACGTATACGAAAATTTAGCGGGATTCTCGTCTCCTGGCTGTTCTTCCATGCGACTATAATCCAACGAACGTCCATCTATGCGCGGTGGGGTTCCTGTTTTCATTCGCCCCGATTCAAAGCCTAATTCAATCAATTGCTCTGTTATTCCCGTTGCTGACTTCTCTCCTACTCTACCACCTCCAAAGTTTTTTTCTCCAATATGGATTAATCCATTCAAAAAAGTGCCATTGGTTAGGACTACCGATTTGCTTTGTATTTCAATTCCAAGGCTTGTTTTTATTCCAGCTACGACTCCATTTTTGATAATAAGCTCACGAACGGTGTCTTGCCAAAAATCTATATTGGGTGTTTGTTCAAGTGTTATTCGCCATTCTTCTGCAAAACGCACCCTGTCGCTTTGACATCTTGGCGACCACATAGCGGGCCCCTTTGAACGGTTGAGCATTCGGAATTGTATCATTGTTTTGTCGCTGATGATTCCAGACTGTCCACCAAGAGCATCTATTTCTCTTACGATTTGTCCCTTGGCAACACCTCCCATTGCGGGGTTACAAGACATCTGTGCAATGGTGTGCATGTTCATTGTAATGAGCAAAACTTTGGATCCCATGTTTGCCGCTGCTGCTGCTGCTTCACATCCTGCATGGCCTGCCCCAACCACAATTACGTCGTATTTTGGAAACATGTATTGTGCGTTTTAAATGTTGTAATTTTTATCCGTTTCACGCGTTTTTGTAAAAATCACCAAAACGTTCCACGTGAAGCATTTGTTATTGTGTTGATATATAGCAAGTTATGAGATTGTTAGGTAAAAGTCTTCTTTTGCTCTCATTTCTTGTTCTTGTTCATCTTCATGATCGTCGTAACCAACTAAATGCAAAATACCATGGGCTAAAACACGGCGAAGCTCTTCTTCGAAAGGCTTCTTGAGTTCTTGAGCGTTGTCTTTTACTCTGTCGATGCTAATGAATATATCTCCTTCGACAACAGCCTCTTCTTCGCTATTATCAAAAGTGATAATATCCGTATAAAAGTCATGCTCAAGGTATTGTCGATTTACGTTAAGAAGGTATTCATCAGAACAAAAAATATAGTTGAGTTGGTTCAACATAAAGCCTTCAGCTTTAATGATACTCTGAAGCCAAGATTTGGTTTTGCGGGGTTGCGGAACTTTAAAGTCCACATCTTCAATAAAAAACTGAATCATTTTATGTAGGTAAAATAGAAGAAATGGTTTTTAGATATTTATTCAATAACTATCTGAAAACCAATAATGATTTGCAAAATTAGGTAACTGAGCGGTAAGATTCAAAATAACTGTTTCCAGGTGCCTTTGATGAAGTTGTATTTAAGCGTACTTGGAAGGGCTTTCCACCAGTATTTGTTGATTTCTACGGCAAAAGAAGGCTGCATGTAGCAGTTGATGGCACAGCCTTCACAGGCAGGCAGGCGACCTTCAAGGGCAATCAATTTTTGAACTTCTTCTGACTGATACAGCTCTTCCAATTGATTTTCAATGGGGAATTCTTTTAAACCCAAATGATAGCAGGGGAGCACCAGCTTATTTTCAGGAGAAATGACAATGGTTGTGCTGCCTGCTAGGCAGACTGGATTGTCCACGTGGTTGCCTCCATCAATCCTAAGTTGAATAAAAGCGTCGTTTAAATAAATATTACGCTTTTTACCCCAATTTCGTAATTCTTGCAGCGCCGAAGAGGATAATTGAGAACCTATATTGTTATATTCAAAAACAGGATTCAATATCAATACCAAATCATTGGGCAGGCAAATGTTTTTCCACAACTGCTCAATTTGGTGGATATTGTTTTCAAAAACGGTGAATAAAATATCTGGACGTTCATTCAATGATTTTGCAATTTGAATAGACTCCATCACTTTATCAAAACACTTTACCCCACGCGAGGTATCATGCTCTTCCTGATTAGGTGAGTCGAGTGAAAAATGGAGCATGTCAATCAATCCGCGCAGTTTATGGGCGTATTTGGGATAAAGCAACCCGTTGGAAGTGACGGTAGTTAATAATCCTGCATTTTTTGCGGCTCGGAGAAGCTCATCTAATTGACGGTGGAGAAGAGGCTCCCCTCCTGTAAAATCAACCACCTTCACCCCAAGTTTTTTGAGTGCCTCAAAATTGGCTTTGGCATTTTCTAATGTAACATAAGGCGATGGTCTTTCCCATATATCACAAAAGCTACAGGTGGCGTTACAACGGTACGTCACGTAGTAATTGCATAAAACAGGGTGGGAAACAAGACGCATGGTTTCAAATGAAAAAGTGCATAAAAAGCAAAAAGGCCGCAACTACATCTTCTGTTATTGCGGCCTTTGGCGTAAAAATCAATTATTGCAGCATTCGCAACAGACTGGCCAATTTATCTTTTAAATCTTTTCGATCGACAATAAAGTCTAAAAAGCCGTGTTCCAATACAAATTCAGCACTTTGGAATCCTTTAGGAAGATCTTTTCCGATGGTTTCACGAATAACTCGCGGACCCGCAAAGCCGATAAGAGCACCTGGTTCTGCGATGTTAAAATCACCTAGCATGGCGTAAGAAGCCGTTACTCCCCCCGTTGTGGGGTCGGTCAATAAAGAGATATACGGAAGTTTGGCTTCTGACAACAGCGCCAATTTAGCGGATGTTTTGGCCATTTGCATCAATGAATATCCTGCTTCCATCATCCGCGCACCTCCCGACCGTGAAATCATCAGAAAGGGCTTTCTGTTTTGTAATGCATGGTCGATTCCGCGCGCAATCTTCTCCCCTACAACTGAGCCCATAGAGCCGCCAATAAAGTTAAAGTCCATACAGCTTACCACAATGTCAATATCGTCCATTTTGCCGTATGCGGTACGAACAGCATCTTTCAGACCCGTTTTTTTAACAGTATCACGAATACGGTCGGGATATTTTTTAGTGTCTTCAAATTCAAGAGGATCTCCTGAAATCATATCGGCGTCCAATTCAGTGTATTCGGCCTCGTCAAATAAGACACTGAAATAGGCTTCTGACCCGATTTTTTCGTGATAATTGCATTTTACACAGGTGTATGCATTGAGTTTATGCTCTCGTGAATGCATCACATGCTTGCAACTAGGACACTGGTACCAAAGCCCATCGGGGGCTTCGCGTTTCATTTCTGTGGGCGTTTGAATGCCTCTCTCTTTTCTGGTAAACCAAGACATAAAAAGTCAGCAGTTAACAGTTTAAAATATACAGTTTGGCGTTAGAGGTGTTAAATGCTTCACTTACAGCAAAATAATAACGAGTAACGCAGAAACTGCCGCAAAAGCGGCCTCAAAGATACTAAGAAATTTATCTATGCATCAAAGTGTTAAATAATACTTGCGTTTGGATTCAGGAAAACGCTCAATTGCGTAACGTAAAGCGGTACGGGGCATTTGTTTTATATGGATATCTAAAAACTCTTCTAGCACTAATTCATCACGTTTTCCTACTTCTCGAAGCATCCAGCCTACGGCCTTGTGAATAAGGTCATGGGTATGCGTAAGAAGAATTTCGGCAATTCGAATCGTATCAGAAAATTGATTTCGTGAAATAAAATACCAGGTTGACACAATCGCGACGCGTTGGGACCAAAGGTGAGGACGCTGAGCTAAATCGTATAAAATGCTCCTGTCTTTATTTAACAGATAAGCCCCGATAATGTCACGACAAGTGACATCAACCAAATCCCAATTATTGATGTAATCTAGGTTTGATAAATAGATTTCAAAAATAATATGTTGGGTGGTTTCGTCCTTTTTTGACTTTTGAAATCGTTTCATCAGCCCAATCAATGCTGCCATCCGAAATTCATGGAAAGGGCTGTGAAGCAGTTCGGTCCATTCTTCGATGGTTAGGGTGGGATATTTTTTTACAATTTCTCTGATTTCAGGCATTGTAATACCCATAAATACATCCCCTTCGCCGTATTGGCCTTTTCCTGTTTTGAAAAAGCGACAAAGAAAGGCAGCCTTTTCGGGGCTGCCTAGTTGTTGTAAATCCTTTTCTATTTGTGAAAGCATGGTATTCTTAACGCTTATGCTTGTCCAATTTGATGGGAATAAAAGCTTCATCTGGAATCGCTGGCTTTTGATGTAAAACCACGTTTTGACGCAAATAAGCAGGCCTTTCGAGTTCGCTTGCAGAATACTTGCCTTTAGTAATATCCTGAACAAGTTGCCGCAAAATAGAAGGGTCTTCGTGTGGCTCTGGGTTATCAATAAAAGGCTGTTTACTAACGATTTGATTCGTCTCTTGGTATTCAGGTTTGCTTGGTTCTTGCACCACTGGCAAATCAACCGTTTGAGAAACAGTTGGCTTCACTTCTACCTTAATTTCTTGTTTGGGTGGTGCTGGTGGATTAAAAGCCGTTGTTGGTGTAGAAGCTTCCAATTTTCCTTCTTGAGGGCTGTCAATTACAACTCCAGAAACGGGTGGTTTAGGAGATTCAACAACTGTTGGTGTATCTTTTTTTATGGATTTAAAACCGGTAGAATCGTAGTTAAAAGGTAAATGTGAATCTTCAAAGCCTGCGGCAATGACCGTAACGAGGAGTTTTTCTTTGAGGGTGTCATCAAAAATAACACCCACTTTACACATATCAGCTTCATCCCCAATGAGGCTTTCGATGTAATTTGTGATGGCCATTTGCTCATCAAGGGTAGCCATGTATTCTTCGTCCGTACTTGAAGCAAGCGTGATAAGAATTTTTTGAGCGCCCCGAATATCTCGGTTGTTGAGTAATGGAGAGTTTAAAGCCGCTTCAATCGCCAATTCAGCACGGTTTTCACCAGAGGCCGAAGCCGAACTCATCACCGAAGTTCCTGCATTTTCAAGCACTTTTTTCACGTCCATGAAGTCGGAGTTTACACTTCCATGAACCGTAATAATCTCAGCAATACTTTTTACAGCATTGGATAAAATATTATCAGCGTGTTCGTAAGCCCGTAAAATGGGCAACTTTCCGTATAACTTCGCTAATTCATCGTTCAGAATGACCAGAACTGTGTCACAGTGTTCTTTCAGGGCATTAATTCCTTCCAGTGCCTGGTTCTTCTTACTGCGTCCTTCGTGGCTATAAGGAGCTGTGACAACTGCCACAGTAAGCATACCCATTTCTTTGGCTACTTGCGCAATAACAGGGGCGGCTCCTGTACCTGTACCACCGCCCATCCCTGCGGTAATAAACACCATCTGAGTAGGTGGTTGCATCAATTGTCGGATGTATTCAATGCTTTCTTCGGCCGCTTTTCTTCCTGTAGCTGAATCAGTTCCCGCTCCGAGTCCCTTAAGCAAGTCAGCGCCTAATTGAATTTTATTTTCAATGGTGCTGCGCATGAGGGCTTGTTTGTCGGTATTACATACCACAAAGCCCACATCCTTAATACCCTTCACATGCATGTGGTTGACGGCGTTGCTACCTCCCCCACCTACCCCAATTACTTTGATAATCGGTGCGTCTTCTGAATATTTTGAATTTTCCATGACGTACTCGTAGCCGTGGTCAAAAACGTTTTTTCTTGCAAAAACCATAATTTTTTAATGAGAAACAATTGGTGAGGTCGAAATTAAATTTTTGGTGTTAGTAAGAATCTTTCCCCGCCATATCATCTTGCATTAGACCTTTCCATATAAATGTGCCTACATCCTTGATTTTCAGGTCTTTAATTCCAAAGCTACCCCAGAGCCCTCCTGTTTTCTTTTTTTCTTGTTCTTTCTCTGTCTTACTTCTTTTTACTACTCTTTTATCTAACGGTTTAATGCTCGACCATGCCAATCCAAGGGCGGTGGCAAAAGCAGGATCATTCATTAACGAATCATGTAAGGGGCCGTTGATTCGCTCTAAATTCTGTGGTTTCCCAATTTGGACGTACATACCTGTCACTTCTCTGAAAATAGAATCAATTCCGTTGATTTTTGCGGTACCGCCAGTCAAAACGACGCCTGCCCTCAACTTGTGTTCGTAGCCAGCTTTTTTTACTTCAGCAAAGACCAATGCGGCGATTTCACGAAGACGAGCCCGCGCAATAAGGACAATGTTTCGTGCTACAATCTCAATGGGCGGAATACCGTCGGCAGTAGGAACTACTAAGAGCGTATTCAGGCTACAGGCGTTGGGGTTTGTTTCGCTCAACGTTGTTTTTGCTTCTTCGGCACTTTCCTGTGTTAGATGGCAGCCTTCCCGAATATCATTCGTGATATGGTTGCCGCCAAACGGAAGAACAACCGTGTGGCGCAATAAACCTTCGTGATAAATGGCAATATCTGTGGTACCACCGCCAATATCCACCAACACTACCCCTAAATTTTTATGGTCTTCTGTCAGAACAGCCAGACCCGAAGCAAGGGGCGATGCCGCAAAACCATCTTCATTGTCAACTTGAATGTTGGCTTTTTGGAGAGAATCCTTTATTTGATACAGAGCCGTTTTTTTGGCGGTTATAATCTTAAAGTCTCCACTAAGTTTCAGACCGATATGACCTACTGGGTCGTCGATTTCGTGTTGTTCACCAACGGCAAATTTGAGCGGTAAGAGATGGATAATTTGGTTTGAATCGGAGTCGTAGGTTTGTTGCATATCCTCAAACAATACGGCTACATCTTCACCTTTGACCGAAGCAGATTTGCAGGTAACTGAGCCTGTTTCCGACATTGTTTCCAAATGTGTCCCACTTACGTTGACCGTGGCTGTCAAGGGATAATTAAGCAAATCAGGCCTCTCTGCTTTTCTCGCCGCTATTTCTAGCGCTTGCCTGATTGCTTCTTTTGTCTTTACGGGATTGTTAATGATTCCCCTATACACCCCTTCGTTACGTGCCGAACCGAGCCCTACTACTTCGAGCATGGTATGGTTGTTGTGGGTCTTTGGCTTAGCCAAAATCGCAGCAACTTTGGTACTGCCGATGTCAATTCCTAAAAAAATAACATTATCTGACATACTGAGTTAGGGTTTTACTCACACACAATTTGATTTCGAAACTTAACACTAACGCGCTTATATTTTTCCCATCCTTTCAGGGGTAAAATATTTTTATAAAATATTTTTAACTTCTCAAATTTTACCTCAAAATCATCGGGCAAGCCAAAGTCAATTTGGTGTTGCCCTACCTGAGGCATAAGGGTTAATTCACTGTCATTTGCCACAATTACTTCGGCTACTTGGGCTTTCCAAAACGGGTTTTGCTGAAGGGCTTTCAAGAAGTCAATCAGTTGCTTTCCCTTTTGGGAGGTTAAATTTTGTTTTTTAGCAAAAAACTCACCTGATACCAACACCGTTCTTGCCGCAAAACGTCCTGATAATGGAACTATTTCGCCCGTCTCGGTTAGGTACCCGCCCAGTGAGGCATTTAGTTGTTGCTCGGCGTCTGATGTTGAAATAAGACGTCCGACGGGCCGTTGCTGCACTATAGATACGACCAAATTTCCAGATAAATCTCGAAATACCTGACAATTATTTATCAAGCGGTTCTTCAAGACTCTTTTTTCCAAACCTTTTAGGTTTATTTCTGAAAAATTCATCCCTTCAATGACATCAACCCCTTTGAGCGTAATCAAATCTTTAATGTCTTGTTCATTAAAAAAAGGATACTCTGCTTTTTCATCTAATTTCACAATAATTCCCTTACAGCGCTTGCTTTTTTGTTGAAACTCAACAAAAAAAACAATAAGTCCAACAATGAATATTCCAAGAACAGCCCAAATCAAGCGTTTCATATAGGGGTCGATTTAGTAGTTTTTAATTTTAAATTACTAAAAATCAGTTTTTTAAAATTACTCGGATATTCCCGCTAAAACTTTTTTTATGGATTCAATGTAAGAATCAATATCGCCCGCACCAATCGTAGCCACGACGTCTAATGGACGATTTTTAAGTACGTCTATTAGACTTGACTTCAAACATTGAATTTTGTCACTTGTTATTTTATCAAAAATTAAATCAGAACTTACCCCTTCAATCGGTAATTCTCGAGCTGGATAAATATCCAAAAGAATCACATTGTCGGCTAGGGATAAACTTTCTGCAAATTCGTTCGCAAAATCACGCGTACGGCTGTATAAGTGCGGTTGAAAAATCGCCGTCACCTTCCGATTGGGATAAAGAGCTTTCAAAGAGGATAAAAATGCATGCACCTCGGCGGGGTGATGAGCGTAATCATCTATCAGTACGTGTTGGTCTGTTTTTAGATAATATTCAAAACGCCTTTTTACACCGCCAAAGGTTTCGATGGCGGCACGAATTTGGTCTCCTGACAGGCCGAGGGCGAGCCCAACCGCCGAGGCTGCCACGGCATTTTCTACGTTGTGAAAACCAGGTACGTGTAGAGTGATGTCATTGATTACACCATCAGGATGTACAATGTCAAAGACAAAACAGGCATTTTCGATTCGAATATTTTGGGCGTGGTAGGCGCCCTCGTTTAAACTGTATTCTTCAACTTTTGCCTTCGTTTTATTGGCCAACGTTAACCCTTTTTTCATAAACAGGCGACCGTTGGGTTTGATTTGGCTTACATAGGCTGAAAAAGATTCCAGAACAGAATCGTGGCTTCCATAAATATCTAAATGATCGGCATCGGTGGAGGTCACAATGGCAATATCTGGAAACAAAGTCAAAAAAGAACGGTCAAACTCGTCTGCTTCCACCACGCAGGGAACTTGGCTGAGCTGCGCGGTCGGCGCGTTGAGCAGCATATTGGTACCGTAATTTTGGGTTATTCCTCCTAAAAATGCGGCACAGTTTACTCCCGAATGACGAAGTAGATGCGCAGTCATGGAGGAGGTTGTGGTTTTGCCGTGGGTTCCTGCTACCCCAATCGTAAACATCCCCCCCGCTATCAGGCCCAGCACCTGAGAACGTTTCTGTAGGAAAAATCCATTGTCTATCAGGTAGTTGTATTCTGAATGGTTTTTTGGAATAGCAGGTGTGAAAACAACGAGTGTTTGATCTGGATTTTGCAAAAAAACAGCAGGTATTAAATCCACCGAATCTTCAAAATGTACAGAAATACCTTCTGCATGGAGTGTGTCGGTCAAGTGCGTTTGAGTACGGTCGTAGCCAGCTACCTCAAATCCATTCACGCCAAACCAACGCGCCAACGCACTCATTCCAATACCTCCGATACCGAGGAAATAAATGTATTTATAGTCTGTAATTTGCATTCTTCTTTCGATTCTTAATATTTGGAATAAAAGACCTATAATTAAGTGTTAAATTAGTTCTAAAACCGTTTCCGCAATTTCTTTTGCAGCATTGGGTTTGCCCAGTTTTTTGATATTTTGACTTAAAGTATGTTGTTTTTCAACGTCTTGCAATAATCGCAGCGCTGTTTGTACAAGTTCTTCGGGAGCATCTTTGTCTTTAATTAAAAGGGCGGCATTTTGCTCCACCAAACTCATTGCATTTTTGGTCTGGTGGTCTTCGGAGGCGTACGGGAAAGGAACTAAAATAACGGGCTTGGCCACTAAGCACAGCTCCGATACGGACAAAGCGCCCGCTCTTGAAACCACAACATCGGCCAACGCGTAGGCTAAATCCATTTCATAGATAAAATCAAAGGACTTAGCATAAGGCGTTTTGAGTGAGTTTATTGCGTTTGCGGCCTTTTCAGCATAGGGTTTTCCTGTTTGCCAAAGAACTTGGTATCCTGAATTAATCAGTAATTTTAATCCCGCCTCAATACTTTCATTGATTGTCTTAGCGCCAAGACTTCCGCCAATCACAAGTAGCGTTTTATGGTTGGGTTGCAGCCCAAAATGAGCATAAGCCTGTGTGCGCTTGTGGGTTACATCCAAAATGTCGCTTCTAACGGGATTTCCGGTCATTTTGAGCTTATTTTTTGGAAAAAACGAATCCATGTTTGGATAAGCTACACAAATGGCCTTAGCGCGTTTTGCGAGCAGTTTGTTAGTAATACCAGCATACGAATTCTGTTCCTGAATTAAGGTTGGGATTCCCAACAACGAGGCTACCATCAACAGTGGTCCGCTGGCAAAACCTCCTACGCCAATGGCTACATCGGGTTTAAAACTTTTAATAATACTACGTGCTTTTAACAAACTGCGCGTGAGTTTGAGGGGAAATGATAAGTTATCAACCGAAAGCTCTCGTTTGATTCCTGCAATCGGTAAGCCAATGATTTCGTATCCTGCTTTGGGGACTTTTTCCATTTCCATTTTCCCCAAAGCCCCCACGAACAAAATTTGAATGGTAGGGTCTATCACTTTGAGCGCATTGGCAATAGCAATGGCCGGGTAGATGTGGCCACCAGTACCACCTCCGCTGATGATTACTTTCTTTATCATACGTTTTTATGACCAGAAGGATGAAAATTTGATAAATTTGGGGATACCCTGTTATCATTTCTCAAGCCTTATAAATTTGTTTCTTCAATATCTCCTCTGCTTACACTCAGTACAATTCCGAGTGATATACAGGTAAATAAAACGGAGGTTCCTCCCATGCTTAATAAAGGCAACGGTTGGCCGGTAACGGGGAAAATCCCTACGGCAACTGCCATGTTTGTAAATGCCTGTAAACCAATGCTTAGCATAAGTCCTGCGGAGAGTAGACCGCCGAAAGCTCGATTGGTTTCATTGATGTTTTGGACTCCACGCACCAGCAAAATAGCATACAAAATCATGATAATAATCCCTCCGATAATGCCGTACTCTTCAATAATTATGGCATATATAAAGTCAGAATAGGCTTGGGTAAGGTAGTTTCGTTGGTGACTTTTGCCGAGCCCTTGTCCTAGTGTTCCGCCGTTGGCGATGGCAATAAAACCTTGCTTGGCCTGATACTCATCTCGTTTGAGAAATCGCTCAATACGTCCCTGGGCGGTGTCAAGGCGTTGTCCAACCACAAGACCTGTTGCCCCCGCAATGCCAATAGAAACGACCATCACGGCTAAATATTTGCCCGGCACACGGCCAATGTATAGCATCAAAAAGCACGAGAACCCCAACAAAACGGCCGTAGAGGTACTGGTAAGTGCAATAAAAAAACAGATAATTCCAACCCACAAAATCATTTTTCCGAAAATCTGCCAGTCATACTGCACGCGCTGACGTTTGGCAAGCATTGCTGCCAGATTGGCAATCAGCGCCAAACGAGCAAAGTCGGCGGGCTGAAAGGTTAAGCCAGTGCCTGGAATCGCCAGCCAACGAGTCGCACCGTTGATGGTAACCCCTGCTACTTTTACCAGAATCAATAAAGGAATAGAAATCAGGAGTGCAGCCCGCGATAATCGCGAAAAATAGGTGTAATTGATACGATGAACGGCCCACATGACCAGTAAGCCGATTCCCGTAAAAAAGGCGTGTTTAAACAGAAAAGATTCTGGGTAGCCTCCCCCCCGCTGATAGGCCAGCGTTCCCGTTGCGCTGTACACAATAAGCATACTTGTAAGAGACAGAAGAGCTACAATAATCCAAATGACAATATCGCCTTTCAGGTTTTGACGAAGCCATTCTTTGGCGCTTTGCCAGCGATCAAATGGAGAGGTGGACTGGGGTTGGGGCGTATTCATCTCGTTATTCATCGTTTTTTGGGGAATTAGGTGCAAAATCCAGAACGGCCGCTTTGAATAAATCGCCGCGGTCTTCATAATTTTTGAACAAATCGAAACTGGCGCAAGCGGGCGATAACAACGCCACGTCGTCAGGATGACCTAACGAAACAGCGTGAGCTACAGCTTTACTTACGTCCTGTGTCTCAATGATTACAGGAACGATAGGGGTAAAAAACGAGAGAAGTTTGCTATTGTCTTTGCCCAGACAGATAAGGGCTTTTACTTTCTGACGAACCAAGTCTTCGATTTGGGTATAATCGTTGCCTTTATCCACTCCGCCAGCAATCCAAATAATTGGGGTATCAAAACTGTTAAGTGCGTAATAAACCGAGTCTACATTGGTGGCTTTTGAATCATTGATGAACTTGATGCCGTTGATTTCTGTAACGGGCTCAAGCCGATGAGCCGCGTTTTGAAATGTCAACAAACCCTGACGAATTTGTTCATCACTTACTCCCGCCGCCATAGCTGCCAACGTTGCCGCCATGGCATTGATGGCATTATGAGGACCCTTAATCGGTAATTCATTCGCGCTTATCTCAAAAGTACGTGGATGGCGCGTCAGATGCAATATTCCTTCATGATAAAAACCGCCATTGCTATCCTTTTTTACGAAAGAAATGGGTAAGTGATTCACCATGAACGGTTTCTTGGCTAATTCAGAAGCGATGGCTTCATTATCTACAAAATAGATAAAATCGTCGCTCGGTTGCATATTTTGAAGTATCCGAAACTTTGAATCGACATATTTCTGAAAAGTATACTCGTAGCGATCTAGGTGGTCAGGGGTAATGTTTAACAATATACCAATATCTGCTTTGAATTGGTACATGTTGTCCAATTGAAAGCTGCTTAATTCTAGCACAAACCAATCAAATTTATCTTCGATTACCTGCTTAGCAAAACTTTCGCCGATATTGCCCGCGAGGCCCACATTAAAGCCCGCCGACTTCAATAAATGATACGTGAGTAAGGTGGTGGTGGTTTTTCCATTACTACCCGTAATCGCGATTTTTTTTGCTTTTGTATACCGCGCGGCAAATTCTATTTCTGAAATAACGGGTGTTCCCTGAGCATATAACTTTTTGACCAACGGAGTCGTATCGGGAATTCCCGGGCTTTTAATGACCTCATCAGCAGCCAAGATTCGTTCCTCTGTATGTTTCCCTTCTTCAAAATCAATGTCATGGACATTGAGGATATTACGATATTCTTCAGATAAAGTCCCTTTATCTGATAGAAAAACATCAAATCCTTTGGCTTGGGCGAGCAATGCTGCGCCTACACCACTTTCACCTCCGCCTAGAACAACGGTTTTAAAGGTATTTCGGGAAATCATCAATAAATAATAGAGTAAAGAAAGAAAACGAAACTTTAAGCCAAATTAAGGCTTTTTTGGAAGAAATAGCAAGGGTGAGAAAATGGCAAAAATCCTTAAATGGGCAAAATTATGTCGCATAATGTACTTGTAATTAACTTTCTACAAGCTCGTAATAAGGCATTTCTAAAGTATTTTATAAATAAAAAAATGCTTTTCGATGATAAAATGAAGAGGGATAATTTTATTCTTGGATGAATAAATAATATACTAAAATATACTTAAAAGGTAAATATCGTAACAAACACCCCATTGGGGGTTAATAGCCTCATTCGTTTGTCTATGCCTAACCAAGCGCTACGCATAAGCAACAGGCCTCGGATACCTAGTTAGGGTGGCCGTTATTTTAAAATGTAGATTATTTTTTCTTTCCTTCTTCTGCCTTGGGGGCTGTTTCGCCCGCTTTAATAAACTCCGCGATTTGTTGTTCGGTGATGCCAATCGTCACTTCCAAATTAGGTTTTGCTTGCTTCAATGCGGCAACACCGCCCTCTGTTACTTTTGATTGCCAAACGTGAAGGCTCATCAAGCTTTTTGAGGAAGAAAGCTCTTTTATACCTGCATCGGTTACCTGAGTATTGACCAAATTGAGGTATTCCAAATACGGTAAAGCTTTGATTTGGCGAATGGTAGCATCCGTAACCGCCGTATTTTCCAAGTGTAATTTTTGAAGGTTTTTTAACTTAGCAATTGTGGTTGCAGCTTGGTCAGAAATTTTTGTATCCCCCAATTTTAACCAAATGATTTGTTCTTTGAGGGGCTCCAGAAGTGCCACCTGACTATCCGTTAAAGCGCTGATATTTACCGCATTTATTTCTAACAAGTTGCTTTCATTAGCAATCGGCATTACCAAGAGACCGGCCTTTTTCAGTGCTTCTACGGCTTTCGTATCAGGGGTGGGCACTTTTAAGCTTAACACGGGAGATTCTTTGGACGTTGTGGTCAACTGAGAACTTCCAGCAGACAACGACGAACCGCTCAGCGCGGCCAATGCGGGCTTGATGGCATCGGTAGCTTTAAGGTCAGCCACTTTTTTATCAAAAGGCGCACCTTGGTCAATCCACCAGGAAAGTATCGCAACCTGATTGTCCGAAAGTTGCGTTTTGCCTTTTGGAGGCATATGGTTTTCATCTTCAAGGGGCAACAGACAACGCTTGATTAATTCGCTTTCACTGCCTTGACCCGCAACGAAAATCGGGCCGTTTTCGCCGCCTTTTTTCAGCAATTCAATCTGGTCCATGCGCAAATCTCCTTTTGATTTATTGGCATTGTGGCATTGAACACAACGGGCTTTCAGGATAGGATTTACGACTTCCTGGAAAACCATTGCATTGTTGACGTCAGCGATGGGTTTGATTTCATCCGAGCCTTTTTCGGCTTTGGGCTCCATGCCCAGCCAGCCGCGAAAAGGTTCTGGTGTTTCTTGGGTCAAATATCCTTCTCCGTGGGTCAAAGAGCCGCCATGATGCCCCGCAACCATGGTCAATATGGCCCCAACGGCCAACGCTGGTAAATAAAATAAGCTGCTGAAAGGAATTTTATTGACAAATAACTCCGATTTTGCCATCCAAGCTACCCAAGCGGCTACTGCCACCCATATTCCTTGCCATTTGTGTTCATCCAACAATTCGACTTCATAGCCCCCGCCCAATGACAACAGATATCCAGCTACGCAGGAAACCGTAGCGCCAATGGCTGACCAAAAAAGTACAAAGGTGATGGTTGATTCTTTGACTTCAATTTTGTTGGTCAATCGGCCGATTTCGAGCAACCCCGCCAAAATCAAAAAACCGATGGGTAAGTGAACCAATACAGGGTGAAAACGACCAATAAATGCGGCCCAATCAGAGGCTTGTAACAGAATCATAGTTTGATTTCAGCAATCGAATGAATAGCTAATTTGCTTATTATAAAGACTGCTCTACCATTTTTATACGCAAATGGCAGAGGTTTATTTTCGGGTTGTAACATCACCTGCTGAGGGCGTCGCGGTGTTTTAATCGACACTTGAAGGTTATAAAGCGGCGGAATTTCGTCGTTTGCGTGGATGGATTTGTTGGCGTGGTTACCCGCCATGTTGATAAGGTTTACGTAAGTTGTGCCATTTTTTTGATTCAAAGCCACGTTTACCAGCTTTGAGCCTTTGACCTCCACGTTGGGTTGAAAAAGTTTTTTTACCAAGGTTCCCAAAAAATCTCGGCCTACGTAGGTTTCCCGCTTGTAATGCTGTTCGCCAAAATTGAAATAAACGCCCGCAATTCTCCCTTTTCCTAGCGAAGCAACGGTAGCCACCGGCCCTTGGGCAAAACGAGTGTCTTCTTGACTGTACCATTGGCCAAATGGCTGTGTATTAGGCAATAATTGAAACGGTCGATAGGTTGCTTTGGTGCCAGTGATTAGGTTATCAAAGCCCCAAAAAGGAATAGTGTGGGTAGTTGGACTTAATGTAACGCCCAATTCTTTTTCAAAAATTTTAACGGTTTCGCTACCGACTACAACTAAATTTCCGCCTTGTCGGGCGTATTCTACCAGTTCATTTCGTAGCTGTTCGTTTATTTTTTTCCATTCTGGAACGACAATGACGGGATATTCCTTCGTATGTCCTAGAAGATGGTGTTCTTGTAGTATTTCTGTTGGTAATTGGCTGTATAATAAAGCATTGAGCGTGCCAATCATGGGGTTTTGCTTGCCATCCCCTGTATTGTAAACGGTTGTGATTTCGCTTTTATACCCCGTATTTGAATACAGCAGCCCTACCTGAGGAACGGGTTTGGTATTTTGGCAAAAAGGCTGACGCTCGCGGCAAAATTTAGCCAAATCGGCCATTGTTCCGTAGGCGTAGGTTTTAAGGCTTCCGTCTCGGTGTTGGGTCCAATAGGCTTGATAACCACCGCCCATCGAAATCACCTGTGCCGCTTCTTGAGAAAGTTGAGTGGCACTTTTGGCCGAGAAAACTTGGTCGTCCCAACCGTACCCAAAACTCCACGACATCAAATCCCAAGGTTTTCCCTGCGGTGCTAAACACCGTGCCTGAAACGCCGACTGATTGGCTCCGTTAAGCGGCTCGGTGTCGCCCGAAAGGAAATCGACGTTGATATCCACGGGTTCAGGCATCATGGCCGAAAACGACCAATTGCTGGCTACCTGAAAACGAGGGTTGTATTGATGCAAGGCATCCGTGTATTTGCGCACGTATCGACGAAAGGCCGTTCGGTGAAATTCTAGCCATTGAGAATAATTGGGATCTGTTTTCTTTTTAGGAATCTCCTGAATTCCTGTGCTCTTCCGAAACTCCTCTACTGCGGCTGCGCAATAATCAGGCTCGGTGGCCCAGCAATCGCCATCTATCCAAACGCCATCTATGCCGTAGTCGCTCATTTCTTTTAGTTGTGGAATGAGCAGGCTGTCAGAATACGCGCTCCAAAGCGATGTTTTTTTGTCGTCGCGTTTGCCTTCGGCATTGATTCTTGACCAATGGGGGTGATGCTTCACGGCTTCATTGTCCCACACGCCCGAATAATGCAAATAAAGCGCGACGCCGTGGCGTTTTGTCACGTCTCTAAATAGGCGAAGGATGTCTTTTTCGAAGCGCTTGGGCGTATGGCCCACTTTTGTAGGATAACTCGTTACGCCCGAATGTCCTTTACAATCTACCTGAATAAAATCAGGTTTTACCTTTTGCAAGAGCGAATCTACCATCCTGTCGGTAAGGGTTTTACCGATAAGTGTATCTTCCAACACCGCATGAAAATCAAAATGCAGCCCAAAAAAACTTTCGGAACGCCGCAAAGGTGTTTGGGCAAAAAGTAAAACAGGAAAGTGAAGAACAAGCAGAATACGCAGGAGTTTCATAGTGGTTTTATTTACTCATACTATCAAAGTTGTGTTGAAGGCTATTCTCCTTTGATAAGCTAAATAGAGATTGATTTAGAAGGACGATGGGGAGAAAAACACGTAAAGTGACCCAAGGGTTTCGCATAATTTATGTTTTCGTATTATCTTGCACGCCCAAACAAAAGCCTCAACAAACCATGACTTTCCCCGAAGAGCTTAAATACACCAAAGATCACGAATGGATTCGTTTTGAAGACGATGATACCGCAGTAGTTGGAGTGACAGATTTTGCCCAACAAGAACTGGGTGACATTGTTTATGTAGACATCACTACGGTGGGCCAAACCGTTGAAGAAGGTGAGATTTTTGGCAGCGTAGAAGCGGTTAAAACCGTTTCTGACCTTTTTATCCCCGTATCAGCTGAAGTCCTTGAATTTAATGATGAATTGGAAGCCGCGCCCGAGTTGGTCAACGAAGACCCTTATGGCAAAGGTTGGATGGTTCGTATCAAAATTACGGGTTCAACAGATAGTTTACTTTCGGTAGAGGAATACAAAGAATTGATTGGCGAATAAATAGAAGCTCCGAAAGGGGCTTTTTTTTTAGCCATTCACCCGTAATGTGAATAAGAGAAAGTTTTTAAATATATGCTACTGATTCGTTCTGTTAAGATTATTGATAGTCGCTCGCCTTACAACGGGCAAACGAAAGATATTTTGGTCGAAAATGGAAAAATTGCCCAAATTGGCGACCAACTTGACGCCCCAAATGCTGAAATTCTGACGGGCGACAATTGGCATATTTCTTCTGGTTGGGTAGATATGCGGGTATCTTCTCACGACCCAGGCCATGAGCACAAAGAGGATTTGACCACTGCCTGTGAAGCGGCCGCCGCGGGCGGTTTTACCGAAATTGCCGTGTTGCCCAACAGCCAACCAGCGTTGGATTCAAAAAATACGCTGGTTTATGTAAAGCAAAAAGCCGCCGACCAACTCGTGGCGGTACACCCGATTGGTGCGGTGACCAAAGGATGCGAAGGCAAGGATTTTACGGAAATGATTGACTTAACGCAGGCTGGTGCTGTGGCCTTTTCGGACGGTGTTCATGCCATTCAAAATACCCACATTTTCCTCAAATCGCTTCAATATTTGCAGCAAGTCAACCGGGTGTTGATGAATCGCCCCGAAGATTTTGACCTGACGGTGTTTGGACAAATGCACGAAGGGGAAGTCAGTACGTTGCTGGGAATGCGCGGTATCCCGTCGATTGCCGAAGAATTGATGATTATGCGAGATTTGAAATTGTTGGAATATGTGGGCATCAAAAGCCAAACTCCCCTACTCCATTTCTCGACCATCTCTACCGCCAATGCCGTGGCGTTGATTCGTCAGGCCAAAGCGCAGGGGTTGCCCGTTTCTTGCGATATTGCGGCGCACCAAATTGCGTTTGAAGATTCGCTTTTGACAGATTTTGACACCCATTATAAAGTCAACCCGCCGTTTAGGCAGCAAAAAGACATTGATGCCCTGTGGGAAGGTCTGGCCGATGGCACCATTGATGCCGTGGTCTCTGACCATAATCCTCAGGACGAAGAAGCGAAGAACCTAGAATTTGACTTGGCTGAATTTGGAATTATTGGGCTAGAAACAGCTTTTGGAGTGCTGAATACGTACAACAAAACGCTAAGTGTTGAGCAAATTGTAGATAAGTTTACGCACTATCCGCGCACTATTTTACGGCTGCCAGCGCATACAATTTCGGAGGGCAGTTTGGCCAACTTAACGCTCTTTAATCCTGACTTAGAATGGGTATTCTCCAACACTCGTTCTAAGTCAAAAAACTCTCCTTTTTTTGGACAAACCCTGAAAGGGAGGGCTTTATACGTAATAAATCGAAATAAAGTGGAGAAATGTGGATAACTCTGTGGATAAGTCATGGGAAATGTGATTAACTTTTTTAATAAGCCTATTTTAAAAATCCCGCTTGCTTTTGGCGTATTGGCGGGATTTGTGTGTTTTTTATTCTTTTTGGTGGTCCAAAACCTAGAGAAATTCTCGGGAACAGGCCGGGCGTTGGATGTGGGTTTTTTCGCCATTATTATTGCAGCGGCCTGTTGGTATTACCGTAAAAATATCGGAAAAGGATACATGCACGCGTGGGAAGGAATTTCAATCGGATACGTCGTTTGGCTGACGGGTGCATTACTCTGCGGGTATCTAACTTCTATGTTTTTTTACTTCTCACCCAGTGCGCTTGATAAATACAAACAAACGCTACGCACTTCGTTGGTCACCAATCAGGCTGAGGCCATGAAAGTGTGGGGAAAAGAGATTTATCAACAAAAACTGGCGGATATTTCACAACTTACACCTTCAAGTTTCATTTTTGATGAATTTCGGTTTACGCTGTTGTTGGTTATCATTGCCATCTTACTCATTGCATTGATTTTTCGTAAAAAGAACCCAGAAGAAACAAGATAATGCCTGCTAAAATTATCCAAATAACGAAGGCCAAAGCCGAACAGACGAAGTCGCAGAAAGAGTTTAATCGCTTGGTACAAAAAATTGAGACGCTCGAAAAAAGTATTGTTGAGTACCGGGAAATCATGGTCAAAATCCAACAACGTGCCCTGACCGAGTTGGAACCTTTACGTAAACAATATTTTGAGCAACGTGCCCAACTTGTGTACCGTTTTGACCGCGCTCATGACTCGTCGTTTTTCAAAAAGAATGAAAAGAAAAAGTTAGCCTATCTCATTCAGGACATTGCGTTTGAATTGATTGATGCGGCTGGAATGGAGGAATTTAAGCCGATTTATGATAAATACAGCAATGAGGGCAGCTTTGATTCCATCAACGAAGAAGCTAACCAAGAAGTAGCTGAGCGAATGAAAGACCTGTTTTCGGTGTTTGGAATAGATTTGGGAGATGATGTCGATTTGAAGGACCCTGAAAAGATGCAGGAAAAATTGCACGAAAAAATGGCCGAGCAGCAAGGTGCTTTTGAAGAACACAAACGCCAACAGGAAGAGCGGAGGGCCAAACGCCCTAAAACCCAAAAACAGATTGAAAGAGAACAAAAAAAGGAGCTCGAAGCCCGAAATATCACCAAGGCAGTACGAACCATTTACATGGATTTGGTCAAAGCATTCCATCCTGACCGTGTAACAGACGAAGCGGAAAAGGACCGCAAAACAGAAATCATGCAACGGGTGACAGAAGCCTACGAAAAAAATGATGTATTGTCATTGCTGCGTTTGCAATTGGAGTTTGAGCGTATAGATCAGTCGCATATAGAATCATTGGCCGAAGAGCACCTCAAATATTACAACAAAATACTGCGTGAGCAAACCAAAGAGTTGGAGGAAGAATACGATAATTTGATGGGACAGGCCCAAATGATAAGCGGACAGCCAGCCTACATGATTTCAACCCCATTTGGGTTAGAGTTTGGTTTTGACCGACAAATAAAAGAATTCAAAAAAGTAATTAAAAGCATCAAAAAAGATATAAACGATTTTCAAAGTGATGAGGTTGTGCGGGCTTTTCTCAAAGTTTTCAAAATCCCAAAACACAATGATATTGATGGGTTTGATTTTCTGTTTTGACAAGAATTGAGCTATTATATACTTTTCAAAACTTCGATTATTAAATAGCTCAGGGAAGCTAATCCCAATTGAAAAAGTAACCTCTCCTCTTCTTTTTTGCCCTACTTCAAAGGCAAAAGTACTCGCGCTATTTGGCATAATATAAGAAGTTTTATTCTTCAGTTTAAGGTTAGTTTCTTGACCATTAAACGGTTAAATATTGTTATTTTCTCTACTTTTTAAGCGCTCAGTTTTTGAAAATTTCCTCAGAAAAACATCAAGTAAGATAAATTTTTATAATTTATCTTACTTGATTTCTATGACTGAGTATTTATGTTGACATTTTAATTCTATTTTAATTTTGCTTTAATCAAATTCTAACCGTTAGTAGTGCTATTTGCAAAGAGAGTTATAATGATAACCAACAATCCCTTGCTTAATAGATATAAGTACTTGCCCCAAAAATAATGTTAACTCCTAATTGATTATGCAGGTTTTGGGTAAATTAGATTATAATGATATAGCATAAGTTATTAATAAAGAGTGTGTTATAAAAAATTAATGCCAAATAATTTTACACACCTGTTTCTAAAATTATTTACACCATGATAAAATTATTTAAATCTTTATTGCCGTTGTGTATTCTACTTTTGAGTGGATACGTTCAACATCATGGAGGTGCATTTTATGAACTTATTAGTCCTTCTGCTGTAAAAAATAAACAATATTTAGTTAGTAAACCTGTCTTATTTAATAAACAGAATCGTATAACTGATATTGAAGAAAAGGAAAATGAAATAATTTCTTTCAAAAAGTATTCTGCGTCCAGTAATAATATACATACTCCTTTTTACAATCAAATACCTGAACACTTCTTTCAATATACCCCAATATATTTATTCTTCATTAAGCAATTTTCTTATTATCCATCGTGCAAATCGCTATACCTTATATTTGAGGTAATGCAGATTTGATATGAATAATTAAGCATAAAACCAGTGTTTTCTGCTTCTCCAACTGCCATAAAATGCCCTATATAGGGTATAAAAAGTGTATGATAGTAGCCATACACTTTCGGGCGAATAATTATCAACAATCCATATTCTGTTAAATAAAAAATACTATCATGAAGAAAATTCTCATGCTCATAAGCCTGCAGGGCTTTCTCATAAAAAAAGGCAAGTAGAAGATTGCCGTATTTTTGTGGTGACTAAACTACAAAACTATGGTTACTGCGACTTGCCCATCCAAAGTTACACTATTTTTTGAGTGTTTATCCAAT
>NZ_QPIW01000024.1 GCF_003339505.1 Runella aurantiaca
ATTTTTTGAAGCAATTTAATAACTTCGTCCCTAATGATTTTTTTCATTCTTAAAGGCTGGTTTGATGCTTGGTCGCTTCAAAATTCAGCCTTTTTGTTTTACATAGCAATTATCTTCGGGTACAGTAGTATGAAAACTATAATCTAATATTCTTGCTTTCGAGCCATCTTCATACAACTGCCATTTTGTTTTTTTTGATTAAGAGAATTAATGCATTTTAACACATTTAAAACATACAAATTAGTATTATCCTCCAGCTTTATCGTCAATACTTCTCCTGCCATTTCAATCAATGAATATAAGTCACTGTTGAAAACGGTCTCATCAAATACTAAAGCACCGCTATGACCTATCTCGAAAAAGTTACCTTTTTTTCTTTTTGGATTATAAATATACCAATCAATATTAGGCCAAGATTCTACTTTTGGGTAGCAGTCAAAAGTTATTAGATTTAATAATTTACTTTCCTCAATTTGGGGCAATACCCATTGATAATCTAAATTTGTTTTTACTTGATAGATTTCCATTTTTTTCAATTTTACGCCGTTTGTTATCACCGACAACCTGATTTTCAATTTATATTATCACCAGAAACTGTCATCAATGCCACGGAAAGATTTTGATTTTCTGACAAATTGGAAGATGGTTGAGAGAGGGTTGTTGCGGAGCCGCCCGTGCGGTGATAACAGCAACAACGACTTTAAAAGAGGGTGGTGTTTTCACCACCCTCGGCAAGAAGCCAAATTTCGTAACAGTATCGTCATAACCTTCCACCCGTGGATTGGAGTCTTTTTCTTGGTTAAGAAGGTGTTTTGGGCGCTTATTTACTCCCCACGCTAAAGCATGGGGTTAGGGGAGAAGGACTGGCTATTGGATTCTGCGTCCCAGGCTTTATAAGATCAATAACAAGGCAGAGAGAAAGGAAGTAACTCATTTATTGGTTTTAAAATTGTCAATAAATGAGCTACTTCCATCATTTTTTCTTCAGTATACTTTAAAATATGAGCATCACCTGTTGTGGCTTTTTTCAAAAAAATCATAATTATTTCATTCGTTGGTTTTTCCCCTTAACCAGTGCCCAGTTTTTTAATGGGTTGACAAGATTCTTATTCCTTAAAATAAGGGAAGGGTATTTAGCGGTCAACACAATTGAATTGGTATAATTACATTTCCAAAATACCAATAGGGGAATCTTGCCCAGGCTATCGAGATAACCCATCTATGAAAAACGGTGGGCTGCCCATGCTAGGAACAGATGCCAGTTACCCGAATATTGTCTTGATTATTGAAAAAATATAATAAATAATCTCTTAAACACAATTGTTGCCCCATCATTGGCCAATAATAGCCCCACACTGTGAAACTTTCACCTCGAAAAGAAGCCTAAAACCCTCCCAAAGGGCATGGTATGGTTATTTTGATAAATAGAGCCAGAGAGACAATCTCTGAAAATGAACAAAGAGAAAGAGCGGCGAAATGGAAGAGCGGAATGTCTTACACATGGAAAAGAATCTTTCTCTTTGTTAAAATCAAAAACCATTTTTTTAACAAACCATCTTTTCGTTAAAATGGAAAACAACCAAAAAAGCGGAAATCAGAACCGAGATTCTGAGCAACGCAACAACCCTCAACAACAAGGTGACAAGTCGCAACAGGGACAAGGCCAAACCCAACGTCAGGACTCCGGCACTAAACAGCAGGAACAAAGACAACAAGGTGGGCAGACGCAACAGCGCGACCAAAGTCAACACCACCAGCAACGCAGCGGAGAAAGCGATGCTGATCGTGAGCTCCGTGAGGAGCAAAAACGACCTAATGATAGCCCAAGTCGCTAATGATGGTTCATAGAAAAGGGGGAGATTCTACGGAATTTCCCCCTTTTCTATTTTTATCGTACCCTAAAAATCCGATGCGAAGCATAGGTTTTGCCGAAGGCATCAGTCGTGCGAACAGTCAGTCGGTGCGTACCGGGCGGTAAATCTGTCGGTAATTTTCCCTGCCAAATATGCGTAGACACACTGGGCTTATCCATGCTCCAGCCAAAGATTTTATCCAATTTGGTGTCGTTGACGGTTGCTTCCAAATAGGCACTTTGTTGAAACATAAGCATATTTCCGGGGTCGCGCTGAGGAGTGAGCGCCAAAGGAGTCCAATTCGTTTGATCCGCCAATTGAAATTCTACCTTGGAGCGAGCTGAGCCGGCAAAAACATTGACCCGCAACTGCGTGGTGTCTAGTTCTGCCTTGGTAAGTTCATCGGGCCAATAAATATTCATTTGATAGTTGTCTGGCCGACGAGCCGCTTTGAAGCGAATGGAATATTTATTGCCGTCAAACGTCAAAATAGAATAGCCGTTGGGCGTCCCGTCGTTCATTGTTGCGTGCGGAATACCCGTTTCATCTTTCAGGCCGCACCACCAACTTCCCGAAATCGTGGCATTGACAAAATGATGATGCGGGGTCGCGTTGGTCCAGCCGTATTTTTCATCTACCCAAAAATTAATCATGGTGTGCGTATGCCCCGACGTCGAAAACGTGTGCGGGCGTTTTTCGATGAGCTGGAAGATTTCCTTTCGGTTATCGCAAATCACAATCGGAATGTGCATCAGCAAAACGACCAATTTGTCGTTGGGAACGTGGGCAAGGTAATTTTTAACAAACGTAATCTGCGCTTCCGTAAAATGGCCTTTGTACTTCCCGTCGGGGCCGAAATGCACGTTTTTGAGACCGATAAATGCCACTTGGCCTTCTTCAAAAGCGTAGGTACTTGGGCCATAAAAACGCTCGAACGTTTCATCACTGAACTGGTCATTGGAAGCTCCACGGTTAAAATCATGATTCCCGAAAATGTTGTACCAAGGCACACCGATTTGCCCGATGCTGCCGTTGATTTCCGCAAAAAGGTTAGGGTCATCGGCCACAATATCGCCCAATGAAATGCCAAAGCGCGCCTTTGTTCCGATGCATTCTTCGACCACGTCGCGCGTTACGTAATTGACCTCCGTCACGCCCCTCGTTTGCGTGTCGCTGTACAACAGCACCGAAAATTGCGTTTCTGACTTCTGCTTCCACAATGGAAAATCAATGGAAACAGGCAGCGCTCCCGTCGACGCTACTCCCTCCGACTTGGTAGAGGGCGAGCCGTTGGGTTTATGCAAATAATAATGTTTCGGCAAGTTGTCGCTCGTCAGTGGAACGGCATACTCGGCGGGTTTAACCACAAAAAAGCCCGTATCATCGCCCAAAGGCAGTGTCCATTTACCGTTTTTATCGGTCTTTACCACTTCCTTCCCGTTGGAAACGCACACGTTGGCAATGCCCGGCTCGCCCCTATCTTTTCGACTGTTTTTGTTGAGGTCGTGGTAGACCGTGCCATTGGCGGTGGTTTGGGCGAAGGATTGCCAACCTACGAGTAGAAAAATGCTGCACACTACCTGCTTCATACTAATTTAAAATGGGTTTAAAAGCATATTTGTCATTTTGTAAAAATCTAACTTTCTGCTTTTAGTGGTTCTTTATTATTTCCTGTATAAAAACAAACTGAACGCTAACAACAACCTATTCTCTGCGCACCATAGGTTCTTTTGCTGGCGAACTGCCAAGATGACAAAGCTTGTACGTTATTTCTTCATCAACCAAATCTCTGTCACTTGCGAACCCCGTTCTCCTTCGCCGCAATTCCAAATAAACGTTACTTTGCCGTCGGCGGTGGCTTTTTGGGGAACGTCAAATTCAAAAATCGGCTGCTCGCCCGTTTGAAGAAAATCGTGGATAACGGAACCGTCGTCGGTGGTGAGTTTCATGCGTGAGCGAAAACGCCCCGTGTACGAAATCTTCATTCGGTACGACGACTGCGGGTCTAATTCATCATAAGCGATTTTTAGCGGTTGGTCATAAAGCGTTTTGGCTTGCTTCATCCAAACACGCGGCGTGACCTGTCCTTTAAAACCCGTGGCTTTGATTTCGTCCACCCATTCTTCACCCACCAAACCTACCCCAAATCCAATGCGGGGAGATTTCAAACTGCCGGGGTCTTTTTCCCAAGACACCTCCGACACCACGCGGTGCCAGCTTTCGGGAGAACCAAAATGATCGTAAAAACCACCGAGTCCAGGATCAGTACGGCGAAGCAACTGGTCAATTTTCTGCAATCGTTCGGTCTCATTACCCAACTTTTCAATCTTTGATAATTGGTCTAAAAGGTAGGGTGCATCATTGAGCGGGATGTCGATATTATCCACAAAATTGCCGCGCCCCGACATAGCCCCGTGCTTGGAAATCGTCAACTGTGCCCCGATACTTCTATACAACGAATCCGCCAATGCAAAGCACTTGCGGCGGTAATCGGGCAGGATAGGCCATTGCCAAGCTTTTTCCAACGCCGTTTTTGCCCGCTGAATCGTGGCCAATGAACTGCCAGATCGCACTCGTCCCAAAATATCTTTGGCTTCCTGCTCCACTTCGGTCTCGTACATCAAGCGGCGGCGCGTGTAGGCATCGTAATACGCCCGAATCAGCCCCATCTGGAAGCGAGGATTTTGCAACAGTTCGGGTGAGGCGTTGTTTTCCATCGTCTGCCATTGCATCAACGTTCGAGACACCGACTCGTTGGTCATCAGGGATCCTTTTAAATTGTTTTCCAACGCCACCAACCCCTGTGCAATAGGTTCTTGATATTCAGGCCCAAAAAACAGGCGGGCGTAGTCACGCAGTGTTTCAATGACGGGCATGTCTGGATTCCAGTCCTGATCGCTCCACACAAATTTGTTGACGTCGTCGTTGGTGCCTTCTGAGTAGCTAATGCTCCCCACGCCATATTCATCCAAGGCATTATGAATCATTTTTTCATCGTGCGGACGCGGATTGATGCTCTCCCGCCCGAGCGTCATGGCGTAGGCCAAATCCCAGTGCGGAACGGGGTATTGCGCGCTGTAATTATGGGTAATATCGGGATAATGACGAATCGGAATCGCAGGATTTATCACTTTACGAATCTCGGCCACGGGCATTTTAACCCAAGGGCCAAACACCACGCCCCCAAACCACGGATAGTTACGATTGACGTGCGAATAAAACGCATCAAACCATTTTTTGGTGGGTCGAAATACCTGCGGCGATACCCATATTTTGGCTTTAGGGTGATATTTTTTCAACACAACGGCCATTTTACCCAGCCAGGCAAACATCACGTCGGGCTCTAAGTCGCCGGGGTCACCGCCTGGCACAAACACATTGTCGAGTTGAGAAACCGTAGAAAAAATCTCGTGCCGCTCTTTCAATTCTTTTTGGATAGAATCGGGGTGCGTGTAGTTGGAGCCCATGTTGGGATACCACATCCAGACGTCCAAGCCGTATTCTTTACAAATCCGGGCTTGCTCCGCAATCATCTTGATGGCGGGCAGTTTCATGTGCCGACTCGTTGCGTCGTCGTCGGTGCGGGGTGGCAGAATTTCGATGCTGTTGGCCCCAAAAAGTGCTAATTCTCGAATGTATTGGTCAAACTGCTCCACCGTAAAGGCATCGTAAGCGTTGGTTTTGGGGCGGTAGCCCAACTGATGCCCGCGAACGGTGTACTTAGGACTCGTAGCCAACGCCAGCGTAGTCGGAACGGTAACCAACGTATGACTCATTTCCATTTTCCGCAAGAGCCGGCCCACGCCGTACAAAATTCCGCG
Organism: Runella aurantiaca; assembly: GCF_003339505.1. Taxonomy (GTDB): domain Bacteria; phylum Bacteroidota; class Bacteroidia; order Cytophagales; family Spirosomataceae; genus Runella; species Runella aurantiaca. The sequence goes on from NZ_QPIW01000024.1 coordinate 5,675, forward strand.
GGCGTCTTTGCCCACAATAAAAATTGCTTTGGTGTCGGGCATCACCAACAACTTAAACCCTTCGGCGGCGATGGCGGGCAGTTTGCGAATCTCGTCACGTACTTTGGTCGGAAACGCTGACAAATCACTTTCCAACGCAATGCCCACGTAGGGTTTCCCATCCGACGGGAGTTTATTCAAAAGGGGCCAATCCAAGCGGCTGCGTTTTTTTACTTCTTGTTGTAATATCTCAATACTTCGCCGCAACACCTGTTTATCAGAAATGGAAGTATAGATTCGTGCCTCAGAAATATCAATGGTTTGGGCAAAACCTGGAATTCCGAACAATAACAAAAAAGCAAATAGTATTTTATTCATAATCAGATAGATAGAAAAATAAATAATCAACCCCTACGGTTTAAATTTCAGCATTCGGGCCCTGATTTCGGGTACTTCATATTCGCTGTTTTGCACGGGGAAACCCACTTTTTCGGGAGCGGGGCCCACCCATTCCGATTTTTTCCCAGCAATAGAAATTGTTCCTTTTGTAGAGATTTCAATCACAGTATAAAGCGGGTCTTTGTAAGGAGCAGTGTATTTTATCCATTTAAAATCTTTATCAATCTGCTCGCTGTACCGCACGTGTCCATATTCTTCTCCCAGCCATTTGTACGACATCGAATTGATACAGACATACCAAATGCCATTGATATTGTCGGCGCGGTCGTAGTGAATGTGTCCGTAGAAATTGGCAATAATTTTATTCTTTTTGGCCTTCGCATTGTGCGCTTCTAGCATGGCCCGAATATCAGCCGAATTGTCAACACCGTCTTTTCCTAATCCTTGGTGCGAGAAAATAACGATGGGCGTTTTGGCTTTCGCTAATTCTTCTTTCAACCACGCCAATTGCTTCTCTCCGATGTATTGCTGATAGCCTTTTACGTCGGGCGTTTTTTTGTCGTTTCCGTCCAGTACGATAAAATTAAAACCGTTTTGTTGGAATGAATAATACGAAGAGGACATACCACGGTAGGCCAATGCCTGCGGTAGAGAAAACCCTCCGTCCATTTCGTGGTTGCCGATGACCTGATATTTTGGACCAGCGTACGACTTCCAAATTTCAAATCCGTAGGCATACTTGGGCGCGGGCGTACCGAAATCACCGAGTTCGATGATAAAATCGGGCTTGGCGGTCTTCATGCTGTCCATAAAAGCCGTGAGGCGCTCTTTGGCATCGTGCATGGTCGGTACGTGAACGTCCGTAAACAGTCCAAACTTTACCTTTTTTATTTTTTGAGCCAAAGAAATGGTGGAAAACAAGAGGCTGAAAATGAAGCAGGCAGTAGAAAGCTTTCTCATGATTTTACAATTTATCCGTGTCAATTCGCGCTTGAAAATTCGCGTCATCCGTGTTCCATTATAAAGTCAGAACGCGGATAACGCCGATGCTGGCAACGCGAATTTGTGCGGATTTTAACATTTTACAATTTGATAAATATCTTTTTTCGATAAAGAAAATACGCGGGGATAAAATTGACCGAAACAAAAAACAGCGCGTACAACAAACTGGCCAAATTGGGCGCAACGCCCGTATTGATTAAACCATTGACTACGTGTTCATTGAGCGAATGCTCGCCGAATTTTGCCCCGTAAAAAACGAGTGCTAACACATCTCCCAATACATACACCGCAATGGCGTTTGCGCCAAAGATAATTCCGGGTTGGGTACCTTTGGTTTTTCCTAAAATATCGACCATAAAATATAAAGCCCCCAGAAGCAAGGCCGCAAAACCCGACGTCACGAGGACAAACGAACTCGTCCAAAGGTTTTCATTGACTGGAAAACCCAAGCCCAAAAAATACCCCAACGCCGCCGAAAACACGCCCGCCGTCATGAGGTAATTAACTTTTTCGTTGGGCGTAAAATTGCTTTGCAACAACCGCCCCGCCAGCATTCCAGTTATGCCCGACACGATAGACGGAAACGTACTCAGGATACTTTCGGGGTCCCACGTGCCCTGCCACATTTTGCCAGGCAGAAATTTACTATCAAACCACGCCACCAGATTTATGCCGGGTTCTAGCATCACTTGCCCCACGCTGGGCGTAGGAATCAGCGTCAACGCCAGCCAATAGACGACCAGTATGAGGCCCCCAATCCAGGCCTGTTGTTGCCAATTCGTATTCAAAAACAAAACTGCGCACCCCAAAAATACGAACGCAATGCGGTGCAACGTACCCGTCCAACGAATATCGCTGAAATCAAAGTTGGGCATCAGATTCAAAAACATTCCCACCGCAAATATCTTCAGCGAGCGAATAACGATTTTTTTGTAAAGCTCTCCCTTCGGACTGCCGTCCTGCTTGCGTTTGGAATACGCAAAAACAATCGAAACCCCCACCACAAAGAGAAAAAAAGGCGCTACCAAATCGGTAAAAGAAAGGCCGTTCCATTTGGTATGACGCAGGGTAAAAAAGACATGCTCCTCGCTGCCTGGAAAATTGACCATAAGCATGGCCGCAATGGTAAACCCTCTCAGCGCGTCTAGCGAAATGAGTCGGTTGGTTTGTGGTAGCATCAAAAGGAAGGGATTAAGTCAATGTTAAAAATTACTTCAAACCTGAATGGTATTTTTAATACGTGCCACAGTATTATTAGGGCTATTTAACCCCGCAAATTATGCGTAATATTTTACATAGTGCGTTCCTCTTTACAACAATTCTTGCGATTATCAGCTGTAAATCAACCCAAAGCGGTGAGTTTGACCAAGCTGGCAAGGTGGCTATTTCGTGGGAATTGGTCAGTAATTTTGTGGGGCCGAAAGACACCTTTGAAGCCAAATTTTACCTAAAAAACAACGGAACGCTCACGTTAAATGACCGTGATTGGGCTTTATTTTTCAACATGGCTCCGCGCCCGCTGACGGGGCATCCGACTCCCCAGCCCGCCACCCTCGAACACATCAACGGCGATTGGTACAAAATGACGCCCAACAAAGGCTTTCGTCTAGCCCCCGGCGACTCGCTGACGGTGAGCTATCGTGGAACGGAAGGTATCGTGAAAGAAACCGACGCGCCTTTGGGCTTGTATTTTGTATTCTATGATAAAGCAGGAAAAGAGACACAAATCGTACAACTTGACCCCTGCACCGTGGTGCCCTTCACCAAACAAGAGCAATTGCTACGCGGAAGCAACGATGAAGACCCGATTTTGACCCATGAGCAGCAATACAAAGAGAATTTGGGCGTCAGTCCAGTAAGCGCCGACCAATTGTTGAAGGTGATTCCTACGCCCGTGAAAGTAACGCCCGGCAAAGGAACCTTTACTTTGACCGCCTCCACGCCCATTCATTACCAAAACGGACTGGAAAGCGAAGCCAAATTGCTCGCCCAACGTCTTAAAGAATTGACTGGTAGCGATTTTGCGATAAAAAATGCTGCCCCAGCTGCCAACACGATTTCACTACAAACGGGCAAAATCGCTGTCAACAGCATCAGCAAAGAAGCCTACCAATTAAACATTAGCGACAAAGGTATTTCCATCGTCGGCAACGACGCGGCGGGGGTTTTTTATGGTACACAGAGTTTGGCGGCGCTGATTCCGACCCAAGCGTTTGTTCAAAAAACGACTTCGATCGGTTTGGATTACGTTCAAATCGAAGATGCTCCACGTTTTCATTTTCGCAGTATGCAGCTCGACGTGAGCCGCAATTTCCAAACCAAAGAAACCCTTTTGCGACTGTTGGATGTACTGGCGTTTTATAAACTCAACCACTTTTTATTGTACACTACCGAAGATGAAGGCTGGCGATTGGAGATTGAAGGTTTGCCAGAATTAACACAGGTAGGTGCGCAACGTCAACACATTTCTTCGTACAAAAATGCCGCCCTGCACCCCGGCTATGGTTCTGGGCCAGTGGCATACGAAAAAGGCAAACACGGTAGCGGTTTTTATACCAAAGCAGATTTTATTGAAATCCTAAAATACGCCGCTGCACGGCACATCAAAATTATCCCTGAAGTAAATCTGCCCGGACACGCCCATGCCGCTATCAAAGCCATGGAGGCGCGCTACGAGCGGTTGATGAAGGAGGGCAAAGAAAAAGAAGCCAACGAATATCGCCTCATTGACCCCGATGATAAATCGGTGTACCTGTCGGCGCAGGGCTATAAAGACAACGTGGTGGATGTAACGCGGGAGTCTACGTATCATTTTTACGAAAAAGTCACCGATGAAATCATCAAAATGTACAAGGAAGCGGGGCTAACGCTCGACCTTTTTCACATCGGTGGTGATGAAGTTGCCGCAGGCGCTTGGACCCAATCCCCTTTGGCACAGGAACTTCTCAAAAAAGACCCAAGTATTGGCAATGAATACAACCTACACCCGTATTTCATTCGTCGATTGTTGCCAAGACTCCAAAAACGTAACCTTCAGATACACGGGTGGGAGGAAGTTTCGATGATTAAAGACAAAGAAGGTAGGTTGAAAGTCAACCCTGAGTTTGCGGGTAAAAATGTCATTCCTTACGTTTGGAACAACGTGTATGACCCCGACATGGGGTACAGAATTGCCAATGCGGGCTACCCTGTGGTGCTCTGCAACGTGACCAATTTCTATTTTGATTTGGCTTATAACAACGACCCCAAAGAGCCGGGCCTCTATTGGGCGGGGTTTGTAGACACGCGCGACAATTACACCTTTGCGCCCTACGATATGTTCAAAACCAACTACACCACCGCCATGGGCAAACCCATGGTGTTTGATAAAGTGGAACGCCTCAAACCCGAAGCCCGCAAAAACATCATTGGCGTAGAATGTCAGCTCTGGAGCGAAACCGTCAAAGGCCGCGACATGATGGAGTATTATACCTTACCCAAACTGATGGGATTTGCCGAAAGTGCCTGGAGTGCCGAGCGCCCGTGGGAGAATATCGCCGATAAAACGACGCGTGAAAAAGTCATTCAAACGGGCTGGAATGTGTTTGTAAATACGTTGGCCCAAAAAGAGTTGCCGCGATTAAGTTATCTCAACGGCGGGTACAATTACCGCGTACCGTTACCGGGAGCTTTCATTGAAAACGGCACCCTGAAGGCCAACGTAGCCTTTCCGGGATTAACGATTCGGTACACTACCGACGGCAGCGAGCCCACCCAAAAATCAGCAGAATATAAAAGTCCCATAAAAGTAAGCGGTACCCTGAAGCTGAAAAGTTTTGATGCCTCTGGCAAAGGAAGCCGGACCGTGATTGTGAATTGATTAAGTGAATAAACACGAAATAATCATCAGTAAACGGAATTTACTGTCCAAAATTCCGAGGGTCGGTATTGCTTCAACAGTCCACAACTATACAGTAAATAAATAGGTAACTAGCGGTAGGATATACCCTGCCGCAGGAATGAAAAAAAGAAAACGATTAAAAAAGAGTGAACATGAAAATAGGTGTAGATTTAGGAGGAACAAAAATAAAGGCGGGCGTCGAAACAAACGGTTCGATTATTCGGCAGAACACCATATTCCTTCAACAAAAGGACTCGTTATCGGCTACTTTAACCCAATTAATTAATCTTATCAAACCCCTGACCGACTATCCCGCCACCAGCATTGGCATTGGGGTGCCGTCGGTGGTGGATGTCGAACGCGGCATCGTGTATAACGTTGCGAATATTCCCTCGTGGGAAAAAGTGGCCTTGCGGGATATTTTGGAAGAAGAGTTCAACCTGCCAGTATTTGTCAACAACGACGTCAATTGTTTCACCCTTGGAGAGCACCGTTTCGGAGTTGCTAAAAATTATAGTTCGGTCGTGGGAATGACCATCGGCACTGGGTTGGGTTCAGGGTTAATTATTGATAATCAGCTATATGTAGGGCACAATTGCGGGGCGGGAGAAATAGGACTGCTTCCTTATCGCGACCATAACCTTGAATACTACGCTTGTAGCAATTTCTTCGATTCTATCCACGGCACTACAGCCCTAGAAGCAAGCCAAGCGGCACTTAATGGTAACAAAAAGGCCATCAACATGTGGTCGGAATTTGGGGTACATATTGGGTGTGCCATCAAGGCCGCCATGTATGTATTTGACCCCGAAGCCATTGTATTGGGTGGGTCGATTTCCAAAGCCTATCCTTTATTTAAGGCGGGAATGTTGGAAACGCTCAACGATTTTGCCTATCCGCAGTCGCTCAAGCGCCTCAAATTGCTTCAATCTCAAGATGATGATATTTCAATGTTGGGAGCCGCTGCGTTGGTTGCTCAAGATTTGAAGGTGAAAGTTTAATATATCCACATTAACCACCAAAAACCCGAAGAGCTACACAAAGTTTCCCAAAGAAATCTACATTTCCTTTTATTATTTTGTGTTCTTAGTGGCAAAATTAAAGCTCGCAAACCCAATTCCATGAAAAGCAACACCTTTATTGTTATTCTGATTTTTCTGATATTCTTCGTTATTTCCTTTCTTAGCAACATTCTGGGGCCCATCATCCCCGACATCGTTTCTGGTTTTGATCTGAGTATTGGACTTGCGGGTTTTTTACCATTTGCTTTTTTTGTGGCGTACGGAGTGGCTTCCATTCCTTCGGGGATTTTGGTTGAAAAATACCGGGAGAAAAAGGTGCTCTTGTGGGCTTTTATGATGGCGTTTGGGGGTGCATTACTGTTTGCCTTGATGCCTACATTTACGGTGGCATTGGTTTCACTGTTCATCATTGGTATTGGCATGGCAATGTTGCAAGTGGTGATTAATCCTTTGCTGCGGGTGGCGGGTGGTGAGGCCAATTTTGCCTTTAATTCGGTAATGGCGCAGCTTTTTTTCGGGGGTGCTTCGTTTTTGAGTCCGATGTTGTACAGTTATTTGGTCTTAAACGTACACGCTGGTACAACCTCCAATGCTGTCATCAACACGCTCAATCAAATTGTGCCCATCGACCTGAAATGGGTATCGCTGTACTGGGTGTTTGCGGTGGTGGCTTTTCTGATGGTGGTCGTGGTTCGATTCGTTAGATTCCCCGAAGTGGAACTTAAGGAAGATGAAAAAATTGATACCGAAAATGCCTTCAAAGACCTGCTCAAAAACCGTTATGTATTCCTATTTTTTATCGGTATTTTCTGTTATGTAGGCACCGAGCAGGGTATTGCCAACTGGACTTCCAAGTTTCTCCAAACCTACCACAACATCGACCCCGCTACCGAAGGCGCGTCGGTCATTTCTTATTTTTGGGGATTACTCACCATTGGTTGCATTTTAGGGTTGGTGTTACTCAAAATCTTCGATAGCCGTCGTGTATTGATTTTATTCACCGTGGGCGCCATTGTTTCGGTGTTGGTGGGTCTGTTTGGGCCCGTTCAAGCGGCGTTGTATGCGTTTCCGCTAAGTGGATTTTGTGCATCGGTCATGTGGTCCATCATTGTGTCGTTGGCGCTCAACTCCGTGCCGTATCACCACGGTACATTTTCGGGAATTCTTTGCTCAGGCATTGCGGGTGGCGCGGTGGTGCCGCTCATTATCGGCGGATTGGCCGAATTGGTCGGTTTACGCTTGGCAATGTTGTTTTTGATGATTACCTTAGGGTACATTTTGAGCATCGGTCTCTGGGCCAAACCCCTCGTGACCAATGCCACTGTCAAAAGTTGGAAAGAGCTTTTTTCGTAAGGCTATGAGCGTTTGTGCAGGAGGTTTCTCAAAACCGACGATTAACAAATGATAAAATGCTCCTTCCAGAAATGGGTGTGTACCTAAAATTAACCCTACTCCGTCACACATGTACAAAATCATTCTTCTCATCGACTTTGCCGAAGAATACAGCAAGGGACTGTTGAAAGGAATCTCTAAGTATTCCAAAGAGCACGGCCCCTGGATTTTCTGTCGAATGCCGTTGTTTCAGCGTGAAACAATTGGAATTGACGGGATTTTGGAGTGGGCGCTCGAATGGGAAGCCGACGGCATCATCGGGCAGTTGTACAACGACCCAAAAATCAGTAAAATCGTGGAAGCGGGCATTCCCGTCATTGCCCAAGATTTTAAAGAGCGCTTCAAAGAGATTCCCAACATCACTGGCGACCACTACGAAGCGGGTAAAATGGGGGCCGAGTATTTTCTCCGAAAAGGATTCAAAAACTTCGCTTTTTACGGTTTCAAAGACATCGTTTGGTCGCGCGAGCGCGCCGATGGCTTCGAAGATCGGGTCAAAAAAGCAGGACATCAAGTGCATTATTTTGAGCACATTATGGCGCGGTCGAGTGAGTTGTGGTACTACAAACCCAGCCCGCTGAGTCAGTGGCTCAAATCGCTTCCCAAGCCCATTGCGCTTATGACTTGCGACGATAATCAGGGCCAACACATCACCGAAGCTTGTCGCCAGTCCAACATCCGTATTCCCGAACACGTAGCGGTACTGGGCGTTGACAACGACGAAATGATTTGTGAATTTTCGGACCCACCGCTATCGAGTATTGGTCAAGATACCGAAAAAGGCGGCTACGACGCGGCCAAGTTGTTACACCACATGATTGAGCATGGCACGGCCGACTATTACGACATCATCGTTAAGCCCACGCAAATCATCACGCGGCAGTCGACCGATATTTACGCCACCAACGACCGCTACATTGCTTCTTCGTTGAAGTTTATTCACCAAAATATCGACAAAAACCTGCAAGTGGAAGACATCGTCAAGCAGGTTCCACTGTCGAGAAGAGCCTTGGAACAGCGTTTTCAGGACATTACAGGCTATCCCATCTACAAATACATTTTTAATCTGCGTATCGAAAAGTTTACCCAAAAACTCATCGAAACCGACATGACGGTTTTTGAAATCGCACTGGACATGGGGCTGGCCGATAGCAAAAACATTGCGCGTCAATTCCGCCAAATCAAAGGCTGTACGCCCATTGAGTACCGGAATCAGCATTTGGCGGGGAAGTGAGTGCGTCAGGTTTCGTTAAAATTGGGGCATTAGGAATTTAAGAAATGAATAATTTATTTTCACAAAACAGGCAGCCCAAATGAGCTGCCTGTTTTGTGAAAATCCAAAATGTGTCTCACTAGTTTCTGATAAAACTGCTGCCAAATAACTATCAAATGGTAGTCACTAATCCATTCCCTTCAGTTCCGCCACAACCTTCGTAATCGAGTCTTTGGCGTCGCCGAAGAGCATGAGGCAGTTGGGGTAATAGAAGAGTTCGTTGTCAATGCCCGCGTAGCCAGCCGCCATGGAGCGCTTGCTTACAATGACCGTGCGGGCTTTGTCGGCGTTCAAAATCGGCATTCCGTAAATGGGGCTGGCGGGATTGCTGCGCGCGGCGGGGTTGACAACGTCGTTGGCTCCTACCACAAACACCACGTCGGTGGTGGCAAATTGGTCGTTGATTTCTTCCATTTCCACGAGCTTATCGTAGGCTACGTTGGATTCCGCCAAGAGCACGTTCATGTGGCCGGGCATCCGTCCTGCTACGGGGTGAATGGCGTATTTGACCTCCACGCCACGTTTTTCGAGAATGGCTTCCAGTTCGTGTATTACGTGCTGCGCCTGCGCCACCGCTAACCCATAGCCCGGCACTACGATTACTTTCTGGGCGTAGTTCATCAGAATGGCAATGTCGGAAGGCGTGCTGCTTTTCACCGTGCCGCCCGCAAAAGTGCTGGCTTCTCCCGCCGTAGCACCGCCACCGCCAAACGACCCGAAGATAACATTGGTGAGAGAACGGTTCATGGCGTTACACATCAAAATCGTGAGTAGCGTACCCGCCGAACCCACCAGAATTCCGCCCGTAAGCATGACTTGATTGTCGTACAAAAAACCGCCGAAGGCCGCCGCCACGCCTGTAAAGGAGTTCAATAAAGAGATGACCACGGGCATATCCGCCCCGCCAATTGGCAACACAAACAGGATACCATAAGCCAGTGACAGGGCAAAAATAACGTACAACAGTCCCGTAGAAGCGTGTCCGAAAGACAGGTAGATGCTCAGCCCTAGAATACTCGCCATGAGGATGATGGTCAGGATATTTTGGGCGGGAAGCTTGAAAGTCTTTTTTAGAATTTCCTGCAATTTGGCGTAGGCAATGATACTGCCCGAAAACGAAACGCTCCCGATGACGAGTCCAGCCACGATGGTGAGAATCGTGACGGGTGGGGTATCGCCGTGCAGGTGTCCAAATTCTACCAGCGAAATCAAGGCCGCGCAGGCACCGCCCATGCCGTTGAAAAGGCTCACCATTTGGGGCATGGCCGTCATTTTGACTTTCTTGGCCGAAATCCAGCCCAGCACGGTACCGATGGCGATACCACCGAAAATCCAGCCGTAGTTGCCGATCGACTCGCCGTCTTCGTTTTTGTGCATGAAGATGGTGCCCAAAATGGCGAGTGTCATGCCCGCTGCTGCCAAAAAATTGCCGTTACGGGCGGTTTTGGGGCCAGAGAGCATTTTCAAGCCTACAATAAAAAACACGGAACCCAAAAGGTAAATGAGGTATAACCAGTATTGTTGAAGCATTGTGAGTGTGCAGTTTACACGGGGTCACCCGAGTGGTAAACAGTTGGCAGTCGCTTTCCCTTTTTACCGTGGGCTGCGAACTGCTAACTGCGAACTAAATTTTATTTCTTCTTTTTAAACATTTCCAACATTCGGTCCGTGACTACGAAACCGCCGACGACATTGAGTGTGCCGAGAATCACCGCCAAAAAGCCCAAAATCAAGGCGGGCCAGTTGCCAGCTTCGGCGTGGCCCATGACGATGATGGCCCCGATAATCACCACCCCGTGGATGGCATTGGCGCCCGACATCAGCGGCGTATGCAGTGCCGACGGCACTTTGGAAATGACCTCAATCCCCACAAAAATGGAGAGGATGAGGATATAAATAAGCTGGATATTTTCTCCAATAAACGTGATGATTGAATCCATTTAATTAGTGATTTGTGGTTAGTGGTTGGTAGCCGGTGATTAGTAATTGATGAGGAGGATTGAAGTCAAAAACTCCTCATTTCTCGCTCCTCACTACTTCTCCAGAATCCCTTTTGTAAACGCATGTACCAACGTGCCTTGGTGGGTGATGAGGCTACCTTTGGTGATTTCCTCTTCCAATTCCCACTTAAAGCCGTCTTTGTTGGCCAAATGCAATAGAAGTGTGCTGATGTTTTTGGCGTATAAATCACTGGCGTTGGTCGATAGCAAGGCGGGGAGGTTAGACTCTCCGATGATGGTGACGCCGTTTTTGACTACGGTTTTGTTGGCTTCGCTCAGGGCGCAGTTGCCGCCCGACTCTACGGCCATGTCTACAATCACGCTGCCCGTTTTCATGGATTTTACCATCTCTTCCGTGACCAGAATCGGGGCTTTTTTGCCCATCACAAGGGCCGTTGTGATAACGATGTCGGCGTCTTTGATGCGTTGTTTAATGAGGTCCTGTTGTTTCTGCAAAAACTCCGCCGATACTTCTTTGGCGTAGCCGCCTTCCGACTTGTTGGCCTCCATGCCTTCAACGCTCAAGAATTTGCCCCCCAACGATTCCACTTGTTCTTTGGTCTCAGGGCGTACATCCGACACTTCCACGACGGCTCCGAGGCGTTTGGCGGTGGCGATGGCTTGCAAGCCCGCCACGCCCGCCCCAAATATCAACACCTTGGAAGGCTTGATGGTACCAGCGGCGGTCATCATGAGTGGGAAAATCTTGCCGAGGGCGTTGGCACCGAGAAGCACGGCCTTGTAGCCGGCGAGGTTGGCCTGCGAGCTGAGCGCATCCATGCTTTGGGCTTTGGTGGTGCGGGGTACAGCATCCATGCTGAAAGCCGAAATCTTTTTCGCATTGAGGGCCTTGACCAACTCGGGTTGGGTGTAGGCGTACAAAAACGAAATCGAAATGGCACCTTCGCGCATTTGCGCTACTTCGTCGAGCGTGGGGGCGTTGACTTTCAGCACCACGTCGGCATCGGCCAGAAGGGTTTGGGTGTCGGCGGCGACGGTGGCGCCCGCTTTTTCGTAGTCTGCGTTCAGAAGGGAGGAGTTTTCGCCCGCGCCCGATTGAATGGTGCACGTAAAACCTGCTTTCAGAAGAGATTTAACAATATCAGGTGTGATAGCAACGCGCCTTTCAAAGGCTTTCGTTTCTTTTAAAATCGCAATTTTCAAGGTCAAGAAGATTTTAGGAATTAAACGCCAAAATATAGGACAAAATTTGCATAAACAATAGCAGAAGGCTGTTTTTAGCAAATTTGTGAAGTAATTTTTTTTGTTTGCTGACTTTAATTTTTGCTTGCCAACTTATTCAGAGTAAAAGAATTAATTAATAACGATTAACAGATAACAATTAACAGTGCTTTTGCACATCAAAATATGGCATTAGAACAAACATGGCGGTGGTTTGGCCCCAACGACCCCGTAAGCCTGTCGGACGTAAGACAAGCCGGCGCAACGGGCATCGTAAACGCCCTGCACCAAATTCCGAACGGTCAGGTTTGGACGGTAGAAGATATTCAGCAACGCAAATCTATCATCGAAGAGGCGGGTTTGAGCTGGTCGGTGGTAGAGAGTGTGCCCGTTCATGAAGACATCAAGAAAGCATCGGGAAATTTTAAGCAATACATCGAAAACTACAAAGAATCGCTCACCAATTTGGCGGCTTGTGGCATTGATACCGTTTGCTATAATTTTATGCCCATTTTGGATTGGACACGGACGGATTTGAACGCGCCCATGCCCGACGGTTCTACGGGATTGCGGTTTGATTTTAACGAATTTGCCGCTTTTGAACTGTATATTTTAAAACGGGTAGGGGCGGAAGCGCACTATAACGAAACCCAAAAATTGAAGGCCAAAGCGTGGATTGATAAAGCCGACGAGGCGGATGTTACTCGATTGGTGCGCAATATCATCGCGGGTTTGCCGGGTTCTGAAGAAAGCTACACCGTTGAGCAGTTTCGGGACGTGTTGGATACGTATAAATATGTAGGTGACAAAGAATTACGCGAGAATCTGTACGCGTTCTTACGCGAAATCGTGCCCTTGGCCCAAGATGCGGGCATTCGATTGTCGATTCACCCCGACGATCCGCCGTATCCGATTTTGGGCCTGCCGCGCGTGGTAAGCACAGAAGCCGATGCCAAACAATTGTTAGCGGCGGCCGATTTATCGGCCAACGGTCTGTGTTTTTGCACGGGAAGCTACGGCGTGCGCGGCGACAATGACTTGGTGGGTATGGTTGAGCGTCTCGGCGACCGCATTCACTTCATTCACCTACGGGCTACGCAGCGCGACGAAGAAGGTAACTTTCACGAAGCCAATCACTTGGAAGGAAATGTGGACATGTATGGCGTTATGAAAGCGTTGGTGTTGGAACAAAGACGTAGAAAACAGGAAGGCCGCACCGACCTGCGGATGCCGTTCCGACCTGACCACGGCCACAAAATGCTCGACGACCTCAACGCAGGCAAAAGGACCAATCCTGGCTACACGGCCATCGGTCGTTTACGCGGCTTGGCTGAGTTAAGAGGGTTGGAAATGGGCATTGAGCGGAGTTTGTCGTAAGGCTTTTACAGTTGTTTTCTATCAACCCCTATTGGTTATTGCGTTTACAAAAAACGTCGGCGAGGACTGGGCGGCCCTTTTCAAACCTCGCCGACGTTAATTCACTATAAAATATACTGACTCAAATCGCGGTTTTTGACTAAACTCGACAGACGTTGTTGCACCAATTCTTTGGTAACCAATACGTGCGAATTGGCCCCAATGACGTCGGGAATGTCGTACATAAAATCATTGAGTAAGGTACTCATGACCGTCTGCAAACGACGCGCGCCGATGTTTTCAACGTCGGAGTTGATGGTAAACGCTAGCTTGGCGAGTTCGCGCAGGGCATCGTCGTTGAATGTCAATTCAACGCCTTCGGATTCCATCAGCGCGTGGTATTGGCGAGTCAGAGAGTTGCGCGGCTCTTTCAAAATCCGGTAGAAATCATCTTCTGTAAGGCTTTGCAATTCTACCCGAATCGGGAAACGTCCCTGCAATTCGGGAATCAAATCAGACGGCTTCGAAACATGAAATGCCCCCGCCGCCACAAATAAAATATGGTCGGTTTTGATGGGACCATATTTGGTGTTGACTGTGGAGCCTTCCACAATTGGCAACAAATCGCGCTGCACGCCTTCACGACTCACATCGGGGCCGCCACCTTTTCCGTTTGAATTGGCAATTTTGTCAATTTCATCAATAAAAATAATGCCTAAATCTTCGGCTTTGGCGATGGCCTCTTCTTTGACCTCGTCCATGTCGATGAGCTTGGCGGCTTCTTCTTCGAGCAAAATCTTGCGGGCGTCGGCGATGGTCACCTTGCGCTTTTTGTTGCGCTTAGGCATCATATTGCCGAGCATTTCCTGGATATTCATCATCGACATATCATCAATGGGACCACCCATGACGCCGATGTTGGGTGCGGACGATGCCTGCATGTCGATTTCGATTTTGCGGTCTTCGAGTTCGCCCGCGCGCAGTTTTTCCCGAAAACGCCCGCGCGTCCGTTCGTTGAGCTCGTGGTCGGGCATGGAAGAAATCGGGGGCGGTGTTTGCACCATGTCGGCATCATCCGTAATGGCAAATCCAACGCTGGGGCGGTGCTGACCTTGGTTAGTATTGTTGGGATACATCGGAGGGATTAATACGTCCAGAATAATATCTTCGACGATTTCCTGCGCTCTTTGTTTGACGGCTTCTTTCTTGTCGGTTTTAACCAGATTGACGGCCTGTTCCACCAAATCTCGCACCATGCTTTCTACATCGCGACCCACGTAACCCACTTCGGTAAACTTCGAGGCTTCCACTTTTACGAAAGGTGCATTGGCGATTTTGGCCAATCGGCGGGCAATTTCGGTCTTTCCGACCCCCGTGGCCCCAATCATCAGGATGTTGTTGGGAATGATTTCTTTTTGCATTTCGGGCGTGCTGTTCATGCGTCGCCAACGGTTTCGGAGGGCAATGGCTACGTTGCGCTTGGCATCGTGTTGTCCGATGATGTATTTATCAAGCTCGGCGACTATTTCGCGCGGTGTCAATTTGTCTAAGTGTAAGGACATAAATGCGATTAAAATTTTGCAAAACAAATGTAGAAACGTTGGCAATTTCAAATTTGAACTCTATTTTTGTACAAATTTGATAAACGAATCTTGAAGATGAAACGTAACTTTTTGAAAATAAGTGCTTTGTTGTTGGTTGTTTCTTTGGCCTCTTGTAAGTATCAAAAGAACAATAAGATTGATCAAACAGATGTACGCGCCGGCGATGAATACGTTTACGGTGTACATCCTGATTCGGCGGCTCGTCAGACCAAGATTAAATATACGGCTAAGCCCGAACTCGAACTGCGTACCAACAGTATTCGTGAAAAAATGTTTGGTGCAGCTACGGCTGAAACAACGGCTCCTGCGGCGGCACCAGCAGCGGCTGATTCAGCAGCCACTGCGGCCAACTAGATTTTTAGCATTTGATATAAATACGAAGCGACGTTTGAATAAGCGTCGCTTCTTTTGTTTCCTAAAACTCATTTTTCTATGAAAAAGTTATTCCAAATTTTGAGTATTTCGCTCTTTTGTAGTGTTGGCGTTTTTGCCCAATCGGCCGAAGAAACGGCGGTCAAAGTGCCTATTCAGCAGCTGTTTGACGGAATGAAAAAGAGCGATTCGACCCTAGTACGCCAATCGTTGATGCCGGGCGCGCGTCTTGAGTCGATTGCCAAAAACAAATCTGGTGAAGTCACGGTACGTTCCGATTCTTTCGAAGGATTTTTGAAAAGTATTGGCAAAGCTACCCCTGGTGATTTGGACGAACGCCTGAGCGCGGTCGACATTCGCATCGACGGTGAAATGGCCACGGCTTGGACACCCTATAAATTTTATTTCAAAGGCAATTTCAGTCATTGCGGGGTCAATGCGTTTCAGTTGGTCAAAACCGCCGCTGGTTGGAAAATCCTGAGCATCATCGATACCCGCCGCAAAGAGGGTTGTGAATAAGGTAGGGGCAGAGCCGCAGCGGCCTCTGCCCGATAGAATGCCCGAATAATAAAAGAAAAACAAGGTCGGTTGTAAGCAACCTCCCCTTCAAAAAAACGCGGTTATGAGTAACCGCTTTCACTTACTGTCATGCGTTACGTAGGAGATATATCAAGCACCGATCATTACAAAATCGCCCTTTATACATGGAATGGTAAGTACATCGTCAAGGTGG
The DNA here is from genome assembly GCF_003339505.1 of Runella aurantiaca. Classification (GTDB taxonomy): domain Bacteria; phylum Bacteroidota; class Bacteroidia; order Cytophagales; family Spirosomataceae; genus Runella; species Runella aurantiaca. The sequence continues at coordinate 21,869 of NZ_QPIW01000024.1, forward strand.
AAGCGGGTTTGTACGAGCAGACCTATAAAGTCAGCGAAATGGATTTTTTTGGTGACGAAGCCGATATTCATAAGCTTTTTTCTGACGAAGCCTTTCTAAAAACCATTTTTGCGCGTTTCAATCAAATGCATACTGATTTTCAGGAAGCAATAGAACGGAATGAGTAAATCACTCAAATTATTTCAATTCGCCCGGAATAACACTTATCTTCTTCGCCAGATTATTCCTTAAAATCGTCACTTCACTGCGTTTTCCGATGGTAGTTTCGGTGAGCAATTTGTGTAAATCATCCACTGAGCCAACGGGGTTTCCTTCAAAGCCCACAATAATATCGCCCGCTCTGAATTCCGAGTTGTACGATACGCCGTCGGCCTCTACGCTCACGATGTAGATTCCTGTTTTGGTCTGTAATTGATTGTACTGCATGATGCGGTCGGTGAGGTTGATGAGTTGCCCCGCAATCCCCAAATATCCTCTACGTACGCGGCCTTGCATGATAAGCTGACCGGCTACTTGCGCGGTGATATTGGAAGATACCGCAAAACACAGCCCCTGCGCGGGTAGAATGACGGCGGTATTGACGCCGATGACCTCCCCGTGTGAGTTGACCAACGGCCCGCCCGAATTGCCCGGATTGAGGGAAGCGTCGGTCTGAATGACATCGTCAATCAAACGCCCAGACTCCGAGCGTAACGTGCGGCCCAAGGCGCTGATGACCCCCGCCGTGACGGTGTATTGAAATCCGTAGGGGTTGCCGATGGCAATGGCGATTTGGCCTACCTGAAGGTTTTTGGAGTTGCCAAATGCAACGGCCTTCAAGGCATCTCCGTAGATTTTCAACACGGCAATGTCGGTGGCGGGGTCACGACCAATGATTTGGGCTTCAAACTCACGCCCGTCTTGTAGCAGAGCCGAAATTTTGGTGGCACCTGCCACCACGTGGTTGTTGGTGATGACAAACCCATCGGACGAAATCACAAACCCAGAGCCGGTTCCCTGACCTTCGTTTGGGTTGCGGCTGCGGGGTTCTTTTTTGCCGCTCACTTTGATTTGAACGACCGAGTTGCTGACTTTTTTAGCTACATTTACCACCGTTTGGGAGTAAGCATCGAGTAAAGGTGCATCATCTTGAAAGACTGAATTGCCGCCCTCGGCGACGTCAGTACTTGAGTTGGTGAAAGTAATCATGGTGTTTGAGAATGAGAAAAACCCAGTGCTTCAATCCCCGTTCCATTGTATAAAAAACGACATTTTGACAGACAATGACCTTTGAACAATACCTTATCACCAAAAAAATTGACATAAAGGCATTTCGCCAACACGAAGCGGAGCGTTTTCAGGAATGGGAAACGCTCTATGCACAAGTACATCCCGAGAGCTTCACCGCCCAAAAAAAGTTTTTAATCAATGATGTGCGCAGAAAGTATCTGTTAAAAAGCGGTGAATAGAAGGTTAGAATAGCGGCTTTTGTGATTTATAGCAATAGTAAATCATAAAAAACGATATGAGCCTTTTGCCTTCTTGCGTTCGTTCTCTCTGTTTTCTTTTGTTTTTCTCTTCTTTGGCTTTTGCCCAACAAAAACCCAACATCATTATGATTTTGGTGGACGATATGGGGTGGGGCGAAGTGGGTGTATACGGTTCAAAATATTGCGAAACACCCCATCTGGACAACCTTGCCAAACAGGGGATGAGATTCACGAATTTTTACGCCAATTCAACCGTGTGTTCGCCTACCCGGGCCGCCCTGATGACGGGCCGTTATCCCGATTTGGTGGGTGTGCCTGGCGTGATTCGGGGCAACGTTGAAAATAGCTGGGGGTACTTTTCTCCCAAAGCCCTCACACTCCCTCAGGTACTGAAAACGGCAGGCTATCAGACCGCGATGGTCGGAAAATGGCATTTGGGGCTGGAGCCAGAAAATCACCCCAATCGACGGGGATTTGCGCATTTTCACGGGTTTTTGGAAGACATGATGGATGATTATTATACGCACCTGCGCGAAGGAAAAAACTGGATGCGGCTCAACAAACAGGTCATTGACCCACAAGGCCACGCCAGCGATTTATTTACCCAATGGGCCATTGATTACCTGAATACCCAAAAGAAAAATCCGAAACCTTTCTTTTTATATCTGGCATACAATGCCCCTCATTTCCCCGTTCAACCACCCCAAGAATGGCTGGAAAAAGTAAAAAAACGGAATCCTAATCTTTCCGAAAAACGGGCCAAACTCACGGCCCTGATTGAGCATTTGGATGAAAGTATTGGCAAGGTAATGGAGGTGTTGCGTCAAAATGGGCAGGCTGAAAATACGCTCATTGTTTTCAGCAGCGATAACGGGGGTCTGTTGTCTGACGAAGCCGATAACGGCATTTGGAAAGGAGGCAAACAGACAATGTACGAAGGCGGAATTCGGGTGCCGACCATTGCCGTTTGGAAGAATAGAATCAACGCCAATACGAAAACGGATTTTCGGGCGCTTACCATGGATTTACTCCCCACTTTTTGTGAAGCTGCGGGGGCGAAATTCCCGCCCTTCATAGACGGGAAGTCTTTTTTATCCGTGCTGAAAGGAGAGCCCAAAACAAGCTCGGAAAGACCCACTTTCTGGGTACGGCGGGAAGGCGGAGCGTACGGTGGACAAGAGTATTACGCTTTGCGAGAGGGAAACTGGAAAATCTTGCAAAACACACCGTTTGAGCCTTTTCAGCTATTCGATATGTCGAAAGATTCCCTCGAAACGACGGATGTAAAAACCGCTAATAAAGCGATGTATGAAACTTTAGTAAAGAAATTAAGAAATCACATTCAAAAAGCGGGCGCGGTGAACTGGCAAAAGTAGCCGCGTGCATCTACCTGAATTGTTTAAGTAAAAGCGCCTTTTATTACGCTTATTATCAAGAGATTATTCACTTTGTTTCTATCATGTTCAAAAAAGCCTTTCTCTTTTGTATCGCGGCTACGGCTGGTATCGTGGCTTTGACGGGGTTTAATCCGTCGAAAAACACTAAAAGCGTTGCTGCTTCTCCCAAAAATGTCATCTTCATTTTGGCCGATGACCACCGCTACGATGCCATGGGTTTTATGGAAAAGTTCTCGGGTTTACAGACCCCAAATCTAGATAAAATGGCTGCCAATGGGGCGCACGTACAAAACGCCTTTGTGAGTACAGCCCTTTGTTCGCCAAGCCGGGCGAGCATTCTTTCGGGTCAATACGCGCACACGCATCAGGTGGTTGACAACTTTGCGCCATTGCCGCCCAATACCAAATTTTTTCCGATGTATCTGCAAAAGGCGGGCTACAAAACGGCTTTCTTGGGCAAATGGCACATGGGTAATGCCGACGACGCCCCGCAACCGGGCTTTGATTATTGGTTGAGTTTTAAAGGACAGGGACAGTACTACAACCCCACATTCAATATCAACGGCAAACAGGTAACCCACAAAGATGGCTACACGACCGATTTGCTGACCGACTACGCCATTGAGTGGATGGGTAAGCAGGACAAAAACAAACCGTTCTTTTTGTACCTCTCGCACAAGGCCGTTCACGCCGATTTTCAACCCGCCAAACGCCACGCGGGCAAGTACAAAGACATGCAGATTCAGTACCCTGCCTCAATGTATTTGACCAAGAGCGATACCAGTAAAATTTGGGGAAGAAATGCAAAAGACCCCGAGACGGGAGAGGTCAAAAGCAACATGAAAGATATGCCCAATTGGGTTAAAAATCAGCGATATAGCTGGCACGGAGTGGATTATCTTTACCACGGAACCATCAGCTTCAATGATTTCTATCGCCAATATTGCGAAACCCTACTCGGAGTCGATGAAAGCGTGGGTCGGGTGATGAAATACTTGGAAGACAATGGATTGGCCGAAAATACTTTGGTGATTTATATGGGCGACAACGGGTTTAGTTTTGGTGAACGCGGCCTGATTGACAAACGCCACGCTTACGAGGAGTCGATGCGGGTGCCGATGTTGGTGAGTTGTCCGTCGGTGATAAAACCCAAAACCAAGCTCACCAATGTGATTCAGAACATCGACATTGCGCCCACGATTTTGGCCTATGCGGGCTTGGCTACGCCTGCTCAAATGCAGGGGAAATCGTTTTTGCCGTTGCTGAAAGGACAAAAAACGGAGTGGAAAGACCGGGCATTTTATGAATATTACTGGGAATATGATTTTCCTCAAACACCTACGATGTTTGCCGTACGAACCGACCGTTACAAATACATTTTTAACCACGGCGTGTGGGACGCCAACGAACTTTACGACTTACAAACCGACCCCGAAGAAATCAATAATCTAATCAGAAGTCCTCAACACCAGACGATTGCGAAAGACCTGCGCGACCAAGTTTGGGGCTGGTTGGAGAATACCAACGGTTTGCAGATTCCGCTCAAACGAATTAAGCAAAAGCGCAACGACCACATTTACAAGGGAAATTATTGAGATTTTGTCCGTACCACACTTCACATTTCTTCATTATGAAAGTTATAAAGTTTGCGGGTGTCTTATGCTTGTTTATGCACTCTCTGTGGGCGCAAAAAAAGCCTAATATCCTTTTTTGTATTGCTGATGACTGGGGAAAACACGCGGGTATTTACGGGGATAAAGTCGTAAAAACGCCCAATTTTGACCGTTTGGCCCGCGAGGGTGTCGTTTTTACCAATGCTTTTTGTGGCTCACCGTCGTGTACGCCCTCCCGGGCGACGATTCTGACGGGGCGTTATCCGCACCAAAACGAAGAAAGCGGAAACCTTTGGAGTACGCTGCAAACCAAACTGCCCAATTATGCTTCAATATTAGCCCAAAACGGCTACCACGTAGGTCTGGAGCGCAAAGGATGGGGGCCAGGCGATTTTAAAGTCGGTGGTTATGAACAAAACCCTGCGGGTAAAAGCTACAAAAATTTTGATGAATTTTTGGAAAAACGACCCACCGATAGCCCTTTTTGCTATTGGTTTGGTAGCCAAGACCCGCACCGAGTGTATGAAACAGGAACGGGAAAAGCCTCGGGCATGAATCCTGCCGATGTGCGTGTACCTGCTTACTGGCCCGATACGCCCGAAATCCGCGACGATGTGTTAGATTATTATTATGAGGTACAACGTTTTGACCGGGAAGTGGGGCTATTGCTCAAAAAACTGGAAGAAATCGGCGAGCTGGAAAATACCCTCATAGTTGTTACCTCCGACAACGGAATGCCTTTTCCGCGTGCCAAAGCCAATGTGTACGATGCAGGAACGAACCTACCGTTGGTGGTTTATTGGAAAGGCAAAATCCCAGCTCAGGCTACCAATACTTTCATGAGTTTTGTCGATTTTGCACCTACCTTTTTGGAGGCAGCGCACCTGCCTACGCCCAAAGAAATGTCAGGGAAAAGTCTGTGGCCTTTGTTGAGAAAAGAAACTCAAAACCATCGAAATGAAGTTTTTCTTGAACGTGAACGACACGCCAATGTGCGTAAGGGCGACCGAAGTTATCCTATCCGCGCCGTTCGTACCCGCGATTTTTTATACGTTCAAAACCTTGAACCAGGGCAATGGCCCGCTGGCGACCCGCAGGCTTATTTTGCCGTAGGATCCTACGGAGACGTTGATCCAGGCCCGACCAAAGATGTTATCTTACAAGATTCGGCCAAGTACGCCTATCATTACCAATTGTCTTTTGCCAAGCGCCCAGCAGAAGAGCTATATGATTTAAGGAAAGACCCCGAACAAGTGAACAATTTGGCCAAAAACACTAGCTACCAGTCAATTAAAAAGAGTTTGGCAATGAAATTGTACCAATGGCGAAAAGAGACCGCCGACCCTCGCACGGCGGGAATGCAACCTTTTGAAACGTACCCTTATTACGGCAACTCAGCAAAGACCGAACAAATGAAGAACTAACAATTACTTTTTACTACTTTGTTCAAACAGGTACTTTCGAAGGCGTTCTTCGACTTCAGAAGCGGGAATATTGCTCAATAGATTTCCTTCAATCGCGAGCGAAATACGGCCTGTTTCTTCGGAGACCACAATGACGGCGGCGTCCGTTACTTCACTCATGCCCAACGCCGCTCGGTGACGAAAGCCTAAATTACCAAAATCATCGCTGTCAGAAACGGGCAAAATACAGCGTGCGGCTTTGATGCGCCCATCGGCCACAATCACACCGCCATCGTTCATGGGGCTGTATTGGTTAAACAATGAAAGAAAAAGACGCTTGGAGAGCACGCTGTCGACTTCCTCGCCGGTTTGGAGGTATTTGTCGAGTTCGTCGTTTTTCTTGATAATCAATAGCCCGCCCGTAAATTCGGACGCCATGGCCCGAACGGCTTCAATGATGGGCTTGATTTCGTTGATTTTTTCGGTTGAAGAAGGCTGGCGCAAAAAACGACCCAGCAGTCGGTTGTTGGCAAAAGCGGTCGATTTTCCGATAAACAGCAGGAAGCGCCGAATTTCCTGTTGGAAAATCACAATCAACGCCACGGCTCCCACACCCATGAAATATTCCAGAATTTTGGTCAAAAGCTCAAGGCCAATGGCCCGTACGACCAAATAGAAAAGATAAATCAGTAAATAGCCCAAAAATACGCGGCTCGCCAGACTTCCCCGTACTAAGTAGTAGATTTGATACAGTAAAAACGCCACGAGTACGATGTCCAATACATCTACCCATTCGATGTTTAAAAAACCTATCTGGAATAAAAACATAATTTGTTTAGTTAACTGTACTACGGCGGCTTATCCCTTTTAGACTACATTTTATCCCTCGCTGCTTATGTCTTTTTTTGCGCTAAAATATCCCCTCACCACCGTGAACGTAGTAATTCCCAAAAAGAAAAAGATAATATAATGAACATAATCAATAATCCACGGAAATTTTTCCCCAAAATAATAACCTCCGCCCGTCAATCCAAAAATCCATAATCCGGCCCCTAACACATTATAGAGCATAAACCCGGGCCATTTCATTTTGACCAACCCCGCCAAAATAGGGGCAAAAGTGCGTACTACGGGCAAAAAACGACTGATTACGAGCGTTCGACTGCCGTATTTTGCAAAATAAATGCGCGTGGTTTCGATGTGCTTTTTCTTGAAAAAAATAGAATCGGGCCGATTCTGAATCCGGTCGCCAAAAAAACGGCCAGTGAGATACCCCGTCAGTGAGCCTACAATAGCAGCTCCAAAAAGACATCCCAAAAGTAGAAAAATAGGGACATCTAGAATTTTTAACGCGCAGAAAACCCCCGCCAAAAACACGAGGTAGTCGCCCGGTAAAAAGAACGCAAAGAATAGACCGTTTTCGGCAAAAATGATGAGCGTTATGAGCACTAATCCACCCGTACGGATAATTTCTTCAGAGTTAACGAGGTATTGGAAAAAGTCAGTAATTGAATCCATGCTCAAAATTACATAACTTCCGGTTCACGGGGAAATAACCAACCGAATAAGTCTTGCTTTGTTTATTTTCTTTCTAAAAAATAGCACTTTAAAAGGCGTTACTCAGGCTAGTTCGCTCAACTCTAGCCAGCGCATTTCTTTTTCTTCAATTTTGGCATTGATATTTTCAATTTCGCGCGCCCACTGAATGAGGTCTTCGTGCGAGCCACTGCCACCGTTTAGCTTCTCAATAAAAGTTTGTTTTTGTTTCTCCAAAGCGGCCATTTCTGCATCTAGCCCTTCCAGTTCTTTCTGCTCTTTGTAGCTCAGTTTACGCTTTGGTGCCGCTGCAGGCGTGTCGGCTTTGACGGGTGCGACCGCAGTTTGTGCTTTGGTATCGGATTTTAGATCGTTGTTTTCAGAAAGGAAGTTGCGGTAATCGGTATAGTTTCCTGGAAAATCGCGGATGCCGCCACTTTCTTCAAACACAAACAAGTGGTCGACGAGGCGGTCTAAGAAATACCGGTCGTGGGAAACGATAATCAAACAACCCGGGAAGTTCATTAAAAACTCCTCCAGAATGTTGAGGGTCGTGATGTCGAGGTCGTTGGTTGGCTCATCCAGAATCAAGAAATTGGGTTCGGCCATCAAAATACGGAGCAGTTGAAGGCGTCGTTTTTCGCCCCCGCTGAGTTTTTCGATGAGCGTACCCTGCTTATGGGGAGGAAACAGAAAGGCGTTCAGGTATTGCGAAGCCGTAACGGTCTGACCCGTGCCGAGTCGAATGACCTCAGCCACATCTTTTACCCAGTCTACCACCCGCTGACCGGGTTTGTACTCAAGGTCGGTTTGTTTGTAATAACCAAACTGAACGGTATCTCCCCGTACCACTTGGCCGTTGTCGGGGCGTAGTTCGCCCGTAATCATGTTGAGCAATGTGGATTTCCCCGCTCCGTTTTTGCCGACAATCCCAATTCTATCGCCTTTTTTGAAGGTATATAAGAAATTGTCAACGACGGTTTTGCCGCCAAAATGTTTGCCCACGCTGTGCAGTTCAACAATTTTGCTACCCAGTCGCGCTGACTTTACGTTGAGTTCTATTTGATTGTCAAACTTGCGTTGACTGGCTTTATCTTTGGTATCTTCAAAGGCGTCGACGCGGTATTTAGCTTTGGTTCCGCGTGCTTTGGGCTGCCTGCGTATCCAGTCGAGTTCTTTGCGGTATAGGTTGCGCGCTTTATCTACTTCGGAGGCTTCGATGGCTTCGCGCTCGGCTTTCTTTTCCAGAAAATAAGCGTAATTCCCTTTGTAGGTAAAGAGCGTGCCGTTGTCCAACTCCACAATCACGTTACAGACGGTATCCAGAAAATACCGGTCGTGGGTCACGAGCAGGAGCGTGGTGTTTTGGGTGTTGAGGTAATTTTCTAGCCATTCCACCATGCTCAAGTCAAGGTGGTTGGTGGGCTCATCCAGAATCAATAAATCGGGGCTTTCAATGAGTACTTTGGCCAGGGCAACACGTTTGCGTTGTCCACCCGACATGGTTCCTATTTTGACCGTAACGTCGGGAATGCCGAGTTTACCCAAAATTTCTTTAACGCGGGCTTCAAAATCCCAAGCTTGCAGCGAGTCCACGTTTTCAATGGCGGCCGCAAATCGTTTATCATCGCCCGATAAAAGTGCTTCTTCGTATTCTTTGACAGCTTTTGCTACGGGATTATTGCCCGAAAACAAAACTTCCAAAACGGGGAGTTGTCCGTCAAAATCAGGTGCTTGTTCGAGATAGCCCACGCGAATGTCCTTGCGAACGCTGACGTTGCCTTGGTCAAGGGGCGTAACGCCCGCCAAGATGGTCATTAAAGTCGTTTTGCCCGTTCCGTTGGCGCCGATGAGGGCCATTTTGTCACCGCGACTGAGGCCGATGGTCAAGTCTTTAAACAACCACTTGTCGCCAAAAGACTTGGAAATATTTTCTGCTGAAAGGTAATTCATGCCGCAAAGGTAGCAGGCTTTTGGCTACAACCTGTGTGAATGCGTCGAAAATCATGACGTTAGGCAGTTTCAAGTATGAATTTTTCCTTTAAATGTTCATAAAAAGATTTACGGTCAACAGCGTGTCCGATCAGACCGGCCACGGCAGCTCCCAACAGCAAATAGAAAATGGCGGAGTGTCGGTCGGTCATTTCCAATACAAGAATGGCGGAAGTAAAAGGCGAACGAGTGACGCCCGTCAGGTAGCCTACCATACTGATAAGGATGACCAAATTATAATTGGCCTGCGTGATGTGCAATACTTCGGCAATGAGCGCGCCTAAGGCGGCTCCTGCACTGAGTGAGGTGGCAAAGATACCTCCTGCTCCGCCGCTCATATAACTTAAAACAGGGCCCAAAAAACGTCCGGGAAATTCATACCAATGGACTTGCTTGTGATCAGTAAAAAGCAGACGGTTCATTAACTCTTTGCCGCTTCCGCCCGCGTTGGGGCCCATCACGGAAAGTAATGCTGCAAAAAGTACACCAAGCACCAATACGAAAATGATTTGTTGGTACAACTTCGTGAAATGTCGCGCTTTCCAGTCGCTTAGCCATAAAAGCAGTTTGGCCAGATAAGCCCCCATCAGTCCCGAAACAGCCCCTGTTACGAGAACGACCCAAACAAAGGAAAAGCCGACCGGGGTGATTTTAGGAAACCCCAAGTATAAATAAGGACCCAGTAACGACTGTGCGGTCATACCGGCAATAATGACGGAAGCGAAAACGGCCGTACGGAATTGGGTAATGTGGGTTTTGGTCAACTCTTCTACCACAAAAACAATCCCGCCCAAGGGCGTATTAAACGCCGCCGCCAATCCCGATGCTCCCCCCGTGACGAGCATGATACGTTTGGAAATAGGCGGCCAAAAGTCAGGCAACATGCGGTTGACAAATCGAAAAATGGATGCAGAGATCTGCAACGTCGGTCCTTCGCGACCAATGGCACCGTGGCCCAGCAATAAACTCAGGCTGCTGATTATTTTGACAGCCGCAATTTTGAGGCTGAGCAACTTGTCTACGCGTGCGTCATGGCGCGGATTGGCCAATTCAATGGAAGCCATTAACTGTGGAATGCCGCTCCCCCGCGACGTAGGAGCATACTGACGTACCAACCACCACGACAACAGAAAAAAACCGGGGATATAGACAAAGCTCAATACGGGAGATTGAATATAGAGCAGGGTGCCGAGGTGTTCGAAAATCGAGAATAGTTTTTCATATGCCACGGCAACTAATCCCGTCAGCAAAGAAGCTATCCAGAATGGAAGTGCTTGGAGTGTAGCCAGGCCGATTTCCTTGTGGATTGTCTTTTGGCGTAACCAATCCAACAATCGTTGGAAATTCTTAACAAACCAATCTACTGTTTGACGCATATCAGGCACGGGGTAAAACTCTGGAAACAACCCGAAAAGGTTGGTAGCAGGAAGCGAGTTGAAAATTGGATGATTACAAAACGTTAAAACGGCAATATCCTTGCCAAAAAGCGCTGTTGTATTTCAACACCGCGGTCGTTTTCAGTAATTGTTTTCCCGGTAAAGCAGGGTTTTGGTGGAGAAATCGTTATACTTCTACGATTTTAAGACGAATAGCTTCAATCACCATTCCCACCCGACTTTTGACGTTCATTTTCTGAAACACTGACTCACGATAGCCATCGACGGTACGTGGACTAACGCACATTTTGTCGGCGATTTCGACGTAGGTGAGGTCGCTGCAAGCCAACTTAATGAATTCGGTTTCGCGGTCGTTGAGATTTAGGGCTTCGACAGGATTCAAAATGGTGTCGGGGTTGAGGCTTTTGACGAGCTTCCCTGTCACAAATTCAGAATAATAATAGCCTTTCGCCACCAGTGAATCCAAAGCCATTTTAAGTTCATACGGCTTGCAGCCTTTGGGTAAATAGCCGTGCGCGCCGTTGCGGAGCATCTCGACGATGGCCTCTTCCTTATCATTCATTGAAAGTGCCAAAATTCTTATTTTGGGATAATTGTTTTTTAGCCACAATGCCGTTTCGTACCCATTCATTTCGGGCATATTGATGTCGAGCAGCACGATGTCGGGCACCATATTGAGTTGGACGTACTTAATCAATTCTTTGCCATTGCCGACTTCGTAGATGACTTCGTATTCTTCGTATTTTTGAACCAATCCTGACAGGGCTTTGGCCATTAATTCGTGGTCGTCAACAATAGCGATAGAGGTTTTCATGGGGGAGGAGAGTGGGTATAATCAGTAAAAATAAAGTTTGCGCAGTTTGCCTAAATGTATCAAGGATTTAGATAAAATAAAAAGAAAAAACGCTTGAATTTGTGGGTGCAATGGCCTTCTATACAAATTTAGCTTTTTTCTAAAATGAGTTAATTTATAACGGGTAGCTCAATGAGTATTTCCTTATTTTTTTTGTCTATAAATACATATTGTCCGCCCATCAATTCGGTACGACGGTGGAGAGTGTCGGCCTCTATTTTGACGTTTTTTCCCTGAAACTGAATTGAAATACTGAACAATGTAGGTGTATAATTCAGAATAACTTTAATGTTTGAAACATTGCCCGTACTCCACAGTTTGTTGATTAACTCCTGCACAATTCTGAACAGCACAATTTCTTTTTCGTAGCCTAACGAATACCGAGTGGCCGAAATCTGTAATTCAATGTTGACGCGGGTTGTTTTCTGAATACGCAGAATTTCGGTAGACAAACTACTGCTTAAATCGAAATTGGTGGAAAGATAGGCGTCCAGATTTCGAATCAGTGTGCGTAAATCAAGAATTGTTTTGCCCACAATGTCATTGATTTGTTTGACATAATTCTGTTGCTCTTCGTCCAATGCACTTTCTTCTAGTGTACATAGATAAATCTTGGCGACGGATAGCATTTGGCCTACGTTGTCGTACAATTCGGCTTCGATGCGTTCAAATGCCTGTTTTTGTACTTCAATCTGAGATTCAAGCACTTCATGTTGATACTCCATTAATTTTTTAGTTTGTGTCAGCTTTTTCCCTTCTTCCATGCTCACTGCTGTTTTTTGGATACATTATGACCAATAAAACGACCGATACAATCGGAATAGTACGAAAGTAAAAGGATGGAATGGGGAGCGAAAGGGGAGAATTCCCGTTTGTGAAGGTTTTTTTACGGTTTTTAGGAAGCAATGGGCAATTGAAGCCGTATTTTAGTGCCTATGCCCAGGGTAGATTCCAGCTGACAGTTGCCGCCGATGAGTTCGGTGCGGCGTTTAATATTGCGCAGGCCCGCCCCGGATTCGGTCATTTCTCGGCTCTTTAGCTTCTCAAAATCAAAGCCTTTTCCATCGTCCTGCACCATGAGGGTAAACTGAGTTGGCTCATATTGAAGTGTTACTTTGATGTTTTTGGCGGCGGCGTGTTTGAGGGTATTGTTCAAAATTTCCTGCACTACGCGGAACAGTACAATTTCTTTTTGCCCTTCCAACCGATACGGCTCTCCTTCCGTAATAATCTCGGTTTGGTACTTACTCATAGTGCGTATACGTTGCAACTCGTGCGAAAGGCTCTCCATCAGGCCAAAATCCTTGACAAAATCGCCGTCAAGGCTCTTGCTCAGGGCCCGTAGTTCGTGGATGGTTTTGTCGATGACGTCGTTTACCTCGCGGATTTGCGCGGGGGTGGCTTTTTCTTCTTCTTCCAACATATTCAGTTGCAGCCGCGCCACTGACAGCAACTGCCCGATGTTATCGTGCAACTCCCCGCTGATGTGCTGCAAGGTCTGATTCTGAATTTCGATTTGAGACTGAAGGATTTCCTGTTGGTATTGAGCGTGGAGGGCGGCTTTTTCTTGGATGTTTTGAAGTTGGCGGCGTTGATGTAAAAAGAAAAAAGAAAAGATAAAGGTCAGCAATAGTAACATCAGGAATGTACCTGCAAGTACTATTATGATAACTTCATTAATCTCCGCTGACATATAAAACCAAACGTTACGAGTGAATAATAGACAATATTAAGTAAGTGATTGATTGTATGTAGCTTACGGGCGAGTATAATGTCTTTTGAAGAAATATAGTTAATAAACCCTGAAAGGAAAAAGAATCCTGCATAGAAAAAAAGAATTCCTGTAACTATCCAAAAATGCGGGTTTGAAAAGAAGTTCTCTTCAGTATTTAGGGTTTGTTTAAAAAATATGATACAATACATAGATAATATAACCATTGAAAATAGCAAAATTCTGTAATTGAGTTTACTATTTGAACTTCCAAAAACAAAGTAAATACTTATTAATACAGCTAATGGTGTCAATATGAAAAGAATTTTTTTAATATTTTCATTTTCAATGATTTTGTAAAAGAAAATACTAAGAATCGAAAAACTCAAAGGTGCATAAATATTATAAAGTAGAAAATTTACCTTTTTTTCTGCACTTATATACAGAGAATAATATCCTAATGTTTCCGTTACAAAAGTTAAGACAACATATAGATACATTATCTTAGTAGGTACTCTAAACGATTTATAGGACATCAATCCTATCAGAAAACATCCTGATAGGATTGACATATAGATATAATTTACTGTATTCATACAGACATAATTATTGTGGTGGGCAACAACCTTGACCAAAGTCGTACAAAGCAAGCTCCAACTCGCTAAGTCTGTTGAGAGGTAGGGTTGAATCTGGTTCAAAATCATCTTGTACAAATACTACAGTAAGTCTGCCCTTTCTATCAGTTGGTAAAGAGATTTCTCCAATCATATCATCTTCCAATTCTGGTACTTTAACAAAAATTACTTTAACATTATTATCTCCTAATGCAAAGAAATATGCTCTTAAATCATTAGTTATTTCATGGGCTATGCCATCTTCATCCCGTTCAAACTCCTCTCTAATAGCCAATGAATTACTAGTTTTTTTTATAATATCTTTTCTGTCTTTATAGTTTTTTTTGCCAATATCAGCAGTAAAACTAGGTGGCAGGCCAATTGGTAGTATAAAAGGAGTTATAGGGACCTTATTATCCATGATACAAATAGCTGCACTTAAATAGTTATATTTTTTGTTTATATCACCATTACCTTGACACATAAATTGTACAGTTAAAAACTTCCCGTTTGTAGTCTCGTTCTCAATTAGAGACCATATTTTAGAGGCTTTGAAAGTAACATATAAATTTTCATCACTTAAATCTACTTTTTCTTTCCCATTTTTTAAATTGAATCTGGTATTTCTACTTATGTACGCATCTCGCCAACGATAGAAATACTTTATATGCACAGGGTCAAACCTAAACTCTTCTTTAGTTGCTAGTAAGGGCATATTTGTAAAAATTTAAGTGTTTGAAAGTTAATGTTCGAAAATACGCGTTTCCGATGTCGTTGCAAAGGTATTTTAAGAATAAATCTTTTTGTACGGGAAATCCCCCCTTTTGTGCAGGAAAAATACGGTAATAAATAGGTGAGATTTCCCATTGATTAGCGGCTCTCAACCTACCAAATTTGCCATAATTAAAAATCCAATAGCCGTTTGATAACTTTTTTTGAATTTATTATTGGTGTTTATTAGATTAATGGCGCTGTTACCCCTCAACCTTATATGAATATACTCACATCGCTTAATGTTTTAATTGGCCTCATTGTTTATCTTACACTGGCATTGGCTTGTACAGCCATTAATGAGTGGATAGACGCAACGCTCCATGTACGAGCGAGTCAATTGCGTAATAGTATTGCCCAAATGCTTTCTACAACCGATAATGAATCACTTTGGAATGATTTCTATGTAAAGGGTTGGTACGCAATACGAGTTTCTTCGGGGTCATGAGACGAAAAGATAGGCCAACTTACATATCACCTACACGGGCTTAACTTTCCTAAAAACCACTTTATATGAAAGCATCACAAAATTCGCTTTTTAGACCTTGGCTACTGCGCTATCTATCAATAAGCTTGTTCATGATTAGTCCGAATATTTTATTGGCTCAAACAGCTGTACCTAATCCCCAACCTAAGCCATTGGATTTGAAGAGTTTTTCCCAAAAAGTAGTGTCAATATACAAAGAAATGACATTTTCGGGGGTTGAATTATCACTTTCAAAAGTGATTTTAAGAGATGTGCCAGTGGGTATTGCCTTTGCCCACTTTGATCGGCGGCGAAACAAAAGATATATTCTGCTCAACTACCGTTATTTTTTGAATGAATGGAAAAAAGACAGCACCAAGACCCAATATCAACTCGAAGGTATCTTAGCACACGAGTGGGCGCATCATTTTTTGGGACATGTTTTTGAAAGAGGAGACATTGTCAAAGAACGAGATGCTGATTTGATTGCAGGTCGAATTTTATATGAATTAGGCACAAGTAGTCAAAATGAATCTATTCAAGAACAAAGATTGACAGGCGCACTTTCTATACTTCCCGACCACCCAGTGGATAAAAAACACTTGTCTAAAGAAGCTCGTATTTTTTTGGTGCAAAAAGGATTCTTAACAGGGGAAGTAATTTTCGATTATCAAAAAAACAAGAATCTGGATGCAATACGAGAATCATTACAAACAAAGTTTAGGAATATAGAGAAAAATAAAAACGAGGAGATTACAAATCTTGCTAGCAAGTATAAAGATGACAATCTAAAAATAGAAAAACAGTTAGATTCATTACAAAAACTTGACACAGTAAATGTGCTAAATGTAGCAAGTATTAGACAAGTATTGAGTAAAAAGCGTGATAGCCTACAAATAGCAAAGACAAATTTATTAACCTCTTATGAGACTGAATCAACTACAATTACTCAAAAATATGAAACGAGTAAGAACGTAGAATTAAAAAATGAAACCATCTACAACTTACTCTATCTGGACAATCCAAATGCTATAATGAATGACGATTTACTCAGACCGTATGGAAAAGACAAGAGTGATGCAGGTGTGTATTCTTATACATTGAAGGGGGGGATAAAGATAACATTTGATGAAAATAAATTTGATAAAAATGAAAAAAGTGTAGCATATAAAGATTCCATAGTGGCTATATCGGCTACACCAGCCTCTTGGCCTTTTTTATATCAATTTATGGTAGATAGAAGCACGTACTACATTGATCAGTACTGCAACTTATGGACAGAAACAATCGCTGCCAAAGCCATTCAAAACAAGCTTTTTCTACAAAAACGAAAAATTATAAACCCATGAAAAACCTGTATGTTATCATTGCTTTACTGGGCATATTGAACCAAGGCATTGCCCAAAATGCCTATTACGACGCCCTGTTTTGCGCAAATTTGAATGATGAGGATCTGAACTCACAAAATGATGATGGTCTAACCCCTGGAGAAAAAAAAGTTCTTGAGGAATGTCAACTTTTTAAAAATGACCCATTCAATAAGCCCAAACCCGATTTTGCACGAGTGCGGGCTATTCTTCAAAAACAAAGAGCCATAGGATTGGCCGTCAGAGATTATGAAAATCAATTCGCAGGGGCTTCTATCCTGAGTTTGGCGGCACCATTACTCAACTTCTCGCGCTTATCAACCGCCCAAGTAGATACCTTGTTGTATGGACTCACCATCTATTTTGCTGATGAGTTTCGGAGAGGGTATATGCAAACGTACCTGAATACTTTTGAAAAATCGATTGGGAAAACCGCCGAACTCGAAATCTTGTTCCCCGCTACTTATGAGAAACTGCGTACTTTTGACCCTATACGCTACAAAGAAATAGGCAATGAACTTAAATTGGTATTTAACGAAGATTTATCATCTTCGTTAGAACACCTCATCAGCCATGTCGAGAGTCCAGAATCATTCCAGCTAAAAACCAATCAAGTATTTGCATTATTAAATCCTGCGTTTTGTAATACATTAAAAAACAAAAGGGAATATCAACACTTCAAGCTCTCTGCCGAGATTGCCCAAAAACTCATCGATGGTGTACACCCCGCAGACATAATCGGTTATCTGGATGCAAAATACTATGATGATGGCGGTACTACCTTAACAGAGTTGGGCAAATCGTTTCATTTACTCAATATTCTCCAACGTAACCTGCGCGACACGACCGCTAAAGTAAATGGACAATTTCCGAACGTATGGATTAATTTTGAAAAACTATCACAGCTTAATACGTCTAAAAAGCAACAATATTTTTTGGCGCTTTTGATGAACGAGGATTCTTCTTTTTTTAATAATACACTTAACCCAATTCGTATATCTTCAAGTAGCACTTTTAATGATTTAAAATCCAAATGTAAACTTACAGATTTACTCTCTACTCTTGTGAAAATAGATGAATTCATTAAACTCAAGAACAAAACCCTTTTTGAAGAGCAAAACTTCTTGCCTTTGATGAAACTCACAGGTGACTTGGTAAAATTGGCGCTTACTCAAGAAAATCAAGGGCGTGCAGAACATTACATTAGCCTATCAAATGAGGTTTTCTTAACTTACAACGCTATCCGAACCAAAAATTATGGTAATCTACCTGCTCAAATTGGTAACATAATAAAATTGTTGACAAAAAATAATAGTGGTTCGGATGTCGTAGGGATACCAGTAATAAATTTAGTCAAAGGAGTAATAGCTAAACTTGATGCTACAACAGACCCTCTCAATAATGCCAATGCTTACCGAAAGATTATAGATAGCCCGTTTGGACCATTGTTGGGTAGTTATGATTCTAATGAAAAAGAACTTTATCATCTTTTTAATAACCGTAACAAATCCATTCCAGCTTTCACAAAATACAATCAGTATATTGATGAACGCCTAAATAAGAGTCTATATACTTCCAACAACGACGCATTTATTAACACATTGACCGCCGAAATAGATGCTTTTGCTAAAAAGGATTTTACAAGCAAATGGCAACAAGAAATTACAAAACTGGTAAACGATGCACTTGTAGCAAGAAGAGGAGAAACTTTAAATGAGGCATTAATAACATCGCTTACAACCACCATAAAAACAGGCTTAGAATCAAAAAATATTTATATCAAAATCGACTCTACGCTAGTCAATATAGCCCAAAACAGCAAAGCCATTCCACTTATTCAACAAATAGACAAGTGGTCAGGATTTATGTCGGCTGCGGTAAATGCCAAAACCAGCGAAGATGTAAAGGCTGTTGTAAAACGCTACGTTAATCCGCCTTCTTCGTATATAGACAAACGCAATCATCCTTTTACGCTTACTATAGGGGGAATGCCGGGGCTATATGTAGGTCGAGAAAAGCTAGTAGATACTGCCGGAAAAAGTGAGTGCAAAAGTACTTTTGGCCTTACCCTTCCAATAGGTATAGATATTAGTTTTAAATTTTTAAAAGCTTCTTCGCTAAGTTTATTTGCCAGTATCATTGATTTAGGCGCATTGCTTAGTTATCGCCTCAATACCAACGCCAATACGCTCCCCGATGAGTTCAATTTTAAGCAGTTTCTTTCTCCGGGTTTATCATTAGGTTGGGGCTTCCCTAATACACCGATTACCTTGAGCGCAGGCTATCAATATGCTCCGCAACTTAGAAAGTTGGATAAGGATGCTACATCCGAAGTTCTAAGTAATGCACATCGTTGGCAACTGCGAGTTGCTTACGATATACCGCTTTTCAGCATTGTTAAATCTAAAAGAAAATAGGTTTATGAAAACACTCATTTTTTCTGCTTTTTTAATGATACTGGCATTAAGTAGCTTTACTCAAACCAAAGTTCGGATAGACCAAAAGATGGGCTTTGATACCCCTGAACTTCAAAAAAAGTTAAATGAAGCCGTTGGCTTATTTGAAAAAACTATCAATACAAACGAATTCGCAAATTTAGTTTTAACCAAAAAGCTACTCCGAAGAAATGGCCTCAGTTCCAATGGAGTATTAGACAAAATCTTGAACGGAGAAGAATTAGGCACGATTCCAGACCAGATTATTAACCTCAGCTTGAAAGTTGATACAACTTTTCGAAATGAAATAGGCCATACAACTGGTAAAATAATTGCCACACAAAAAAACTATATTTTGGAACATTCTGCCCAATGTTATGCCGCTCATTTGATACATGAATATTGCCACGTACTGGGATTTAGTCATCCTAAAAGGCGCACTTGGCGCCGCGCAAAAACTGTCCCTTACCAAATTGGCTACATTGTAAGAGATATCTTAGGAGAAAAGTGCCCATAACGACCAAATCAGCGGTTTTATGATGAAAAGTTTAGTTTAAAATTAGGTGGATTAACCCGAAAAAGCACCTTAATACAGAGAGTAGGGACAACTAAATTACTTACAGAAATGGCAACGGGTGACGAAATGATTGAATTAGCCGCAAAACATCTTGGCGAAAAGTATATTTTAGGAGCTGTTGCCCCTAAAGACAATGCCAATTATACAGGTCCATGGGATTGTGCCGAATTTGTTTCATGGTGTGTTTACCAAGTTTCAGGTATCAAAGTCGGTATGCGCAACAATGATGCTTATACAGGATATTGGAAGGAAGATATAGCAACTAAATGTAGAACAATATCCATTGAGCAAGCAAAAAAAGTAAAAGGTGCTGTACTACTTAGATTTCCTAACAGTGCCATAGGGCACATTGTATTTTCAGACGGCAATGGGAAGACCATTGAGGCAATGGATAAAAACCATGGGGTAACCAGAGGTAAAATAAATCTACGTCATTGGGATGTTGCTCTACTAGTAAATGGTATTCTGTATGATGAAACGCAGGGGACAGAACCTTACACAATTCCTGCGGTTAATTTTAAAGTTACTGTTCCAATAATGACAGACCCTATTGTTTTATTAGCCAAACAAGCTTTAAAAAACTTTGGTATTGACCCTGGTGATATGAATGATAAGTACGATAAGAACATGGAAATTGCAATTTATAATTATCAACTTACAAAAGGACTTATCACAGATGGAATCATGGGTAAACAAACATTAAAATCTTTAAAGCTAATTTAGCTCCGCCCGTTACCGTGTAGACTTTCCACCCATTCCCCTTATCTTTGCGCCTTATTATTACTATAAGGAATGATTTCAGTAGATAACGTAACAGTGGAGTTCGGTGGACGAGCTTTGTTTAGTGATGTAACCTTCAACATCAACGAAAAAGATAGAATCGCCCTGATGGGTAAAAATGGAGCTGGGAAATCGACCCTGCTCAAAATCATCGCGGGAGCCGACAAGCCCACGCGCGGCAAAATCTCCGCTCCCAACGATGCCGTGATTGCCTACTTGCCGCAGCATTTGCTGACTCAGGATGATTCAACTGTTTTTGAAGAAACCGCCAAGGCATTTGCCGAAGTGTTGGGAATGAAAACCGAATTGGATGAGCTGAATCATCAGTTAGAAACGCGTACCGACTATGAATCGGATGCGTACATGACCATCATTGAGCGGGTGTCGGAGTTGAGCGAGAAGTACTATTCGACCGAAGAAGTCAATTACGATGCTGAAATCGAAAAGACGCTTTTAGGGCTGGGCTTTCTGCGTTCGGATTTTGACCGTAAAACCAATGAGTTCAGTGGTGGCTGGCGTATGCGGATCGAGCTGGCCAAGATTCTGTTGCAGACGCCCGATTTGATTTTGTTGGATGAGCCCACCAACCACCTTGATATTGAGTCGATTCAGTGGTTGGAAGAGTTTTTGGTTAATACCGCCAAGGCTGTCATTGTTATTTCGCACGACCGGGCATTTGTGGACAATATCACCAATCGTACCATCGAAATCACGATGGGGCGCATCTATGATTATAAGGTAAACTACTCGCAGTACCTCCAACTCCGCAAAGAGCGCCACGAACAGCAACAAAAGCAGTTTAACGACCAGCAGAAAATGATTGCCGAAACTACCGAGTTTATTGAGCGTTTCAAAGGAACGTACTCAAAAACCTTACAGGTGCAGTCGCGGGTGAAAATGCTGGAGAAACTTGACATTGTGGAAGTGGATGAAGTGGATACGTCGGCGCTGAACCTTAAATTTCCGCCCGCGCCACGCTCGGGCAATTATCCTGTGATTGTGGAGCAACTTAGCAAAAGCTACGGCGACTATTTGGTCTTCAAAGACGCAAGTATGACCATTGAGCGCGGCCAGAAAGTGGCTTTTGTGGGCAAAAACGGTGAAGGTAAATCTACGCTCGTTAAGGCCATCATGGGCGAGATTGAGTACGAAGGTGAAATGAAACTCGGACACAATTCCATGATTGGTTATTTTGCGCAGAATCAGGCCGCTTTGTTGGATGGAGATTTGACGGTGTTTCAGACGATTGATAACATTGCCGTGGGTGATATTCGCACCAAAATCAAAGACCTTTTGGGGGCGTTTATGTTTAGCGGCGAGAGTATTAATAAGAAAGTGAATGTGCTGTCGGGTGGAGAGCGTACTCGTTTGGCCATGATTAAACTATTGCTCGAACCCGTCAATCTCTTGATATTAGATGAGCCTACCAACCACCTCGACCTCAAAACGAAAGATATTCTGAAAGATGCCCTGAAGGCTTTTGAAGGAACCATCATTCTGATTTCGCACGATCGTGATTTCTTGGACGGATTGGCGGAGAAGGTGTTTGAGTTTGGAAACAAACGTGTGAAAGAACACTTGGAAGACATCAACGGTTTTTTGCGTAACAAGAAAATGGAAAACCTGCGGGAGATAGAGCGCAAAGACAAATAGTATGTAGATAGTAATTTTTCTGACTACTTAGCCCCGTATTTCTTTTTCTGAGAAATACGGGGTTTTTCTTTGGTCAATGTTGTGTTTTTCGAAACAGAGAAGCCGCTAATACTGTCTACAATCACAATGAACTTCATGAGTGGTCTACATGATAATAAACAACAGAATAAAAGTGCTTTTATCTAAAAAGTAGGTTGTTTTTAGGATTTATAAGAGGATGAAATTCATTTTAAAAGAGGGATAAATCCTATTTTAGCGCAATTTTGATGGGTTTTTGCTATTTCTAACATTTGTCATTTCTTTATAAATATTCTTTTATGAGTATTGTTTTTAATCTTACTTTCTCCATATTTTACATCTTTGTTGCAAAAGTTGGTAAAATTGGATCTATCTTGTTTTTGTACAATTATTTACCTTGTTAGTGTAATTTGTGGCCGTTTTCTTCCATAAAAGATGGTCAATGTTAAAAAATATAAAATTTTATTTGGTGATTTAATAAAAACACATTAATTTTGAATCCGTAAAAAGTACAACAACACCAAGTGAATTATTCAACCACCTAAAATCATACATGTCAATGGCAAAGGCTAAATTAGAGTACATCTGGTTGGACGGCTACAAGCCCACCCAAAGTTTGCGTAGTAAAACCAAAATTGAGTCTGATTTCACCGGTAAATTAGAGGAATGCGGTATGTGGTCGTTTGACGGTTCTTCTACAGAGCAGGCATCAGGCGGTTCGTCTGACTGTTTGTTGAAGCCTGTGTTTATTTGCCCAGATCCTGAGCGTTCTAAATTAGGAACACCCGCTTACCTAGTAATGTGCGAAGTGCTTAACGCTGACGGTACTCCTCACGAGTCTAACGGCCGCGCCACGATTGAAGATGATGACAATGATTTTTGGTTTGGTTTTGAGCAGGAATATTTCCTTTGGAACCTTGAAACTGACAAGCCCCTTGGATTCCCAGCCAATGGCTATCCAGCGCCTCAAGGACCTTACTACTGCTCAGTAGGCGCAAAAAATGCTTTTGGACGCGATATTATCGAAGAACACCTTGAATATACATTGCAAGCTGGCTTGAACGTTGAAGGTATCAACGCCGAAGTAGCCGCTGGTCAGTGGGAATACCAAATTTTTGCAAAAGGTGCTAAAGAAGCTGGTGACCAAATCTGGGTTGCTCGCTACTTGTTGGAGCGCATCGGTGAGAAATATGGAGTAGGCATTAACTTGCACTGCAAGCCACTCGGAGCTACCGATTGGAACGGTTCGGGAATGCACGCCAACTTCTCAAATACAGCTTTGCGTACTGCTGGTAACAAAGAAACGTACGACAAGATTTGTGAAGCATTTGCTCCAGTAGTTGCTGAACACATTGCCGTGTATGGTGCTGATAACCACTTGCGTTTGACTGGTAAGCACGAAACACAATCAATTGACCAATTCTCTTACGGTATCTCTGACCGTGGAGCCTCTATTCGTATCCCTATCGCCGCAGTTCAAAAAGGCTGGAAGGGATGGTTAGAAGATCGTCGTCCAAACTCGGCTGCCGATCCTTATAAAGTAGCGGCTCGCATTATCAAGACCGTTAAAGGCGTGAAAATCTGATTTTTGGAATACATAGCACTAAAAAACCCCGTCTTTGGCGGGGTTTTTTGTTGAAAAGTACTTGGCTTTAATGGTATGTTTTTTTGGCTTTTATCGATTCTTTTATCGTTTTGGTATAAAATTGGATACGTACAATTACTTATTTTATATATTAAATTTTGATTAAAAATTTTCTTGTGGCTCAATCGGTAAATTTTATTTTCTTTAAAACCGCTGAAAATAGGGGGAAAAACTTGTTTTTTTTTCTTTTCTTTAAGGAAAATTTTAATTTTTTGCGTTTCTAACAGCGTTTATCTTACCCTATATGCCCCAACTGATTGAATTAAGTACCTTTGGTGACCCCAATGGAAAGCTTACCGTTTTTGAAAAAATTCTTCCTGGTGACATTAAAAGAGCCTTTTATATCTACGGAGTTCCTCCAGAGGAACAGAGGGCCAAACACGGACATAAAAAAACATGGAATGCCCTTATTCCAGTAGCAGGCAGTTGCCGAATTGTTGTTACATCAAAGGACGGTGAGCAGACTTTTTATTTAAATCATCCCGCCCAATGTTTAATTATTGAGCCGGGAGATTGGCATATAATGGATGAGTTTTCGTCTGATGCCATCCTGCTGGTTTTGTCTAACGAATACTACGATAAAGAAGACTACGTATACCAAAAACCATGATACCTCACCTAGACCTAAAGCAAATCAATCGGCCGTATCAGGCTGAAATTGCCGAAGCTATGCAAAGAGTGGCGGAGTCGGGATGGTATGTGTTGGGTAGAGAGGTCGCTTCTTTTGAGCAAAGTTGGGCTGCTTATTGCGGTGTTTCGCATTGTATTGGGGTTGCTAATGGCCTCAATGCCTTGGAATTGATATTTAAAGCCTTCGATTTTCCCGAAGGAAGTGAGGTGATTGTACCAGCCAATACCTACATTGCTTCTATACTTTCAGTAACGAGTTTGGGCTTGAAACCAGTTTGGGTAGAGCCTGACCCCAAAACGTATAATATTGATCCGAAAAAAATTGAGCGAAAAATTACCCCGAAAACCAAGGCTATTCTAGCCGTGCATCTGTACGGAAAATGCTGTACGATGAAACCCATTTGGGAGCTTGCTCAAACCTATGACTTAAAAATTATTGAGGATGCGGCCCAAGCGCATGGAGCGACTTATGCAGGACTGAAAGCGGGTAATTTGTCGGATGCTGCGGCATTTAGTTTTTATCCAACCAAAAATTTGGGCGCTTTGGGAGATGCTGGCGCCGTAACCACAAATAATGCCGAATTGGCGCGTAAAATCTCAAGTCTGCGCAATTATGGCTCTACCATCAAGTATTACAACGACCACGTAGGCACCAACAGTCGGTTGGATGAATTGCAAGCGGCGATTTTGAACGTAAAGTTGGGGTATTTGGATGCCGAAAATATTCGCCGTCGAGAATTGGCCCGTTATTTCCTTTCGGAAATCAAAAATCCTGATTTAATACTGCCAAACGTGAAAACGCTTTACGAAGACGCTTGGCACCTTTTTGTGGTGAGGCATCCTAAAAGAGAAGAATTTATCGACTATTTAATGGACAATGGCATTCAGGCCACGGTTCATTATCCCGTTCCGCCTCATAAGCAAAGAGCCTACGCTGAATATAATCACTTAAGTTTGCCCATTACGGAGCAAATTCACAACGAAGTGGTGAGTCTGCCGCTTCATCCTGCGCTGACCAACGAAGAGGCTGCGTATATTGTTCAAACCATCAATCAATCAGTCCTTCAATCTCATGCTGCTGTCGGTTATTATTCCGGTGTATAATAGTGCCCGGACCATCGGCAGGCTTGTTGAACATGTACTGGAAACGTTGGATAAAAGTACCCTCGAAATCATTTTGGTCAATGATTGTAGCCGCGACGACTCCGAAAGGGTCTGTACAGAGTTGGCGCGCCGTTTTGAGCAGGTTAAGTTCATCTCGCTTCGTCGAAACTTTGGGGAGTTCAATGCGGTTATGTGTGGGCTAAACCATGCTTCGGGAGATTACTGCGTAATGATTGATGATGATTTTCAGAATCCTCCTTCCGAAATTCTGAAGTTAATGACCACGGCCCAAGACCATCAATACGATGTGGTTTTTTCGTTTTACGGTCAAAAACAACATTCATTGTTTCGAAATTTTGGCAGTATGCTGGTCAATCGCCTTACCACTTGGCTTTTGGAAAAACCCAAGGACCTGTATTTGTCGAGCTTCAAACTTATCTCGAAGCCAGTCGTGCAAGAAATCATCAAGTACAAAGGACCTTATCCTTATATTGACGGATTGATTTTCCGCGTAACGCGCAACGTGGGGCGGGTGCAGGTATCTCATAACAAACGCGAAGATGGGCAGTCGGGCTATACGCTGCGAAAACTGACGTCTTTGTTTCTGACGATTTTTTTTGGTTATTCCCTCAAACCCTTGCGGTTACTCACAGCGGCGGGTTTATTGTTTATGGGACTGTCATGTGTTTCGGCTTTTGTTGATTTAATACTTTATGCGTTTCGTGCGCAGCTTTTTATCCTTAATTCTGCCCTTATTTTACTGATTTTTTTCAGTGGAATGATTTTGACGGCTTTGGGGGTGGTGGGAGAGTACATTGGCCGGATTTACATGGATCAAAGCGGACTCCCGCAGTATATCGAGAAAAGTGTTTCTAAATAATGAATGCCAAAAACATATTTTCCGAACTAGTGATATTTTTGTGAACCCATGATAGGTAAATACGACGAATATAAACGCATGTATGATGCGGAACGCCATTTGTGGTGGTACCGGGTTTTGCACCAGAAGGTGACAAGGAGTATTAAAAAACACTTCCCAAACCGCCCTGATATTTCAATTCTTGATGCTGGATGTGGCACTGGAGGAATGCTGATGCACTTGCTTGAAGAGGGGTTTTCTACTATTGAAGGGTTTGATTTTTCGGAAGATGGTGTTGCTTTTTCACAAATGAGAGGTTTGGCCGTGACCCATCATGACCTCACAAAAATTGCCGAATACAAGCCTGGGCAGCAATTTGATGTTATCATTTGCAACGATGTGTTCACGTATTTCAGCGATGCCGTAATTCAGAAAATCATAATGGGTATTGGTACTAAGCTTAAACCGGGAGGAGTTTTTATTACGAACAATAACTCACACGAGGCTTTTTCGGGTATACATGATATTGTGGTAGGCGGCCAAAAACGTTTTATTAAGGAGGATTTAGAGCGATTGGTAGATAGGGCAGGCTTATCTATTTCTTATGCGACCTACTGGAGTTTTTTCCTTTCCCCCCTGATTATGGCGGTTCGGGCGTGGCAACGTTTTCAGTTGCGTCGGGGATGGATAGATTTGTCAAAACAAGCTTCTGATGTAGCAGTACCTCCTTTTTTTATTAATATTCCCCTTTATTGGCTTGTCAAGCTGGAAGAGGCGGTTTTACCCCGGGCACCGTTCGGAAGCTCCCTTTTTACAGTAATGAATCCTGCCAGGCAGGTAAAGGAGTAAGATAAATGCATAAAAATAAAACAGTTAATTGGCTTTTAGTAGGGCTGATAGTGGGTGTGTTTCTGCTTAGGTGGAGCAACATGACCCCTCGCGAGCCTAATATTGATACAAGTACGTGGTTGGCAGGCGTTATTTCGATTGATAAATCCTCCGACCCGATTTGGACTTGGCTCAATTACACCGACGGCCGTCCTCTAACGGTTGTTCCGTTGCTCATCGCCAATGCGTTGGGGTTTGACGCCACTTACCCCGTGGCTGAAGGCGTCGGGATTGTTTGTTGGTTGTTTACCCTCGTTATTTTATACAACACACTTCGTTGGCTCTCCCTATCAGCTTTACGGGCGTTGATCGTAGTGTTACCGTTGCTGACGTGGTTGGGCACTACTGCTTATCACGATCATCTTGCCTATAATTCAGAAGCTGTGAGTGTATTGATGCTCACCGCTGGCATCGGTGCGTACGTTTATGCGTTTCATCGGCGAGATTTACCAGCGGACAATCGTCAGCTTTCAGTTGTGTTTTGGCTGAGTTTGGGAATTGGGTTGGGCTTGCTGGTCTATGCTAAGTTTCAAAATGTGCCAATGGGCTTAGTTATTGCCGCTTTTCTTGCTTACGAACTCATTATCCAAAAAGGCTGGAAAAGCCTGTGTTGGTTGGTGGTAGGAGGGTTTATGCCCACGGTAGTCGTCAACGTTTATTTTGCCCTGCGCGGAGAGTTTGACACGTTCTGGAACAACTACTTTTGGTATTATTTTTATTATGGCTATTCGGAGGAGTTTTCTAAACTGCCAGTATGGAAACGTTTCAGCCCTTGGCGGGTGGGGAGTTTGATGTGGCAAAGTTACGCCATTCGTTTTGTGTTTGGCGGGTGGTGTTTGGCGGTGCTTGTAGGTTTTCTTGGCACCGTTAAAAAACTAAGTTTAGACCGTTCTAACCGACTGTTGTTGTTTGCTGCCACTTTTTTGTGCGTCACTTTTTACGCTATCTTACAATCTGGAAATCCCTACACGCATTACACGCTCTTTCTGCCGATGCCGCTTACCTTTCTCATCGGAGTCCTCTTGAGTCGCCCTTCTGCAACTCAGTGGGGCTCTCTCAAAAACGTAGTGTATGGTATTGTACTGGTGAGTGCCATAGGGCAGGGGATTTTTAACCTCACCCAACGCCAACCGCTAGAGCCACTAGGATACGATGGAATTGACCAACAGGTAGTAAAAATTATCAAAGAAAATACGCATCCTACTGACCATTTGGTTATTTGGGGCTACGCAGATCGGTTTTATGTTTATACGGGATTGCCCATGGGCTACCGTTGGCCGCACACCATCGGAATTTATTGGCCCAGCGCCCAGCATGACATTCGTGTGAAAGACTTTTTAGCGGATATGAACCAAAATCAACCCGTCATTTTTGTGGATTTGAACGGGAGTCTGATAAATACGGAAGGAAAAACTGAGCACCAACATGAGTATTTCCCGCCGATTGCTAATTTTGTAAAACAACATTATCAACTGATAGCCCAAGTAAATGATGGTTCGCCAAAGGGCGCGCGGATTTATAAACGAAAGTAAAAATGAACGAAAAAAGCACCGAATTTTTGTATACCTATCTCAACAATGCTTCGCCCACCGGATTTGAATCGTCGGGACAGCAGATTTGGTTGGATTATTTAAAACCCTACATTGATGATTATTTTGTGGATACCTACGGAACCGCCGTGGGCGTCATCAATGAAGGAAAGCCCTACAAGGTCGTGATTGAAGCCCACTCCGATGAGATTTCGTGGTTTGTCAATTACATTTCCGACGACGGTTATATTTATGTAATCCGCAACGGGGGCTCTGATGCCGTCATTGCGCCTTCCATGCGTGTTAATTTACACACCAAAAAAGGCGTTGTCAAGGGTGTTTTTGGCTGGCCTGCCATCCACGTACGCGAACTCGCCAAAGATACTGCTCCTAAAGTGGCTGACCTGACGATTGACGTAGGCGCAACCACGAAGCAGGAAGTGCTTGACATGGGTATTCACGTCGGAACGGTAGCTACTTTCTCGGATGGCCTGTTTGAATTGAACAACCGTTATTTTGTTGGACGGGCGTTGGACAACCGCATTGGTGGATTTATGATTGCGGAAGTAGCTCGCCTGTTGGACGAAAACGCCATCAATCTGCCTTTTACGCTTTACATTGTCAACTCAGTACAGGAAGAAATCGGTCTGCGCGGCGCGGAGATGATTGTGCGTCGCCTGAAACCTGACTTGGCGATTTGTACCGACGTAACGCACGATACCCAATCGCCGATGTACAAGAAAAAAGAACAAGGGGATTTGAAATGCGGAAGCGGCCCAGTATTGTGCTACGGTCCAGCGGTGCAAAACAACGTATTGGATATGCTGATTCAGATAGCCGAAGAGAAAAAGATTCCGTTTCAGCGCCAAGCCGTTAGCCGTTCTACTGGAACAGATACCGATGCTTTTGCGTATGCAACGGAAGGGGTGGCTTCGGCTTTAATTTCACTTCCGCTCAAATACATGCACACCACTGTTGAAACGGTTCATAAGGAGGACGTGCAGAATGTCATTAACCTCATGTACGAAGTGTTGGTGCAATTGAAAGGAGATGAGGATTTTAGATACTTGAAGTAATGATAGTTTGAAAAAACAATGGTTTTTATTCTGCAAAGTGCCCGTTTAAGGCACTTTGTTTTTTTATCAGCCTATAAAGTTTGGTCCAAAAGTAACCTCTTTGCATTCTCTTAATTACATCCCTGAATTTGAGCTTTAAATACGCTACTGGCTTCGGCCTGAAACCCTGGGTTTAATTCAATTGCGGCCCCTGCCTGATAAACAACATTCGCTCCGCTTTGAATGAGGTTGGCGGCTTGGATGGTTTGCCCTGCCTGAATCGTCATGGGTTCACCGTTCGCTAGGGTTTGGGTCAACGTCCGTGCAGGTGGGCAAGGATCAGTGACGGTAAATGTTCGCTCGGCAAACGCGCCGTTGGTGGTATAATTCCCTGCCTGAACGGCGCGTACCCGTACCGTTCCTTCTTGCCCGGTAAGCGTGATGAGGTTTCCATTGGAAAGGGTGGCGGGCCCGCTGAGGACAAAATACTTGATGGCAAGCCCCGAAGAAGCAGTGGCATTGAGCGCAAAAGCAGGTGAGGTGATTAGCTTGGGCGGGACAGAATCCAGCGTAACGGTTTGTTGCGTAATGGGCCGCGTTACGTTGAAAGTCCGCTCCACAATCGGGGCTTGATTATAGTTAGTGAGAGTGCTTCCGTGTTGAGTCGCCCGAATTTTCACTGGCCCAGGTTTTCCCGTTAAAGTAACGGTTGAGCCGCCCACGGTTGCGGGGCCCGAAACCAAGTAGTAGGAAATAGGCAACGTGGAACTTGCGGTAGCATTTAGGGCAAAGGCCGAAGCCGTCGTTAACTTGTCGGGGATAGCGGGGAAGGTAATGGATTGCTGTAAACCGACACAATTGAGGTTAATGTCTTTGGTATAAGTTGTTGATAATCCCTGCTGGTCGGTGACGATGAGATAAATCCGAATCCAGTAGGTAGCCACCCCCTTTTCGCACTCCAAGGAAGGGAGGGAGATGTTTTGATTGTTGTTGGTGTATGTTATGTAAAGGTGCTCGTGGTCATTATGAGCGAGCATGATTTTCCAGACGTAGGTAAGTTGGGCGCTATCGGTATGGTCGTCGGAGGCAAAGGCGCTGAGGGTGATAGGGTATGCGGCATTGGCCGCAATAGAATTCAGCGAGTGAATACTGCTGCTGTCGATGACGGGAGGGGTGTTGTTGAGGCTTACGTAGAGAGAATCGTAGCCTTTTTCGCCGTTGGGGTCGGTCACGGTGAGTTTTACCTTGTACGATGTTTGCCCTGCATTCGTAAAAACGTGGTGAGGGGCAAGAGTAGTTTCTACGGGGCTACCATCGCCAAAATTCCATTGGTAAGTAATCGTTTGGTTGTCGGGGTCGTAGGAGTCTAGGGCCGAAAACGCCGTGATTAAGGGGCTGATGCCCGCCGTGGTATCAGCTTTTATTTTGGCAATGGGCGGTTGATTGCCGGGAGAATAGCGCATTCGACGAATTTGCAGATTTCCAAATGAAACGTAGTAAATGGTGCCCTCTATGGGGTGAATTGCCATAGACACCATGCCCCCGCCAATGTTATAATTGAAGCGATTGACGTATTGGACATTGTAGTTAGCATCTAATTTTACGTTATAAACAATCCCGCTGGCATCACCCACAAAATAAGTGTTTTTGTACGCTGGAGGATAGGTATCTTTATCATAATACACACCAGCTACGGCTGAGTTTCCCTGCATTGGGTTGATGCCCGGTACCTGAGGGCTACCTATGTTAAAAATGGTGTCATTTTTGATAGCGCGGCCTGTCCCTGTGCGATAATCAACGATGGGTTTTTGTGGGTTTGCAGGAGCATATTGGGTAAGTGGTCGATTGTGGCTGACATCCATCCCCTCTTTGAATGGCCACCCAAAATTTTGCCCACTTTCCACTACCAAATTATACTCTTCTTTATCTCCTTGTCCTACATCACCCACCAAAAAATCCCCAGGGTCGTCGGTGTGATTGCCAGTGAGGGGAATGTGCATGATTCGGAAAGGGTTTCGAAATCCGCTCGCCCAAACTCTGGACTGGGCGGTGCGTGGGCTAGTGGGGTTGTAGTACGGGTTGGAGGGTAGGCCGTCTCCCGTATTGGGGTCGATGCGTAGAAGCTTACCGCAATGAGAGCTAAGGAGTTGAGAACGATTGGCTCCGATGTTTTCGGCGTTGGTCATTACACCTCTATTCAAGCATTCTTGATAGGCGGTTTCGGGGTGGGAACCATTATCATCGTTGGAGTAATAAGCGCCGTCGCCGGTCGAAACAATGAGAGAATTGTCGGTTCCAAATACCAACGTACCACCCATGTGCGATAGCTTTGTGATGGGTATGCCCGTGGAGTTGCTTTCGCCAATGAGGATTTTATTTGACGAACTTCCGTAATCGGTCGTTGGCAAAAGGGTTGGGTGATTTGGGTTGTTGGCTTTGAAGCGTTTGACCCTTCCAATGGCGGCATCTTCGCTGCTGCCCCCTACAATGTGACTTGAATAATACACATAAAAAAAGCCATTGGTGAAAAAATCAGGGTCTAGCACAAAACCCAACATTCCTCCGTCAAAATTACCTTTGACATCTCCTCGAATGTCGAGCATCAGCGACCATGAATAATTGTCTTTATTTGTGTTGGGCAGTACATACGGCAATACAAATACCCGTCCGTCTTTGGTCCACGCGAAAGTTCGTCCGTTTGCATCGAAGGTGACTCCGACTATGGAGGCACTTGTTCCGTTGACTCCTTCATTTGGTAGCCAAATCCCCCTAAACGATTCATCAACAAAGCCAGATTGAACTTGTGCAGTGCTGTTTAATGCCGTGATAAGTAGCGTAACAATGAAAAATGCCGTTTTTTTTAATATAGAATTCAGTCTCATTTTTGGAAATTCAGTTCAATAATTACCCCATTTTGAATTTTTGTATCTTTTAGGGATAAATTAATTTAATAACGGCAAAATTAGTTTAATGTTCTAATTGATATATACCGTACGATAAATGGATCTAAATGGAGTGTTTGTCTTTTTTGGATATTTTACTGTTCCTGTAAAAGATAAAAATGTCCCAGTTTAGTTATATACTGGTAAAATAGACCATAAGTTTATTCGCTTCGGCAATAAAGTAAGCTGACTTTTGTGGAGGATGTTTCGTTTTTAAAAGGACTTACACAGAACAAAAAAGTCTGGCTACGATGCAGTCAGGCATTTGTTACAATTTGATTACTTTTGTTAAGTGCATAGTTGGTGATAAAAACCATTTCAGTTAATGCACGTAAACCCTTTCATTTCCAAACTAACCCTTTTGTTTACATGCTCTTCCCCAAACACTATTTGGTGAGTGCAGTACTGACCTTTTCAGGTTTGTCTGCGGCGTATGCCCAACCATCCCCCACTAATTCGTTGTACAAACAAACGAGCGAAGTCCACCATTTGATGACCAATTATGCCGCCGACCGAGGAAGCCTGACGCGGTTTTACGTTGTCGAAAACTCTCCCGAACGTCGTCAGAGACTGGAAAAACTGACCAACGATTATCTGGGGCAGCTCCAAAAAATGGATTTTGACAAATTGCCCGTTGACAGCCAAGTGGACTATGTGTTGTTTCAACGAAACTTGCAGGTTGACATTCGGGAATTGGGTAAAGAAGCCGTCGAGGTAAGTCAGACGCAGGCGTGGTTTCCGTTTGCGGATAAAATATATGCGTTGGAAAAATCACGCCGACGAGGCGCGGCCGTCAACGGTGAGCAGATGGCCACTGAGTTTAATGCCCTTGGTTTGGAAATAGCCGAAGCGCGCAAGGCGGTGGCAAAAATGGAAAAAATCGACCCTGCGCTGGCCGAGCGGGCCGCTGGCACCGCTACGGGACTGAAATCAGCCCTGAAAAGTGTCTTTGAATTTTACAACGCCTACGACCCTAACTTTACGTGGTGGATGCCCGAGCCGTACAAAAAAGTGGATACGCTGCTGACTTCGTATGCTAATCTGTTTACCAAAAAAGCCAAATCTGTAGCTCCTTTCAAAGACGACGGCAGCGGCATCAACGGGGTAGCGGTAGGGCGCGATGAACTGATTCGTCAATTAGAATTTGAGTTTATTTCCTATACGCCCGAGGAACTCATCGACATCGCCAACAAAGAATTTGCGTGGTGCGACCGCGAATTGCTGAAAGCCTCCCGTGAGATGGGCTTTGGCGATGATTGGAAAAAAGCACAGGAAAAAGTCAAAAACTCGATGGTGCCAGTGGGAAAACAGCCCGAAATGATTTTGCGGCTCTACAACGAATCGGTGTCGTTTTTGAAACAAAAAGACCTGATTACCATTCCGCCAATTGCCGAAGAAACTTGGCGTATGGCCATGATGTCGGCCGAGCGGCAGAAGTTCAGTCCGTTCTTTTTGGGTGGAGAAACAATCCTGATTTCGTACCCCACGGCGGCCATGTCGCATGAAGACAAGCTGATGAGTATGCGCGGCAATAACCCGCATTTCTCACGTGCTACGGTTCACCATGAGCTTATCGCGGGGCACCATTTACAGGGTTTTATGAACAACCGCTACAAAACCTACCGTCGCTTCCGCACGCCGTTTTGGACCGAAGGCTGGGCGTTGTACTGGGAAATGATTTTGTGGGATATGAACTTTCCTCAGTCGCCAGAAGACAAAGTCGGAATGCTATTCTGGCGGATGCACCGCTGCGCCCGGATTATTTTTTCGCTCAATTACCACCTCGGCAAATGGACACCGCAGCAGTGTATTGACTTCCTCGTGGACCGCGTAGGCCACGAGCGCGCCAATGCCGAGGGCGAAGTGCGGCGGTCGTTCGTAGGCGGCTATGAGCCGTTGTATCAACTGGCTTATATGACGGGCGCGTTTCAGTTTTATGCGTTGAAGAAAGAATTGGTCGATACCAAAAAAATGACCTACAAGGAGTTTCACGACGCCGTGATGCAGCAAAATTCGCTGCCCGTAGATATGGTCAGGGCTGTAATGACCAACAAAAAATTGAGCCGGGATTATAAGTCGACTTGGAAGTTCTACACGCCGCCGGTAGTGAAGTAGAGGCAGGAGTAAGAACTGAAAAATGGCGAACCGATAAATGTAAAACTGCAAAAGGATTGGACCCTTTTGCAGTTTTACATTTATTATTTCTTGGTTTTTTCGGTTAAATACTTTCGCAGCTTGAGTCTATTTTTTGCCTAATTTGTTACTATCTAGGTTTGGTTTCAACGAAGCTTTTATTTCAGTAACGCTATTTTTGAGCATCGCTATGTCATCTTTATAGGCGCTATTTTCATGTTTAAGTTTTTCGATTTGCACCTGTTGCTCTTTCACCGCATTGATAAGGGGCATAACGAAGTCTGCATAGGCAAGATTTAACGTTTTTTGGGCATCATCATCCTCTATCAATCCACTAAATGGAAGATTCAATGCCTTCATAACTGCCTGAACATCTTGGGCAATCAGGCCATCACGTCGGCGTTTATTGGTGTCTGCGGCGTAATTGTATGAAGAGGTTTTGAGTTTTAAGATAAAATCCAGTCCTAAGCGCTGGGTGTAAGTAATATTTTCTTTTAGCCTTCTATCAGAATAGTTACTCCAATTGCCATAGCCTCCTACGGTTGTAACCGAAGAATTGCCAATGACTGCTTTGTTGCTAGCATTGACTATGGCATTATAGCCAATGGCGATTGAATTGAATAAATTATTGGCTGAAGTATTGGCGCCCGTCCCTAATAAAGTATTGCGATAGCCTGCTGTAATTACATCTCCCGCATTAGTTCCAATAGCTACATTTGAATAACCGGTGATACTGTTTAATAGTGCAACAGCACCCACAGCTACATTTGCAGTACCAGAAGTATTCTTAGTTAGTGCAACAGCACCCACAGCTACATTTTCAGTACCGGATGTATTACCGGATAGCGCAACTGCACCCACAGCAGTATTCCCTGTACCTACATTATTGACAGATGAAATACTTCCACGAAGTGCACTATAACCAATTGCAGTATTTCCCGGAAAATCCGTACCCATATACGTCGTACTTGTAGATGCGGCATATTTCATAGCACCATAACCAATAGCTGTAATACCTGAATTCACTACATTTGATAAGAGTGCGTCTTTTCCAACCGCTATATTGAAATCACCGGAAGTATTATCAGATAATGCACTAACTCCCACAGCTACATTTGAACTGCCAGAAGTGTTAGTAAATAATGTGTTTGCTCCAAGAACAGTATTGCTGATTCCTGTATTATTAGATGGTGTATCGCTTCCTCGTAGTGCGTTTATTCCAACTGCAGTATTGTTTGTAATAATACCGGAAGTTCGATTATCCGAGTTATTCATTGCTTTATGTCCAATAGCAGTACTTCCGCTATTCGCTACATTATGTGCTAAGGAAAAATGGCCAACGGATGTATTATAATTTCCACTCGTATTTCTAATTAAAGTCAGAGAACCTAACGCCGTATTTTCAGTGCCGGAGGTATTGTCTGCGAGGACTCTGCCACCTATGGCAGTGTTACTTATACCGGTATTATTGGAAGGAACGAAGCTACCCCTCAAAGCTTCAACTCCTACTGCTGTATTATAAGTGACGTATTGTGTAACAGTTTGGTCATCGGCAAATTGCATAGCCGAAGTCCCGATTGATACGTTACCGGAATTGACCTTATTAGTAACAAGTGCATCAACACCAATTGCAACATTAGAGCCACCCGTTGTATTGTCACTCAAAGCATTTATTCCAATTGCAACATTTTGAGCTCCTGATAAATTTAACCTTAAACTATTATTGCCAATAGAAATATTATTTACGTCTTGAGCGGTGGAAGTTGGCAACTTTCCTCTTATACCTTTGGGTGTTATTGTCAAGCTACCATCTGTGCCGCTGATGATATTGATTT
Organism: Runella aurantiaca; assembly: GCF_003339505.1. Lineage (GTDB taxonomy): Bacteria > Bacteroidota > Bacteroidia > Cytophagales > Spirosomataceae > Runella > Runella aurantiaca. The sequence goes on from NZ_QPIW01000024.1 coordinate 58,541, forward strand.
GAGCCGTGAGCTCAAGGGATATCAATGCCAATAAAATTGTGGTAAAAAACTTCATGGTTGTCATGTTTAAGAATGGTTGAATGATAGGGGAGTTGTCTTTATTGATTGATAAAATCGGTCGAAAACCAGGCGTTTTCGTCGGGATACCTTCACTACCGCACCGTCTTTCATCTGTATCTCGGCTCTTCGGCTGTATTTTACAATAAATGATGTATTGATAAGTGAGCTTTTATGGACCCTGATGAAGGTGTCGGGCAATTGTGACTCGTACCAACGAAGGGTTCTAGAGGTAAGGATTTTACGGCCGCCAGTCAATAAAAATCGGGTATAATTTCCCACCGCTTCAAGGCGTATAATGTCGGCAGGGGTAATCTGTTTATTTCCTAAAAACAGCAAAAATACGGACTTCGGCCCTGTAAAGGCAGAGATTGCAGGGTGTGTGTTCATGGTGGTAAAGTGGAGGTTTTTTATGTAGTCGTAAACTGCTGAAAAGGAGCCGTTAATTAATCATTACGACTCCGCCTTTCAGGGTCGCCAAGCCGCCGCCGTCGAGTTCCAACTGCGCGGATGCCTTAAATGAGCCAGTTGTTTGGGCACTCACATCTACCGTCAAACCTTCCACTTTCAGTTCGGTACCGGCGCTTACTTCCATACTTGTATCGTTCTTGATTAGCGTTTTTCCCGCTTTTACATCCCATTCATCGCTAGCTTCCATTTTGATTTTGGGCGCTTTTAACTGAATACCTTTGGCGGCTTCCAGAAAGATGGTTCCGTTGCTTTTGGCTCTTATGTGTGAGCCACCATCCAGCGAAAGTTCGATTTCGTTTTTACTGTCTTTATTAAAAATCCGAATCGTCTCCTTGCCGTCGGTATCATCAATGAGGATGTGATTGCCCCCTTTGGTGATGATGCCCTTGATGTTGTTGTTTTTATTAAAAAGTTCACCCGGCTTGGCGTCGCCGTGGTACATGCTACCCGTTACAAAAGGGACATCGGGATTGCCAAATTCAAAATCTACAAATACCACTTCATCCACTTCCGGAATAAAGTACATTCCTTTTTCTTTGCTCGCCATTGGGTTCACTACCCTTACCCACGGCGTTATTTCATTACTGGCTTTTTGCCACGGAAACTGCACCTTTACGCGTCCCATGCTATCTTTATCATCTACGTGCATCACAACGGCGGGTTGTGGCTCGGCGTTGGGTTGAATGATACGGTAATCGACTGGCGCAAAGTCAGTATCATGCGGAACAGCCTCAAAATTACACTGATAGACCCCTCTCGAATCCAAATAATGACTCAAACGAGTGACCACAAACGACCCGTAATCAATGGTTTCGACTTTATTTTTGGCGTTGATAAAGGTATCAGTCACTTTTACAACACCTCCCAATTTTACTTCCATCTCAGGTGTTCGGCCACTGAGCACGGCCAATTTATTGACTTGCTCACTTTTTTTGAGCTTGATGGCTTTTTTTAAAGTGGATGTACTGCGGTGGTTTTGGTAGCCAATCTCAATGAGCTCGTCGCTAAACACTTTTTCGGACTTGCTCAGTCCTATCTGCTCATAGGAATTCAACCCGCTCACACTTTCTGCCGACGACGGAGCTTCGTAGGTTGTATTTGTGTAATAGTCGTAATGTAAACCTGTGAGATTGAGGGGAGTGGCCCGCATACTGTAATTCATGTCAAAAAAATTGGCTGAGTGTTTGAGTACAATCTCATCTCCCTTTACCCGCCCGGCTTTCCCAAATATAAACTGTTGGCCGTCGTAGTACATCCACTCACCGTAGTCTTCGGCGAGGCGTTGCAGGAAGTGGAAGTTGTCTTCTTCGTATTGGGTCACGTAGCGAATGGTTTCTTTACATTCAGGTTTCACCTCTTTTTTTAAATTACTGTATGGCTGTAGTACTTTATTTACGATCTGTTCTAAGGTAAGTTTGGAGAAAGAGCGGGTAGTACGCCCCGCACTCAACAGCGCCGTTGGACTCACGCCCGTGATGACGACGGTATTGGAGGTACTGCTGCCCTTACTCAAGCGCACCGCCGTCACAATGCCATTAAAGACCATCGTTTGTTGCCGGCTTACGGTGCCATCTGCCTTTTTTTCTCCCTGCGCGAGTGTGATGACCACCGCCTCGCCCACGACCTTATCGCCCAGTTCTTTGAGTTTGACTGTGGGAGATTTCTCCGGCAGCATATCGGGCGACAGACTCACCTCAAAACTATGGTGATTGTCAAAGGGTTGGTTGATTGAGAGGCTGCTGATGCGGGTGATTTTCAGGCCATTAATATTAACTTCGACCGAGGCGATGAGTTGTAGGGTAGAGGGCATAGTAAGTTCTTTAAAAAAATGATATAGAATCAACAGGTTCTGATATAAATTATCGTAATATCTCCTCGCACTTTTTTAAATACATTTCTCTTTCGGCTATATGTGTAAGTCCACCATTAATCATATAAACTACCTCTTTAAAAGTGGCACCCTTGTCACATAATTGATTTCCTTTATTTTTTTCCCAGAAAACAAAGGCTGAAAAGATAGGGTATTTATTAGCCACGTATGTTACTCCTTCCATTACATTCGGGTCATCTATGTAATCACTAAGCTGTTGATAATTATATCGCCCTGTCAATTGAATTATTCCTCCTCCTTTGTATTTTGGACCATCTCCTATTTGAGAGTTTCCTACTCTCTTGGCTTTTCTTGTATTAACACCAGGGTCATAATTCATTCCACTGGCAATTTCTTCGAAATATTGACCATGACCACATTCAACAGAAACGTTTGCCAAGAAAAAGGACAGCCTGATTTTAGTAGTTAGTTTGTATTTCTTTAAATAAAAATTTAAAGCTGATAAAAACCATTTTTCAACAGGGTTTCCCCAAATATAAAATAGCTGTTCATGTGTTATTACCGGAGGTGTTGGGTCGTCAAAAAGGTTAAATTTTGACCTTTCATCCCAACTCATCCCAGCCATAGCTTGATCTTCTTCTATCAACATATCTTTAACAGATTCCGGATTGATGGGAGTATAATCAAGAGGTTCAAAATAAGTTGAATTATCAGCATTACATATTAAACGAGAATCAGCTAAAATTTTTCTCATATTTTTCTTGCTCATGCCTGATAAACCACTTTTTTTGCTGTCAGGGATTTTCTTTCGACGAAACAGATATAGGTCGTTGTCAAACTCTAATAAGCATATTTCTCTTCCCATGATTTCAGTTTGTTAAATTTAATCCCTATGCTAATTACTTCACCTAATCTTTTGGCACTGGTCAGTAATGCCCTGATTCTTCCATCGTTGTGAAAGCTTAAAAAACTTACATTACTTTCGTTTCCAGCTCCTTTTTAATTTCCTCCAAAACAGTGATCGCCAACCCGAGATTTTTGGACATGCGGTCAATGCATTGGGTTACTTCGGGCGAGGAGCCACACCCGGAAGTGAGGGTTTTGTGGATAAATGCCTCATTCAGTTCTGTTTTGTCTTTTCCCGAAACTAACTTGCTTATTTCTGAAGCAATGCCGGCCGCTGCTTTTATATCTCCCGCTATCTTCAGCGCGCCACGGGCCTTGATAACCTCTTTTAATACAGTTCTAAAAGAAATAAGTGAGGCTAAGGTGAGTGCCAACGCCTCTTTTTGGGCGGTATTGATGGCAGCTTCGGCGGTATTACCCGATAACATTTTACCAACAAATACCCCCGCTTCTTTGGCATCGGGTTTGAGCCATTCGCCAATCAATTTCCACCGAGAGATAGGCTCAGACTTGTCTCTGAATAGTACTGCGGTAAACAGCTTGAAGGTATCGGGGCAGTTTTTATAAAGAAATTGCAAATCCTGCAAAATGGGCTTTACATTATCGAATGCTGTGTGGAATTTTTTTTCATTCTGAAAAAAATACTGGGCTAGCACGGTGAGTTTGTTTGCCGTCGTTACAACTGTAACCACCGCACCAAGCCCTAAATAGCCACCCATAACGGCGCAACAAAACATTACCGTGCCTTGTGCATAAGGAACCAACCATGCCGCCCTTGATACTCCGATGGCAATGGCATCAAGCGAAATTTTTTGGTCAAAACGGGTATAATGTTCACGATAGAGCATGTCACCCTTCATAAAAATGGCATCCTGTCCCACTTTTCCGATAAATATTTCCTGATTGATAGGCGTGAACGGATTTATATATACGCGACCATCTTTGTAGATCGGCTCAAGCCATCCATTCCGTTGCCATTGAGCAATCAGAGAAGCGGCTGGGCCGCCTCGGGCTATGACGTTGTTCTTTTGAAAATTGGCTTGTCCGGCCTCCACCATTTCCTCAAATTTTGTTTTTGAGGAGAAAATTTTTCGGGCATTCTCTAAAAAACTCATCTTTATTTACGGTTTATATTTAGTCATTAGTTAATATAGCTCCGCCATACACCTCAAAATTCTATCCCTTTTCCCTTTGGTATTTCCTTTCAAATTAGGTTTCCCCCAGCCATCATCAACTACTTTAGGATCAATGTAAGTGGAATCTTCAATGGACTGAAAAGGGTGAGTGGCCCAGTGTTTTTTGTGTTCTTCCAACAATTGAACGCGTGTTTTCAATGGCAACATTGGTTTGGCAGTACTGATGTTTGCAATAATTCGTTTTGAGATGTCGTATGGCAGCGCTCGTTCCTCATTACCCCAAGTATCAAGCCCTCGAATATGAAAAATGCAGTAACTCACGCCTGTCCCTGAATCAAATCGTACAAAATCGACAACTGACTTGGCTTGCCGACAAAGCGTTTTTATGTACAGCGTGTTGGCATTTATTCTTTCGATTTTTAGTTTTTTTGCCCGCCACCGTTTCAGGTTTTCGGGCAAGGGAGTCATGTCTGGTAGGATAACAATCAAGTCAAAATCAATGGGTGTAGATCCTACAGAGGTTCCTACAAAAACATATTCGGTACTGAGCGGGTATTTTCGGATGGTGTTGGGCAGGTGGATGGTATAGCCAAAAGTGGGGTTGTCAAACACCGTACTGTCAGGCAATGGTTCCTTTTCTGCGCGGCTTTGCACATCCCGAAAGCTATCAGCCGCCGCAATGAGTGCAATGGAAACGAATATATATTTTAGGGGATGGAGCATCTACCAGTTAATTTTTATTTGCAAGTTTGGACTCCCGACGAAAGAGCCGAAACCTGCAAATGGGTTTTAGTCGCGTTTCAGTTTGAGTTTTTGCCCTTGAATGTCCAATTCTCGTGAGCAAATGGTGAAACTTTGCGAACCCGCACCACTGCCCGAAAGGCTGAAGGTCTCGCTGAAATTCACCACGGAAGCGTGTTCAAATTTGATCGTGCGTAGTTCTTCTCCCTTTTGATTGCTGAATTTGATTTCACCGTTGATATCGTCTTTGTGCGGCAATATCATCAACTCAATGATTTTGGCATCGGCATTGCGGGTCTCGATGGAGACGTCAATGTTGCCGCCAAAAACCTCCGAAGTAGTTTCATTGGTGTTAGGGTTTACGTGTTGGTGCAGGCTGTAGGAGCAATGAAGAACTTCAAACTCTTTGCCGTCAATTTTGATAGTTGCTTTGTGTGCCATGTTTGTAAAAATCTAAAAGTGAATTGTTTATACGTGAAAAATGATTGATACGCTCTGTCAGCCAATCAGTACCGTGGGGGATCCGATGACGATACTTCCGCCGTGGGCGGTCATGTCGCCCATTCTGGCGGCGGGAAGCCCTCCGATCAGTACCGTGGCAGAGCCTGCCGCAATGATGTCGGGTGGTCCGGCGCATGTACACATACCTGTAGCCGTAGCAGCGGGCATATTATTGATCAAAACAGTCGGTACTCCAGGAGGTAAAATAGGCCCTCCTACGTGGGGCACTGTGCCTGTTACCATTGGGCAAACGTGCATATCTCCTACTCTTGCGGCGGGCATTCCCATGTTGATGGATTGGTTTAAGGTTATTAATTCAAGTTTGTGTCTTCGCTTCTTTTATCAACTAATTGACCTTCTGGAACATAATTGATGCTTTTGGCTGATTTGGATTTACCCTCATGAAAAGGTTGATCTTCCCATCGTAGTGCTCAATTTTGTAATAGAGTTGAAATTTCTCCGAACCATCCGGCATTTTATAAAGTAGCTGACCATCTCTTGTAAACCACCTGATGCCTGCTTCTCTTTCGGCTTTGAAGCCTTCATGTTCAGTCCAACCCCCATTATAATTAGCTTCCAACCCGGGCTGGTAAATGATGGCCGAACTGCGGCTTTGCCCTTCTATAGTACCATCTGCATTAAAGGCCCAATATTCTTCAGTATTCATGCTGTTTCGGGTGTAAGCAGAAAACTTGCTCCATGTTCCAATTAGGTTTGGGTCTCGTGTCGGTCTGTCGTTGGCCTTCGGGGCTCTGTTCGGGGTTGGGCTTTGCCCAATGTTGTTTTGAGGTTTGCTCCCCGTCCCTGCTTTCTCAAACATACCGGAAAGAATGACCTGTCCCTGATCGATCACCTGTACAAACAGGGCGGTCATACCGGCACCCAGCGTACTCAAATCCTGTAGAGAAAAATTGGCGGTACCGGTCTCATTCGTTAAAGTCCCTTTATATACGCCGTCGGAGAAGTTTCCTGATAGTGCCGAGATGATATTTGTTCCGTTGATGGCGAGTGTCATTGTACCCGTAATGGCTGTACCTTTGACGGTCAGCATCATACTGCTTTCCAATTTTGATTGATTGGCAGCGGTCAGTTCGCCTTGGTATTTTCCATTTATTTTCTGTGCCATGCTATTAAACACAAGTAGAAATGAGGTAAAAAGAAATAGGCTTTTCATGTTTGAAGTTTTGTTTTAGTGTTTAAAATCCATCGCAGGCATAGCAGCGATCTAAAACACTTTGAACCCTTGCCATTAGTAAATCGCCATCGGTAGCACTTCTATGATCGACATCCCTTCTACGATTGGCGATTTTTTGGTTTTCAATATCCATCTCCATTAGTTTTTGTCTTTCTTCCAATGAAACAGTAGGCTGTATAAATCGAATACCATTACCGAGTGCTTCGGCGGTTTTTTGTGAAATAGTAGCAGGCCCCGTAATAATCCTCATCACTCCAAGTACACTCCCATCCGGCAACGCTCCAAAAATGATAGTGGCAGCCATCTCCTGTGTACTAATCGTGGCAGTCACAGTATTTTCAGTCTTAGTGAATGGTGTACCTGCCGATTGTAGATTTTGGGCAACTGTATTCAAGTCGTCAATAGTAGGAATCACCATAATAATATCACTTCGAGATTCTGTTTTTTTATCTACAAAAAAATAAGAATACTTTGCCGCAGTCGGTACAAGCGTCAAATCAGCCAATATCGGAATGCTGAACCCAAATTCGTAATTAGTGATGGCGTTGGGATTATAGGCTTGAGAAGCGGGATTTTGTTGGCTATAGCTGTTTGCCTTAAATTGATTAAAGAAAGCATCTTCTCTTTGTTGTGCTTTATACTCTTCATATACAAACATCGCTAAGCCAATGAGCACGAGTGCTCCTAAGAATTTGAAATTACTGTTCATGGTATTTAGAGTAAGTGTAAGTTGATTTTTTTAAAAAATATTGATGACGATGTATAATTACCTTTCAAACTCAAATGAATAGCCGTTGGACGAGAAAGCACGGTAAGGACAAGGCACGACAAAATCGCCCGAAGTGTTTGTGTGTACCGTAATTGCCGTAGAATTGGCAGGCCAACTCAGTAGCGTGAAGGTGCCGTTGCCACGGGCGTTGTTGGAATCTTCCCAGGCGAATCTGCCGTCCGTATAAAAGTAATAGCTGATTGTATAAAGCCCCCCCGGACGAACATTGACCGAGGTAAACGTACTGAAACCACTTGCCTTGAAACCGGTCATAACCTGTGCGACAGTTGGGTTGGTAAGGCTGACATTCGTTATTTGTCCGCTTGCAACGGAAACTGTCGCAGTTTGAGATACTCCACATCCGTCTTTTGTTGAATTGATAGTCAACCCTACTTGTGCCGTAGAAACCGGGAATGTGTAATTAGCTCCTAAGCCTATCCGCCCACCCGAAAGCGACAGTTGTCTCGTATTAGCCCCTTCAATAACGTCAATTCTCGTGATTGGCAGCGAAGAATTATTGGTGATTCTAATCGACCTGACTTGCGAAGCCGTTACGTTGACTATGGAACCGTATACGACGATATTGGTTTGGTTTTTGGCATAAGCCCTGACTTTATAGATTGTGCCAGCGGTCAGCCCCGTAATATCCGAACTGAACGTGCCACCGCTGCTGATGGCGGCTGTTTTGGTGGTTTTACCACCGTTGGTTAGCACGGTTGGGTCGGCATTGGTGCTCACGGTCCAGATGTGTCCGTATTCAGACACTTGGCAGTTGCCGCCGCCTTCGTTGTCAATTTTGCCACCCACGACCGCCGTTGTCTGCGTAATGTTGGAAGCCGCAGCAGTACTCACCGTTGGATTGACAGTACAGGCAACGGCAGCAGCCGTTACGTTGACTATGGAACCATATACGACGATATTGGTTTGGTTTTTGGCATAAGCCCTGACTTTATAGATTGTGCCAGCGGTCAGCCCCGTAATATCCGAACTGAACGTGCCACCGCTGCTGATGGCAGCCGTTTTGGTAGTTTTGCCACCGTTGGTTAGCACGGTTGGGTCGGCATTGGTGCTCACGGTCCAGATGTGTCCGTATTCAGACACTTGGCAGTTGCCGCCGCCTTCGTTGTCAATTTTGCCACCCACGACCGCCGTTGTCTGCGTAATGTTGGAAGCCGCAGCAGTACTCACCGTTGGATTGACAGTGCAGGTAGCGGCAGCAGCCGTTACGTTGACTATGGAACCATATACGACGATATTGGTTTGGTTTTTGGCATAAGCCCTGACTTTATAGATTGTGCCAGCGGTCAGCCCCGTAATATCCGAACTGAACGTGCCACCGCTGCTGATGGCGGCTGTTTTGGTGGTTTTACCACCGTTGGTTAGCACGGTTGGGTCGGCATTGGTGCTCACGGTCCAGATGTGTCCGTATTCAGATACTTGGCAGTTGCCGCCGCCTTCGTTGTCAATTTTGCCACCCACGACCGCCGTTGTCTGCGTAATGTTGGAAGCGGTGGTGGTACTCACCGTCGGAGTGACCGTACAGGCAACGGCAGAGGCGGAGGTTATTTGTTTTGTTTGTCCATATCCGGTACCAGATGCATTGGTGGCAAATGCCCGAACTGAATAAAGTGTATTGGCAGTCAGGTTATCTATGACACCACTGAAATTACCGTTTGCATCTCGGTTGGTGGTTGTTTTTTTTGAATTACTAATGGTCGGCTCTCCGTTTCCTGCTATCCAACATATTCCGTATTCGGTCAAATCAGAACCGCCATTGGCAACAATCCGCCCTTTTCCCACTGCATTGGTCGTTGTGATATCAGTCACTTCGGTTGTTTCTACCACAGGTTTAACAATGGTAACGGGGGGGCTATCTGTCTTAAACGAGATGATAGTTCCGTAGCTCGTTCCGGCACTATTGATGGCATATGTGCGTACACTGTAAGTGGTGTTAGGACTTAAACCTGATAGCTCACTCGTAAACAAAAGCCCGGCATCTCCAATTCCTTTGGCAGTTTTAGCGTCGGTAGTAGTTGGTGTGCCGCTCCCGATTAGCCAGCAGTGTCCGTACTGAGTCACTTGGCTACTACCAACGGTTTCTATTTTTCCCGAAACAGTAGCTTTGTCGGTACTGATTCCAGACGCACTTCCAGTTAATACGGTAGGTGGTGCAGGAGGAGAAACCTCTTGGGGTTCTTTACGGCAAGAAAATAAAAGCTGAACTAAAATTACTCCAAGCAGGAGTTGTTTCAGCAGGCTTCCGAAAGTATGGCGTGAGTACATAAAATTACAAAATTGGTTGATAGTCTATTGTTTAGGGGTATTTTTACGACTTGCCGACCATTGACCGAAAGTTAAAGTTGATGGTAATGCCATTACCAATCATCGTGAGACCGTTCGTACGTTTAGTACGATACTTAGCAGTAAACAAATTAAGAATGGGTACTTTTTATGAGTTTGAATATATTTCATTTAGAAAAAACGATTAGAATTTCTACTGCCGGTATCTAAAACTAATCGCTGACTTGCCGCCCGAATAAATCAGCCCGTCCATATTCACGCCACTGCTACGCATTTTTTTGATAAACCCCGCCATATCTTCTTCGATTGAGTTGTTGACCAACCCGCCCGTGAGATAGGATTTCCATTTGAGATTGTTTCCCGAAGAAATAATGGTTTCGTAGTCTTTAAGCGGTTCCGATAGTATATATACGTCTACCCCTTCTAGTTGCCTTGCTCTTGCTATCCCTTTTGTTTTTTCAGAAGGTTTGCCCGTAAATCGGATGGTCACAATACTCTTGCCTCCCGAATAAAGTACGGCATCAAACATGGCCCCTTGCTTGCGTGCTCGGCGGATATACTGCAATACTTTGTCTGTAATACTTTCGTTAAACAGGCCTCCTGTTAGTATTGACTCTGCTTTCACTCCAGTGGTTACGCTCGTCATGGTTTCATATTCCCGCAAGGGCTCGGCCAGAATATATACTTCTACCCCATCAAGGCGCTGGACGCGAGCGAGATTTTTATTGTTTTGCGCAAAGAGTTGCACTGAAAATAGGAGTAATGCCGACAGTACTGTTTTCATTTTATTTGTGTTTAAGTTAAATTTTGTATGTCAATTTTAAAGCCTCATTTCAGGGTGTTTTTGAAGCTGTTTTCGGTACAAAACTGCTCACTGTTCGCTCATTTGCTTCCCCCCAATTCGGGTAGTTTCATGGCTTTTACTTTATCGCCTGCTCGCCCACATACACGATCTTCCATTCGCCGTTGAGGCGTTCGAGGATGCGGGTTTCGCGGTCGGTTTGTAAGGTTTTTCCGTTGGCAACTGCTTTTTGGGTGTAGGTAGCCCAGGCCATGTTGTTGTTGATCCTGACCTCAAAATCGCCCCGCTCTACCGTGAAATTCTGCTTTTTGAGATTGGGTAGTACTAAATTTCTCAGCTTGTCCATGCTTTCACCTTTGGCGTAGGGTTGACCGATGATGGGCACTAAAAATTGACTGGCGTGCTCGTTGGATTTCTTGTCGGCCCAAAAGCTCAGCAGTTTTTTGCCGTCGCCGTCAATGTAGGCTTGGGTTTCTCCTTCGATTACTTTTTTGATGGCGGCTTCTTCTTCCTTTACCGAGACGGGTGCGAGAGTATGATGTCCTGTTTGAAACAGCCATTTTCCTTTTTCCTGAACGAATGTATAGGTAATGACAGACTTGCTCGCTCTTTTTTCTTTGGTCGTTTTGTGAACATAGGCGTGGGATAAAATGCCCGTGGCGTAGGCATTGGAGCCATTTTGTCGGATTACCACATTGCTGAATTCACGGTAAGGCTCATCGTAGTAAGCATACAGTGTCAGTACTTCCTCCTTGTTCTGAACCTGTCCATTGGAACTCGTGAAAATAAAATTGGGGGCCGTTTCATTTTTTATGTACTCAGTAGGGTTTTGCTTAAAGCGCATATCTATTTCATTGAACAAAGCTTCGGTAAAGTTGCCCTGTGCAAAGAGCAGACCCGGAAGCAATAACAGTAGGGTAATGAAAGTTTTCATTGGTTTGACAGTTTAAAATTTGAGTTTCTTTTTGAAATGTCACTTGGAGATTTTGAATAGAAAAGCTCCTGCTGACTTTTATTCCTTACTTCTGAAATACAAAGTCCCCACAGCCATGCAAGCCCAAAAAGCCATGTCAAAATAGAAGGTTTTGGTAGGGGGCAGGTTTCTGACATTGAGATTGAAAAGAAAGACAGCAATGGAAAAAAGGGTTAAAAACGCTACGGCCAATAACCACCCTCGGCGCACCGCACGGTCGGTAGAGCGATAAGTGATAAAACCCAGATAGCCCATCGTCAATTGGAAGCCTCCGATAAAATTGATGGAAGCATGCTCGTTCATGTCACCGACAGTCCCGCCAAAATATTCGATGGCCAGACCCGGGGCAAAAATGGCCGGCAAGCTCAACAATATGCTGTAAGCAGATACAATGAGGATAAATGTGTTGGTTTTCATTTTTTTAGAAAGGTTTAGGTTTGAAAAATAGTATTGGCTATTCTGTTAATTGCACCCACCCACTTGTGCTTTAAAATACCCTGTATTGGTGGGCTGCGCTACAAAACCTTCATTAAGCGTAATTGAGCGAGCTTCGTACGTTATTTTGGCGGTATTGGTGATTTGGTTGATGGCCGTAATAGCACCATTGATAGCATTGGCTTGGCGAGTGAGGGTTTCGGTGGTGTAGTTGGGAGAGGCAATGGGCAGTGAAGCAGGGCAGGGGTTGAGCAGTGTACAGGCACTCGAAACTCCGCAGGCAACATCGGTCAAAGCAACACTTGTATTAAAAAATTGCGGTTTATTGTTTGTTCCTGTGGTACCTTCACGCGTACCATGCAACTGGTTTGGCGAACAATCTTGTACATCGCAAGTGGCTTCGCCATCGAATTTATAGTAGAAAACCAAGCCGCTTTCATTGCCACTCAATTCGGTATTGTAGCTTGCCCCGATTTGGGTTTCTGTTCTTGCTACATTCCAAAAACGTGCTTCTTCTATTCGTCCGTCTAATTCCCATCCAGTAAATGTATAATGATTGCCAATTTTCATTTCAAAATTAGTCTGACTTGGTGCGTAGTTGATGTTTTGAACATCTTGAAGTTCACCATTGATGTAGAAATAAGATTCTTTTGAAGTATTATTGAAACTACAAGCTAAATGATACCAGATACCCGCTGTTGGGGTAAATGAAAACCCTGCCTCTCTGGGGTGCCCATTGTCTTCAAATCCAAATTTGATTGAATTTCCAGCTTGAGCGTAATTGTAGTACATCCATCTTCGGCTGTTATCCATGATGGTTTGATTTCGGTTATTAATATCAAATCTTACCCATGCTTCTATTGTATATGATTGCGGATTAAAGCCTTCATTTGCAGGTACTGTAACCACATCATCCGTTCCGTCAAAATCAAGGGCTTGGCCGCTGGATGGGGTGATCGTAATACCCACCGCCAATGTTCGGGGGCTTTCGCAACCCTGCATAAAACACACGGGATAGTAGGTGGTGGGGGTAGTAAGATTGGGCGTGGTGAATGTGCTGTTTTGCCCTAACAATGTGCCGCCAGCGGGTTGATTATACCAACGGGTTTGCTCAGCACAGCCCAGCGCCGTGAGGGTGATACTGTTACCGTTTACTACGCTGCCGCCGTTGCAGGTAGGAGGTGAGGGGAGTGTAGTACAGTTGGGCTGATTGACCGTTACGGTGGCCGGGCTGCGCTGACTTTCGCAATTATTGAACGTACAGGTAAGGTAATAAGTGGTAGTGGTATTGAGCAGTGGCGTGGTATAATTATCTCCTGTAAAAATGGGGGAACCTCCCGATGCTGCGGCATACCATTTTACAATTCCAAGACAGCCATTGGATTTAATTGTGGCAGGATAACTTGCTAAAATTGTTGGTGCAGTGGCCAATGGTCCCGCCGGGGCAGGATTGGTGCAGGGGGCGGGAGTGAATTTCCATGGTTCGGCTTCGGTTGCTGGGTAATAAAAATTTCTTACATTTTGATATTTATGCATTGTGAAATATAAACTGCCATTCCAGGCGTACATATTTACAGGAGTTGTAGAAGCTACTTTTGTTAAATTTTTCAGTTGTTTTGTGCCTTCAGTTGTGCCATCTGTGGACCAAATTTCACTGTCTTGAGCAGTTACCGGGGTTGGTGTTTCTTTTCCGCCAAAATATAATCTGTTATTAAGAACGGCATATGGCATTTTTTCACTTGCATCAACGCTACCAAAGCTTGAATTATAATAGGGGTCAATATTGTAACCGCCGTAGAGTATATCACTTTTTACCAATACTGTACCATTAGTTGTACCATCCGTTTTATGAAGTCCTCTATTTCCATTACCTACATCATCGTACCCCATAAAATAGACACTTCCATTGAATGGGTATAAATAGGCAGGGTCAGAATTTCTCGGGTAGGTTTGTCCCCAAATGTCAGTGTAACTCCCGGTTGCCGTGTTTTTAACTAATACAGTCCCTTCTTGCGTTCCATCCGATTTCCATAGTTCACTCCCATTTATGCCATCGTCTGCATTGAAATAGAGGCTATTATTATAAATGATGCTTCGGGTATCTAAATTGGGTAAATTAAAATTTGCTCCAATAAAATATTCAGATTTATTAGCATAAGATATTGAATGTTTTCCTGACGAAAATGGTCCGGAAGGAAAATTATTTGGGACTTCTGGGTTTATATCTTTTACAATCACGGTTCCCGCACTTGTTCCGTCTGACTTCCACAGTTCCATTCCCGAATTGACGTTATTGTTGTTTAGAACTATTGTACCATCGCCTGCAAACAACATAACATTATTGACTACCCCAAAAAAACGAGGAATGTTGGCGGCATTAGTGGAGGCGAGATTCTTTACAAAACCACCCGAATTGGTAAGGGTGCTGTATCGTCTCATACTAAAACTCACTGTGCCAAAATTGGGGTCAGGGACACCTGCTATGAAATAATAAACTTGATTATTATAAGCCTGTATTTGTGATTGACAGTTTTCATAAACCCTCACTGTGCCTGCTTCTGTTCCATCGGTTTTCCAAAGGTCTATTTTATTGGCTACATTATCTGTCATTGTGAAGAATACGATGCCATTACAAAACTCCATGTCCAAAATATCATACATTGATTCTTTTCCTGCATTCTCGTGGCTTGCTCCTAAAAATGCTTTTACTCTTACAGTTCCAGCTATCGTTCCATCTGATTTCCATATTTCTCTTTGTACAGTTGTTGCAGTTGGTTTACTTTGCCCCTCATAATATAAATCTGTGGGTGTCTTAACCAACTGTCCTTTGTAAGGTCCACTACTTACATCGCTGTTAGTATTTACTTCTTTGAGAATTGTCGTTCCAACCTCAGTGCCATCCGTTTTCCACAAGTAGCCAGCATTATTCAAATCTGCTCCCCCCCAAGCAAAAAACACAAGACTGCCGCCCAATTCGGTAAAGTTATTTGGGTGCGAACTATAGTGACTTAAAACATCATAACTGGTATTGATATTTTTCAGTTTTTTGAATTCTTCAAAAGGTTTGGCAGTACCTGAGTGTTTTAAATTTGAAAGTACAAAACCACCTCCATCAAAAACTTCTTTATTGCCAACTTTGAAATACGCTTGTGCATCAGGTAACCTTCTTTGTGTTCCTCCGGTCCCGATGAGTACTCCATCTGATCCTGTTGCACATAAAACAGCTTCACTGCCAAATCCATTTCCTTCTTCATTCGACCACATGTATACTTGGTCACCATTGGGCTTTAGTTTCATTATCCAAAAAGCGTCATTATAGCTTGTAAATGAGCCGATTGTGCTATTCTTGGTATAAATAGTACCTCCCGCTACGTACATATTATCACTGGCATCAAGTGTGAGGCTACGAAACTGATAGGGAATTTGAATGTCATAAAATTTTATCCAAGTTTCAGCGCCCGTTGGCGAGAGTTTGGCTATAAATTGCTGGTGAATATTCATGGGAAATTCATAGGTAATTCCTCCAAAAATTACTTCAGCTTTGCCGTTTGCGTTTGCGGTATAGCGTAATGGGTCGGTATGAAAGGCTCCGGTCAGAATAACATTTCCTTGGCTGTCGATTTGTAAATCACCTTGGTCGGGGCAAATGATTGTGCTGAATTTCTTCTTAAAACCTACCGTCGGAGTAGCACTGTTTAGATTGTCTAACCGCACCACAATCATATCACGCGTGTCAAATTGTTGATTAGAGAAATCATCAATCCAAACATCACCCGTTTTCAAATAAAGCCAAAGACTCTGTTTATCATTGGTGAGTTTTATATCCAAAATAAAGTTTTCAAACAAAGGGTCAACATTGGCCGCAAACCAGTCTTTATCTAATATCCATGCTTTGTTTTCGATATGCCCATCAGGGTCTGCATTTGCTACTGATTTTAAAATTTTTATCAAACGATACCCTCGGGCAGTAGTGCTATTGTTAGCATTGGGCCCCAAACAATCGGTCAGATATAGGGCATTGTTATCTGTTTCAACAAAAGGATAAATAGAGGGTGCAAAACTGGGAGTTCCTGCATTTTTCATCCAAACTAAGTCACCATTACTGGCGTTTATTTTGTAATAATTAGCTACTTCAATATTAGGGTATGCATCTCCTCCGGCAATAGTGGCATCACCGTATTTTATTGTGCCGCCACCACCGCCTTCAGAAACGGCATAAATAAAACCATCATTGTCAATTTCAAAATCTGAAATTCCTGCATAGACCATCGTTTTGATCCACAAAATAGTTTCGCCCGTCGGATTTAATTTCATGAAATAATTTCCATAAATGCTTCCATAAAAATTTTGAGCATAAATATCCTGATTGGCAAATTTCATGGCTTTGTTGATTTGCCCGCTTACGTACAAATTGCCCGCGGCATCACGTTTGATGAGCCGTATGTCAGATCCATAACTCGTACCAACCGAAGGAATTGAGGGATAGCTTTCGCTGGCCACCCGTGCCCAATCGAAGGTGGGGAATTGTTGGGCAAATCCTGTTTGAAACAATAACAGGCACAAGCAAATGAATAGATGCTTTTTCATGGGTATTTCGTGCAAATGATGAAAATGACTTATTGGACTGTTACCACGACCGGTACACGGGACGATTCACAGGAGGTGCCGTTGTTGCAGGATACGTAGTAGGTAGTCGTTGAATTTAATGCTGGTGTTGTAAAATTTTGCCCGGTAAAAACGGCGGTACCTTCGGTTGCCTGACCGTACCATTTATACGTCGTACATCCCGTAGCAGTAAGGTTTGCTGTCGAACCTGAAGAAATGGTCACACCGGAAGCAATAGGTGAATTGGGGGGCGTATCGACACTGATGGCGACCGTGAGGGCAGGGCTTGTGCCGGCGCCATTGGTGGCAGTTACGGAAAGTGTCCCAGCCGTGGCATTGGCGGCAAAATCAATCGTAATGCTATTGCCGGTACCGTTGATGGTAGCGCCCGTACCGGTGTAAGACCAGTTGTAGGTTACACCACTTACACTTTGCACTGTATAAATTACACCTGTTTGCCCCTTGCATACTGCGGCTGAACTGACTGTAAAATTGACCGGTTGAGCCGGGACACTGGAAGTATTGCACCCACCGATTTCTGCTGTTAAGTAGCCGCCTGAATTTTCTGAATTAAAGCCCGGACTTAGTAAAACAGCTTTGCCAGCTTTCAGTTCTATGGATGGTGGAATAACCGCCGAGCCGCTTACTTCGATGGATTCGAGGGCTTGGTGTTTGTTGAGGGTTGCACCACCGCCCAAAATGCTGAAAAATTTGATGTTTTTAGGGCAAGGATAGGTATTGGAAAATGATTTTTTATTGTATGCCAAATCAATCGTACGGATTTGAATGGAAAACGTCTCGGGAAGTGGCGAGCCACTTACGTGAAGGCCAGCAATGGGGATATTAACTGAATTGCTTGTGCCTACTCTCTGGTAAGGCACTATTGTACCGTTGCAGATAAAATACGTTTTACTCCAATCAATCCCCGACAGGTTGTCGGTCAATGTAAATTGAAAGTTTTGCCCATCAACAAAAGAAGCGGGTGGGGTGACGGTGATAGTGGGAGGAACAAAATCTTTCTGAAGCGATACCCCTATGGCGAAGATACCCAAACGGTTGAAGTTGATGGTTTGGTTAACATCGCCGATTATCTCCCAAGTATTGCTGCCAATGGGTTGAAAAAGAACTTTGGGCGTAAGAGTAAGCGGTAGACCTGCCAATTCAAGTTCATAATCATTGAAGGTTGTATTGACGGTGAAGTTGCCATTGGGGGCGATATCTAAATCTGTAGTGCCGTTCATGGCATTGAGGAAGAATACATCTGTTACAAGTTTGAATGTATCACTTAGCGTAGCTGCACTCAATTGATTTTCTGGATAGTAATACTTGAAAAGCATTTCATCCCCTGCATTGAAAGCCGTATTTCCACCAGGGATATTGAAAGTAAAAGTACTGGGAGCTGTATTGGTACGTGCGTTTTTGGCACTGGTTATAAAAGGTTTGGCATCCAATCCCAGTCTCAGTGTTGAGCCATTTTGGCTATTGGAGAAAGTAAGTGCTATGCTCGACAGGATACTTGACAACTCTGTAACAAAACTCTTGGCAGTATTGAGGGCACTGATGGGTGTGTTGTCAATGCTTGTCTTTAGATTAGAAATAAAGTTAGCCAATGGGGTTGAGGCAGGCAGTTGGATGTTAGACTCAATGTCAGGGTAGTCTATGACAGGTAAAAGTCTGTCAACATCTTTTGCGTACTTATATTCTTTAAAGGGAAGGGTATATTTATTCCATTCTTTATAGCCTAGTTCAAATTCCACTCCTACAAAAGCTGTTAATCCAAAACCAATCGAATAGTCATTAATGTTAGTAACTTCTTTGGTATTACTAGTTGAAAAGTCAGCCGTATTTAATGTTCCTTTTGGTTTTCCAAAGGCTTGTGACTGATATTGATTGATTTGTTTGAACGCACTTCCAGAGCCACTAAGAGCGCTACTTACGAGAGTAAAAGGGGCTTTCAAAGTATTGCCATCTTCAAAAAATTTAGATACAAAATTGTTTGATAGCAGTCCAATTCTATCTATGGCTTTTTTACTGTAAGTAAGTTTGTTCACATAGTTCAATTTGTATGACTTTCCGGCTATTTCTTTGTTTCTCTCATTAGAGAATGATACAGATGCATCAAGTAAATTACCACCAAACGATTCCAAATGTCTGTTAAGAACAGTGGCAAAACTATTTTGACTTTCGTAAGACGCCAAAGAAAAAGGTAGAGAAAGGTTTTCCTCAAGATTATCCTCTAACTCTTCTGCACTAAGACCTATCGCTATTCCCGCGTTTACACTGGTTCCAGCCGAAATTGTCGTTGAGAAATTCACCCCTTCCGATTGAGTTTGTTCTAAAGCAAACTCAACGTTAGACGAAAGACCTGCCTTGAACTCCGCACCCAAACCGATACCAACATTTGCTCCCTCTTCTTTTTTTGAAATTTCCTTTGAAATACTAAACGATACTCCGGCATTAAAGCTTGATTGTGTGCCAACGTTAAAGCCGTATTTTTCTGATTTAGCTAATCCTGAAAAACTGGCAAGACGGTATAAAAAATTGGATAGCAAAAAGCCGCTGGGTGCCAATTTAACACCCAAGGAAAAAAGCTGTGCACCCAAAAAGAATTTGTGATTTGTATTTGTCACATCTAAATTATAGGTATATTCTTCAACAGACGAGAGACTCGCTTCTGATTCAATGGATGCTCCGCCTTCTACCCCAAAAACACCCACATCTCCTTCAAATTTAGGGCCGATTGAGCCATTAAGTTTGATTCCAAGTGGTGAGGCGATTTTGGCCTGCCATATATTAGGGTTCGAATTGTCTGGAATAAATGTTAAAGACGGTGAGTAAGTGCCTCCTATGCCAATGCTTGCCACTCCGGCTTTAAAATTAATAGGGACAACTTTGAATTCTGTTCCTTCGACTAGCTCAGCTCCAACGCCAATTTCAAATCCTATTCCAAATTCTTTTTCGGTTGGTTCAGCTTTATCAATAACAGAAATAGTAAAAGGGTTTTCAAAAGCATTTGAAAGTAATTCATAACTTTTATTGGCAATCGCCACATCAACAAAACTGACTTCCTTTTGTGTGCCTGCCGAAATTATGTCATCTGAAATACTTTCTACATTTTCGCCACCAACTTTCACAGTCAAATCAACTAAACCCGACTCTTTAGTTGGAGGCGAAGATATAATTTCTGGACTCCCGTTAATTTGATATTTCAAAACAACACCTTCAACGGGATCGTTATTTTTATCTCTTATCAAAAAATAATGATGTACCGTAGCTTCCCTTGGCACTTCGTAAGATGACATATTGATTGTTTCAGAAAGATTTACTATTTGCAGCGTATCTCGCTCACAGGGTGTGCATACTAAATTGTTACTACCATTAGATGAGAGTGTGGGGCTAAAATTTGTTTTTAGGTATGGTGATGTCGAAAAAACGGAATATACCCGTTCAACATTCCAAATAGTTCTATTATCTCCTGATATAGGGTAAATCCCTAAAATTGGGGCTTCATAACAAAATACATATTTGCCTTTGCATTTCTCTATGGGTGATTCATTCGTAAATTCATTGATATATTTTGGGTCATTGGGGTTCGACGAAGCACTCCACGTGATTTTTGTGACAACGGATAAGTAAAATTTATTATTACTATTGAAACTGCCGTCGGGGTGAATTTCAATAGCTCTATAAGTTCCTTCCCTAACAGTTGCTGTATCAAGTTGGATTGCAGGAGTTTGAGCATAGGACAATTTGCAAATAATGCAGATTATAGAAAAAGTTAAGACTTTAATATGTCTTCGAAGGGTATTTGCCTCTATATTTTTCATTACAAGATTATTTTAATAAACTTTATATCCCCCAAAACTCAGATTTAAACCTCCATTTATCTTCATTGTATAACCTGCTGTAGTACCAGCGTAAATTTCAATAGTATCGTTCTCAGCTAACTTAATGTTAAATGAAGAATTAAAGTCCACACCACCCAAAACAATAGCTTGAGTTGAAACACGTATATTAGTACTTGTATTCTTACGAATTTGAATAGTAGCAATAGTTGCTTCTGGAACAGGTATTGTTACTGGAAATATGGAAAGTTTTATATCAAAGTGATAAACTCCTGCAGTAGCTGCGGTGAAAGTGTTTCCACTAAATTGAGCAGCATCATCAAATTCCTCAATATTAAAAATTGTTAATTTTGTGTACGTGTTACCAGTAAAATTCTGTCCATTTGACCCTCCCGGGGATGTTCCTATTGCAGAAAAACCTGCACTACCCGCACCACTTCCACCAGAAGCGACTTTCCATTCTACATTTCCAAAGTCATCAACTGCTGTTAAAACTTTGTCTTTTACAGCTCCTTCATTTGGATTCAAGCCACTCAATTTTATCTTTCCTTGAGAAACAATAGAGTAACCATCCAATGAAAAGAAGTTGGTAGAAATCCCACACAAAGGTTGGTAATTGGTGCCATTACAATAATATATCTTATTGTCGGTGGTATTGTAAACCATATAGCCTTTCTCGTTTGAGATGCAACTTGATGGCGTGGTAGAGACTTTTGGGAGCTGGAATAAGCTTTGCCCGTGAGCATTATGTATGACTATTGATACTCCTAGAAAAGCAAAGAGAAGTCTTGAAAAATAGGGGAATTTCATAGTTTTAGCCATTTAATATGTTTTTTGATACATTTCTTTAACTTTTAAATCATAGCTTCTTCCCTTATAGCCCGCCTCTTTCTCCGCGCTACCTCCACTTCCGCCCCATCGCTCATTCGCACGAATTCTTTGCATTTTTTGGTCACGTAGCGTTGATTAAGTATGCACCGCTTATGTACCCGCAGAAAGTTTTCGGGTAACTGTGACTCATAAAAACCTATGTTTCGGGAGGTAAGAAGGGTACGGCCGTTGGCCAGTACAAAGCGGGTATAGTTGGATTCTCCTTCCAGCCGGACGATGTCATCGTAGCCTATCGTTACACTTCCGCGCAGCAGAGAGATTGTACCTGGGGTATCTTTGAGAAGCGTTACGGTGCTGCTGGGAGAAGTAGGAAGTAAATTCATGCTAGGGGTTGTTTAGACGTTTTTTCGGTACAAAATTTGTCACTATTGGGTCATTTGCTTCCCCCCAATTCGGGTAGTTTCATGGCTTCTTCGTAAAAACGATCCGTGAACTTGTGCGCTCGACAAACCCCTAAAAGCCCGTAAGACTTATCATCACAATCTTCCATTGGCCATTAATTTTCTCCAAGATGCGCAAGAAACGCTGTTTTTGGGCTACACTTCCATCGGCTTTTTTATCTTCTTGGGTGTAAGTAGCCCAAGCCAAATTGCCTGAAACATGCGACTCATAATCGCTCACAACTGCGTTAAGACCCGTAGGTTTATGGGTTTTGGGAAATGCCTCATAGACTTTTTGGAGAGCATCACCTTTTAGATAGGGCGTATTGGCCATTTTTCTGAGCTTTTCGTCATGCCGTTCTATGTAAGGAGTAGTGGCAAAATTGCTGCCCAATACCGCTAAGTTGGCTTCGTGGTAGGCTTTGGTTTCGGCATCAATTACCTGCCGAACGGCTGCCTCTTCTCCCGTTTGATAGTCAATCTTGGTGTGGTGTATATCGGTCAGCACCCAGTTATTCTTTTTCCACTCAAATGTGTAGGTAAAGGCATCTTTCCACGTCATTTTTTGGTTGTTTGGTAGTACCAAAGCGTGGTTTCTAATGCCCGATACCACGCCCAAATTACCCGATTGTTTCACGCGCAGGTCGCTCATTTGGGTTTCGCTTTTGGCAGCGGGGCGAGATTTAGCCAAAGCAAGTGTTGCGGCTTTGTCGTAAAACTGCCCGCTATGCCCTGCCACAAAGCGGATATTGTCATCCATTTGTTGGACGGCCTCCGTCGGATTTTTGTCATAATCAGCCATACCTTTTTCAAAAGCGGTTTTAAGGTCGGTTTGGGCGTAGATGCTTCCTATCGTCAGCATGACAAAAGAAAGAGCGAGGGTAAGGATTAGCTTTTTC
The DNA here is from genome assembly GCF_003339505.1 of Runella aurantiaca. Taxonomy (GTDB): domain Bacteria; phylum Bacteroidota; class Bacteroidia; order Cytophagales; family Spirosomataceae; genus Runella; species Runella aurantiaca. The sequence continues at coordinate 81,279 of NZ_QPIW01000024.1, forward strand.
ATTTGAGAATAGATGGTTTATGGTTTAAGTAATTCAATTATTCTCCGGGATTAGTCTATTAACCCCTTCTTGAAAGCTATCTTTATCATTCCCACCACCGATTTAGCTCCCAGCTTCTGCAACAGATTGTGACGATGGGTTTCAATGGTCGGGATGCTTACTTGCAGCCGGGTGGCTATTTGTTCGGTGGTCAGTTCTTGGCCGATGAGTTGCAGTACTTCCATTTCGCGTTTCGTGAGCATTAGCACAGGGTGAATTAGTTGATACAAAGGTCCAGATTCTGTCCCAAATCCTTTTTCATCAGTTACCCTGATTTTATCTCATGGTATCCCCTGATTTTGCACTCATGGTTTACCATGATATTGGGTTATTGTATTCCATAATTATTTGAGAAATGATAGATTAAACAGATATTGGCATTATTAACCGCTTAACTATGAAAAGAACAATTGCTCTTATTGTAATAATCATGTTTGGCACGGTTGCCCAGGCGCAATCAGTACAAGATGATTTACGAAAAATCGCCGAGTTTCGCCGAATGGCTCCTTCTTTTCAAAAGGATACGCTACTGATAGGTACACAAATTAATCTTGCAACTACCTATACTCGTCTCCAAAAACTGGACTCTGTTCGTTATTGGCTCTGGGAAAGTGAAAAAATGCTTACTAAAACCAAATGGCAGCGTGGATGGGGCTTTTTTTATCGTGCTCGTGGCCAATATTATGTCTTTACCCTCAAAAAAGACTCTTCGGTAGCCGATCTTATTAAGTCCATAGCGATTTGGGAAAAAGAAAAAAACTGGCGACAGGCAGGTATTGCAAGTGCGCGCCTGGGCAATGCTTTATTGATGGATTTGCAGTTTGACAAGAGTCTTTTTTACCTCAACCAAGCACTCAAAACATTTGAAGAACACAACGACTATTTTAGCCAAGCCAATACCCTCAACTACCTGAGCAATGTGTATCGAAGTAGGAACAATTATACCAAAGCATTGGAAATACACCGTAGAGTAATGTATCTGGTAGGAAAGTACAAACTAAACCCTCAACTTATTGAATACAAGCACGTAGCCACGTCTTATCTATTCAACAATATGCTTGATAGCGGGCGTTATTATTTTGCTAAAGAAGGCATTGATATTGACAAAAACCCCGAAAAAATCAACGATAATTTTACCTACAATCGCCTCTCTGAGTTTTTTGATGGGGCTGGTATGCCCGAAAAAGTAGTGAAAATGGCTCAGCTGTCGCTACAGCTTGCCGAAAAAAATAAGTCGGTAGCTTATGCTCGTACCGCACACGAAATGCTCCATAAAAGCTACCAAAATCTCAAAAATCACGAACAGGCGTTGTATCATTACAGTAAAGCACAGCAAATCAACGACTCACTCGAAAAAGCCGAGGTGAGCCTCAAGCTCACTCAATTGGAAATGCAATACCAAACTCAGAAGAAAGAAACTGAAATAGAACGTCAACGGGCAGAATTAGCTATCAGTAAACAAAACCTTTTACTCAATCAATCAAGAATGAGTTTTCTTAACAAGGACCTTTTGCTCCAGCAAGCACTCGTAGCCCAACAAAACGCTGACAAAAAACGGAAAGAAGCAGAGTTTAAGAACACAAATCAACAACAAAAAGCGGCTATGGAACAATTGGCTCAACAAAATGAGCTGACTGTCCAGCGACAAACCCGTAATTTGCTATTAGCTGGAATCGCATTTTTGATGACACTTGCGGGCGTACTTTTTTACCATAACCGGAGTCTCAAAAGGAAAAATAAAGAAATATCAACTTCTATTTTAAAAGGTCAAACCCTCGAGCGCAAGCGCGTAGCGGCCGACCTCCACGATAGCCTCGGCAGTACCATGTCCTCGCTGATCTATACCGTCAACGCCATTGATACCAATAATCTCGACCAAGACGAGAAAAATGTGTATCAACACCTCAAACAAATGCTTGATACCGCCTACAACGAAATCAGGCTCCTCTCTCACAACCTACTGCCAGAAGAGTTTGAAAAACAGGGATTAGCGGAAGCACTTAGGCATTTCGTTCGAAAAATCAACCAAACCAAAACCATTCAATTTGACCTCTCCATTGACCCGCAATTGGGACGACTCTCGCCCAAAACAGAGTTTGAACTCTACAGCATTTGCCTCGAACTCATCAACAACATCCTCAAACACGCCCACGCTACGCAGGCTTCTATTGCCCTTGCCCGAGAGCAAAACCAAGTGCAGCTAACTATCGCCGACAATGGTCGCGGCTTTTTTGATAATGAATCCGACGGCAAAGGCATGAAAAACGTAAAAGCCCGCGTAGAAAGCCTTAACGGAACCTGGCAGTATGATTCAAAACAGAATATAGGGACTTCTTCAGCCATTTCTATTCCTATTTAAGCAATGAAAAAACTCCTGACGCTGCTATTCCTGACGAGTATTCATTTGAGCAGTTGGGCCCAAAGTGAGGTTTTTCGTATTGACAGTATTCCTACACAGGGCATTTTGCTCGACAAGGGCTGGAAATGGCACGCAGGCGACAACCCCGATTTCGCAAAACCTGATTTTGATGATAGCCAATGGGAGAGTATTGACCCGACAAAAGACATTATGGCACTTGATCAAATAAGAAAGCCACCGGTAGTTTGGTTTCGGTTACCTCTTGCTCTGCATGATAGTACGCTCTATCAAATGCTGTCCTTGGTGGTGAAGCAGACAGGTGCCACTGCCTTTTATTTAAATGGACGGTTGTTAGGCAAATTTGGAAATATATCTCCTGCAAAAGCCAATACAATCGGATATGACCCTATGGGGCAAGCAATTGCGTTTCCTCTGGAACTTAATAAATCTAATGTGCTGGCCGTACGTTTCGCGTTTCCAGACATTTTTTTAGTCAAGAACTTTTATGCGCCTAATTACTGTCTCAAGCTTATTGTTTGCCCAACCAAAGATAGCCATATAATTGGTGAGCATATAAATCGACTCTCCAATCGAGCATATTACTCAGCGATGTTTAAAGCAGGCATTTTCTTTTTGTTTACTATTTTACACTTAGGTTTTTTTCTATTTTCCAAAAAGCAAAAAGCGAATCTCCATTTTGGGTTATATGCTTTTTTGGCATTTCTAATTTTTTTTGTAGAAACCCTGGCATCAACCTTTGTGTTTGAAGTCAATCTTCGAAATCAAATCGCCATAATCATCTACTTTATACATCCATTCGTTGAATTATTCATTTTTATCGCACTTTATTATTTCCTTGGCTTGACTAAAGGCTATTATTTTAAATTGACTGTAATTGTTTGCTTTTTGTCCATTCCTTTCATGTTCAGACCTTATTTTGGGGGGCAAATTGTAGGAATCTTAGCTCCTTCTTTACTTTTATCCATAGGTCTCCCTATCATTTGCTTTAAAGCTCACAAAAACGGAATTCAAGGAGCTTATGGGATTTTCATAGCCTCAATCATTTTCTTAATTTTATATACGACTTATACATTAATGCGAGAGTTTCAAATAAATCTACCCTACCAATTCTTATGGAATGAACTAACTTTTTCTACTGCTACTTTAGCCGTGCCGGCCGCTATTTCGTATTATCTTATGGTTGATTTTACCAATAGTAAAAAGCAACTGCAAAATAACTTTTACAAATTTCAACAGCTTGCCAAAGAAAAGGAAGCTTCTCTTTTAAAACAAAACGCCGAACTGCAAGCTGCCCTGCTCCAAGGCCAAACCATTGAGCGCAAGCGCGTAGCGGCTGACCTTCACGATAGCCTCGGCAGTACGATGTCGTCGCTGATTTATACCGTCAATGCCATTGATACCAACAATCTCGACAACGAGGAGAAAAACGTTTATCTACACCTGAAACAAATGCTTGATACGGCCTACAACGAAATCAGGCTCCTCTCCCACAACCTTTTACCCGAAGAATTTGAAAAACAAGGACTTGCCGAAGCACTCAGGCACTTTGTCCGAAAAATAAACCAAACCAAAGCCATCCAATTTGACCTCTCCATTGACCCGCAGTTGGGAAGGCTCTCGCCCAAAACAGAATTTGAACTTTACAGCATTTGCCTCGAACTGATCAACAACATCCTCAAACACGCCCATGCTACGCAGGCTTCTATTGGCCTCGTCCGTAAACAGAATCAGGTAAAGCTTACCATTGCCGACAATGGGCGTGGCTTTTTTGACAATGACTCTGATGGAAAAGGCATGAAAAATGTAAAGGCCCGCGTAGAAAGTCTCAATGGAACGTGGCACACTAAAAATACGGAGGGCAACGGTGTTTGCAATGAAATTGCCGTGCTGGTTTAAAGTTTTATTCTACCATTCCGTGTTTCAGGGCATATTTGGTCAACCCAATGGCGCTTTTGACATTCAATTTATGAAACAAATTCCGTCGGTGCGTTTCAACCGTCGAAAGGCTGATGCAAAGTTTATCAGCTATCTCAGGGCTTGAGTACTCCATTGCGATATGCTTTAAAACTTCGATTTCACGCTCTGTGAGGTTTTGAATAGTTGCTGGCTGAGCATTGTTTTGGTCTTCATCCGTGTAGGCACTGAGTTCATCGATAATCGCTGGACTAAAATATCGCTTCCCTTGCATAATCAACTCAATCGCCCTTTCCAATTCTTCTCGTTCTGATTTTTTTAAAATATACCCATTCACTCCTGCCTTAATCGCCTCACGGATATGAGCTGCATCTTCTAACATGGTGAGTAAAATCACTTTGATAGCGAGACGTTGATGTCTAATTTGAAGGGTTAAATCAACCCCGCTCAAATAGGGCATGTTAAAATCAGACACGATCAAATCCACTTTATTGGTACTTAACCACGGTAGAACTTGGCGACTATCACTGATGGTATTCACAATCTCTACATTGGGAATTCGTCTAAAGAGGAGTTTTAGACTTTCTAAAATCATTTGATGATCATCAACAAGTAATATTTTGATTCGGTCAGTAGTGTTCATTAATAGGGTAAGTTAATTCAATACACGTATTATAGGGGAGCTGTACCTCACTGCCGCGAGCGGTAGGAAGTAAATTCATTGTAGGGCATGTTTAGACGTTTTTTTGGTACAAAACTTGCATAAAATAGGTTATTTCTCTCCCCCCAATTCGGGTAGGGGTATTAGAAAAACAATAAACCTATGATGGCAATCAATATTGCAATGACGGCCAAAAACAAAATAGGCCACCACCGCATAGGTTTAGGATTGGTGCTCATGTATCAGAAAAATATACTTCAAAGTTGAGGAATGTTCAGGCAGTGTACAATACCCTGAGTGCGGTATTTTTGATACCCTGAGCAGGGGAGATGACTGCGTAGTTTTACGTGTTGCAATCAAACGCATGTGTATATACGCAATTGTTTTGAGGCAAATTATGACGGTATTTCAAGGAGAATTGTAAACCCTTGGCCCGGGGCAGTATCAATGTGCAGCTTGCCGTTCAGAAGCATCACCCTGCTTTCAATGTTTGTCAGGCCGTTGCCGCGAGTAGTTTGAGTGGATAAAGAACCTCGTCCGTTGTCGTGATAATGCAATTGAAATTGGTGGTTCAGCTGCCTAAGTTCAATGGAAATTTGCGTGGCTTGGGCGTGTTTGAGGGTGTTTTGGAGCAACTCCTGCACGATGCGGTACAGGTTTATGCGTGTGATCTCTTCCATTGATTCTGGCATGTCATCGTGTTCAAAAGCAATGTGCAATTGCTGATGACTTTGACAAATATCGGCAGTGATTTTACGGATAGCTTCCACAAGCCCCAATTGCGTCAGGGTGCGCGGGCTTAGGTTATGAATTAATTGTCGTAACTCAACGAATGAGGTATCCAGCAGCAGAGAAGCACGTTGGCTAAGTTCTTTAGACGGAAACTTAGGATTTTCGAGGGCGCTCAGGTAGAGTTTGAGGGTTGCCAGGTTTGCCCCAATGCCATCATGAAGCTCTATGGCAAAACGCTGACGTTCTGCTTCCTGTGTTTTCATGGTTACTTCCAATTCCAACCGCTGCTTTTGGTACACCTGAAAAAGCTGGTAACGGTATAGGCCGTACAGACCAGCCAGCAATAAGAGAATCATTAGGGCGCGAAACCATAACGTACTGGTCATAGGGGGAGGCACGACGATACGAAGCTGCCGGGGAGTATTGTTCCATATCCCGTCATTATTGGCCACTTTCAGTTCAAACGTATAGCTTCCTGGCGGAACTTGGCCAAACCGTGCGGTTGTTTGGGCTTCAGCGTTGATCCAGTGGTCATCGAGCCCCACTAGTCGGTATTGATAGGTGTTTTGACCGGAACTGAAAAAATCAATGGCGCTGTAATCAATTGAAAAGGTATTATCCTCTGGAGATAATTGAATATCAGAGGTTTCTCCTACCTGCGCGGGCAGTTTGTAGGGCTGCTCGCGCACTTTAAAGTCGGTCAGAATCGGGATGGCTGGGCGGGTGTTGATTTTTATATCTTCGGGATAAAAATGATTAAAACCGCGCACACCCCCAAAAAAGAACTCCCCATCAGCGGTAATGTGAGCCGTGTTGGAATTAAACTCAAGGCTTTGAAGGTCATCGGAGAGGCGAAAATTGTCAACTTTTCTAGTTTTTAAATTCAGCCTCGAAATGCCTTTATTGGTACTGAACCAGACATCGCCTTTTTTATCAACGAGCACGTCGTAGATATAGGAATCAATCAGTCCATCCTTTTTTGTCCAAATTTTCATTGACCAATCCTTTTTATGAATCATTTTTAAGCCATTCCAGGCGGCACCCCAAATGACTTGATGCAGGGTATCCTCAAAACCGTTCCTAAAATAATACCCGAGTTTTGGGGCGGTTTCAGGTATCCAATTCGTACCCTTAAGACGACCGATGTGGAGCGTGCTGTCCATGGTAATATACAGCCGACCTTCGTGGTCTTTCAAGGGGAAGCGGGTAGGGTGGTTACCAAAAAAGGGTATTCGCTGGTATTTTTTATCTTGTTTGTTGAATACAAAAAGACCTGATTCAGTCGATACCAGCAACGCATTGGGGGGCGTCTCAATTACTTTAAAGATGGAATTTGCCCACTTTGTTTCGGGTGTGAGGGTGTCAGGATTTGTAAAGCATTCAGTAGTGCGGGTGCGGGCAGTGTAGAGACGCAGTCCTTTTGAAGACAAAAGCCAATAATCGCCGTTTGAAGTTGGAATTAGCCTGCCTGGCATCGAAATCAAAATATCAGCAGAGGACGTTTGTAAAAATTGTTTCGAACGACGATTGTATAGGTAGTTGTTTTGCCCTGTGCCAATTCTTACGATGCTATCATTCAGAGAGAGAATGGAGCGGACGGAGGTTTCGCCATTGAAGCCAGGATGAGTGCTTGGGGTAACTTTATTGAATTTTGGCAATACAGGGCTGAGTTTATACATACCGTGTGCGCGTTGAACCCAAAGAATGCCATCTCCAAAATCGGTGGCTGCTACAGATTGAGAGGCTGGCAAAGCAACAGCCGAATTGTGAGAACCGTTGAAAACAGCTGGATTTAGCATTGTCTTATAGCGTCGGGAAGGAATATGCATAGCTAATGCTCCGCTGCTGGTCCCGACCAATAAAGTGTCTTTTTTAAGTTTAAAGGTCACCGCCGATGCAGGAGTACCTGCTTGATTACGGGGGTGTTTACTAAAAAAATAGGATGTGCGCCCAGTGTTCAAATTAATATACATCAGTCCTTCCGTAAGATGAACCCAAATTCCTGTTTTACCGTCAAAAGTAGTATTATTGAGGAACCGATAAGTATCGTTTAAAAAAGGTACATTGGTCAAAATGACCCTTTTTTTGTGCGTTTGATAATCATAGTAAAACAATTCACCCGTGGTGGGTGCTATACACCAAACTTTGGTGTCTTTGATGGCCATCGGCCACCCAAATACGTGCTCTGAATTTTTCCCAGTGCGTTGTTTAATAAAGGTAAAGCGCTCTGTTTTACGGTCAAATCTGACCAGCGCATCGCTTATCGAAAGCCATAAATGGGTATCGGCATCTTCCACAATTGCTCTGACGAGCCGTCCTGACACTTTATGAGTGTTGCCCAGGCCTGTAGTGGTGAAATTTCGTATTCTACTGCCATCAAAACGGCTCAAACTTTGCGCCGTACCCAACCAAACAAAGCCTTTGGAATCTTTCATCATGGCGTAGACGGTGGATTGAGGCATCCCGATCTCGCTATCTATTTGCGTCACATAATACTTCTTTTGCGCCTCTGCTCGGTAGTGAAGCAATCCACCTGCCAACACCGCACATAACACTTTGATGTAACGCAGTAGATGCATAGTGGTTAGGCAAGGTTATGTTGTAGGGCAAAGGTTATCAATTCACTCAAACTGTGGACATTGAGTTTGGCGTAGATGTTTTTTCGGTGGGTTTCGACGGTATAGGGGCTGATGAAAAGTTTTTTGGCAATCTCAGCGGCACTGTGTCCCTGAATCAACCATTTGATGAGTTCGATTTCTCGGGCGGTGAGTTTTTCAATAAATGCGTTTAATTTCTCACTAGGGCGCTGCTGTAACAAAATAGGGACGATTTCAGGGCTGAAATAAAGCTCATTTTTGCTCACTTTATCAAGTGCTCTTAATAACTCCGCTTGTCCTGCTGTTTTGAGACAGTATCCCTGAGCGCCCGCCTCAATCATGGCTTGGACGGTTTCGCGGTCTTCGGCCATAGATACCGCTAAGATTCGTACTTGCGGATGATGTTGGCGAATGTGTCGGGCAACATCAATGCCAGACATGCCGGGCAAATGAATGTCTAATAATACCACATCGGTTGCTTTTTGCTGTAAATATTGCAGGACAGCTTCTCCATCTTCCACCGTGTCTACAGAGGCATACTCAACAGAAAAGCTAAGAATAAACTTCAAACCATCGGCAAAAAGGCGATGGTCGTCGGCGATGAGAATCTGAATAGATTTGTGCATACAGTCGTTTTATATCGTCATCATTTACTCATGTATGCAATCTTAGCATTTATGCTGATAAAATGTATGTCTTTTACGTTTTTAATTTTCCCTTTTTAGGGAATGGATTTAATAACAGGGAGCCTTATAAATAGGTTTATAACACAAGAGCCGAAAATAAAATTATGCGTTAATTCACTTTCGGAATCGACATTTCTACTTCAGGCGACAACGGACTCCCAAAAACAGGCACGCCGTCGGCGGTAAATGTGAAGGGCTGCATACGCGGTGCTCTTTGCTTGCCGCAGCCTTGGCCTGCTTCCGAATTGGCGTGGTAAAGAATCCAATTTTGACTTCCATCGGGCGATTTGAAAAAGCTATTGTGCCCGGCCGCATGAGTGCCCTGTACGTTATTTGCCCAAAATACTGGGGTCGGATGCTTCTTCCAAGTTTGAGGATTCATTAAATCGGCAGTGGGTGAGGCATGAATCATACCCAAGGCGTAATAGTCTGTCCAGCAGCCACTCGCCGAGAAGATGATGTTGATCCTGCCGTTAGGGCTTTTCAAAAACTGGGGACCTTCGTTGACCAATACGACGGGCTTATCGTCAGGCCCGGGGCGAGTGAGCAGGCCGTGGTGTTCCCATGCAAACTGTGGGTCAGAGATGCGGATACGCTTACCGACGCAGGTCCACGGATTGCTCATTTTGCACAGATAAATATCCTGACGACCGTTTTCATCACCTTCCCAACCCGACCATGTAAGATACATTTGGCCATTGTGGTCAAAAACCGAACCGTCAATGGCCCATTTGTCTTGGGGTGTTTTGAGTTGTCCTTTCATCATCCAAGTGCCTTGGGTGGGGTCAGGGGAGGAATTTTCTAATACATACAGGCGATGATTGCGGTTGCGACCGTCGTCGGCGGCAAAATAGATGTACCATTTATTTTGTAAGAAATGTAGTTCGGGTGCCCAGATTTCTTTTGAATAGGGGCCCGTGGCGGGTGGAGTCCAGATAACTGTTTTTTGAGCCGTGGCGAGTTGCGACAAATCTTTGGTTTTCCAAATGGTCAAATCTTTACCAGTGGTATGCATGTAAAAATAAAAACCGTCTTTGTAAATCGACCACGGGTCAGCTCCCGCGGGGAGCAGCGGGTTTTTGAAGGTTTGAGCTTGCGCAAAAGCATGGACCAACAAAAAGAAAATGACTTTTTTCATCAGTAAATGTTAGAATCAGTAGTACTTGTTTTTAAAATGTAAAACTGCAAAAATGATATTGATACTTTTGCGGTTTTACATTGCTCATTTCTCGGTTTTTCAGTTCAAAACAGCTACACCTTCGGATATTCCCAACCCTTCCGATACGCTCTTTCCAGAAGTTTGTTGGCTTCGGGGTCGTTTTTGATGATTCCTTTTTCTCCGTCCCATTCTACACTTCGGCCCGCTTTCATGGAAAGCATACCCAATAATGCCATATTGCTGGAGCGATGCCCGATTTCGATGTCACAAACGGGAGTTCTTTTTTTCTCAATGGAGTCCAGAAAATCAGCCCAAAGGTTGGCAATGTTTTGCTGGTCGGGCAGGTCTAGTTTGGCATCTTCGTGGATAACGGGTTTTTTGGAGTCGGTTGGGTAAAATGTCCAACCATCAAGCCAACCCATGTGAAAAGTACCCTCTGTTCCGTAGAAATAGCAACCAACGGCCTGCTGGGGGTGGGTTTTTTCGGCGTTATTTCCCGCAAATTGGCGGTGTTCCCAGGTTGCGGTGAAGTTTTCAAATTCATACACGGCGACTTGATGATCGGGCGCGTCGGTATTGTCGGTTTTGATGGCACGTCCCCCCGTGGAGAATACTTTTCGGGGGTATTTTTCTTCCATTATCCAAAGCAGTTGGTCGAGCCAGTGAATGCCCCAATCGCCCAATGTCCCGTTGGCATAGTCGAGGTATTGACGAAAACCGCGCGGGTGAATTTTGGTATTAAAAGGACGTAGCGGAGCGGGGCCGCACCACATATCCCAATCTATTCCTTGAGGGGTTTCGCTATCGGGGGTTACTTGTCCGGGGCCGCCGCCGTAATGCACAAAAGTGCGCACCATTCCGATTTTCCCCGCTTTGCCCGAACGGATAAAATCCCGACCCGAGATGTTATGCGGGGATACGCGGCGGTGGGTTCCTACTTGTACCACTTTGCCGGTTTTGCGAGCCGCAGCTACCATGGCTTTCCCTTCGTTGATGGTGTGACTGATGGGTTTTTCGACGTACACGTGTGCGCCAGCTTGCACGGCTGCGATGCAAATCAGCGGGTGCCAGTGGTCGGGGGTAGCAACAATCACAATCTCAGGTTTTTCGGTCGCTAGTAGTTCCCGAAAATCGCGGTATTGTTTGGGTTTATCACCGTTTAGTTTTTCTACTTCCGCCACCGCTTTGCCGATTTGATTTTGGTCGACGTCGCACATCGCCACTACTTTCGATTGCCCTGCGGCTATGGCGGCCCGTAGGATATTCATACCCCACCAACCGGTACCGATGAGTGCAGTACGGTACTTGGTGGCGCGTGGCGCGGCGATTCCGTAGGGAGAAAATAAGGTAACCGCCGCCCCCGCAGCAGTATTTTGAATGAAAGTACGACGATTGATCATGGTGTATGCTGGTAAGGATTTTATTTAATAACTCAAAAAGAGTGTTTAAACACAAACCTCCCCAACAATACGGGCAAAAATATTTGTTGGCTTTCCTTGTCGAAATTTAATGCAGCAGACAACACCACAGAGGCGTACTACTTCGATAGAAGTAAAATCCCGATTTAGCCATTTACTGTTCGTAATAATATCCGAAAATAATATCCATTTCGTCTTCGCTGGTAAGACCGAATTTGACGGTTTTTGTGGTGGTGTTATTGAAGGTCACTTCCGACATCAGGCCCTCTCCTTTGTTAAATTCGAGTGGTTGCACAAACGTTTTGATAAGTGGGTGTTCCCAGTCGGTACTTTCGTAGACAATTTCTCCATTGCGGGGACCGCCCACTATTTTAATGACGTATTTTTCGCCTAATTTGTGCGTATGAGAAGTCAGCATCAGCACTTTGGTAGGTTTGGAAAAGATAAAGCTCTTGGTCGCTACCGTGCGCTGTCCAGCGGGAAGGCTAAAGCTTTCGTGGCCTAAATTGAGCGAATTAGCCACAATTTTCACTTTCTCCTTCTCTAGTTTGTAGAGATTTACGTAGACTTCACCGGGGATTTTGTCCGCTGTTTTATTGACGTAATGTGAGTTAAAGTCAAACGAATAATTGGCGGGAATACGAAGCGCTACACCTTCGGGAAATTGATAATCGTGCTCTTGTGTTTGCGTTCCTGCCCAGAAAACGTGGTTTTGCATACTCAAAAAAGTAAGCAGATTGTTGGTGCCATCGGAATTGCGGAGGTCACGAACTTGCCCCTCCGTGGGTAAGTTCGTGAAGTTTTTGAAGTTGTATAAAATAAAATGATGGCTGCCAGGACGCATACGCGTCTGAACGCGATTGATATAAAGCTCAGACGCATTGCCGACGGGCTTACGCACAAAAATCTCACGCTCGTACGTATTGGCAACCTCAAACGGCTCCAAATGTAATTGTAGGCCTTCGCTTGGCTTTGGCGGAGCAAGCGCCGTAAATGTACTTCCGAAGCTAGAGCCGCACAGCGGCACCGAATTGGTAATCAACGAGGCGTCGACTGAGCCGCCCGAACGCGCCGCTCCTGACTCAATCCATTTACGGATAAATTCTATTTCGCCAACCGAAAGCCCGTTGGCTCCCAGCGGCATGGGATTGCCGTACTGTTTTCCTGCCAAAAGCGACGCGGCGCTGCAGTTGATTTTGGTGTAAAGAAAGCTCTTGGATACGTTGCCGGGCATTACCAAGCGCATAGAATCGGCGTTGGCAGCGGGGTTTTTGGCAAATTTATTGACCAGATTGGTATAAGAAACATCGGCGGTTAACACTAATCCGTGTTGACGAAAGGAGGCGTCTTGCTCCGAAGCGTGGCAGCCTGATGTGGCACATGACTTATCGAAAATCTGCGTCTGAATGAGTTTAAAGGAGCCTTCTTCAAGCACATCGGTCTCTTTGGTTTGGCAGGAGCCTACCCATAACGCCGTTGTGACGGCAGTCAATAATGTGGCGTAGTAAGTGTTGAAGGTCTTCATTCAGATGCAGGGCTATTTTACCGGTCGAAGATACGTTATTTTTACTTTCCAGAAGGCTGCTAATGAGACAATTCTTCGGCGTAATGGTTTAATTTGACGCTTCAATCAATTCAGTAAGGCACGCTGGACACAGACAACTATCAAAATTCGCTTTTATAAAATTGGCTACCTGAGGAGGAATCTTAAACTGAAAACATACGCAACCCGCCGCCGAAGTGGGCGTACATTCAAACGACCGATGACAGCGGGGACAGGAATGAAGAGACTGCGTTGAAAGATTATCCAACTTGTTTTACTTCTTTTTCGATGGCCAAATAATTGACTAATTCGCCTTTACGATTCATGACTGGCAAGGCCTCAATCCAACATAAATACTCTTCGCCGTTTTTGCGATAGTTCACCACCTCGGTCTGGGTTTTGTTACCAGCCGTGAGTTGTTCTCTTAAAAACGCAAGTTGCTGTGGATTGGTATTTGCACCCTGCAAAAAACTCGGTTTTTGCCCAATGGCTTCGTGCTTGGCGTATCCGGTCATTTGCTGAAACGATGAGCTTACCCATTGAATAGTCTGACGCGTATCGGTGACAACAATCGTATATTCATTTTGCAACAACTCGTCAAAATTGAGGTCCAATGACCATTGCTGCGTTGCCATGAGGGTTTTCAGCGTAGAAACATCGTGTTGGGTATTGGTTGACGTTGCCCGGTACAGCTGAACAATGTCCCAGCAAAAAAGCGGAGAATCACCCTCCGATTTGGCGTAAGACTTTCGTATCATGTTGGCAAAAGCAGACGTAGAATACATTTTTACTAACTGTTTAATTCAAAAAATAGAACGCGAAAACAACTGTTTTTCTGGAATAAGTGAGCAATTGAAGCGCTTAATAAGTTGGGGATTAGAAAGAATGTCCGAAGCCGGGGTCTGAAAAACGAGTATCCTGAACAAACTGTTCGTCGGATAGTGTTTTCAGAAAGGCAATGACTTTTTGTTTCTCCTCTTCCGTAAGTGCTATGCCCAATTTTCCATCCTGTTGAAGTAAACCATCGAGGTTGGGTGTTTGTTTTACATTTTTTGAATAATGATCCAACACTTGCTCCAGTGACGTAAATCGGCCATCATGCATGTAGGGTGCTGTGTAGCCTATATTTCGCAGGCTGGGCACTTTGAACTTATAGCGGTCGTCGGAGTTTTGGGTAATATTAAAACGCCCTTGGTCGGGGTTTCGGTCGGTTCTCAACCCGTTGTTGCGGTAACTTTGGTCCGTAAATAGTTCTCCCGAATGGCAACTGCTACATTTCTGTTTGAAAATCGTAAGTCCTTCTTTTTCAGTGGCTGTGAGTGCGTTGGTGGTGCCGCGTAAGTAGATATCATAGCGAGAGTTGTTGGAAACCATAAGCAACATAAACTGCGAGAGGGCTTTGCTAAATCGTTCGGTGGTGATGTCGGGGCTACCAAAGGCTTTTTTGAAAAGTTCGGGGTAATTGGGGGTTTTGCTGTCGCGCAGTTTTTGCAGGACGTTGGGCAATTTTTCGTCCATTTCAACGGGATTTTCGATGGGCGCGATTGGAAATAAATCTAAATGTGGCACACCGCCGTCCCAAAAAAACGCTTTGGTCCAAGCTAAATTCTGAATGGCAGGCGCATTGCGGGCCCCGATTCGGTCGTCGATGCCGTGGCTGAGGTCGTGCCCGTGGTGGGTAAAAGCGGCCGCTTGTTGGTGGCAGGTGCCGCAGGCAATGGTGCCATTGCGCGACAAAATGCCGTCGTAGAACAATGATTTTCCCAGTTGAAACCCATCGAATGTCACTGGATTGGAGGATAAATCGTACACTTTGTTGGGAAAATAACTCGGCTGAGGAACCTCGATTTTATCCGTGGAGGGGTCAGGGGCGGTTGGGGTAGGAGGTTCGTTGGTACGATTACACGCGGCCCATCCCCAGAGGCCCAACGATAACCCGATGATGAATGTTTTTTTCATTAATAACTTCCTTTATTCTTTGACCGCCGAAACTCGAAACATGGCAGCGTAATTGTTGGCAACGGTGGTAGAATAGTCCGAAAACATAACCGTTGGGGTCGTAGCCAAACTGATTTTCTGCGCTCCGTCAAACAACTTCGATATGTCCGTCGTGATGGTGACAACTGGTTGTTGGTCGGGTCCAACTTTGGCGGGAATGTTTCCGAGCGGCAAAGTCACGGTTTTGAGGTTGTTGAATGTTTTGGCATTGTAGCCTCCATACCCTCCAATGTGGTACCTGAACTTCTGATTGCCAGCGGGGTCTGGGGTGATTTTAGAGGAGTTGCCTTCTATTTTTAAGAAAATATAACCCGAATTCCATGACCAATACATACCATCTCCCTCGTGCGAAGCATCACCTGGGTCCAGTACTCCTTTTCGGCGGCTGAGGTCTATCGTGTTTCGGAGGCTGTCTACGCCAATCGTGAAAGTAATGGCGGTATAATCACCAGCAGGGATACGTTTCAACGTAATTTGTTTGGATGCTGGAAATGTTTCTCTGACCAGAAAATAACTCGAATCCTGCGGATAAACAAAAGTGGAGCCGTCGACGTTTTTGAGCGAAATATTGCTGATAAAATAATTGAACGTTGTCACCGAAAAGTCTTCTCCCAACGTATTTTGGTAGGTGTCAGTTCCTAACGTAAGTGCCTTATCACCAACGCGATGGTCAAACGCCAAGGTGAGTGAATTCAGCTCGGTGGGGTCGGGATTTGAGTTGCAGGATTGAATCAGAATCAGCAACGAGACGGCTGTTGTGTACAGCAGTATATTTTTCATATTTGTTACGGTTTCCTGTTTTCGACGTTTGAAAAAGAGAAAAAGACCGTTAAAGTTTTCCCCTCCTATATCATAATAACGTGGGATGAAATCAAAATGATGCAGTTTTCGTTAGGTTTTAAATTAAATTTGAAAAAAATCAGTGTAGAATTTTAATATATAAAAAACTTATATATATTTGTTCTCATAAATCACTCTTTAAATCTTATGGAAGCAACAAGTAACGAATTTTTACGGGGAACTCTCAAGACAATTGTGTTAAAATTGTTGGCCGAGCAGGGACGTATGTACGGCTACGAAATTACCCAGTCAGTAAAGGAGCGAACCAACGGCGAAATCACTCTGACCTTCGGAGCGTTGTATCCGGTATTACACAAATTGGAGCAGGAAGGTTTTTTGCTAACTGAATCAGAGGAAGTAGATGGGCGGTTGCGCAAGTACTACACCCTCACACCGAGCGGGAGCGCAACTGCCATCCAAAAAGTCTCTGAATTTGAGCGTTTTGTGGAAGCGATGCAAATCTTGCTTCAACCCCAACAAGGACTGTCAATAGGTTAAGAAATAATCAATTTTTTTATTCAATTTGTTGTTCATACCTAATGAATTGGATGATTATCAGCGACTAATACCCAACGACTTTTTGAGATGAAAAAGCTAACTCCCGAACAATTAAGCAGGTTGCACAACCACCTTCTCGGCAACAGTACCAACGACGCCCTGATTACTGAATTGCTTGATCATTTAGCCTGCGAAGCCGAGGAATACCTTTGGAAAGGGTATAACTTTGATTTAGCACTGGAAAAAATCACCCAGGAAGCCAATACAAAAGCGGTCAAATATCTACGCGAAACGTACCAACACGAAGTAGCCATGACCGCCGAACAACTCGAAAATGCATCGCTGGACGATATTATTTTTGAGTTTCGTAACAAAGCCTATGGGGCCTATGACCTCCGTCAATCTTATCCGTTTGCCCTGCGCAGTGCGCTGATATTGGGCGTCGGGCTGTTTATGATGCTGATGGCATTTTTGTCGGGCATGGCGCAGGGGTCATGGAGTTTTCTTTCCACTGCCGGAATGATGTGGATGCTGGGCGTATGCGGGGTGGCGTATTCATTGGGGACGTGGTTTTTTAGAAAAGCCCCCCATCGGTACGCGGTGCCTGCCTGATAGCGCTCCGCACTGAAACTATTTTAGGATTAAACAGCCTTTTTTCGCTGATTCAAAAAGCCATTTTGGCTTTTCTAGCGTAGCTATTGCCTTTTAACAGCCATAAAACTTTTCGGAACTATTAACTATTTGTCGTAGGTCAATAGAACACGGACGGTTCGCCGCAGCGATAAAACGGACGGTTGGCCGCTGCCATGTTCCAACACGGGTTTTCACGGATTAACCCGTGTTTCCAAAGGAATCAGTGTCATCCGTGGGCCATTATCGGAACTTGCGACAAATTCTTTATAATTCCGAAACTTTTTACACGATCTTGCTTGCTCCAATCACAAGGTGCTGTGCCATTGGCTTGCATCGTTCACAACTTTAGCCTTCATTTTCACGCCTTTATTAGCTCGATTTTTAGACCTAAAATACGTAGAGGTCGATAGCTGTCAATCGTCTGCGTATATACAAAAGAGTGGGGCCTCCAATGTCTCGTTTTTTAAAGTTTAAAGTTTCTGAAAATCAGATGAGTATGAACGTAGAAAACAATGAAAAACCATTTTCTGTAGAACTAAAAAGAACTAATTCTAAACTAAAAAATAGCCATGAGTAATTACAAACACCCCTTCCCAGCTTTGGCTGAGAGTAGCGAAGCTATGACTTTGGACGACATCGTTTTTATGAATCGTCACCGCGCTTACGGCGCGTATGACCTCCGAAAATCTTATCCTGAAGTGCTTCGAAATGCTGTTTTGTTGGGCATTGGCCTATTTCTGTTACTGTTTATTGGGCCGATACTCTACGGAAGTCTGGCCCCTCAGGAGACTGAATATTCCATGAGTGAATTTGAAGTTATGGACATAAAACCTGTTCCGAAAGAAGAAAAGCCGCTGCCTGAATTGGAAAAACCCAAAGAACTCCCGAAGCAGACCTCCGTGCGTTATCGAATGTTGGAAGTACTCAAAGACCCTCCGCATGAAGAGCTGCCGCCTCCAGTCGAAGACCTGGAGAAAGCCAACCCAGGTCAGGAAACCATTGAAGGAACGGGCCCTGAAGAAGTAGCCATTATCGCACCGCCCGAAGATACCCCCGCACCCGAAGCAACAAAACCTGCTGAGGTGGAAGCCAAAGCACCCGAAATATTTGAAAAAGTAGAAATTGACCCGCAATTCGCCGGTGGTAATGAAGGCTTACGGACATTTTTAATGAAAAATCTGCATTATCCGAGCCCAGCGCAACGAAGCAACATCCAAGGGCGGGTGTACCTGACGTTTACGGTAGAGCCAGACGGCTCGTTGTCCAACATCAATGTGATTCGGGGCATTGGTTTTGGGTGCGATGAAGAAGCAATCCGCGTCATGAAATTGATGCCCAAATGGAAACCGGGTAAGCAGTCTGGGCGGGCCGTACGGGTAAAATTTACGATGCCGATTGTATTTGCGCTGGAGTAAAGCGCTCATGCAGAGGTGCGAAGGCGCAGAGAAAATAACGCTATTTTGGCGTCGGACGGTTTTAAACCGTCTGACGCTTAGGCACAATAAAGCTTTAGCTAAGTTATCAATCATTAGTAATCGCTCTCCTCAATGAAACATCAAAAATGGTATCTATTAATGCTCATGCTCTTACCTCTGGCGGGATGGGCGCAGCAAACTGAAAAAGAAATGGCTTTTGTACTTGTGGAAGAACCACCACAATTTGTGGGTGGTCAAGATTCCTTAAACAGATTTATAAAGTATCATCTGAAATATCCTGCTGCGGCGCGTGAAGCAAAAATTAAGGGAGTGGTTCATCTGAGATTTATAATAGAGGCAGATGGTCGTATCACTAACGCAGAAATCACACGTGGTCTTGGAAACGGATGTGATGAAGAAGCATTAAGAGTTGTTAATGAATTTCCGAAATGGAAACCGGGTCGTCAAAGTGGGAAAAACTTACGAGTTCAGTATTTTTTGCCTATTCGTTTCGCGATAGAATAAGGGGGCGGTGTGAGTTTATCAACCGCTTGGCGCAGAAAAAACAACACAGTGAAAATTTGGCGTCGGACGGTTTTAAACCGTCTGACGCCAAAATACTAGAATCAGAAGCGGTAATTGATGCCAATCGAGGCAAAATAAGGACTGCCTACGGCGAGTTCGCCGTTTAGACCGATACTTTCGGTAATGTAGCCGCGTAGTCCAAACAGAATTACTTGCACCTGAGGCATTACAAATCCCCCTCTAAGTTTGTTGCCCAGTACGGTACGCCAGATGCCGCTGCCGCCCGCTTCGTTGAAAACCTCGTCAAGTTTACCGTCGACGGCACTTGAACTGGCGTTTACGCCCCAAATACCGACGCCTAACCGAACGCCCGAATACATATCTACGCGGTTGGCGTTGCCGTAGTGAAACAACGCACGGGCCCCAATCGTAATGCGTGATACGTTGAGTTTGACATCGCCGAGGTTTTCGGTTTTGTTATACACGACATTCTTCAAATCCATTGAACCTTTATTGTAACTAACGGCACCGCCAATCGAAAACCATTTGTTGATGCCACGGTCGTAAGCAACGTTTATTTGCGGGAAATTGCTAGCGTTTCCCGACGAAAAAGAAACGGTTGTATCCGACGATTCCTGTGAGCCGGTGATGGTGCCCCGGAAGGGAGAAAAGAGACTTACGCCCGATTGAACGCTAACAACGTTCTGATAATCTTGGTTTTGGGCAATTGCCCCGAAAGCGAAAAGTAAGAAGTGAAAGACGATGAGAGACTTTTTCATAATACTGGATTTTGATTGGCTGTTGTGTTTTGAAAACTGATGATTGAAATTAGTACTGAATGAAGACGCAAAGTAAGTGATAAAAGTAAAAAGAGGGGCAAGAATTCGCAATTTGCGAATCGTGAATTATTTAACGTTGTCGGAAAAAATCGGCAGGAGAGGATTGAACGTCGTCAATAACTTTTTTAGACTGGGGGATGTGAAAGCATAAGTTATTCCCCCAATTTTTCTTTCCCCAAACTTTGGCGAACTTTGTCGTTAGTAAAAACTGAGCCAATATGTCCGTTTTTGAAGCCAAAGCAGAGTTAGCTAAAATCCCGACTGAGCCGGGCGTGTACCGTTATTTTAGTGAAGAAGGGGAAATTATTTACGTTGGGAAAGCAAAAAATCTCAAGAACCGCGTCAGTAGTTATTTTGTTAAAAACCATTCCGACCGCAAAACAAGACGCTTGGTGAGCCAGATTCGGCGCATTGAATACACCATTGTACATACAGAGTTTGACGCGTTGTTGCTCGAAAACCAACTCATCAAGCGTTATCAGCCGCGTTTCAATATCTTGCTCCGCGACGATAAAACGTACCCTTTTATCAAGGTATTCAATGAGCCGTTTCCACGGGTGGAGACTTCTCGGCGGCTGGATAAAAAAACGGGGACATTTTATGGGCCGTTTGCCAATGCGCGCTCCATGTACAATCTGCTGGATATGTTTCGGGAGCTGTATACGCTCCGTACCTGCAACCTTAATCTGACCCCCGAAAACATCGAAGCGGGTAAGTTTAAAGTGTGTATGGAATACCACCTCAAACGCTGCAAAGGGCCGTGTGAAGGCCGACAGTCGCTGGAAGATTATGACCGCGAAGTGGCCTCAATCCACCAGATTTTGAAGGGACAACTGAGCATTCCGCAAAACTATTTTAAAGAAAATATGATTGCGGCGGCCGAGAAAATGGAGTTTGAAAAAGCCCATGAATGGAAAATGAAGCTAGAAACGCTGCAAAGTTTCCAGTCCAAATCAACGGTTATCAATCCTAAAATCGGGAATGTGGATGTGGTGGCGATTGCGTCGGATGAAGATGCGGCATACGTGAATTACCTGAAAATCGTGAACGGGTACATCATGGCCGCCCAAACGCTCGAAGTGAAGAAAAAACTCGACGAGCCTGACGATGAAATTCTGGCGTTGGTGCTGTTTGAAATGCGTACCACGTACGAAAGCGACGCCAAAGAAATCATTTCTAACATTGACATTACCACCGATTTTAAAGCTGAAATCACCATTCCAAAAATTGGCGATAAACGCAGCTTGCTGGAAATGGCGCTTAAAAACGTGCACTTTTTCCGAAAAGAAAAAGCGGAGCGGCAGATGATTGAATCGAGCGCCACCACCAATCGCCGCGACCGGGTGCTGATTAAGCTCAAAGCCGACCTTCAACTCAAAAGTCTGCCGCGTCATATTGAGTGTTTTGACAACTCCAACATTCAGGGTACCAACCCCGTAGCGGCGATGGTCTGTTTTAAAGAAGGACGGCCGTCGAAGAAAGATTATCGACATTTCAGCATTAAAACGGTGATTGGACCCAACGACTTTGCGAGTATGCACGAGGTAGTAACGCGCCGCTACACACGCCTGCTCGAAGAACAGGCCGAACTTCCCGATTTGATTGTAGTGGACGGTGGAAAAGGCCAACTCAGCGCGGCTTGCGATGCGCTCAAGGCGTTGAAACTTTACGGCAAAATCCCCATTGTGGGCATTGCTAAACGGTTGGAAGAAATCTATTTTCCTGAGGATACGCTGCCGTTGTACATCGACAAAAAATCAGAGTCGCTACGCCTTATTCAACAGATTCGCGACGAAGCGCACCGTTTTGCCATCACGTACCACCGCGATAAGCGCAGTCGCAATGCGTTTGTGAGTGAGCTGGAAAATATCGAAGGAATCGGGAAGAAAACGGCCGCTAATTTGCTCAAAGAATTTCGGGGTGTAAAGGCCATTCGCGAGGCAGACGTTGAGAGAATTGCGCAGTTTGTGGGGAAAGATAAGGCCCAAAAAATCAAGGAATATTTCGCAGCGATTGAACAGTAAAGCCGCAAAATTTTGCGGCTTTACGTTAATGTTAATCAGACCAAAGCCGCTACTTGCGCTTTGAGGTCGTCAAAAGAAATGTCAAAATGGGAGGCGTCATAGACACTTTCGCCGTTGCGGATGATGAGCGCCTGTGGCGACTCGTGCTCTACCTCAAATTCTTGGGCTACTTGATTAGAAATAGGGCGATACGCAATCAAATCCAAAAAATAAGGTTTTAAATCGCCTACTTCCTCGTTTTTCCAACTGCGCTCCAACCGCCCGAGCGTGGCGGAACTGATAGAACAGCGGGTGCTGTGTTTCAAAATCAAAACGGGATAATGGTGGGATTCTTTTTTGATTTCCTCCAACTGGGCACTGTCATTGAGTGGATGCCAATTCATTTATTTATGAGCAAATTAGTGATTGAGTGATTATTTTTACGGAAATAACGTAACTCATCCAAAAATTGTTCGCTTTCATCTATACCCTTGGAATTTATCTTGCGCAGGGCATCGCCAAATTAGTCGCTCTTTTTCACGCCAAAACTCGCCTGTGGGTCAATGGGCAGGAACAGACGTGGGCGTTAATTGGAGATTGGAAAACGGAGAACGGAGAACGGAGAAAGGATAAAGGAGGTCAGAAGTCAGAAGTCAGAAGTAGGAAATCGGAGGAAGGAGAACGGGGAATGGAGAACGGAGAACGGACCGTCACCAATCACAAATTTACCATTTGGTTTCATGCGGCTTCTTTGGGTGAGTTTGAACAGGGATGGCCCGTGATTGAGGCGTGTCGGAAGCAATATCCCGCCGCCAAAATCGTCCTAACATTTTTTTCGCCGTCGGGTTATGAAAACAAAAAAGACTACGACCAAGCGGACATTGTTTGCTACTTGCCCGCCGATACTCCTGCCAATGTGTCTCGTTTTCTGGACGTAGTTCAGCCCGATATGGCGCTTTTTATCAAGTACGAATTTTGGCCGAATTATCTTTCAGCACTCAAAAAGCGTAGCATTCCAGCCATCTTGTTTTCGGCCATTTTTCGACCCAATCAATTGTTTTTTAAAGCCTATGGCGGTTTTTACCGAAACGTACTTTTTTGTTTAGACCATATTTTAGTCCAAAATCTGGAGTCTGAGCGTTTGCTTAAGTCAATTGATTATGAGAAGGTTACGCTTGCAGGAGATACGCGTTTGGACCGAGTAGTACAAATTTCCAAACAGGCTAAAACCTTTCCCTTGATTGAACAATTCAAAGGCAACACGCCACTGCTCATCGTCGGCTCCGCGTGGCCCGATGACTTAGAAGTGATTTTTTCATTCCTGAATAACTTTAACCAACCGCTCAAGGTAATTGTAGCCCCGCACGAAATCAATGCCGAACAGATTAAAAGTTGGCAAGAGAAAGTGAAGATTAAGTCATTAATTTATAGTGATTTGTTGGGAAGTGGTGAAAATGAAGGACGTAAAATGGAAGAATGGAGAACGGAGAACGGAGATTTCTTACAAGGCGCTTTGGGTTCATCTTCGCTGCTTTTTCTCGATACTGTGGGTATGCTTTCTTCTATTTACCGCTACGCTGATTTTGTGTTTGTAGGTGGTGGTTATCGCGACGGATTGCACAATACGATGGAGCCGGCGGTGTTTGGTATGCCAATTTTCTTCGGACAGCCTTACTATCAGAAGTTTCAGGAAGCTCTGGATTTACTCCAGCTCGGCGGCGCGCAGACCGTGGCTAATGCCGATGAGTTTACCAAAGCATTTGCAGAAGTGTATGAAAATGAGGAGTTAAGAAAGCAAAAAACTGATATTTGCCGAGACTACGTGCAGAAAAATGCGGGTGCCAAGGAAAAAGTAATGGCGGTAATAGCCAATAAATTTATCATGCGGTAAGCATCTCAAATTGGGATGTGTACGGTTTATTGCCTTCCAAATTTCAACGTTGTTCCGATTCTAAAAATGGTTGGCCCGATAACAAATTATTTTATTTGATGCCAAGTCGGTTGACGATGATGTAAATCTCGGAGAATGCACTTGTATTCAGAGAGTATATTTTTGCAGTTTTGACTGTGAAAGTGAGCAGAAAGTAAAGGAGGGTTGAATAAAATCAAACCTATTTCGGATAAAAACTTGAAAAGTACCAAAGGACATGGATATATGAAAGCAGCTGAAAAATATAGGAAACGTAACTAAATAGACTATGGTAAGAGTAAAAAAACCAAAAGAAGGAGATTTAATTGCTTTACCTATTGAAAATCAATGTGCGATAGGTTTAGTAACTCGTGTTGATGACTATAAAACACCATTGGGTTATTTTTTTAGCAGATTATTTAATCAACCACCGCAGTCAATTGATGATTTGCTTATAGATTTTCAAAAACCAGTTTTGATTATAAAGTTTGGTTTTCAAGGGTTTAAAGATGGAACGTGGAAAATTTTGGATAGCTTGCCCAATTTTAAGAGGGGAGATTTTCCAGTACCTGTTTTTTTTACTCATACAAAACCATTCAAGCCACAGTTAGTGTATTTTGATGATAACATGAATGAAATAAGGCGGCAATCAATAGAAGAAAGTGAAGCTCAGAAATACAAAGATTATCCAGAGACAGGTTTAGGCGGCTCTGGCTTTGTAGAAAAAAAATTGAAACGGCTAATCACCGAAAAACTATTCACTAGTTCGCCATAGTGTTCTGAGTAATAAAAGTTAAAACCTTTGTGCGTTGTTTTAAAGACTGCGTACTGAAAAGAACCGAAGTGTCTGTAACACGGAGCGTCCTAACCTGCATCAAAGAGAGAAGCAGGCTGTGAGTTTTGAGATAGAAATGTTCTTTGAAATGTAAAAAAACGCGAACTTTTCAGGGAATATAGGATAATACTGGGTTTTAAAGAGCACAACATAGCATAGAGAGTGAAAGAATAGTATTTTGGAGTTGCTAAACATTCAAAAACTAACCAATTCCTC
>NZ_QPIW01000025.1 GCF_003339505.1 Runella aurantiaca
ATTTTAGGTTTGTTAGCACAACTAAAATACGAAAATCCCCGAATTATGCCAAATACGCGCATATTCGGGGATTATTTTTTGATGCAAAGTACTGATATTTAATATCTTAACCCTTTAAAGGGAAGCCGAAATATTGACGCAATTTAACGTCGGCGAGGCTCTTAGCCTCGCCGACGTTGGTTTACAACCAGTCCGCAAAAACCTGTTTTGCGTAGGCCAAATCGCGTTGGTGTGCTTCTACCGCTTTTACGGTATTGGGCGATTGACTCTCCAAACATTGCTCCAACACAAGCAACGGCTTCACTTTCAGTGCTTTCAGCTCACGTACTAGACGTGGGTAATCAATGTCGCCTTCACCGAAAGTCTCTCCCCAAACGTTGCCTACAGATTGTCGTATGTGCAACTCTACTACGCGCTTGCCATACATTTTAACGACATCAAAAAGGGCTACTTGTGAGTTGCCTGCGCCCCGGTACACCCAATGTGCATCCAGACAGAAGCCTACATTTTTTGGGTCGGTATTTTGAAGCATGTGGTGAAACTCGCGGGCACCAGCGCGAAGCTCCACATCGTGGGTATGATAGGCGAGGGTCACGCCCCGTTTGCGGAGTTCGCTACCTAAAAACTCCAGATTTTTGGCTTGCTCAATCAGTTGAGAATCATTCTTAATATCGCTACTGCCCCATTTCAACGGACTGGGGTTAGAAACTAATATTTTCAGCCCTAAAGGTTGCGCAGCTTCAGCAATGGCCAAGGCAGTTTCGATAGAACGTTTCCCCTCTGTGGGGTCGTGCAAAACACTACCTACGTAAGCCGAAGGCATGGTCAAATTATGTTTTTTGAGCAACGGAGCCAGTCTTTTCACCTCATCTACGTTGGAGAAACTGGGCTCATAAGCCGTTAGTCCCGATTTGACGTATTCGGCCAAAGACGCATCCAAATCGGCGTTCCAATCGCGTTTGTCGCGGTTATAAAATGTAATCCACGCATATTGGTTGGAAGAAATAGGGCTCGCTTTAGCAGCAAAAGTAGCGGCCGAGTTGGTCAACAAGACCGCGCTGCTGGCGGCAAGGGTTTCTATAAAATGACGACGATTGTAATGCATGTGCGTATTTTTAAGAAAAAGGCCTACATGCACCTAAACTTACTTTAGAATGCTACAAAGAAGCTGTTTCCATTGGCCGTGGCCGTTGTTAATTTACCAAAAATTGAAGTGTATTTTTTGAGCAAAATTACATTAGCCGCCTTATAATCAAACTTTTGACTAGTTCGTAAAAAGGTTGTGGTTGCATAGTACGCCAGTTTTCTAAGTGGAGTGTGCCGCCAAAATTGAGATAATAATCTAAGCGATAACGCTTCCATTCGCGTTCGATGTGGTCGCGGGAGCCAACCACGGCAATCCATCCGTCTTCAATTTCTTCAAACCACTCGGCATAATACTCGTCGTCGGAGCCGTGAAAATTAAGAATATTTTCGCCAATCAAAATAAATTGGCTGATACCTTCGGCCAATAAATGGTCAATGACATTACGCTTGAAATACATGATGTCGTTGTGGAGGGTATCGTTCCATTCGCCAAACAACTCAATGACCGCAAAGGTCTTTTTATAGTCGGCAAAAAGAATTTTTACGTAGAGTGTTTCAGAGTCGATGTCATCCCAAAGAGGATGAATATAATAACCGTAAATGTCGTGTTCGTATTGATTCATGTTATAGTCGCGGCCATAAAAAGGGGATTTACGGTCTTCAGCGGCTACATAGTGTTTTTCCCAGTTATAAAAAGGCTCAATTTCATGCATAGTTCACCACGGTCAAAGTCTCAGGTTGGCAGACCAACAAATAATAACAAATATACAATCTGAGAAGGAATGGATAACTGGTAGAAGGGCTTATTTATTTCAAAGCCAGTTGCTGTAAAAAAGGCGTAGACACTTACTTTGGGAGGCATTGTTTTTCTGCCAATAGTCAAAAGCAAGTTAAAAAATTGGGCCTATTCTTGGGTAAAATCTATTACTTTTGGCTTAACAAAGCAGTTTGAATTGTTTTTTGAGATGCCTACTGATTCTATTCAATATACGTACAGTCCCGAACATTTACAGGTTTCGGAACCTGGCAAATATACCTCCGAGCATCTTCGTACGGAAGAAATGGTCATTAATATTGGCCCGCAGCACCCGTCTACGCACGGCGTGCTGCGACTGGAGGTGGTGTCGGATGGAGAAATCATTGTCGATGTGGTGCCGCATATTGGTTACCTACACCGTTGTTTTGAAAAACACGCGGAGTCGTTGCCATTCAATCAAATTATTCCTTACGTAGACCGTATGGATTATGTGGCGGCCATGAACTCCGAGCACGCCTACGTGATGGGCGTGGAGCGGATGCTAGGCATTGATAAAGACCTACCCAAGCGCGTCGAATACATTCGGGTATTGGTGGCTGAACTCAACCGCTTGGCCTCGCATTTTGTAGCTATAGGTACCTACGCCATGGATATTGGAGCGTATACGCCTTTCCTCTGGATGATGCGCGACCGTGAGCATATTCTGCGGATGCTGGAATGGCTTTCAGGTGCACGAATGCTCTACAATTATATCTGGGTGGGCGGTTTGTTTTATGATGTTCCCGTGGGTTTTGAGGAGCGTTGTTTGGAATTTGTCAACTATCTTAAACCCAAACTAGAAGAACTTCAACAACTCGTTATTGACAATAAAATTTTTGTACAACGCACGGCTAATGTAGGTGTACTGCCTTTATCAGTTGCGATAAATTATGGCTGCTCAGGACCCGTATTGCGTGGTTCGGGGTTGCGATGGGACCTACGCAAAGTAGATGGTTATTCGGTTTATCCCGAACTGGATTTTGACGTACCGATGGGAGAAGGACTCGTCGGAACCGTCGGAGATTGTTGGGACCGAAACTATGTGCGGGTGCTAGAATGTAGAGAATCTGTTAAAATCATCAAGCAATGCGTGGAGAAATTGCTGGGTGAACACCGCCGCACGCCTGATTTTGACCCGCAGGCTTTTGTTCCTAAAAAAATTCGTCCGCAGGCGATGGATTATTATGTCCGGGCCGAAAACCCTAAAGGAGAACTAGGCTTTTTCTTCCGTACCGATGGTAAATCAGATATTCCTGTTCGTTGCAAAGCCCGGGCCTGTTCATTTAATAACCTCTCGGTGATTGCCGAAATTTCCCGTGGCGCCATGCTCGCCGATTTGGTAGCGATTATTGGCTCCATTGATGTAGTGATGGGGGAGGTAGATAGATAAGTGGCAGTTTGCAGTAGGCAATTTAAACATGATATAATTACTACCTACCTACTGCAAACTGCTTACGCTAAAACTATTCGTCTGTGAACATATACCCCACACCTTTGAGTGTTCTGATGTAGGTTTCGCCTACTTTTTCCCGCACTTTTCGGATGTGAACGTCTACCGTTCGTTCGAGAACGTAAATATCGGCACCCCAGATTTTTTGGAGCAATTCTTCTCTATTAAATACTTTGTTGGGGTGGTTGGCTAAGAAAAAGAGTAATTCGAATTCTTTTTTAGGCAAAACCACCGATTTATCGGCTTTGGTGACCGTGTAGTTTTTTCGGTTGATAGACAGACCCGCAATCTCAATCTGCGACTCAGGCTCGGCCTTTTGGGCTTCTCTTCTAAACAACGCATTGATACGACTCATCAAGGCCCGTGGTTTGATGGGTTTTGTAATGTAATCATCGGCGCCGATTTCAAAGGCGGCTACCTCCGAATACTCTTCCGAGCGAGCGGTCAGAAACAAGAGATACGTATTCCGAAAATCGGGAATATCCCGCAACAGGCGGGCGGTTTCGATGCCATCCATTTGGGGCATCATAATGTCGAGTACGACAAGTTCGGGAATGAAAGTACGGGCGATTTCCAACGCATTTTTTCCGTTGGAAGCCGTAGCTACTTCGTAGCCTTCTTTTTCCAAATTGTAAGCAAGAAGCTCGACAATATCCGGGTCGTCGTCGACGACTAATACTTTGTGTGCAATTTGAGCCGATTTAGCTGCGCTCATGGCATGGGAGTTGATTTCGAGGACGAAAGTACGAGACGTGTCAGGAATTTTAACACCGCTTATTCATTCTTAACACAAAGTTAACAGTAGATTTGTATAAATGGAAGGTTGAAAAAAGGTTATAAAAGGTAATTTCTTCACTTTTTAAGCATCTAAACGCTCAGCGGAAGGATTTACCGCTTCATTCGTCACTTTTGTCATCCGGCCAATGAGTTTTTGCATCGAGCGCTCAATGACTTCATATTCTACTTTTTCTTTGGCAATTAATACAAACGCAATGTAGGAAGGAGCACGGTGCGCGGGTGTTTCAAAAAAAAGATGTTTGTTTTTGCGATAAGCTTCGCGGCAGCGGCGGCGCAGGAGGTTGCGGTCAACAGCCCGCTTAAAATTTCGCTTCGAGATCGTAAACAGCACTTGAGGAAGTGCCTGTGCAGAAGGAGAAAGTTCGTAAAGGTAAAATACCTTAAAAGGAAAAAGGTAGGACGTTTGGGTTTCCGTGCTACCTTTCTCAAACAAACGGCTAATTACTTTTGGGCTACTTAACCGTTCTATTTTTTGTAATGTCTGTCTCAATGTTTGAATCGTTTGAACTACTGCACTTGTTTGAGAAGTTTTCTTCAACTTTCAAACAAACAAACTCCCCAAACACGCAAACAAATTATTGCTTGTGACGCTTTTCGTCCGAAACTGTAAGTTTCCAACGGCCTTTTTTGCGACGAGCGGCCAACACCTTGCGGCCATTGGCTGATTCCATCCGCTCACGGAAACCGTGCTTGTTACGTCTTTTGCGGTTTGAAGGTTGATATGTACGTTTCATTTTTTTGACCTTTTATTTCTTGTAAATCCTTGATTTCAAAAGAGTCCGCAAAGGTACGGAAACTTCCAAAAGTTTACAAACTATTTTTTGATTGAACGGGCGAAATTTGGAAGGGCTGTGAATTAATTGTTATTTCACGGGTATTAATTGAGCGGCAAAATACCGCGCTTACTATGCAAAAAGCCCCCAAAAATGCCTCTATTCTGTGGTTTCTTATTTTTATTCTTGTCAGTGCGGCGGGATATGGCTTGGTAGGGTATCATTGGAAACGAC
This sequence comes from Runella aurantiaca, assembly GCF_003339505.1. Taxonomy (GTDB): domain Bacteria; phylum Bacteroidota; class Bacteroidia; order Cytophagales; family Spirosomataceae; genus Runella; species Runella aurantiaca. The sequence continues at coordinate 5,138 of NZ_QPIW01000025.1, forward strand.
CCCAAGCGGGAGAACTTATTCTGACCTTTGGGGGATTATTTTTGATGTATGGTTTAGTTATTAGCCAAAAATGGGACAAAATCCAAACCCAAAAGTGGATTTGGGGTGGCATTGGCTTCCGTGTTTTACTGCTGTTTTCGGTACCTGCACTGTCCGACGATTATTTTCGATTTATTTGGGATGGACGTTTGTTATCAGCAGGTTACAACCCCTATTTGTATCTGCCTTCTGAAATAATCACTACGTCCCTTGCGGCTGATGCGCACCTAAGCGAAGTGCTTTTTCAGGGGCTTAATTCTCCGAATTACTTCACGGTTTATCCACCCATGAATCAATGGATGTTCGGGCTGTCGGCTTGGATTGCGGGCGATAGTGTCCTGCTCAACATTGTGGCGTTGCGGTCATTTATTCTTATGGCCGAGCTCGGCACTATTTACCTATTAACTACTTTCAGACTTCCTAAATATAAAGAAAAGGGGATGCAAAATGCGGTGCTGATTTATGCACTCAATCCATTCGTTATCATTGAATTGACGGGAAATTTGCATTTTGAAGCGGTTACGCTGTTTTGTGTTCTGTTGGCAGTTAGGTGGATTGATAGGCCGTTTCGTGGAGATAAATATTATGTCAGGTCTGCAGGGGCATTGGCAATGGGAGCCGCCGTAAAACTGTTGCCATTGATTTTCCTACCGCTTATTTTCAAACGACTTGGATTTCGTAAAGGCCTTGTCTATTGTGTAATCGTAGGCTTGATTTTATTGACGTTGTTTGCTCCGTTCCTGAGCCATGAACTGGTTGTCAACTTCGGCAAAAGCCTTGATTTGTACTTTCAGAAATTTGAATTTAACGCCAGCTTTTACTATTTGTTCCGGAAGGTGGGTTATTGGATTACGGGTTACAATATCATCTATTTATTGGGCCCGTTGCTGTCGCTGGTATCGTTGGTTTGTATTGCCCAAATAGCGTTTCAACGTCGAAGCTTACTCGAAAAAATGCTGTTGGTGCTGACCGTCTATTTTTTGTGCGCCACGACCGTCCATCCTTGGTATATCACTACCTTGGTGGCTTTGGGGGCGCTTACTAGGCGTTGGTACCCCGTGGTTTGGTCGGCGTTGTTGCCGCTTACTTACGTTGCGTATGCATCGCAGCCTTATGAAGAAAACCTGCGGATTGTAGCGCTGGAGTATATCCTCGTGATTGGCTGCCTGACGTATGAGCTATTCGTAAAAGGGATTGATTGGAATGCTCCAACAAAAGATGTTTAGCGTTCAGGTGCGATTTTTTCCTGTAAAAACTTGACCCGTAAATTCGTTGAGTCAGCGGGGGTTTCGTAATTGAGCCACAGGTAAGACGCGCGGGTATCTTTGGGTAAAAACAGCAAACCGCGTACCGATTCGCCCACGGGCAAGGTGGTTTTGCGGAGTGCCATGTCTTGCCAATTGGCGCGCTCGTGTTGCAGTTGGTCGGTGCGTATTTTTTGAAGCTGTACATCAGCAATCTGCTTTTGAATGATAAAATTGTACGCCTGCGCATGATTGTAGCGATTGTTGGCCTGTTGCTGCCATGAGCGGTCGTTGCGATTTGAACTGTGAATATCGCTCGCAATGGTAGCCGCCAACATCACCCCATTAAAAATAGATGCCGCGACTAAGCGTTGCTTTTGGCGTTTTATTTCAAAGGTTGACTGTTCAATTTTTTGCTCTGGGTCGGTAGCGCGGTAAGTGGCGGCGTACGGAGAATTCGTTTTTTTGCGTAAGGTGTCGCCCTTTTCTTCAAAAGGAAAGTAAGTGAAATCGTTGGGGTCAACCAACAATGGGGCGGCAGTTCGGTTTTTGATTTCGACATCCAATACCAAATGATGCGGGTCTTCAAACTCGTAGGAAGCCACCAATACCACCCCGTTTTGCTCCACCCGCGTCACCTCACGTCCATCAATCCAGGCGATGTCGCCCGAAGCAGGGCGTAAATGATAAAAGCTGGGGGTACAACCCGCGAGCCAGACAAGACTCGCGCACAAAAGAAAGGTCAGTTTGTTTTTCATGGCAGGAATGATACTTTTTTGTTCTGGATGGACGATTGACGGTTTCAAAATCAATCGTACTGCTGTTTTACAAAAATAAATATTCATTCAGCCGTTTCAAACAATTTTTTGATAAGCGGTTACGACTGCACAAAGGGCAGCAACAGTTCATATACTTTGTGTAAAGGCAATCCCATAATGGTGTAAAAAGAACCTTCAATACGATTGATTCCCATCATGCCAATCCATTCTTGCACACCATAAGCACCAGCCTTGTCGAAAGGGCGATAATGCTGAATATAATACTCAATTTCGGCGCCGGTAAGGGTTTTAAACTCCACCTTGGCTACATCGCTGACGGTTTGGTAACCAAGGCGACTCAACAGACAAATGCCCGTGATGACCTCGTGGCTGCGTCCTGAAAGTTGCTGGAGCATGGCTTGGGCTTCGGCGGCATCGGCGGGTTTGTTGAGAATCACGTTGTCTACCACCACAATGGTATCGGCACAGAGGACGAGGCGGTCGCTCAAATCTGACTCAAATTGTGATGCTTTGTGTTTTGCCAAATACCCCGCCACTTCGGCGGCGGGCATATCGGCGGGAAAAAGCTCATCGGTGGGGCGAACCTCAACGATAAAATCAAACCCCAACTCACGCAATAATTGCTGACGGCGCGGAGAGTTGGAGGCGAGAATGAGGGGGTGGGTGAGCAACAGCATCTAAATAGTGATCGTTAGATTTTCTCCTTGTGCATCAGCGTAGCCACGCCTTTGGTGGTGATTTTATTGGTAGTTACATCAAAAACTTCGCCCAAAATCTCACCCGTATGTTTTTCGGGATTCAGCGTGATGACCGTAAATTTTACTTTATAATCGGTATCCACAAACATCGGTCGCAAAAACTGGAAAGTTTGTCCGACGTAGATGGAGCCGTAGCCCGGAAACTTTGTGCCGATGACCTTGGTGAATACGCTCGCGCCTAACATTCCGTGAATGATGGGTCGTTTGAAGGGCGTCGTGGCGGCGTATTCAGGGTCTAAGTGCAACGGATTGTCGTCGCCTGTGAGTTGGGCAAAGGCAATAACATCATCTTGAGAAAAACGGAATTCGTATTCGTAGGTATCGCCCAGGGAAAGTTTCATAGAAGTTAGGTTTTAGCGTTTGATAAAAATATGGTTTTATAACGACCCCGTTTTTCCGCCGTCAACGGGAATATTGATGCCACTGATGGCAGCGGCGGCTGGACTGCACAAAAATGCCACGGCGGCGGCTACTTCTTCTGGCTCAGCAAAGCGCCCGATTGGAATTTCGGATTGGAGCTGGTCTGCCACTTCGTCAACGGTTTTTCCTGTTGCTTCAGCCCGCAATTTATTGACGGTGTCCAAACGCCCCGTTTTGGTGTAGCCCGGCAAAACGTTATTGACCGTGATGCCGAATTTGCCAATCTCCAATGATAGTGTTTTGGCCCAACTCGCCACGGCCCAGCGGATGGTATTAGAAACCCCTAACCCCACAATCGGCTGTTTGACCGACGTCGAAATGATGTTTACAATGCGCCCGAAACCCGCTTTTTTCATGGCTGGAACAACCGCCTGCGCCAATACCTGATTATTGACGAGGTGCATTTCAAAGGTCTTCATAAATTGCTCTGGAGTCGCATCAATGATGGGGCCGCCCGTTGGACCTCCTGTATTGTTGATGAGAATGTGGACTTCTGGAAACGTCGCCAAATAGGTGTCAATGGCGCTTTTTACGTTTTCTGGATTGGAAAAATCAGCCACAATATAGCGGTGCGTTTGCCCTTTGCTCACGTCCAACGTACTGAGTGTTTGTTGTAATGCGGCTTCATTGCGCGCCATAAGCGTTACATTGGCACCCATAAGGGCCAATTCTACCGCCGATGCGCGCCCGATGCCTTGCGTACTGCCGCAGACAATGGCGGTTTTTTGGGTTAAATCAAGATTCATAGATAGTGGCCCAATTTTTTAGGCTGTTTTACGGGTGGAAATCCTTTTGGCTAAAAATTAAGTATGTATTCTAAAACGTATGCTGGTTTGATTCCTAAAAACGTTTTCTGCTGATGGTGAATTATTTGCTTTGTGACATTGTACTAACATCATATCAATTGTACCTCTCAACTTCTTAAAACTATGCGTTGTTTTGCTTTAATTGTTTTTTTGGTGACGGCAGTATTTAGTAGCTGTACCGCTACGCCCACGTCTACTGCGGCCCCCGTTGACCACGCGGCTTGGGACAAACTTCTAAAAAAACACGTAAACGACAAAGGTTTTGTCAATTACACTGCGTTCAAAAAAGATTACGCCGAGCTTAAAAAATACCTAGATATGCTCAGTGCGAGCGCTCCCAACGACAAATGGAGCAAAGATGAACAGTTGGCGTACTGGATTAATGCCTATAATGCATTTACGATTCAGTTGATACTAGACCATTATCCGGGTATCACAAGCATCAAAGACATTGGCTCAAAAATCAAGATTCCGTTTGTCAATACCCCTTGGGATATAAAATTTATTACCATTGGCGGTACAAAAATGGATTTGAATAACATCGAACACGGGATTATCCGTAAAAAATTTGATGAGCCTCGGATTCACTTTGCGCTGGTGTGCGCGGCCAAATCGTGCCCACCATTGCGCAACGAAGCATTCGTGGCGGAGCGTTTGGATAAGCAGTTGGATGAGCAGGGACGGGATTTTATCAATGACAAAACCAAGAATAACGTCACTAAAAACAAGGCAGATTTATCGAAAATTTTGTCTTGGTACGGGGGAGATTTTACGAAGACAATGCCCATTATTGATTGGGTAAATAAATATTCAACGGTAAAAGCCGACAAAAAAGCCAGCGTTACGCACATGGATTACGACTGGGATTTGAACGGAAAATAATAAATAGATAGCTTCCCGAAAGTGGTAAACTTTCGGGAAGCTAAATCTTGGATTAGGCTTTTACCGCTACGGGTTTTAAGTCGGTAAGGTCAGCGATTTTGACGGGTTGGCCCGTTTTCATGCTTTTACGGGCACCGATTCCTACCAAAATGGCCATTGCTCCGTCGCGGCTTCCTGCCGATTGGCGGAAGGTATCCGCCGCGTTGGGATTGCGGAAAATTTTATCTCGTAAGCGCGCATCGCCGCCGCCGTGCCCTTCGGCTTGCGGAATTTTGATGTATTCTACTTCACCAAAATTCTTGGAAAGCATCAATTCATCGTAGGGTTCACGCGTCATTTTTCCTGATTCTTTAACCCACGCTTCCAAACGCCCTTTGGTACCGTTGAACGCGATTCTGTAGCCTTCATACGGCGAATAGGTCGTTAGGGAGTAGCTCACGTTTACGCCATTGGCGTAGTGAATCGTGGCCGCCATTTTATCATAAATGTTAATGTCTTCTTTGAATACGCAGCCGTCGCGGTGGTAGCCGTCGTGCTTTTCATTGTCCACGTACAGCGCGGTGAGTCGTTTGTCTTTGGTCACGTCAAAATAAAACTTACATTCGGCTTTATGCGCACAGCTGCGGCAGTTTGTGCCTCTTATGGTGCCATTTTTTCCATAATGTTCCAACGCTCCTTGGGCATACACGCTTTCGGGCTCAGATTCTAGCCACCAGTTCAATAAGTCAAAATGGTGACTGGCTTTGTGCACCCAAAGCGAACCGCTTTTTTCTTCCAAACGGTGCCAACGACGGAAATAATCGGCTCCGTGGCTGGTGTCGAGGTACCAATGAAAATCCACGGAAGTAACTTTCCCGATGGCTCCTTCGCGCAGCAGTTCGTATAGTTTTTGGCGGTGTGGAGAATAACGGTAGTTGAACGTCACCGTTACTTTTTTGCCCGTGCGTTTTTCTGCGTCCAAAATCGCCTGGCATTTACCTTCGTCGGTGGTCATAGGTTTTTCCGTCACGATGTCGGCCCCCATTTCCATACCTTTGATGATAAATTGGTCGTGGGTGGCGTCAACGGTGGTGACGATGAGGATGTCAGGTTTGGTTTCCCGCATCATTTTTTCAAAATCGGTGAACAACGGACAGTTCACATTCAGCATTTTGCGGGCGGTTTCGGCGCGGCCAGGGTTGATGTCGCAAAGTCCGACAAATTCGATGACGTCGCTAAATTCTTTGACCACTGCTACGCCCCACATGCTCGTGCCACGGTGTCCAGTACCTACCATTGCTACTTTACGTTTGGCCGAAGTACCGCTCGCAAAGACGGAGGCTGAGGCCAGCACGCCCGCGCCAGCCAAGGTTGATTTTTGTAAAAATTCCCGTCGATTAAGGGTTTCTTGAAGATTATTCATGTTTGAAAGTTTTGATTTACAATAGGTTATTATTTTGGTTATTTGAATCAATCCATGTGAAAAACGCACTCCAAAGACGTGCTCACGGGCGAGTTGTCGGGATTGGTGTCCATAATATCGGCCATGTAAGCCCACCATTTTTTTACGATAGGGAGTTGAGGCAAACCATCAGCGGTATTGTTTTCCGTTAGTTTCTGAACGGCAAACAGCACGCCTGTAGTGCGGTCGAGATAAATGGAGTAGTCACTTACTCCAGCTTCAGTCAGTGCTGCCGAAAGTTCGGGCCAGATTTCGTCGTGACGTTTTTTGTATTCTTCCTCAAAACCAGGTTTGAGTTTCATCAAAAAGGCAATTTTTTGCATGGTATCGGATGGATTACTTTAAAATTGGCAAGTCGTTTATGACACAAATAGAAAAGGATGTTTTGAACCAACCCTCCTGTACTTATATGGCTTGAAATTAAATTCTATGCGTAAAAAATCTTATTTGTAATATATTTTATAAAATACAGGTTTAAATAAAAAATATTTTATAAAATCGCATTGTTTTTAAACCATACTACCTAACAATGAAGCAGATTTTTGTCGGATTATTGATTGTGTTGACGGTCCAACTCAATGCTCAAGTTTCAATCATTCCCAAACCGCAACTCCTCCAACTTCATACGGGAGAATTTACCCTGACGCCCTCCACGGCGATTCAGACCGCCCCTGAGGTGAAAGCGGAAGAAGTGGTTCGTTTTTTGGTCGAATCGGTCAAGACGCAAACGGGAGTTCAACTCTTGCCCAATGCCAAATCGTTGCCTTTTATTTATCTTAAATCGGATGCCTCTTTGCAAAACGACGAAGCCTATCGCCTCACCGTTACTGCTGAGCGCATTTTGATTGAGGCCAAAACCAATCGGGGGTTTTTCTGGGCGGTGCAGTCATTGCGCCAATTGTTGCCTTTTCAGAAAACGGCCTCGGCCAAAATCCCTTGCCTGATGATTGAAGATGCGCCGAGTTTTCAGTGGCGCGGGCACATGATGGACGTAGCACGGCATTTCTTTCCCGTAAGTTTTATCAAAAAGCAACTGGATTTGATGTCGTTGTATAAACTCAATATTTTTCATTGGCACCTGACCGACGACCAAGGTTGGCGCATCGAAATCAAAAAATATCCTAAACTAACTTCCGTAGGCGCGTGGCGAAAAGAGCCCGATGGTAGCATACACGGTGGTTTTTATACCCAAGCCGAAATTAAAGAAGTGGTAGAATATGCCCGTCGGCGGAACATCACGGTGATTCCCGAAATCGAAATGCCGGGCCATTGCGTTGCGGCGTTGGTGGCTTATCCCGAATTGGCCTGTACCAATGAAAAACGGGTGGTTCCCAACAGTTGGGGTGTTTTTGGGGATGTGTTTTGTGTTGGTAAAGAGAATGTGTACGTGTTTTTACAAAACGTATTGGATGAAGTTATGCCGCTGTTTCCGAGTCGTTATGTTCACATCGGTGGCGATGAAGTGCCCAAAACTGCGTGGCAGGCTTCGCCCGAATGTCAGGCGTTGATGAAAGCCCAAGGCTTAAAAGATGAGCACGAATTGCAGAGTTATTTCATAAAACGTATTCAAAAATATTTGCAATCGAAAGGAAAAACGCTCATTGGGTGGGACGAAATTTTGGAAGGCGGAGCCGACAAAGATGCCATTGTGGAAGTATGGCGAGGCGAAGCTGAAGGTCGAAAAGCACTGGCAAACGGTAATCGGATTATTCACGCAGGGCCTTATTATTTCGATTCTCCAAACGCCAATCTGACCCTCAAAAAAGTCTACGAGTACGATAACCTAAGCGACCCAGCCTACCGACAAAACAGCACTCAGGTTTGGGGGGCGGAGTGTCCGTTGTGGACCGAGCGCGTCACGACCTACAACGCCGAATATATGTTGTATCCTAGAATGTTGGCATTTAGCGAAAGCCTTTGGAACAACGGTACGCGCAATTTTGAGGAGTTTCGGGCCCGAGTGCAGCAGCATTACCCCATTCTGACGACCCTAAAAGTAGCCTACGGCGCCGAAGACAAAAGCTTGATTGATACCAAAATAGAATTTGATGCGGCTCATAAATCATGGTCGCTACGCAGTTATTTGGGCATGAAAGACTTAGCCATTCGGTACACCCTCAACGGCACCAAACCCACCGCTCAGTCGCCCAAAGCGCAGGAAGTTTTGACGGTAACGAAGCCTGGCAAGATTACGTTTGCGCCGTTTAGGGGAGATAAGCAGTACCGCGACGCGCAAAGCTACCAAATCATTGAAAATAAGGCCGTAGCCAAAAAGACCATTTGGAACAGTAAACCCGATGCGCAATACGCCAAACCCGGTGAATACGGTTTGGTGGATGGCTTGAAAGGAGGAGAATCTTTTGGCGACGGAGTTTGGATGGGTTGGTCGGGGCGGCCCGTGGATGCAGTGGTTGACATGGGCGAAAAAACAACGTTTCGTTCGGTAAAAATTGATTTTGTTCAGGAAGCAAAATCATGGATTTTATTGCCTAAAAGCGTCAAAATCTCCGCTTCTGACGATGGTATAACTTTTACAACCCTTATTGAGAAAACCTTTGATGTGAAGCCCTTATTGGACGGAATCGTGAAAGAAACGGTGGGCTATGAATCGAAGCAGCCGATTCAAAAAAGATACTTGAGGGTAGAAGCTATTCCGTACGGTAAACTCCCCGTTGGGCACAATGGCGCTGGCGGAGAAGCTTGGCTTTTTACGGATGAATTGGTCGTTAACTAACTATTAAAGTCTTTCCGAGGTCTTGGAACCTTGGAAAGACTCCGTTCTTACCACAAATGATGCACTTGCGGCTTGATGTATTTTTCATAAATACCGTTGACGGCCGCGCGTTGTTCCGCGCTCAAATCGGAGATACGTAATGCTTCCAAGTTGGCGGTTGCCTGTTCGGGATTGGACGCCCCAGGAATAATCGTGCTGACGGCCGCAAATTGTAAAATCCAACGTAGCGCTACGGGTGCGAGGTTGGCGTAGGCGGGGAAAACGGCCTTTAGTTCTTCTACTGCGGCTAAGCCAGTTTCGTAATCAATGCCCGAGAAGGTCTCTCCTTTGTCGAATCGTTCGCCGTTTCGGTTAAAAAAACGATGGTCGCCAGCGGTAAAAGAAGAACTTTGGGAAAACTTTCCTGTGAGCAGGCCGCTCGCCAGCGGTACCCGTACAATGACGCCCACGTTGCGTTTCTGCGCTTGTTCAAAAAACAGCTCGGCAGGACGCTGACGAAACATGTTGAAAATGATTTGGACCGTCGTAACGTTTTCGTATTCAATGCCTTTAAGGGCTTCTTCTACTTTTTCGACGCTGATGCCTAAGTTCAGGATTTTCCCTTCTTCTTTCAGGCGGTCAAACAATTCAAAGATTTCGGGACGGTAATACACTTCCGTGGGCGGGCAGTGGAGTTGAATCAAATCGAGGGTTTCGAGGCCCATGTTTTGAAGACTGTCCTCTACGAATTTGCGCAACACCGCTGGCTGATAGGCTTCGTTGACGTGCGGGCTGAGTTGACGTCCGCATTTGGTGGCTACATAAATCCGCTCGGAGCGGCTCTTGACAAACTTACCTACGGCTTTCTCGCTTTCGCCAGCCCCGTATACATCGGCTGTGTCTATAAAGTTAATGCCTGCATCAACGGCGGCGTGCAGGATTTTTTCGGCGTTGTCGTGGCTGAAATCGTCGCCCCATTTGCCGCCTACCTGCCACGTGCCGAGGCTGATTTCTGAAATGTTAAATCCTGTCTTTCCTAATCTTCGATAATTCATCAGTAATTAATTTTAATGGTCTGCTTCAAGTTTACTATTTAATAGGTTGTCGCGGAAATTTCTACTTACTCATTTTAACGGGAGTGGATTTTTAGGAACTAAATAGGCCGTTACTTTGTAATTTATATGTATCTACATATATTTATTGTGGGATTGATTTTGCACCGCAAAATGAAAAGAAACGAATTTATAAAAACTGCCCTGGGAGGGGCTATTGCGATGGAATCGTTAAAAGATTTGTATAAATGGAACGAACAACTGGCCGTTAAAGACAGTCTGATGCCGATGTTGTTTGTGGGGCATGGCTCGCCCATGAATGGTATTGAAAACAACGAGTTCAGCCAAAACTGGAAGAAATTTGGGACCGAAATTCCCGTACCTACGGCCGTATTGGTTGTGTCGGCCCACTGGTATATCCCTAGCACCAAGGTCACGGCCATGAATGTTCCGCGGACGATTCACGATTTCGGGGGCTTTCCCAAGGCGCTGTTTGATGTTCAATATCCCGTGCCGGGCAGCCCAGCGTTGGCCCAAGAAACCGCGTCGCTGATTCACAAAACAAAGGTAGGCCTCGACCATGAATGGGGCCTCGACCACGGCACTTGGACGGTGGTGCGACACATGTATCCCAAAGCCAATATTCCCGTTTTGCAGTTGAGTATCGACTACACAAAACCCCCGCGCTATCACTATGAGTTGGCAAAAGAACTAGCGGCGTTGCGCAAAAAAGGCGTGCTGATTATCGGTAGCGGCAACATGGTTCACAACCTTCGTATCCTTGACTGGCAATTGACCGATAAAGGCTATGATTGGGCGATTGAAATGAATGAGACTTTTAAGTCATTGATTATCAAGAATGAACATGATGCGCTGATTAATTACGAGCGTTTGGGGCAAGCAGGAAAACTGTCTATACCTACGCCTGAACACTATCTGCCGCTGTTGTATATTTTGGGCCTGAAAGAAGAGAAAGACAAAGTAAGTTTCTTCAACGATAAAACCATGTTAGGGGCTATTTCCATGACGTCGGTGAAAGTAGGATAATGCCATCATTAATCGCCAAAAATGCGCTCGTTTGTCAGAGAATGAGCGCATTTCTGGTTTATGAAAGGGTTGGTGACGGGTTTATCATTTCAGTATTTTCTTCGACAGAAAAAAGGTATTTTTGTTGGTATTCCAACCCTCTACCCATGAGTAACGCAAAACTACCGATTGATAAGACCGACAATTATACTTCTGAAACAGCACAGGCGCGTCGGGCGTTTGTGACGGAGAAGACGGGTGTTGATTTTCAGCACCTTGCGCAATATTCGTTTGAGCCGTCGGTGCTAAAAGGCAATATCGAAAACTTTGCGGGCGTTGCGCAAGTACCGATTGGTTTTGCGGGACCGCTAAAAGTGCTTGGTGAATACGCCCAAGGCAATTTTTATGTGCCTTTGGCCACCACCGAAGGTACATTGGTGGCGAGCTACAACCGTGGCATGAAACTCTGCCGCGAAGCGGGGGGCATTACCACCACCGTCATGGACGACGCCATGCAGCGCGCACCTTTGTTTGTATTCAAAAATGCCCGTTATTCAAAAGCGTTCGGAGAATGGGTAACCGCTCATTTTGACGAATTAAAAACCAAAGCGGAAGAAACAACGTCGGCTGGAAAACTGCTTGATATTGAGCAATATACCGTTGGTAAACTCCATTGGCTGCGCTTTAACTATTCTACGGGCGATGCCGCTGGGCAAAACATGGTGACCAAAGCCACGCACCGAGCCTGTCATTGGGTGTTTGACCAAAACATCGAAGGGTTGGAGCATTTCACGATGGCCGCCAATATGGATACCGACAAAAAACACTCGCACCTAAATACCCTCCAAACGCGCGGTAAACGCGTAGTGGCCGAGATTACGCTTCCGAACGAATTGCTGCAAGGCATCATGCACGTAAGCAGTGAAGCGCTGTTTAAGCAGCGACAATATTCAAACGCGGGATCGATGTTATCCAATGCCATCAGTAACGGGTCTCATTTTGCCAATGGAATCACGGCTATTTTTATCGCTACTGGGCAAGACGTTGCCAACGTTGCCGAATCCTCAGCGGGCATCGTTTATGTAGAATTGAAACCCAACGGAGATTACTATTTTTCCATCACGATTCCTTCCCTTATTGTGGCCACTTACGGCGGCGGAACGGGTTTAGCTACGCAACGAGAGTGTTTGCAAATGATGGATTGCTTCGGTGCGGGAAAAGTGAATAAATTAGCAGAAATTGTGGCCGCAACGGTGCTTTGCGGTGAGTTGTCACTGGGCGCGGCCATCGTGGCCAACGAATGGGTCAGCAGTCACGAACAATACGGCCGCAATCGTTAAAATACATCATTCTCACTCCTGAATTCTGACTTCTAACTCCTGAAATCATGTATCAAGACATTCTTTTTTCACAAGCAGATGGCATTGCCCGCATCACGTTCAATCGCCCGTCGGTGCTCAATGCCCTTAGTCCCAATCTCATCGCCGAGCTCACCGACGCTACCCAAAAAGTGGCTTTGGACGAATCCGTCAAAGTACTCATCGTGACGGGTACGGGCAGGGCATGGTCGGCGGGAGTGGATTTAAAAGCCCTCAACGAAAGCATTCAGGGCGGGCATTTCTCCAATTTTGAGGTCATGGAAATGGGCGTTGCCTTTATTTTGGCGCTTCAATCCATGCCTCAAGTGACCATCGCGCAGGTAAACGGACATTGCTATACGGGTGCGACGGAATTGATGATGGCATTCGACTTGGTCTATGCCGCCGACGAGGCACAAATTGGCGATACGCACACCAAATGGGGCATTGCGCCCAAGTGGGGTATGACCCAGCGGTTGCAACAAAAAGTAGGTTTGATGAAGGCCATGGAAATGTCGTTTACGGCGCAACCCGTGTCGGGTAAAGAAGCCGAGCGTATTGGACTGGTGAATAAGTCAGTGCCTTTAACTGAGCTGGAATCCACGGTAAATCAGGTAGCTGAAAAAATCATCGGAAACTCGGCCCAGACCATTGCCGCCATGAAAAAGATGTACTATTTCGGCGCCAATCACGGCCTGCATCGCGGCTTGGAATACGAATGGGACGCCGATTTTAAAATCACGGACCGGGAGGAATTTTTAAGGAATTTTGAGAAGAATAAATAAATACGCGAAGACTTGGAAAGTTTTGCACACTCAAGAATACGAAACTTTCCAAGCTTATGCTTCGTAAAATTAAAGATAAATAAAGATAATTTTTGGTAGAATAAACTATTGATAATCAAAGCATTAAATGGTGTAATATTAATAATGTCATTAATTTATTACTAAAATAAATGTCTGTTCAAACCAAAATCCAAACCTCCCAAGACTACTATCAAAGTCTCAAAGGCCGCAAACTGAAAGTATATTTGTTTGGGGAATTGGTGGAAGAACCTTCCGAGCATCCCATGATTCGTCCGTCGGTAAATGCTGTGGCCGAAACCTACGATTTGGCGCTTCAGGAGCCTGAATTGGCGTCGGTGATTTCGCCTTTTACGGGCGAGCGCATCAACCGCTTTCTGCACATTTCGACGAGTGCTCATGACTTGGTCTTGCAAAACAAAATGCAGCGAAAACTCGGGCAAAATACAGGTACGTGCTTTCAGCGTTGCGTGGGGATGGATGCATTCAATGCGCTGTTTTCGACGACGTTTGAAATGGACAAAAAACACAAAACGCCGTATCATGAGCGATTTGTGGCCTTTTTGACCGAAATGCACCGCCGCAATTTTGTCATCGGAGGGGCCATGACCGACGTCAAAGGCGACCGCAGCAAAGCCCCGCACGAGCAAACTGACCCCGATTTGTTTGTGCACATCACCCGCCGCACCTCCGAAGGCGTGTACATCACGGGAGCTAAAGCGCACCAAACGGGCTGTCTCAATTCGCATTGGTTACTGGTGATGCCGACCATGCGGTTGGGCGAAAAAGACAAAGACTACGCTATCGTAGGCGCGGTGCCTGTGGATGCGCCGGGCATTACGTACATCTACGGCCGACAATCGTGCGATACGCGCAGCATGGAAGGCGGCAGCATGGATGCAGGAAATGCCAATTTTGGCGGACAGGAAGCGATGGTGATTTTTGAGGATGTATTCATTCCTAATTCCCTGATTTTCATGGACGGTGAATACGAATTTGCGTCGATGTTGGTGGAGCGTTTTACCTGCTATCACCGTCGGAGTTATGTATGCAAAAGCGGCGTGGGCGATGTGTTGATTGGGGCGGCAGCAAACATTGTGGAAATGAACGGAGCCGAAAAAGCGAGTCACATCAAAGACAAATTGGTAGAAATGACGCACCTCAACGAAACCATTTACGGCACGGGCATTGCGGCTTCGTACCAAGGCTACCCAACCGAATCGGGGGCGTACTTACCCGATGATGTATTGGCCAATGTCTGCAAACACCACGTGACGCGTTTCCCTTACGAAATCAGCCGTTTGGCGCAGGATTTGGCGGGTGGATTGATGGTTACGTTGCCTTCCGAGCAGGATTACAACAACCCCGAAACCCACGAACTCCTCAAAAAATACCTCAAAGGCAAACCCAACGTACCGACGGAAGACCGCTTCCGCATGTTTCGCCTCATCGAAAACATGACTTTGGGACGCAACGCCGTAGGCTACCTCACCGAGTCCATGCACGGGGCCGGTTCGCCCCAAGCCCAACGGATTCAGATTGCGCGTTTGATGCAATTGGAATACAAAAAACGTCTGGCAAAAGTATTGGCAGGGATTGAAGTGGCTGATACCGAGACCGTAGTGGAAGAGGCAGGAAGTTATTTTGGGCGGGTGTTTGAACTGCTTTGAGTTTATATTTCGCGACTACCTAATGTTTTTTGAAATGAATCTTCAAGTCATCACAATACAAAAAGTGCAAATTTTATTCCCCGAGTTGGAGTTATGGCTATTTAAACAGCCGGAAGACACGTTATTATATTTTTACAATGGTAGCTACGAATGTGATGAGTTAAATTTAGATTGGAGAGAAGATGAGAAAACCGTTGGAATAATCATAAATGGAAATCTAACTGTTACAGGGAATATTTGGAATTCTGAAACAGATGGTGGAATTAGTTTGATTGTAATTGGTAATTTATCTGCAAAAAATATTGTAGTCGGTGGGCAGGAAATCTATATTGAAGGTAATTTGTGGGTACAAAATCTACTTTATGGATCCTATAACCACGGTGATATGAGAGTGAAAGGGGATATTCAAGCGAAAGTAATTGTAGCAGATGATTATCAATTTTCTTGTAATGGTGTTTTTACAGGCAAAAAAGTCGGTCAGTCTTTTTTTGATGAATCAAATGGCATTTGGTTAGATGCCGATATAGAAAACTTTGAGGATGTATTTATTGATGAGGTTTTAGGTGTTGAAGAATTATATTTTGAAGAGGTTATAAACTTGTTACAAAGGGACATAAATCCATTGGTAGTTAATTTTGAGTTTCCAATCATATCTGCACGGGCTCCTATTCTGCAAGCGATTTTATCGTCTAAATTGATTACGCAAAATTCAAATTGGTATGGCTTTGAAAAAAGTTCTTATTTGTTTGAAGTAGTCACCAATCCGGCAGAAAACGATAAATGCTTAATCATTAATACTGAGAACGATAAATTTGCTTATAAGCTGGCTTCCGAAACAATATCCATTTTCATTTGGGATAAAGACACAGAAAAATTCAATGAGATTAATTTATCAGAATATCCTTTAGTAAGACGGGTATGTCGTTTCTTAAAAGAAGCAGGTAAAGCATTCATCGAAAAAACGACGATTAATCGTAAACAGAAAGAAGGATATGAGTTGTTTTTAGATTATTTAGGGGATGTATTAAGCCCTAAAGACAAAGAATTTATTAGAAAGAAAATCAAATTGGCAATTGATGACCCCTACAATTACATCCTAAAATATAAACAAGATTGTGAGGCGCGTAGCATTCAGAAAGAGGATGAGTTATTGTCGTTTTATGCACTAATAGATGCACTAAAAGAAAAGAAAGTAGCCATAGAAATTCATGAGCAACAAACCGTTGGAAACGCTCTTGAAAAATTATTAGGCTTACCAATATTTGAAGAATTTTCTTTAAATATATCATCTCACCAATTAAAATTGGGACGAAAATTATTCAATTTTTACAGGGACGTATTGGTAATAAATGATTTCTTACCATACCGAGTTATGGTTCTACGTGTATTTGGGGGAGGTACGTTATTCTATTTCATTTGTGACAATAGCCAAGGTACAGGGAAAAAATTACAGGAAGCATTAGATGCAGTTTTTGATAGTATGACACTTCAATACCCTACATTATTCTGAATCAGTACTTAGACTTCACCACTCCAACATCACCAAACCCACCCCCTGCCGAGGCAGCGTGGTTGAAAAAATCAATTGTCCGTCTTTTACGGTTTGGCGCTTGGACTCGCCGTAACGGGCCAGTTGTCCCGCTTTTTCCAGTTCGGTGATTTGCTCCGCCGTAGGATTGGGCGGTGAGCCCATTTTCTTCCACACTTCGTAGCTGTTACTGTGCTCGTTATCAATGCGGTACTGCGTGATTTTTACTTTTTTAGCTGGAATGTTTTTGAGGGTTAGGTCAACCGTAGCCGCCGTGCCCGCGACATCATCGTCGTGGTAATTCCAAAGCATCACGGCTGCCGTGCCTTCGTCTTTGGTGGCCAATCCGCCGATGTCGGGAGTGGAGCGGCGAACGCTGGAATCCCGTACCGCGAGTGTGGGGTACATGAAGTTTCCTTTGACGTCCACGCGTTTTCCATTCATCATCCCAAACATTCTGAATACGTTCAAAACGGGTTTATCCACGCCGTTGGTGGCCAGATCCCGAAATCCGTAGAACCATGGTTGGTCTTCAAATTCAAACGACCACGAAACCGCCCCTTTGAAATTGACTTGGTGCAAATCAGCCAAGGCGTATTTCCGCGCAAACGAAGCCGCCGTGTAGCTCGAATACATGGTGCCGTTGCGGTAGGCATTTTGCGGGTCGGTTTTCATGCCGCATGCCGCGCAACCTTCGGGGTCAGATTCACCGATGATGATGGGCGTATTTTTAAGTTGCGGAAACGACGCCACGATCTCAAAGCCCGTCGAAATATCCCGCAATTGCGTTCCCATGTTCATTTGTACGTGCCCGTTCACGAGTTTGGGCGCGCCTTTGGCGTGAAATGCCACAAAATCCAGCGGCGTACCGATTTTGCCCGTCACGTAATTAGTGTCTTGGGTGCAGTGTTTCAAAAAGGTTTTCAGAAAATTACCCCCTCTGCGTCCTGCTGGGCCCGTTACGTGCGGGCCGCCGATTTTGGCCGTGGGCAACGCCCGTCGCACAGCGTCGGCGGAGTAATCGTACAATTTGCAGTATTCCTGTACTGTACCACTCCAGTAAGGGCTGTCGGGTTCGTTCCACAATTCCCAATACCAGCTTTCCACTTCTTTTTGCCCATACCGCGCCACCGAATGTTTGACCCACTGATAGACCAATTCAGCCCATTTTTTATAGTCTTTGGGTGGATAAGTCCAGCCTGTATAAATGGTGTTGTAAGGTTGGCCGGGCACCCAATTGTGCCGATAGGGCTGCGGTTTGGTCGAAAGTGCCTCGGGCATAAAGCCGATTTGAGCGAGCGGTTTCATACCGCGCTCGATGTAGGTATCAAAAATTTTATCTACAATCGTCCAATCGTATTTTGGATTTTCCTGCGCGTCTTCGGTATAGGCGTTGGTTGAACCCCATTTTAGCGCGGGCGTTCCGTCGCCAGTGGTGAGCAGGTTGTGGGCGCGTACGTATACAGGTACGGGGCTGAGGGCGGCGATTTCGGTCAACAATTTTTTGCCGTCTTTCATGTAGGTATAATTCGGCTCGTCGTAGCCAAACCACGCCCAGACGGGTTGCATGGGGCCGATTTCTTGGCTGAAATCAACGGTGAGGGTGGCTTTTTGTCCCCAACCACTTATGCAGCAAAACCACAAAATCAAAATTCTGGCGAAGGGTATGTTTTTCATTTTTTTTAGTATTACTAAAAGGAGAACGTAATGACGGCTCAAGTAAGCCTTTTTGTGACTTTATTTATTAATAAGCAGGATTGAATAAACTTTACTTCCTGAATTTTGTTTTTCCAAGAAAAGAAGGCAACAAGCGGCCTCTTTTTTGACTATTTTTGCGAAAATTTACACTCACATACCGCTCTGATAAATCGGATGAAAATCAGTCTTCACCAACAAGAATCCTTCGAGCGCCGTCACCACGGCCAAAGTCCCAAAGATTTACAGGAAATGCTGAAAACGGTCGGCGTAGCTACGCTCGACGAGTTGATAGAGCAAACGGTGCCGGCGGCTATCCGTCTGGCCCAACCGTTAAACTTACCCGCCCCGAAGTCAGAATTTGACTTTTTGAACGATTTGAAAAAAGTAGCGCGTCAAAACCGCATTTTTCAATCTTACATCGGAACTGGTTATTACGATACCAATGTACCCAACGTGATTTTACGGAATATTCTGGAAAATCCCGCCTGGTACACGGCGTACACACCTTACCAAGCCGAAATCGCGCAGGGACGTTTGGAGATGTTGCTCAACTTCCAAACGGCGGTCATTGACCTGACGGGCATGGAAATCGCCAACGCCTCGTTGTTGGATGAAGCCACCGCCGCCGCCGAAGCCATGACGATGCTCCACAGCCTTCGCCCTGCGGCCAAGAAAAAAGCGGAAACGTTCTTTGTGTCAGACCGTTGTCATCCACAAACCATTGATTTGATTTATACTCGTGCTACTCCATTGAATATCAATGTAATAGTGGGCGACCATACCAAGGTAGATTTGACGGATCCTGCCATTTATGGCGTGTTGGTGCAATATCCTGCTACCGACGGTGAAGTCATTGATTATACCGATTTCATCGCTGCGGCGCACGAACTGAATATTTTTGTGGCCGTTGCCGCTGATTTGTTAAGCCTTACTTTATTAAAAGCTCCCGGTGAAATGGGCGCTGATGTAGTCGTAGGTTCAGCCCAGCGTTTTGGCGTTCCGATGGGTTACGGTGGCCCGCACGCGGCGTTTTTCGCTACAAAAGATGCCTTTAAGCGTCAGATTCCGGGCCGTATCATTGGCGTGTCTATTGATTCCGAAGGGAATCGGGCGCTACGTATGGCCCTGCAAACGCGCGAGCAACACATTCGTCGCGAAAAAGCGACTTCCAATATTTGCACCGCTCAGGTGTTACTTTCGGTCATGGCGGCGGCTTACGCTGTCTATCACGGACCCGAAGGTTTGAAAACGATTGCTTCCAAAATTCACGGCTTGACCAAAGCCTTTGCCGACGCGGTGTCGCACATGGGCTATGAAGTGTTGACCCAAAACTATTTTGATACCGTTACGGTAAAGGTGCACAATGCCGATAACTTGCGTGAAGAAGCCGAAAAACGTTGGATTAACTTACGTTACAGCGCTAATGGGCACGTAGGTGTTTCGTTTGACGAAGTAAAGTCATTCAGCGATTTGATTGCTATCTTGGATTTGTTCGCCACGGTTTCAGGCGAAGGTGTGGAGATGACGGTTCCGAGCGAAGTGGACGTAACTTTCCCCGAAAACCTAGCCCGTCAGTCGGATTACTTGACGCATCCCGTCTTCGGAACCTATCATACCGAGCACGATATGCTTCGTTATTTGAAGTCGTTGGAAAGCAAAGATTTATCGTTGGTTCATTCCATGATTTCGTTGGGTAGCTGTACCATGAAGCTTAACGCAACGGCCGAGATGATTCCCGTTACCTGGCCTGAGTTCGGTAAGATGCACCCTTTTGCCCCCGTAAATCAAACGGCAGGTTATCAATTGTTGTTCAAACATTTGAACGATTGGCTGTGCGAAATCACGGGCTTCGCGGCCATGTCGCTGCAACCCAACTCGGGTGCGCAGGGCGAGTACGCGGGCTTGATGGTGATTCGGGCGTACCACGAGGCGCGCAGCGACAGCCACCGCAACGTGGCCTTGATTCCGTCGTCGGCGCACGGCACCAATCCTGCCTCGGCCGTGATGGCGGGCATGAAAGTGGTAGTGACCAAATGCGATGAGCGCGGAAACATCGACGTAGCTGACCTCAAAGCCAAAGCCGAGCAGTATAGCAACGAATTGGCGTGTTTGATGGTGACCTATCCTTCGACCCACGGTGTATTTGAAGAAAGTATCATTGAAATTTGCCAAGTTATCCACAATCATGGTGGACAAGTATACATGGATGGGGCAAACATGAACGCGCAGGTAGGCTTGACCAGCCCCGCCACGATTGGCGCGGACGTTTGTCACCTCAACTTGCACAAAACATTCTGTATTCCTCACGGTGGCGGTGGCCCGGGTATGGGTCCCATCGGTGTAGCCGCGCACTTGGTGCAGCATTTGCCAAGTCACGTTACCCTCACCGATGGAAAAGCGGCGGGGGCGGTTTCGGCGGCGCCTTATGGTTCTGCCAGCATCCTGACCATTTCGCACGCTTACATTGCCATGATGGGAGGAGAAGGCTTGACCAATGCCACCAAAATGGCGATTTTGAACGCCAACTACATCAAGCAACGCTTGGCGGGAGACGGTCAATTTGAAATCCTGTACACGGGAGCAAACAATCGTTGTGCGCACGAAATGATTGTGGATTGTCGCCCGTTCAAAGCCGTGGGAGTGGAAGCCGAAGATTTGGCCAAGCGCTTGATGGACTACGGATTCCACGCGCCAACTTTGTCGTTCCCAGTAGCGGGTACGCTGATGATTGAACCGACAGAATCGGAGTCAAAAGCAGAACTGGACCGTTTTTGCGATGCTTTGTTGAGCATTCGTGCCGAAATCCGCGAAGTGGAAGAAGGTATTGCCGACAAAGCCGATAACGTTCTGAAAAATGCCCCTCACACGGCACGCGTGGTATTGACCGAAAATTGGGAGCGTCCTTACACTCGCGAGAGAGCAGCTTTCCCGTTACCTCATTTGCGTTTCAATAAGTTTTGGCCAAGCGTAAGCCGCATCGATTCGGCCTATGGTGACCGTCACTTGGTGTGCGCATGTGTTCCGATTGAAGAATACGCGCAGGCAGAAGCATAATCAAATAAACCAGATTTTTGGTTGTTGATAGCTGACACAAATTAATAAATCCCCCGGTTGCTTTGGCGGTCGGGGGATTTTTATTGAAAATGACAAAAAGCATTTTTTGGGGATGTTGTTGGTCATAAAGCGTTTGGTGGGAAATGGTGAATATTGAACATCACAAAAACAATTTCCCAATGAAAAGAAGAGAACCAGTTTCGCACATCATGACCAAAAACGTGTTTACCGTTAAAGTAACCGACGATTTACACGAAGTAATTGAATTAGTTAAAAAGAATCACATTCGTCACTTGCCCGTTTTGGACGGGACAGAAGTGGTAGGAATCATAAGTAGCACGGACATTAATCGGCTAACATTCAGTTCGTTGTTTGAAAATCAGGAAGGCGCCGACGAAGCCATTTTAGAAATGCTTTCCATTCAACAAGTGATGACCCAAAAACCGCGTACGGTGGAGGCTTCTCTGAGCATCAGAGAAGTGGCCGAAATCCTTACGACCGAAGAATACCACGCTTTACCAGTGGTTGAAAATGGTCATTTGGCGGGTATCGTGACCACCACCGACGTGATAAAATATATGCTGGAACAATACTAGCTTTTAAAACAATCTACCAAACGGCGTGGTTTGTAGCAATACAAATACGCCGTTTTTTTTATGCATACTCCTCTTACGCTTTTTTGGTTTCGTCGCGATTTGCGCTTACACGACAATGCTGGGCTTTATCACGCGCTCAAGTCAGGCAATCCAGTTTTGCCCGTTTTTATTTTTGATGCCGAGATTTTGGACCAACTTGAGGACAAAAAAGACCGTCGGGTAGAGTTTATTCATCTGGCCATCCATGAACTTCAAACCCAATTAACACAACTCGGAAGTACACTCATTGTCAAATACGGCAAGCCCTCAGAGGTATGGCAGCAGCTTTCGGACGAATATGACATCGCTGAAATCCATACCAATCACGATTACGAACCCTACGCCCTTGCCCGCGACAAAGCCATCGGTGAGTTTTTGAACAGTCGAGGGACGGCTTTTTATACCCACAAAGACCAGTGTATTTTTGAAAAAAGCGAAGTACTTAGCGGCGCGGGAACGCCTTATACTGTTTTTACGCCTTACAGTCGCAAGTGGAAAGAAACCGTCAATGAATTTTACCTGCGTTCGTACCCGACTGAGGCGTATTTTGATGCTTTTCTGAAAACGCAGCCGTTGGAAATTCCTTCCCTCAAAAGCATGGGATTTGAGGCTGTGGGCCAGCCGTTTCCGGGGAAAGAAGTCCGAAAAGAACTCATTGAAAACTATAAAGAACGTCGTGACATACCGTCTATTCCCGGTACTTCGCGGTTGAGTGTACACTTGCGTTTTGGAACCATTTCGATTCGAGAATTGGCCCGAAAAGCCCAAACGTTGAACGAAACTTTTCTGAATGAACTGATTTGGCGGGATTTTTACATGCAAATCCTCTGGCATTTTCCGCACGTAGGGCAGGGTAAAGCCTTCCGGTCAGAGTATGATAAAATTGAATGGCGACATGATGAAGCCCAATTTCAGGCGTGGTGCCAAGGCCGCACGGGCTACCCGATTGTGGATGCCGGTATGCGCGAACTCAACGCCACGGGTTTTATGCACAATCGTGTGCGGATGGTGGTGGCGAGTTTTCTGACCAAACATCTGCTCATTGACTGGCGTTGGGGCGAAGCCTATTTTGCCCAAAAACTATTGGATTACGATTTATCGGCCAACAACGGCGGCTGGCAGTGGGCGTCGGGCTCGGGAACGGATGCGGCGCCTTATTTTCGGATCTTTAATCCCACTTCGCAAACCCAAAAATTTGACCCACAACTTGTATATATCAAAAAATGGGTTCCCGAACTCAGCAGTTTTGAGTATTCGCAGCCCATCGTTGACCATGCGTTTGCGCGGGAGCGGTGTTTGAAAGTGTATCAAAAAGCGTTGAAGGGAATATAATTGTTTTGTCGTTCCGTTTGTTTAAATTGCATAAGCAAACCGATTAAAAGCATGAAAATCAAGGATATTATTACCATTGACCCTGAAATATTGGGCGGCACACCTGTTTTTACAGGAACGCGTGTGCCGGTGTGGTCATTGTTTGTGCATTTAGAAAAAGGAGTATCACTGGAAGAATTTTTGGATGATTTTCCGACTGTAAAGCCTGAATATGCGGTTGCTTTATTGGAAATAGTACAGCAGACGTTTTCTTCCGAAAAGACAATCCGTCAGTTATATGAAAGTGCTGCTTGATGAAAATGTGCCTCGTAAATTCAAGTTTAGATTGGCAGACTTTGATGTTTTGACAGTGCAGGAAAAGGGATGGAATGGGAAGAAAAATGGAGAGTTGCTAAAATTAATGCTTGCTGAAGATATTAGGGTATTATTGACCGTTGATAAAAATTTGGCTTATCAACAGAATTTTGATAAATATCCAATTTGTGTTTTAGTAATTGATACACGTGATAACTCCTATGATTCTTTAATGACATTTTTACCGCAAATAAAAGAGGTTCTAAATGCTGACTTTTCGGTTGGTTTGGTACTGATTAGTCATTAAAAATTTCCTTCACTTCAACAGCCGCGCTTCCAATTCTCCTTTATAACTCCCCGCCAGCGGAATGGTGACATTGCCTACCGTCACCTGATGGCGTTCCATTTTTTGAATGGCGTTGAGCGCCACCAGATACGATTTATGAATGCGTAAAAAGCGGTCGGCTGGCAGCTGGGCCAGCATTTCATTGAGCGTCATGCGGGTCGTGACCTTGCAGGTGCGTTCGTGGATAAACAGCAGGTTGGTGTCTGACTGAATGTACAGAATTTCGTCTACATTGACCCGGACCCAATCGTAACCGTCTTTGACAAAGATACCGGACGACTCTCCCGTCTTTTTGGCGTGCTGTCCCAAAGCGCGGTTGCAGGCCTGCAAAAAACGCCCGAATTCGACGGGTTTGAGAAGGTAATCCAGTGCGTGCAATGCAAAACCTTCCACTGCATAATCGGGATAGGCCGTCACAAAAATGATTTGTGTTTTGCTGTTATTGAGCAATCGGGCAAAATCTGTGCCGAGCATATCGGGCATTTGTACGTCCAAAAACAAAACATCAACGGTATTTTGGCCCAGAAATGCCAAAGCATCTGCCGTACTTACAAACGTGTGTGTGAGGCTGATAAAGGGTACTTTTTCGGCGTGCCGGCGCAAGATTTCGAGGGCGGCGGGTTCATCATCAAGGGCAATGGCAATCATTGTTTCAAAATCAGTAAAGTTCCAGTTGTAAATGTATTTCAAAAACGCCGGTTTCTTCTTTTATCTTCAGCGTATGTCGGTGGGCATAGAGTAATTTCAGGCGTTGTTGTACATTGGCGATGCCCACGCCGTGGCCTTTGCGATGGGCTTCCTTTGCAATTGTGCTATTTTGAAGATAGAAATCAAGGGTCTGATTTTCAACGTATAGCTTCATACGAATAAAACATGGATGCTCCATGCTGATGCCGTACTGAAACGCATTTTCTACAAAGGGAATCAACAGCAACGGGGCGATTTGGGCAGGCTGGCCGTCGTAGTCAATGTGGATGTCTAAGCGAATGCTGTCACGGTGGGGCAATCGGGCGCGTTGCAGGGTGAGGTATTTGTCCAAAAAAGCCAACTCACTTTCAATACTGATATACGGCTTGGCTGATTCCTGCAAGGTAAAGCGCATGATACCCGCCAATTGTTGTACCAAATCAGCAACGGTGTCGTTGTCGGCTCCGGCGGCTTCGTTGTAGATCGTATTGAGGGTATTAAACAAAAAATGGGGGTTTATTTGTGATTTCAGCGCTGTCAGTTCGGCTTCTGTTTTTTGTTGCTGCAACACCAACCGTTCCCGACGTGCCCGAAAAGCATCGGCGATGTATCCAAAAACGATGATGAGTCCCATCAAAACCAGTGTAATAAGGCTGCTTTCATCAACAAACTCTGGCTCTCGGTCTTGACGAAACTGAAGCAGTTCAAACACCAGCCAGGTGAGGGCCACTATCCACGTCCAATACCACCAACGTTTTTCGGAGGCTAAAAACCACCACTGAAAAGGCCCTCTATAATTGAGCCAGCCCATTGTCCAAACTCCCGCGACCAAAAGTACATAGCTCGCCAAAAATTTACCGAATCCGCTTAGGCTTTCTCCATCGTTGCCGAATTGCGTTTTTAGGCTTATGTACAGCAAAAGCCCCAGGTAACCGCTGAACGTAACCGTCAACAACAGGAACACTAAACGACTGTAAGGGAAGGATTTCATTCGACTTTTTTGAGGGCGGTTTCGTCTGGTTTCAATTTGGTCATTTCTTTGGCCGCTTGGTCACTGGCGGTACGTTTAAAATAGAGGGCATTGCTGAGGTAGTCATAATCGACAATACCTTTCAAAAAGAGCGTTTCGTTGGCATTAACGGTAAAGGTCATGCTTTTCTTTTCGGTAATAAAGTCGCCTTCGGTTTCTACCCTAATTTTCCCAGCAGGGATTTCCAGTCGAAAGTATTCGTTGTTGCTGAATCGTTGTGTAACCGCCTGACTGTTTATTTTCACCGTAAAGTCAGACCCAAAATAATCTTTTCTTCGGTATAGCACCACTGTTGCCCGTTCGGCGGAGGGCGGCTCTTCTCCAAAACCAGGAAAGTAAAGCCAAAGCAGCATAATTGTTCGGAGTTTCATGGCTGTATATCAGACTTTTGACTTCCGTTTATGGCTTTTGCTGATGACGAAGATGCTTTGGATAAATACCTGATGTATACGGTCAACGGGGGCGTTGGAAAGGAGTATATTATTGTCTGTTTTCCAGGGCACGGTATTTATTCCCAAGCGGTAGCCTATCCGAAAGACCGAGTTCAGGCTGACGGGGCGAGTGGGCCGGATGGTTCGCTCCAGTGAAAGTTCAAAAAAGGTGTTTTGGTGTACTAACGCGGGCGATTGCCCAACGATAGGCGTAGAAAGGAGATTGTTAAAGGCCAGTGTTTGGGAAGCATCGGTCGTATATACGCTGGCGGTGGATTCAACCCTGCCAATGCCTATGTTGATAAAATACTGCCGGTTTCGCTCAAAAAAAACGGCGTAGCCAGCATTCAGCAAGTACGCAATATAACTCCCGGTGACTTTGGTTTGTTTTTTTGTATCGCTTCCTGGAAGCCCATAGATGGCTTCCACCCCAAACTTATAACGCCCCCCCTGCAAAGCACCGCCGTAGGAAGCGATGGTGTTGAATTGGACGGCTGAGTACCCAACCCCCTGACTTTTAAATGCCTGCCTCAGGTGTGGATAATGCGTTACGTTAAAATTGACGAACGGCGCCCCGATGTAAATATGTGAATGCCATTTAAACTCATCTGGATCGGGAATGCTCACCGAATCCTGCTGCGCGTTGCTTTGGAGAAAAATACCTGATACAATCAGTAATAATAGAGAAGAAAGTTTCATGAGAGGATTACAATTAAATAGGTTGTAAAAATTTTCATAGCTGTTAACAGGCTTGCCGGTTAGACGATACAAATCAACCTACTGATGGATGATTTCGCAAAGGTTTGTGGCCAAAGCGACGGAGTTTGTGGGCTAAGTCAAAAAGTTTGAGGTGAGTAGGTTGTTTTCGTTAACTTTGAATAAATAAGCACTACTTCAAACCTTTACCAAAGATGAACGATGAGCGCTTTTAAAAAACTCGGTTTTTTGTCTATTTATCTCATGATTCTGCTTTCAAACGGCATTTTCATATTTACTCACGGTCAATTTACGTGGACAGGGGTATTGTTTGCCTACGGCTTGGTGCCTTTGGTGGATGCGCTGATGGGGAAGGATAAAAACAACGCCCGCAAAGAAGATTTTGAACAACTGATGAACGACCGTTTTTTTGACGGGGTGGTGTATTCGTTGGTGTATGTCCACCTGATTCAATTGGGGCTGGCCGTATTTGCCATCCTGACCTATGAGATGACGCTGTTTCAGTGGATAGGCTACGTGCTGTCATTGGGGATTTTTGCGGGAACCATGATCAACGTAGCGCATGAGTTGGGTCATCGCAGCAGCAAAACGGCGCAGTTTCACGCCAAACTTACGCTCATGACGGTGTGCTACATGCACTTTTTCATTGAGCACAATCGCGGGCACCACGTGTGGGTAGCTACTCCGTACGACCCCGCCACTGCCCGCAAAGGGCAATCGCTGTATGCGTTTTGGTGGCAGAGCGTTACGGGAAGTTTTCGGAGTGCTTTGGCGATTGAGAAACGCTTGCTGGAAAAAGCCAAGGTTCCGTTTTGGAGTATCAAAAACAACATGATTTGGGTGGTGGTGTTACCGTTGCTCTTTTGCGGTTTGTTGACCGCCTTGGGCAGTTGGCAAGTAGGGCGTTTCGCTTGGGAGGTGATTCCGTTTTTCTTCGGGCAGAGCCTTGTGGCTTTTTTATTGTTGGAAAGTGTCAATTACATTGAGCATTACGGCATTGTGCGACGGGAAACGGCCCCTGGCAAATACGAGCGCGTCAATCCGTTGCATTCTTGGAATGCCAATCATCTATTCAGTAATTTGGTCCTGTTTCAACTTCAGCGGCACTCCGACCACCACGCCTACGCCTCGCGACCGTATCAGGTGCTGCGGCATTTTGACGAAAGTCCGCAACTCCCTTTCGGCTATCCGCTTATGATTTTGATGGCAATGGCTCCGCCGCTGTGGTTTTCGGTCATGGATAAGCGTTTGGAGCGCTGGCAAGGCTATGTCTATGATTCACAGCACATTGCGCAGGTAGTGCGGGATATGGCGTAGTAAAAGGGATTCGGTAATTAGAAAGGAATATTTTTCGTTATATTTGATAAAAAAACACCAAAAAGTCATGGTACAAACCACCCAGCAAGCGGCACAACTGCCCCGTACCTTAGAAGAGTTCTTGGACTGGGAGCCTACCGATGGCTTCAAGTATGAATGGAATGACGGGGAATTGATAAAATTTGTAGGAATGAAACAACAGCAATGGTACGTTTACGAGATTCTCCAAAATCTTTTTTTTGAGAAGGGCTACATCAAATCAGGGACATTCATGGCTGAACCCGATGTGATGTTGACGGGTCTCCAAATGAGACGGCCCGATATTGCTTACTTTACCCGTGAGCAAATCAGACAGGGGCGTGCAAACCAAGATGTAATACCGGAATTTGTAGTGGAGGTTATTTCTACTAACGACCAGATTATCTCTGTTAAAAACAAACTCCGTGAGTATTTTAAGTACGGTGTAAAAGTGGCTTGGCTGGTGTATCCTGATGCGCAGGAGGTGGAGGTTTATACGTCTTACAAAGAAGTGAAGATTTGCACCGGCACCGATACGTGCTCAGCGGCACCTGTACTGCCCGAATTTGAAATAAGCGTAGCGGCTATTTTTGCAGAATAAAAGAAGAAAATATAAAGTGTTTACAAAAAAAGCCACTTCAGCAGAGGTGGCTTTTTTTTGTCATTTTTAACCTAACTTAATCTTTCAAATTCAAAGCGGCTTTTACTTCGGCGTAGTTTTTCCAATCAATGGCGCCCAAGCGGCCTGCTACATTCCCTTTCACGATCACGACCCGGTATTTGAGCAACCCTTTGTATAAGTTCACGTAATAATCAATACTTTTATTGGCCAACTCAGGGGCAGTGGTGCTCACAGCAGATCCGCCAGGCCCCAAGCGCAAAACATTGGAAAAACAACTCAGTTTTCCTATATTATTTGATAGAACAATGTTCACACCGTGGCTTGCGTAGTCGTTGGCGGAAGTGCCTGAGCGTCCCGGAATCAGGTATTCGCTCACCCCAACTGCTCCATTAGAGATATATTCTACCAAGTTGGGACTCTCAAAGACGCGGTATTTAACATAGATGTAAATGGCATCTTTTTGCAACGTCTCTTTGGTGTAAAGTGGGAAATCAAATTCTACTGCGGGGAATTGATACCGATTGGGAACCCCGTCGGCAATATAAGGTGCAGTACTTACTTCAGGCGATGCCCACTCGGTATAAATTACGTTGCTGTTGCCCGTGTCACCCGTAGGGCCTTTGCTGCCAGTTGCGCCATTGGGACCGTTTATACCTGCGGTACCGTCTTTGCCTGCTATACCTTGGGGGCCTACGTCGCCCTTCGGACCTTTGCTGCACGCTGCTACAACGCAGAACAGCAGCAATCCATATATGATTTGTCTGACTTTCATTATCTTATCGTATTTTGAGGGTAAGAGAGCGTTTAATCAGGGATATTGAAGGCAGCTTTAACGGCGGCGTAATCGTTGAGGTTGAGATTGGCTATGCGCCCTTTGGTACTGCCATAAATCACTACATGCCTATACTGTGGTATATCTTTGATAAGAGCCCGGTATTGGTCGTCGGTTAGGTTTTGTAGCTCCGGTACTGCCGGTGCTGTAGTACTGGCAAATGTTCGGCTCCAAACATTGATAACCGGGTCAAAAAAGTTTTCTCTCCTTCCTCCGGTTATGAATGCATTAGATACGCCAAAGTCTTCAGAGCGATTTTGTGTACGACCAGGTATTTTAAAGTAACTGTTTAGTGAGGTAGAGGTGGTTATGGATTCTACTAATTCACTGGATTGGGTATTGGCGTTGTATCCCAAGGAGTTGTACTTGATATAAGTCATAATGACACCCTGATCTATGGCTTCTTTGGTGAAGGCGGTTTCTGAAGTATTGGTGCCGCTAAATTGTAGAAAGGAGCCGCCAGTGCCTCGGCCAATTTTATCGGTAGGAAAACCTTTCCAAGCGGTATATACCACTTTGGCCGTGCCTTGGTCGCCTTTGGAGCCCGTAGCTCCGAGTGAACCTGGGGCACCTGCGGCCCCGTCTTTACCGGCTACTCCTTGTGGCCCTTGCGGACCCAAATCGCCTTTAGGCCCTTCACAGGCCAAAAAACAAATAGCCATTAATAGGCTGCTCATTGTCAGTGTTCGATTAATTTTCATTTTTTAAAGTGTAAGGTTTTTTTACTGATTTAACATTACAAAATTGGACTGGAATCTATTTTTGAGTGCCCCCCAATTCGGGGGGCTTTAGAGGCTTTTTTGGGGATTGCCCTTTAATTCAAACACAGAATTTGATTCGATAAAATGGGTGTTGCCAAAACTGCCTGTTCTTTGACGATGATTTTTGTCACCATAGGCTCTTTCCCATCCGACAAATTGATGTAGTACTTGCCATTGGACAATTCATTGAGGTTCAAATCGAAACGATGCTGGGTGATTCGTTTGGTCAGTTGTTCGAAATAAATCAGGTGCTGATTTTCGTCACGGACATACAGAAAGAATTTCTTCCCATACTCCTTGCTGACCGCAACCCGAACTTTGGAAGTACCTGAAACGGGATAAATCGAAGCCGAGAATGAAGGCGTTTCTACGGTTGACTGGGCTGTGGCCTGAATGTAAGTTGTTACCATCCCGAAAAAGAAAATGAGGGTAAAAAGGGGCGTTTTCATGGTTGTGTTGTTTAAGAGTTATTAATAAAGTTGGGTAAGTGTGCCTTATGCCACCCGTTGAGGTGTCTAGTTTGCATTGATCAAATTTCGGTATATTTCAGGCGCACCGTTGCCGCCAATTTGGGTGGTATTTCAAGGCCCAGAAATAAAAAAAGCCACTCCCGAAGGAGTGGCCAATTGCTGAAATGGTACCCTATACCAGCTTCTAAAAACCCGTAAGACTTGTCATTACTATTTTCCACTGACCGTTGATACGCTCCAAAATACGCAGGGTACGTTGTTTTTGAGCCACTGTCCCGTCCGCTTTGCGGTCTTCTTGTGTAAAGGTGGCCCAGGCCATATTGCCCATTACATGCGATTCATAATCACTCACTACCGAGCTAAGACCAGTCGGTTTGTGGGTTTTGCCAAACTCCTCGTAGCCCTTTTGGAGAGCTTGGCCTTTCAAATAGGGCGTATTGGCCATTTTTCTGAGCTTTTCGTCTTGTCGTTCAATGTAGGGAGTAGTGGCCCAGTTGCTACCCCACACAGCCAAGTTGGCCTCGTGGTACGCTTTGGTCTCGGTATCAATTACTTGCCGAACGGCAGCCTCTTCACCCGTTTGGTAGTCAATCTTAGTGTGGTGCAAATCGGTTATTACCCAGTTGTTGTTTTTCCACTCAAAAATATACGTAAAAGCATCTTTCCAAGTCATGACCATGCCATTGGGCAAGTTAAGGCTTTGATTTCTGACACCTGTGGCTACCCCCAACGTTCCCGATTGTCGAATGTTGAGATCTGTGATTTGGGTTTGGTGTTTACCTGCATTAAGCCGAGTGGCTATTTGGGCCGTTTGGGCTTTAGTGCGCACCGCGCCATCTTCACCGCCCACAAAGCGCAAGTTATCGGCCATGGTTTGTACTTCGGCAACGGGGTCATTGTTAAAGTTTTGCGTCCCTTTTTCAAAAGCGGCTTTGAGGTCGGTTTGGGCGTAGGTGCTTCCCGCGAGGGAAAAAAGCAAGGCGATGATAAATGATCCTTTTTTCATGCTTTTAGTCGGGATTGAGATTTAAAATTGATTTGGACTAACGTAAAAGTTGCGTTTGCTTACGAGCCTTGATTGTAAAAATATGGCACTGGATCAGTGAAAAATTGAGGGGTAATTGATTTACCCCCCCCTAATTTTATTGGTCTTGTAGAAAATTGTGGAAAGAGAAGTATTGGTATTAAAATTCTTTGGGTAAAAAACGCAGGTACTTTGCCTGCCAAACGCCTATAATCAGCAATGTAAACCCTACCATCTGGCTAGCGTTGCGTACGAGATACAATTTATAAAAACTCAATTGGTCAGTTTCATAAAGCTTGGTAAAAATAAATTCTAAAAATAATTCAGCCAGAGCCGGTAAAATTAACCCTAAACAAATCCAGAAATAAGCGTTTTTTTGCAAACTCAGGCTTACATTTTTGTGGGTGTATACGCGATAAAGAAGTAGTCCCGCCCCGCCTAAAATAAAGATGTTTTTAACCGTTGAAGATAATGAATCATATCCCTGATAACTTTTAAAAACAAAGACTTGCACCAATTCAAATCCTACCAAAACCCAAACTGTGTACTGCAAAACTTTTTTCCAAGTTTGGTTTTGGACTGAATCTCGAAAAAATAAACCTAAGAAAATAAATTTGATGAGGTAATTAATAGGGGATGTAAAGTTTAAATTTTCTATGCCAAAATTTGTACTCAGCCATGGGAAAAACACTTCGACGAATTGGTATTTCCTACTTAATAAAACATCAACAAGTAAGAATTCCAATACACCATACCAACCTAACCAATAACAAAACCAAAAAAAATGGGGGAGATGCTTTTGCAAAATTCCTTTGTGCACATAACAGTAAAATAATAAAATAAAAATTAAGGAATGAACTATTTTTCCTGTACGGGTCGTAAGCCGGTCTTGTTCTTCTTGCTCTACAATTACTCCAAAAGGAATCACTATTGCCAGTATTACCCCAGCAAAAAAAACAATTTTAAAAATAGTGGATTTTTCTCCTAACAGAGGGTATAACAACCCAAAAAAGGCAATCATAGCAAAGCCTGCTACGGATTGCCATTGGTCAAAGGTTTGAAATGAAATCATTCGTTATTCAGCAGGTATGCGTCCGGGGCAATTTGATTCACTTTCGTAGGGGTGTAAATAGATAACATAACGCCCATCCTCGTATTGACCTAAGCGAATTTTTACTTGGTCGAACCGTTCAAAATTCTTTAACTTTTCTTTTTCTAAAGCATCAACTATCTCTTGTGCATTGTTAATATTGTCGTTTTTTAATATTTTAATATTCTCGTTGATATTGTTAATATTATCCGATTTATTTTTTAAATATTCGGCAGCCCCCTGATCTAAATAATACAATTCGTCTAACTTAAATTGCATTCCCCTATTAATTTTAAAATGCCGTTTATGTTTTTTGAAAAAATTTTTGACTTGTGCATAAGCTTCAATAAACTCTGTAATTTCTTCATTTGTCTTAGTCGTATTTTTTCTTAGCTCAGAGTTTTTTCTCCAAAATTGGTTGTAGTAATATTGAAATCTTGCACCGTCTAAATCCATGATATGGTACAACTTAACAGGGTCTAAGACATATCTTGCCTTTACCTCGTTTGCTTCAAATTGGCCATATAATGGGTAATTACCTTTAAGAAGTTCATGGATACTTATCGGATAAGGTTGAATTAAATACTCACCTTTTGTAAAAACAATAGTAAAAAAAATTAACGTATAATCATCGTCTTGTAATTCTCGATATTTTTCGAGGTCTATTTTTGTAATAGCAACTTCTTTACCATCAAAATCACATCTGTATAACGCTTCGTGGAGATTGAATTTTTTTCGGGTTTCATAATCACCGAAAAGCCTATCTATAGGTCTAAAAAAGGTATGAATTTCAATTAAATCACTATTTATATTTCGGTCTTTGTCCATGAGCCACTTCCCTGAACCTAAATATACATCAAGCACATTGGAGTTAATTGTTCTGTCCATTATCGTAAAAGTCTAAAAGGTTTATAAATCAGTTTATTATTTACCTAGCGCTATCAACCCCATCAATCGCCTGTGGCAATAGTTCCAGAGAAAGGCTACTATTTTGTATCACTCCCCAACCTCCATTTTACGCAGCACTAACCCCGACCACACCGCCAAAATGACTCCTACGAGGACAATGCCCCAGGCTTGTTTGTTTTCGACGCCGTTGAGGATAGCGTGGATATGCACAATGGGTAAAATAATGTCGCCTACGAATATCAGTAATAAAATACCCTTCAAGGCGCGTGAAGGCGCGGCGGGTCTGATGTACCAAAGGCAAACCGTAAGGGCCAAAAGCAGGGAGCCGTACCCCCGCATCAGTACCCAAGTGGCGTCGTTGGCCGTTTCGGGATGGGTGAGGTACAGATCGGCCACGATTTTAGGGGCAAGCATCATCGGGATAGCAAATAAGACCGCCGTGATGGCATTGAAGGTGAATAGATTTTTGGTATTCATGATTTTAGAGGTTTAGGGTAAAAGTGATCTCTCGTAATGCCTCACACCATCCTTCCCTCAATGGCCTTGGCTACGGCTTCGGGGGCGGAGTTGACGTGGAGTTTTTCGTAAATATGCTTAACGTGCCAATGCACCGTATGAAAACTCAGACTACAGGCATCAGCTATCATCTTGTAACTCATGCCTTTGACCATGCAACCCAAAATCTCCCGCTCGCGGTCGGTGAGGGATACGTAGGTCGGTTGGGTTTTGACAAATTGATTTTGAAACATCCGCAACACCTTGGCCGCAATACTGGGTGTCATCCAAGCGCCGCCGCCGTGTACATCTACGATGGCCTGTAACATCACTTCTGGGTCGGGGTTTTTGAGCACGTAGCCGTTGGCTCCCGCGCAGATGGCCGCAAATACGCGGTGGTCATCGTCAAACACCGTCTGCATCAGCACCTTCGTGTCGGGTAGCGTCGCTTTGATTTCCTGCAATGCTTCAATGCCCGAAATGCCTGGCATTTGAATATCCATCAGCACCACGTCAGGTTTGTAGCGTTTGATTTTTCCCACGCACCCATCGGCATCGCCAAACGAAGCGCACATAAATACCTCATCGGAGCCGGCCAGATACAGCGACAGACTTTGGCGAAAGCTTTTGTTATCCTCAAAGAGTACGACGCGAATCATGGGCTTGGGAGTCAGGAACAAAAAGAAAACCGTTAAAGCCAAATGCGACTTTTTGGTATGTCTTTTTTGTCGGTTGTTAAATGTAGAATATTATGATTGATACTTCGTTACAAAAGTCCCGAAAGTTATCAAACGGTCATCCCCCCAATTTGGGTAGCAAGCTCACTCCCGCTTTTTTGAAGGAAGGGGGGCGGGGTTAAATGGAGATAATTGTTACGTCCAATTGGGTGCCTTCACCTGTTTTTGAGTCCAGTTTTACCTCCATAAAGCTCTCGGCCGCGCGTTTTTTGTAGTTTTTAAGGCCGTTGCCTTCGTAGCGTTGGGTAGCGTCAAAGCCCTTGCCGTTGTCGGCAATCGTCATCAGCAGTTCCTGTCCGTTCATTTTGAACGCTACGCTCACTTTGCTGGCTTCGGCGTGTTTGAGGATGTTGTTGAGGGCTTCTTTGAAAATGAGGTAGAGATTTTGCCGTTGTTCCATGCTTAGTTGGAGTCGGTTTGTTTCAGCGGCAGAAAGTTGATTGTTGAAAGTCAGCGAAATGTCTTGTGGTGTAAGCAGTTGGAAAGCCAACGAACGCATTTTTTCAAACAACTGTTCCACGGAGTCATTGCTGGGGTTGAGCGTCCAGACCGTGTCGCGGATGGTTTGGATGGTTTCTTCGGAGTCGGTTTTGATTTGTTGTAAAATCGAAAGCATTTCGGGCGCTTGTTTCCCGTATTTTTTCTCTACCAAGCGCGTCGAAATAGCAATGCTGCTTAGGGTCGCGCCCACTTCGTCGTGGAGGTCGGCGGCGATGCGGTTGCGGAGACTTTGCAGTTTGAGCTTTTGGCGGAAATTATACAGCAGAAAAAAATAAATCGCCGCGCCCGCCAACAGCAATACATACACGGCTATGGCGGGCCAAAACCACCCTTCTTCAGTAATGCTTTCTTCTATTTCAAGCGTGATTTGAGTAGGCTTTGACCATCGGCCGTTTTGCTGTGCCTGTACCCAAAAATGATACTCGCCGCCTTCGAGATTGGTATAATGCGCATTGGGGTATTTTAACGTAACGGTATCATCGTCCAAACCGCCTGCATAGTAGCGGTAGGTACAATTGCAGGGTTGCCATTCAATGTGCAAATCATTTTCTAGCGCGTCCAGTTTTAGGGTATTTTGGGAGGTGAGCGTTTTAGCCTTTCCTTTTGAAGTAAGGGAGATAATGTGTGGCTTTTCCTGAGCCACGGCTTGCAGAATTACGGTAAAAATCAATCCCCACGTCCATGCTCCAATCGTAGTTTTATTCATGGTCTTGAAAAAACGCAGAAGGCTTAGCGTTATGCTAACGCAAAGTAAGATTTTTGGAGAACTTTCTCAGACTTTTTCCTTCCTTCCACGAAAAACCTACGTTTATTTGATGAGGTACTAAAAAAAGCACCATGGATTCCTTCACTTGGCATCCATGATGCTTTAACTGGTCAATTCACACACAAAATTTGATCTGATATAATGGGCTTTGCCAAAACTACCTGTTCTTTTATAATGACTTTGGTCACAACGGGCTGTTTGCCATCTGATAAATTAACGTAGTATCGGCCGTTGGACAACTCAGTCAGGTTCAAATCAAAACGATGTTGGGTCGCTTTTTTGGGTAGTTGATCGAAGTAAATCAGGTTTTTCTTGTCATCAATGATAGACAGCGAAAATTTCTCTCCGTATTCCTTGCTGATCAAAATTCGAACTTTGGAAGTGTTGACTACGGGATAAATCGAAGCAGTAAACGACGGTGTTTCTACGGTTGACTGTGCCATAGTCTGCGAGTAAATACCCATTCCGAAAAAGAGGACGATGCTAAAAAGAAGCGTTTTCATGTTTTTGTTGTTTAAGAGTTTATAAATAAAGTTGGGTAAAAGTGTTCCGCCGTCAGCATCCAAACGATTGCTTGATGTTGTGGCTTTACATGTGTTTAAACTGTTTTACCCTTTAGTCGCAACAGTCTGAAAAACACGAACATATTTTTTTGATTATTTTTCAAGATTCCGCAAAACGAGTAAAAAAAGGCCCTGTAAATTTGTTTTTGGGCAAGAAATACCCGTACTTTCTTTTGGATTTTCACTCAACTCTGCTACTCGTGACTATCTTCGGTACCCAACCTTCTGATCAAGATATAGTGGCTGGTATCCGTACGGGCGGAAGCCAACGAAGGTATTTTGAAAACAAACTCTACGATAAGTACCGTTACTTGATTCGCAGCGGGAGCCGCAACCACAAAATCGAAGAAGAAGATGCTTCAATGGCCTATTCCGACACGATTTTAACCACCATTGAGCATATCACTACGGGACGATTTGAAGGTCGTTCTGAGTTGAAAACCTACATTCATCAAATTTTTTCCAATAAATGTGTTGATGTAATTCGAAAACGCACGACTAATACCATGCAGGCTTTTCAGCGAGTATCACTCGACGACCTGCTGATACCTGTACCGGACTTGCAACAGACGGCTTTAGCCAATCTCATTCGGCAACAAGACCATCAGCGTATTCGGCAATTACTGGCGCGGATAGGAGAACGATGTCAGGAAATTCTGACCCTGTGGAGCGAAGGTTTTTCAGACCGTGAAATTGCATTACAATACAATTATAACACGGATGGGGTGGCGCAAACCACCCGTTTGCGATGTTTGGAGAAGTTGAGAGTTATGTACAAAGCAAGCCAATGATGCAACTATGTATGAAACCATAGATGATTATTTTGAGGGGCGACTCTCAGCCACCGAGCACGAGGCTTTTGAAAGAAAACTGGCGCAAGACAAGGCTCTGGCCGATGAGGTAGCTTTTTATCTCAGCACCAAAGCGGCCCTCAAAGAAGCTAACCTGCAAAAACGCCATGCTGAATGGACCCGACAGCGTTCCGCCCAACCGTTGCGTTGGCAGTGGGCTTCGGGGATTGCGGCGGCGATTGGGTTATTGGTAGTTGCTTGGTATTTCATGACTCCTTCTAATCTCACTCTTCAGGAATACGCAGAAGTCTATATTGAAGAGGATTTGACGCGGTTGAATACTCATATGGACACCGCCAATGATAGCCTTCAAACAGGGATTGATTACTATAACCATCAAAAATACCAAGAAGCTTTACCCATCTTTAATCGATTGGCCGCCGGCAATCCAAGCGCTAAAGCCTATGAATATGAGGGATTAGCGCAATTGCAACTCAAAAATTACGATGCCGCTATTGCTATTTTTGAGCAGATGGCGGCTGATTCTGAGTTGTTAGAAAACAGAGGTAAATTTTACGCGGCTCTGGCCTACCTCAAAAAAGGAGATACCGATACCGCCCAACGGCTCTTAAAAGAAGTAATTGCCCAAAATTTAGCAGGAAAAGCCCCGGCCGAGCAATGGCTCAATACCATTAAATAAGTATCGGTTGATAAATTTTGATTTTTCTTAAAAATTTATCAACATTATTGTTCGTGCAGTACCCGCTTTTGCGACTAATCCCTAAACCTCTTCATACTGCTATGCGACCCTACTATTCTTTAATTGTATTGTTTCCTGCAATACTATTGGTTGGATGTGGAGACCCCTGCTCCAATTCCAATAATAATGATATAACGTCAGTCATTATTTACAAAGACAGGCTATCGCAGGCAGATATAGATACGCTTAAATCCTTAGGGTTGAAGAAAACCTTAACCTGTCCTTGTGACTCTAACCTGCAACTTTGGGGTGATACAACAGATATTCCCATTTTTGGGCACGACGGTCTGGCAAATAATGGCGACAGTAAACCGGGCGGCGCAAGCGGCTCAAGAATTCGAGCAAAGATATTGCCAACTATGGGTTTTGAGGTTTCACCGGATTATATCGTACGAAGCCCGGATATTAACGATCATTCGATTAACAATGTAATCCTTTTCCCCGAAACTCCACCGGGAGGGGGTTTAATAGGAATAATGGATACAGGGATTCATTCCAATAATTTTTGGAATAATGAAAATGACCCTAAGGCAAACGATGCTATAGACAATGATCGTAATGGTTTGGTCAATGACTATCAAGGCTGGAATTTTGTGAATGGGAATAATATAGTTACTAATGTAGATGAAGCTCATGGCACAATGGTAACTTACTTACTTGAACGTGAGCTCCGGGGTAAGAGTTATAAAATTGTGCCTATGGTCGTTTTAAATGAAAAAAAAGAAGGAAGATTGTTCAAGATGCTCTGTGCAATGGCCTATTCTACTAAGATTCCTGACCTGAAAACAATTAATGCCAGCTTAGGTTATTATGGCCCCAAAAGTGATGTTTTAGAAACTTTTATTGGCAAACTTAAAGACAGAGGGATTATGTTGGTCGCTGCGGCAGGCAATGCAGATCCTTCTGATTCCTGCAATAACTCGGGAAACCCGCGCGACCTGGATGTAAGAAAGTATAAATTTTATCCTGCTTCGCATTCCAAAGAGTTTGGCAATGTAATTACGGCTACAACGGTTTACACTGTTGACAATGTCACACTTATAGCTCCTAATCAGAACTTCTCCAAGCGATACGTAGATGTAGGAGTGATGGGAGATAAGGAAGAGCATTTTGAATTTAAAACGGACTCCTCTGGTCTTGACTTCGATTGGGGTTCATCTTATGCCGCGCCGATTGCGGCCGCTTTTAGTTTTAGCGGGCAAACACCTCCATTATCATTACAAAATCAGAAAGATATTATCCTTTCAACCACACCGGGTATTATACCTAACAGATATAAATTCAAAGCAGTAACCTATCCAATCAATGCCTCTATCAGAAGCGGGGTACTTGTTAGGTGATTGATTATGTGTACTCTATTGGCAACTCACAGGCAGGCGGTACAGTGTATGTTTTGTTTCAAGAACCATGAAGAAAATTATTTTCTTTTTCGTTTTTATGGACTTTGCCGGCAGCTTATCGGCGCAAAATGCTTCTATGGCAAAAGTGATTCAAGAAGTAGAAGCCACTACTGGTTTGGAAGATGAAGTAGCCCTTCAATTACTTGAAAAAAACCAACTCGCTTGGGAGAAAGCCAAATGGCCCCAAGATTCATCTTATGCTAAAATCTTTCACTATTTAGGCCGTCGGCATCGGTCTTTGGGATGGGATAAAAAAGACCAGAATCACGTCAAAAAAGCGATAGAATACACAGAAAAAGCAGTATCCATCAATTCGCTGAAGCGCCCTAACGTTAGTGAGGCCAATCTGGCCAATAGCCATCTGAATCTTGGGTTGTTGTATGAAAATGAACTACTGCCGCAGGATATTGCAAAAGGGATGTGGCATTATGAGCGAAGTTTTAGTATTGGCCAAAAATACCCGCAGAAATATAGCGTTGCCGCTGATGCAGGCAGCAATATGGCTAAAGTGCTCAATGTAACGGGAGATTATGAACAAGCGTTAAAAGTAGCTTCAGTGGCTGAAAACCTGGCCCGAAAAAGTAATAATCCCGAAAAACTCTCAAGTTGTCTCGAAAAAAAATCAAATGCGTTGCGAGCTTTAGGCAGGTTGGATGAAGCAGAAACGGCCATGAAGGAAATTATTCAATTGGCAGAATCTTCGTCCAAACAAATCTATCATGGAAACGCATTGGCAAATCTTGCCGCACTTTATTACGAGAAAAAAGAGTATCGAAATATGGATATTTATTTCGATAAATCTTTTGAAGTATTTCGTAAGGCTGATTTCAACTATGGGATGGCCATGGTTAAAACTAATTTAGGCTATTTAAAAAACGCCATGAATCAATCGCAAGAGGCCGAAAAACTGTACAAAGAAGGCTTGGTTCTTGCCGATACTCCTGCTATCAAGACACGTCTCCTGGATAATTTAGCCATGCTTTATTACAAACAAAAAAAGTACAGTCAGGCTATTTCGTATTTACAACAGGCCATTCATACCTTTCTGCCCGCATTTGCCGAGTATTCTAATATCAACAGCAATCCGTCTCCCAAAACAATAAAATACTGTGCCGAAAAAAACTATCTGCTTGATTTGATAGAAAATAAAGGGAAGGTATGGTTGGCGCAATACAAACAGGCAAAAAACAAAGCTTACTTAATCAATGCTGAAAAAACGTTTTTGGTGGCTGACCAGATGATTGACTTGATGCGGTGGGAGCACAAAGGGACTCAATCAAAACTCTTTTGGCGGAACAAAACCCGCTCTATTTACGAAAACGCCATCGAAGCCTGCTACCTGCTTAAAGATTACGAAAAAGCCTTTTATTTCTTTGAAAAAAGCCGCGCTGTATTGCTCAACGACAAACTCAACGAACTGGGGGCCAAGCAAATTCTTTCGAAAGCTGACCTTGTCAAAGAAGCTCAATTGCAAGCCAAAATAGACGAACTTAGAAACAAATCAGAAGCAGGTAAAGCTGGCACTGACAAAATAAAAAGTGAGCTTTTGATGGCAGAAAACGAGCAGAGTGATTTTATTGAAAATCTTGAAAAAACCAATCCTGCTTACTATCACTTTAAATACGATACCACTACCGTTAGTTTAAAGCAAATACAGCAGTATATGAAGCCAAAAAGGAACACTTTGATTGAGTATTTTGTAGGCGATAGCCTCACCTACGCCATAGTGGTTTCTCCTTCTTCCGTAAAAATTCAACGACTTAAATTTGACCTTAATGAGGCAAAAAAATACTTGAATCTCTGCGCCAAAGATATTGCGACTAAGACCGAATTAAATGAATTTTTGGTGGTGAGTAACAGATTATATCAAAACCTGT
Source organism: Runella aurantiaca (assembly GCF_003339505.1). Taxonomy (GTDB): domain Bacteria; phylum Bacteroidota; class Bacteroidia; order Cytophagales; family Spirosomataceae; genus Runella; species Runella aurantiaca. The sequence continues at coordinate 46,814 of NZ_QPIW01000025.1, forward strand.
TTGCACCGCTCAATGTCTCCAAGGGCCATGTGATTATCTCGCAGGATGGGGCTTTTTTGCCATTTGAAGCGTTGAGTCGGTCGGTATCTAAGCCGCTCTATTTGCTCAACGAATATGCTGTTTCTTATACCTATTCAGCACAGTTTTTGCTCAAAAACCAACCTTCTTCTAATTTTTGGCCGCAAAAATCATTTTTGGGGGTCGCTCCCGTACAATTCTCACAAAAACTCAATACACTCACTGGCTCTGCCGAATCCATCGAGCGCATTGGCGGGGCCTATCTGTGGAAAAACGAACTGGTTCATCTGAAAGCCACCAAAAATGCTTTTCTGAATCAGGCATCCGGGCACCGCATTGTTCAGGTATATACCCATGCTTTTGCCGACAGCACACAAACCGAGCCGCATATTTATTTTGCTGACTCTGCTCTTAAAGTTTCCGATTTAGGCAATGCTTCTTTCAAAATCAATCTTTTGGTATTATCGGCCTGCAAAACGGGCGTGGGCAAAGTAGCCAAAGGGGAGGGGGTATTGAGTTTAGCTAGAGGTTTTTCAATGGCGGGTATTCCCTCTACGATTACCACACTTTGGAGTGTGGAAGATCAAAAGACTTATTCGCTGACGGAGTTGTTCTATACGTTTTTGAATGAAGGGCTCTCCAAAGATGAAGCTTTGCAAAAGGCTAAATTTCAATACATTTCCACCCACCCCAACGCCGCTCCATCTGCTTGGGCAGGATTGGTATTGATTGGCGATGCCTCCGCTTTACCTTCCAATACATTTTGGGGGTGGGGATTGGGTGGATTGGTAATGCTGACTATCCTTTGGGGAGTTTGGATGAAAGGCAATCTTTCCGTCAAGCATTAATCAAGATTTTGGGTAACTTTATCTGGAATTTTTCTTTTGTTTTTATGGAAAAGCTACTCAAAGAACTTCAAGCCGCGGAGTTGGAGCGCCAAACGCGGCGGTATTTTCTGCAAACATTGGGCGCAGGAATCGGGTCATTGGGGTTTGGCTCATTGCTAAGCAGTTGCGGTTATTTTGAGAAAGATAAGGTTGCATCGGCACCGCTTCAGTTGGCTGATGCCATGGGAGTACGACTGCCGCAGTTTGCACCCAAAGCCAAACAGGTGATTTATATTCACATGGCGGGCGCACCGTCGCAGTTAGAACTGTTTGATTATAAGCCTGAACTCGAAAAATACCACGGGAAAGACTGCCCTGCGGAGTTTTTGGAGGGGAAGAAGTTTGCCTTCATTAAAGGCGTTCCCAAGATGTTGGGGCCCAAAGGAAAGTTTGCCCAACATGGCCAATCAGGAGCATGGATCTCTGATTATTTGCCTTATCTGCAAACGGTTGCCGACGATGTTTCTTTCGTCAAAGCCATGTATACTGATCAATTCAACCATGCGCCGGCTCAATTATTAATGCACACGGGAAGTGCCCGATTGGGACGATCGAGCATGGGCGCGTGGACGGTTTATGGATTAGGGTCTGAAAATAAAAATTTGCCCGGATTCATTGTATTGGCCTCAGGCGGTAAACAACCTGATGCCGGTAAGTCGGTGTGGGGGAGTGGTTTTCTGCCAACGGTGTATCAAGGGGTACAATGCCGCACGGGTGGTGACCCCGTTTTGTACGTTTCAGACCCGCAGGGCATGAACCGCGACATTCGGAAGCAGACCATTGAAGCCATCAACGAAATTAATAAACAGGCCTACGAAGAAGTTAAAGACCCCGAAATTTTGACGCGTATCAGTCAGTACGAAATGGCATTTCGGATGCAAATGTCGGTGCCGGAAGTGATGGATGTGAGCAAAGAGCCGCAGTATATTCTGGATATGTATGGCGTAAAACCTGGTGAAGGTTCGTTTGCCATGAACTGTTTGCTGGCCCGAAAACTCGTCGAAAACGGCGTGCGCTTTGTACAGTTGTTTGATTGGGGTTGGGATACCCACGGTACGAGCGAGGATGGTTCCGTCGAAATCGGCCTTCATAAAAAGTGCCAAGCCTCCGACCAAAGCGTAACGGCGTTGCTGAAAGACCTTAAAATGAGGGGATTGTTGGATGAAACACTCGTGGTGTGGGGCGGTGAATTTGGTCGAACCCCCATGCAGGAAAACCGCGATGGACAGGTGCTACCTTACTCAGGCCGCGATCACCATTTGGAGGCATTCACGGTTTGGATGGCGGGCGGGGGTGTCAAAAAAGGCTTTTCCATCGGCGAAACCGACCCGTTGGGGTATTATGGCGTCAAAGACCGTACGCACGTCCATGATTTACAGGCCACGATTCTGCATTTAATGGGCTTCAATCATGAAAAATTCACCTATCCTTTCCAAGGAAGAAACTTCCGTTTAACGGATGTAGCGGGAAAAGTGATTCGGCCGATTTTGGCTTAAACTAATGATACTTTCATCAGGTTTTGACCAAAAGCATGAATGGCAGATTCAATTTTTTGAACCTGCTGGGCGGAAGGATGCTTCACACCCGAAACATACTGTCTCATTAATGCTTTGTTGATACCTGCTTTTTCGGCTATGGAATTGATCTTTAACGGGGAAAATAAATCGAAAAACGCCGTTAAATCGTAGCGATAATCGAATTCTATACTTTCAAGGGTAACACCTTTCCAGTATTCGTCTTCTTTTCCCTCGTTTTCTAAAAAATCTTCAATCAATTCAAGCATATTTTGGGTAATTTCTGCTTCAGAATTGCCCACGGTGACGTTCAGAAATCCCGGAGCTTCTACACGTCCCCAGATCTCACCGTCTCCTTTTTCTATAATTATTGTTAATCGCATTTTTATTTAATGCCTGCTTTTTTTCAGGATAGCTTTCAATGTGCCTATCGGAATATCTTTATTTCCATGATCTGCTACCGGAATATTGTCGGTAATCGTTGGATGTTTGAAAATACGGTGACTGCCTTTTTGTCTTACTTCAATCCATCCGTTTTCTTCTAAAAGTCTTATGACCTGTTTGGCGTTCATAAAAAATGTCGGGGTAAAAGTTAGTTTTTTCTTTCATAGTTTCATAATTAGGAGGAGTGACAAGGTTTATTGATGCAAAAGTAGCAAAAAGGCTACCTGATTGCAAATTTTCAGGTAGCTTTTTTGCTACTTTTTAAAATTAAAGTGGAAATGTGCTTTGGATTCTCAAATCCGAAAAGCGTTGACAAGTTCCCTCGGCAGGTTGTGAGCAACCTGCCGCACCCACAGTTTTAAATCCCGTATTTATCCAGCAAATAAATAATAGCCGCCATAGATGCGGTGCCAAGATCCAATTCGCGTTTGTTGACGTTCTCAAAATTGTCATTGGCGGCGTGGTGATAATCAAAATACCGCTGTGTATCAGGTTTATAGCCAAAAAGTACCGTTCCTGATTGCGCCAGTGGGCCAATATCGGCCCCGCCGCCGCCTGGCCCAATCTCGTGCAGACTGTACGGAGCTAACAAACTCTTCCATTCGGCTATTTTGGCTTTCTGCTCGGGTTTACCCACAATACCAAATCCCTTTGGCGTAAAACCTCCGTTGTCTGATTCTACGGCGGCAATGTGTTTTTCATTGTTTTGCTTGGCCAAGTCGGCGTATTTTACACCGCCGCGCAGACCGTTTTCTTCGTTCATAAACATCACCGCCCGAATAGTGCGCTTGGGCGTATAGCCAATGGCTTTCAGAAGGCGTAAAACCTCGATGGATTGGACACAGCCCGCGCCGTCGTCGTGGGCACCTTCGGCCAAATCCCACGAGTCCAAATGTCCGCCTACGACGATGATTTCTTCCGGCTTTTCACTGCCTTTGATTTCTCCCACTACATTGTGTGAGTCAGCGTCGGGGAGTGTTTCGCAATGTTGACGGAAATAGAACGTGAGGCTTGGGTTTTCTTTCAGCTTCTCACTCAATAAGTTGGCGGCGTTGGTACTGATGGCCGCTGTCGGAATCAACGGCACGCCCGTGGCGTAGCGCATACTGCCCGAGTGCGGCACATCGTCCTGTAAAGTAGTGACTGAGCGCACAATGGCACCAACTGCGCCGAGATTGCTGGCTTCGGTAGCACCGTTGGCGCGTTGCTCTACGGCCCCGCCGTAAGCTTCAAAGGTATTGAGTTTTGTGGGGTCCATGGGACGGTTGAAAAAGACTATTTTGCCTTTCACTTTGTCTTTGCCTAATTCTCGCAGTTGCTGAAAGCTTTTTACTTCGATCACTTCGGCTTCCACGCCTTTGGGAGCGGTAGCGACCGAGCCCCCCAAGGCCGCAATAGGAACTTTGATTTTTTGCTTACCGACTTTGATGTAGGCTTCTTCTTTGGCCCCGCGTACCCAATGGGGCACTTTGACATCCTGCAAAAACACGCGGTCAAAAGCTTGTTTTTCCATCAATTCTTTGGTGTAAATAACGGCCTTTTGGGCACCTACCGAGCCGCTGAGACGCGGCCCGACCTGCTTGCAGAGATACCGCAGCCATTCGTAGGCCTGTCCGTTGGTAAGTACTTCGTTGTAGATTTTGCGAATCATGACGGAATCTTCGCGAGTCTGGGAAAAAGCGGTCGTGCTGATGAAGAGGAGGAGGAAAATAGATTTTTTCAAAGGTGTTGATGGTTTATGGTTGGAGAATCGAATGCGTACAAAAATAGGGCTTTGTTTCCTAACTTTTCCATGCGGAAGCATGTTAAAAAGCCCGGAACAGGATTTGAAAGAAAAATGTTACATTTGAAAAAAAGGAAATGAGATGACACAAGTTACCTTAAAAATAGACGACGCTTTCATTGAGAGTCTTGGCAAAGAGCAAATTGAAAAGTTATTGCAGGAGTGGTTAATGCAGTACAAGAAGCGTTTGGAGTTGCAGGAAGCTGCTGATGAACTTTCATCCATTGATCTTGTTAACGACCCACAGTGGCAGACCGCGAGGTTTCTGGCTTGGGAAACCTATAAACATAATTTTGAGGATTTGGCGCTATGAGAGACGTAGTCGTTGACGCCAATGTATTGATGTCTATGTTGATCAGTGGAAAAGCTATCTATAAAACACTGCTTTCGGACTATACTTTTTTCAGCAGTGATTTTGCTTTTATTGAAATTGAGAAATACCAACGTATCATTAGGCAAAAGTCACGGTTAGAAATAGATAGCTTTCAGCAATTTTCATATTTTGTGTTTACTCATGTACATTTTATGCCAGGTTATTTGATTGATAATGATGCAAATAACAAAGCGTTTCAACTTGTCCATGATATTGATGTCAAAGATATTTCTTATGTGACTTTAGCTTTACAGCTTGATATTCCATTGCTTACCCGTGATGCTCCGCTTTATGCAGGATTACGCAAAAAAGGGTTTCGTAAAGTAGAAATGTTTGATGTTTTTTTACGTAATGCCTGACAAGGGAGTTGTAATTTAGCCTGTGAGAATTTTTTTAGAACGTTCTCACAGGCATAAGAATTTTTACCCCTTCAACCCTTCCAATTCTTCCTGCACAAAATTCATCAATTCAGTAATGTATTCTTTTGAGAAATCGAACGGAATGTTGGCGGCGGCGTAGATGGCACTGATAGGCGCGGTGTAGCCGAGTTTGAGGGCGTTGAGGTAGCCTTGCAGTCCCTTTTGAGGGTTTTGCTTATAATTTCGCCACACGCCGATGGCCCCCAACTGCGCCATGCCGTATTCGATGTAATAAAACGGCACTTCGTAAATGTGTAATTGCTTTTGCCAAATGTATTTCTTGAACTCCTCAAAACTGCTCCAATCGGTGATGGAATCGCTGAACTGCTCGTAGATTTGAAGCCACATTGTTTGGCGCTCTTCGATACTGTGTGCGGGGTTTTCGTACAGCCAATGCTGAAATTTATCAATCGTAGCCACCCACGGCAGCGTTTCAATGATGGATTCCAAATGTTGAATCTTGGCGCGACGCAGTTCTTCTTCGTTGTCAAAAAACACGTTCCAATAATCCATTGTCAACAATTCCATACTCATCGAAGCCAATTCGGCTACTTCGGCGGGTGGGTTTTTGAAGGAGTTGAGCAACAGATCGCGCGTGACGAAATTGTGCACGGCGTGGCCGCCTTCGTGCAGCAACGTGACCAAATCGCGGAGGTTGGACGTGGCGTTCATGAAGATAAATGGCACACCGATTTCTTCCAGCGGATAGTTATAGCCGCCCGGCGCTTTGCCCTTGCGCGATTCGAGGTCGAGGTGGCCCATGGCTTTCATCACGCGTAGATAATCGCCCAACTCGGGGGCAAGAAGCGTAAAGCAGGTAATGGTTTTTTCCAACAATTCTTCCCCTGTGCTGAACGGCTTGAGCGGCGGACGGTTTTGCGGGTCTACCTTAAAATCCCACGGACGCAGACTATCGAGTTGGAGGGCTTCTTTGCGCTCGGCGGCCATGTCGTTCAGCATAGGCACCACGGCTTTGGACACCGATTCGTGGAAGTTGAAGCAGTCTTGGGGGGTGTAGTCAAAACGCCCCAAAGCGGCAAACATATAATCGCGAAAATTGGCAAAACCTGCATTAACCGCCAGTTGATGACGCAAGCCGCGCAAGGTATTCAGCAATTCATCCAATTGGTCTTTGCTTTCAAAGCGGCGTACCTGAAGTTCGTTCCAGACCAATTCGCGCAAGGCGCGGTCGGTGGATTGGAGATAATCAGAGGCTTTTTGAAGCGTAACTTCCTCGCCGTCGATGTTGACGGTCATGGCTCCAACGATGGCCCCGTATTTGGCCTGTTCGGTTTGGATTTGGGTTTGAATCGGGATGTTTTCTTCACGAAAAATCTCAATCGCTTTTTTCATACTCCGCAGCGTAATGTCGAAGCCGCGGTCTTTCAATTCGCCCAAATAGGGGCTTTCCAACGCTTTTTTGTCCAACTCATTGCCGTAAGCGGAGAGGTAAGGTTGGAAGTTTTCCACAAAATCGTTGAACTCTTTTTGGTACAGTTCACTCCCCGTATCGCAGGTCATGCGGATATAACGCCACGCAAAGTTTTCGGAAAGGTAGGATTCCAATTCGCTTTTGTCCAGAAACCACTGGCGCAAGTCATCTACGGAATGAATTGCGCGTTTTTTAAGATTTTCGTAAAACGGTTGCAGTTGCTCCCACGTTGTTAATTCAAATTCTTCGCCCAAAAAGGTACGTGCGGGACGTTGAGGGATGGTTATTGCTGACATAAAGCTAATTTTGCAATGTTTTGGTTTTGTTCACTAACAAAGGAAGCCAAAAAATGGTTTTATTGAAAGTCGACACCTGAGAAGCTGCAAATGGCTCGTCAAGCGAATTTGTATAAGTGTACCGGTCTTTGTTTGATTATTGTGATTTAAAAAAACAAAAAACTATGTAAATGACTGATTATTAATTATTTGTGTCAATATTTTTACATTTGTTATTTTATATTTAAAATTTTTCATTCACCTATTTTATGTTGCTCCCTATTCTTCTTGTTGTTGGAACGTTTGTTTTTATGGAGGGGTTTGCGTGGTTTGCGCACAAGTACATTATGCACGGTCTGATGTGGAATTGGCACGAATCGCACCATGTGCACCACAAAGGATGGTGGGAAACCAACGACTTGTTCGGGATTATTTTTGGGGTTGTGGCCACGGCCCTAATTGTGGTTGGTTCTGAGATAGCATCCCTGCGTTGGTTGATGTACGTGGGCTTCGGTATTACGCTCTACGGTATTTCTTACTTTATTTTTCATGACGTGATTGTGCATCGGCGGGTTAAAATCAAGTTCAAAACCAAAAACCGTTACCTAAACCGCATCATTCGGGCGCATTATGTACACCACAAAGTGCATGAGCGCGACGGTGCCGAAGCCTTCGGGTTTTTATACGCCCCCAAAAAATACGAAAAGTCGTAGGGGCGGGACCGAATCGTCGGACTTTTTGCCTCCGCCCTTTTTCTATGAATGTCAAATCCATTCTTTTTCTGTAAAAGTCAAAAAGTAGTTTTGTACAGCGGCTTTCTTTTATTTGAAAATACTGTACAATTATGAGAAATACGTTTTATCTCTGCGCGTTACTTTTTGCGCTTTCAATCAGTTCGTTTGGGCAGAAAAAGAAAAAAGTTGCCGCGACCAAAGACGCAATTTTGGTTTTTTCTAAAACAAAAGGGTATCGTCATGCCTCTATTCCGAAGGGAAGAGAAGCCCTGGTGTTGATGGGACAACAGAATAAATTTGCGGTAGATACCACTGAAGATGCCTCGGTTTTTACGCTTGAAAATCTAAAAAAATACAAAGCAGTTGTGTTTTTGAGCACGACGGGCAACATCTTGGACGATACGCAGCAGGCCGCATTTGAGCAGTATATTCGCGGAGGAGGCGGTTTTGTGGGTATCCATGCAGCGGCCGATACTGAATACGATTGGCCTTGGTACAATCAGTTGGTGGGAGCTTATTTTTTGAGCCATCCCAAACAGCAAAATGTGGATGTGGTAGTGCACGACCATACGCACCCTTCTACCGTGATGTTGCCCGACCGTTGGAAGCGTTTTGATGAACTTTACAGTTATAAGAAGATAATATTGGGTATTAAAGTGTTGGCTACGCTCGATGAGAGTACGTACCAAGGAGGTCAAAATGGTGTAAATCACCCATTTATATGGTACCGTGAGTTTGATGGAGGCCGCTCTTTTTATACCGGAGGGGGCCATACTGATGAATCGTTTGTTGAACCCTTATTTGTGCAACATTTGCTGGGGGGAATAGAGTATGCGATGGGTCGTAAATCCGCAAAGAAACCGATGTAAGGGGTTACGTTGGTAATTTAGTACAATCACGCGCAGTCGGTTCTTTATCCTAAAGGGCCGGCTGTGTTTTTTTGAGGATAGAATTCCCCAGCTTAAGGTGTAATACGCATTGGAATGCATTTTTTAGGATGAATGGAAACAAAATAGTAAAAATCATGAAAACGAATGTATTACTGCTGGCATTACTCTTGGTTCAGGGGGTATCTTGGGCGCAGGATGGAACAAAATTTTTCAGTTTGGGCCTTCGGGCAGGGGCGAATCTTTCGCAGGTGAGAGGCAATGATTTATCACTCGGTAATAACGCCAACACCTGGCAATTGAGTGATAAAAGCAACCGGGTATGGGGAGCTACGGGCGGGATTTTTATGCGAATTGGCCGTACTTTTTATGTACAACCCGAAATTATGTTTTCCCAAAAAGGCGGACAATTTAGCCTGTACGATGGTACGGCCACCACTACCAAGAGTTTCAAAATGTCCAATATAGATTTTCCAGTGATGTTTGGGGTTAAAATTGCGCGCTTTTTGCGTATCAATGCGGGTCCAGTAGCGGCGTTTAATATCGGCAACAGCGGAAATTTGGAAGATGCTTTTAATGATTACACCAACGAGGATACGTTTGACGACGCATTCCGTCGCGCATCGTTGGGGTATCAGGCAGGGATTGGAATAGACGTTGGTAAGTTAAACTTTGACCTGCGCTACGAGGGAAATTTAACCGATGTCGTTAACCTTAAATTGAACAATCCGCAGGCACAGGCGCAATTTGAGCGCAAACTCAATTTGTTGCAAGCCACCATTGGCTTTGCTTTTTAGATGACATAGTTAACGCCTAATGGCTTAATGATGAAGGGTTAAAGGGGATGAAAGCAACAAACTGCTTCGGCCCTTTAACCCTTCTTTTTTGTATTACTGAAAAGGTTATTTCTCAAAAACTTCTTTTTGCCCATTTACCACTTCGTCGGGCTTGTTTAGGATTTCTTCCTGTCCGTTTATCTCGTGTTTTTGTGGGTTTGGATTTGTTTGTTTGTCGGGGTCTATTTCGGGCGGTACGGAGGGAATAGGTACCTCAGGCTGGTGTATTTCTGGTTGGGCCGGATGTGGCTTAATCTCGGGCGACGGGTGCGGTGGCGCAGGTGGCGGAGTGGGCTCTTGCCCTGAGGCTGGTGTTTGCATGGTTTTCGTGTTCATTTTAGTGATATAAATGTGTAGAAAAATCAAAAACCTATGCCAGTCTTTTTGGGGAACATTTACCTCAAATTCGTTTTTTTTCGCATTGGAATAGAAATTTTATTAGGAGGTTCATCAAAACAGTCAACAGCTATGCCTCCAATTCCTCAAAATTTTCAATTACCCTACGTGGCCCGGTTGGCCTTTGCACTCATCAGTATTACGATACTGGTCTATTGGATGTATGTTTTAGATTCGATTATAACACTTCTTTTATTCTCGGTTATTATTTCGATTGCCTTGTATCCGCTCACGGCTTGGCTTGAGCAAAAGGGCTTTCCCCGGATGCTGGCCATTACGGTGTCTATTTTGGCGTTTTCGCTGGTTGCGGCGGGTATTGCTACTTTATTGGTGTATCAAGTCACTGATTTTACAACGATGCTTCCGCAATTGATTCAAAAAATAAATGCCTCTCTCAACAAGCTGCAACTTTGGGCTTACGATAGGTTCAATATTCCACCAAGTCGTCAGTTGAAAGAAATTCAAAAGTACTATCAAAATATGGCCGAAGGCGGCGGTGAGCTGGTAGGTACTGCCGTCACTACAACAACTTCTATGCTGGGTAATCTGTCGATTTTGCCCGTTTACATCTTTTTTCTGTTGTATTATCGGGATATGTTTCGTCAGTTTTTTTGTAAAGTGTTTGTTTCTGCCAAAAAAACGCAAGTCCATGAAGTGCTGGACAAAATCTACGAAGTGGTACACAGCTACTTATCAGGGCTGTTTATTGTGACACTCATTGTAGGTACGCTCAATTCGGTTGGCCTATTGATATTAGGGATTCCGTCGGCGATTTTCTTTGGGTTTCTGGCGGCAATGTTGCTGATTATCCCCTACATAGGTATTTTAATAGGTTCTGTTCTGCCCATTGTTGTTGCGTTAGTTACCAAGGACTCACCCATGTATGCGTTGGGTGTGGCGGGTATTTTCTTTTTTGTACAAATGCTCGAAGGAAACGTCATCACTCCTTACATTGTAGGTTCAAAGATAAGTGTTAATCCTTTGGTGGCCATCGTTGGCTTGTTTTTAGGCGGCTCTCTTTGGGGTATTGCGGGGCTGGCGTTGGCGCTGCCGCTTACGGCCATTATTAAGGTGGTTTTTGATGCCGTAGATTATTTAAAACCCTATGGATACTTGATGGGAGAGCCAGAAATCTCGAAAGAACGCGCCGTAAAAAGTCGGAAAGTGCAACAAATCGAACGCGAGGTTGTGGATACCATTACCGATACAACCAACGAAGTAAAGTCACTTTTTAAGAAAAAACGTACTGGGAAATCGACTGTTTAGTAAAGTTGGGGAAATTGTTGCCCATTGTCGAGGTAGTTTCCCCACTTTCGGAACGGGACTTATTTGGTATGAAATTTTTGATTTCTAGGGCATAATTATCAAAACCTTATGTTTAATACTACACAACCATGGAAATCGAATCTGTAGCAAAATATCCTAAAAGCGAAGTTGACGGTATGGGGGCAATTGCCACGGAAAAAGGAGTATCGTTTAGGGTTTGGGCACCCAATGCCAAAAAAGTATTTGTCATGGGAGACTTCAATGACTGGCACCGAAATTCCACGCCACTGGTGCGGGAAGAAAACGGCTATTGGTCGGTAGAAGTACCCGAAGCCACTACTGGACAGCAATACAAGTATGTGTTGAAAACAAAAGTGGGAGAATTGATAAAAAATGACCCTTATGCCAGGGAATTGACCAATTCAATCGGTAACAGTATCATTCATGACCCTGCTTTTGACTGGGAAGGGGAAGCGTTCCAACTTCCTGCTTGGAATGAGATGGTAATCTATGAACTCCACGTCGGCACCTTCAATGTCAAGGAAAAAGGAAAGCCCGGAGATTTTTATGGAGTCATCGAGCGCCTCGATTATTTGAAAGCGCTGGGCGTCAATGCCATCGAAATTATGCCGGTGGCAGAGTTTCCGGGGGGGCATTCGTGGGGCTACAACCCAGCCCATCCGTTTGCGGTTGAATCAGAATACGGCGGCCCAACAGGGATTAAAGCGCTCGTGAAGGCCGCTCATGCCGCTGGAATCGCGGTGATACTTGACGTGGTTTATAACCATTTTGGCCCAACCGATATGGACTTGTGGCAGTTTGACGGCTGGCAGGAAAATGGAATGGGCGGTATTTATTTTTACAACGACTGGCGCGCCAAAACTCCGTGGGGAGATACCCGGCCCGATTATGGCCGTGCGGAAGTGCGCCAATACATTCGAGATAATGCCTTGATGTGGCTAGAAGACTACCACATGGATGGATTACGAATGGACATGGTGCCTTACATTCGGAATGTGAACGCAGATGAAAATCCTGCCAACGATTTGAAAGAAGGATACAGTCTGATTCAGTGGATTAATTCAGAAATTCACAATCGGTTTCCAGGGCGTTTTACGGTAGCAGAAGACCTCCATTGTTTGGATTTTATCACTGCTCCCGTCGAACACGGCGGATTGGGATATAGCAGTCAGTGGGATGGTGGGTTTGTCCACCCGATTCGGAAAGCAATTATTGACATACACGATGAAGGCCGCGACATGAATGCGGTGGCGGCGTCTATTATGCATCGTTACAACAATGACGCATTTCAACGCGTGATTTATACGGAGTCGCACGATGAAGTATCCAATGGGCAGGCCCGGGTGGTACAGGAAATAGCGGGTCAGGACGATGTCAACACATGGTATGCCAAAAAACGCGCTACGCTCGGAGTGGCACTGATGATGACCGCCCCTGGAATTCCGATGTTGTTTCAGGGGCAGACAATTTTGGCCAATCGGTGGTTTGACGACCAAGACCCAATTGATTGGAATCGTTTTTCAGAATTTAAAGGGATTACAAAACTGCACCGCGACCTGATTCATTTACGGCTCAATAAGCGGGGCTATACGCGAGGCCTTTCGGGGCAACATGTGCAGGTGTTACAAATAGATAACGATCGCAAGCTGATTGCTTTCCAGCGTTGGAAAGACGGCGGCGCAGGAGATACCACAGTGGTTGTGATGAACTTCTCGCACCAGGCCATTGACAATTATTCCTTAACGTTTCCTGAAGAGGGAGTCTGGAAAATCAGATTCAACAGCGACTGGGAGGGTTATGACAGTGACTTTGAAAATTATTTCAGCTTCGATACCGAAGCCGTAGGCCATCACGAGAACGCCCTATTTGTGGCAACAGTGGCCATTGGGCCGTATAGTACAATTATTTATTCAAAAGAATAATGTATATTTAACTTAAAACCAACCAAACAAAAAAGTATGAAAACGGTAAAAACGCTCACAATATCAATGATGGTTTCTGGGGTACTGATGATGGCTGGTTGCTCGCGTGACGATAAGCGCGAAGCCGCCGACAGCGTACAGGATGCTCAGGAAAAAGTAGAAAACGCGGCCGATAACGTAGCCGAAGATGTCAAAGAAGCAGGCAATGAAACGGCCGCTGAAATAGAAGCCGAACGCAAGGAAATATCGGCAAAAATAGAAGAGCGCAGAGCGGCTCTTAAGAATGAAATGGACCGGATTGACGGAAAAATTAAAACGGCTTCGGCCAAAGAAAAAGAAAAATGGCAAGCGCGCCGCGACGACTTGAAAGAAGATATGAACGAATTGGATTCGCAATTGGCGGAAGTGAAAAAAGATGTAAAACGCGACTGGAAACAGTTTAAGCGGGATGTAAACGCCAAAATTGACAAGATTCAGGAAGACATCGAAAAGTAATGCGTACCTGTCCAACGCCAAGCCGTGACACTCACGGCTTGGCGTTGTTTAATGCAGAATACTCAACGTTGAGAATGTAAATATTAAATCGATAGCGGAGAATGGAAAGTGTGAAAGAGTCGATAAAGATGCAGTTTAGAAAACTGTGGTCGCTGTACCTGTGCCGCCGGCACTTGTGCAAGCAGCTCGAAAAGGAAGTGTTTTCTGATGATAGGCAGGCATTTGTACGGCATTTTTACAATGAAACCGATCTTTTTTTGAAGGAAGTTAGCCAGTTTGATTGGGTAAGGGGCAATATGTGCCTGCCAATTGTCGAGGGTTGTAAAAGTTTGCAGGATACCGATAGGCAGCTGCTCAAGACCTACACGGGCTTACAAGCAGATGCCTCATGGGAGATGGAATACCCAGAATTGGCCCGTTTTTTACTGCGTAATTTGAGCCGAATAAGGGCTTCACTTCGATTACTGCGTTATTTGAACACTTCAGCATTGTAAACAAAACGATACTCAACATTTTGCATTACCTTTATCTTCTCTAAATTTTATTCATTTTACGCATCACCCACCGTCATGAAACTCAAGGGAAAAAGTGTGTTTAAATACACTGTCAATAATCCTACGCCCGTACAAATGCTGCTCCGGTCGAGGCGGCAAGAAGGGCAATCAATCATCAGAGAAGAATTCAGCATTGACCCTGTCATACCTTTTGTAGAATTTATCGATCAGTTCGGGAATCAGTGCCAACGAGCCGTTTTGCCCGTTGGTGAGGTCACCATCACCATGGAAGCGGAAGCACTCGTTGAGCCCGGCTTGGTTCCGCCGCAACCGTTGCCCGCGTATGTACCCGTAGAAGAACTTCCCGATGACGTCATGATGTTTTTATTGCCCAGCCGTTATTGCCAATCAGATTTGTACGAAATCAACAATTTGGCCTTTGAAATTGTCGGAAATCTTGACCCGGGCTACGCACAAGTAGAAGCCATCAGAAACTGGATTCATCAAAATATTAGCTACCAATACAACACCTCCAGCTCCGTAACTACGGCCTTGGATACTATTTATCAGCGCGTGGGTGTGTGTCGTGATTTCACCCATCTGGGCCTTGCCCTGACCCGTAGTCTTTCGATTCCGGCACGCATGACGGTGGGGTATTTGGACAAGCTGGAATACATGGATTTACACGCGTGGTTTGATGCCTTTGTGGGCGGAAAATGGTACACATTTGATGCTGTGCAAGCCCAAACACACGGAAGCAGAATTGTGATAGGATACGGTCGCGACGCGGCTGATGTGGCGATGATTACGCAATTTGGAAATGCGCAACTTCAATCGCTGGAAGTGACCACTGAAGAAATAATGGACTGAAGAGTGTTGAGACGCTAACTTGCCATTGAAGACGAATAAGAAGAAGAACGGACCAAATGAAGCCGCAGGTTTTTGATGGCGAGACGTAGACGGGTTTTGACGGTTCCCAGCGGTAGTTTGAGGCGGTTGGCGGCTTCGATTTGCGTATAGCCGCCCCAATAAACCATCTCAATGATTGTTTTTTGCTCATCACTGAGGCGTGAGACCAACTCACGCAGTTCGTTGTGCTCTATCTCACCAAATACTGTCTGATTGCTCTCAATCCAATGGATGGAGGAGTCAAGGTCTTGAATATCATTGCGTTGACCTCGCAGATAATCAATCGAGCTGTTGCGAGCAATGTTGAGCATCCACGTAAAAAAACGCCCTTTATCAGAATCGTATCGGTTGATATTTGCCCAGATTTTGATAAAGATTTCCTGAAGCAAATCTTGGGCAGGTTCTTCTTTTACCACAATTTTGAGGACGATTCCGTGCAGCGCGTCTGAATAATTTGTGTACAGATAGTTGAACGCGTGGCGGTCTTGCGTGAGTAGCCTCCTGATTAGCTCACTTTCTGTATAGATAAGTACGTTGTTTTTCATAGGTCGGTTCTTTATAAATAGGTAGTGTTGAGTAAACCATAAAGTCAAATAAACCCGTCATTAACGTATTTTTAAGGCATCTTGCTCCGCTTGGGTACTGTTGGTGCGGGGAGTAAGTGTCTGAATAATTTTGAGAGAACTTTCAATGTCAGCCTGTTGGCGAAGCAACACTCCTTTAAGCTCATCTTCAGCTTTAATAGATTCGTCGTTGAGGGCTTTTTCGTACGCCTCAATGGCCGATTTGTCCCCAAACTCGCACGATTCCAGCAGAGCGATTCGGTCATGCTGTTGGAGGGCAGCTTTAAACTTCAACCATGTTCGGTGAATTATACCCGCGGTTGTGCCGCCCAATGCGGGCTCGCCGCCCATCTCCTTAATGTATGCACTCAAGGTTTCTGAAAAATTAATACTCTCGTTGAGGCGGCTCGTAAAGAGCTGTTCCAAATCGACATCCTTTGTTTCAAGAGAGGCCTGATGATAGCCTGCAATCCGATCATTATTGATTTGGACGAGTCCATTAAGGATGCCGATTATATCTTGTTGATTGGGATTCATGGGATTTGATGCTGGGTGTGATGTTTTGCATTATAAAAATCAATACCCACCCAGATTAGGGTAATATTGAGGAAATGCCCGTTGATAATGAGGCGTTTTTACCCCTGATTTTCGTAAAGTGAGCGCTGGCACTTGATTTTCTTATTGGTTATTCGTTCAACAAGAGTATTTACCTAACGCAGCAACATCATGGACGAATTGGAAAATAGCGGTCTCAAAAAAGAAAGTGAAAGGAAAGAGCTGGAAAAAGAGAGCGTGAGCGATGACAAGAAATCCCAAAAAATATCGGCTCAAACAATCTTTTTGTTTGTAATAATCATCGGTATCGGGTTGATGATATTTGGGTACATGAGTGGCTATTTCACGGCTGGAGGCCCCCAAGGAGACCGAAGAATGGGGCCCGTTAATGCGCAAGATTCAGCGATGGTCAACAAAAGTGATACCATCATTGGAAATTAACTATTTCAATACACCATAAATTCAAACTACATGAAAACGACCAAAGAAGAATTGCTCGAAGAGGCGGCAAAACACAAAGCCGAAACTGCCGAAAAGAAAGCGGAAGTTCTAAAATCAGAATTTAAGGAAAAAGTAGACGACGTGAAAATAGGAGCCGTTGAGTTGGCTGAAAAAGCAAAAGAAAAATGGGAAAACCTCAAAGATAAGGCAGAGGATGTCTGGGAAGATACCAAAGACAAAGCCGAAGAAATTGCTGAACGTGCGGCGGCTAAAAAGAAAGAAATGAAAGAAGATTTGAGTTAAAAGCGGCTCGAAATCTCACGGCAATAGAACGATGCTCCAGACGGTACTTTTAAGTATTGTACTGGAGCATTTTTATGGCCAAACCATTGGACATAATGACGGGGATTTGCGGGCACAATTGCCCAGTTTTCGTCTTGCTTATTAAGCTGCAACTAATACAAGCACCTCGGCAGTGGGCTAGGAAGTATAGAAAATCCGTGAAAGTCGTTGAATTTGAACGAAAGAGAGGAAGGTGTGGGAAACAGCGGTAGCCGTGTAGATAAAATGTATTTATCTAGATAATTATTTTTTCAATTTTGGTCATATCTAGCGGTTTCTCTACAAAACCGTCTGCGCCCGAAAGCAGTGCCCGATCTCGCAGGCCACTCATGGCAGTAATCATGACTAATTTAGAAGCAGGGGCTTTTTTACGAAATTCTTTTATTTGTTCAATACCAATCCCGTCGGGAAGGTTGTTGTCTAGAAAAATGATAGCGGGTTGTTCTTCGGTTGCTTTTTGAAGTCCCTCGGCGAGGGTATGCGCCCGTAGGGAGACAATCCCAAAACGTTTTAATACCATTCCCAACAAAAGACAAGTATCTATTTCGTCGTCAATAATTACAGCCTTTTGATTAGAACTGGAAAAGGCCTTGTTACTCATTTCAGTTAATTAATTAGGTGGTTAATAAATACATTATAGATTTTAAGTTTACTGTGATTCTGTAACCAAAAAAACCGTGCCAGACTAGCAAAGGAGTAAGATAGAAGCTGCTCAATATATCCCAATTTGGGGAAAAGTATCTACAGATTTTTTTTAGTACCTGCATAATGCGGCAAAGTCAGGGGTGGAATAAAGTTTTTATTACTGTTTATGTCAAATTGTTTAATTTTTATAAAATCCTTTAAACGCACATTGCCATGACAAGTAATTCAAAAATAGTATTAGGGCTCGTTACCGCGGCGGCGGCGGGCGCAGTGATTGGGCTATTGTTTGCTCCTGAAAAAGGAACAGAAATCCGTGACAAAGTACGTGAAACCGCCAATGGATTTGCGTCAGATTTGCTAGATGCACTTCAACGCGGTCGCCAACAGTATACTGAAATGAAAGACAATGTTGAAGACACCGCAAAAGAACTAAAATCGAAGGCAGAGGATAGAATCTCGGAAGTAAAAGACCGGGTAAGCGATGAAGTCGATAACGTCAAAAATAAAGCGCAACGTTACGCTTAGTGAATTAGATACCCATTAGTTTCTGCGGGATGGCCTTTATTTTGGCCATCCCATAAAAATTAAAACCCCTGTTGAGCTATGCAAGTAATAGATTCTGCGAATGAGATTAAAGAGCGTGCAACCGATTGGTTTGACAGCGCTTCCGATTATTTTGAAGCCCGTTGGAACCTGGGCGTTTTGGATATGTCCGAAAAAACGGCAGGTGCTGTATCAAGCCTTGCTTCAGTGCTTATTATAGGTACTGTCGGGACCATTGCGTTACTTTTTGTGAGTTTGGGAGTGGCTTGGCTCATTGGTGAGCGCCTCAATAGCCCCGCCTTTGGGTATTTGATTGTAGGGGGCTTTTATGCACTTGTATGCATTATTCTGTTTTTGGTGAAAGACAGTTTAATCAAAGTGCCTGTCGTGAATGCTTTTATAAAAAGATTTTACTATGAAAACTAAGCTCGAATCCTTGGACGATGTACGCGCCGAACGGGCCCGTTTGAAAAACCAACTCGCCCTCTCTCAGGTCAAAATGCGGAAAGACATCACGGCCATTAAGACCGAAATAAACCCGGCGCGTCAGGCGGTGGGGGCATTACGTGATTTGTTGATAACCCCCAAAAAAGGATTGCTCAGCGTTGGGGTAGGTATCGGAGTGGATATTTTACTTAAAAGGGGCCTCTTGGCGCGTGCTGGCTGGCTACCGAGATTGGTTGTTCCTTTTATTGCGCGCAATGTGGCTACCAATCTTATCTATAAAAATCGGACTTCCCTCCTTGAAAACGCCCTGATGTGGGTGAAAAAGAAGACCCAAAAGAGACCCGAAATAAATACAGATGGTCAGCAAAAATTATTGCCGCCTGCCAAAGATGTTGTGGTCAACGGACATACATCAAGTGCTGGAAATCACGTTGTTCCCCCAGTTGTTAGCGTCAATTAAGAAACCGAGCGGCTTCTGGAACCACGGGAAGTTGGCTGACCTTTACCCAAAATTTAATGAGGGTAGAGATGGTATCGTTAAAAACATCAAAAGACGAAGGCTTGGCTATGTAACAGTTGGCCCCCAATTCATAACAGTCGTTGATGTCTTGCTCAGATTTGGAGGTTGTCAGTACTACCACCGGTATTTTTCTTAAATGAGGTTCTGATTTTAGGATTCTCAACACTTCTCGCCCGTCCATTCGGGGCATATTCAAATCCAGTAAAATCAGACCTACCGAATATTCGTTATTACTCTGGCGAATATATTCAATGAGTTCAAGCCCATCCTTTACATAGACGGTAGGATTAACCAATCCGCAATCATCAAACACCGATTGGAGCAAAAAACGGTCATCGGCGTCATCGTCAGCTATTAAAATAGTGGCTTGTTTGTTCATAAAGTATTGACGGGGTTATCGCCAGAGTTTCAGGTAGGTAAATATACATGAAAAATTGAACCTTCCTGATTTGGTTTTGCTTCGGCAACAATAAATCCGTTGTGATTGGTAGCAATCCGACGACAAAGTGCAAGGCCAATGCCTGTTCCTTCGTATTCGCTTCGGTTGTGCAAACGTTGAAAAATGATAAAAATCTTTTCAGAATAAATGGGGTCAAATCCAATCCCATTATCCATAAACGAAATACGGTGGTAAATGTTATCCTTTTGGATATCTCCTAGATTGGGTAACTCACTGCCATTCACTTTTTGGCAGTCGATTTCAATGATGGGTGGCGTGTTGGCTTTGCTGTATTTAATAGCATTGGAAATCAGGTTGTTAAATAGTTGAAACAGCTGAAATT
This sequence comes from Runella aurantiaca, assembly GCF_003339505.1. Classification (GTDB taxonomy): domain Bacteria; phylum Bacteroidota; class Bacteroidia; order Cytophagales; family Spirosomataceae; genus Runella; species Runella aurantiaca. The sequence continues at coordinate 66,757 of NZ_QPIW01000025.1, forward strand.
CTATGCCTTGTACGGTAGGCAAAACTTCTGAAATAATTGTCACCTTTTTTTGTTCAATCAAATCGTTTAGTTCGCCTTTTACATCCCTAAAAACAGAATTCAGGTTTACCTCTTCAAATATACGTTCGCGCAAATTAGCCGTTCGTGAAAACATCAGCAAGTCATCAATAAGTTGCTGCATTCTAATCGCCGATTGATTGATTTTAAGAAGAGTGGTTTTTCCATCTTCCGTCAGCAGGTCGTTTTGTTTCATTTTCAGGCGTTCGCCAAAGGCCCTTATCTTGCGCAGCGGTTCTTGCAAATCGTGCGAAGCCACGTACGCAAACTGTTCCAATTCGGCGTTGGCTCGTTCCAAATCGGTCAGTTTTTCTTCGAGGGTTTTCTGAAAAGCAATTCGGCGACGCAGCTCAATGTATAGGAGTCGAAAAAATACCAATAAAAACGCCAGTGAAACCGCCGAGAGCAGCAGCAGAAAAAAGTTAGTATTCTCATCGGCTTCTTTTTGTAGGATGCTCCGGTAGGTCAAAAGCTCCCGCTCTTCGTTGTCGAGTTCTTTACATAAGCTTCTGATATTTTCCATGTGATTTTTGCCATCGCTCAATTTCACCGTGTCAATCCCGTATCCGTTGCGTGTTCTTTCAATATTAAATTCAATCAGGGTAATCCGTCGGCTTATTTCTTTTTTGATACTGTCTACCCTTTTTTGTTGGCGAGGGCTGTCCCTTACTAGCAGCTCCATCGACCTCAAAATGCCTTTCATACTGCTTCGTCCTTCGCCATAAGGTTGCAGATACTTTTCATCTTTGGTCAATAAATAGCCGCGCTCGCCCGTTTCGATTGTATTGATTGTGGCAAGTATATCTTTGTTTTTAAGTCTAACTCGGTAGGTGTGATTAACGGATTGAGTACGATTGTTTGACTCTACACTACGATCATAAGCCAACCAACTTAAGAAAACAAGCATGGCTAAACTAACCCCCATGGCTAAAAATATTCCTAAAAGAGCATTTCGTAAAATCATAAGAAAATGTAATTGAGGTGTTTTATCCACATGTTTTTGTGGAAAAAAATACCCATTTTGGGTAAAAAATAGCAATGACGGAAAACTATAAAATTAGTAACGTTGTTTTAATAAAAAAGTTTTTAAGTATAAATGCCTGATTAGAAGTATTTTGTTGAAAGTTACAAAAAGAAAGAAGGCTTTTACGTAATTCATTGAATCTCTGAGGCATCCGATTTGGTACTTAACTACCAAAAAATGTTGTCCAACCATGGCGGCTCCCATGCTAAACCTTATTCAATCGCAGAAACAAACGCTGAAGATATCTCCTGCGCAAATACAACTGCTGAATTTTCTGCAACTCAATACGCTCGAACTTGAGCAACATATAAAAAATGAACTCGAAGACAATCCTATTCTGGAAGAAGGGCCAGAGGATTCGATTGAGGAATTTGATGCGTCTGATGAGGGCGTATTAATCACAAAAGCCGAAGACCGAACCCAAGACTATATGGACTGGGACGAGTTTAGGGATGATGATACCCCGGATTATCGCACCCGAATCAATAATTTTTCGGATGACGATAACGAGTATACGCCCATGATGGCAGAAATCACCACTTGGCGCGACGAACTCAAAGAGCAATTTCACCTCTTGGCGCTCAACGAACGTCAGCGGTTATTGTCTGATTTTGTGGTGGATTCATTGACCGACAGCGGCTACCTCAACTACAGCGCTGGTGCCATTGCCGACGATGTGTCGTTTACCAGCGGCATGTTTGTGGAAGAGGAGGAAGTGCAGGAAATCATTCAGTTGCTTCGTAAAATGGACCCGCCTGGGCTGGGTGCGCACGATTTGCAGGATTGTTTGTTGTTGCAGTTGGAACGCTTACAAGGCCCCGAAGTGGCCATCTCAACGAAGTTGATTAAAAATAATTTTGAGGATTTTGCGGCTCGTAATTACGAGAAACTGATGAAATCCAACAACATCACCTCCGACCAACTCAAATCCATTGTAGCGCTGATTGGTACGCTTAACCCACAACCCGTAATTGGTAGCCAAACGGATAGTTTGGTCATCAAAGACAATATCGTGCCTGACTACATCATCACCGTTGACGGAGATTTGATTGATGTAGAACTCAACAACCGGCGGATTCCCCCCTTGAAAATCAACAAGTCGTACGCCAAAGAAGTGGGAGGAACTCGGGCCGCCAATACGTACGTAAATTCAAAACTAAACGCCGCCAATTGGCTCATTGAAGCCATTCAGCAGCGCGAAAATACCATGCTGAAGTCGATGCGAACCATCGTAAAACTTCAGGAAGACTATTTTAAGACGGGCAATGTGAGATTACTGAAACCCATGGTACTGCGTGATGTAGCCGAGCGTATCAACATGGATGTATCGACGATTTCGAGGGTTACCAGTGGCAAATACGCCCAAACACCGTTTGGCGTTATTCACCTCAAAGACCTCTTTACGGAGGGAGTTCTGACCCAAAGTGGCGAAGAAGTTTCCAATCGTCAGATACAGTTGGTGTTGGCCGAATTGGTGTCTAAAGAAGACAAGCAGCATCCTTTTAATGATTTTCAATTGGCTGAAATGTTGGCCGAGCGCGGTTATCCCGTGGCCCGCCGGACAGTGGCCAAATACCGCGAACAAATGGATATTCAAGCCGCTTCGTTGCGGAGAGTTTTATAACCCGAATCGGCCCACCGCGTATACGTTGAGCAGATGAGAAAAATAGAGTTGAAAATAAATCAAATCGCAGCTATATAAATGGCCTTCGTTGTTCAAACCAGCGAGCCTTTATCAATAAAAGCGAAACAACCTCTTGAACGTTTAAGTTAGATGGCACAGAAAATTTTGGTTATAGACGACGACACCGACATTTGCTTACTATTACGTCGTTTTTTGAGTAAACACGGTTTTGAGGTGGCGGTGGCCCACAACGGTGTCACGGGCTTGGCAATTTTGGAAGAATTTCATCCAGAGTTGGTCCTCACCGATTTCAAACTCGGCGACATGGACGGAGCCACGATTTTGACGCGCATCAAGGAAAAATTCCCTCACCTGCCCGTATTGATTATTACGGGCTATTCTGACATCAAAACAGCCATTAATGTCATGAAGCAGGGGGCGTATGACTATATCACTAAACCGCTCTTTCCAGATGAAATTTTACTTACGATTCGGAAAGCGCTCAATCACTCACAGACCCATGAGCAGGGCGGACAGTTTGCCGAAGAAATAGCACCTGCGACGCCCGGCGGCGCAACGCGCCGAAAAAGTGCCCAAGCGCATTATATTTTTGGGGAAGGCCCCGAATCAACCTATCTCTACAAGCAGGTTGATTTGGTAGCTCCGACCAATTATAGCGTGCTTATTTACGGCGAAAGCGGCTCTGGAAAAGAAGCCGTTGCGCTCGAAATCCACAAGCGAAGCAAACGCGCCTCTGGGCCGTTTGTGGCGATGGACTGCGGGGCCATCTCGCGAGAGCTGGCGGCAAGTGAGCTTTTCGGGCACGAAAAAGGCTCGTTTACGGGAGCCCTCGCCCAGAAAATCGGCCACTTTGAAATGGCCAACGGAGGGACACTTTTTTTGGATGAAGTAGGAAATCTTCCCTACGATGTTCAAGTGTCACTTTTGCGGGTGGTGCAGGAACGAAAGCTTAGGCGCATTGGCGGCAACCGCGAAATTGACGTAGATGTGCGTTTGATTGTGGCTTCCAATGAGCGATTGATGGACGCCGCCCGCCGTGGCCGATTCCGCGAAGATTTATATTACCGTTTCAATGAATTTAGCATTGATGTGCCGCCCCTGCGTGAGCGTCGGTCTGACCTGATGATTTTTGCCCAATTCTTTCTGGATAAAACAAATACTGAACTTGGAAAGCAGGTAAAAGGCTTTACGCCCGAAGTTGAAAGGGCTTTCCGGGAATACCCGTGGCCGGGCAACCTACGCGAATTGCGCAACGTCATCAAGCGCTCTACGCTCCTCACCGAAGGTGACTACGTAGATGCCCGGACGTTACCATTTGAATTGTTAAATTATGAAAAACTGTTGTTTTTTGATTCGGGTACGGTAACCACCTCTTCCGTTCAGGATTTGCCCTCTCCTCAACCTACTTACGAAGCGCCCACCGCTCCCAAGCCATACGCTACTTCAAAGGTTGATTTGAAATCGGCGGCGTTGGAAGCCGAATATGAAATGATTTTGAACGTACTTAAACAGGTAAATTTTAATAAGAGTAAAGCGGCTCAGGCCTTGGGCATTGATCGAAAAACGCTTTACAATAAAATGAAAAATATAAACTTAAGTAACTGATGCCGCTTGCCGAAGTCCCCGTTGCTGCCCCAAACCCCTTTCGACTTGACCTGGCTGGGAAACAAGTGGAAAGGCTGTTTCAGATTTCTCCCGATTTGGTGTACATCATTGACCTGAACCTGCGGCAAATGGTGTTTATCAGCAATCGCGTACAAGACATACTGGGCTATACTTACGACGACATTCAGCAAATGGGCGGGTCGTTGATTTCGGTGTTGGTACATCCTGATTTAAACCGTTTTGTGGCAGAAACCTACCAACGCTTTGCGGCCCTGAAAGAAGGAGAAACGGCTAAATTTACGTTTGAAATACGCCATAAAAACGGCAGTATTCGCAGTATTCGCAGCCGAGCAACGGTATTGACGTACGATGAGCAAGGCAAAAACCACCTCATCATGAACGTGGCTGAAGATGTTACGGATGCGCTTGTCCACGAGATGGATTTGCAAAAAAAGCAGTACCAAATCAACGAAACTGAGGTTATTTTTAAATGTGGAAGCTGGGAGTGGCAAAAGAATGAAAAGGGGATTCGGTGGTCTGAGGGGCTGTTTAGACTGATGGGGCTTGCGCCAGAGGCCTATCCAGACAAATGCGTGACGAGGGCTTTTTTTGAAAGCTTTATTGTGCCCGAAGATTTGGCCCGCGTCCAAAATTATTCCAAAGCGGTATTGGCCGAAAAAAGAGATACTTTTCAAATAGAGCACCGCATCATTGATGCCGCTGGAAACCTCAAATACCTCACGTTGCGGGCGCGCTGCCATTTTGGAGAAGATGGGCGATTGGAACGCGTAATAGGTGTAGCTGCCGACCGCACCGAAATTGAAACTTACCAAAAAGAGCTAGAACGCCGGCTGGTAGCCCTCAAAAAAAGCAACCAAGACTTGGAACAATTTGCGTATGTAGCCTCGCACGATTTGCAGGAACCACTGCGTAAAATCATTGCTTTTGGCGAACGGCTCGATAAAAAATACAAAGAAGAACTTGGTACCGAAGGGCAGTTTTTTGTGGAAAGAATGACCAATGCAGCCTATCGTATGAATGGCCTGATTGAAGATTTACTTACTTATTCGCGGGTGTCGCGGCAAACGGAGTCGCTTACTTTTATTTCGCTTGAAGAAGTCGTCAAGAACGTAATTGAAGATTTGGAAGTAAAAATTCAAGACAAAAATGCCACGATCAGTATCGACAAACTCCCTACTATTGAGGCACAACCAGTACAAATGCATCAACTGTTTCTTAATTTAATAGAGAACGCCCTGAAGTTTACCAAGCCATCGGTGGCCCCAGTGGTAACAGTGAAAGCGCGTAAGGCCAACATTCAGGAAATCAAGGGAGTCATGCAGCTTAACCCCCACGAAACCTACTACAGAGTAAGTGTTTCTGACAACGGAATTGGTTTTGAACCAGAATATGCTGAGCGGATTTTTACCATTTTTCAACGTTTACACGGCCGCTCCGAGTACGAAGGTACAGGCTTGGGACTTGCCATTTGCCGTAAAATAGTAGAATCCAATCACGGGTACATTGAGGCGCACGGAAAAGTAGGTGGTGGAGCCGAATTTATTTTTTATTTACCGCACAGACAGCATGAGGCACGCTGAGCTGGCCTGTGAAAAACAACCCTGCTTATAACTAATCTGACGTACTATGGACACCACAGAGATTCGTGAAGCGCGAAAAAGTGTTATGATTCTGATTGCCGACGATGATGAGGATGATCGGATGTTTACGAAGGAGGCTTTTGAGGAGAACTATCTGCTGAACGAAATTCGCTTTGTAAGTGATGGTGTGGAATTGTTGGACTACCTGAAACGCCGAAATAAATACATTAATCCTGACGATAGCCCCCGCCCAGGAATTATCTTGTTGGACCTCAATATGCCCAAAATGGACGGGCGGGAGGCGTTGAAGGCAATCAAATCTGACCCTGACCTCCGGGCTATTCCCGTTGTGGTACTCACTACTTCGAAGGCCGAGCAAGATGTGTTGCAAACCTACGATTTAGGCGTCAACTGTTTCATTACAAAGCCCGTGTCTTTTGGGGAATTTATAGAAGTAGCCCGTACTGTCGGGCATTATTGGTTTGATATTGTTCAACTTCCCAACTCCCTCGACTGATGCAGAACGACACCATTAGACTACTCATTGTAGATGATGATGAAGATGATTTTTTCCTTACGTCAGATTATCTCAAAGATATTCGCAACAAAAAATTTATCATTACGTGGGCGGGTTCGTTTTCCGCAGGAATTGAACAACTGACCCACGCCAAATTTGATTTATGCTTCTTTGATTTTTTGCTTGGTGCCAAAACTGGAATTGACCTTTTGAAAGCGGCGATTCAGAGCGGCGTAAGCTGTCCGATTGTGCTCCTGACGGGCAAAGGTGATAAGCGAGTGGATGTGGAGGCCATGCGATTGGGCGCCATGGACTATCTCGTAAAGAGTGAGTTGGATTCCGAAAAGCTTGAACGCTGTATCCGCTACGCGCTTGAACGCTCGGCGGTGTTGCAGCGCCTGCGCGAAAGTGAAACGCGTCTCAGGGGAATTTTTGGCCAGCTGAAAGATGCCGTTTTGCTCAAATGGCCCAAAGGACTCGTTTTTTATCACAACGATACTGCCCTTGACCTATTGGGGTATACGGAAGCAGAAATCCTGCAATTGCATTCGCAGGATTTGTTTGCGATTCCAGCGCAGCACTCCATGTATGTACAGGCGCTGGAAGAAAAGGGCTTGGTCGAAAATCTGGAGATGTGGCTGGTGCGCAAAAGCGGTGAGCGCGTGCTTTGTTCGCTGCACGCCAGCAAACAAAACGATAGCGAAGGAAAGGCTTACTATCTACTTGTTATTCAGGATATTACTGAGCGAAAAAAAGTAGAGCGCGACAGGCTATTGGCCGAAAAATCAGCATCTACGGCGCGCTTAGTGCGTACGTTGGCGCATGAAGTCCGTAATCCGCTCACTAATATTCACTTATCGCTCGACCAGCTGGAGACTGATTTACAGGACGATGACCAACGGTTATTTGTGGATATTATTCGCCGAAACGGTAAACGTATCAATACCCTTATCACGGAGCTTCTCAATTCTTTTAAGCCGCATGAAGCCGTATTGAAGCGAATTTCTATTCATGAATTATTGGATCAAACCATCAACGAGGCCGAAGATAGACTGAGTCTAAAAAAAATTATACTCAATAAAGTTTATAGAAAAGACTGTTTGTTGCTATTGGACGAGCCCAAAATTAAAATCGCGTTACTCAATTTGATTATCAACGCGATTGAGGCCATGGAAGAAAACAAAGGTGTGTTGACATTGTCGACGGAAATATCTAAAACTTCCTGCTGTGTAAAAGTACAGGACAACGGCTCTGGAATAAGTCCAGAAAACATTAACCGCCTGTTTGAGCCTTATTTTACGTCCAAATCAAACGGGTTGGGACTGGGGCTCGCGGCCACGCTGACCATTTTGCAATCTCACCGGGCTTCGGTTGAGGTCGAGTCGGAGGAAGGAAAAGGAACAACTTTTACCGTTACGTTTCCTTTGGGTTAATAAAAGGAGGATTTTGGAAGGCTGAAAACAAAAGTAGGGTGTATTAAACGCAATTGGAGAATTAGATTGTGAGTCCCCTCGTTTTTTTGAAAGACCTGAACGGTCATTTCCAACAAAAAGAGGCTGCCAAATACTTTTTTGGCAGCCTCTTTTTGTATCTGAGAAGTTAGAAAAACTGTATTTTATTCACATTAATTGGAGCTAATAATGGTTTGAGTTGTTTCTACGACTTTTACTTTTTTGGTTCTGAACAAAGAGCCTGTGATTTCTGCAATGACCGCCGCGCTAACAACGATAATGCCGAATACCGAAGACCACACCACAAAACGGTGGTACACGTCTGCGTCGAGCCGGGCGATAATGACTCCGATAAGCGCCCAAATAACCGACAAGCCGATGTAGGCATTTCTTAATTTCAGCAAGGCAAAACTGCCGATAACCGCCCCGACCAGCACCATGGCGGAGGCCCAGAATACTTCACTTTGTCCCCAGCCGTTCCAGTTTAAAATCACTAACAAGGTGGTCGCGTTGGCGACTGTTGCAATGCATAACCACCCCAAATAAAGCCCAAAAGGTGCTTTGACGGAAAAACGGGAGTTTTTGGCTAAATAAGGTGTTAGGGAGTCAATTCGGGCGTTGATATTGATTAACTGGGCCAGAAACAATATCATTATAAACACCGAAAAAGCCACGTATTCATAATGCCAGACCAAAATCCAAACCATATTCAAGATACAGGTAAAGATAAAACGAGGCCCAATGACGGTGACCGTTTCGGCCGTGGCGGGGTCGGCGTGTGTGCTAAAGAGTGATTTGCTTTGTTTGATACAAAAGACCAACAACAACAGATAAATTAAGCCCCAAATCGAAAAAGTGACGGGGGCGGGAACAAACAAGTTGGGGTACTGATTAGAGAGTTGCCCAGTGGTTTTGTCATTAATCGGCAAGGCATTTGCCAGGTAATTCACAAAAACCATCGCTAAGAAGAATACCCAATTCAAAATTTGATAGGTTTTTACGGCAGATTTATTCCAAAGCGTTGTCATATAGGTGATAGTTAAGGTTAATTGACTGAAGTCAACAATTATTCCACGCGCTTATCTACTGCGGGAGTGGGGAAGATATTACTCATAATAGGCTATATACAACCCGATTTTCTACATTTTTTGCTCGAATAGCCTTGTGGCACAAGTGTTTTAAGGTATATAATCGTCTAAACGAAATGAAACCTTTTAATCTTTAAAGCCATGCGTTCTCTATTATATATCATCGCTGTTATCCTAGTTATTGGCTGGCTCATTGGAGCTTTTGCTTACAGTGCGGGGGGGCTTATTCACATCCTTTTGGTACTGGCTGTTATTTCGTTACTAATCGGTTTTATTCGCCGGGGGACTGTATAGTGCGTAGATATAATACCGAAAATTACTTTACTCAGCGTTGTATATAAAAGTGGTTAGTGCGTAGATATGACATCGTAAAACTTTAATTTACATCATGTTATGGAAATTGCTTTGTTAATTACTATCACCGGATTTGTGGGTTTGGCCACTTCGGTAGGCATGTTGTATCTATCGCATTCACCCACTACGCACTCTGCTAGTTCGGGTAGCAGAGTTAGTCAACAAAAACGAGATGATTTTTTTCGAAAGGTTAAACTGAATGCCCATCGGATTAAATAACTACGGACAGCATATTTTGTTATAAAAATACCAATGTAACCCCTTTTAAAAATTGATGTCTGGCACGACTTTTTAGGATAAATATTGAACATACTAAAATAATCACTAAGCTGAGTGACGAAGCCGCAAGGTATGTTGTCTAATTGAGAAAACAGGCCATGAAAACAATAGATATCAATATACCGATTCATAGATTATTCATTTTTTCGATAAGCCTTTCGCTTATCGCAGGGCTTTCCGACTGTACATCCACACCAAACGTTAGAAAATCGGGGAACGATACCTCGGGAGCATCCAAACAGACAATTAGCAGGTCTAAAAATCCCGCCAATTTTGCCATCGTGGCATCAACAATCGGCGGGGCAGCGGGCGCTGTTATTGAAAAATACATGGAAAAACAGGCTACGGCCCTGAGCCGAGATTTGAGCGGAATAGCCGTAGTAGAGCGTATCGGAGAGGGCATAAAGATTACAGTGAGTTCAGTTGTGTTGTTTGAAAGTGATAGTTATGCCCTCTCTAATACCCCTCAGGAACAACTAAAGAAAATGGCCGAAACACTGATTATCTACAAAGATACGGAGTTGTTGATTGCGGGTCATACGGATGGAGTAGGAGATGCCAAGCAAAACCAAGTGCTATCCGAAAAAAGGGCCGAATCATTGGCAGATTTTTTGCTGGCTCACAATGTGCCGCAGTTACGAATGGTGACACAAGGCTTTGGTGAACAAACCCCCAAAGTATCCAATGGCACCGATGAAGGACGCCGTATGAATCAGCGGGTTGAGATAGCGATTGTGGCCAATCAAACCTTGAAAAAAGACGCCAAGCGCCAAGCAGAACAAGATAAGATTAGTAAGAAAAATGGCTAATAAGTCCTAAAAACAGAACGATATGCCAGAGAGCCTCATCACACCTCAGGATTTTGAAAAGAACCCCAAAACGGGCGAAATCCGCAAAAAAGAGGAAGAAACGTTGCCAAAAACAACCGACGTAGACCCTGAAAAAGTAGACATCAAGTTGTATAAAGAGATAAAGAAAAAGGCCGAAGAAGCCGAAAAATACACGGGCGGTTAGAAAAGACAAGAGCCATGAAAAAGACATTGATTGAAGACATAATAATTGCGGATAAAACAAAAATGATATCCGGAAATACAGAAAACTCAAGCGATGCGCTGTTTTCGGACGCAATTGTGCCAGAAAAAACGCCAGAAGAAAGTAAAATCAAGTCTGATGTTGCGCACACCTCCGAAGAGGAAAGCATCGACTATTCAAAGAGCAAAAACATGAGCGGTAATCGTGGATACAATGAAGTACCAAACACGGTTCCAATCAAAAAATAGTGTAGTAGATTTTTCATAAGGTAAAGGGTTTAGGAATGGGTGAGAGCCGGGAGATTTTGTCCCCCGGCTCTTTTTTGTACAAAATAGACTGTGGTATTTTGGGCTGAAATAGGCGTGACGATGAACTTTTAGGTGATTTTAGATGGTTAGATTTTGGGTAGAATTGCTTCTCATTATAAAACCCCCTTCCAAAACCATGTTTGTACATCACGTTTTCTTTTTTTTGAAAAATCCCGACAGCGCCGCCGACCGCGACCAATTGGTAGCAGGCCTTCAAACCTTAACCGAGCTTGAGGGTGTAAAACTTGCCCACATCGGCAAAGTAGCCGATACGCACCGGGGAGTTATTGACCGTTCATATTCGGTGTCGTGGCTGATGCTGTTTGAAACCAAAGCCGAGCAGGATGTGTACCAAGACCACCCCATTCACCATAAATTTGTGGAAAACTGCGCGCATTTGTGGGAAAAGGTCATTGTGTACGATTCAGACGATATTTAATGGATACCTGCGGCATGGCGTAAGTCATGCCGTTTTTGTTTTGATCCCCCCATGCAAAAACCTGAAACCCATATTCGGCAGGCGCATCTTCCTACTCCGTTTGCATATCGCAGCATGCTAGAGGTGGAGGAACGACGCTCTCAAACCCCCGATTTGCCACATCGGCACGATTACTTCACCGTCATTGTGGTTGAGCGTGCCCAAGGAGTCCACCAGATTGACTTTAAAGAATATACGTTGCGGGAAAATACGGTTTATTTTGTCTCTCCCGAACAAATCCACCACCTGACGGTGACGGAGCCCAATCCGCGCGGGCACGTTATTCTTTTTCGACCCGATTTTTTGCAGCAATACAGTTTTTCGCCTTCGCAGTTGTACGATATGGACCTGTTTTTCAACTGTGATGAGTCGCTTCCGTTGGAACTGACCCCCGACGAAATAAATGAATTGTTGCCGTTGGTCAGGGGCATTGCAGAAGAGACGCGGTCGGAACGCTCTCAAAAATGGGAAGCGGTAGGCGCGTGGCTAAAGTTGTTTTTACTACAATGCAAACGTTTCAAATCTGACAAAAAAGTCTTGAACAAAACCTGGGACAATCGTCAGGCGGAGATTGTAAAACAGTTTAAAAATGATGTTGAGCTTTTTTTTCGGAAATACCATAAAGTCAATGAATACGCCGACCGCCAACACCTGACCGCCAATCACCTCAACGACGTCATTAAGAGTGAAACGGGCACGTCGGCCAAAGAATTTATTCAGAACCGACTGGCGCTGGAAGCCAAGCGATTGGCGCGTTATTCGGAACTCAACGCCAAAGAAATTGCCTACCAATTGGGCTATGATGACATTGCCCATTTTAGCAAATTCTTCAAAAAAAGCGAAGGAATGGCGTTTAGTGAGTTCCGCGAAAACGCCGAACCGTAAAAACGCCAACAACTTCCGTGGTTTTTACGTTGATAGAGGTGATTCTTTGCGTCAATTTTGCAATCAAAAAAAAACCTTTACCCCCCATGGAAACTAAGCCATTCATCAAAGGACTTCACCACGTGACCGCCACCGTCAACGAAGCGCAGGCAGATTACGATTTTTACACCAAATTGTTAGCCCTTCGGCTGGTTAAAAAAACGGTGAATTTTGATAACAATGCCGTATATCACATGTATTACGGCGATAAGAGAGGCACGCCCGGTACGATTTTTACCACATTTCCGTATCAAAATCAGGGGGTTCGTAAAGGTGTGGAAGGAACGGGGATGATTATTTCCACCACATTTTCGATTCCTTCGACGGCGCTGGGTTTTTGGAAAAGCCGTTTAGAAAATGCTGGTATTACCGTGGTTTCATCAGTTCGTTTTGGGCAGCAGGTGTTGTGGTTTCGTGACCCTGCCGAACTTCAAATTGAATTAATTGCCGACGATAACGACACCCGTACGCCTTTCATCACCGATGAAGTCAACGAAGAAGTGGCCATTCGGGGCATTCACCACGTCACATTGTGGGTAGCGCAGAATGATTGGGAGCCCGTAAGGCACTTTTTGGCCTCCGAAATGAACATGACCGAAGTGGCGCAAGACGGCGACCGGATTCGTCTGGAAGTAAAAGGTGGTCAATCAGGAAACGCCCTAGAACTGCTCCGGGCCGCCGCCGACACCCCACGCGGCAAAAACGGCATCGGTACCGTGCACCACGTAGCGTGGAAAATTGATAACGAAGAAGCGCAGCAGGCGCTGCGTCACCGATTGGTCGATGAGTTGGGCATGGAAGTGACCGAAATCAAAGACCGTAAGTATTTTCGTTCCATTTATTTCCGTTTGCCTTCGCACCAATTGTTTGAAGTTGCCACGAGCGGTCCGGGCTTTGACGTCGATGAGACGGTCGAAGAATTGGGCACCCACCTCATGCTGCCAAACGACAAAGAACACAACCGCGCTGCTATTGAATCTGGATTGCCGGAGATTCAATTGTAAACGGGACGGAAAATGGAGACCGTGCGGGATTTACAAAAATAACTCCATAGCAACATCGGCCCGGGAATAGGGCGAGCTGAAATCTTTGACGGTTTTAAAACCCAGTTTTTGGTACAGATTTAACGCGGGCAATAAACGCGAATTTGTTTCTAAATACAAACGTTTCAAGCCCATTTTTCGGGCTTCGTCAATGATGGATTGTCCCAGCAACTCACCGATTCCCAGTCCTTTGGCGTTGCTGTCGACGCCCATTTTCGACAGCTCCATGCTGTCTTCGGTCATGGGTTTGAGCGCCGAAGTGCCTACAATTTTTCCTTGATATTCAGCCAATAACACCAGCCCACCTTTGTTGATGTAGAATTTGTCAGGATTTTCGAGCGATTCCATGTCGAGGAGTTCGACCTTGAAGTAGCGCTCAATCCATTCGTAGTTGATGCGTTTGAATCCTGCGCGGTGGATTTCGTTTTGAGGGTCCAGAGAAATGATGTTGACCTTGTTCCGTTCGCGCGTTTTCAATCTGCTTTTGATACGCTCGGGCAGGCTTTTGCGCAAAATCACCTGCTCGTATTCCATCAGGGCGCGTAGCACGTCGGTTTCACATTCATTTTTTACTTCGTTCATGGTGTCTTCCAAATCCTCCAGCAGTTCTTTCATGCGGGCGTGCATTTGGTCCCCTTTTTCGGTCAGCCGGACGGTGGTTTCGCGCTTGTCGATCAATCCTTTCTGACTTTCCAAAAAGCCTGCTTTTACCATTTCTTTGACCATCAAACTAACGCCCACGTGCGACTGCCCGATGTATTCGGCGATTTTCGAGACCGTTTCGGCCTCTTTTTGTGCTATAGCCAAAAATACTGGAAACCACTTTACCTCAAAATCCATTCCATACATCTGATACACCTGTGCGGAGGCTTGCTGGCTGATTTCACCCAGTCGGCGCATATAACTTCCCAAGGCTACGTAGCCTAATGTTCGATATAATTCCATGAATAAAATAATTTACGTAATTAATTACGTAAATAAAAATAATTGTTATGTAAAAACCAATAACCTGAATAAATTTTTAGGAAACGGACAATGAATGGGCATTCGGTTTTGAGAAACCTCACTGGCAGATTTGAGAATCCGCCAGCACACTCTTGCAGTCGCTCGACTCTGCCGAGTGACGATTATTACAAGGCCTCCGGCCACTAAAATATACAAAGGCCACAGGCCTACTGATGGCTATCACTCGTCAGAGCTGAGTGACCGCGCTCTGCGTTCCATGATTTTGACAACGCATTCCTTCTTTTCGCCATTGTTCAACCTATATTATTGCATGACCTTTGCAGAGTCAATAAAACAAAAAAGTTGACCAACAGAAAGAAACAACCGCTATTTAAGCAATAACAACCAAGACAATGGAAACGAACAATTTAATCACAGGCATACACCACGTAACGGCCATCGCCGCTGACCCTCAACAAAACGTGGATTTTTACGTAGGTTTACTCGGATTGAGGCTGGTTAAAAAAACCGTCAATTTTGACGCCCCCGACGTATACCACCTTTATTATGGCGACGAAACGGGCAATGCAGGCAGTATTTTGACCTTCTTTCCGTTTGGACAAGGCAGCCAAAAAGGACGCCACGGCAAAGGACAGGCGGCTACCACTTCTTTCTCCATCCCTACGTCGGCCATCGACTTCTGGACCAAACGTTTTGATCAATACGGCATTTTGTACAAAAATCCTCAGCAACGGTTCAACGAAGTGTTTATCTACTTTGAAGACCCCGATGGATTAGGCTTGGAATTGGTCGCCAACGACGTGGATACGCGCCCGGGTTTTACTTACGGTCATATTCCGTTGGAGTATTCGATTCGTGGTTTTTGGAATATCGAATTGTGGGAAACCACCTACGAACGCACGGAAGTGTTGCTGGCCAATTCACTCAATTATGAGTTTATTGCCGAAGCAGGCGCTCGTCGTCGTTATGCTCCCAAAGGCGGTCACGCAGGTCAGTTTGTGGATATTGTTTGGGACAGCAACAACCGTTGGGGAATGAACGGCGCGGGAACCGTACACCACGTGGCCTTTGATACTCCGACCGACAATTCTCAACTGGAAGTGCGAGAAGCGGTACTTTCGGCGGGTTTTATGCCAACGCACGTACTTGACCGTCAGTATTTTCATTCCATTTATTTCCGCGAACCGGGTGGGGTGCTGTTTGAGGTAGCCACTACGCCTCCTGGCTTTTTATTGGACGAAGAAAAAGCAAAATTGGGTGAAGCCCTCAAATTGCCGCCTTGGCAAGAACGCAATCGTGCGCAAATTGAGCAATTGTTGCAACCAATTTCGCTGGAAGCTGTTTATCAAAAATATAATATCAACCACTAAACAACTCTTTACCCCTCTCCAATTTGGAGAGGGGTAGGGTCGGACGGCCGATGCCGGGGAGGTTAAACATGCACAACATAAAAAATACCGTTTGGGCGGGCCAGCCGCTTGCCCAAGCCAAACGCGTACTCATCATGACCCATGGACGGGGTGCGAGTGCGCAAAGCATTCTGAGTTTGGCCGCCGAACTCGACGTAGAAAACACCGCGCTGGCAGCGCCTCAAGCTACGGGCAACACTTGGTATCCGTACAGTTTTTTGGCACCCGAAAATCAAAATGAACCGGGCCTATCGGCAGGGTTGCAGGTGTTGAGCCAATTGGTGGAAGATATCAAGCGACAAGGGTTTGATTCGCGGCAGATTTACTTGTTGGGCTTCTCGCAGGGCGCGTGTTTGACGGCAGAGTTTGCAGCGCGGAATGCTCAGCCGTTGGGGGGAGTGTTTATTTTAAGTGGTGGCGTCATTGGCGATTCCATCAAGACGGAGCGTTACTCGGGCGATTTTGAAGGAACGCCCATCTTTTTGGGGTGTTCAGATGTAGATTCGCACGTGCCTTTGCACCGCGTTCAGGACAGTACCGAAGTATTCAAAAATTTAGGGGCTAACGTAACGGAACGAATCTATCCCAACGCCCCGCACAGTGTTTTTCAGGACGAAATCAATCACATTAATCAGGTGTTAAACCAAGCATAATGAAAACATTCAAAACCATTTCGTACGTATGGGAAGGCCGTCCGCAGCAGGTGGGCGATGGATTTGTGGGACAAAGCATGATTCCTTCCCAACGATTTCAAGATTTTAGCCCTTTTCTGATGCTCGACCACCACGGCCCGATGCAGGTAAAACCGTCACGGATTCCGAAAGGAGTAGATGAACACCCGCACCGAGGTATCGAAACCGTCACAGTAGTGTTTGAAGGCGCTCTTCAGCACCGCGATTCGGCAGGTAATAAAGGTGTTATTTTTGCGGGCGATGTGCAATGGATGTCGGCAGCATCGGGCTTGGTTCACGAAGAAAAACACGAGGCCAACTTCTCACGTCAGGGAGGAATATTGGATTTTGTGCAGTTGTGGGTGAATTTACCGCGAGCGCATAAAATGGAGAAGCCGCGTTATCAAGAACTTACCTCCGCCCAAATTCCAGCGGTTACAATCAATGAAAACACGCAGATAAGGGTTATATCGGGCGAATTGAACGGAATCAAAGGGCCCGCGCTCACTTATACGCCAGTACTTTTAGCGGAGGTGATTGTGTTGGGTGAAAGTCAATTTGAGCTGCAACTGCCCGAAGGATTCAACGTGGCGATTCATGTAGCGCAGGGAGAAGTGGTTTTGAACAATACCGAAAAAGCCGCTGCCAAGCGCATTGCCAAACTCAGTCAGCAAGGAGAATGGATTTCGGTGTCAACTGGCACAAAAGGGGCGCGGTTATTGATTTTGGGTGGAGAGCCTATCAATGAGCCGATTGTAAGTTATGGCCCGTTTGTGATGAATACCCAAGCCGAAATCATGCAAACGCTTCAAGATTATCAATCGGGCAAAATGGGCTTTTTGGAGCCAGTGGAATATTCTGAGTAAACCTTCTTTTTTCAACCATCGCATCGGCCCCGCGATGCGATGGTTGAAAATGATTATTTCACAAAACTCCGCACGGCATTATTAAATTCTTGAGTTTCAGTGATAAAAGGTTCGTGCCATGATTGACTGAACTCAACCGTTGATACAGAAGTATTGGTCAGCAATTGTTTTGTTTCACGTCCTACTTCTACGGGTACTATCCCGTCTTTTACCCCCCAAAACAGCTTGACTGGAATCCGAATATTCTTCAATAAAGCTCCTTTTTCAAAAAGACGACTTTCGACCTCACCGTAATAACTGTAGGCTTTGGAATGAGTAAACTGCGCTAAAGCGGTGTTGGGTGAAGCAAAGGCGTAATTTGCCAGGTATTTTTTATCGTCATACAGGGACACTGGATTACCGCCCAGTTTGTACATCCACCGATAAATAAGCTCCCAATTAACGGTTGTAGTGTTTTCTGGAGTTACCGGATTAGCCAATAATTCACGTTCAGCTTCGGTATTATTTTGCTTTTTTGCCTCACGCAATGCCCATTCCCGAACATGGTACAGCCAACGATAATAAGAAAACATCCCATTGACGGCCATTAATCCAGAAATCATTTGCTGATTATTGTTTGTGGTCAAAAACTGCCAAGCCAGCTCAACGCCAAAACTATGCGCTAACAAATAAATCTGAGCGTTGGGGTACTGTTGTTTGAGTAGTTTGACAACATAAAAAGCATCTTCACTGAATTGAGCATAGCGTAATGTTCCCGAATCTACTTTGCCAGACGATGCTCCCGCTACCCGTTGGTCCCAATAGGCCACCATCATGTCGTTTTCCAGTTCTTTAAAATAATACCGATAACACATCGCACAATCGCCCGGTCCACCGTGCAAATACAGCACAATTTTGTTTGATTGGGTATTTCCGTGTACCCAAACGGGCATATCGGCTCCTTTATGACGGAGAAAAAGTGTTTTTTGCTCCGTTGGCTCTACATCTTGGTCTTTGCAGGAAACCAAAATTAGGATAATTGCGAGGTTCGTAAATAACTTATGGATTGTTTTCATTGCTTTTTGAAGGGAAAAATAGCCCCTATTTCCAGACTGAATCGGGTAAGAGCGGATGTGTTATAGGGGTGTTGTTGGCTGATATTCAGTCGAGTGTGCCATGCAAAAGGAATGCTATGGCGAACAGAAAGCTCTCGTCCAACTCCTACGAACACAGTAGGCAAGAAAGCATTTCCTCCAGCATAGCGTACGCGTTCCAATTCACCGTTAGCAGTCACTTGGTAGGTAGAACCCTCCAAAAAATAACGAAAGTACGCGGGGGCAATTCCTGCCTCAAGCAGCGTACCTCGTTTTCCTATCCGCCTATATATCAACTCGGGGGCTATGATGATACCGAAATGGTTACGCGGATGGCGGTAAAGTGCCGCACTTGGCGCAATCAAAAGCATTTTACGCGATTGATTGCGCTCTTTTATTTTACTGAAAATCGGGTATTCATACGCTGTTTTGAGGCCATAATGCGTAATGGTTTCGCCGTAATAACTGATTCTGAGCGATTGCGCCTGTGTATTTTTTGGTGTGAGGATAAGTAGCCCCAGCATCAAATACAGGCTTAAATGAATGTTTTTCATGGCTTAGTTTTCTGATTTTGCCAATGTTTCTCCGATAACTCAATGGGTTGAGTGTACCGGTTTAGGCGGCATTCATATCCATTATAAAATCTAACTGTCGATTGTTCATACTAGCAGGCATCAGCCTGAAAAGTGCATTGCGTAAAGCAATAAGCCCGGGCTGACTCGCCTGTGCAATTTTACCAAGTGTAAAAGAGCGGTTCACAATGGTTGTTGTTCGAGGTAAACGTACTGCTTCAAACTTCTGAAAGACTTCCGACAAGTCGGTTGGGTATTGCCTAATCAGCCGTTGAAGTACCACCGCATCTTCAATTCCCTGACATGCACCTTGCCCCATGTTGGGGGTCATGGCATGAGCGGCATCGCCTATCAATAATACCTTGCCGTAGGCCAGTTGACGAAGCGGTTTTAAATCAATAATATCATTGTGCAAAATCCGTTTTTCGGGCGTAAGGCCAATGATTTGGGCTACCGGAGCGTGCAGTTGACCAAAATGACGCAACAAATCAGTTTTGCTAAAATTTCGGAAACGGGGTTCATCGCCTGTTGGCGCATTGACGCAGGCAAACCAGTAAATACGCCCTCCCTGAAGCGGCACAATGCCGAATCTTCCTTCTGACGCCCACGTTTCGGTGGCTTGTTTGGGGTTTAGGCCTGACGGAGCAGTGTCTGTTACTCCTCGCCAACAGGTGTACCCAGCGTATCTTATTTTGGTGTCTGGTACCAATTGCTGACGAACAGCAGAATGAATACCATCGGCCGCCAAGACATAATCGAAAGTAGCAGTATGTCCATTACGAAACACCAAGGTGACTCCTTCATTGTTTTGGGTGAGCGTAAGAAATTGATGCCCTAAGTACAGAGGAATATCCTCGATTGCTTCTAAAAGCGTCTTTTGTAAATCAGAACGATGGATGGAAAAACTGCCTATTACTTTGTATTTCTCGACGGCTGCAAAGTGATTGGATTCGGTAATGATTTTCCCCTGTTTATTTAAGATAGAAAAGAGCTCGAAGGGGTTTCCGTGCGCCAATATTTTATCGCGGAGACCGAGCAATTCAAAGGCTTTTACCGCATTGGCAGCCAAGGCAATACCTGCTCCTGCGGGGCGAAGTTCCTGATTGGCTTCGTAAATGCTTACATTGATTCCAATTTGCCGGAGAGCAATCGCGGTTGTCAGACCTGCAATTCCTCCCCCAATGATAGCGATTTTCATAAAACTGGGTTGTTTGCTGAGCATACATTGTAAAGATAAAAAGTACGTGGTTTTTAATGGATTCCTTCTATTTTAAGTCGGTTAACCATTCCTGAGCAAACGCTCGGGCTTCCATCACGGGTGTTTTGCCAAGACGGTACAAAAACTTCCATTCGGCGGGTTTGCGTTGGTACGCGGGCTGGATAAATTCCTGTTTTCTGCCTGCAGGCCGCAGTTGGGCATTGAAATCGACATCGTCGCAGAGGGCAATAAAGTTTTTGAGGCGTTGCCGCAACAGCGGCCGAAAATCGCTGTGGGCATCCAAAATAGCTGTCTGTTTTTTGTATTCTACATTGCGCTCTTGGGCGTTGGCCAAATCCTTTTGTTGTTGACTCTTGCTTTGGTCGCTTCCCTGTTTCAGCAATTTGCTGTGGTAAGCAATGAACTGCTTCTTAAATTCAGCGGGTTTCCCTTCTGTAGCGGCCAAAATCTTTTTGAGTTCCGCCAACTCGCGGGCTTTTGCGGCGCGTTCGTCACCTGCAAGAGTAGCCAATTGGGCTTCCTGTTGAGAAAGTTGTGCTTTAATGCTCATTTGCAACATGGCCGGGTCGAGTTGCGCATACGTTTGCTGAATCAGCGCCATTTGTTGGCTAATAGCCGCATCCATTCCACCTACTTCCTGTTCGCGTTGTGCTACAACCGCGTCGCTGTAAGTTTCGTCAACGGGGTATTTTTGTTTGAGCCATTGCCGATATTCCTGTTTGAAATTATCAGACTCAACATACGAACGAACCCATTTGCCTAAAGCTCTTACGGTCGTAGCCTGCGCGTTTTGGGGAATCCCTTTGGCGATTTTACGCATGGCCGATGTGCTGTTAAATAAAAAGTAATTTTCTTCGGCCAAATTGTCCAATACTCCCTGACGCACATTTTGGAGAGTGACTCCCGTATCGGTCAAGGCATCGAGCGGCTTCATGGCCATCAATGCCGCCAAAAAGAGGATTGTGCAAAGAATAGGTATGTATTTCATGGTTATAAGTCGTTGATAATGAAATTAATTCACTTTTTTTACGCGGAACATCCCCCGAATTTGCGCCGTACCCATGGGATTGTAAGGGTCTGCCTGATACCAGCCCGCGGGTGTGAGCGTAAAAGTCCCGAGTACGTAAGACGATTGATTGCCGGCGTCATCTACGTTTAAAGTGCCACCGCTGAGGGAGGGCTCGGTACCATATCGGTTTTGGTAAGACTTTAGGCCAGTATAATAAACGAAACTTACATTGGTGCCGAGTGTCCAATGAAACTGACCGCGAGGGCTGCCGACCCAGCCCAACACCACATAAGTGCCAGCCAATTGTCCTTCAATCACATTGTGAGCACTGTTGATATTGGCTCCTCCGGGCAGTGTTACCCAATCTCCGCCGTCAATTTGAAGAGAAACACCTTCTGGCATTACGTACATACGGCTGATGAGTAGCCCTATTGCCTTTTCTTTTGACTTAATACTAACCTCTACGCGGACTGGATTTTGGCCTGGAATGTAGTTGGGGGCCTGATAAACGGCGGTGCTGTTAGTTACTTTCAAGTCACCGTCACCTTTCAATTCCCATTTGTCAATGTATTGGGCATCAAGTAGATATTCGGGGTTAAGGAGTTCGAGTTCTTGATCTTCACTGGTTAGAGGTACAAGAGGAATAATATCTTTTAATACGTGTTTAACGGCCAAAGTCGTTTTTTCGCCGAGGTCAAGAGCTTTATAGCTAGGCTCAAGCGAAACCGATTCAAAAAAGCCCCAGTCGCTGAAGTGGGTAGTTGGGACGCTCACGGTTTTGGTTTCTTTCGTGAGCGTAAGTCCCTTTGGTACTTTCCAAATCCCTTTATCATCTTGGTAAGCAATCCCCAATGCTTCGGCAAAAGTACCATTTAGGTCTTCATCGGTATATTTAAAAGAAATAGTGGTTGGTTTGGCAAACTGCAATCCGTGGGGGGTAAGCCGGAAGGCCTGTCCTTGGCCGTTAGGAGCTTTATTGGTAATGGGTTGTAAGGTAATGGTCTGAGTGGAGGTCAATGCACCCGCAGGGATTTCGACCCGGATACGCTTGTCGGTCGACTCAATAGTCCCTCCTGCGGGCCCTATTGCGGCCGTTATGGCCGTACCGTCTGGGGTGCCCTGTGCCGTAACGTGTCCAGTGGGTTCTGGCAAATTGGTGGGAGCGGGGTCGGGTTCTGTACACGAAACCGAGAGGGTGATGAGCGCGAGGCCCAGTAGTGTATTTGTAATGTTTTTCATGGCTGTAAGAAATTGATTGTTTTGCTCTTAGTTGATTATTTTGATGCAATGGTCTCCTTTTCAGAAGTGGTAGGGGTAAAGGTTACCACCCTGTTTGGGATAGGTTTAAGTGTTTGTAAATAGGTATAAATGGCCCCCAAATCGTGCTCGCTCATCCCTGCGTACATTGGCCAAGGCATAATCGTTTGCCGGTCGCCGGATTTTACGGGATGTGGTTTATAGCCGGTGGCGGGGTCGAGGGCTTTGAAACGGGCTATAAAGGCGGCTTTGGTCCAGCGTCCTAGCCCCGTTTCGGCATCGGGCGTAAGGTTGGCCGAACGTACGATGCCTCCTGGTAAGGCAAATTCTGCACTTCCCGCAAATTCCATTCCTGCTACGTGTTCTCCTTTTTCTCTTTTGGTGTGGCAATCGGCACAGCCAGCGGCATTGACCATGTAACGGCCATAGGCTATCTGGTCGGTTGTGTCGGGGCGAGTTTGAAAATTGGGTTTTTGCGGAATGGTATTAACAATAAAATTCATTGGAAATTCTAATTCTGCATCGGGCACCTCGTTTGAAATGGGCTTGAGAGAGCGGAGGTAGGCAATGATGGATTTGATATCCTCCTGATCCATACGGCCGTAAGAAGGGTGAGGCATCAATGGAAACAGGGCTTTGCCATCGCGGGTTACGCCTGATGTAATAGCGCGGAACAACTCGCCATCTGTCCAGTGACCCACGCCAGCGGGGGTGATATTGCGCGAATAAATAGTGCCCGGAAATCCCATCTCGGGGCCGAAGCGCTCACCCCCCTTGCCCTCGGTGCCCGCCTTGGGTGGGCCTGCAAAAAAGTTCCAGTCGCGGGTGCTGTGGCAATCCATACATACACTGACGTGATTGGCTAGGTAGCGCCCCCGTTCAATCTGGGCGGCGGTAGTATTGATTTTTAATTCGGGAGCGGTACCTACATCGGGTAACCCAAATTTAACATAAACCAGAACAAGACTAACGCCCGTGACCACCACGGCCAAACCGATAAAAATGAAACGAAAAATGGTTTTCATGACTTTAAATTGTTCGAAAAAATGGCTGAATTATAGCAGTGCAGCGGCAAACGGCGGCGTTTCCAACGGAGGGTTTTTGCGGTATGTTTTATGGCTGCATTGCGCCAAGGGGCCTTTGTTTGGCCGATTGACGATACAAAATTGAGCAATGGGAAGGGTGATTTTCAATAGCGTCCCTGATGAAACGTCATTTGAAGGAGCTGTAACGGAACAACCGCCCGTTCAGTCGTTGTACAACGTCGGGCTTGTTTTCGGTAGGTTTTATAGGAAGCAGTATATGAATAATTGGCGTGCTGGTGGTGCCGAGATTTTGATTATGCTCAGAAAGTCTCAATTAGAGCATCTCTATTTTCTTCCATATCAACTGCCATTCTGCCTTTGACTTTGTCAACTGAATGGCGGTTTCATAGTGTGTTTTTGCGTTATTAGGGTCTTTTAATTGCGCAAAAAAATCGCCCAGTGCGGTGTGATAATAAGCATTGTTTTCAAGCCCTTTTATGTTCAGTAAAGCCTCCGTGCCTCGTTGTGGCCCTTCTGCGAACCCCGTGGCAATGGCTTTGTTGAATTGTACCATTACGCACGGATTGATTTGTTCCAACAGCCGATAAAGATACATAATGGCCTGCCAGTTAGTGCTTTCAAAACGCTCGGCCCTGGCGTGATAAGCGGCAATGGCGGCTTCGAGGTGGTAGCTGCTGATGTCGGGTCCTTGAGAGGCTCTATTTAAAAAGGCAATTCCTGCGTCTATCCGCACCCGATTCCATTTTTGGCGGTCTTGATTGGCTAACAGAATAATATTTCCTTCTTCATCCTGTCGGGCATCAAACCTTGATGCTTGAAAATACATCAACGATAGCAGCGCGGCGGTTTTTGGGAGGGCGGTATACCGATGCTGACTCAATAGTGTGCCTAGTCGGAGGGCTTCTTCGCACAGGTCTTGCCTGATAAGCCAGTCGGGGTGCTGCGAATTATAACCCTCGTTGAAAAGCAGATAAATGGCCTTTAAAACCGTATCTAGTCGCGTTGGAAGTTCATTGCCGTAGGGCACTTCCAACTCAATGGGCGTGCTGCGGATTTTGTCTTTGGCCCGGTAGAGGCGTTTGGTAATGTTTTCGTCGTTGGATAAAAAAGCGTTGGCGATTTCGGTAATGCTTAGCCCGCAGAGTGTTCGTAGAATAAGCGTTATTTGGGCTTCGGGAGGTAAACTTGGGTGGCAGCACGCAAACATCATCCGGAGCTGGCTGTCTTCCATTTCATGTTCCAGAAACAATTGGTCAATGTGCTGCTGCATTTGCTGTTCTGATTGGAATTCGTAGGCAATGTCGGGGCTTATTTCGGCCATTTTTTTCTCCCTGCGGAGCTGGTCGAGCACTCGGTTTTTGGCCGAAGTATAGAGCCATCCCGCTGGGTTTTCGGGGATGCCGTTCAGTTTCCACTGTTCCAGAGCGGCCAATAAAGTATCCTGAACCACATCGCGGGCGGTGTCGTAGTTGGAAAAACCAAATACCCGCGTGAGTACAGCGAGCATCTTTCCCGACTCATGCCGAAAAAGATGCTCCGCCATCCGATTGACTTCCGTCATCCTGAAGATTAATTAAAGAACTGAATTTGACGTACCTCTACCCGGCCCTCCGAATCATAAATAGGGCAGCCTTTGGATAATTCTACGGCTTCTTCTAGGCTGTCGGCCGTGAGAATCATAAAGCCGCCGATGATTTCCTTGCCTTCCGTAAAAGGACCGTCTGTAACAATGTTGGCGGAGCCAGAGACCGTTTTTCCCGTATTGTGCAGTGCTTCAGTGGCGACCATTTTGCCTTGGGCCGCAATTCCTCCAATCCAATTATTCCATTTTTCGATTTCGACCTGAATCGCTTCGGGCGACAATTGGGCAAAAGACTCTTCAGAAGGAATGGCATTCCAGAAGGCGAGCATGTACTTGTTCATGGTAAGTTGTGTTTTTTGTGAACGAATTTATTGAATTTGTACGAATGACGAACGACTCAATCAAAACTGGACAGCTAAGAAGATTTTTTTTTCTAATTTTAAAAATAAATCATTCGACCCCCATGCGCCTCAACTGAATGTAAGCGGTGGGCATATACTTTTACATTTTGCGGTTATTCGTTTTACATTTTTCTGTTGTTCATTGCCGCTACGCTAACCGATTTGAAGCCGCGAGCCAATAGTTTTACATTTTGCGTTTTTCTGTTTATCATTTTTCTGTTATTCCATGAACCGCATTGATCGTTTATTAGCCATTGCCATTACGCTGCAATCTCGAAAATATACCACTGCCGAGGTATTGTCTGAGCGCTTTGGTATGAGTGTTCGTACCGTTTACCGTGATTTAAAGGCATTGGATGAAATTGGGATTCCGATTGGGTTTGAGTCAAACAAGGGATATTATGTTATGCAGGGCTATTTCTTGCCCCCCGTTATGTTTAGCACCGAAGAAGCCAATGCGCTGGTGTTGGTGGAGTCGATTGTGGAGCGTTTTACCGATAAGTCTATCCGCCGTCATTATCATTCGGCGCTCAATAAAGTGAAGGCCGTGCTTAAACATCAGCAGAAAGAACACGTTGAACATCTGGAAGATAAGGTGGTGACGAGTGCGTCTTGCCCCAATCATAATTTTGAATACTTGGCCGAAATTCAAACATCAATTACGAATCAGACCATTTTACAGCTACACTACCAAAATGCTGGTCAAGAGGGAAGTCTGCGTGAAATCGAACCGATTGGGATGATTTTTTATTCTATGGCGTGGCACGTAATTGGGTGGTGTTGGCTGCGAAATGAATACCGTGACTTTAAAGTGGCCCGCATCTTGAAATTACAGAATACGTATAAACCTTTTCGTAAAGCCGACCATCAACACCTCAACGATTATATAAAACAGCAAGAAATGCGAATGGTACTGACATAGGGTTGTCAGTGGAGGGTGTTTTCTTTGCTACCAAAACAAAAAAACAGCACTTTTATGAACACAAAATTAGCCCTGAAAACATCAATACTCCTTCATGCCCCAGCTACTGCCGTTTGGGATGCCCTTACAAATCCTGCCGTTGTAAAGGAATATTTTTTTGGTACTACTTTGATTACCGATTGGAAAGTGGGTGGGCCCGTCCGCTTTACCGGCGAGTGGGATGGTGTGGCCTACGAAGACAAAGGAACGGTATTGGCCTTTGAACCTGAGCGTTATCTGTCGTACAACTATTGGAGTTCATTCAGTGGCACGGATGATGTTCCTGAAAATTACGCCAACATTGAATACATCTTGGAAGCCGCCGAGGGTGGAACACGATTGACAATTACGCAGGACAATCTGAAAGACGATGAGGCCCTTGCCCACTCTGAAAGTAACTGGCAGGCTCTTTTGGCAGAAATGCAAAAGTTGGTGGAAAAATAAAGTCTGCATCGATAATAATCCGAATAAGGGTTAAATTGGCCGCCGACAACTGCTGAAAACGAATGGTTTCTTTCAAAGCATTGCTGCTAAAATTTGATAAAAAAGGCGAAAAAACGGGCTGGACTTATTTTGAGATTCCATCCCATATTGCCAAAGAACTCAATCCTGGCGTTAGAACGTCGTACCGGGTAAAGGGTAGGTTAGATGGGTATTCTATCAAACTCGTGGCTCTTTTGCCCATGGGCGAGGGCGGTTTTATCATTCCTGTCAATGCCGACATGCGGCGCGGCATCCGAAAAAAAGAAGGCGCAACCATTGAGGTCGAGCTTGAAATAGATACCGACCCGTTGCCACAGTCCGACGACTTGCTAGCGTGTTTGGAAGATGAACCCAAAGCATTGACGTATTTCAATAGTTTGCCTACCAGTCACCAAAATTATTACAGCAAATGGATTGAATCGGCCAAGACGATAGAAACCAAAACCAAGCGCATTTCGATGATGATCAAGGGCATGATGATGGGGTTGAATTATGGCGAGACCTTGCGGTATTTTCGCGACTTAGAGAAGTAAATCTCGACCTATGAAGTAATTTCGTTGCTCCCCATTCCTTTTGACAGCTTATTGTTTTTTTATGCTATGGTTGATTTAGAACAAGCCCATGAGATTTTATCTTCAATGCCCAACGCAGTGGAGGTACCTCACTTTGATAAACCTGCTTACAAAATCAACGGCAAAATTTTTGCGACATTCAACATCGAAAACAAGTGGGTAACCTTGAAACTAACGCCTGAACAACAGGTGATTTACTGCGAAGATACGTCATTTTATCCCGTCCCCAACAAATGGGGAGTATACGGTTGGACGCACGTTGACCTCAACCGAGTCAAGAAGAGTGCTTTTATCGAAGCCATCGAAACTGCGTACAACAATATCATTGCGGAAAAACCAAAGCGAAAAAGGTAAGTAGAAACAATCCGATAATTATGAGAAAAATTGTTTTAGGCCTGGCTGTAAGCTTAGACGGCTACATTGAAGGCCCCAATGGCGAATACGACTGGTGCTTTACCGATCAGGATTATGGATTAAATGAGTTTTTTACGCGGATAGATAGTATTTTTGTAGGCCGCAAAACCTACGAAATGGCCTTGGCAGGGGATGGGCAGGAGAGCTGGCTTCCCAAAATGAGAGAATATATTTTTTCCACAACCCTCACCGAGGCCGATATAAGCCCCAAAAAAACACTCATCAGCGGAGATATTGAAGCGAGAGTTAAAGCCATCAAAAACCAAAAAGGCAAGGATATTTGGCTTTTTGGAGGTGCAGAACTCACTAATACTCTCATGAATCTTGGTCTGGTAGATGAGATTTGGCTGTCGATTCACCCCATTATTTTGGGGGCGGGAAAGCCACTTTTTAGTAGTTTAAAAGAACGAAGATGGCTGACACTGACCGATTCAAAAGTGTATGAAACTGGATTGGTATCTTTGAAATACGACTGCAAATGGGATACGGCAGAGACCACATAAGGGAAAAAGGGATGTTTGCGGAGAAAATCCTTTCTATGCTTTAATTAAAGCCCGAAGAGTATAAAAAATGAGAGAGTTTAAGTAGATTTGATTACTTAAATTCTCTCATTTTTTGTGGTTAATGATGAGCTAAAATCTGAGTTTTTTTGCTTTTGGCAAAGTTTATGCTACTGTTCGGGATATACGCTGTTTAATATCGCCCTCTATGAAAAAATACATTGTTTTAATAAGCCTTTTAAGTGTGCAACTCGCTTTTTCTCAAGCGCCCGTTACTGGAAAAATAAAAAGTAACGTCGAGGTAATGGAGGTTAGGAGTGGCAAAAGACAGGTAATTTTGACCGCTGGTTACCTGTTGGAATCGCCCAATTGGTCGCGGGATGGGAAGTATTTTATCATTAACAGTAAAGGTTTGCTGGAAAAAATATCCCTAAAAGGTGAGTCGCTGGGGGTGGTTGATACTGACTTTGCCAACCGTTGCAACAACGCGCACGGCATTAGCTACGACGGCAAAAGTATTTTCTTTAGTTACAACGACGTTCGGGCGGGTATCAACAATAACTCCCGCATTTTTAAAGTTCCTATCGAAGGTGGAACACCCCTTTTATTGACCGAAAAAGCCCCTTCTTTTTGGCACAGCGTGAGCCGTTCGGGGAAAAATATACTGTACTCGGCCCAGCGCAATGGCGAATGGGATATTTATAAACTACCCACGGCGGGAGGCGATGAAATTCGGCTGACCAGCACCACTGGATTGGACGAGGGCCCCGAATACGGGCATGATTCCAAGTTTATTTATTTTAACTCCAATCGCACGGGCCGAATGCAACTCTTTCGGATGAAGCCCGACGGAACTGACCAAGAACGACTCACCGACGATGAATTTGATAACTGGTTTGCGCACCCAAGCCCTGATGGTAAATGGCTAGTGTATATGTCTTATTTGGAAGACCAAAAAGGAACACATCCGTTGGGAAAAGAAGTAAAATTGCGTTTGTTGAACCTTAAAACAAAACAGGTCAAAGACCTAACGGAGACTTTTGTGGGTGGACAAGGCACGCTGAATGTGCCATGCTGGTCGCCAGATGGGAAAAAGATTATTTTTGTAACCTACAAGGTAGAGTGACACAAGTCATTGCCTGATATTCAGCATCTTTGTACTCTTGCCTTCCAAAATCAGGTATAAATGTATGAATAAACGGGCTTTGCGTCCATTGACGGCAGTGGCTTTATGGATGACGGTGACGGTGTGGGGCTGTGGAGAAGAACAGACTCAAAAGAAAATGGTGGAGCAAGACGATATAAGCAAATTGGCTGCCTTGCCCACCGAAGTGCCTTTTCCCGCCGATAATGCTCCTTCAGACGAGAAAGTTGCCCTTGGGCGTCTGCTGTTTTTTGATCCCATTTTATCGGGCCATAGAGACGTTGCCTGTGCTACCTGTCACCATCCTGAGTTTGGGTTTGCCGAAAGTCTTGAACTTTCCATTGGGGCAAATGGGCGCGGTATGGGCAGTAAGCGGACGTTTAATGTTCCAAATGATATTCCTTTCGTCAAACGAAATTCTCAAACCATTCTGAATGCGGCCTTTAACGGGGTTACGCTCACTACCGCCACTAATCCCTCCAACGCGCCCATGTTTTGGGATGTACGGGTCAAAAGCCTTGAAAATCAAGCATTGGAGCCTATCAAAGCCTTGGAAGAAATGCGTGGGCATCAGTATGCCGTAGAAGTAGCGCTTGACAGTGTTGTGAACCGATTGAGAAAAAACAAAGAATACCGAGCCCTTTTTCGGGCGGCTTTTCCGATGGAATCACCCATCACGGTAGAAAATATGGCCAAAGCCATTGCCGCTTACGAGCGTACGCTGGTGGGTGGAAATTCTCGTTTTGACCAATATCTGCGGGGCGATAAAAATGCGCTTTCTATCAATGAAGTGGACGGAATGCAGGCATTTCTGAAATCGGGATGTGCCAAGTGTCACAATGGCCCGATGCTTTCGGATTATCAATTGCACGCTTTGGGCGTGGCTGATAACGAAAAGCTACCACAGTCGGATGCTGGAGTGGACAATCAATACAAATTCAGGACGCCAAGCTTGCGAAATTTGCGCTATACGGCACCGTATATGCACAGCGGTACGCTCAAGACGCTGGAACACGTGCTCGAATTTTACGAAGATTTGGCGGGGGATAAAATCCGTAATCCGAAGGTAAAAAAAGAGCAACTCGACCCGATTGTTGAAAATCTCAAAGTGGATTTCAAAGACATTTCGTTGATTGTAGAATTTCTGAATACCCTCAATGACGACCAATTTGACCGTTCGGTGCCCCAACGCGTGCCCAGTGGCTTAAAGCCCGGCGGCAATCTCAACTGATAATTTTGCTTAACTTGCATAGTAAACCCACTCAGTCATCAAGCTATGCAAAACCGCTTACTTTCTTTGGACGTATTTCGTGGCATGACCGTCGCGGCCATGATTTTGGTCAATAACCCCGGCGATTGGGAGCACGTCTATGCGCCTTTACTCCACGCTCATTGGCACGGATGCACGCCCACCGATCTCATTTTTCCTTTTTTTCTGTTTATTGTGGGGGTGTCTATTTCCTTCGCCATGGCCAAGACCACGCCATCTATCCCTAAAATCATCAAGCGCAGTGCGATTTTATTTGGCTTGGGGCTGTTCCTGAATTTGTATCCAAAGTTTGATTTTGCCAACGTTCGTATCCCCGGCGTTTTGCAGAGGATTGCCCTTGTGTATTTGGTTTGCTCGTTGATTTTTATCAAAACCTCTCGCAACACGCAAATTATTACCACTGTTATACTGCTTACCGCCTACTGGTTATTGATGACGTTGGTGCCCGTGCCGGGGATAGGATACGCCAATTTGGAGCCTACCACCAACTTGGGCGCGTGGGTAGACCGCAATCTGCTGACCACTGCGCATTTGTGGCGGTCGGCAAAAGTATGGGACCCCGAGGGGATTTTCAGCACCCTCCCCGCCATTGGCACTGGCATGTTGGGTGTGTTGACGGGGCAATGGTTGCGAAGCCAACGAACCGATGCCGAAAAAATGGCGTGGCTATTTCTTTCGGGCAATGCGCTCATCATTGGCGGGCTGATTTGGAACGAGTTTTTCCCCATTAATAAATCTCTCTGGACGAGTTCTTTTGTGCTTTATGCAGGGGGCTGGGCCATGGTCGCTTTAGCAATCTGCTATTGGTTGATTGATGTGCAGGGGTATCGCCGCTGGACGACTCCTTTCGTGGCCTTTGGCGTCAATGCCATTACGGTCTTTTTTCTGTCAGGGGTTATTCCTCGTACCTTACCGCTTTTTAAAATCAATACACCAGAAGGGCCCCTAGGTTCGCAGGTTTGGATGCAGAAAAATCTGATAAGCGTTTGGTTCAACAACCCTTACAACGCCTCCTTGGCAGGAGCGCTTACGTTTATCACGATTTGGTTTGTGATTCTGTACGTGATGTATAAAAAAGGAATCATTATAAAAGTGTAGAGCTATTGAAGTCTACCAAATGATAGTCACTTGATTGCTATAAAGACTGAATTTTTCATCTACGGTAATAATGGCCAGTCTTTCATGCTGTGCAGTGGCGATGAGTAATCTGTCAAAAGGGTCTCTATGGTCTTGGATTAGGGGAATGTGTTCGTAGGCATCTAAGTGACTTGTTGTTATGGGCAACATAACTATACCAATCCTTTTAAGCTCTTTTGCATATTCCTCAATGTCCTTGGAAAGAGAAAGTTTGCCTGTTTTTTTCTTAATTGCCATTTCAAACAAAGAAATGACGCTGGCGAAGCAATCAATTGAAATGTCAGAAAGTATGTTTTGGGCAGTCAAAGATAGGCGGGAGTCATTCTCCAGCATCCAAAGAAGAACGTGAGTATCTAATAAAAAACCCACTACATATATTCTTTTAAGTCGTCAAGCGGTTCATTAAAATCATCTGCCATCCAAATAGTACCTTTCATTGTACCGAATGGACGTTTTTTTAAAAGAGGCTTATCAT
The DNA here is from genome assembly GCF_003339505.1 of Runella aurantiaca. Classification (GTDB taxonomy): domain Bacteria; phylum Bacteroidota; class Bacteroidia; order Cytophagales; family Spirosomataceae; genus Runella; species Runella aurantiaca. Next base: position 99,190 of record NZ_QPIW01000025.1, read on the forward strand.
CAATTTCTTCAATAATAGTCACAATTACTTTGGCATGTTGTGTAGGTAGTGGTTCGTCTAGTATTACCTGCCCGTTTTCATAAATACCCCGAACTGCTGTTAACATAATAATGTATGTTTGTTTTACTCAAAATTATACATTTTTTTCATCAAACGGTAATACGCAATTTTAGTAAATCTATAAAAAATGAAGCCTGCCGTTTTGGGCAGGCTTCATTTTTTATTTAGCGCTTGTCTTCACTTCCTCTTTCACCACTTTCATCACCCCGCTCATCAGGCGCCAGTGGCCAGGGAACGTACAGATGTAAGGGTAATTGCCTGGTTCAGTGGGTGCCGTGAAGGTAAGGCGATAGGTTTGGTCAGGGTTGACCAACGGCGTGAACGCGATTACTTGTGGCAGATTGGGAACGTAGTTTTTCTCGGCCGCATCTTTTTGCGTAATCATCTTGTCGGCGGCATTTCCTACAATATCCGTTGATTTAGGCTTGATAATCACCAAGTTGTGCTGCATAGCATCGGGGTTTTCAAAAACCAACTCAACGGGTTTGCCCGCAATGACTGTAAATTCTTTGATATCAAACTTCATCGCTTCCTTGATGGATTTGATTTTGATAACCTGCAAGTTCGGGTCAACCGGAACCAAGGCATTTGCCCCAAAAGACTCTACAATTCCGGTGAATTTGGCTTTCAAATCTTCCGAAATGGTTTCTTTGGTGCTAACCAGCAGCATTTTGTTGGCATCGTTGGTTGTCACTTTACGACGTGGATTCCAACCATTTACGATTCCTTTCAACACCGCATAACGAGCTTCGCTGTCGAGCGTATTGGCTTTGACAATCAACGCAATAACCGAATCTGGGCTTACCGTAGAGGAAGCATAGCTCCGGGCGGCGCGCTCCAACGCAAAGTCAGAAAGTTTGGCGGGGCGTTTTACTTCAAAGGTTTTGGCAAACGAGTTGTTCTTAACGTCATCTTCTTCAGAAATCAGGTTGTCGGGGTCGATGCTGGCGCTGATGCGCAATTTACCAGCTTGTTCGGCCGTAAATCCCATCCGTCCAACCCAAGGGCCGTTGTTACTTTCAACCAATTGAATGGTTTCACCCGCGCCGATACCATTTTTCAATTGATAACTTACCAAATTGATTTTGAGTCCTAAGCCTTCGATTTGAACTTTTACCACGGGCACTGTTTCTTTCGGAATGGCAGTTCCCTTGTTGGTTATTTCAATCGCGATAGCGGCATACTCTCGAACAAAAGGCTGAGCGGGTGTGGTAGTAATGTTGGTAATCGCAAAGTCAGGCTTGGTGGCAGCAGTATGTGCATGATTGGCCGTTGATGTTTGCGATGAGGCGGCATTGGGGCCGTGCATGGCGCTGTGGTCATGGGTCATGGGGGCTGATGCCTTGCCGTGCGACGGTCCGACCTCTGCTTTCAGTCCAACGGTACGTTTGGCCAAATAGGCTTTCATTAATTTCCCGCCGTGGGCATTCAGGATAATCGAGAATGCATCTGGAAGCCAACGGTCATCGGCTTCATTTGAGCTTTCGAAACGAGCCAAAATGGTCTTTTCAGCTTCGGGAGTTAGTGGCGTTTCGCTAAACTTCAAAAGTGAATTCAGCACCACTAGAGGCTCTTTGTCGTTCAGGGTATTATTGGCCAACAGCGCCTGCGCGGTTGCCGCCGTTGGAGGCAAAACTTGCAGCGCATTTTTACGAACAGCGGCGCTTGGGTGTTTTAAAGCAGAAGTAACGGCTTTCAAAACACTTTCATCATTCATAGCTCCCAAGCCTTCTAGCGCCCAAAGAGCATGAATTGCGGCAGGGTTCAGGCCAATTTCGTCAACGGATGAGTCATTGACCAATGCAATCAGTTGTGGTACAACGTCTTTGTTACCTCTTTCCACCAACATACGTTGGGCGTGATTTCGCCAAAACATATTAGCGTTTTTCAGGGCCGCCACCAATTCTGCTGGGCGGTCTTTGCTCAATGAAATCGGGGTATAGGCAGGCGCCTGCTTGTAGCCTACTCGGTAAATACGTCCGTGGGTATAATCGCGCAGATCGGTGTCGTAAGCATTTCCTTTACCGTTGCCAAAGCCCTGTGGAGTAGGGTTGTGTTGGATAATAAAGCTGTACCAGTCGGCCACCCAAACGGCCCCGTCGGGTCCAACTTCAGCAAAAACGGGAGAAAACCATTCATCAGCACCAGCCATCAGGTTGAAGGCTTCCTTGTCTTCGTAATCAGTACCTTTTTTTACCATTTCGTTTTGGTGCAGTACGTGACCAGTAGGCTCAGCGACGAAGGCAATTTGGTTCCAGTATTTCTTAGGGAAGGCCCGTGCGGTATAAAAATTATGTCCTGCAGCGGCGGTAAAGCCCCCAAAAACGTCTACTTGACGAATCCGTGGGGTGATAGGCTTCATGTCTTTGTGGGTATCGGTACCTCGGCTACCGTTGTCGCGGCCCATGCCTGTATTGCCCGTAAAATAACGGTGCGGGATGGCCATGTACCAGCCGTGTGAGTTGTTGGCCGTTGAGCCAAACACATCGCCAGCTTCGTTGAAAGCCATTCCCCACGTGTTGTTGGATGTACTTGTCATCCATTCCATTTTAGACCCATCGGGTTTGAAACGGAAAAATGCCTGTCCGAATTTCAGACTGTCGGTGTTGTCTTTGAGTTTTCCTTCGAATCCAGAATAGCCTACTGAGCCCCAAATCCAGTTGTCAAAACCATAGTGTAAGTTACTTGGACCCGCGTGGGTGTCGCCCGTACCAAAGCCAGAGAAAAGGATTTTCTTTTCGTCCGCTTTGTCGTCACCGTTGGTATCTTTCAGGAAAATCATGTGAGGTGCTTGGCTGACGATGAGCCCGCCATTGGCAAATACCATGCCCGTTGGAATGCTTAATCCTTCAGCAAAACGTGTAAACTTATCAGCTTTACCGTCTTTGTCAGTGTCTTCGCAAATCAGGATATAATCAGTGCCACCTGTATCTTTACGCTCGTTGGGATAATCTTTGGTAATCAAGACATATAAACGACCGCGCTCGTCCCAGCTCATGGCAATGGGGTGCATTACGTTAGGCTCTGCTGCAAACAACTCCAAGGTAAAATCGGCGGGTACCTGAATGTGTTTCATAGATTGCTCAGGCGTGACGGCATTTTGCTGCAATTGTGGGCCAGTGCGTTTTTCGTAGTTGGGAAGTTTGGCTTCTTTGTACGTAAAAGGTAGCGGGTCGAGCGCATCTAGGTTTTTGACGGCTTGGTCACCCACGGCCCAACGAATTCCTTTTTCGAGCATTTTCATAAACTCGGGCTGACTCCACGTACGGTCGTCGTGACCATAAGCCGTGTAGAAAATACGGCCTTTGCCGTGGGTACGTACCCACGTGTACGGCTCCGTTTTGGCGTTGGGCTTATCTTTGTACTGGTCGGGCTGAATCTCGCGCTCAGTCAATACCAGATTGTCGGGTTGGAGTTTGCTGTGCAGATACGTTTCGTCCAGTGTTTTGAACTGCTTCACGCCCATGATGGCGGGGTGGTTGGGATTGGTCCAAACCGGACGAATGGTATCCCACGTGTGCCGCCAGAATTGGCCACCCATGATTTTGACCAATTCATCCGAATTGCGGAAACAATACGATGCGCAGTGAACCGGAATGAACCCTTTGCCACTGGCAATGTAATCTACCAATGCACGCTCTTGAGGTTTGCTGATGGTATCCCAGTTGGCATAAAGCAACACACCGTCATACTTGGCCAGATTGGTCGGATTGAGGTCTTCCAATTGGTCAGAATAGGTAAAGTTGATGCCCTTGCTTCCCAGCGCAGACATGATGGCGGGCACCCGCTCGATGGGGCGGTGGTGGCCATTGTCGCCCAGAAACAGAATTTCCAACCGTCGTGGAGTCACGGGTTGGTTGGATTGGGCTGTTTGTGCGGGTTTTTGCGTAGCGCATTGCCACGTCAAAATCGCGAGTAAAACAATGGGTAGGAGACGTTTCATTGTATGGTTCATTCAGATGATTTCGAAGTTACGCATTAAAATCAGGCAAATACATAATCTTGCCACCCTGCATGGCCGATTCGTGCGCCAAAATACCGACCGACGTCCAGTTGGCCGATTGGGCCGCGTTGGGGAATGGTGCACGGTCTTCGACCAAAGCTGTCAAAAATTCATGGACCAAGTGCGGGTGTGAGCCGCCGTGCCCTGCTCCTTGGGTAAACGAAAGGTGGGTGTTTTCGTCAATGTCATACACGCCTCTCGTGGTAAATGCCTGAATTTCTTCGGGTAACAAATGAGCATAATCGGGCGTAGCTACGCGTTCTGGAATCTCGTGCTCTTCTTTTTTGGCAGTATGAATCACAGCTTCTTCGCCTTCGATGAGCGGCCATTCAAATGATTTTTTAGAGCCGTAAACCTCAAAGCTTTCGCGGTATTGGCGAGCTACGTCAAACAACGAACGGTACACATACGCGCTCAAATCGCTGTCTTTGAACTTGATATGGGCTGATTCCACGGCAAACGGTGAGTTGTGGATTTTAGCCAATTCTTCGCGAATTGTGCCCGAACCGAAACATGAAACATATTCTGCTTCCAACCGTAGCAAGCCCGCTACCGGACCTACGCAGTGCGTGGCGTAGTGCATAGGAGGCAAGCCGGGCCAGTAGTCAGGCCAGCCGTCCATGTCTTGCTGGTGAGATGCTTTCAAAAACTGCACTTTGCCAAGTTCGCCTTTTTCATACAACTCTTTCACAAACAAAAACTCACGGGCGTACACTACTGTTTCCATCATCATGTATTTTTTGCCCGTTTCTTTGCAGGTTTTTACAATTTCCATGCAATCTTCTACCGAGGTAGCCATCGGAACGGTACAGGCCACGTGTTTTCCCGCGCGCAATGCCTTTAAGGTTTGCTCGGCGTGGTTGGGGATGGGAGAGTTGATGTGAACGGCGTCAATATTGGGGTCTTTTAATAATTCATCGTAATTGGAGTAGCGTACCTCAATGTTGAAAGCGTCACCGATGGCGTTGAGTTTCTCAACATTCCGCTGACAAATGGCGTACATATTGGCGTTTGGGTGACGCTGATAGATGGGGATAAATTCGGCTCCAAAACCGAGTCCTACGATGGCGATGTTGATTTTTTTAGACATGATATGGTTTGATTTTTATCAGAAAATGTGTTCTATATGCCTATGCGGTTGCATGAATTGCGGATAAATGCCAGTCCGTCGCGCATTAGTTGCTCTTCGGAGTCAAACATTTTTCGCCAAATATTAGCTGCGGGAAGCTTCTGACTAAAAGCTTCAATGCTTAGCCAACCGTCGTAATTGATGTCTTTGATGGCCTGAAACGCTCCCGCCCAGTCAACATTGCCTTTGCCCGGGGTACTGCGGTCGTTTTCGGAAAGTTGAATAAACGCAATGCGGTCGCCCATGTTACGGATACAGTCGCCGATGTTTTTTTCCTCAATATTGGCGTGAAAGGTATCAAACATGATTTTGCAGTTGGGATGATTGACGTCGTCTACAAAATGAATGAGTTCGTCGCCGCAGCTTGTGAGGTATAACTCAAACCGGTTTAAGTACTCCAATCCGAGCAAAATGCCTTGATTTTGGGCGTATTCGGCCAGTTGGTGAATACCTTCAACGCCCCATTTCCATTCGTCGGCCGTGGCGGGTTGGCCCGTAAAAACACCCAATGCCGAGTGATACGGCCCCATGAGCTTCGTAGCGCCCAAAACGGCTCCGCAGTCGACGGTTCTTTTGAGGTTGGTAAGGGCATTGGCGCGGATGGAAGCATCGGCGCTGATGAGGTTTTCGTTGGGACCGCAAAAGGTGTCACATTCGCGATGAAGGCCGAGTTCATCGAGTTTTTTGCGCCAGCCATGCCAAGCGTCGGGGTTGGGGTTGAAAATCGGAACTTCTACGCCTTCAAACCCAATCTCCTGAATCAGGTCAAGCGTCGGGAAAAGGCTTTCGTCAATTTGGGTGCCCCATAGGAGCAGATTCATGCTGAATTTCATACGGAAAAGGAATGGACAGGGGCAAAAAATTTCAAGTACAAAATAATAGTAAAATAATGCTAAAAACTTCCCTTCCTTTTGCTTGTTTTGACTGAATTTTGACCAAAAATAAATGAATGAATATAATTATTGTTAAAATTAAGTTAGAGCATGTTTAAAAATTAAGTATTGTTATTATCAGAATCGATTAATAATTATTTGGCAATTAGCCCATAATATCCATGCTTCGGCAGAACTGACTGTTCTTTCATAGTCTTTGGAGTGCCTTCG